>NZ_RBKY01000001.1:1238485-2476971 GCF_003634495.1 Nocardiopsis sp. Huas11 | reverse complement strand
ACTGGTGTGGTCCGGCCCTTGGATCCGCAACTTCCCGACTACGTGGCCATCCCAATGGACCCTGCCTCCTTGGAGTTGATCGCCCGAGTTGGCACGTGGAACATGCTCTGGGAAGCAGGCCAGTTCCGCCGACGCTTCTTCAGCGGTGATGACCTCCCCGAGCCGATTGCGAAGATCGCCGACCTTGGTGACATCAACACGATCCTTGTCCCGCGTACTCGATCGCGGTACTTCGAGTACGTACCGCTGCTTCACCTGCTGCCTAAGGACACGCTAGATCGCTTCGGCCTGCCTCTCCTCCGTGGAGGTCAGTGGCCGTTCATGGCCGACCACAGTGATGCCGATCGCTTCCTTCCTTCGGGTTTCGAGCGGCGCTTGGCGGACGCGTGGGCCTGGACGGTCTGGCCACATCTCAACTCGGGGTCATCATTGCGAGCTTTCTCCAGTGATGACCCGATTCGGATGATCTCGCATAATCTCGATTACTGGATTCCACCAATCACGACGGTCATCCAAGGAATCCTGAGGCAGTTCCCAGAGGTCGACCAGGGGAAGTCGGTCGGCCCAGTTCCCCTTGAAGATGGAAGCTTTCTTCCAGGGGCCGTCACAGGCAACCTACGCAAAGGCGGTCCTGTGTGGATGGGGAAGGAGGAAGCCGAGGACCTTGTGATCGCCACCGTAGAGGCAGCAGATATTACCGGTCGTTTGAGAGGCATCCTGGACGCTGTGCGTTCCCATCGGGTCGAGGATGACTTCTCCAGCCGATGGTCGTACGCCCGTGAAGACTTCGAACGCAAGCTCTACCGCAAACGTAGCAAGGTGCAGGTCCGCTTCGTGGAGTTGACCGACACCATCCCGGTGCAGGGGCCTGAGAGCGAGGTTCTCGGCAAGCTGGTCACCAGTGACTTCCTCGCACTCCTGAACGAAAAGCAGCACGAGGTCGTCGTCTTGCTCAGTAGCGGGTTCCGGCAGCACGAGATCGCCGAGAAGCTCGGCTACGCCAACCACAGCCCGATTTCCAAGCGACTCGCCCAGATCCAGCGGAAAGCTGTGGACTTCTTCGAGCTGGACAAGTGATGGCAGTACGCCTGTCGGTGTCTCTGGGTGGCACTCTGCCGGGGCGCGCTAGCGGCGTAGACCAGCCACCGCAACGGATTCACGAGTGCCTTCCAGGACCTGATCGGTCTGTGTCACGTGTTGACGTCGGTCGACGAGGACGCGAAGGACTCAAAATTTTTCGGGGAAATTGGCGGAACGGGGGACACAGACGCCTTCGCGCTCTACGCTGGCATGTGGTCGGTTTCGTGACCCCACGCGAAACTGGCCCAAGCATGACGAGCCGAACCGACACCCGGCCTTCGTGGTTGAGACCGACACCGCCCGAATGACAGCCGCGTCTTCGTGTTGGCCCGCTCTTAACCAATTTTAAAAGGCTTCGTCATGCTTAGTTACTTCGTTCTCTTCCTACTTGCCCTCTTGACCTCAGTCTTCGGCGTTTTGGTTGCTCGGGAATCTGGGCAACCGTGGGGAGTCTCTCTTCTCACGGGGTTGGGCCTGTTCCTAGGAGCGATCACAGCCTTTGCTTTCGTGATCTAGCATGCGTCGTCGCTGCGCTGGTCGCACAACTGAGTCGTGCACTGCGCGATCAGGGCAGAGCGTTCTGCGCTGGGTGTGATGGAAGCTCTGTGGTGACCCTCTGGCCGTATGGGACGGAGCGTCTCCGACCCGCCGCCAGGTGCCCCATGTGCGTCGATCCGCTCGCGGGCCGTTCTTAGGTATGCGTCGGCCCCCGGTCATCGACCGGGGGCCGCATGTGTTCGTGGTGGGTTAGCGGAGGTCTGTCTCGGCGCTGCCGAGGAACGCCGTCCACTCGGTGAGTGCGAACCGGAGGTGGCCGAGGTCCGGGTTCTGCGAGTCGCGTAGCGCGGCACCGCTGGGCACGTCGGCGACCTCGACGCAGTTGCTCCGGTCGCCGCTGTAACTACTCTTGCGCCAGTTCTGCGGGCTCTGCATCTCGGTCCTCTGACTCGGCTATGAGCTGTTCCAGGAAGTCAACGGACTCGGCGGCACTGAGGGCAGCGTTGCTGATCAGGCCGAACGCGACGTCGTACCGCTCGATTTCGTCCGGTTGCTCTAGGAACATGCTAGCGGCGTAGGTCTCAGCGTAAGCCAGCGCCGGGTCAAGAGGGTGAGGGAAGTCCAGGAGGACGAACGCGCCGTTCATGCCGGCGTGGTGGCCAGCGGAGAACGGGAGGACGTTGATCGTGATGTTGAGTCGAGCGGCCATCTGCACCAGGTGGCGTAGTTGGGCCTGCATGACGGCGGGGTCGCGAGTCTGGCGCCGGAGGGCGGCCTCGTCGATGATCGCCCAGTAGCGGGGCGGGTCGAAACGGTTGAGGATGCTTTGGCGCTGGATTCGCGCGTCCACGTTGCGCCGTACGGCATCGCCGTCGCGGACTTGCCCGCCACGGAACACGGACTCGGCGTAGTCCGGGTGCTGGAGAAGGCCGGGGATCACCTGGCACTCGTACGTGCGGATCACGGACGCCTCAGCCTCGAAGTCCGGCAGGAGGTCGGGGAAGACACCACGATACGGAGCCCGGGACCACCATCCGCGTTCCTTGGAGTCCTTCAGTAGCTGATGAAGCTCGGAACGGGTCTCGGGTTCGGTCACGCCGTGCAGGTCGAGAAGTCTGTCGAGATCGGTGGTGTTCAGGCGCCGCTCGGCGTTCTCGATCTTGGACAGCTTCGGGGAGCCCCAGCCGAGGGCCTTCGCCGACTCAGCCAGGGACTTTCCGGTCGCCTCCCGTGCCCTACGCAACTCTGTGGCGAGTCGGCGTAGCCGGACGGTGGGGCTGTGGTCGCGTCGCATGTCTCGCAGTCTAGACACCTCGAATCATGGCAATTTCCAGTTTTCTGCTTGTGTGATGCCAAGTTCCGTTGCATCATGGCTGTACCTAAGGATGGCCACAGAGAGTGAACTGACATGACACTTTCGTTGATCAACGCTACAAGGGTGCAACTTGCCCTAGAGGTGGATCAGGAATCCCGCCATGACCACACGGTGCGGGTAGCGGACGTGGCGTCGTTCGGCACCGCCTTGGCGCGCCGACCGCATTCCAGCGGAGCCACGTTCCGCGGCGTGTACCTGATCCTGTCGACCGTGTGGCTGACCGTCGACATCGCCGCCAACGCCGTCCGGCGTCACCGGTCGCGCCGTGTGCGCCGCTATGCCAATCCGGGTCCCGCCTGGCCCGCCGTCGTCACCGGGCCCGTTCCGCTCATTCGGCCCAGAGTGGCGGTGGCGTGATGGCACCCACAACGGTCTTCGACATCCGTGAACTCGCCGACATGCACGCGCTGACCGCGTGGGCTCACGAGCACCGCACTCACCTGCGGTACCTCGGTTCCACGTTGGAGGGCGAACCGCTGTGGGGCGCCACCCAGGGACCCGCCACCCGCGTGGCTCGCGGACACCGACCAGACCCTCACCCGCTTGCCCTCGTCTGGAAGTCGCCCCTCGAACACTTGGAGACCAGTGGTGAGTGATCCCTACGACTCCGCTTTCGACACCCCCGAGCCTGAGTCAACCGAAGTGCTGACCCTCTCCACCCTCGCGGACACGGTCGGACTGGCCTTGATCGGGCCTCCCAGACCCGTGGCCGATGGCGACGTCGTCGCCCATCTCCAAGCCGTCATCCGCGCGGCCATGGGCTGATCCGCCGGCCCCGGAGCGTTCCCGGCTTCGCGAGCACGGCACGCGACCGCGTATGCGCGGCCCCACTGACGCACTCGTCTCAGCGCACGGGGGCGTCACCACCCCCGAGTTTCGCGCCCGCCACAGAGCGCCTGGACAGGAGCGCGGTCATGGACGGCGCAACCCCGTGTACCAGCCCGCAAGGGCACCACTACATCCCGGACCAACCCCCGGTCCGCCATGGCCGTACCGCTACGGCCACCTGCAAGTACTGCAAGGACACCATCACCGCGACGCGGTGATCGCCTCTTCCCTCTGGAGGACGTTCCCGTGGCACCTGACCGCTCGCCGATACTCCTGCTCGGTACGTCGGAACGTGTGGGATCCAACTGGACTATGGACGCCCTGCGACACGCGACGATCCAACACAATGAGCCCCTCCGGCAACAGTTGGGGCTGGAACATCCCTACTCTCCCTTGTCCTCCGCTCCGAGCGATCACACGATCGCGGTGCACTGGTTGAAGGCGTTTGTCCGAGGCAAGCACCAGGGCGGGCCGCACGTGATCAAGGAGACCAACCTCTACTTCACGACCGACAGGTTCCTGCGGCTCTTCCCCGAGTCGCCAGTGCTCGTGCTTTCCCGCTCCCCGCTGGGGGTGGCCAGCTCGTTCAATCGCGGAGACCTGTGGCGCCGCTGGAGGTATGGCGATATCTACCGCCGAATCGCCGCCATGACTCACGATCCTGCACGCAACCAGTGGGCCAGACTGGTTCCCGACGACAGCCCTGTCGCGCCTGTCGCTCTGACCCGCCTCATCGCCTTGAACACAGGCTTGCTTGCGGAGGCCCTGTCCGAACGCGAACACGCACACATTTCCTACGAATCCGCTGTGCTCGATCGAGACGCCGCCATGAGTCCGGTCATGCGGCTTGTGCCCGAAGCCAGGCGAACGGTGTCCCCCGGGTTCGAAGCCAACCAACCCGTGGTGGACGGCACCTTCGCCACCAACCGCACCAAGCACGAGCTGGTCGTGGGGCTGAGTCCAGGTGACGTCGAACTCGTCAACGCGGAGACCGAACGCAACGCGGTCTTGTTGCGTGACTTGTTGACGCCGCCAGTCGCCGACCGCGCCACCCGTTGGCTGGCGGGGGCGGACCGTTACCGACGCGCCGATCCTCCGACTCGCGGCTCCAGGAGTCCGCGAACGCCCGTCCCGCTACTGACATCTCCTCCCAGCCCCACCTACGTCACGGCCACGTCGGATGAGCTCCGTTGGCGCAACGTCCTGGTGACGAACGCCGAGATGTGCGGCCTGCTCAACGGCCTTGCCGCCGCCGGGTTGGATAACACGACGGCCGGTGTACACCTCCTCGCTATCGTCATGCCGCACGAACGCGGTGGCCGGCTGCATTCAGCCAAGGAAGGTTGGCGTGTCAGTCCTGGCTTCGATCACCACCCGGCCTACTGGGTCACCTGGATCGGTGCGGCTGCCTACGCCCTCTCCGAAGGGGCACGATTGCCCACCCGGGAGGAGATGGACATCCTCACCGAAGGCGTACAGGCGAGCAACGCCGCCTACTCCGTGGGAGACGCGACCCCGGTTGCCGAGCCCGGCTCCGGGGCGGACGCGGTGCACCATCGGGTCGGCAATCTCCAGGTCTGGTGTGCCGACGGGCCGGGCAGCGAGCCGTCGTGGGCACCGGTGACGCGCTATCTCCACGGAGCGGCGTGGAACACCCCGAGCAGCCGAGAGGAGGTGAGTCGAGCTCGCTCCCGACACCTGCTCGGGGCCTCCCGCGGAGTCGGTGTTCGCCTAGTCCGAGATCGGACGACCGGACCGGGTCTCCCGCTGGAGGAGATCGCGGATCGCCTGCGCACGTGGATGGATGGTCTCGGTCGGACTGACCGCTGCCTGAGCGAACACGATCAGCAGGTGATCAGCGTCCTGTCACAGTCCGATCGCTGACTTCGGTCCCATGTAGGAACCGGCTCCGGGGAACCCGTCCTCGACCAACTGGACGAAACGCTCGCTGAATCCGAGGTGGGGAAGATCCCCCGTTTTCACGAATTCCACACCTCGGATCGGGCGGGAGTCGAGTCCCTCCGTTATCTCACCCACAGATCCACCCAGGCGGCGAACTTCGAAGGTGATGTGTACGACGTGCAAATTCTTTTCCGGGACGATGTGGTCGCACAGGTACAACAGGCGTCCCACCTCGACCTCGACGCCGGTCTCCTCGTGCATCTCGCGCACCAGGGCGTCACCGAGCTGCTCGCCCTCCTCAACCCGCCCACCGGGCAGGCTCCACCTGCGAGGACCATCGGTGTCCTGGTCCAGGAGCAGTACTTTTCCGTCCTCCACGAGGAGGCCCGTCACTCGCGTATCCATACCCGCACCCTAGCGAACGGAATGGAACCATGGAGCTGATCGAGAACCAAGGCCGAACAGAGGTGGTGATCGCTGCTGGTGGTCTGGGAACACGGCGAGCAGAATGGTCTCGCTACCTCCCCAAGGAGTTCTACCCGGTGCAGGGAATTCCGGGAATCGTTCATGTCCTGGACGAGATCGCACAAATGGGGTGTGTGCGGGCCGCGATGGTCCATCATCCGTACTACGAGCACTTCATCCATGCCTGGGCCAGCCGGGCTCTGGTCGATTCCCAGGGGTACGCCCGAGCAGCTGAACGGCCTCTTCCTCATGGTCCCCGCTGGCCTGGCCTCGACCTGAGGTTCACGGCGCAGCAAGGTCCTTACAGCGACATCACTTCAGTCCTCAACGCTGACGCCATGCTCGACCACCCCCACGAGCTCTATGTCGCCTATGCCGACAACCTCTACCCAGAAGACGACCCGTTGTTGAGGCTGCGTGACACGGACGGAGGTACGTCGGTGATCGTGCGTCCGTACAACCGAACGGAGGCTCCGAGCCGCGGGGTGATCGTCTGCGACCGCGGGTTCATGGTGGACCTGGTGGAGAAGCCGGACGAGTTCACGGCAAGTGACCTCGAACGCGAGCACGGTCCGGACTCGCTTGTGCTCTTGGAGGGACGGGCTCGTACCGACCGGTCCTTCCTTGACTTCCTGTGGTCGTACCGCCCCGGCCGCGCCATGGAACCGAAACTGTCCCTGGCCCTGTCGGTCTACGCGCGTACCCATCCGGTTCGCGTGTGCCCCATCAGCTCGCCCGTGACCGACCTCGGATCCCCAGCGCCTTGAGAGCGTGGCCGGTTCCGGAGTGCGGGCGTTTCTTGCCGGTACATGCCAGAGCCTTCATCACACCTGGCGCGAAACACCTCGTGGCACGTTCGAGTTAGCTGATTTTGACCTGCCCCCAGTAGTTGCTCTCCTGGCCGGCCGCGGTGATCGCCTCCCACACTTCGGTGCGGATGGTGTGGACCAGCGGAGCGTCCTGCGGTAGGTCGTGCTCGGTGCGGATCGTGTCCTCTTGGTCCTCGTTCACGTCGATCGTGGCGCGTATGTAGTAGCGAGTCATGTTTTTTCCTTATTTGTAGTGCTTGCTGATGTGTACCTACCCGACCGTTGTCCGTGAGGGGGACTGCCACGGCCAACGGTCGGGTGTGCGCGCGTCGGCTCGGCGACTTGTCGACACCCGGCCCAATCGCCATGTCGACCCGGCCGCGGTCGGCGACCCCGCCCCCGCCGGCGGGCTCTCCGACACAGGGCAAGATCGGTCAAGCGCCGCCGGCAGCGGCGTGAACATACTGGTCACATGACCGATCCCACCGACGAACCGCCCTCGGGACGCGACCGGCTGCGCGAGCTCCTCGACGCGGTCCTGGACGAAGGCAGCACCCGGCTGTCGGACATGGCGGACCGCGCCCACTCCTCACCGTTCCACTTCAGCCGGAGGTTCTCCCGGGGCACCGGGGAGTCACCGGTGGCGCTGCGCCGGCGGGTCCTGCTGGAGCGGGCCGCCTGGCAGATCGGCCAGGGGTCCAGCGTCACCGACGCGGCCTTCGCCGCCGGATACGAGTCGGTGGAGGGGTTCATCCGGGCCTTCACCCGCGCCTTCGGGCACCCGCCGAGCGCCACCACCGCCGGGAGCGGACGGTGGCTGCCCTCCCCCAACGGTGTCCACTTCCATCCGCCGCTCCACCTGTGGGTGGAGGAGAACCCGAGGAGCCGCCCGGCCATGGATCTGACCGCACTCCAGATCCACCACGACGTGGACGACACCGCACTGCTCATCCGCCTGGCCGGGGAGCTCTCGGAGGAGGACTACCGGAAGGCGTGGGCCCCCGGCCGCGTGGTCATGACCTGGGACGGTCCGGAGGAGAGCATCGCCGTCACCCTGGAGCACCTGGTGCGGGCCAAGGAGGTCTGGCTCGCCTCCATCGAGGGGGCGGACTTCCCGGCACGGGGGAACGACGACCCGGCGTCGCTGCTGTCCCGCCACGAGGAGGCGGGGGCGCGCTGGATCGCGGCCGTGGAGGACATGGGCCGCAGGGACGCCTGGGGCGACCGGCTCATCGACGCCCTGTGCGACCCACCGGAGAGCTTCATGCTCGGCGGGGTCGTGGCGCACGTCCTGACGTACTCGGCGCACCGCAGGCAGGCCGTGCGGCACATGCTGCGGTCCGCCGGGGTCGAGGTCGGCCACGGCGACCCGCTGGAATGGCTGCAGAGCCGCAACGAACGACGAGGAGACACACCATGAAGACCGTCTACAACACCGCCACCAGCCTCGACGGGTTCATCGCCGACCAGGACAACTCCCTGGGGTGGCTGTTCGCGGTGGAGGGGTCCGAACCGGGAGCCGAGAACGGTGAGGCCCTCAACGAGACCGAGGACTTCATCTCCAAGGCGGGCGCGATCGTCATGGGCGCGACCACCTACGAGTGGATCGTGAAGCACGAGGGCGACAAGCCCTGGCCCTACCAGGCGCCCACCTGGGTCCTCACCCACCGCGAGCTCCCCCGCTTGGAGGGGGACCTGCGCTTCGCCAGTGCCGACACCGACCAGGAGCTGAGGGACCTGCACGCGGAGATGGCCGAGGCCGCCGGCGGCCGCGACGTATGGGTGGTCGGCGGAGGCCGCCTGGCCGCCGACCTGGCCCGGCTGGGCCTGCTCGACGAGGTCGTCGTGTCCATCGCACCGGTCAGCCTCGGCGGCGGCGCCCCCCTGCTGGACGGCCGGGTGGAGTTGCGCGCGCTGGAGGCCAAGCTCCTGGGATCCTTCGCCTGCCTGCGCTACGAGGTCGTCCGCGGCTGAGGGCGGGACACGGCCCACCGGGTGCCGCGTGCCGGCGGCCGGGAGGGGGAACACTGGGACGGCCGTCCGCGGACGCGGACGGTCGGCCCAGCACCCCATGAGAGAGCCCGACCATGAAGCTCACCAAGAACACCCACTCCTGCGTTCGCGTGGCCAGGGACGGTCGCGCCCTGGTCACGGACCCCGGCATGTTCGGTTCCGAGGACGAACTCGCGGGCGCCGAGGCGATCCTCATCACGCACGAGCACCCGGACCACTTCGACGAGGCCCGGGTGCGGGCGGCGCTCGAAGCCGACGCGGCCGTCCAGGTGTGGACGACCGGGGCCGTCGCCGACCGGCTCTCGTCCGCCTTCCCCGGCCGGGTGCACGTCGTCGGCCACGGTGACGCCTTCACCGCGGCCGGCCTCAGCGTTCGGGTCCACGGCGAGTACCACGCCGTCATCCACCCCGACGTGCCCCGGATCGCCAACGTGGGCTTCCTGGTCGAGGACTCCCTCTTCCACCCCGGCGACGCCCTGACCGTGCCCGACAGCCCGGTGGAGACCCTGCTGCTCCCGCTCGCGGCGCCCTGGAGCAGGACCCAGGAGGTCGTGGACTACGTTCGCGAGGTCGCCCCGACGCGCACCATCGACGTCCACGACGGGCTGTTGAGCCCCGCAGGCACCACCGTCTTCGACAGGCTGGTGGGCTCCCTCACCCCCTCGGAGAACAGGCGCCTGGAGGTCGGGGACTCGGCCGACCTCTGACCGGCGGCACCCGGTCCGCGCACCCGGTCCGCGGCACCCGGTTCGCGGCCCCGTGCCGTCGGCCGTGGCCGCCGCGGGCTCACATGTCCCAGGTCCTCCCGTAGCGCTCGGTCAGCTCCCGCACGTCCTCGGCCGAGAGCGCCGCGAACTCGCGGTCCCGCAGCGCGACGACGATACGGGACGCCTCCTCCAGCTCGATCGCGCCGTCCAGGGCCGTCGCCGGGTCCGCGGCGGCCATGAGCGAGCCGTGGTTGGCGAGCAGCGCGGCCCGGAACCGTCCGGGCAGCCCTGCGTCGTTGCGGGCGAGCCGCTCGCTGCCCGGCGCCGCGTAGGGCACCAGGGGCGCCTGTCCGACCCGCATCACGAGGTAGGGCGTGACGGGCGGGAGCGCGGCGCGTCGGCCTGACCGGGCCGACGGCGGGCCAAGGCGCCTGGTCGCCGGGGCGCCAGATCGCCAGGTCGCCGAGTCCACAGATCGCCATGTCGTCATGTGGACGAATCCACCGGCGCGGGTTTGCGCCGACTGCTCGCGGAGGTAGGGGGAAGGCGGTGGCGCCGCTCGGCGGCACCCAGTGACCGAGACACACAGGAGCCGGACGGCATGCGCAGACTCGTCGACATCTCCGTTCCCCTGCGGGCCGGAATCCCCTCCGACCCGCCCGGACTCACCCCGGAGATCGACTACCTCGGCCACCAGGAGACACAGGACGACCTGCTGCGCTTCTTCCCCGGGGCGGAGAGGGACGACCTGCCCGACCAGGAGGGCTGGGCGGTGGAGTGGGTGCGCATGACCACGCACTCCGGCACGCACCTGGACGCCCCCTACCACTACGCCTCGACGATGGACGGCGGTCAGCGCGCCATCACCATCGACGAGGTGCCGCTGGAGTGGTGCTTCCAACCCGGGGTGAAGCTGGACTTCCGGCACCTCGAGGACGGGTACGTGGTCACACCGGACGACATCGACGCCGAGCTGGACCGGATCGGCCACCGGCTGAGTCCGCTGGAGATCGTCGTGGTCAACACCAGCGCGGGCGAGCGCTACGGGCACGACGACTACGTCTCCACGGGCTGCGGCGTGGGCCGGGACGCCACGCTGCACCTGCTCTCCCGGGGTGTGCGGCTCACCGGGACCGACGCCTGGAGCTGGGACGCCCCCTTCGTCCACACCGCCAGGCGCTACGCGCGCGAGGGCGACGCTTCGGTGATCTGGGAGGGGCACAAGGCCGGTCGGGAGGTCGGCTACTGCCACCTGGAGAAGCTGCACAACCTCGAAGCCCTGCCGGCCGTCGGGTTCCAGGTCGTGTGCTTCCCGACGAAGGTGCACGCGGCCTCGGCCGGGTGGACCCGGGCCGTGGCCGTCATCGATGAGCAGGAGGCGGCGGAGCGCGGGTAGCCTGCGGCTCCGTGGCCGTCGGGGTCCGGCTCCCCGGAGGGGCCGGACCCCGTGGCCGTTCCCGCCGCTAGCGGGCGGCGGCCAGGGTGTCGAGCAGCTCGCGGAAGGCGGGCTTGCGATGGAAGCGGTCCGTCATGACCGTCGCGTGCCCCTCGCCCTCGAAGAAGTGCGGCACCCAGGAGTACTTGTCGGTGAAGCCCCAGATGGTGAAGGAACGGCACCCCTCCACGTTCAGGCACGCCTCCAGCGCCTGCCGGTAGTAGTCGGCCTGCTGGAGGAGCTGGTCCCTGCTCGGCCGGTCGCGCTTGTCCGGCGTCAGCCGCACGTCGAGCTCGGTGATGGCCGTCTGCAGGCCCAGCTCGTCGAAGCGGCGCAGGTTGTCCTCCAGGTCACCCGGGAAGGCGTAGTCCAGGCTCAGGTGCCCCTGCGTGGAGAATCCGTGCAGCGGCACGCCCTGGTCGAGCAGGTCCTGGGCGAGCTCGTAGTAGGCGTCGCTCTTGGCGTTGACCCCGTCGACGTTGTAGTCGTTCAGGAACAGCTCGGCGGACGGGTCGGCCTCGTGCGCCCAGCGGAAGGCGTCGGCGATGATCTCCGGGCCGAGCTCGCGGATCCAGATGTTGTCCTGGGTCCGCAGCTCCCCGTCGTCCAGGAAGATCTCGTTGGTCACGTCCCACTGGTGGATCCGGCCGGAGTAGCGGCCGACGACGGTGGTGATGTGTTCACGCAGGAGTGTGCGCAGCTCCTCGCGCGAGAAGTCGCCCTCCTCCAGCCATTCGGGGTTCTGGCTGTGCCAGAGGAGGGTGTGGCCGCGGACGACCTGGCCGTTGTCCTCGGCGAACTCGACGATGGCGTCGGCCGCGGTGAAGTCGTAGGTGTCCTGGTCGGGGCGCAGGTACTCCCACTTCATCTGGTTCTCGGGCGACAGTGAGCTGAACTGTGCGGACATGTGCCGCAGGTAGCGCCTGTCGTGGGTGAAGGGGTCGGGGTAGTCCTGCTCGGCGTGGTGTCCGCCGCCGGCGACGGCCGTGCCGATGACGAGTCCCTCGGGCGCGGCGTCGCGCAGCGTGTGCTGCCGCGCGGCGGAGGTCTCGGCCGCGCGCACGCCGGACTCCGGCGGTGGGACGGCGGCCGCGGTGACCAGTGGGAGCGCCAGCACGGTCGCGGTGAGGAGTGCGGGGAGGGTGCGGATCGGTCGCATGGGGGGTCTCCAATCCTCGCGGGATAAGTTTCCGAAACTTTTCGGAAATTAATTACTCCCGACATTAGATTGAGCGCGAAGTTCGCGTCAATACCCGCCCTTATGCAACGCAGGCCGGTGCGGGGCTGATGCTCGTGGGATCAGCTCAGCAGAAACGGCAGGTCGCAGCCGCAGAAGTGCTGTGGTGAACGCGCCTGGTGAAGGAAACAGAAAAGGGGCGGGAACCGATAGTTTCGGTTCCCGTCCCGGTCCCGCCCCGGCCTCGCCCCGGCCTCGCATGGCCCCGCATGGCTTCCGTCGCGGAGCGATCGGGCGTGGGCCGCCGGTGTCGCGCGGGACCGCTCGGCCTCCGCCCGCCACCGGCGCTTCCTCTTGGCTCAGTCCCGTACGACCAGGACGATCTTGCCGGTGGTCCGCCCGGTCTCGCCCAAGGCGTGCGCCTGGGCCGCGTCGGCGAGCGGGAACGTCTTCTGGACGTGGGCGCGCAGCTTCCCCTCGGCCACGAGTTCGGCGATCGCCGCCATGCCCGCGTGGTCGGCCTCCACCAACAGGGTCTCCACCCGCACGCCCCGGACGGCCGCGCGCTCCGCCTCGTCCGGGTCCTGCCCGGGCAGCAGCGACACCAGGACGCCGCCGGGCTTGAGGACGTCGAGCGAGCGCGTGCGGGTCTGTCCCGAGACCGGGTCGAGGACGACGTCGACGTCCTCGACGACCTCGGCGAAGTCCTCCTCGCGGTAGTCCACGACCTGGTCGGCGCCGAGCTCGCGCAGGAAGTCGTGCTTGGCCGCGCTGGCCGTGCCGATGACGTGGGCGCCGCGGGCCTTGGCGATCTGCACGGCGAGGTGGCCCACGCCGCCGGCCGCGGCGTGCACGAGGACCCGCGTTCCCTTCCCGACGCCGGCCGTGTCCACCAGCGCCTGGTAGGCGGTGAGCGCGGCGAGCGGGAGGGCGCCGGCCTGGACGTGGTCGATGCCCTCGGGCGTGTGCGCGAACGCGCGGGCCGGGCCGACGGCGTACTCGGCGTGCGCTCCCACACCGTGCGGGTAGGGCAGCATGCCGAAGACCCGGTCGCCGGGCTTGAAGAGGGTGACGCCGTAGCCGACGGACTCGACGACTCCGGAGACGTCCCAGCCCAGGGTCAGCGGGAGCCGGTTCAGGAACAGGCCCGCGGCGCGGTGCTTCCAGTCCGTGGGGTTCACACCGGCGGCGTGGACGGCGACCAGGATCTGGCTCGGGCCGGGGGCGGGCCGGGGCACGGTCGTCTCGGTGAGGACCTCGGGTCCGCCGTGGGTGTCCTGGCTGATGGCGCGCATGGTGGGTGCGTCGTTCGTGTTCTCGCTCATGGGTCCAGGGTGGCCGAGTCGTCGCGCGAGGGCCATGGCAAGATTGCCGTTTTTCGATAGGATCGTGCCATGTCGCGCCCCCATCGAGTCGTCGTCCTCGCGTTGGACGGGGTGTACCCGTTCGAACTGGGCATCCCCAACCGCGTCTTCGGGGCCGCCCAGGGGCGGTACGAAGTCCTGACCTGCACGGTCGACGGCGGACCGGTGTCCACCAACGCCGACTTCGCGCTCACCGTGGAGCACGGCGCCGAGGTCCTGGGCACCGCGGACACCGTGGTGATCCCGCCCTACGACAGCGCCCGGATCCAGCGCGAGCCGTCCCCGGCCGTGTCCGCCGCACTGGCGTGGATCCGGCCCGGTACCCGTGTGGTGTCCATCTGCACGGGCGCCTTCGTGCTCGCCGGCACCGGCCGCCTGGACGGTCGTCCGGCCACCACCCACTGGGCGCTGGCGGACGTCTTCCGCCGCTGGTATCCGCACGTGGACGTGGACCCGGACGTGTTGTTCGTCGACGACGGCGACGTGCTGACCTCGGCGGGCGCCGCCTCCGGTGTGGACGTGTGCCTGCACCTGATCCGCGCCGACCACGGCAGCGAGGTCGCCAACCACGTGGCGCGCGTGTGCGTGGTGCCGCCCTGGCGCGACGGCGGCCAGGCCCAGTACATCGAGCGGCCGGTCCCCGAGGCTCCCGAGGACGGAACCTCCGCCACACGTCAGTGGGCGCTGGACCGCCTGCACCGACCCCTGTCCCTGGCGGATCTGGCCGCCCACGCCCGGATGAGCGCGCGCACCTTCTCCCGCCGCTTCCGTGATGAGGTGGGGACGAGCCCCGGCCGGTGGTTGATCCAGCAGCGCGTGGACCGCGCGCGGTACCTGCTGGAGACCAGCGACCTCCCGGTGGACGAGATCGCGATCCGGGTGGGCTTCGCCACGGGCACGTCCCTGCGCCAGCACCTCCAGACGGCGATCGGCGTCTCCCCGATCGCCTACCGGCGTACCTTCCGCGGTGCCGCCTGACCGCGCTCCGGCCGATCTGTCGTCAGGTCGCCGTGTCGACACGGCGACCTGACGACTCGCCGACACGGCGCCGTGACGGTCGCCGCCTCAGGCCCCCGCCTCGGAGCCGGGGCGCACGATCATGAGGACGACGACGGTCGCCCACACGAGGTTGTAGATGCCGGCGAGCATGGACAGCGTGCGCAGCGGCCGGGATCCGCCGGGCCGTCGCAGCGCCTCGCGCTGACGCGGGTAGATCTGCGTGGCGAGCAGAAGCCCGGCGATGAGGGTGAGGGCCATGGAGACATTGATCCAGATCTCCCCCATCCGTCCCTGCATGATCGCGAGGGCGATGCCCGCCACGGGCACGACGAGGCCGAACAGGGCGTAGCCGCGGGTGATGCGGTGCATGGACACGGCCACGGCCCGGTTGCGCTCCCCGGCGGAGTCGGTGGCCGGTGCGGTGTCCGTGGGAAGGGCCGGATCGGCCCCCGTGTCCGGAACCGCGGTGCCCGCGTGCGGAGTCGGGGCGGTGCCCGCGTGCGGATCCGGATCCGGATCCGGATCCGGGGACGCGGGAACGGCAGTCCGGTCCGGGGACGCGGGAGCGGCGGCGACCGGCGCGTACCGGGGGAACAGACTCGACGCGACCGCCGATCCCCCCACGAACACAATGGCGGCCAGGACGTGCACCGAGAGCAGGACGTGCTCCATGGGTTCTCCTTCCAACCTTCAGAGTGCCTGAAGCCTACCCCGGGCTTCAGCATGCCTGAAGGTGGGGTGCGCGTCCTGGTTCGCGCACACGCGGACGGCCCTGTCCGGGCTCAGTCCTGGCCGGTGAAGGCCGCCAGGATCGCGCGGCCGACGCGGTGCTGGACGGGGTCCGCCTCCGGGCCGAACAGGCGCTCGTCCACCTGGGCGACCACCTCCCGGGCCCGTTGGAGCAGGCGCAGGCCCTCGGGCGTCAGCTCGATCTCCGAGGCCGAACCCGGGCGCGCGGTGCGGTCGCGGACCAGCCCGGCGGTCAGCAGGGACCGGACCCCGGTGTGCAGGCTCTGGACGGTGATGCCGGACATCCGGGCCAGTTCGCTGAACGAGGCGCCGGGCACGCCGGAGATGTGGCCCAGCAGTCCGAGCCGGGCGACCGTGAGGTCCAGCGGAGCCAGGGCCGCGCCGAGCTCGGTCTCGACGCGGCGCGCCAGGGTCAGCACGAGGATCGAGGCGCTCATGTCGGGTGGTCCGGGGCGGAGGTCGTCGGTGCTCACGCCTCCAGTCTCGCGCACCCGGCGTCCGCCCGGGGTCCCGACCAGGCCCTCCGCGGCCGTGTCGGCGGATCGCTCTGTCGACATGTCGCCGTGGCGTACGCGCGCCCCTGGCGGCGCCGCCGTTCTGGTGTCTGTGCGTGATCACACCAACCGACCATTCGGTCACTTGATACCTATTCAGCTGCGAAAAGGGGGATCCGACTTGAAAAGTGCCTTGGGTCACATGGCATGGTGTCCTAGTGCGAGTCGTCCACTGCGGACGCGCACGTCAGAGGAAACCGGCTCCCCAGCGCCGGTCCAGACCGAAACGGAGCGCCCATGGCCACGTCCGATCCCGCGATCCCCCCGACGGGAGCCGCCAACCAGACCAGGGAGAGGCGTCGTGTCCTCGCCGGCACGATGGTCGGGACCACCATCGAGTGGTACGACTTCTTCGTCTACGCGCAGGCCGCGGGGCTCGTCCTCGCCCCGCTCTTCCTGGCTCCGGTGGCCGACTCCAGCCCGGCCGTCGCCCAGGTGCTCTCGTTCGCGACCATCGGGATCTCCTTCCTGTTCCGGCCGCTCGGCGCCGTCGTCGCCGGCTTCCTCGGCGACCGGTTCGGCCGCAAGCGCGTCCTCGTGGGCACCCTCGTCCTGATGGGCCTGGCCACCTTCCTCATCGGCGTCCTCCCCACCTACGCCCAGATCGGCGTCGCGGCGCCCATCCTGCTGATCACCCTGCGCGTGCTCCAGGGCTTCTCCGCCGGCGGCGAGTGGGGCGGCGCGGCGCTGATGTCCGTCGAGCACGCGCCGGTCGGCCGACGCGGCTTCTTCGGCGCCTACCCGCAGATCGGCGTTCCCTGCGGCATGATCCTGGCGACGTTCGTCGTGTGGACGATCACCGCGATCATCGGCCCGGACGGATTCATCGAGTGGGGCTGGCGCATCCCGTTCCTCGTGTCCTTCCTGCTGATCATCGTCGGCCACCTGATCCGCAAGTCGGTGGAGGAGTCCCCCGTCTTCAAGCAGATGCAGGAACGCCGCGCCAAGGCGTCGGCGCCCCTGCGCACCCTCTTCAAGCACAACACCCGCGAGGTCGTGCTCTCCGCCCTGATCTTCCTGGCCAACAACGCGGCCGGGTACCTGCTCATCGCCTTCCTGGCCACCTACGCCTCCCGCCCCGTGGAGGAGTTCGGCCTCGGCATGGAGCGCGGTCCGGTCCTGCTGGCGACCACGCTCGCCTCGTTCGGCTGGCTGGCCTCCACCCTGTACGGCGGGTGGCTGTGCGACCGGATCGGCCGGGTGCGCACCTTCCAGATCGGCTACGCGATGCTGGCGGCCTGGTCCGTGCCGATGTGGTTCCTCATCGACACCGGCAACATCGTCATGTACTTCCTCGCCCTGTTCCTGTTCACGCTGGGCATGGGCCTGAGCTACGGGCCCCAGGCGGCGCTCTACGCGGAGATGTTCCCCGCCGAGGTCCGGTACTCGGGGGTGTCGATCGGCTACGCGCTCGGCGCGATCGTCGGTGGCGCGTTCGCACCGATGATCGCCGAGCTGCTGCTGACCTCGTTCGACGCGTCGTGGACCATCGGCGCCTACATCGTGGTGGCGTGCGCGATCTCCTTCGTCGCGGTCTCGCTGGTGAAGGACCCGCGCGGTGTCGACCTGCACGTGGGCGACGCCTCCGAGGGCGAGCGGGTCTAGGCCGTGTTTTTTGCAGCATTCCGGGCTCGCGGCCGCCAGGACCGCCTCTCGCGGCGCCTCTGCGCTCGTGCAGCACAACCAGGCTGAACGTCGCACATCGTCTTGCGAGAGACGGCCTGACGACCGCGAGCGCACCCGAAAGCCTTCAGAAAAACACGGCCCAGCCCGTGTGCTGTGCGGCCTCCCGGGCTCGCGGCCGCCAGGTCCGCGTCTCGCCGTGCCTCCGCGCTCGTGCGGCACGACCAGGCGGGACTTCGCACATCGTCGTGCGGAAGACGGCCTGACGACCGCGAGCGCACCCGAAGGCCCGTAGAAGAACACGGCCTGGCCCGCGAAGGCGACGAGCCGACGTGTCGACCTGTCGCCACGTCGGCTCGTCGGTTCGTCTCCTTCGGGCTTTCGGGCTTTCCGGGCCGGTCGGGTGTTTCACTTGAAACACCCGCCGACGTGGGCGGAGCCCCGTGGGCCGGGCGGTCGCCCACCTCGCCCTCGCCGCCCACGTCGCCCCGACTCGGTTGTCCACAGCCCGCGACTTCGCTGTGGCCGACCGAGCTCCGCTCTGCTTCACTTTTTCCATGGACCTCCTCCGGTCGGACCTCGTCGACATGGCCCGGGACCAGCGGCGCGGCCTCGCGCGTGCGCTGGGCATCCTGGGCGCCCTCTTCCTGGTCGCCGCCGGATCCTGCTGGGCGCTGGCGGTGCACGTGCGGCCCCTGGCCCCGCCGTGGCTGGACTCCCTCCTGTCCGTGGCCCTGGTCCTGCTGGGCATTGTGGCGGTGTCCCTGGGCGGGGTCGTGGTCTGGCTGCTCACCTGGATGCCCCGGATGCTCACCCGGCAGGGCGTCGTGGTCGGCGCCGACGGGCTGCTGCTGTTCCAGGACGCCAAGTGGTGGTTCGCCGGGCGGCGCCTGCACGTGCCGTGGCCGGCGCTGGCCGAGGTCAGTGACCACCGGCCGGGCGGTCTCGGCGACCGCCGCGGGCTGGTCCTGTCCGTGCACGACCTCGCCCCGGGCGCGCGGGCACCGGGGTGGGTGCTGACCGTTCCGGCGGGCGGGACGCCGCCGGAGGGAGAGGACCAGAGCGACCGGGACCGGCTCTACCTCACCCTGCCCGCGTCGGGCGCGGACGAGCTGGCCCGTCTCATCGACCGCCGACGCCGGGCGAGCCGGCGCGAGGGCACAGGCGCGGACATGAGCTCGGTCGCCGGAAGGAGAGCGGGTTCGGTCGTGGACCCGGTCGCGGTCACGGGCGCGGGGTGGGAACGAGACCGTACGGACGTCCACCGGCCGGCCGTCGGGTCGACCGTCGGGTCGGCCGGCTCCGAGACGGACGGTACCGGGGCGGCCCTCGGGACGGCTTTCTCACCCGGGGCCGACGGTCCGTCGGCCCGGGGAACGTGGCTCCCGGTCCGGGGACAGCGGATCCTCGCCTGGGGCGTCTTTCCCGTCGCGCTCGTGGGCACGCCGTTGATCGTCCTCGTGTCCTTCGTCCGCGGCTCGGACACCGGCTGGGACTCCGCCTCGCCCCTCGTACTCACGGCGGTCGTCGCGGTGGGTGCGCTGGTCAGCGCGGTCCTGCTGCCCTGGTACTGGGCTCCGCAGGGCGTGTCCGGCGACGAGCACGGCATCGCCGTGCGCCGCGAGTCGATGTGGTGGGCCCGGTCCGGTGGGATCTTCGTGCCCTGGGCGGACGTGCGCGGGGTGGTGACGCACACCAGGGCCTGGGAGGGCGCCGAGGAGGCGTGGGGCCTGCCGGTCGTGGAAATCGTGGTGGACCGGCTCGACTCCGCAGCGAGACCGCCGAGATGGGTGCGCACCGTCCCCGCCGGAGCGCAGGGGTGGGGCACCGTCGCGGACCGGCCGCGCCTGGGGATTACCGTCTCCGAGCCGAACCTGGCCCGCCGGATCGAACTCCTGGTGCACCGGGCCCGGCCCGGCTTGGCCGCGGGATCCGCGCCGTCCTCAGCGGCCGGACCGGGGCTGGCCCTTGCCCCGGCCGAGAGCGGTGCCGGCGCGGCTCCGGCTCGGTCGGTCATCCAGGCTCCGGACTTCCGGTCCGACCAGTGGATCACCGTCCCCCGACGCGGCCTCGAATGGGTGCTCGCGGCCGTGGGGGTGCTGGCGGGCGTGGCCATCCTGGCGGTCCTGGACATCGGGAACGACCACTGGCTCCCCGCTCTCGCCCCCGTCCCAGGCGCGGCGACGGCCGCGCACGCCGCGATCGCCCTCGCGTGCGGGGCGGCGCTGGTGTGGATGGCGGCGGTGACGCTGCCGCGCCGCTGCGCCGGATCCGGCATCCGCCTCACGGACGACGGGCTGGAGCTGGTCCGCCAGGACCTGTGGTGGAGCAGGGGCAGTCGGGTGGCACTGCCGTGGGCGCGCGTGCGCGCCGTGCGCGGGTCCCGCGGGCTGCTGGTGCCCGCGTTCCCGAGCGCCCGGCCGGCGTGGGGTGCGGTGGACCTGGTCGTCGAGGCCGGGCGCGCCCCGCAAGGACTCCCGCACTGGGCACGGGCGCGTGGAACGGGTGAGCCCGGCACGGTACGGCTTCGGCTCGTGATCGGCGACCAGGGGCGCAGACGCCTGCTGGCCGCGGCCCGGCCGGGGGCTCCGGAACGGACCTGACCGCCGGGGCCGGGCCCGACCGGACCCTCAGGCGTCGCGGACCTGGTCCGGACGCGTGACGACGGGGGGCAGGACGGACCACGGGAAGTTGATCCACTGGTCGGTGTGCTTCCAGACGTACTCGCACTTGACCAGCGACTGCGGCTTCTCGTAGATGACCGCGCTGCGGACCTCGGCCACGTGCTCGGCGCAGAAGTCGTGGACGAGCTTGAGGGTCTTGCCGGTGTCGGCGACGTCGTCGGCGACCAGGACCTTCTTGCTGCTCAGGTCCACCACGTTGGGCACGGGCGGCAGCATGACGGGCATGTCCAGCGTGGTGCCGACCCCGGTGTAGAACTCCACGTTCATCACGTGCAGGTTCTTGACGTCGAGCGCGTAGCCCAGGCCTCCGGCCACGAACAGGCCGCCGCGGGCGATCGAGAGGATGATGTCCGGCTCGAACCCGTCGTCGGCGATCGCCGTGGCCAGATCACGCATCGCGGTGCCGAACAGTTCGTAGCTCAGATTCTCGCGCTCGTCGCTCACGCGGTTCCCCTCCCGGTGGTGTGGTGTGTGCCCCGGTCGGTCTCGCCGCAGGTGGCGGCGCCCGGGCACCGACTCATGCTAGTCGTACCGCCCCCTGTGCCCGGCGCGGCCCGGGGGCGGCGCCGCCCCCTGAGAAGGCTCGCGCCCCGCGCCCACACCCTGCCCCGGCCGTGCCCGGGACGCGCCCGTGGTCCGGCCCCGGGCACGCGACGGCGGTGCCCGCGGGCACCGCCGACGGTTCCGTCACCGGTCTCAGGCCTCGGTCACGTGCCGCTCGTTGGGCACGCAGTGGGTCATGGTGAGCCCCGACACGTCCCGGGGACCGTTCTTGCCCAGGTTGCCCAGGCGCCGACGGTCCTCGTCGGTCAGGTCCTGGCTCTGCAACGGCTCCAGGTGCGCCACGTCCTCCGGGCCGATGCCGAGCTTCTCGCCGACGCGCAGCCCCAGGTCGTCCTCGACCAGGAGGAGGTGCCAGACCATCCGCTCCTGGATGGGCCGGTCGCACTGGGAGAGCAGCGTGGAGAAGTTGTGCACGAGGTCGTCGCGCTCCCACTGCTCCATCAACAGGTAGCGCTGGCCCGCCTGCTGGTAGTCGTTGGTGCGCGCGATGCGCTTGCGGGTGATCCTGCCCCGGATCTCCGGGCCCTGCTCGTCGTGCGTGGGGTACCCCCCCTCACGCAGGCCGCCGGTGATGGACGGCTCGTAGTTGACGTGCGGGTTCTCTCCCCCGCCGTCCTGGTGGTAGGCCATCAGCCCGTCGCGCTGGTTGGTGCGCACGTTCGCGTTCTTGGCCTGGTTCACCGGGAGCTGGAGGTAGTTGGGCCCCACCCGGTAGCGCTGGGTGTCGCTGTAGGAGAACGTGCGGCCGACCAGCATCTTGTCGTCGGAGAAGTCCAGGCCGTCCACCAGCACACCGGTGCCGAAGGAGATCTGCTCGTTCTCCGCGAAGTTGTTCGACACGTTGCGGTCGAGCACGATCCGCCCCACCGGCTTGGGCGGGAAGTCCTGCTCCGGCCAGGTCTTGGTGTCGTCCAGCGGGTCGAAGTCGAGTTCGGGGTGTTCCTCGTCGCTCATCATCTGCACGAGCAGCTCCCACTCGGGGTAGTCGCCCCGGTCGATGGCCTCGTGCAGGTCCTTGGTCGCGTGCCCGGTCTCGGTCGCCTGGATGTTGGCGGCGTCGGCCTCGGTCATGCTGCGCACGCCCTGCTTGGGCATCCACGTGTACTTGACCAGCACGGTCTCCCCGGCGTCGTTGACCCACTTGTACGTGTTGACGCCGAAGCCCTGCTGGTGCCGGTAGTCCGAGGGGATGCCGCGCGGGCTGAACAGGTTGACCAGCATGTGCATGCACTCGGGGGTCTGCGACATGAAGTCGAAGATGCGGTTGGGCTCCTGGCGGAAGGTCACCGGGTCCGGCTTGAGGGCGTGGATGACGTCCGGGAACTTGATCGCGTCGCGGATGAAGAACACGGCGAGGTTGTTGCCCACCAGGTCCCAGTTGCCGTCCTCGGTGTAGAACTTGATCGCGAACCCGCGCGGGTCCCGCGCGCACTCGGAGGAGTCCCGGCCGCCGATGACGGTGGAGAAGCGCAGCGCGATGTCCGTGCGCTTGCCGCGGCCCTGGAAGAGCTTGGCGCGGGTGTAGCGGTCGATGGGCTCGTCGCCCCAGGTTCCGTAGGACTCGAAGTAGCCGAACGCGGTCGCGCCGCGCGCGTGCACCACCCGCTCGGGGATGCGCTCCCGGTCGAAGTGGCTGATCTTCTCCAGGAACTGGTAGTTCTCCAGCGTGGCCGGCCCCCGCTCGCCGACCGTCCGCTGGTTCTGGTTGTCGTAGACAGGGTGGCCCTGGCGGTTCGTGAGCACCTCGCGGTCGTCTCCCGGAGCCGAGCCCTGGCTGGATACGTCGGTCATGTGACTGGTCCCCCACCGAGTCGTCATGTTCGCTTTCCAGGACCTCCTGCCCACACTCGCGGCCATGGATTCAGGAAGGAGCAGAGCAAGGGGAAGTTCTTACCAAGTGAGGTGGGTGGAGGCCGTCGGGTGAGGGGACGGTCCGACGGCCATGAGCTGCGCGGATCAGCGGTCGGCGGGTCGTGACGCGGGGGATCGTGCGCACGATGTCACAAATGGAAAAAGCCGGGCATGGGCGGCGAGGGGGCGGGTAGCGGTCGTACAAGGATCAGCGCTGGTCGGTACAGACGGGATGACGGCACTCCTCTGGAGGGGAACGCCATGTCACAACGACGACTGAACCAGAAGATGTCCGGAGTGGTCCGCAGCACGATCCGTGTGGTCGCCTTCGTCGTCGGGATCGTGTTCCTCCTGGTGGGCGTCCTCGGCTTCGTGCCGGGTGCGACCACCGGCGTGGAGCAGATGGAGTTCTCCGGACCGGATTCGGGGGCCTACCTGTTCGGGATCTTCCAGGTGTCGGTCCTGCACAACATCGTCCACCTCGCCTTCGGTGTGCTCGGCGTCGTGGCGGCCCTGGGCGCGGTGATGGCGAAGGTCTACCTCCTCGCCGGCGGTGTGCTCTACCTGCTGCTGTGGCTCTACGGCCTCTTCCTGCACCAGAACGACGGGGCCGACTTCCTGCCCCTGAACGAGGCCGACAACTGGCTGCACCTGGCCCTGGGCGTGGTGATGGTGGCCTTCGGATTCCTGACCCCGCGCAAGCGGGCGGGCCCCGTCTGACACGTGCGCCGGCAGGTGCACGAGGGGCACGAGGGACCGGCGCGAGCGGGTGCTGTGTGCAGCACCCGCCCGCGCCGCTGCGTACGCCCGCAGGGGCGTCGCACCCTGGCCCGCCCGCACGTCGGCCGGGTCCGCGGCGACCACTCGCGCTCGAAGCTCTGTCGTGACCTGGGCCACTTGTCCACACGGGCCAGTGTTCCGTGTCACATGACTGGACGGTTGGTCATCTTTCAGGCGGGACGAACCGACATAATCTTGACTTTTACCGGTCACTGGCGAACATATGGCAACAAACAGCACCATGTTCCTGTACATCTCTCCGCCGTACAGGAGGTAGAAGCATGGCCGGTGACCAGGAGCTGCTCCCGTCGGAGCAGCCGGTCCAGCTGCTCGACGAAACCGGGAGGCCGGTCGCCGATCCGCCGTTGCCGTTCCCCTCGAACGACCGGCTGCTGGCCGCCTACGCCTCCCTGGTGACCGGACGCCGGGTCAACGACCAGGCCGGCGCCCTCGTCCGCCAGGGCCGTCTGGCCGTCTACCCCTCCTCCCACGGGCAGGAGGCCTGCCAGACCGGCGCCGCCCTCGCGCTCGCCGACGGCGACTGGCTCTTCCCCACCTACCGCGACACCGCCGCCGTCATCGCGCGCGGCGTCGACCCGGTCCAGGTGCTCACGCTCCTCAAGGGCGACTGGCACTCCGGCTACGACCCCTACGCCCACCGCGTCGCGCCCCAGGCCACCCCGCTGGCCACCCAGCTCCTGCACGCCGTCGGCGTCGCGCACGCCGCCCGTCTGCGAGGCGAGGACACCGTCGTCATGGCCCTGTGCGGCGACGGCGCCACCAGCGAGGGCGACTTCCACGAGGCGCTCAACTTCGCCGCGGTGTTCCGTACGCCCGTCGTGTTCTTCGTGCAGAACAATGAGTACGCGATCTCCGTCCCCCTCGCCAAGCAGAGCGCCGCGCCCTCCCTGGCCCACAAGGCCGTCGGCTACGGGATGCCGGGCGAACGCGTGGACGGCAACGACGCCGCCGCCGTGCTCGCCGTCCTGGACCGGGCCGTCGCCGCCGCCCGCGCCGGGCAGGGGCCGCGCCTGGTCGAGGCGCACACCTACCGCGTGCAGGCGCACACCAACGCCGACGACGCCTCCCGCTACCGCGAGGACGCCGAGGTCGAGCCGTGGGTGGCCCGCGACCCGATCGTGCGCATGGAGGCCTACCTCAAGCGCAAGCGCGTGCTCACCAAGGCCCGCAAGGAGCGGATCGCCGAGGAGGCCGAGGCCGTGGCCGCCGCCATGCGCGAGGGGCTCGCCCGCGACACCGAGCCCGACCCCTCCGAGCTGTTCGCGCACGTGTTCGCCGAACCGACGCCGCAGCTGACCGAGCAGGCCGCCTTCCTGGCCGACGAACTGAGCAGAGAGGGCCACTGAGATGGCGACGGACCCCACCAAGCTCTCCATGGCCCAGGCGCTCAACCGGGCGCTGCGCGACGCCATGACCGAGGACGAGACCGTGTACGTCTTCGGCGAGGACGTCGGCCCCCTCGGCGGCGTCTTCCGGATCACCGACGGCCTGACCGCCGAGTTCGGCGAGCAGCGCTGCTTCGACACCCCGCTCGCGGAGTCCGGCATCGTCGGCATGGCCGTGGGCATGGCGATGAACGGCATGCGCCCCGTGGTGGAGATGCAGTTCGACGCGTTCGCCTACCCGGCCTTCGAGCAGATCGTCAGCCACGTCGCCAAGACCAGGAACCGCACCCGCGGCCGGGTCGGGCTGCCGATGGTCATCCGGGTCCCCTACGCGGGCGGCATCGGCGGGGTGGAGCACCACTGCGACTCCTCCGAGGCCTACTACGCGCACACCCCCGGCCTGACCGTCGTCGCCCCGGCCTCCGCCGCCGACGCCTACTTCCTGTTGCGCGACGCCATCGCCTCCCCCGACCCGGTCGTCTTCCTCGAACCGAAGAAGCTGTACTGGGCCAAGGAGGAGGTCGACCTCACGCGTCCCCGCCCCGGGATCGGGCGCGCGGTGGTCCGCCGCGAGGGCACCGACGCGACCCTCATCGCCTACGGCCCGTCCGTACCCACCGCCCTGGAGGCCGCCGAGGCCGCCGCCCAGGAGGGCCGCAGCCTCCAGGTGGTCGACGTGCGCTCGCTCGTGCCCTTCGACGACGAGACCGTGTGCGCGGCGGTCCGCTCCACCGGCCGCGCGGTCGTGATCGCCGAGGCCAGCGGGTACGCCGGCGTCGCCTCGGAGATCGTCGCCCGGGTGACCGAGCGCTGCTTCCACTCCCTGGCCGCGCCCGTGCGCCGCGTCACCGGGTTCGACATCCCCTATCCCCCGCCCAAGCTGGAGCGCTTCCAGCTGCCCAGCGTGGACCGTGTCCTGGACGCCGTCGACGACCTGCAGTGGGAGGACCAGTGAGCACGCAGACCTTCGACCTCCCCGACCTGGGTGAGGGCCTGACCGAGGCCGAGGTGGTCCGGTGGCTCGTCGCGGTCGGGGACACCGTGGTCGTCGACCAGCCGGTCGTGGAGGTGGAGACCGCCAAGTCCGTCGTGGAGGTGCCGTCGCCGTTCGCGGGCACCGTCAGCGTCCTGCACGGCGACGAGGGCGAGGTGATGGCGGTCGGCCGGCCGCTGATCAGCGTCGCCGCCGACGTTCCCGCGGACACCGCTGCCGGCACGGCCACCGGCGTCTCCGCCGACGCCGCGCGGACCGCCGCCCCGGCCGTGTCGCCGGAGGGCGAGCGCTACCGCGAGGAGGAGCGCGCTGGAACCGGGTCGGGCAACGTCCTCATCGGCTACGGCACCCCGGAGGCGGAGGCCACCGGGCGCCGCCGCAGGCCCCGCACCCGCCCACCGGGCCGGGCCGCCCAGCCGTCGGTGCCGGCGGCCGCCGCTCCGCCCGCCCCGGACACGTCCGCGCGGACACCGGACCCCTCGGCGGACGCCTCCGCCGTGGAGCGGTCCGAGCGGCGGGTCCCGCTGGTGACCTCACCGCTGGTGCGCCAGATGGCCCGCGAGGCGGGGCTGCGGATCGCCGACGTCCCCGGCACCGGACCCGGCGGCCTCATCACCCGCCGCGACGTCCGCGCCGCCGTCGAGGCCGCCGCCCGTGCCACCGCGGCTCCCGTGGACCCGGCCGAGCGGGCACCGGACGCCTTCGGGCGGGAAGCTCACGGAGCCACCGGAGCCACCGGAGCCACCGGAGCCGCGGTGGCTTCCGGGGCCACGGATCCGCGCACCGGTCTGGCCGAGTCCCGGCGCGTGCCGATGAACACCTTCCGCAAGAGCGTCGCGGCCTCCCTCTCGCGCAGCCGCCGGGAGATCCCCGAGGCCACCGTCTGGGTCGACGTCGACGCCACCGAACTCGTCCGTCTGCGCCGGTCCGACTCCGAGGGCCCCGGCCTGCTCGCCTACGTGGCCCGGTTCGTGGTCGCGGGCCTGCGCGCCTTCCCCGAGCTCAACGGCCTGGTCGACACCGAGCGCGGCGAACTCGTCCAGTACGACGGGATCAACCTCGGGCTGGCCGTCCAGACCGACCGCGGCCTGGTCGCCCCCGCCGTCATGGGCGCGCACGCGCTCACCACGCGTGAACTCGACGCGCGGATCCGGGAGCTGACCGCGGCCGCCCGCGAGGGCCGGGTCTCCCCCGCCCAGATGACCGGCGGCACGTTCACCCTCAACAACTACGGCTCGCTCCGGGTGGACGGCAGCGCCGCCATCATCAACCACCCGCAGGTCGCCATCCTCGGCCTGGGCCGGATCCTCGACCGCCCGTGGATCGTGGACGGCGAGGTGGTCGCCCGCAAGATCACCCAGCTGTCGTTCGCGTTCGACCACAGGGTGTGCGACGGCGGAGCGGCGGCCGGCTTCATGCGCGTGGTCGCCGACGCCATGGAGAACCCGGCCGCGGCCATCGCCGACCTGTAGCCGCCGACCGCCCGCCGACCATTCGTCGGCGGCATCTGACCGGGCGCCCCGGGGAGTCGGCACCCCGGGGCGCCCGTACGCGTCGGACGGGGCGGCGCGGTCGCCCCGCGCCGCCCCGTCCGGCCGCCCTACTTGGCGAGGAAGGCCAGGAGGGCCTCGTTCACCTCGGCGCCGTGCGTCCACAGCAGGCCGTGCGGAGCGCCCTCGATCTCGACGTAGTCCGCCGAGGGCAGCAGGGCCGAGAACCGCCGTCCCGTCGCCTCGACGGGCAGGACCCGGTCGCCGGTGCCGTGCAGGATCAGCGCGGGCACGTCGATCCGGGGGATGTCGGCCCGGAAGTCGGTGGACCAGGTCAGCGGTGCCGCGGCCGAAGCCACCGCGCCCGAGCCGGCGGCGACGTTCCAGCTGTTGCGGACGGCCCCCTCGCTGATCCGCGAGCCCAGGTTCTCGTCCAGGTTGTAGAAGTCCTCGTAGAACCCCGTGAAGTACGCGTACCGGTCGGCCTTCACGGTGGCGGAGACCCCCTCGAAGAACTCCCGGGGAGCCACCCCCTCCGGGTTGTCCTCGGTCTTGAGGAGGAACGGCTCCAGGGAGGCCAGGAAGGCGGCCTTGGCGACCCGGCCGGAACCGTAGGTGCCCAGGTAGCGGGCGACGTCGCCGGTCCCCATCGAGAAGCCGACCAGCACGGCGTCGTGGAGGTCGAGCGTCTCCATGACGGTGTTGAGGTCCGCCGCGAAGGTGTCGTAGTCATAGCCGCCGGAGGGCTGCGAGGACTGGCCGAAGCCGCGGCGGTCGTAGGTGATGACCCGGTAGCCGGCGTCGAGCAGTGCGCCCGTCTGCTTCTCCCAGGAGTGGCCGTCGAGCGGGTAGCCGTGAATGAGGACGACCGGCTGACCGCTGCCCAGGTCCTCGTAGTACACCTCGACAGGGGTGCTGTTCTCGGTTCCGACGGTGATGCGGCCCATGGCTGTTTCTCCTCGACAGGGCTGAGAACGATCGTTCTCAGGTGAGGGATGACTGCGAGAACGGTCGTTCTCGCTTGCGCCCACTGTAGAGAACGATCGTTCTCATTGCAAGTACACTGCTGACATGGCATCGATCGAGGACAGGCGCAGGGCCGAGGACGAGAGCCGACGCGACAGGATCGTGGCGGCTGCCGACCGGCTCTACTACACGCGGGGCTTCTCCTCAGTGAGCATGGACGAGCTGCGTGACGCGACGGGCGTCTCCCTGCGAAGCCTGTACAAACTCTTCCCGTCCAAGGACGACATCATCATCGCCACGCTGCGAGAACGGCGCCGGGTATGGGCGGAAGGGCTCGCCGCGTACGTGGACGCGGCGCACTCCCCGCGGGACAAGCTCCTGGCCGTCTACGACTTCCTCGCCGGGTGGTTCTGCGATGACGACTTCCGGGGGTGCGGCTTCCTCAACGCCTTCGCCGAGCTGGGGGCCGTCAACACCGACGTCGCCGAGATCGTGCGCGAGCACAAGACGCAGTTCCAGCACGGTCTGGTGCGGCTGGTCGAGGAACTCGGCGCGGACCCGTCCCTGGGCGCCCAACTGGCGCTCCTCGCCGAGGGAGCGCAGACCACGGCGGCCGTCACGGGCGACCCCCGGGCGGCGGACCACGCCCGGGCGGCGGCGCGGACCCTCATCGGGGCGGCGCTGGAGAGCGGCACCCGCCGGGTGGCCTGAACCGGGCCGAGTGTGCCCGGAGGCGGTGGCCCGCAAGCCCGGGCCCGCCTCCGTGCGGTGGCCCGCAAGCCCGGGCCCACCTCCGTGCGGCGGGCCCGGGCACGGCCCTCCTTCGGCTACCGGTCGACGGGACTCCGGTTCGCGCGCTGGATCGAGCGGACCACCAGGCCGCGCACGCCCGGCAGCAGCACGGTCCGCATCACCAGGTCCCGCGCCCACACGTGGACCCGTCCGGGCGGGGCGAACTGTGCCATGCCCTTGCGCGCCAGGGCCTGCCGCTTGCGGACTTCCGGCCTGAGCCCCTCCTCCCAGTCCGCCAGGGCGGCCGGGACGTCGGCGCCCGCCTCCTCCAGCGCGTCACCGAGCCGGTCGACCCCGGTCAGCGCCAGGGCCGCGCCGTATCCGGCGAACAGCGTCACGCACCAGGCGGCGTCGCCCAGCAGGACGACCCGGCCACGGCTCCACCGGTCCATCGCGATCTGGGCGACGGAGTCGAAGTAGGCCGCCTCCGGCGCGTCCGCCAGCGCCCGCAGCGCGCCGGGCACGCCCCCGCCCAGGTCGCCGAAGGCCGAAGTGAGCGCCTCGACCGGTCCCCTGGCCAGTTCGTCCCGCGCGTCGGCGCAGCGGTAGGCGAAGAACACCGAGGACCGCCCCGGTCCCAGATTGACCACGGCCGCCGTACGCCCGGGGCCGATGTACGTGGTGCCCGCGCCCTCCGGCACGTCTTCGGGCACCCGGTCGAGCGGGAACGCCCCGACCATGTGCCGCATGTCCACACGGACGTCCTCCTCCGGTCCGAACACGATCGCGCGGACGCCGGAGTGCAGACCGTCGGCGCCGACCAGCAGGTCGGCCCGCTCCCGGGTGCCGTCGCTCAGCTCGACGTCGACGCCGTCCGCGTCCTGTGCCACACCGGCCACCGTGGTGTCGAAGCGGAACGCCACCTGCTCGCCCACCGCCTCGAACAGCGCCGACTCCAGATTGCCGCGGAACACGGTCCTGGCCCGGTCGCCGATCGCGGCCTGGGCGATCTCGGCCGGGACGGTGAACTTCCGGCTCCCGTCCGCCCTGACCAGGATCGAGGTGAACCAGCCCAGGTCCGCCTCGGCCAGCGCCGGCAGCAGGCCCAGGCGTTCCGCGGCGTCGTAGCCCGTCCCGAGCAGGTTCACCATGTAGCCGCTGCTGCGGCGGCCCGGGGCGCGCTCGACCACGAGCACGTCCCAACCGCCGCGGCGCAGACGCAGCGCGGCGGCCAGGCCGGCGATGCCCGCGCCGACGACGACCGCCCGCCGCGTCCGTCCGCCGCCGGTCTCCGGTGCCCCACCTTGGTCGTCCGTCATCGCCGCTCCTCGGTCCGCCTCAGAATGAACGTGTGTTCAAACCAGAGTATGAACGCTTGTTCATACTCGGCGCAACCGAGGCGCATAGACTCGACCGCATGCCCAGAGGCGTCGCCATCCCGGAGATCCGCCAGCACCTGTTCTCCGCCGTCGAGCGGGTGATCGTCTGCGACGGACCGGCGCGGCTGAGCGGCCGCGCCGTCACGGCCGAGGCCGGAGTCGCGGCCGGACTGCTGTACGCGCACTTCACCGACCTCGACGACTTCCTGGCCTCCTACGCCGTCGACCGCGCCTTCCTGGTCTCGGCCGGAGCGTCGGCCCTGGCCGACCGGGCGGGCGAGGGGAGCGTCGCCGGGAACCTGTGCGAGGCGGCCCTGGCGACACCCCTGGAGACCGTCCGGCCGTGGGCCCGCCTGCTCGTGGCGCGTCCGGACCTGACCGGAAGCGTCCGCGCGATCCTCGGCGAGGGCACGGCGGGCTTCGACGCCTTCGAGGGAGCCGTCGCCGCCTACCTCACGGAGGAGCGCAGGCTCGGCCGGATCGCCGCGACCACCGACCCCGCGGCGCTGGCCCTCGCGCTCGTCGGCGTCCTGCACCACCTCGTGCTCTCCGCCGACACCGCGTCTGCGGAGACCGACCGCCTGCGCGCGACGGTCACCGCGCTCATCGACGGCAGCACCGCGACGGCGCCCCGCTGACCGGCCTCGACGCGATTCAAAGTCCGCGCGGATTTCTTGTCCGACTCCACAGCGGCGTGAGCGCCGGGTTGTCGATAGCTTGCCTGAGCGAGCGAAGAATTCACCAGGGGGCGCTTTGAACCTGCTCATCACCGGCATCACCACCCAGTCCTCCATCGCGTACGCGATCGCGGAGGAGGCCATGAACCAGGGCCACGAGGTGGTCGTCACCAACCCGCCGGGGCGGCAGTTCTCGATCTGCGAGCGGATCGCCAAGCGCCTGCCGAAGGAGCCCGTCGCCGTCCTGCCCATGGACGTCACCGACCCGGAGCAGATCGCCGCGACCGTCGCGGCGGTCGGTGAGCACTGGGACCACGTGGACGGCGTGCTGCACGCCATCGCGTTCGCGCCCGAGAAGGCGCTGGGCGGCAACTTCCTCGACACCGAGTGGGCCGACGTCGCCACCGCGGTGCACGTGTCCGGGTTCTCGCTCAAGGCGCTGACCGTGGGCTTTCGCGACCTGCTCGGCGCGGCGCCCCACGGCGCGGGCGTGGTCTCACTGACCTTCGACGCCAGCGTCGCCTGGCCGGTCTACGACTGGATGGGCTCGGCCAAGGCCGTCCTGGAGAACTCCACCAAGTACCTGGCCCGCGACCTGGGCGCCGAGGGCATCCGCGTCAACGCGATCGCGGCCGGCCCGATCAAGTCCCTGGCGGGCGGGTCCATTCCGGGGTTCGCGCAGATCTCCGACTCCTGGGGCGACCACGCCCCGCTGGGCTGGGACACCAAGGACGCCACGGTCGTCGCCGGGCCGGCCCTGTTCCTGATGTCCCCGGCCGCGCGGGCGATCACCGGCACCGTCCTGCACGTGGACGGCGGCTACCACGCCATGGGCGCGCCCCTCGTCTGACCCGGTCTCCCGAACAGCGCTCGGGCCCCCGACCGGTCACCGGCCGGGGGCCCGAGCGCTGTGTCGCCGAGTCGTTCTGTCGGCCTGTCGCCGTGTCGACAAGCCGTTCCGACGCCCGACGCGGTCCGGGCTAGGGGCGCAGGAGGCGCTGCGCCGCGTCGGCGATCCGGCGCAGCTCCTCGCCCGCCTCCACGGTGAGGACGACCCGGGCCGACCACGCGTCGGGGGCGTAGGTCCGTTCGGCGCGGCGCAGGGTGACCGCCAGGCTCACGTACCCGCGGCCGTCGTGGTGCGCCTCCACGGTCATCTCCTCCCCCACCGACGTCCAGGAACGGGCGCCCCGCCAGCCCCGCCAGTGCTTCTCCAGGGCAACGAGGAAGTCCCGCAGGTTCTCCGGACCGCGTCCGTCGAAGGCTGCCTGTCCGCGAGCGGCGATCCCGTCATCACTGAGCTCGACGTCCACCATGTGGGTGTAGCCGTCGCCGTGGACGTCGACCGGCCTGCCGACGGCCCAGCGCGCCGGGGCATCCGCGCGGGTGATGACGAAGGAGTCTTCGAGTTCGGTCACCGGGACACCTCGTGGGACAGAGTGTCGAGCCATCGCGTGAGGCGGTTCCCCTCGCGGGTCATGGTCGTCGGATCGGCCTGTCGCCGTGTCGACAAGCCGATCCGACGCTCGGCGTGGTCCGGGCGCCTAGGCCGTGTTCTTCTGGCCTAGGGGTGCAGGAAGCGTTGCGCCGCGTCGCCGATCCGGCGCAGCTCCTCTCCGGCCTCCACGGTGAGGAAGAGCTGCGCCGACCACGCGTCGGGGGTGTGGTGCAGATCGGCCCGGCGCAGGGTGATCTCCAGGCTCACGCGGCTCCGGCCGTTGTGGTGCGCCTCCACGGTCATCTCCTGCCCCATGGACGTCCAGGAACGGGCGCCCTGCCAGCCCCGCCAGTCCTGCGCCAGCGCGACGAGGAACTCCCGCAGGTTCTCCGAGGTCCGGCCCTCGAAGGCGGCCCGACCATGATCGGTGAACCCGCAGTCGCTGAGCTCGACGTCCACGGTGTGCGTGGAGCCGTCGCCGTGGACGTCGACCGGCCTGCCGACGACCCAGCGTGCCGAGGAGCCCGCGGCGGGGACGACGAAGGAGTCTTCGAGTTCGGTCACCGGGACACCCTGACACGTCCGGCCGCGTGCTCGCCAGGCTCGCCCGCGCACTGGCCAGGGACCTCCTTCGGCGGCGGGGTGCCGTCGCGCACGGCGTCGAGGTAGGCGCTGATGGCGTCCCGGTTCTGGGTCAGGCACCTGATGCGGTCGCTCATCCGGTCGCGTTCGCTCTCCAGCGTCGCGATCATCTCGGGGGTGGCGTCCGGGAAGTAGAGCGCCCGGGGCGTGTTCAGGCACGGCAGCACCTGCTTGATGATCCGGGTGGGCAGTCCCGCGTCCAGCAGCCCCCGGATCTGCGCGATCCGGTCCACGAAGACCTCGCCGTACTCCCGGTAGCCGTTGCCCGAGCGCTCGGGGGTGATCAGCCCCTGCTCCTCGTAGTAGCGCAGGAGCCGACGCGACGTGCCCGTGCGCTCCGCCAGCTCGCCGATGCGCATGTGTCCCACCTCATGTTCCATCTCGTTGACCTTCACACAGATGTGAGGGTCTGACGATACTCCCCATGAGACCTGACGCCACACCGCACGTGCCCACCACCGACGCCTCCCGGCCACCGGGACGCCGACTCCCCCTGACCTCACTGCTCGCTCTGGCCACGGCGGTCTTCATCACGAGCCTGACCGAGACCCTCCCCGCCGGGGTCCTTCCCGCCATGAGCGCCGACCTGGGTGTCGGCGAGTCCGCGATGGGCCAGTCCGTCACGGTCTACGCCCTCGGCACCGCGCTGACCGCGATCCCGTTGGCCGCCGCCACGGCGGGCTGGCGGCGCAAGCGGCTGCTGCTGGCGGCCATGGGGGCCTTCGCGGTCGCCAACACGGTCACGGCCGTGTCGCCGGACTACGTGCTCACCATGACCGCGCGCTTCGCCGCCGGGGTGGCGGCGGGGCTGGTGTGGGCGATGCTGGTGGGCTACGCGCGCGCCCTGGTCCCCGCCCACCTCCAGGGCCGGGCCGTGGCCGTGGTCATGGCCGGGATCCCGATCGCCCTGTCCCTGGGCGTGCCCGCCGGCGCCCTCCTCGGCGGAACCCTCGGCTGGCGGGTGGCGTTCGCGCTGATGAGCGTGGTGTCCGTCGTGCTGCTCGGCTGGATCCTCGCCCTGGTCCCCGACCGTCCCGGCCGGGGGCCCGGCGCGCGGACCCCGCTCCTGCGCACCCTCGCCCTTCCGGGCGTCGGCGCGGTCCTGTTCGTCACCCTGGTCTTCGTCCTGGCGCACACCGTGCTCTACACCTACATCGCCGCGTTCGTGCTCCGGATCGGGACGGGCGCGTCCGTCGACCTCGTGCTGCTCGTCTTCGGAATCGCCTCCCTGGTCGGCATCGCGGTCGTGGGGGCGCGGATCGACCGTCGGCTGCGCACACTGACGGTGGCGTCCACGCTGCTGGTCGCGGTGGCGGGCACGCTCCTGGCCGTGTCGGCGGGCGACACGGTGGCGGTCTACGTCGCGGCGGCGCTGTGGGGCCTGGGCTGGGGCGGCGTCCCGACCCTGCTCCAGACCGCCGTGGCCGACGCGGGCGGGGACGCCGCCGACACGGCCCAGTCGATGCTCGTCACCCTGTGGAACGTGGCCATGGCCGGCGGAGGGGCCGTGGGCGGAGTGCTCCTCACCCGGCTCGACCACACCTCGTTCGCCTGGAGCGTGCCGGTACTCCTGGTGCCGGTGCTGGTCGTGGTGCTCGCGGCCCGTACCCACGGGTTTCCCGCACTGAGGGCGGGCCGGTCGTCCCACGGCGCCGGGTCCTGAGAGCCGGGGCGTGAGAGACCGGTTCTGGGAACCGGGAGCGTCCGGGGGCATCCGGGGCCGACGTCCTGCCGTCGGCCCCGGCGCCACGGCAGGCCCGTGCCCGACCCCCCGGCCCCGACCTACGTCGACTCGACGCGGCCGAGCGCGCCGGGCCCGGTCGTCAGCACCTCGCACGCCCTCTTCCACGCGGAGTCGCCGGGGTAGAGCTCGGAGCGGAGGTAGGACCAGGTCAGGCGACCGAGGGCGGCCACCCGCTCGGGGTTCTCGTCCGTGGTCTCGGCGACGTCGTAGCCCGAGATCCCGCCCAGCCCGTGTTCGGCGCCGAACAGGGTGAGCAGGGTCTTGGGGGCCGGGGCGAGGCGGTAGGGGTCGGCGTGCCACTGCGGGCCCTCGACGGTCATGTGGTCGGAGGAGTCCTGGTCCCCGGCGACCACGAGCGCGGGCGTGGTCATCGTGGAGAAGTCCGTGGTCGAGAGGAAGGCGTAGTTCTCGGCCACGAACGAGGTGAGGGCGTCGCCGCCCCGGCCGGGCGCGGCGAGCAGGACGCCCGCCGTGATCCGGGGATCGGCCAGGTCCACCTCCGTGCCGTCGTGAGGGTCGGTGAGCCGCGCGCCCAGCAGCAGGCTCGCGGTGTGCCCGCCCATCGAGTGCCCGGCCACGGCGACCCGGCTCCGGTCCAGGCGCCCGCCGAGCTGCGGAACGGCGGCCTCGATCTCGTCGAGCCGGTCGAGGATGAGTGACATGTCCTCGGCTCTCGACCGCCAGTACATCGGCGCCTCCGGGGAGTCGGACTCCAGGCTCAGCGTCCGCGAACTCAGGTGGGTGGGCTGGATGACGGCGAAGCCGTGCGCCGCCCAGCAGTCGACGAGCGGCGCGTAGCCGTGCAGGGAGGAGAGGTGGTTCGAGAAGCCCTGGCCGTGCGAGAGGAGGATGATCGGCAGATCGCCTCCGGTCACGGGCACGGAGACGCGCAGCCGCAGGTCGACCGCGCGGTCGGGGGCCGGTAGGACCACGGGGCCGACCGAGAGGACCGGGGCGGGTGTGCCGAGGGCTTCGGCGGGGCGGATGGGCGCATTCATGAGGTGGATTTCCCTTCGACGGCCGCCGACCACCGGCCCGCCGCCGGTGGTCGGCGGCGCAACGGGGTGGCCGGGAAGACAGAGTGAGAGCGGCGGACAGGCGTGCCCGGCTCGACTAGAATGCAAGCGGAACGCCGCTCCGATTAATATACGGAGCGCTGTTCCGTTTTGTCAACGACCCTCGGGAGGAGAGCGCGGTGCCCACGACAGCCGAGTCAGGGGAGACGGGCGAGTCCGAGGAGAAGCCGCCCCGCGGCAAGAGGGCGGACGCGCGGCGCAACCAGCAGGTCCTGCTGGCCGCCGCCGCCAAAGTGTTCGTCGCCTCCGGCGTGGACGCGCCCATCCGCGCGATCGCGACCGAGGCGGGCGTCGGGATGGGGACGATCTACCGGCACTTCCCGACACGGTCGGACCTGGTCATCGCCGTCTACCGGCACCAGGTCGAGGCCTGCGCCGAGGCCGGGCCGCGCCTGCTGGCCGAAGCGGACTCCCCCTTCGCGGCGCTCCGGCGGTGGGTCGACCTCTTCGTGGACTTCCTGGTCACCAAGCACGGGCTCGCGCACGCCATGCAGTCGGGCGGCGGCGGCTTCGACGCCCTGCACGCCTACTTCCTCGACCGGCTGGTGCCCGTCTGCGGGGAGTTGCTCGACGCGGCCACCGAGGCCGGGGAGATCGGGTCCGACCTGCGCGCGATCGAGCTGATGCGCGGGATCGGCAACCTCTGTGTCGGACGGGAGAGCGACCCCGACTACGACCCCCGCCGGCTGATCGAGCCGCTCCTGCGCGGCCTGCGGTCGACGCCGTCGTCCTGACGCCCGAGGGCCCGCACGCGGAGTCGCGCGCGGGCCCTCGGGGACGGGGATCGTCAGGCGAGGGCCAGGGCGACGGCGAAGAGCGCGAACGCGAGCACGATGACGCCCACGCGCACCACGTGGTACCGGTCCCAGCGCTTCGACTGCTCCTTCCAGTCCGCGGGCGGGGCGGTGCTCGACCAGGTCGCCGAGCGCGAGGCGATCGGCACGAGCAGCAGGACCGACATCACCACGCTCACCAGGAGCAGTCCGGTGGCCGCGGCGGCCTGGGCCGCTCCCTCGCCGCCCCATGCCAGCGCGGTCCACACCGCGCCGAGGACGACCGAGCCGATGTACCAGAACGGCATGACCCGGCCGAGGACGCGCGCTCCGTCGCTGCGCGCGGCGATCCCGCTCTCGGTCGGGAGCCGGTCGAAGATCGGGTTGACGAAGGCGGAGACCGCGAACTCCACGCCCACCAACATTCCGACCACGACGACGGTGGTGACGGCCAGTACGTCCTGCATGTCGACTCCCTCGCTAGCAGTGCTAGGAACACGCTATTCGTGCCATTGCTCGTTTGTCTAGCGTTGCTAGGAAAATGCTCGGAGAGTCGGATCCCGGCGGCCCGGTGATCGTTCAGGACCCGCCGCGCGGGCCAGGAGATGTCCTCGATGTCGTCCCGCAGGTGCAGGAGGTACTCCCCGCGGCTGTTGGGGATGACGGCCACGGCCGCGCGTGGCTGAGTGGTAGGCATGGGACCACGGCAGGTTCCGCGCCCGTGCGCGGGCCCACGCGCGGAGCCGTCGCGGCCGTGCGCACCGACGCGATGTTCGCGCGGTCGAGGACCTGGAGAGAACCGACATGGACGTCTCAGAGCTGCACCCGGAACTGCGGTCGGTCTTCCGGCGCGTTCCGAACCCGCCGATCGCCCACGGGTGGCAGCGGTCCCTGGTACGGCTCGGATCCCGGCTGCTGCCCGGCCCCAAGCTCCGTGACGGCCTGCGCCACGAGCACATCGAGCTCGAAGCCGGGGTCGGCGCGCACGTCTTCACACCGGCGGGCGGAGGCTGCGGCGCGGCGCTGCTGTGGATTCACGGCGGCGGCATGGTCATCGGCACCGCCGCGCAGGACCACGCGTCGTGCGTCGACATCGCCGTCGACCTGGACCTCGTGGTGGTCTCCGTCGAGTACCGCCTCGCGCCCGAGCACCCGTTCCCGGTGCCGCTGGACGACTGCCTGCGCCTGTGGCGGTGGCTGCTGGACCACGCCGACGAGCGCGGTGTCGACCCGCTCCGGATCGCGGTCGGCGGTCAGAGCGCCGGCGGCGGACTCGCGGCGGGGCTCGTGCAGCGGCTCCACGACCTGGACGGGGTCCGGCCGATCGTGCAGTGGTTGCACTGCCCGATGCTCGACGACCGCACGGCCGCCCGCCGAGAGCTCGACGCGGTCGACCACTTCCTGTGGAACAACCGCTCCAACCGGATCGCCTGGAGCGCGTACCTCGGCACCGGGCCCGGCGCCCCGGACGCACCGCCCTACGCCGTTCCGGCCCGCCGGACGGACCTGGCCGGACTGCCGCCGACGTGGATCGGCCTGGGCGACATCGAGCTGTTCTACGAGGAGGGTCGCGCCTACGCCGAGGCGCTGACCGACGCGGGAGTGGACACCATGGTGGAGGTCGTGCCCGGCGCCCCGCACGCCTTCGAGGCCCTCGCGCCCCGGTCCCGGGTGGCCGAGGAGTTCGCGGCGACCGCACGCGCCTGGCTGCACGCGCGCCTGGCCCCGACCGCGTGATCCCGACCGCGTGATCCCGGACGCGCCCCCGTGCCGGGGGCGCGCCCGGGAGCGGCTCACCGTCGCTTCGCCAGCAGGGCGAACAGGCTGGAGAAGCCCTGGCCGCCGTGCCCGTCGGCGATCCGGCGGTCCATCAGGTCCTTGACCTCCCGCATCCGCACGGCTTCCACACCGACGGACTCGCGGTGGTCGATCATGTCGTCCATCAGCGCGGCCTGGACACGGAGGGGACCGAGGTCCGGCGGGTAGTCGCCGTCCCTGACCGCCTCGCCGATCGAGGTCAGCAGCGGCGGGTACCCGGTCACCAGGCCGGCGGCGCGTTCGGCGAACGCGGCCACGTCGCCCCCTTCCGCGTCCACCAGCGCCAGGACGTGCAGGAAGCCGATGAGCATCTCGTAGCCCAGGGCGACCTGGGCCATGAACTCCACGGCGGCCGCGCCGGCGTCCGTGCCGTGATAGGCGACGCCGCCCAGTTCACGCAGCACGGACTCGTGCGCCTCGAACGCGCGCAGAGAACCGCTGAGGGGGAGCAGGAGATGCGCGGTGCCCACGTGCGGCGGGTCTCCCATGATCTTGCCGTCGAGGTACTCGGCTCCGCGCTCGTGCGCCCAGCGCTCGTAGGCTCGTGCCTGCGCGGGCGAACCGCTCGTGAGGTTCACCAGGACCCTGCCCGCGACCGCGGAGCCGACGGAGTCCAGGACCTCGTCGACCGCCGCGCTGTCGAGCAGGCAGACCACGACGAGTTCGCTCGCCGCCACCGCCTCCGCGGCCGTCGCGGCGGACGCGGCCCCGAGATCGACGAGCGGAGCCGCCCTGCCCGCCGACCTGTTCCAGACCGTGGTGCGGTAGCCCCGCTCGACGAACGTCCTGGCGATGACCGACCCCATGTCGCCGAGCCCGAGCACGGTCACGCGCGCAGCCGCCCCCGCGTCGCCGCTGTCTGTCCCTGCCATGGCGTTTCCCTTCGGAGCAAAATGGCTGTCGTCCGGAAGGCTAGGACCTCAACTTGAGTTGAGGTCAAGGGCGGATGCCGGGAGCGGGAGGGACCGGAGACCCTGGGCACGCCCCCTACGGGAGAGCGGCTTTCGCGTCGGGAAATCCAGGGTGTGACCGGGGTCCCGCACCCGATGCCGGCGTCCCGACATCCCTGAATCCTCAGAACATGACTTCGCCCGACCGCGGACGCATGGACGTCCGCCAGGTGGCCACGACAGTGGTCCTTCCCATCCTCATCACCATCGCCTTCACCTACGCCATGATCCTGGCCGGCCAGCCGTTCGGTGCCCTCCTGGCGGTGCTACTGGTCTACCTCTGGCGCCGCTTCACCCGCCGCCCCTGGTCCGGGGTGGGGCTGCCGATGAAGTGGTCGGCCCTGCCCCATCTCCTGATCGGTACGGGACTGAGCGTGGCCGCGTTCCTGGCGGCCAACGCCGTCTCGGTCGCCCTTGGCGCGGCCAGGTGGGTGCCGTGGGAGCCCCAGGACCTGATCTTCCTGCCCCTCGTGATCCTGTTCATCGTCCTCGGTCAGGCGCTCCCCGAAGAGCTGCTGTGGCGGGGCCAGCTCTACGACGTGCTCGCGGAACGCCTGACTCCGGGTGTGGTCCTGGTGCTCACGTCGGTGGTCTTCGGTGCGCTCCACCTCTTCTCCCAGAGCGAGGCGCGGGGACCCCTCGAAGTGGGCCTGTACGCGGTCGGGTCGGCGGCGCTGGGCTTCGCCTGTGCCGCGAGCCGGGCGAGGACGGGCGCGATCTGGATGGCCGTCGGCGTGCACAGCGGTATCTACTTCGCCCACGGCTTCTTCCCGACCGAGGAGATCGTCTACAGCGTCCAGCTGCTCGCGCAGATCGTCGTCATGGTCCTGGCCGGGTTCCTGGTCCTCTACGTACCCGGGCGCAAGAGCCGACAGGAGGCCTAGTCGGCGCACGGTCCCGCCCCGCCCCGCCGACGAGTGGCGGGGCGGGACCGGACTGCTACCGGCCGTCCTGGTCCTCGGCGTCGGCCGTCCAGCCGCGCAGCATGAGGTCCATGACCGCCATGAACCGGTCGGTCCCCCTTCGTCCCAGCACGAAGGGGTGGTCGCCACCGGGATCCTCGCGCACCTGCTCGGCGCGCGCGAGCCCGTCGTCGATCGGGTGGTTGGCCAGTTCGACGTCCACTCCCGCCCTGCGCATGCGCAGGCGGAAGGAGTGGATGGAGGCCAGGTAGGTGCGCAGTTCCGCGACCGCCTCGGGAGGCCGGATACCGCCCCACAGCATGGCCGTGTGCTGGTCGGACCCGTGCCGCACGGGGAGGATGGGAGAGACGGTGCCCGCCGTGTGGCCCGGGGTCTCGTAGAGGCCGATGGTCGTGCCCCCGACGGTGAGGCGATGGCCGTCCGTGATCTCCAGGTCCCGGACGGGGGCGTGGTCCGGACGCGTGCGTTCGACGAGGTCCCAGTCGGCCCCGGACATCAGCACACGGGCCCCGAAGCGGTCGGCGAGGTACTGCGCCCCGCCGAAGTGGTCGTCGTGCCCGTGGGTGACGATGACGTGTGTGATCGCCTCGGGATCGGCTCCCAGTTCGCGCAGTCCCGGGACGATCACGTCCCGGGCGTCCTCCGGGGACCTGAGCGCGTCGATCAGCACGATGCCGTCGTCGGTGAGGACCGCCATGGCGTGCACGAAGCCCACGCTCAGCATGGCCAGGTCGTCGAACAGCTTCACGGGGGCCGGCGCGGGTAGCGGGGGAGGCGCGCTACCCGGGGTCAGCGACCGGACAAGGTTGCGCAGGACCGGGTCGTCCCCGGCCAGCCTGTCCGCACGGTCGTAGTACGCCTGCCCGTCGGCCGCGGCCGACGCGGGCGCCGAGGCGAGACCGGTCATCCCGGTACCGGCCGCGAGGCCGACGGCGGCGAGCCGGGCGAAACGGCGTCTGGACAGGGAGCCGTCGCGGTCGTCACGGGCAGACGAGGACGGAGACGTCACGGTGGTCCTCCTGATGGCTGTCGCGGCGTGGGTGAACGGTGGTGCGAGGCCGGAACGGCCGAACGCGCCACGCTTGTCCTATCGCCGCGAGGTCACTCCCCCGGTTCGATCCCCTCCGAGCAGACGACGGCCCCAGTCGATGACCGGGGCCGTCTTGCTCTTCTATGCGCTCTGGTGCCGCAGGACACCTAGCAATGCGCCCCACTCATGACTGGGGATGACGAGGTGGCACCGTTCGGGATGCTTGGAATCCCGGACGACGGCGCCCCCTCCGACATCGGCGACGGCCACACAGTCGCTGCGATCGCTGTACGTCGATGTGCGGAACCGAAGGTGTTCCGGAGCGGGGTTCGGGCGGATCACGAGAACACCTTTTCGGTAAGGCGGACGAGTCTGTCCGTTCAGCCTGACAGAAACGCTCGTGCCAGAGATTGCGAACGTGCGTTTCAACTCGGCACGGGCAGATTCAGTCCGAGGAGTGGGGCCCGCGCGTTCGTTACTTCGCGCGCTGGGTTCTCAGGACTCCCAACTATGCCTCCCATCCGTGGCTGGAGGGGACGACGTGGTTGTGCCCGACGCACGGTGGTCTTGTGCCGTGGATGACGACGTGCGAGCGTCTTCTTGTGAAGTGGAGTTCTGACCGGGCCAGAGAAGCGTTCACCTCGAGTCGTATCGCCAGGTTGGCGACGGCCGACTCCCAGGGAGCACCGCACCTGGTCCCAGTGACGTACGCAGCCTATGGAGACACCGTGGCGATCGCGGTGGACAGTAAGCCGAAGAGCACTCACAACCTCAAGCGCATCAGGAACATCGATGAGAACCCGAGGGTGTCTCTGCTCGCCGACGAGTACGACGACGACTGGACACGGTTGTGGTGGGCCCGTGCGGACGGCTCCGCACGGGTCGAGCACGAGGGTGCTGCCTGGTTCGAGGCTCGGGAGCGGCTCATGGAACGCTACGTGCAGTACCGCGAGTCTCCGCCTGATGCCGCCATCATCCTGATCAACGTGCATCGTTGGTCCGGGTGGTCCTTCCGGTAGGTTCGCGTTATGTCGATCAACGCCCTGCACAGACGGATCGCGGAGGCCATCCGCGCGGACATCCTGGCGGGAAGACTTCAGCCAGGGGATCCCGCTCCGTCTGAGAACGCGTTGGCAGAAGAGTTCGCCACCACTCGCAACACCGTTCGCAAAGGGCTCGCCCTCCTCAAAGCCGAAGGGCTGCTTGTCTCCGAGCAGGGACGTCGAAGCGTCGTTCGGCCGAGGCCGAACGTGCGCATGGTCTCCACAGGGGCGAACCACCGCGCCCATCGCGTCAGTGGACGGGCGAATTTCAATGCCGAAGTCGAGAGCCAGGGACGTCGTCCGGAACAGCGCTTGTTGGAGGTGGCGCGCGTCCCTGCCCCAGACGAGATAGCAGTGCGTCTGCGTGTGGTCGTCGGCGAGCCAGTCCTCGTTCGGCGCAGATTGTTCCTGGTCGACGGTGCACCCATGCAGCTCTGTGATGGGTACTACCGTCCAGAACTCGTGGAGAATACGGCCATAGCGGAGCACCGTTTGGTCAAGGGCGGGGCGCACGGTGTCCTGGAGGACCCCGAGGGACCGATCCGCCGGAGGATCGTCCAGTTCGTGGAAGACCTTGAACTTCGTATGCCCGCACGCACCGAGATCGATGCGCTGGAGATTCCGGCAGGTGTGCCGGTAGCACGCGCACTTCGAACCGCCTTCGATTCTCAGGGAGAACCGATCGAGGTATTGGATTCAGTCATTCCGGGCGATCGCTACGCATTTCGATACGTCATTGACGTTCCCTAGCGTTTTCTTCGTCGAAAATCTTGTGTACCCAAGCTGGTCGGGCTAGCGTGTCGAAGTGACTTGGGTACACAAGTCGTCGCGCGGGCGAGGTCCGGTGCATTCCTGATCGCCGAGGCCCGACCCTTATTGACCTGTGGAGGTTGCGCTGTGCGCTACCTGCGTTCTGTGGACCTGGAGGCCGTGCGCGCTACGGCCGCGCGGTCCTTCCACCTGACCCGAGCCCCCGAACCCTCCGACCCCTGGCGGTCCGGGGCAGGCCCTCCGAGCCCTTGGAGTCGGTCGTGGTGTCCTTCCCCGACTCTGTCGACACCGGGGGTTCGGTGATCGATCTCTGGGAGCGGCGGCCGTTGGCTCCGGTGACCGTTCTGTCGGAGCACTACCGGCACCAGATCCGCAACCGGGGGCCGCTGCGTACGGCGGCCTTCCGCTCCTGCTCATGCGACTGGGTCGAACGACCCCACACGCACCGGCCCAAGCACGCCAAGCACGCCACGTTCGAAGCCGAAGCGGAACCCGTGAAGACGCACCGCCGACGGCGGCGTCGGGGTTCGCGGGTTCGGGCCTATGTCTCCCATCCGGTCGGGGACCTGGCGCCGCTGGCGTTGGCGGTCCGGTCGTGGATCTCGATGATCGGAGCTTCGGGGCCGGACGGGAGCTCGGCCCAGAGCGGGCACCGGATGCGGGAGGTGGCCTGATGAAGCGCACGATCTGCGATATCCGCGAACTCCCGTCCCTGGCGGCCTTGAAGGTCTGGGCACGTCAGAAGCACGTCGCGGTCGAATACCTCGGCCGGTCGCTGCGCGACGAACCCGTCTACGGCGCGCGCTGCGGCGTGGTGACCCGGGTCGCTCGGGGCAAGCGGGAAGGCCCGAGCCGGGTGGTGTGGGCGTGGGAGTCGCCGCTGGAGCGGCTCTCGCACGGCGACCTGGGCGAGTGGGGCAACCACCTCAACCGCAAGGGGTGCAGGCCATGACCGGGAACGGCCTACCCGAAGACCCCTGTCCACGCTGGTGCGAGATCGACCACCGGAAGGACACCACTCTCATGCGCCACCTGCGCCTGGTCCGCGACAGAGGCGAGGAGGGCGTCAGCGTCTGGCTGGCCCGAACCGACACGTGGGCCGGCCATCGGGGCAAAGCGGTGGTCCAACTGACGCTGTGGTTCGCCGACGGCTCCGGCCACCGACGCACCGCACTCGAACCCACGACCGCCCGCCTGGTCTCCCAGCTGGTCGAACGGGGCGGCGGCGACCGCGCGTTCGCGGGAGCCCTGAGCACGGCGGCCGGGCTGCTCTGCGATCCCTCGCGCACGAGCCCCGCGAGCCGACCGCCGTGGAGATGAAGCGCCCGGACAGAACAAGGCGTCCTGTCGTCAGGGATGATGACAGGACGCCTTGTCGACAGATCGGCCTACCGGCTTACCCGCTGACCGGCCTAGCGGCTTGTCGCGATCGCTACTCGCCTACTCCGCAGCTACTCCTCGCCCTTGGCGACGAGGGTGAGCACGTCGTAGGTCGCCACCGGCTCGCCGTCCTGGTCGGTCACGAGCGCGTCCCAGCGCACCTCGCCGTACTCGGCGTTCGTGCGCGGGGTGATCTGCTTGGCGGTCAGCGTCACCTTGATCGTCGCGTCCTCCTTGACCGGCGTGAGGAACCGCAGGTTGTCCACACCGAAGTTGGCCAGCACCGGACCCGGATCCGGGTCCACGAACAGCCCCGCCGCGAGCGAGACCACCAGGTACCCGTGCGCCACGATCCCGCCGAACAGCGGGTTGGCCGCGGCGGCCTCCTCGTCGGTGTGCGCGTAGAACGTGTCGCCCGTGAACTCCGCGAAGTGGTCGATGTCCGCCCGGGTCACCGTGCGCTCGGCCGACTCGATCGTGTCGCCGATCCGCAGCTCCGCCAGGTTCTTGCGGAACGGGTGCACGTCCCCGACCGCGCGCCGCGATCCGGTCGTCCACTGACCGGTGATCGCCGTGAGCATGTCCGGCGTCCCCTGCACGGCCGTGCGCTGCATGTGGTGCTTGACGCCCCGCACACCGCCCATCTCCTCGCCGCCGCCCGCGCGGCCGGGACCGCCGTGCACCAGCACCGGCATCGGTGAACCGTGCCCGGTGGACTCCTTGGCGTCCTCCCGGTTGAGCACCAGGATCCGCCCGTGCCACGGCGCCGAACCGAGCACGACCTCGCGGGCCACGTCCTCATCCTGAGTCACCAGCGACCCCACCAGGCTGCCCCGGCCGCGCGCCGCCAGCTCCACGGCCTCGGCCACGGACCCGTACGTGATGATCGTGGCGACCGGCCCGAACGCCTCCACCTCGTGCGGCTCGGCGGCTTCGGCCTCCGCCCGCAGCAGGATCGGGGAGACGAACGCGCCGGACTCGGCGTCGCCGCCGGCCACCTCCACCTGGTCCAGGTCGCCGTAGACCAGCTCGCAGGAGGTGCGCAGCGCCTTGACTGACCTGCGGACCTCGTCGCGCTGGGCGAGCGAGACCAGCGGACCCATCCGGGTCTCGGCCTGGTCGGCGGCACCGATGACGACCTTCGACAGCCGGTCGGTCAGCGCCTCGGTGACGGCGTCGGCCATCGACTCGGGCACCAGGATCCGGCGGATGGCGGTGCACTTTTGCCCGGCCTTGACGGTCATCTCCGCCACGACCTGCTTGACGTACAGGTCGAACTCCGGGTCCTCGGCGGCCACGTCCGGCCCCAGGATCGAGCAGTTGAGCGAGTCGGCCTCCACATTGAGCTGCACGCCGCCGCTGACCACGTTCGGGTGGTTGCGCAGGATCGCCCCGGTGGACGCCGAACCGGTGAAGGACAGGATGTCCTGCGGGCCGAGCGCGTCGACCAGGCCCTCGTGGCCCGCCGTGAGCAGCTGGAGGGACCCCTCGGGCAGCAGCCCGGACTCGATGATCCGCCGCACGACCGCGACCGTCAGGTACGCGGTCTGCGGAGCGGGCTTGACGATGCTCGGCAGGCCCGCGATGAAGGCGGGCGCGAGCTTCTCCAACATTCCCCACACGGGGAAGTTGAAGGCGTTGATCTGCACGGCCACACCCGGGCGGGAGGTGTACACGTGCTGGGCGACGAAGGTGCCGCCCTTGCCCAGCGGCTCCAGCGGACCGTCCAGGATGACCGTGGAGTTGGGCAGCTCGCGCCGCCCCTTGCTGGAGAAGCTGAACAGTGTGCCGAATCCGCCGTCGACGTCGACCATGGTGTCGCGCTTGGTGGCGCCGGTGCGGTGGGAGAGGGCGTAGAACTCGTCCTTGTACTCCATGAGGTGCTTGCCCACCTCCTTGAGGAGGCTGGCTCGCTGATGGAAGGTCAGCGCCCGCACGCCGGGCCCGCCCACGGTCCGCGCGTACTCCACCATGGCGGAGACGTCGGGGCCCTTCCGCGAGAACAGGGCGACGGTCTCGCCGGTGTTGGCGTCGGGCAGGGGCGTGCCCTCGTCCGACGGGGTGAACCATGATCCCTGCGCGTAGCTCTCCAGTACTGCGGCCACCTGGCGGTCCTCTCCTCCGGCTGCGACTCTGCTGGGCACAGTATTACAGACCGATCGTTCAGTAAATAGGGCCAGACGGGGCAGACCCGCATCGACCTGCTGTTTCTCCGGCGTAAGAACCCACCGGCGGCCCTGCGCCGGGAGTGACGCGTCGACCCGTCGCCACGTCGACAAGCGGTGTCGACATGGCGACCGGCTCCCCCCGTAAATTCGCTCGTGCCACGGCGCCGTCCCCGGCTAGTCTGCGAGCCCTCCGTGCGTTGAGGAGTTCGATGGAGACCGATCAGCAGACCTGCGTGGAGAACGCCGTCGCCTGGGCCCTGCGGCACCTGGGCGAGACCTCCTACGCCTCACGGTGTCTGGCCTTCGTGGAGGACGCCTACGAGCGGTCCAACCGCCTGGAGGTCTTCGCCGGTGACTTCGCCGGCGAGTCCGCGGAGCTGTACGCGGTGCGGGACGAGACCGGGGCGCCTCCGCGAGGGGCGTTCGCCTTCTACGACACCACCGGCGAACTGTTCGGACGTCGGCGAAACTGGGGTCACGTGGGGCTGGGCCTCGGTGACGGCCGGGTCGTCCACGCGTGGGACACGGTCAGGGTCGACCACTACCTGGAGGTCCAGGACCTGGCCGGGCCGGCCGGTTGGGACCCCTGCCGGTGGATCGGCTGGGCGCCCGTCGAACGCGTCCTGCGCGGGTGCCGGCCCAAGGACTGGACGCCGTCGGGCGACGCCGCGACGGCCGCGCGGAGTATGCAACGGGACCGGTTCGACCCCGCACCCGCGACCCTGGCCCCTCCGGGCCGAGGCCCCGGGGAAACCCCGGCCCGGGACCGCCGCGCGCAGTAGGGTGTCGAACACCTGCAGACACGCACCAAAGCGCCATGTCGGCGACCGTAACCACTGGTCACTTTGTCGACATATCGACACCCGCGCCCGCGCTAGTCCTTCGTGAGCGAGAGCACCTCCGCGCCGGGGAGCCCGCCCACCAGCGCTCCCGGCACGTACAGCTTGGACCGCCGCAGGCCGCTGCCCACCACGACCGACGGGGTGTCCACCACCGCCTTGTCCACCAGCACCGGCCACCCCTGCGGCAGCCCGAACGGCGTGATCCCCCCGTACTCCATGCCGGTCAGCCCGGTGGCCTCGTCCATGGGCGCGAACGAGATCTTTCGGGCGCCCAGATGGCGGCGGACCGTCCCGTTGACGTCCGCGCGCTGGGTGGCGAGCACCAGACACGCCGCGTAGGTCACCTCGCCACCGCGCTTGGCCGCCAGCACCACACAGTTGGCACTGGTCTCCAGGGGCATCCCGTAGCGCTCACAGAACGCGGCGGTGTCGGCCAGCTCGGGATCGATCCGTGCGACGCGCACCTGGTCCCGGTCCCGCTCCCCCAGACCGGCGAGCGACGCACGGGTCGGCTCGGCCAACCAGTCCGGGTGCTCGTCGGGCCGCGTCCAGTCGAGTGCGTCGGTCATCAGGGCCTCCATGGTCGAACCGCTTCTGGCCGTCAGCGTAGTGAGGAGCCGCCATGCCCGCCGAACGGGCGTGACCGCATCCGGCCGGTCCGGGATCGGCCACGGAGACACCACCGTTGCCACGGACTCCTAGGGTCGCGGTCATGATCCCCGGAAAACCCCCACACCGGCTCGCACTGTCGGCGTCCGGGGCACTCACGGCCGTGACCGTGGCCGTGTTCCCCGCACCCGCCGCCGCCGATGACGGCCCTGCCACCGACCGGATCACCGCCTACGACGCCCGGGCGGTGATCAACACCGACGGCTCGGTCGACATCACCGAGTCCATCACCTACGACTTCGGAGAGGTCTCCAGTCCGGGGATCTCCCGCCATCTCCCCCTTCTGCTGGACGGTCACGAGTCGCGCGAACGCGTCGTGGAGATCCGCGGCATCGACGTCACCAGCCCGACCGGAGCCGACAGCACGCTCGACGCCGTCGAGCGAGAAGGCGACGACCTGGTCGTCCTGGTCGGAGACGGGAGCGATCCGGGCACCGACGTCACCGGAACGCAGACCTACGACATCTCCTACACCGTGGAAGGAGCGCTCACCGGCTACGACGACTACGACGAGTTCTACTGGGACTTCGTCGGACCGGCCTGGGAGGTGCCCCTGGGCCGCGTCACGGTCGGCGTCACCGCGCCCTCGGTCACCGACGTGTCCTGCTACACCGGTGCCGAGGACGCCACGGACGACTGCGACGGCGTGGAGTTCGACGACACCTCGGCGAGCATCACCCAGGGCTCGCTCCCGCCGTCCCAGGGCCTGACCGCCGCGATCACCCTCGAACCGGGGACCGTGGACGTGGGCGAGCCCTTGTACGAGTCCGGGACCGGGCCCGCGGGGGAGCCGCGGCGGGGATGGGCGCCGTCGATCACCGCGATCATCGCCGGAGTGGTCCTGATCGCCGCCCTGGTGGCGATGGGGGCGCACAGAGTGTCCGCCGACCGCGCCGAACGGAAGCGGACCCCCCCGGATCCCCGGCCGGATGACGGTGGCGCTCGCGGCCCACACCACGAACTGGGGCAGGTTCAACGCCAAGGCCATCATGGCGGTCCTCGTGGACCTGGAGCAGCGCGGCCTTCTCACGTCCGAACCACACCCCCGCCATCCCGACGACTGGCGGTTCACCCTGGCCGTCGGCAAGGGGGACCGCAGGCTGACACGGGTGGAGAAGTCGTTGGTCGGCGTACTCTTCGCCAAGCGCACCACCACGGACCTGGCCGCCATCACCAAGGCGGTGAACCCCAGACGGATGATGAAACTCGACTGGCACATCGCCAAGGAGCAGACCGGCCTCGGTATGAACAAGGTGACGGGACGCTCCGCCCTCATCACACTCCTGCTCCCCACGCTCTCCCTGGCCCTCGGGATCACGTGCGCCGCGCTGGCCGACCGGATCTTCTTCGAGGGCGCCTACTGGGTGGCGATCTGCTGTGCCCTCTACCTCGCGGGCTCCGTCTTCGTCGTGGGCGGGCCGTCCGGCGCCCGCAGCCGCCGGATACGGGCCTTGCTGGTCCAGGCCAGGAAGGACACGGTGAACGGGGGGCCGGCGTCGGTCGCCGGCCACCCCGCCTGGGAACTGGCCGTCGGTGTGCCCAACGCGGTGGTGGACCGGTTCGCGGCCGAACACCGCGAAGCCCACCGACGGGTCCCCTACTACTACGACCGCCGCTACCGGGACCGGTGGAACACACGTGTCCACCGCAGTCTCCATCCGCCCAGGGGCCGTTCCGGTCACGGCTCCAGCGGCAGCTTCGGTGGCGGCAGGACCGGCGGAGGCGGCGGCGGAGGCGGCGGCGGACGCCGATGAACACGCGGACAGAACGCCCAGAGGAGTGGCTCGACCCTTCTGGGCGTTCATCGGGTTCGGTGTCAGGCGTGGCGTTCGGTGATGGACAGGGCGAGCTCGGCCAGGTCCGGTGCGCGGTAGCCGGGCCAGCCGTGGACCGCGGACAGGTACTCGTCGGGGATCGCGCTCGCGCCGTAGCGAGCGCCGAGCAGCGCGCCGGCGATCGCGGCCACGGTGTCGGTGTCGTCCCCCGCCCGTACCGCCGAGCACAAGGAGAGCTGGAGCCGGAGGCCGTCCGTTGAGGCTTCCTCCCCCTGCCCACCGCTGACCGCCGACCACGCCGCCTGCAGGGTGCGCACCACGAAGCCGTTGTCGCCGAACGCGTGCGGAGGGCGCTCCTCGGCCTCGTCCAACCAGGCCGCCCAGGAGGCCTGCCGTCCCACCGGCAGCAGCTCCACACCGGCGCGGACCCCCGACAGATCCCCGCGCACGACCGCGCGTCGCACTCCCTCGCACCACAGGACGCACGCCTCGGACGCCAACGGGTCCCCGTGCGTGAGGCGGCTGTAGCGGTCGGCCGCCACGGCCAGGCCCGCCGGGTCGTCCAGGTAGGCCAGGGCCAGCGGGCCGGTCCGCATCAGGGAGCCGTTCCCCGCGCTCGGCAGCCCCGACTCGAACAGCCGCGCCGCCGCCGACACCATCGCCTCGGCCACACCCTCGGTCCCCCGCGCGCTCTCCGCCTCGCCCAGGACCCTCGCGGTCTGGTTGCCGATGTCGGTGGCGCCCTCGCGCCGCCAGGCCAGGAAGGCCTCCGCGGTCTGGCGCAGCGCCTTGTCGGAGACCGGGGCGTCGTGGTCGCGCAGGGTCTCGGCGATGCACACCGCCATCTGCGTGTCGTCGGAGTACTCGCCCGGTGCGTACGGGCCGAGCCCTCCGCCGACCATCTGCGGCGTCTCGTCGTCGGCGAGCCTGCGAGCGAACTCGTAGGGGACGCCCAGGGCGTCCCCGCAGGCGGCGCCGAGCAGCACTCCGGCCGCGCGGTCGCCGACGGTCCCGGGAGGGGGCGGTGTCATGGGGGGCCTCGCTTCGGTTTCGGGTACTGGGACCCTATCGAGGCCGGGTGCCCCGGCCCTGTCCGGGAAACCACCGGAACACGTTCGAGACGGCGCGATCACGAGACCGAACGGTCACCGAAAGTGACGATGGCGTGGTCGTGCGAGCGCGCGCCCGCTCCGCGCGAGGACCGTGTACGGAGGTACATGTCCACATTCGGACGAAGGGCGATGATGTGTCGTGCCGGTGACCGTAGAATCCGGATCATGGCGACCCCCAGCCCCGACACCCTCTTCGGCCTCACGCTGCAAGGACGCTATGTCCTGGGACAGCGTGTCCGCGGCGGCGCCTCGGGTACCGTCCACACCGCGCACGACCTGACGGTCGACAACCTCGTCATGGTCACGGTGATGCATTCGGAGTCGGCTGCGGATCCAGGCGCGGTCCACGCGTTCGACAGCCGTGCCCAGACGCTGGAGGCCGTCACGCACCCGGGGCTGGCGCGTACCCTCGGTCACGGCCGCGACGGCGACCACGTGTACGCCGTCACCGAGTACGAGCGCGGGGAGAGCCTCGCCCGGGTCCTCACCGACGGCGACGCGACCCTGCGCTACTCTCCCGCCACGGCCCTGACCATCGTCGCCGACGTCCTCTCCGCGCTGGACGCCCTCCACCAGGCCGGCGTCGTGCACGGCGGAGTCGAGGCCGACCACGTCCTCCTCGACGACGAGGGGCGCGTCACCGTCACCGGGATCCCCCTGATCGCCGACGCTTCGGCGGGACAGGAACCGGACACCAGCGAGGACGTCCACGCCGTCGGCCGCCTGCTCCACACCCTGATCACCGGTGTCGTCACCGCGCCGCACGAGGGCCCGCTGCGGCCCTCGTCCCTCGTGGCCGGGGTCCCGGGCGACGTCGACATGCTGGTCGCCAACGCCACCGACCCCACACCGCGCTACCGGCCGCGCGACGCCGCCAAGTACCTCACCATGGTCGAACAGGTGACGCGGTCACTGCCGCGGGCGGGCGGGGACGGCGATCCGGCGCAGACCCGGCCCATCCCCGTGGTCGGCGCGGAGGCCCACGCCGCCACCGCGTTCGCGCCCTCCCCCGCCACCCGGCGCGAACGGGACGGGACACCGCCGTGGCGCCGCCTGCCCGTGCTGGTCTCGGCCGCCGCCCTGGCCGTCGTCCTGCTCGCCGTCGTCGGCTGGGCCGCCCTGGCCCCCGAGGCCGCCGAGGACGCCATCCAGATGCCGGACGTCACGGGCAGCGCGCCCGCGGAGGCCGAGACCGTCCTGGCCGATCTCGGCGCCGCCCTGGTCGTGCGGCGGGCCGAGGCCTACGACGACAACGTCGACACCGGGGCGGTGGCCTCGACGGAGCCCGCCGCGGGCGCCGAGGTCCAGACGGGCGACGAGGTCACCCTGGTGGTCTCCATCGGGGCGCGCTCGGTGGAGGTCCCCGACGTCTCGGGCGGGACCGAGTCGCAGGCGCGCACCGAGCTGCGGGAGGCCGGCTTCACCGACATCGAGGTGGTGCAGGAGCACTCCGGCGAGGAGGCCCCCGGCACCGTGCTCTCCACCAAGCCGGCCGCCGGCGAACAGGGCGACCGCGAGGAACCCGTGGTCGTCAGCGTCAGCGAGGGCATCGTGGTCCCGTCGTTGCTCGGCACGGACGAGGAGCAGGCCGTCGTGCTCCTCGACGAAGCCGGCCTGACCGCGGTGGTCGTCGAGGCGCCGCACGACGACGTGGCCGTCGGCGAGGTCTTCGGCCAGGACCCGGAGCCCGGATCGATCCTGCCCGAGGAGGCGAACGTGTCCATCACCGTCTCCACCGGCCCCGAGGAGCCGGAGGTGGAGGAGTCGGAGACGGAGGACGACGAGCAGGAGCCCGAGCAGGACCGGGACCGGGACGAGAGCACCGACGAGGAGAGGGACCGGGACCGCGACGACGGGGGCCAGGGCGGCGGGCGCGGCGGCGACGCCGAGTCCTGCGAGGGCGCGGGCTGGCACCCCAGCACCCAGTACGACATCGGCGACCGCGTGCACCACCAGGGCCGCCAGTACGAGGCGCGCTGGTGGGTCGAGGGCGCGCACCACCGTCCGGGCGACGGAGGCGACTGGGGGCCGTGGGCCGACCTCGGCCCCTGCTGACCCGTGGGCGCCACCGACACTGAACCGTGGCGGAATATGGGCGACGTCTACATGTGAATCACGTCACTTCGGGCCTACCTTCGTGTTGGCACCCGACCCCCCGGGCGGTCGTGTCGGACGACCGGGTGCCGACCGGAGGAGACACATGCGCAAGACACCCCCCTTGGCCGCCGCCTGCGCCGCGGCCCTCGCCCTGACCTCGTGCGGGAGCCCCGGCGAGGCGGCCGGAGGCGGCGAGGACGACCCCGTCATGGTCGGAATCGTCTACTCGTCCACCGGCCCGCTCGCCTCCTACGGCGAGCAGTACCGCCAGGGGTTCGAGGCCGGACTCGACCACGCCACCAACGGCACCATGGAGATCGACGGCCGCCCCATCGAGGTCTCCTACGCCGACGACGCGGGCGATCCCACCAAGGCGGTGTCGGCCACCCGCGACCTCATCGGCTCCGGGCACGACATCATCGCCGGTTCCACGGCCTCGGGCATCGCGACGCAGATCGCGCCGCTCGCGGAGCAGAACGACATCCTGTTCGTCTCCGGCTCCGCCGCCACCGACGCCCTGACCGGCGTCAACGACCACACCTTCCGCTCCGGTCGCCAGACCTACCAGGACATCCTCACCGCGAGCACGTTCATGGAGGACCCCGACGGCGCCGAGGTCGTGGTGTTCGCCCAGCAGAACGCCTTCGGCCAGGACAACGTCGCCGCGGTCACGGAGGTCCTGGAGGCGGAGGGCGCCTCCGTCGACAGCGTCCTCGCCCCGCCGGACACCACCGACCTCACCCCCTTCGCGGAACAGCTCGGCCAGGCCGAACCCGACCTGGTGTTCGTCGCCTGGGCGGGCGAGACCGCCGCCGCGATGTGGCAGGCCCTCGACCAGCAGGAGATCCTCGACTCCACCGAGGTCGTCACCGGACTGGACATCAAGCCCTCCTACCCCGTGTTCGGCGAGGCGGGCGGCCGGATCTCCTTCCTGTCCCACTACTTCGACGGGGCCGCCGAGACCGAGGTCGCCGAGATCATGCACGACACCGTCGTCGCCGACGGCGGCGAGGTCGACCTCTTCACCCCCGACGGGTTCACCGCCGCGCAGATGATCGTCCAGGCGGCCGGAGCCGGCACCGACGTCCAGGACCGCATCGCCGCCCTGGAGGGATGGACCTTCGACGGCGTCAAGGGCGAAGTGCACATCCGCGCCGAGGACCACGCCCTCATCCAGCCCATGTACCAGGTCGAACTCGTCGGCGAGGGCGAGGACGCCCACCCGGAGCTGATCGCGCAGATCTCCGCCGCGGACGTCGAGCCCCCGGTCGCGGAGTAGCCGTGCCCACCGACGCCACCCGCGCGGCCACCGCCGCCGCGACCGAGGAGACCCGGGGCGGAACGGCGAGCGGCCCCGAGCCGCGACCCGGCACCGCCGTGCTCGCACTGGAACACCTGCACTGGTCGGTCGGCGGAGCCGTCATCGTCGACGACATCACCATGGACATCGGCGAAGGCGAGTTCGTCGCCCTCATCGGACCCAACGGGGCAGGGAAGACCTCCCTGTTCAACCTGGTGACCGGGCTGACCAGACCCACCTCCGGCTCCATCCGGCTCGCCGGCGCCGACGTCACCCGGCACGCGCCCCACCGCCGTGCCCGGCTCGGCATGGGCCGCACCTTCCAGACCTCCAGCGTCTTCGCCGACCTGGGCGTGGGCGCCAACGTGGGACTCGCCGTCCAGGCTCGCACAGGGGAGTCGCGCCGCTTCTGGCGGCGCGCCGCCCCCGACGGCGGTCCCGAGGTCGCCGCGGTCCTGGACCTGGTCCGCCTCTCCCACCGGTCGGACGCCCTGGCCGGGGACCTGTCCCACGGCGACAAGCGCAAACTCGAACTCGCCCTCCTGCTGGCCCGCCGCCCCCGCCTGATCCTGCTGGACGAACCCATGGCCGGGGTCAGCGCGGGTGAGATCGGCGACCTCACCACCGTCATCCGCGACGTGCACCGCGAACAGGGCTGCACCGTCCTCATGGTCGAACACCACATGGAGGTGCTCCTCGACATGGCCGACCGCCTGGCCGTGATGCACCACGGCGCCCTGCTCGCCTTCACCGACCCGGACACGGCCATGGCCGACCCCGACGTCCAGGCCGCCTACCTCGGGGACGGGGCGTGACCGGCGGGCCGCTCCTGGACGCGGCCGACCTGCACGTGTGGATCGAGGGGTCGCACATCCTCCAGGGCGTGACCTTCTCGACCCCGGCGACCGGCGTGACCGCCCTCCTGGGCCGCAACGGCGTCGGCAAGACCACTACCGTCAAGGCCCTGCTCGGGCTGGTGCCGCGCACCGGCCGGGTGGAGTTCGCCGGAACCGACATCACCTCGCACCCCACCCACGCCATCGTCGCCCGCGGCATCGGCTACGTGCCCGAGGACCGCGGGGTGTTCTCCGCGCTCACGGTCGCGGAGAACCTGCGCCTGGCCGAACGGCGGCCCGGCGCGCCGCGTTACGACCTCGTCCACGAGCTCTTCCCCGAACTGCGCTCCCGCGCCGCCCAGCCCGCAGGCACCCTGTCCGGCGGGCAGCAGCAGATGCTCGCGATCGGGCGGGCCCTGCTCAACGACAACCGGCTGCTCATCGTGGACGAACCCACGAAGGGGCTGGCGCCCAGGGTGGTGCGCGAGGTCGCCGACGCGGTCGCCGTGGCCGCCGAACGCGTGCCCGTGCTGCTCGTCGAACAGAACCTGGCCCTGGTCCGACGCGTGGCCGACCGGGCGGTCGTGCTCGACGCCGGCCGTGTCACCCACACCGGACCGGCCCTCGACCTCCTCGACGACCCCGACCGCGTCCGCGCGCTGCTGGGGGTGTCGCGCACCGCGGCCGGACCCACGGCACGCCCCGGCTCCGGACCCGCACGCGGAGCCGGGGCCGGCCCCGCACCCGGACCCGCCGCCGCCCCGACCCACGACAGGCAGGTGGACACCGCGTGAGTACCGTCGTGCTCCTCGTCATCACCGGGCTCGGTCTGGGCGCCCTGTACTTCCTCATCGCTTCGGGGCTCTCCCTGATCTTCGGCCTGATGGACGTGCTCAACTTCGCCCACGGCGCCTTCCTCGCGATCGGCGCCTACGGCACCTGGTGGGCGAGCGTGTACCTGCCCGGGGCCGGACCCGACGGGTTCGGCTTCGTCCTGGCGGTCGCGTTCGGCGTCGGCGCGGGCACCCTCGCCGCGACCCTCGTCGAGCTGTGCGTCATCCGGCCGCTCTACGGCAGGCACCGCGAGCAGATCCTGGCCACCGTCGGCCTCAGCCTCGCCGTGCCCGCGCTCATCCAGGCCGTCTGGGGAGCCGACCCGCTCACCTTCCCCCGGCCCGCTCTTGTCTCGGGCACCGTCGGCGTCCTCGGCGTCAACGTCCCCACCGACCGCTTCCTGCTGATCGCGGCCGCCGTCGCCGTCTTCACGGCGCTGTGGCTGTTCAACTCCCGCACCCGCTACGGGCTGATCGTCCGCGCCGGGGTCCAGGACCGCGCCATGGTCACCGCCCTGGGCATCGACGTGCGCACCGCCTTCACCCTGGTCTTCGCCATCGGCGGCGCCGCGGCCGCGCTCGCCGGGGCCCTGGGCGGCCTCTACTTCGGCGTGGTGACCCCCACTCAGGGGATGTCGCTGCTGATCTTCGCGTTCATCGTCGTGGTGATCGGCGGGACCACCTCGCTCGTCGGCACCGCGCTCGCCTCCGTCGCGGTCGGCCTCATCCAGCAGTTCGCCAACTACTACACCGTCGCCGGACTCGGCGACATCGCCGTGGTCATCGTCCTGGCCCTCGTGCTGCTCACGCGCCAGGGCGGACTGACCGCGAAGAAGTCCGCGGAGAGGGTGGCCTGATGACCGACACCGACGTGGTCCCGACGACGCCCGGCGCCGGTGCGCCGGCACCGTCCGTGCCCGACGTGCGCCGACGCCCCCGGCCCACCGGCTGGATCGCCCCGGCCGTCCTCCTGGCGGTGGCGCTGTCCCTGCCGTTCTCCACGCTCACCCTGCCCGGCGCGTTCGAGGGGACCCTCAACAGCCCGCCCACCCTGCACCTGCTCGCGCTGTGCCTGGTGTTCGGCGGCCTGGCCACCAGCTACGACCTGCTCTACGGGCGGGTGGGGCTGCTCTCCTTCGGACACGCGCTGTACTTCGCCTGCGGCGCCTACACCGCCGCCCTGCTCATGCGGGTGCTGGAGCTGCCGCTGCTCTGGTCGGCGGTGATCGCCGTCGTCGGTGGCACCCTGTTGTCCCTCGTGCTCGGCGCGGTGTCCCTGCGGGTCAACGGCATCGCCCTGGCCATGGTCACGCTCGCCTTCGCCCAGGCCGGGTCCATCCTCATCGCCCGCGACCCCGGACGCGCGACCGGCGGCGAGGAGGGCCTGCCACTGCACACGGCGGCCGTCCCCGACGCGTTCGTGGGCGTGGCCAACACCGTCAACCTCTACTGGGTGGCCCTGGCCTACGCCGTGGTCGCCACGGGTGTGGTCTGGTGGCTCACCGCCTCGCCGGTGGGCCGGGTCTGGCAGGGCATCCGCGCCAACGAACAGCGTGTGGCCGTCCTGGGCGTCAACCCCTACCCCTACAAGCTGGCCGCGTTCACCGTCGGCGGCGGGTTGGCCTCCCTGGGCGGCGTCGTGTACCTGCTGGTCACCGGAGGCGTCACCCCGGGCATCACCACCGCCGAGTTCACCCTGGCCCTCCTGGTCATGGTCGCGCTGGGCGGCGCGGGCACCCGGTGGGGACCACTGGTCGGCGCGGCCCTGTACACCTACGCCGACCACCGCCTCCTCCAGCTCGGCGGCTCGGACGCCTTCACCGCCCTGCCCGGCTGGATCGCCGCGCCGCTGTCCCAGCCGCTGTTCGTCCTGGGCACCCTGTTCGTGCTCATGGTGTTCTTCTTCCCCGGCGGGCTCGTCGCCCTCCCCGCACGCGTCCGATCGGCCCTCAGGAACCGGAAGGCGGCCCCGCGATGACCAACCCCAGCACGACCTGGCGCGACGGGGACGAGTACACCGTCCCCGTCCCCGGAGGCGACCTCGCCGTCACCCGCTGGGCGGGCGCGCCCGCCGGGACCCCGGTGCTCGCCGTCCACGGCATCACCGCCAACGGGCACGCCTTCGCCCGCCTCGCCGCCGAACTCGCCGCCCGCGGTGGTCCACCCCTCCTCGCCCCCGACCTGCGCGGCCGGGGCGCCAGCGGCCACCTCCCCGGACCCCACGGCCTCGGCGTCCACGTCGACGACCTCGTCGCCGTCCTGGACACGGCCGGAATCGAGCGCACGGTGCTGGTCGGCCACTCCATGGGCGCGTTCGTCGCCTGCCTGGCCGCCGTCCGCCACCCCGACCGCGTCGCCGGCCTCCTCCTGGTCGACGGCGGCCAGGGACTCCCGGCCCCGCCCGTCGCCCACCATCGCCCGGCAGTGCGCTCCGCGCAGGGACGGGCTACCGCCCTCCCGTCGCCCACCACCACCCTCAGCGGACGGCCTTCGGCCGCAGCGCCACCCTCTTACGGAGAGCCCTCGGCTCCAGCCTCTTCGCCCGACACCGACATCGACGCCGTCCTCGGCCCGGCCATGGCCCGTCTGCGGATGACCTTCGAAGGACCCGACGACTACCGCGGCTTCTGGCGGCGCCACCCCGCCTTCGCCGGACGCTGGAACACCTGGGTCGACCACTACGTCCTACGCGACCTCGTCGGCACCCCGCCCGAGACCCGGTCGGCCTGCGACGAGGAGGCGGTCCGCGTGGACGGCGCCCAGGTCCTCGCCGACCCCGAGGTCCTCGCGGCCGTGCACCGCCTGCCCTGCCCCGCGCGCCTGCTGTGGACGGCGCGCGGGCTCATGGACGAGTCACCCGGCCTCTACACGCCGCAGCGGCTCGCCGGACTCCCCGACGACCTGGTCACCGTGGAACTGCCCGACGACAACCACTACAGCCCGCTGTTCTCGTCAACCGCCGCCCTGCTCGCCGAGCAGGTCCACGCCCTGACCGAGCAGTCCGTGCAGGTGCAGGGCGAGCTGTAGCTCCAGCGCACGGTCGGGGCGCTGCCAGTCGGCCCCGATGAGCTGCCCGATCCGCTCCAGGCGCTGCGCCACCGTGTTCACGTGGATGTGCAGGTCGTCCTTGGCGCGCGACAGGTTGCCCCCGGCCGCGAAGTAGGCCCCCAGCGTCTCCACGAGCAGCGTGCCCCGCTTGGCGTCGTACTCCAGCAGCGGCCCCAGTGTCGCCGACACGAACCCCGGCACGTCCCGGTCCTGGCTGAGCAGCAGCCCCGGGAACCCCAGGTCGTCGGTCGTGGCGACATCGCCGTCGCGGCCCAGGGCACGCAGGGTCTGCAGACAGCGCGACGCCTCGGCGAACGCCGGCAGGAACGACCCGGGGCCGTCCGTGGGCCCGGCCAGCCCCGCCGTCACCGGCCCGTTGGCCGCCGCCGACAGCTCGCCGACCACCCGGCGGCCCGCCTCGGCGGGGTCCTCACCGGGCAGCGCCAGCACCAGGCGCCCCGACCGGTGCCCGGCCAGACCGCCCGTCGTCTCGGCCACGTGCGTGGCCGCCGAGCGCAGCCGCGCCGGGTCGGCGCCGGGCGCCTCCGCCACGACCAGCACGTACGGCGCGTCCAGATCGGCGTGCAGCGGCGCCGCGCGCTGGCGCAACGACTCCGGATCGCGCGCGGGGACCTCCAACAGCTCGTTCAGCAGATCACCGCGCACCCGGTGCTCGGTCTCGCTCACCGACCGGCGGATGAGCAGCAGCAGCGCCGTCACCATCGCGGCCCGCTCCAGGACCCGCTGGTCGGTCTCGTCCAGCGTCACCCCGTGCAGGACCAGGGTGCCCAGGGACTCGCTGCCCGCCGTCGCCGACGCCACCCACGCCTGCCCGGCACGGACCGCGCGGCCGCTGGAGAGCGCGCTGCGCACCGCCTCGGCCAGCTCCTCCTCCGGCAGCGGGCCGGCCCCGCCGTGGTGGCGGTCCTCGACGACCCTGCCCTCGGGGGTGGCGCTCACCGACACGTCGGAGGTCTGGTCGTGGATCAGCACCGAGCCGCCCAGCACCTCCGCGATCGCCGCCGCCACCTCGCGTACGCCGCCGCCCCGCAGCACCAGGTCGGCCAGCCGGTCGTGCGCCGCCGCCGACCGCTCCACCGACGCCGTGTGCCGCTGCAACCGCTCGTTCACGGTGTGCAGCTCGTCCAGGGCCCGGCGGGTGTCGTCGATGAGGTTCGCGCTGTCGATCGCGATGGCCGCGTGCGTGGCCAGCGACGACAACAGCGCCACCTCCGAGTGGGCGAAGGGCCGCTCACTGCGGTTCGCGGCGAACAGCACCCCCACGTCCCGGCCGTTCATCTTCAGCGGCACGCCCAGGATGGCGACCAGGCCCTCCTCGCGGACGGCGTGGTCGATGTTCCCGGTGTGCTCGAACCGCGGATCGGCGAAGTAGTTGGCCGTCACGTACGGCAGGGCCGTCGTCGCGACCAGCCCGCCCAGTCCCTTGCCCGTCGCCAGGCGCAACCGCTGGAAGGACGCCGACACCGAACCCGAGGTCACCCGCATGTAGGTGCCGCCCGCCTCCGCGTCGCTCAGCGTCAGATAGGAGACGTCGCAGCTGAGCAGGTGCCGGGCCCGCTCCACGATCGCCCGCAGCACCCGGTCCAGACTGCGCATGCCCGCCAGGTCGTTGGCGGTCTCGAACAGCGCGCTCAGCTCCGACTCGCGGCGCATGCGGTCGCGCAGCACCGACCGCACGCGCAGCGCGGTCAGCTTCGCGTTCTCCAGCGCCGCCACGACGTCGGGGTCGGCGCCCTCCGCGCGCGCCCGCAGCACCGGGCGCTCGTACTCCACGGGCGGCGCGTCCCGGAGCAGCAGGTCGAGGAAGGGGGCGCTCGCCAGGTCCGGGGAGTGCGCCGGATCGGGCGGACCCGCCGGGTCCTGCGGATCGCCCTGCGGGGCGGGGGTGGTGTTCAGCTCGCGCTCCATCCTCCGTCGACGGCCAGCGACGCGCCGTTGACGAACGAGGCGTCGGCACTGCAAAGGTAGACCACCAGCTCGGCGACCTCCTCCGGCTCGATCAACCGCTTCAAGGGCGTGCGGGCCAGCAGGACCTCGGACAGCACCTCCTCCTCCGGGACGCCGTGCGCCAGGGCCTGGTCGGCGATCTGCCGCTCCACCAGGGCGGTGCGCACATAGCCCGGGTTCACACAGTTGGACGTGACCCCGTGCTCGGCGCCCTCCAGGGCCACCACCTTGGAGAAGCCCTCCAGCCCGTGCTTGGCGGTCACGTAGGCGGACTTGAACGGCGAGGCGCGCAGCCCGTGCACGGAGGAGAGGTTGACGACGCGGCCCCATCCCCGCTCGTACATGTGCGGCAGGGCCCCGCGGACCACGCGGAACGGCGCCTCGACCATGAGCCGGAGGATCAGGGAGAAGCGCTCCGGCGGGAAGTCCTGGACCGGGGCCACGGTCTGCACGCCCGCGTTGTTGACCACGATGTCCGCTCCGCGTCCGGCCTCCTCGGCCGCGTCGAGGTCGGACAGGTCGATCTCCAGGGGTTCGCCGACACCCTGGTCGGCCAGCGCACGCAGGCCCGCCCCGTCCAGGTCGGCCAGCCGGACGCGGGCTCCCGCCGCGGCCAGGCGCAGCGCGCACGCGCGACCGATCCCGCGCGCCGCCCCGGTGACCAGGGCGGTCCGGCCCGTCAGGTCGACCCGGGCGGTGCGCTGAGCGACGGCGGGAGAGGCGGCGGGCGGTGGGGCGGTCCGGCCAGGCGCGCCCGGCGGGTACTCGTGCGTCGTCATGCCTGAAAACTAGGCGCGCCCGCGCGGAGCGTGGATAGGCCCGGCCGACACACGGCACCGGCGACTCATGTGGACGCCGCCCATGTGGCCGAGCGCGACTGTGGTGATCCCACGCCCGCCCGGCCGACGACCGGGGCCTCACCGACATGTCGCCCAGGTCACCTCCGCACTAGTCTCCGGGCCACGGAGTTCGGCCGAAGCTCCCCCCGTTCGGCCCCACCCCCCCCGGAGGCCCCCTTGCACCCCCCGACTCCGACCGTCCGACGACTCGCCGTCGTCCTCACCGCCCTGACCGCCGTCGTCGCCACGGTCGCGGCCGTCCTGCTCACCGCCGCCCCACGGGCATCAGCGGCCACGCTCACGCCGGTCACCTCGTTCGGCGCCGACCCCGGCGCCCTCGGCATGTACTCCTACGTCCCCGACGGGCTGCCCGACGGCGCTCCGCTCGTCGTCCTCCTGCACGGCTGCGCTCAGAACGCGTCCACCTACCACGCCAACTCCGGCTGGGCCGAGTACGCGGACCGCCACGGGTTCGCCCTCGTCTACGCCGAGCAGCGGTCCGCCAACAACGCCAACGCCTGCTTCAACTGGTTCCAGCCGGGCGACGTCGCCCGCGACTCCGGCGAGGCCCGGTCCGTCCGGTCCATGGTGGAGCACGCCGTCGCCGCCGAAGGGCTCGACGCCGACCGTGTCCACGTGTCCGGGCTCTCCGCGGGCGGCGCCATGGCCGCGGAACTCCTCGCCGCCTACCCCGACCTCTTCGCCGGCGGCAGCGTCGTGGCGGGCATCCCGGTCGGGTGCGCCACCGGCATGATCGACGCCTTCTCCTGCATGAACCCGGGCAGCACCAGGACGCCGGAACAGTGGGGCGACGCGGTACGGGCCAAGAACCCCGGGTGGAACGGGCCACTGCCGCGCGTCGCCGTGTGGCACGGCACCGCCGACACCACGGTCGTCCCGGCCAACGGCGCCGCGAGCGTGAGCCAGTGGACGAACGCCCACGGGCTGGACGGCACCCCCGACGCCACGGAACAGCTGCCCGGCGGGACCACCGCCGACTACCACGGCGGTTCGGCGGCCACGGCGGCCGTCGCGCACTTCCGAGTCTCCGGCATGGGGCACGGAACGCCCGTGGACCCCGGTCAGGGCTGCGGCACGGCCGGCGCCTACTTCCTGGACACCGTCTGCTCCACCGGGTACACCGTCGGCTTCTGGGGGCTGGACGCGGGCACCGGCCCCGATCCGACCGACGGCCCGGACCCCACGCCGAGTCCGACCGAGGACCCGGGTGAGTGCGTGACCGCGAGCAACTACGACCACGTTCGGGAGGGGCGTGCGGTCCAGCGCTCCGGCCTGGCCTACGCGGTCGGATCCGACGATCCCCTCGGCCTGTGGAACGTCTTCGTCACCACCGCGCTGACCGAGACCTCCCCCGGCCACTGGGAGCACACACCGGGCGCCTGCTGAGGGCGTCGGCCGTGTCCGAAGCCGACAGCGGTCAGAGGTCTCCTTCGCCGCGGGCCAGCCGCCCGAAGTGGGCGACCGTCGCTCCCAGGGCGAAGTGCGCCGCCTGGTGCTCGGTCATCGGGACGAGCCCGGCCGGCACCTGGACCTGGAAGGGGAACTCCTCGTCCGGGCGGATACGGAAGTCATCGATCACGCCCTGCGACAGGAGCATGGTGAGAGCCTCGCGCACCTGCCCGCTGCGGTTGTCCGACGCCCAGATGGTCATGCCCCCAACCTAGGGCATGTCCCGCCGGCGGGCGGGGGAATCGACGCACCGGGCGGCACCGGGCGGCACCGGGCGGCACCGGGAGACAGGGTGATCCGCACGGAACACGTCCCGGCGCACGAGTACGTGTGGGCGGACTCCAGGGTCCGCCCACACGCGATGAGGACGGGTACGACCCCCGTGGCACCCGTCTCCGCCGTCGTCGCGTCCGCCGTCCGTCCGGCGGTCGCCGCGACGGAGGTCTCAGCCCTGGCCGGGCAGCCGCGCCTCACCGGAGAGCACGTTCTCCGTGAGGCGGCGCAGGGACAGGCGGGTCGTCTCGAACTCGTCGGAGGGCAGGGCGATGACCTCGCCCACCGCCTCGGGCACGCCCTCCGCGAGCGACCGCAGCCGGGCGCCCTCCTCGGTGAGGGTGACCCGGACCGAGCGCTCGTCCCCGGGGTCGCGGTCGCGGTTGACCAGCCCCCTGGTCTCCAGACGCTTGAGCAGCGGAGTGAGGGTGCCGTAGTCGAGCTGGAGGACGGCACCGATGTCCTTGACCGGACAGTCCCGGCGCTCCCAGAGGAGCATCATCACCAGGTACTGGGGATACGTGAGGTTCATCCGCTCCAGAAGCGGACGGTAGAGGTTCGTGACGGCACGCGACGCGGCGTACAGCGCGAAGCACATCTGCTCGTCGACGGGTGGGAGAGGGAAGTCTCCGCCAGGGGTGGGAGCTTTCTCGGACATCGGGCACATCGTAGTAACCGGTGGGTCGATGTCAAAGACCACAATTGCCTCGGGTACGAGGAAACTTCACCCAAGGCCGCGGCGGGGCGTGCCGGGGGCGCCACCGGCACGGGCCGGCGCCGCCCGTGGGTGTGCCGTCCGCCGCCACCGGGACGGGCCAGTGCCGCCCGTGGGCTCCCCTCCGCCGCTACCGGGGCGAGGGATCGGTCGGCAGCCGACGCTTCACCACCTTGCCGGTCGCGTTGCGCGGAAGCTCGTCGAGCAGCACCACGTCCCGCGGCACGGAGAAGCGGCCCAGCTCCCGGCGGACCATCAGCCGGATCTCGTCCGGATCGACCGCCATCCCCTCGTAGGGCACCACGAACGCCGCGAACCGGTGCCCGAACTCCTCGTCCGGCACACCCGTCACCACCACCTCACGCACCGACGGCAGCGTCACGATCAGCTCCTCCACCGGTCGCGGAAACACGTTCTCACCACCGGAGATGATCATGTCGTCGTCCCGCCCGGCCACGTGCAACAATCCGTCCCCGTCCACGTGGCCGCGGTCGCCGGTCGCCATCAACCCGTGCGCGACGTCCCTGGTCCCGCCGTTCGTGTACCCCTCGAAGAGCATCTCGTTGCCGACGTGGATCGACCCCTCCGTCCCCGGCGGGACCTCCACCCCGTCGGCGTCCAGGACCGCCAACCGCGTCCCCAGCGGAGGCCGGCCCGCCGTGGTCGGCGACCGCCGCATCTCCTCCGGGGTCGCGATGGTCGCCCACGACACCTCCGTCGAGCCGTACAGGTTGTAGAGCACGTCCCCGAACTCGTCCATGAACTCGGTGATGAGCTTCGGGCTCATCGCCGAACCGCTGCACGCCACCACGCGCAACGACGACGTGTCGTAGGCCGCCCGCACCCGCGGCGGCAGGTCCATGATCCGGCGCAGCATCACCGGCACCGCGAACACCGCCGTGCAGCGGTGCTCGGCCACCGCCCGCAGCACGTCCTCCGGATCGAACTGGCGGCGCATGACCAGCGTCGCCCGCATCGACATCCCCAACTGCACCCCGGCCAGACCCCAGGTGTGGAAGACCGGCGCCGCGACCAGGATCCGGTCCGAGGAGCGCAACGGGATCCGCGACAGGACCGAAGCCGCGTCCTGCGGCCCCCTGGGCGTGGGGCGCCGGGCGCCCTTGGGCGTGCCCGTCGTCCCCGACGTGAGCACGATCAGCCGCCCGGGGCTCTCCGGCGGCGCGGGCTCCACCAGGCCGTCGGTGATCTCCGTGGCACGCCACGGCACGCGCGGCCCCGGAACGGAGGGCTCACCCCAGGCCGTGAACCGCGGGATCCGCGCCGCCACACCCTCGTACAGGTCCTCGAACTCGGCGTCGGCCACCAGGGCGGCCAGGTCGTGGTCGGCCGCCGCGGCCGCCACCTGCGCCGCGGCCAGCCCCGTGTTGAGCAGGACGCAGTCCGCCCCGAGGCGACCGCACGCCGCCATCGTCTGCACGAACGCGCTGTGGTTGCGGCACAGCACGCCCACGCGCATCCCGGGACGCACCCCGGCCCCGGCCAGCTCCACCGCCAGCAGCCGGGCGCGCAGGTCCATCTCGCGGAAGGTCGTCGGCCCGTGGTCGTCGATCACCGACACGTGGTCCGGGACGCGTTCGGTGGCGGCCGCGTAGCCGCCGGCCACGGTCGCGCCCCACGTGCGCAGGGCCCGCAGCTGCCGAAGGATCCGGTCGGGGCGACCGGCGCTGAGGACCCCGGCGCGGACCAGGACGCGCACGGTCCGCAGGGTCGAACGCAGGGGGGAGGGGGCCGACGGGTGCCTGACGTCAGACGCCATGATGTCTCCGGGGAGGGACGGGGACAGGCGAAGCGCTCCGCGCCGTGTCGCGGAGCCCTCGCCTGGTCGCTCCGCGGAGTACTGCGACCGTAGGAGACGGCCGCACTCCGTGTCTTCCCCGGAGCGTGCGCCGCCACTCCCGCGTCCTTGTCATCCCGGTGAGTTCACCGACGGGGCGGCGGCCCGCCCCGTCGGCTCACAGGTCGAACTTCATCGGCTGCCCGCTCGGCTCCGGCATCCCGCCCTCCGGCTCCAACGAGACCCCGACCTGGATCGGGGCCCCCATGTCCTTGGCCATGCCGGAGTGCAGACCCTCCTCCGTGGGCTTCAGCATCCCCGCCGACCGCATGTCGTCGTCCGGGTCGACGTACCACATCTGGTACTCCATGCCCTCCGGAGCGCTCGGAAGGCCGTCCACGACGAACATCAGCGCGTCCATCTCGTAGGAGGTGTAGGCCGTCGCCCGCGCCCCCTCCCCCAACGGCCCCTCGTGCACGCTCGTGTCCGGCGCCGACAACAGCGCCTCGACCTGCGAGGACTCCTGGCGCATGGCGTCCATGTCGCGGAGCATCGACACGAGGCCCGCCCCCAGGACGACCGCCGCCAGGGCGCACGCGGCCGCCAGCAGCCAGGGCAGCCGACGGCGCCACCGGAGCACGGTGGGCACCGCGGTGACCGTGGCGCCCGGGCCGGGGACCTCCACCACCGGGGCCTCCTGGCGGGTCCGCTCCGCGGCGGCCCGCACGCGCGTCCACACCGCGTCCGAGGGCCGGTCCGACTCCGCGTACGCCAGCCGCACCAGAGTCTCGCGGAACTCCACGAGGTCGCGCCGGCAGTCCTCGCACTCGGCGAGGTGCCGTTCGGTGGCCGTGGCCTCCTCCGGGTCCAGGCCGTCCACGGCGTAACCGGCGATCAGCCCGTGCGCGCAGTTCTCGCTCATACGCTCACCCCCAGGCAGTCGCGCAGCCGGATCAGACCGTCGCGCAGGCGGCCCTTCACCGTGGTCAAGGGGACATCGAGCAGGTCGGCCGCCTCACGCTGGGTGTAGCCCGTGTAGTACGTCAGGCGCACGGCGTCGCGCTGCACGTCGGTCAGCCGGCGCAGACAGCGGCGCACCTTCTCCCGCTCCAACCGGTGCTCCACCTGTTCCGAGACCCCGTCGGCCGGGGTCCGCTCCGGTTCGAGCCGGCCCGCGGCCGAGACACGCGCGGCGGCGGCCTCCTCCGAGCGGACCCGGTCGACCGCCCTGCGGTGCGCGATCACCAGCACCCACGAGCGCACACTCCCCCGTTCGGCGTCGAAGCGCGCGCACTGGCGCCACACCTCCAGGAACACCTCCTGCGTCACCTCCTCCGCCTGCGCCACGTCGAGCAGGACCCGCCGCACCACGCCGAACACCGGCCCGGACAACTCCCGGTACACCCGCTCGAACGCCGCCAGGTCACCGACCGCCGCCTGCCGCAGCGAAGCGGCCAGACCGTCCTCCGGGGGCGCGGCCCCGTGCGCGACCCCGCCGTCCCCGGCGGCTCTGACGCCTCTCAACCGATCCACTGCTCACCGACCCTCTCCCTGTACCGTCACCGACCATTCGGCGCCGACCGCCGCGGAGCGACGGTCGAGCCCGCGGACGTTTACCCGTTCGTGACCTGGATGGCGGTCTCCCTCCCATCATCGGCCCCGAACCCAGGGCATGTTCGACACCACCCGCACCACGCCCCGGCTTCCGGCCGCGGTCTCGGGCCTCGTCGCCGGCGGCGCCGCGGTCGCGGTGGCCGAGGTCGTCGCGGTCATCATGGGCCGCTCCGACATGACGCCGCTGCTGGCCGTCGGCGACGCCGCGGTCGATCTGACACCGCTGCCGGTCAAACAGTTCGCGGTCGACACCTTCGGGACCGCGGACAAGCTCGCCCTGTTCGTCGGCATGGGCGCGATCATGGTGGTGGCCGCCGCCCTGCTGGGCGCCGCCGCCGGACGGCGCCGCTGGATCGGCGCGGCCGGAATCGCCGCCTTCGCGGCGGTGGGCCTGGCCGCCGTCCTGACCCGGCCGGGCGCCGGCGTCCTCGACACCGTGCCGACCCTGGTGGGGATCGCCGCCTGCTACCTCCTCCTCACCCTGCTGCTGAACACCGGGGCGGCGAGTGCGCCCGTGGAGGGCGTACGGGTCCCGGCCGGCTCCGAGCCGAGCGGGAACGCCGGTGAGCCCGGTGAGCCCGGTAACAGCGGGGAGGCCGGGGAGGCCGGGGACGGCCCCGGGTTCGACCGCCGCCGCTTCGCCCTGCTCGCGGGCGCGGCGGCCGCCGCCTCCGCCGGTGCGGGGACGGCGGCCCGGCTGTTCGCGGCCTCGGGACCGGGCACGCGCACCGGTGTGGGCGACATCAGCCTGCCCCGCCCGTCCGACCCGGCGGCGCCTCTGCCGGACGGCGCCGACCTGGAGCTCGACGGCCTCTCCTCGTTCTTCACCCCGAACGAGGACTTCTACCGCATCGACACCGCGCTCTCCGTCCCCCGGCTGGACGCCTCGACCTGGTCCCTGCGGATCCACGGCAGCGGCGTCGAGGAGCGCACCTACGGCTACGACGACCTGGTGAACCGCTCCGACCTCGTGGAACGGGACATCACCATCGCGTGCGTCTCGAACCCGGTCGGCGGTGACCTGATCGGCAACGCGCGGTGGATCGGCGTGCCGCTGGCGGCCCTGCTGGCCGAGGTGGGCGTGGTCCCGCCCTCGCGGGGCGGACGCGCCGACCAGCTCGTCTCGCGTTCGTCCGACGGCATGACCATCGGCACGCCCGTCGAGGACGTCATGGACGGGCGCGACGCGATGCTCGCCCTCGGGATGAACGGTGAGCCGCTCCCCCACGACAACGGCTTCCCGGTGCGCATGGTCGTGCCGGGCCTGTACGGCTACGTCTCGGCCTGCAAGTGGCTCGTGGAGATCGAACTGACCACGTTCGACGCCTTCGACGCCTACTGGGTCCCCCGGGGGTGGTCGGCACGGGGACCGATCAAGACCCAGTCCCGTATCGAGACCCCGCGCGCCGGCGACTCGCTCACCGGCGGCACCGTGCCCATCGCCGGTGTGGCCTGGGCCCAGACCACCGGCATCGACCGGGTCGAGGTCAGCGTGGACGGCGGAGCGTGGCACGAGGCCGAGCTCGCCGAGGAGGACACCGCCGACACCTGGCGCCAGTGGGTCTACGAGTGGGACGCCGAGCCGGGCGACCACGAGATCGCGGTCCGGGCCACCGACCGCGACGGCGCCACCCAGACCGACGAGCCGGCGCCGGTGGCTCCGGACGGCGCCACCGGGCAGCACACGGTCCAGGTCACCGTGGCCTAGCCCGGGACCACATCGCACTTCCCGTGCTACGAGCGCGGGAGCCGCCGGCCGCGGTCATGGCCGGCACCGCACGCAACACCGCACCGAGTGACGAAATCAGAGGCCCGATCGATGAACGCACCCAGCACGAACACCCTGCGCCGGCTCCTGGCCGCCGGAGCCATCTCCCTCACCGCCATGTTCGCGCTCGCCGCCTGCAACGACACCGCCTCCGACGATCCGTCGGTGGAAAGCGAGGAGATGGGGGACGAGGACATGGAGGAGGACTCCATGGACGACGAGGGCATGGAGGAAGAGTCCATGGAAGAGGACGCCATGGACGACGAATCGATGGACGACGCCGATATGGAAGAGGACTCCATGGGCGAGGACATGGACGAGGAGCACATGGAGGACGAGGAGATGATGGAGGACGACGAGAGCTGATCTCCGTCCCCTGAATCCACCCGGGGGAGCGCCCGCGGGAGTGCCCCCTCACGGCTCCCGGCGAACGGGCGTCCCGAGCCGCGGTCCCCGCGGAGTACGGGGATCGCGGCTCGTCTGTGTGCGAGCGCGAAGTGACCGGCGGCACAGGCGTCGCGGTTTGCCGGAGGGGCGCGCTGGGGGTAGTGTTCTCCGAGTCGCCACGGGACGGCGAGCGGCCCTCAGGGGCCGGCTCGGAACCGGACCGGATCAGGCGACCACCTTCCCTGGACCAACGGGTTCGAGCAGTGCCTCGGCTCCGGTAAGCTCAGGGAGTTGCTTCAAAGGCCGGGCGAATTCGCCGGGTCGGAAGAAGCGAAACGGGCTTTACCCCGATCAATTGCTCCGAAACCGCCGATTTGGCGGGGCACGGAACACCTGATAAAGTAAAGACACAACGAAGCGTCCAAGCCGCTCACAGCGGTGGAAACGCAGACAAGACAGCCTTCCACGGAAGAGCGAACGGGCCGGAAACGGCACCGGGGCTTGTACGGGATGAGCGGTTGCTTCTTGAGAACTCAACAGCGCGTGTTTGAATTTCTTTAAGCCATGTTTGTTTTGGCCCCGTCACACTTCGGTGTGAAGGGTTCCTTTGATTGGCCATCGCAAGATGGTCGGTCAGGATTACTTCTAGGTTCACCCGCCCAGGTACCGTCCGCGGTGGCCGGGTTAGGGTTGTATGACCTTTATGGAGAGTTTGATCCTGGCTCAGGACGAACGCTGGCGGCGTGCTTAACACATGCAAGTCGAGCGGTAAGGCCCTTCGGGGTACACGAGCGGCGAACGGGTGAGTAACACGTGAGCAACCTGCCCCTGACTCTGGGATAAGCGGTGGAAACGCCGTCTAATACCGGATACGACCGGCCACCTCATGGTGGACGGTGGAAAGTTTTATCGGTCAGGGATGGGCTCGCGGCCTATCAGCTAGTTGGTGGGGTAAAGGCCTACCAAGGCGATTACGGGTAGCCGGCCTGAGAGGGCGACCGGCCACACTGGGACTGAGACACGGCCCAGACTCCTGCGGGAGGCAGCAGTGGGGAATATTGCGCAATGGGCGAAAGCCTGACGCAGCGACGCCGCGTGGGGGATGACGGCCTTCGGGTTGTAAACCTCTTTTACCACCAACGCAGGCTCCACGTTCTCGTGGGGTTGACGGTAGGTGGGGAATAAGGACCGGCTAACTACGTGCCAGCAGCCGCGGTAATACGTAGGGTCCGAGCGTTGTCCGGAATTATTGGGCGTAAAGAGCTCGTAGGCGGCGTGTCGCGTCTGCTGTGAAAGACCGGGGCTTAACTCCGGTTCTGCAGTGGATACGGGCATGCTAGAGGTAGGTAGGGGAGACTGGAATTCCTGGTGTAGCGGTGAAATGCGCAGATATCAGGAGGAACACCGGTGGCGAAGGCGGGTCTCTGGGCCTTACCTGACGCTGAGGAGCGAAAGCATGGGGAGCGAACAGGATTAGATACCCTGGTAGTCCATGCCGTAAACGTTGGGCGCTAGGTGTGGGGACTTTCCACGGTTTCCGCGCCGTAGCTAACGCATTAAGCGCCCCGCCTGGGGAGTACGGCCGCAAGGCTAAAACTCAAAGGAATTGACGGGGGCCCGCACAAGCGGCGGAGCATGTTGCTTAATTCGACGCAACGCGAAGAACCTTACCAAGGTTTGACATCACCCGTGGACCTGCAGAGATGTGGGGTCATTTAGTTGGTGGGTGACAGGTGGTGCATGGCTGTCGTCAGCTCGTGTCGTGAGATGTTGGGTTAAGTCCCGCAACGAGCGCAACCCTTATTCCATGTTGCCAGCACGTAATGGTGGGGACTCATGGGAGACTGCCGGGGTCAACTCGGAGGAAGGTGGGGACGACGTCAAGTCATCATGCCCCTTATGTCTTGGGCTGCAAACATGCTACAATGGCCGGTACAATGGGCGTGCGATACCGTAAGGTGGAGCGAATCCCTAAAAGCCGGTCTCAGTTCGGATTGGGGTCTGCAACTCGACCCCATGAAGGTGGAGTCGCTAGTAATCGCGGATCAGCAACGCCGCGGTGAATACGTTCCCGGGCCTTGTACACACCGCCCGTCACGTCATGAAAGTCGGCAACACCCGAAACTTGTGGCCTAACCCTTCGGGGAGGGAATGAGTGAAGGTGGGGCTGGCGATTGGGACGAAGTCGTAACAAGGTAGCCGTACCGGAAGGTGCGGCTGGATCACCTCCTTTCTAAGGAGTCTTTCAAAGGCCAACTCTTTCCTATGGTTGGCCGGACTCGAAAGTGGACCCGGCCGGTACAGGTTGTCTGTGCTGGTGTCGGGAGTGGCTTGAAGGAATCGAACTTTGCCCCTGGTGACTAGAAGCGCCAGGGGGCGCGCTGTTGGGTGTCTGAGGAAGCAACCCTGGGCTGCTTGCTCCCCACATGTGGGGGGTTGGTGGCCGGTGTTGTTTCCCGCGGACCGCCCTGAGGAACTCTCCTTGTGTGGAGTGGTATGAGGGTGTGCGGTTGGTGTTTTGATTTGTGAATAGTGTGCGCGAGCATCTTATTATCTGTAGTGGCCAAGTGATAGTGGCACACGGTGGATGCCTTGGCATCAGGCGCCGATGAAGGACGTGGGAGGCCGCGATAGGCCACGGGGAGCTGTCAACCGAGCTTTGATCCGTGGGTGTCCGAATGGGGAAACCTAGCCCGAGTTGTGTCGGGTTGCCGCCACCTGAATGTATAGGGTGGTTGGTGGTGACGCGGGGAAGTGAAACATCTCAGTACCCGTAGGAAGAGTAAACAAAAGTGATTCCCCTAGTAGTGGTGAGCGAACGGGGAAGAGGCTAAACCGTATGCGTGTGATAGACGGCAGTCGTTGCGTGTGCGGGGTTGTGGGGCGCATCTTTTCGGGTCTGTCGGCCCGGAGCGCTGATGCTGGTGATAGTTGAATCCGTTGGGAAGCGGAACCGTAGTGGGTGAGAGTCCCGTAGACGAAGTTGCCGGCTAGGTGTTGGTGTGTTCCCGAGTAGCGCGGAGCCCGTGAAATTCCGTGTGAATCTGGCAGGACCACCTGCTAAGCCAAAATACGTCCTGATGACCGATAGTGCACTAGTACCGTGAGGGAAAGGTGAAAAGTGCCCCGGTGAGGGGTCGTGAAATAGTACCTGAAACCGTGTGCTGTCAAGCCGTCAGAGCTGAAGCTTGTCTTTGGTGATGGCGTGCCTTTTGAAGAATGAGCCTGCGAGTCATGGTGTGTGGCGAGGTTAACCCGTGTGGGGTAGCCGTAGGGAAACCGAGTCTGAATAGGGCGTTTGAGTCGCATGCTGTGGACCCGAAGCGGAGTGATCTACCCATGTCCAGGGTGAAGCGGGGGTAAGACCTCGTGGAGGCCCGAACCCACCAGGGTTGAAAACCTGGGGGATGAGGTGTGGGTAGGGGTGAAAGGCCAATCAAACTCCGTGATAGCTGGTTCTCCCCGAAATGCATTTAGGTGCAGCGTCACGTGTTTCTTGCTGGAGGTAGAGCTACTGTTTGGCTGATGGGCCCTACAAGGTTACTGACGTCAGACAAACTCCGAATGCCGGTTAAGTTAGAGCGTGGCAGTGAGACTGCGGGGGATAAGCTTCGTAGTCGAGAGGGAAACAGCCCAGATCATCAGCTAAGGCCCCTAAGCGTGTGCTAAGTGGGAAAGGTTGTGGAGTTGCCCAGACAACCAGGAGGTTGGCTTAGAAGCAGCCATCCTTTAAAGAGTGCGTAATAGCTCACTGGTCAAGTGGTTCTGCGCCGATAATGTAGCGGGGCTTAAGTACACCGCCGAAGCTGTGAAGCTCAAGACTTGTTCTTGGGTTGGTAGGGGAGCGTCGTGCATCCGGAGAAGCTGCCGAGTGATCGTGTGGTGGAGGGTGTGCGAGTGAGAATGCAGGCATGAGTAGCGAAAGCAACGTGAGAAACGTTGCCGCCGATTGACTAAGGGTTCCTGGGGCAGGTTAATCCGCCCAGGGTGAGTCTGGACCTAAGGCGAGGCCGACAGGCGTAGTCGATGGATAACGGGTTGATATTCCCGTACCCGTGCACGAGCGCCCAGTACCGAGGCGACGGATGCTAACCACGCCGGCTCCTTCTGAGACCTTCGGGTCGAGGTTGTGGCTGGTCTGGGAACCGATGTTGTAGTAGGTAAGTGATGGGGTGACGCAGGAGGGTAGCTCTACCCGGCGGTGGTTGTCCGGGGGTAAGCGTGTAGGCCGGTGTGTTGGCAAATCCGCACACCGTGAGGCTGAGACGTGATGCCGAGCCGTTTTCGGTGAAGTGAGTGATCCCATGCTGTCGAGAAAAGCCTCTAGCGAGTTCGTGTGTGGCCAGTACCCTAAACCGACGCAGGTGGTCAGGTAGAGAATACCGAGGCGTTCGGGTGAACCATGGTTAAGGAACTCGGCAAATTGTCCCCGTAACTTTGGGAGAAGGGGAGCCCTGTCTGGTGATGGTCTTTACGGCCTGAGCTGGGTGGGGTCGCAGATAGCGGGGGGAAGCGACTGTTTATTAAAAACACAGGTCCGTGCGAAGTCGTAAGACGCTGTATACGGACTGACGCCTGCCCGGTGCTGGAACGTTAAGAGGACTGGTTAGTGGGTTTCGGCCTGCGAAGCTGGGAATCTAAGCGCCAGTAAACGGCGGTGGTAACTATAACCATCCTAAGGTAGCGAAATTCCTTGTCGGGTAAGTTCCGACCTGCACGAATGGCGTAACGACTTCCCCACTGTCTCAACCATGGGCCCGGTGAAATTGCACTACGAGTAAAGATGCTCGTTTCGCGCAGCAGGACGGAAAGACCCCGGGACCTTCACTATAGCTTGACATTGGTGTTTGGGATGGTTTGTGTAGGATAGGTGGGAGCCTGTGAAGTCGTCACGCTAGTGGCGGTGGAGGCGTTGGTGAAATACCACTCTGACTGTTTCGGGCATCTAACTTTGGACCGTGATCCGGTTCGGGGACAGTGTCTGGTGGGTAGTTTAACTGGGGCGGTTGCCTCCCAAAGAGTAACGGAGGCGCCCAAAGGTTCCCTCAGCCTGGTTGGTAATCAGGTGTTGAGTGTAAGTGCACAAGGGAGCTTGACTGTGAGACGGACGTGTCGAGCAGGAGCGAAAGCTGGGACTAGTGATCCGGCACCGGCGTGTGGAAGCGGTGTCGCTCAACGGCTAAAAGGTACCCCGGGGATAACAGGCTGATCTTCCCCAAGAGTCCATATCGACGGGATGGTTTGGCACCTCGATGTCGGCTCGTCGCATCCTGGGGCTGGAGTTGGTCCCAAGGGTTGGGCTGTTCGCCCATTAAAGCGGCACGCGAGCTGGGTTTAGAACGTCGTGAGACAGTTCGGTCCCTATCCGCTGTGCGCGTTGGAGACTTGAGAAGGGCTGTCCCTAGTACGAGAGGACCGGGACGGACGAACCTCTGGTGTGCCAGTTGTCCTGCCAAGGGCATGGCTGGTTTGCTACGTTCGGGAGGGATAACCGCTGAAAGCATCTAAGCGGGAAGCTTGCTTCGAGATGAGGTCTCCTGCCTCCTTTGAGAGGGTAAGGCTCCCTGTAGACGACGGGGTTGATAGGCCGGGTGTGGAAGCCCTGTGAGGGGTGGAGCTGACCGGTACTAATAGGCCGAGGGCTTGTCCGCTGCAGATAATTGGGTGCTCGCGCATATTTTTCACATTTCCTACGGTTTTCCCGTTGTGGATCTGGTTCCCCTTTTGTGGGGTTGAGCTGGGTTTGTGGTGGGTGTTTGGTTTCCGTGGTGGTTATGGTGGGAGGGTCACACCCGGTCTCATTCCGAACCCGGTCGTTAAGTCTCCTTGCGCTGATGGTACTGCCCTGTGGTGGGGTGGGAGAGTAGGTTGCTGCCACGGTTTTTTTTGGGGGAGGGGTCGCCTTGTGGGGTGGCTTCTCCCCTTTTTTTGTGCCCAAGTTTGTGCGTTTGTGAATCGCTGTGGGTGGGTGGGTCGTCGACCTGTCGGCAACTCCGGCTGGGCGTGTGGGATCGGCTCGGGTCCGGCCCCTGGAGAAGCCCTGAATGGTCACTCTACGTAACTATTTACGGTGCACGATGCGGACATGCGTGCGGTGTGATCTGGGCAAATGTCAGTACCGCCGATTTCATCGTAAACAGTGATTACTTGGGGTGAGGGATTGTAAGGTGAGCCTTCCCTGAATTAGGCTCACCTATGTTCCACTCGGGCCGGCCGAGTCTTGACGTCCATGCACTTGGCAGGAGAATCAACCAATGCGCTCCATCCCCCGACGACTGCGGCTTGCGGCGGTGGCGGTTCCCGTCTTCGCGCTGATCGCCTCCGCGTGCGGCACCGACGACTCCGAGCCCGGCGGCGGTGACGCCTCCGCGGAAGCGGTGACCATCTACTCGGGTCGCGACCAGGAACTGATCGACCCCGTCATCGACATGATGCGGGAAGCGACCGGCCTGGACATCGAGGTGCGCTACGGCGACACCGCGCAGATGGCCAACCAGATCGTCACCGAAGGTGATCAGACCAACGCGGACCTCTTCATCGCGCAGGACGCCGGTGCGCTCGGCCTGCTCGTCCAGGAGGGGCTGCTCGCCGAGCTCCCCGCGGAGACGACCGACCTCGTCGCCGAGGAGTACCGCGACGGCGGTGGACGCTGGGTCGGACTCTCCGGACGGTCCCGCGTCTTCGCCTATGACCCGGCGGACGTCGAGGAGCTTCCCGATAGCGTCCTGGACCTCACGGACGAGGAGTGGAATGGCCGGGTCGGGTTCGCCGCCACCAACGGCTCGTTCCAGGCGTTCGTCACCGCGCTGCGGGTCATCGAGGGCGACGACGTCGCACAGCAGTGGCTGGAGGACATGGCCGCCAACGACGTCCAGCTCTACGAGAACAACCGAGCGCAGCTGGACGCCCTGGAGAACGACGAGATCGATCTCAGCCTCAACAACCACTACTACTGGTACGAGCGTCGGGCGGAGATGGGCGAGGACGCCGTCACCTCCGAGCTCCACTACCTGACCAACGGCGACGCCGGCGGGCTCGTCAACGTCGCGGGCGCCGGGATCACGGCGGGCGCGGCCAACCCCGAAGGTGCGCAGCAGGCCCTGGACTACCTTCTGAGTGAGGAGGGCCAGACCTTCTTCGCAGAGAACACCTACGAGTACCCGCTCGTCCCCGGGATCGAACTCGCCGACGGGCTCGTGGAGCTGGAATCCCTCCAGCAGCCGGACATCGACCTCAGCGACCTCAGTGACCTGGACACCTCCATCGACATGATCCGCGAGGCGGGTCTGGAGTGACGCGCGTCCACCACGGACGGACGGCGCCGGAGCCCTCCCACACCGGGAGCGGCGCCGGCGCCGGCGCGTCGCAGGGCGCGGGCACCAGGGACCGGGCCCGCCCCGGTGGTCGCCTCGGCCGACTGGCCGGGCCGCTCCGGCGCCGTCTCCCGCTCGCCCTGCCGCTGTACCTCCTCGCCGGCGCCACCGGAGCGCTGGCGGTCCTCCCCCTGGGCTACGTGGTGTTCCAGGCCCTGTCCGCGGGGCCCGCGGCCCTCGCCGAGAACCTCCTGCGCGCACGCACCCTGCAGCTCCTCGGCAACAGCCTGGGGCTCACCGCGACCGTCACCCTCGCCAGCCTGGTCGTCGGAACGGCCCTGGCCCTGCTCGTCACGCGGGTCCGGCTGCCCGGCGGGCGCGTGTGGGGGCTGGTCGCCACGCTCCCCCTCGCTATTCCCAGCTACGTCGCCGCCATGGTGTGGATGGAGGCACTCCCCCAGTTCCGCGGTTTCGCCGGTTCGGCCATCGTCCTCACCCTGTGCTGCTACCCCTACGTGTTCCTGCCGGTGGCGGCCGCGCTGGGCCGGTCCGACCGGGACCAGGAGGAGATCGCCCGCTCGCTCGGCAGCGGGCCGGTCCACGTCCTCCTTCGCGTGACGCTCCGCCACGTCCAGCCCTCGGCCACCGCCGGCGCATTGCTGGTCGCGCTCTACGTGCTGTCGGACTTCGGGTCCGTGGCGACCATGCGCTACGACACCTTCACCCGGGTGATCTACAACGACTTCCGCAACCGCTTCGATCTGGCGAGTGCCGCCTCCCTCAGTCTCGTCCTCGTCGCCGTCACTCTGCTGGTGCTGTGGGGTGAGGCCCGTGCGCGGGGCAGGGCGCGGTTCAGCCGCCTGGGGTCCGGGAGCACCAGGCGACGGCCTCCACTCGACCCGGCGGGACACCTGGCCGGGAACCGCCCTCCGGCGGTCGCCGCCCTGGTTCGGGGCGTGGTCGGCGCGCTCCTGGTGCTGCCGTTCGTCGCGGTGGCCGCGGCGGCGCTGGTGTTCCCCGTCGCGATGCTCGCGTACTGGATCGTGCGCGGCTCCTCGGCCGGACTCGATCCGCAGCGGATGGCCGAGACCGCGCTCACCACGCTGGGGCTGTCCGCACTCGCCGCGGTGGTCACACTGGTCCTCGCCCTGCCTGTGGGCATCCTCGCCGCCCGCCACCGCGGCCGGGTCCCCCGCCTGCTGGAGGGGGCCACCTGGACGGGCTACTCGATGCCGGGCGTCGTGGTGGCCGTCGCGCTGGTGTACTTCGCCGTCACCTACGCGCATCCGCTCTACCAGCAGGCGCCTCTGCTCGTCCTCGCCTACGCCCTGCTCTTCCTGCCGGCCGCGGTCGGCTCGGTGCGCAGCGCCGTCGCCCAGTCCGCGCCCGCGCTGGAGGAGGTCGGCCGGAGCCTGGGGCACGGCGCACCCCAGGTGTTCGGCCGGGTCACACTGCCGCTGGCCTTCCCCGGCCTCGCGGCCGGCGCCACCCTGGTCTTCCTGGCGTGCATGAAGGAGCTGCCGGTGACCCTGATGCTGCACCCCACCGGGACCGAGACCATCGCCATGCGCCTCTGGTCGGCCACCAACGTGGGCCGCTTCGCCGCGGCCGCGCCCTACGCCATGATGCTCATCGTCCTGGCGTCCGTACCCGCGTTCGTCCTCGGCCGGTGGGCTGGGGAGAGAAGGGATGAGCCATGAGCGCCCTCGTCGTCGAAGGTGTGCGCAAGCGCTTCGGAACCACGAGTGTCCTGCGCGGCGTCGACCTGGAGGTGTCCGACTCCTCGTTCGGCGCCCTGCTCGGTCCGTCCGGGTGCGGTAAGACGACGCTGCTCCGACTCGTAGCCGGGTTCGAGCGCCCCGACGGCGGCACGATCGCGGTCGGCGGTCGGCGCCTGGCCGACGGGAACGGCGTGCACGTCCGGCCGGAGCGGCGCGGGATCGGGATCGTGCCCCAGGAGGGCGCTCTGTTTCCCCACCTGTCGGTGGCGCGCAACGTCGCCTTCGGGCTCGGGCGGCGGTGGCGCGAGCGGACGGGCGCCAGGAGCACCCGCGGGGCCAGGACGGCCGAGGTCCTGGAGCTGGTCGGCCTGTCGGGCTATGGGCGGCGGATGCCGCACGAGCTCTCTGGCGGGCAGCAGCAGAGGGTCGCGCTCGCCCGGGCGCTGGCGCCCGAACCGGAGCTGATCCTGCTCGACGAGCCCTTCAACGCTCTGGATCCGACGCTGCGCGCCGACCTGAGGGCCGAGGTTCGAGACGTCCTCCGGACGGCGGGGGTGACCGGACTCCTGGTCACCCATGATCCCGGCGAGGCGCTGTCCACGGCCGACCACGTGGCGCTGATGCGGGACGGGGAGATCGTGCAGCAAGGCACGCCGCGGCACGTCTACGAGTACCCCCGTGACGCCGGGCTCGCCGGCTACCTGGGGGAGACCGTGGTACTCCCGGGAGAGTTGCGCGCGGGCCGCGTCCAGTGCGCGCTGGGCACGCTGGCGCACGATGGGGAGTGGTCCGCCCCGGGGAACGAGGGGCCGGGCACCGTGGTGCTACGGCCCGAGCGGGTCGAGTTCGCGGAGCACACCGCGACGTCCCGCGCGTTCGCGCCGGGCGCGCGGGAGGACGGGGTCCTCGCCCGGGTGGCCGAGGTGACCTTCGCGGGACACGACACCGTCGTCCACCTGGTGGTGGATGACTGCGGGACCAGGGTCAGGGCACGGTCCCACCGCCGCCCGGCACCGGAGGTGGGCGCGCTGGTGCGCGTTCGGGTGTCGGGAGAGGTCTCCTTCTTCACCGGTGACCGGGCGCGGGCCTGGGATCGGGACCCCAGAGGGGCCGAAGACGCGGTGGTGTCGAGGCGCCGGTGAATTCGGGGCCGCTATTCAGTCTTCGTCGGCTTCCGGGGATTCGATCAGCTGCCGCAGCAGCGCCACGAAGTCCTCTTCGCTCATGCTGGACCAGTCAACATGCTCGCTCATGTTCTGCGGTCTCCCCAGACTGGCGACCAATAAGCCTCTGGTGGCCGAATTGGTGTGAGAAGTCTGGGTTAACCGCTCGTGATGGCAGGTTGTCGGAAGGACGGACGGGAGAGGGGAATGGCTGCTCCGGACCGTCGCCGGCCCGGACGGGAGCCCGCCGCCCGCGGGTCCTGTGGCGGTCGGTGTCCGGTGCGGCCTCCCCTACGCCGCCCGTGCGGAGCGATGGCGGCGGCCGATGAGCGGCCCTCAGCGGCCTCTGTGGAGGCGGCGGGCCCCGCGCGGACGCCGCTCGCGGTCGTGGCCGTCAGACGCGCTGCTGGAGGGCGCTGCGGCACTCGGGGCAGCGGCAGCGCTTGTTGTATCCCGTCACGGTGCCGTGCGGCAGCGCGGGGTCGCGCTGCTCGGTGAGGGTGGCGTCGAGCTGGTCGCCGAAGGGGGTGAGGATCCGCGCCGTGGAGAAGACCTGCTTGGGCCTGATGTCCAGTTCGGCTGCGGCGTCGTCGATGTGCCTCCCCATGCGGAGTTTCGCGATGAGCCGGGACCGGGTGCTCGGAGGCATCTGGGCCTCCGCGTTCGCGATCAGCTGCTCGGTGTCGTCTATGGGGTGGCTCATGGGTTTCCTCTGCGTGTGCGGGTACGCCCGCCGGGGCGGGCACCTCAAGCATCGTACGCGGTTTCTTCCCTCAGGCATCGGGTTGAGACGTAGCCGACAGAACTGGACAAACATCCCCGTCGGCTCCGTGAGCCCCACGGGCGTCCGCACGTGGGCGGTCCGGCTGGGTGACTCTAGTGGCTTGAGTGATCGATGTGGCGACTGTTAAGTCGGTTCTTCGGATGGGGTTGATGTGACTTCGGCCCGGAACTCATCGCGACGCTTCGTGACGGCCCGGGGTTTTGGCGTCCGATCAGGCCGGAGTTCAGGCGCCTTAATGCATCGAATCCACCGCTGTCTTCTAGAAACGCATTGCTAGATGCTAGGCGCCATGTTTCGCTGGAGGTCTACCACCTCACTCCGTGTCATTGGATCCGCGTTATGGCCAGCCCCACGGTTCGTCGTCGCCGACTCTCCGCCGAACTCCGCCGTCGCCGTATGCAGGCCGGCATGACCCTCAGCGACGTCGCCGACGAGCTGGAGTGGTCGCCCGCCAAGCTGGGCCACATCGAGACCGGGATCCGCAAGTGGCCGTCGGTCATGGAGATCTCGGCGCTCCTGCGTCTGTACGGAGTGACCGGAGGGCAGCGTGAGGCGATCCTGACGCTCGTCCGCGAGTCCAGGCTGCGCCCGTGGTGGACGGAGTACGAGGACGTGCTCTCCTCGGCCTACGTCGGCAACGAGGCGGGCGCGGTGGCGGTCCAGTGCTACGCGGGCCTCCTCGTGCCCGACCTCCTCCAGGTGCCCGACTACACGGCCGTGGTCGCCGGGGCCCTGGGGCACGACGAGCGCGGTGTCGAGCGCATGGTGGCGGCCCAGCTGAAGCGCCAGGAGATCTTCGACCAGGGCGGGCTGGCGCGCTACCACGCCATCGTGGAGGAGGACGCCCTCCAGCGGGTCTCCTCCGACCTCGACCTCCTGCGGGCGCAGACCACCCGGTTGGTGGAACTGGCCGCCGGGAGCGACCACGTCACCATCCAGCTGCTGCCGACCTCGGCCGGCCCGCATCCGGGTGCCGCGGGTCCGTTCTCCGTCCTGGAGTTCGACGAGGACGAGGCCGCCCTGGCCTACGTCGACGCGACCCAGGGCGGGGCCATCGTCGAGTCGGAGGAAGCGGTTCGCGAGTGTCGGCGGGTGTGGGACGGACTCGCCCGTGTCGCGGCGTCGCCGCAGGCCAGCGCGGGCATTCTCCGCCGCATGGCCCTGCTGACCTGACCGGGCCCGGCGGAAGTTGGTGTGAATCGGTCCACGGTGGCGGGGAGCCCCCGAGAATGCTTGCTAGTGTGCTAGGTGACAACCTCATAAAGTTCTCTACGGACCCCCGGTCGGGGGCCGTGTCAGTACCAACGAAAGGGTCCAGGCAGTGAAGAAGATCATCATCCTGGCGCTGGTGGCCCTCGGGGCTTTCGCCGTCTACCGCAAGATCCAGGCCGACCGCGCCGAGCTCGACCTGTGGACCGAGGCGACGGCGGTCAGCGAGAGCTGATCGACGCACGCCTGGCCGCCGTCAGGTGGCCGGTCCGTTTCCTCCGGGAGGGCCCTGGGTCCGCCCGTGCGGGACACGAAGACGTGGGTGGGCCGATGAACCCGAGGTGCGACCCACGGCTTTGTGCTGTTCCTGGTTCCTGGAGCGTGGCCTCGCCCGAGTGATCGGGGCAGCCTCGTGAGGAAGGTATGCTCCTCCTAGCGACCAGGGCGATCGCCCGGTCCGGGGGCCATAGCTCAGCTGGCAGAGCGCCGGTTTTGCATACCGGAGGTCAGGGGTTCGACTCCCCTTGGCTCCACTCGCGTTCACGCGGTTCACAGACATGACGACGGCCACCCGGCCATGAGAGCCGGGTGGCCGTCGCCATGTCTGATGCCCGCCGTCGGGGCCCCGTCCACGGCCCCACGCGCCACAGGGTGCTCAGGCGCCCCGAGAGGCGTCGTGCCGGTGCGCTGAGGGGCCGGACCGCACCCGCACCATCGCTCTGTGGCCCTGTGGCCCTGTGGCCCTGTGGCCCTGTGGCCCTGTGGCGCGTGGTCCTGTCCTGACGCGTCCTGTCCGGTGCCCCGCGCGCGGGCTCTCTCGGTCCTCTGGGCGCCGGCCAGAGCCGGACCGCCGATCCCGTCCCCCGGCGCCGGAAACGGCCGTGGCCCGGCCGAGGGAGGCGCACCGCCGAAGTGTGTGTCGCGAAAGAGGGAAAACGGGGCATATGGCCATAAGAATGGCACTCATGGTGCGCGAGCGTGCGAAATATTCTGGGTTACTATTCAGTAGGCCAGAGTTCGTCTCCCTGGGTTGGTTATTGAGTGGCTGGAGTGGTTCGGGTGCGGGTCCGACCGGGTGGTCCGTATAGTCCGTTCGGGTGGGTCTGGTCACGGAGAGTCTGACTAGAGAACCGTGAATAGATTGGGCCAATCGATCATCGGATGTTACATCATTGCAGGTCAATGCCCATGCCGCGGAAAGGTTGGGGTGCGACCTTGCATACTGGTTGCTCGCGGGCGATTCTGGGCCATGCGGTGACTCTCTGTGTGTGTATGATGACACTCCCCCTAAGTGCAATGGTCCTAGTGGGCCATATGAGAAATAGGCCTCTTGGGGTCTGTTGGTGAACTGGGGCGATCCGTAGTTTCGACACCAGCGACAACGAGGAAGACAGCACGCCGAAACGATCGACCCCCAAGGCGAACCGGGCGGCCCCCGCCCGCACTCGCTCACCGGCCTCGTTTCGGTTCGCTTCTCCTCCTCCGCCGACGGTCGTGGCAGTCGGTTCGGTCGGCGGAGACCGATCACCACACATGCTGATCTTGGGAGTGGGGCAACATGTGGAACGAGAAGATGGCGGCGCGCGCCAAATGCCGGGAGATCGACCCTGACGCACTGTTCGTTCAGGGAGCGGCCCAGAACAGGGCCAAGCTGATCTGCCGCGGGTGCCCCGTCCGAACGCAGTGTCTGGCCGAAGCGCTGGACAGCCGAATCGAGTTCGGTGTCTGGGGAGGAATGACCGAACGGGAACGCCGGGCGCTGCTGCGCCGGCGCAAGGACGTCTCCAACTGGTACGAACTGCTCACCAGTGCGGAGCGCAACTACGAGCGCAAGCGCACCGACCAGGAGGCCGTCAGGGCCGCCGGTGTGCCGGCCGCCGCGCAGCGGTAGCCGGACCCTCTCGGGCGAACGCCGCACGGAGCTGGGGAGGCCCGTGCGGGAGCGACCACCGGGTCGGACGGGCCGACGGAGGGGAGCGGCCGCCGACACGGCGGGACGGGGCTGACCGACGTGAGTCGGTCCTCGTCTGCGACGAAGGTCGCAGACGACCTCAGGGGAGGATCAGGGACAGCCCCGATACCCATGGTCGAGCCCATGACGCATCATGGAGGGGAGCACGGTCGTCCTGGACGGTTTCGACCGTCGACCGTGCTTCCTTCGGCGTTGGGAGTGGGAGTGGCTGTAGTGGACGCTCAGTATCCGGTGAGGCGAAAAGAGACCCGGCCCGGTATCCAGCCCCATCTCCGGCTCACCCACGCGGACCGCGACGCCGTCGCGGAAGTCCTCCGCGAGGCGTACAGCCAGGGGCAACTCGACGAGGACGAGTTCGAGGAACGCCTGGACACCGCGATGCGCGCCAAGCTCGGCGCCGAACTGGAGCCGCTCACGGCGGACCTGGGCGTCGCGCCGATGGGCGCGTCCGGCGGGCCCGAGGCGGCGGCCGCCGCCAAGGACAAGCCCGGGCCCAAGGAACCCCTGGAGAGCACGTCCACGGAGCGGGTGCTCGCCGGCGTCGGCCACGCGGGCAACTACTTCTTCCCCGTCCTCGTGCCGCTGCTGATCTTCCTGGTCAGCGACCGCACGTCCCCGTACCTGCGCCGGCAGGCCCTGGAGTCGCTGAACTTCCAGCTCTTCTGCATCATCGGCGGGATCGTGAGCGTGCTCCTGGCCTGGCTGGTGCTGCCGATCGCCGTCCTGCTCTACGTCCTGGTGGGGTGGATGGTCCTGCCCGCGGCCGCGACCATCGCGAGCCTGCTCGGGCACAACTGGCGCTATCCCATGCTCTTCCGGGTGGTCAAGGACGACTGACCCCCGGACCGGGAGACGGAACGGCCCGGGACCATCGGCCATCGCGCCGTTCGGTCCCGGGCCGTTCCCGTGTCGGGGTCAGCGGTCGGCACGCCCGTTCTTCTGGGCGCGGTCCTCGCCCACCGCGGTGCGGACCTTCTCCTTGGCCTTGTCCTTGGTCGCCTTCGTGGCCTCGGAGGCCTTGTCGGCGGTCTCGGAGGCCTTGTCCTCGATGTTCTCGCGGGTCTCCCGCACCTGCTCGCGGGCCTGGTCCAGGTGCTCCTCCCACTCGGCGTCCTGGGAGGCCTGGCGCAGTCGGACGAGCGAGTACACGATCACCCCGCCGACCAGTGCGGCACCCCCGATGATCAGGGAACGGGGGATGCGGCGGCTCCCACGACGGGCGCCGCGCAGTCCGCGACGGGCCGGCGCGGGGTCGACGCGCTGCGCGGCCGAGCTGAGCAGCCCGGACACGCGGGGCGCGACGGTGTCCTCCACACGCAGTGCGGCGGTCTCGAGCCGGGGCGCGGTCCAACCGCGCGCCTGCAGGAGCTTGAGGGCGGCCTGGTCCCGTGCCTGGTCGGCGTACGGGCCGAACCGCTTGGCCTGTTCGTTGGCCAGGTCCTGCAGGCGGGCGAGAGTCGCCTCCGCCTCCTTGCGTGCCTTGCGACGCTTGGCAGTGATAGGCACGTCGTCAGCTCCTTCGATCGTTCACTGGATCCTGCTTTCGCCACCCGGTGGCCGACCTGTAGCGGCCACACGGCGCGGCCTGCAGTCGTCCTTACCCCGTTATCCGGGTGTTATCTCAACTTACGTCCTCTCCGACGGGGTTTGGAGTTTCGACACCGGCTGTGGCCCTTTCGATGCGTCCACGTGCGTCGCATGGACACCATGCGCACCACGCGTCCCTACACTCCCCGCGACGCGACGCGGTCCCGGCGGACGCGCCGCCGACCCGCCGTGCGCCGCGGGGCGGACCGCTTCGTCCACAACCCGCACCGTTCCGACTAACCGCGATGGCCAGACGGGTAACGTGAGCACGTAAGCGAAGTCGATCGAAAGGCACATTGGTGTCCGACTCCAAGGGTCAGCCCACCGCGCGGCTGAACACCAACAAGGGAACCATCGTCGTCAAGCTGTTCGAGGAGGAGGCACCTGAGACGGTCGCCAACTTCATCGGGCTGGCGGACGGTTCGAAGCAGTGGATGGACCCCACCACGGGCAAGCCGTCCAACAGCAGCCTGTACGAGGGCACGATCTTCCACCGCGTGATCGACGGCTTCATGGTCCAGGGCGGCGACCCCCTCGGCACCGGCCGTGGCGGCCCCGGCTACACCTTCGGTGACGAGATCCACCCGAAGCTGCGCTTCGACCGCCCGTTCCTGCTGGCCATGGCCAACGCGGGCCCCGGCACCAACGGGTCGCAGTTCTTCATCACGGTCGACAAGCCCTACTGGCTCGACGGCCGCCACACGATCTTCGGTGAGGTCGTCGAGGGCCAGGACGTCGTGGGCGAGATCGCCACGACCGCCACGGACGCCCAGGACCGTCCCCGCGAGGACGTGGTCATCAACAGCATCGAGATCTCCCGCTAGGGGAGCGGCGGACCGAGCACCAGGAGGCGCAACCCACCCATGACCGCACCCCCACCACCGTCCGGGTCGGCGTCCGAGCCGGGGCCGACGGCCCCTCGGACCTGTTACCGCCACTCCGACCGGGAGACCGGAGTGAGCTGCACCAGGTGCGAACGGCCGATCTGCCCGGACTGCATGGTCGAGGCGTCCGTGGGGTTCCAGTGCCCGGCCTGCGTCGCGCAGGGGAGACGCGGAACGCGGGCGACCCGGACCACCTTCGGCGGCCGGACGGTCACCCGGCCGTACGTGACGTGGACCGTCCTGGCGCTGATGGCCGTGGGGTACCTGGTCCAGATGGGGACGGCGGATCCGGTGGGGGCCGCCTCGGCGTCGCCCCTGGTGCGCCTGTTCGGCATGCTGGGATACGCCTACGACCCGGCGGCCGGCCAGGACATCGGGGTGCTGAGCGGAGAGTGGTACCGGCTGATCACCGCCGCGTTCCTGCACGGCGGGATCTTCCACCTGTTGTTCAACGGGTACGCGACGTACCTGCTCGGCACCCAGCTGGAGCGGTGGCTGGGCCATGGCCGCTTCGTGGCCCTGTGGCTGCTCGGCGCCCTGTCCGGGTCGGCGCTCACGCTGATCGTCGCCTCGTACGGGCTGGAGCTGTCGCCCGTGGGCGGGCTGCCCGAACCGGTGGTGGCACAGTTGTCCGTGCCGCTCAACCAGGTGTCGATCGGTGCGTCCGGTGCGGTCTTCGCCCTGTTCGGGGCGGTGTTCGTCCTCGGCCGCCGGCTCAACCTCGACCTGCGGGCCGTCGGGATCCTGCTGGTGGTCAACCTCGTGCTGACCTTCCTGGTGCCGCGGATCTCCTGGACCGCGCACATCGGCGGACTCATCGCCGGACTGGTCCTCGGCGCGGTCTTCGCCTACGCGGCGGGCTCGGCTGCCCAGGCGTCGCGCCGCACGCTGGTGCACGCGCTCCTCGCGGCGGCCTACGCCGCACTGATCCTGGCCCTGGTGTTCTTCGTGGCGCCGAGCCTGGTCTTCGTCTGACGCGGTTCCGCCGGCGCTCTACGGGCTCGGACGCGGTCGCGGGGGTCTCCCCCGAGGTCGGGTCCGGGCCCGTCGTCGCGGGGGCGCGGAGCGGCGCCTGAGGTCGGTGTGCGGCCCCGCCGGGCGTGGGGGACGGTCGATGGGTCCGGGGCCGCCACGGGCAGCGCCGCGAACCCGGCTCGGTGGACCACCGGGACGTTCGTCGGCTCAGGGGCGGGAGCGTTCGGGGGGCAACACGTCAGGGCCGGGCCGTTCCGGTTCCGGGCACGCCGAACGAAGCCGTCCGCTCCAGGCGGACGGGACCGCCCTGGGAGGCCGTCCAGCGGCCGTCCCGGTCGGTGCGCGCCTGACGTGGCTCAGTGCCAGCGCGTGGACAGCACGACGGCGACGATGATGCCGCTGAAACCGATCAGCAGGTTCCAGTTGTGCCAGTCCTGCATGTACGGGACGTACTGCCCCGCGATGTAGTAGACCGCGATCCAGAGGATGCCCAGGATGAAGAAGCCCAGCATCGTCGGCACGAGCCAGCGCGGGCTTACCTGGGGCTTCTCTTTGGAAGGAGGCGGCGTGTAGACAGCCTTCTTCTTGCGATCGCTGCGGGACTTGGGCACGGTCGCTGCTCCAGAGAGGTGGGGCGGTACGGAACGATTCCACAGTCTACGCCCCGGGGGGCGCGGCCGTCACCGGCGGGACGCCGCGGGCCGCCCTCCCCGAAGGGAGAGCGGCCCGCGCTGGTTCACCGCCGCGAGGTCACCCGCCCGGCGGGAAGAGGCCCCCGTCGTCGTCCTCGCCGTCCCCGGGCGGGGTCTCCTCGTCGGTCGGCGGATCGGGGTCGGTCGGCTCCTCGTCGTCCGTCGGCGGGTCGGGCTGCGCGGGCTCCGTGGCGAGCGTGATCGTCACGGTGGTTCCGGCGTTGACCGACTGGCCGGCCGCGGGCGCCTGGGAGATGACCGTCCCCGCCGCCGCGGTCGCGTCCTCCTGCTCCTGGAAGGCGGCGTTCAGCCCCTCCTGGGACAGGGCCGACTCCGCGTCCTCACGCGTCATCCCGAGCAGGTCGGGGATCTGCACCTGCTCCGGTCCGGAGGAGACGAGCACGGTGATCTCGGCGTCCGGGGCGGCCGAACCGCCCGCACCCGGCTCCGTACCGATCGCGGTGCCCTGGTCGACGTCGTTGCTCGGCCGTTCCTCCGTGGTGACGTTCTCGAAGCCCTCCCCGTTCAACGTCGCGATCGCGTCGGCCTGGCTCTGCCCGGCCACGTCGGGGATCTCGATCGCCCCCGGGCCGCTGGAGACGTACAGGACGATGTCCTCGTCCAGCGGCACCTCGGTGCCCGACTCGGGGTCGGTCTCCACGACCGTCCCCGGTTGCTCGTCGCTCTCGCGGGTCTGCGGGGTGATGTTGGTGAAGCCCGCCTCCTCCAGAGTGGAGCGGGCCTCCTCCTCGGTGCTGCCGGTGACGTCGGGGACCGCCTGCTGCTCCGGCTCGTCGGACAGGCCGTTGGTGATCAGGAAGTACGCCAGGAACAGTGACGCGATCACACCGACGGCGAGCAGGATCCACAGCGCGGCCTTGCCCGCGCCGCCCTTCTTGCGGTCGTCGTCGTAGTCGTCGTAACCGTCGTCGTAGTCGTCATATCCGTCCGCGGGCGGCAGCGTGGTCGTCGCGCCCGCCGCGGCCATGGCCATGGTGCCCGCCTGGGTGGGCATCCCCGCCAGGCCGCGCTGGATGTCGGCGCGCATCTCCGCGGCGTTCTGGTAGCGCTCCTCGCGGTCCTTGGTCAGGGCCCGCAGGGTGATGTCCTCCAGCCAGTCGGGGACCTGCGGGTCCACCTCGGTGGGCGGGACCGGCTCCTCCCGCACGTGCTGGTAGGCGATCGAGACGGGGGAGTCGCCGGTGAAGGGCGGCTGGCTGGTCAGCAGCTCGTAGAGCACGCAGCCCGTGGAGTAGATGTCACTGCGCGGGTCCACCCGCTCTCCGCGCGCCTGCTCCGGAGACAGGTACTGCGCGGTGCCGATGACCTGCGACGCCTGCGTCATCGTCGCCTGGTCGTCGCCCATGGAACGGGCGATGCCGAAGTCCATGACCTTCACTTCGGCGTTGCGGGTCAGCATCACGTTCGCGGGCTTGATGTCGCGGTGGACGATCCCGTTGTCGTGGCTGTACTCCAGCGCGTTGAGGATGCCGTCGACCAGTTCCGCCGAGCGCTCGGGCACCAGGCGGCGGTCGTCGTCCAGGAGCTCCTTGAGCGTCCGCCCCTCGACGTACTCCATGACGATGTAGGGGATGGACACCCCGTCGACCGTGTCCTCGCCGGTGTCGTAGACGGCGATGATCGCGGGGTGGTTCAGGGACGCCGCTGACTGGGCCTCCCGACGGAACCGGGCCTGGAACACGTGGTCCCTGGCCAGGTCGTGCCTGAGGGTCTTGATCGCGACGAGACGGTCGAGTCGCAGGTCGCGGGCGCGGAAAACCTCAGCCATGCCGCCGCGCCCGATCACCGTGTCGAGTTCGTAGCGGCCGCCGAGGAGCCGGGGCTGGGACATGTCGTGTACTGATCCTCGTGTCTTCCGGAGGCCGCTCGAGAGCGGCCCCCTACCTTGAGCGGCGCGCGCTCACGGCCTCGTCACTATCCGGTCTATCCGCTGCCTTCCCCGCCGCCGCCATTGCCGCCCGGGTCAGGAATCGGCGGGTCCCCGCCATCCCCGTCGTCCCCGTCGTCCTCACCGTCGCCAGGCGGGTCCGGCGTGGTCGTGCCGTCGTCGCCGTCGCCGGTGCCGTCTTCACCGTCGGGTTCGGGGGAATCCGTGCTCGGATCGCTCGGCTCGGGAGACTCGGGCACCACGGTCTCCGCCGGCTGGTCGTTCCAGTTGGGTGTGTGGTCGTACTCGGGCTCCACGTAGCCGTCGTTCGTGTCCTCCACCTCCTCGCTGGGGGTGTCGGACGGCGTCGACTCCTCCGTCGCCGGGGTGTCGACGGTGTCGCGAGCCGTGTCGGCGTCCGTGTTGCGATCCCACATGAACCCGGCGAGCACCGCGCCGGCGATGACGACCGTCGCGGCGACCGCGGCGACGAGGACGGGCAGCCCGACGCGCCGACCGGACGTCGGGCCCAGCCTAGCGGAGTCGTCCGCCCGGCCTGGGGATACGGCCGGCTGACCGGCGGTTCGACGCGGCGTCGCCCCCGTGGAGGGACCGGGCACGGCGCTCACCACGGCGGTCGCGGCCATCGGGGAGAACCCCGCGGACGGCGTGGGCGGGCCGGTGCCGGCGTCGGACCGGATCACGGCGGCCATGTGCGCGACCTCGCTCGCGGACGAGGGCCGCTCCTGCGGATCCTTCACCAGGAGGGCGGCCACGAGGTCGTCGACCTCCGCGGGCACGTGGTCGGGCAGTTCCGGCGGTTCGTCGCGGGTGTGCGCGAGCGCCAGGGCGACGGGGCTGTCCCCGGTGAACGGCGGGGTGCCGGCCAGGCACTCGTAGGCCACCACACCGAGCGCGTACAGGTCCGAGGCACTGCTCGCGGGCCGCCCGAGGGCCTGCTCGGGCGAGATGTACTGCGCGGTGCCCATGACCATGCCGGTCTGGGTGAGGGTGACCGACATGTCGCCCCTGGCGATGCCGAAGTCGGTCAGCTTGAGCTGTCCGTCGCCCGTCACCAGGAGGTTGCCGGGCTTGATGTCGCGGTGCACCACGCCGCGGGCGTGCGCCGCCGCGAGCGCCTGGGCGGCCTGGCACAGGAAGTCCAGCGTCTGGTCGGGGGTGAGCCGGCCGTGGTCGCGCAGGACCTGCGAGAGCGGTTCGCCCACGACCAGTTCCATGATCAGGAACGCCCGGCCGTCCTCCTCGCCGTAGTCGTAGACCTGGGCGATGCCGGGGTGGGAGAGGCCTGCCGTGATCCGGCCCTCGGTACGGAACCGCTGTCGCGCGGTGGGCTCCGCCATCTGGGACAGGTGCAGCAGTTTGACCGCCACGGGGCGGTTGAGCAGGGTGTCGGTGGCCTTCCACACCGTGCCCATGCCGCCGGAGCCGATCTGCTCCTCCAGGCGGTAGCGATCGCTCAGAACGGTCCCGATGAGTTCATCGGGACCGTTCCGGGGGGTCGGTTCGTCGGCGCTCACTACAGAACCACTGCCTCCATCATCTGACGCGCGATCGGCGCGGCCAGCTCGCCACCGCTGCCGCCACCGAACTCGATCACGACCGCCACGGCGATCTCGGGGTCGTCAGCGGGGGCGAAGCCGATGAACCAGTTGTGGGTCCGGTCGGTGCCGTTCTCGGCGGTGCCGGTCTTGCCCGCCACCTCCACGCCGTCGATGGCACCGTTGAGGCCGGAGCCCTCGGGCGGGGTGGTGACCAGCACCATCATGTCGGTGAGCATGTCCGCCGTGCTGGGCTCGACGGCCTGGCTGTAGCTCTCCGGGCTGGTCTGCGTGACCACGGACATGTCCGCGTCGCGCACGGTGTCCACGAGGTAGGGGCGCATGACCTCGCCCCTGTTGGCGATCCCGGACGCGACCATCGCCATCTGCAGCGGCGTGGCCTCCACGTTGGACTGGCCGATGCCCGCGCGGCCGAGGATGTTGCGGTCGTCCTCGACGGGGGCGTTGCTCGGCTCGACCTCCAGCGGGACCTCCAGCGGCTCCTGGTTGAACCCGAAGGCGGTGGCCTGGTCCGTCAGGGCCTGGCCGCCGACGTCGATCGCCCAGTTGGCGAAGGAGGTGTTGCAGGAGATCTGGATGGAGTGCGCCAGGGTGTCGTCGTCGCCACCGTTGCAGCTGCCCATGGCGTTGGGCAGGTTGTGGCCCAGTTCCAGCTGGTCGGGCGCCTCCTGCGTGCTGTCCGGGGTGGCGTCGAGCGTTTCGATCGCGGCCGCCGCGGTCACGACCTTGAACGTCGAACCCGGAGCGTAGCGCTCCTTGAAGGCGCGGTTGAGCAGCGGCTGGTCCTCTTCCAGCTCCATCGCGGTGAAGTTGTCGATGGCGTCCTGCGGGTCGGAGATGCTCACGACGTCGTTGGCGTCGTAGGACGGGTAGGAGACCGATCCGAGGATGGCGCCGGTGTCGGGTTGGATCGCGACCGCCGCGCCGTTCATCCCCAGGTTCTCGAAGCCGTTGTAGCCGGCCTGTTGCACTTCCGGGTCGATCGTCAGCTGCACGCGGGCGCCCTCGGGCTCGCGGCCGGTGATGATGTCGCGGAAGTTGCGCACGGCCAGCCGGTCGTCGCTGCCGTCCAGCAGGGCGTTCTCGGTGGACTCGATGCCGGACGCGCCGTAGCTGCGGAAGGAGCCCACGACCGGGGCGTACAGCCCGCCGCCCTCGTAGCGGCGCTGGAACACCGGCTGGCCGTCGTCCTCGTCGGAGATGTCCTCGGAGTAGGCGACGCTCTCGCCCGCGATCTCGATGGGTCCGCGCTGCTCGCTGAGCCGTTCGCTGAACTGGCGGCGGTTCAGCGGGTCGTCGCGGATCGCCTCGGCCTGGAACCCCTGGATCCAGGTCAGGTTCAGCATCATGGCGCCGAACAGGATCATGGAGAAGACGCTCAGGCGTCGGATCGGTGTGTTCATCGTCGGATCACCTGGGTGGCCCCCTCGTCCTGGATCGCCTGCGGGGCCGGGCGCCGGGCGTTGTCGCTCATGCGCAGCAGCAGTCCGATCATCAGCCAGCTCGCCATCAGCGCGGAACCGCCCGCGGCGAGGAAGGGTGTCGTCATACCGGTCAGGGGGATGATGCGCGTCAGGCCGCCCAGGACCACGAAGATCTGGAAGCACATGACGAAGGACAGCCCGCTCGCCAGCATCTTGACGAAGAGCTCGCGGGAGGCCAGGGCGATCCGCATGCCGCGCTCGATGAGGATGAAGAACACGATCAGCACGGCCAGGAGGCCGGTCAGGCCGAGTTCCTCGGCCAGCGAGGCGAGGATGAAGTCGCTGTCGGCCGCGAAGATGTGGTGCGCCTGGCCGCCGCCGATGCCGGTGCCGAACAGGGCGCCGTAGGCCATGCCGATCTGCCCCTGGACGAGCTGGGCGCTGCCGCCGACGCGGTCGTAGACCTCGGCGTCGTAGGCGTTGAACCAGATGTCCACGCGTTGCCGGAAGTGCCAGAAGAGCTGCATGGCCAGCGCCGCGGCGCCGATGAAGACCGTGAGTCCGATCGTCACCCACGACGACTTCTGGGTCGCCACGTAGAGCATGCCCAGGAAGGTGCCGAAGAGCAGGAGCGAGGTACCGAGGTCCTTGGTGATGACCAGCAGCCCGATCGCCACGACCCAGCCGACCACCATCGGCATGAAGTCACGGGCGCGCGGCAGGTCCAGGAGCTTGAAGCGGCCGATCTTGATCTGCTTGCCCGCCAGCGACAGCACCTGGCGCTTGGTCACCAGGTACGACGACAGGAAGACGACCAGGGCGATCTTGGCGAACTCCGACGGCTGCACCGAGAAGGGGCCGAAGCCGATCCAGCGGCGGGCGCCGTAGACGCTGATGCCCAGGCCCGGGATCATCGGCAGGGCGATGAGCACGATCGCGACCAGTGCGCTGATGTAGGTGTAGCGCTGCAGGACGCGCGGCTCGCGCAGGAAGAACAGCAGGGCGATGCACATCGCCATGCCGATCGCGCTCCAGATGAGCTGCATGCCGACGCCGGCGTGCTCGACGTTGCCGGAGTCGGCGGCGTCGAGCCGCCAGATCATCGCCACGCCGATGCCGTTGAGGAACAGGGCGCAGGGCAGGATCAGCGGGTCGGCGTAGGGCGCGATGAACCGCAGGGCGAGGTGGGTGGCCAGGGACAGCACGGCGAAGGTGAGGCCGTAGCCCCACATGGCGCCGGGGACCTGGCCGTTGAGGTTGAGGCCCGCGGTCGCGATCGCGCCCATCGTGATGAGGACGGTGAGGCCGATGAGGACGAGCTCGGCGTTGCGCCGCTTGATCGGCGGCAGCGCGGTCGAGACGTCTTCGGGGGCCTCCGTGGCGTTGGCGCTCATGCGGTCACCCCGATTCCTCGGTGTCCCCGGGCTGGTTCGCACGCAGGTCCTCGATACGCGTGTCGGCCGCCGCGGGGCTGTCGACGGGGATGGTGTTCTCCACCGCGGAGAGGTCGCCCTCGGTGAGCGAGTCGAGGCGGATGTCGGTGCGGTCGATCTCCTCGGAGAGGCTGATGCCCGCGATGTCGGTGTCGATGCCCTGGTAGACGCTCACGGTCTCGCCGTCGGAGGACGGTCCGATGTAGTACTGGCTCTCCACGTACTGGCGGCCGAAGTAGTAGCCGCCCCCGGCCACTGCGGCGACGATGACGACGAAGACCAGCACCATCGGCCACCAGCGGCGCGTGCGGTACTCCGTCTCGGGCTCCGGACCGCGCCGGGCGGCCGGGGCGGGCTCGTAGTCCTCGTAGGCCGGGTCGTACTGGGGGTCGTAGGGCGCTCCCGCGTAGGCCGGCTCGGGCGCGTCGTCGCGGATGGGGTCCATCTCGGCGGTGTCGCCGCCCACGCGCAGCTCCTGGGCGCGTCTGGCGGGCGTGTCCGGCTCCGGCTCGACGGTGGCGGCGCGCTGGTCGGCGGCGCCCACCACCTGCGCGGTGGAGGTGGGCCCCTCGCGGTCGGTGTCGGTCTCGATGACGTCGGCGACGACCGCGGTGATGTTGTCGGGCCCGCCGCCGCGGTTGGCCAGGTCGATGAGCTTCTTGGCCGCGGCCCGCGGGTCGGTCTCGGTGGCCAGGGTCTCGTGGATGGTCTTCTTGCTGACCACGCCGGACAGGCCGTCCGAGCAGAGCATGTAGCGGTCGCCGACCTTGGCCTCGCTGATGGAGATGTCGGGGTCGACCGGGCTCTTGCCGTCCAGGGCGCGCAGGATGAGCGAGCGCTGGGGGTGGGTGGCGACCTCTTCCTCGGTGATCTTGCCCTCGTCGACGAGGGTCTGCACCAGGGTGTGGTCGTGGGTGATCTGCTCGAAGCGCGATCCGCGCATCAGGTAGGCGCGCGAGTCGCCGATGTGGATCAGCGCGACCCGGGGACCGGACCAGAGCATCGCGGTGAGGGTGGTCCCCATGTTCTCCAGCTGGGGCTCCTCCATGATCCGCCTGGAGAGCGAGCCGTTGGCCTGCTCGACGGCGCGCTGGAGGGCCTCGGCCATCTCGTCGGCGGGGTGGTCCTCCGCGTCGAGACGGCTGATCGAGGCGATCGCGATGGAGCTGGCCACCTCGCCGCCGGCGTAACCGCCCATGCCGTCGGCCACCGCGAGGAGGTGCTGGCCGGCGTAACCGGAGTCTTCGTTGCCTTCGCGGAGGCATCCTACGTCGGAGTACGCCGCGTATCGGAGAGCGATTGTCATTTGCGCAGTTCCAGGACGGTTTTGCCGATACGGATGGGCTGACCCACCGTGATGGGCTGGGGGCGGTTCAGCTTCTGCTGGCCGAGGTAGGTGCCGTTCGTGGAGTTGAGGTCCTCCACGAACCAGCGGCCGTTGTCGGCGTAGACGCGCGCGTGGCGGCCCGACGCGTAGTCGTCCGTGATGACCAGGGTGGAGTCGGGCGCGCGCCCGATGAGGATGGGTTGGGAGGCGAGGTCGACCGTGGCCCCGGTGAGCGGTCCCTGGGTGACCGCCAGGACGGAGGGCTCGTTGCGTCGCTGGCGCTGGGGTCGCGGCTTCGGAGGCTCGGAGGAGGCGGCCCTGCTGGGTGGGGCGGTACGCGGCCGCTGGCGGGGCTTCTTCTTCTTGGCCTTCTTCTTGGCGCCGAAGAGGTCCGTGCTGATAACGCCGACCGCCATGAGGACGAACAGCCAAAGCACCGCGAGGTACGCGATCTTGATCAGTATGAGGGTCAAGTTGGACATCGAACTGCTCTTCAGCCCCTGTCGTGCTTCGGCCGGGGTGGCGGTCGCTGCCGCCACCATGTCTGCCCCACCTTCGGTCGGTGAGTCGTCGAGTCTGCCGGGGCCGCGCCACCAGGGTCGCGGTCCTCGTACCAGATCGTCAGGTCTTCGCGGAGACTACCGTCCCGACCGGATATCCGACAGCAGACTCCTATTCCACCCGTCTCGGAACTATCGACCGTTCAGACGCCGACAAGACGGCGTTGGTTGCAGTCCTGTCGGGCCTGATCGGCGAAATATGCCGGGTGTGCACTAGTCGCGGCGGAACGTCATGGTCGTACGGCCGAGGCTGATCCTGGTGCCGTCGACGAGTCGTGCCTGCCTGACCTGCTGGCCGTTGACGAAGGTGCCGTTCGTGGACCCCTTGTCCACGAGGATGGCCTCGTCGCCGTCCAGTCGGATCTCCACGTGGTGTCGCGAGACACCGTTGTCCACCAGCCGCAGGTCGCAGTCGGTGCCGCGGCCCATGAGGGTGACCGGCGTGGTCAGCTCGAAGGACTGCTGCATGCCGTGGCTGGCGATGCTGCCCTCGGCGGTGGCCCCGCCGGGGGAGATCAGCAGCCGGGGCCGGCCGGCCTGGCGTGGTCCGCTCGAGGCGCCGGGGTCGCCGACGGGCTGGCGCACCTCGCCGTCCTGGACCATGGTGCCGCGCACGACGCCGGACCGGATGCGAAAGCGCCCGGTCTTGAGGCCCTCGTCGGACCTGAAGTGCACGCGGACCGGACCGACGAAGGAGTAACCCTGTTCGGTCGCGTAGTCGCGGGCCAGTTTGGACAGCTCCTGGCCGAGGCTGTCGGCGTAGACCTCCAGGCGCTCCTTGTCACTGGCCGCGAGCTCGACGATGAAGTCGTTCGGGACGAGCGTGCGGCCCTGGGCGACGATCGCGGCTCGTTCGTCCATCTCACGCTGGACGGCGCTGGCCACCTCGACCGGTTGGAGCTCGGACTTGAAGGCCATCGCGAAGGTGCCTTCGATCATGCCCTCAAGCCTGCGCTCGAAGCGTTGGAGCACTCCCACGAGGTACCTCCCTTGTACTCCACTCCATATGTGTAGACGATCGTAACCGGGTCAGGGTGTCCCTGGTTTCAGGAGCACCCCCGGGAAGCCCCCTGGAGAGCCCGGTTCGAGGCGGGCCGAAACGCGTGTGCGAGCCGCCTTGAGACCGTGCTAGCCTTATCCATGTCGCCAGGCGAACAGCCCAAACCAGGGCCGATCACCTGGCCATACAACTGGATTCAGTTCACCCGGGCGGGTGGCGGAACGGTAGACGCGCACGGTTCAGGTCCGTGTGTCCGAAAGGATGTGAGGGTTCAAATCCCTCCTCGCCCACAAGATACCCGGTGATGATCGTGAAGCGATCGTCACCGGGTTTTTGCTTGTCCGGGACCTCTGGTTTCCGGACGGTCCGATCGCGCGGACCGGGGCCGGTTCCGGTCACCTGCGCGGTCCGGTCCTCCCGGGCGTGTGGTGCGAGGGCTCCGGGCGGAGCCCCCGCACCGGGGTCAGACCGTCGGACGCGCACCGTCGAGGTCCCAGACCCGTAGGTGCCCGCACATGCCGTGGCGGTCCCGCGAGCCGCCGTCCGCGGTGTAGACGGCCGACTCGGCCAGGTGTCCTCCGTCACCCCGGCCCAGGGCCTCCAGGTGCCCCGTGGTGGCCTCGGCCTGCCGGGCCGCGCCGCGTTCCACGTGGTGGTGCCATCCGGCCGCCTTGTCGCGGACCAGCGCGACCGCGGAGGTGTACAACTCCCCGAGCGCGGCCGGACCTTCGCGCCGTACTCGTGCGCGCAGCTCCAGATAGCCCTCGACGGCGAGGTCCCGGCGGGCTCGGGCGGCCTCCTCCGCCGGTCCGGGACCCTCCGGGAGCGCGGTGGCCCGGCGGTAGGCGTCGGGGTCGGCCAGGACCTCCCTCGGGTAGGTGAGCACGGCGTCGCCCGACTCGGGCAGCCCCGCGTTCTGCATCACCACCAGGAGTTCGAGGTCGCCGCCGTCGTTGACCAGCCGGTGCACCGTCCCGGGCGTGAACCACAGCAGGCTGCCCGGGCGCAGTTCGGTGCGCCCGAACCCGGTGCCGCTGAGGGTCTCCAGGGAGCCGGACCCGCTCAGGACGACGTAGCCCTCCGCGGAGGCGGTGTGCAGGTGGGGGGATCCGCCCGACCGCCCGTCGGCGGCCGGCCAGTCGTACACCCGCAGCCGGGAGACGGCGGTACCGCCGGGGAAGCCGGGGACCAGTGGTGCGCTCACTCCGCCACCCGCACGGGGTCGTCGGCCGCGCGGCCCAGTTCGCCCAGGCCGAGGTCGGCGAGGGCGCCGCAGCCGTCCTGGTCGTGAGCGCCGTCGGCCACCACGACCGCGTACCGGTAGGTGAGGGTGGCGCCCGGGTCGGCCCGGACCACCTCGTCGAAGAACGGCGCCGGGCACACGCACGCGAAGATGCCGCTGCGGACGAACCACCGCACCGGGTGGCCCGGGTTGTCGGGGGCGTCGACGAACACCAGGCTGGAGGAGCGGTCCGTGCCGTCGTGGCGCCCGACGAAGCCCATCCAGGGCGAGCGGGTGCCCATCATGTCGTCGTCGCCCTCGGAGCCCTCGGCGTGGACCCGGCCGCCGCTGAAGGAACGCGGGCCGCGCCAGAACAGGCCCCCGTACCCCGCGTTGGGCCGTCCCTCGGTGGTGGGGCTGCCGATCGGCACCGCGGTGCCGGTGCGGTTGGTGAACGACGTCTCGAAGACGAGCGTCCACGCGCCGCGCTCGGGCGCCGCGGTGACCCGCAGGCGCCGCCGCTCGGTGAACCAGGTGTCCCCCTGTCGGGTGACCCATGCCAGGCGTTCGGCGACCGAGATCAGGTCGGGCGCGGACTCGACGCCGTCGAAGGCGCGGTGGACGGTGGACCCGTCGTTGTCGAGCTGCTGGTAGCCCTGGCCGCGCAGGTAGGTGGGGCCGCCCCAGAAGTTGGCCGTGCCCACGTTGGGCAGCGACCAGGCGATGCCCTTGTGCCACACATGGTCGTGGGGGCGGTAGAGGCTGACGGTGTCCCCGCCGAGGGTCCGGATGGGATGGAAGTAGGGGCGCGGTGACTCCACCTGGGCGTCCCAGGGCCGGTACACGTAGCGCACGAGGTCCTCGCCGTCGTGGGTCAGCCGCAGCGCGCGGCCCTGCTCGTGGACCAGCCCCAGGCCGCTCACGGGCGGTTCCCCGTCGTTCGGGGACGGGGCCGGCCGCGGGATGGCCGTGGTGTCGTCGGGCATGTGCCTCACCTTTCGTCCTGGTGGCTCGGGTGGGTGGTGCGGGGCGTCACGGCTCGATGAAGTACTGCTCGGGGTTGGTCGGGCCGGGGTCGTTGTACACCGCCGACGACGGCATCGAGTCGGGCACGTTGCGGAAGTCGTCGGCGACGATCCCGTAGCTCGTGGGGGTGAGGCTGATGCCCATGGCGTAGAACTGCTCCTGGGAGACGGCCAGGAAGTCCTCCATCAGTTCGAGGCGCCGTTCGGGGTCGGCCTCGCCCTGGATCGCGTCGTACATCGCCATGTGGTCCCTGACGTCCTGGGGCGGCTCGACCGAGCGGTTGTCCTCGCCGTCGGAGGCGTACCACTGGGCCCAGGGGATGCCGAAGTTGGACTCGCCGCTGTGCAGGGGGGCGTACCAGCGGGGGTCGTAGACGGCGTCCATGAGGCCGTTGTCACCGGACCACACGTTGGCGTCGTGGTCGTTGTTCTCCCGGTTGCTCTGCCACAGGGCGCGGTCCTCGGTGTTGAGCTCCACGTCGATGTCCAGGTCGGCCCAGAAGCCGACGACCATCTCCATCGAGTCGACGATGTCGGGGCGGAAGTCGGTGGGCACGGACAGGGTGAACCGGATGGGCTCGCCGCCGGGGCCGACCCGGATCCCGCCGGAGCGCTCGTCATAGCCTGCCTCGTCGAGGATCTCGTTGGCCAGGTCGACGTCGTAGTCGGTGTACTGCCTGGCCAGCTCCTCGTTGAAGAAGGGGCTCTCCTCGCGCGGCGCGCCCTGCCAGGGCTCGCCCTGCTCCTGGTAGACGACGTCGATGATGTCCTGGCGGTTGATGCCGTGGGACAGGGCCACACGGAAGTCGCGGTCGTTGAACAGCTCCCGCAGGTTCTCGTCCTCGTGGGTGAGGTTGAGCGAGATCATCGCCGTGTTCATCTCGCCGGGGACCATCTCGAAGAAGTCGTAGCCGCCCGCCTCGCGGCCCTCAGCGAGTGTCGGCCGGTTGGCGATGGTGTTGAAGTGCCTGGCGTGCATGTTGATCTCGCCGTTGAGGGCACGGAGCAGCATGACCTCCTCGTCCTGGAGGATGTCGAAGTTGACCCGGTCGATGTAGGGCAGCTGGTTGCCCTCGGTGTCGACCTTCCAGTAGTAGGGGTTGCGCTCCAGGACCATGCGCCCGGAGTCGGCCAGCGGCTCGACGACCCGCCACGCGCGGATGGTGGGCATGTCGGGGTTCTGCCAGTACTGGGCCGAGTTCAGGATGCCGGCCTTGTCGTCGAGCATCTCGACCCAGTCGGTGTACCCCTCCTCCTCCGCGAGCTCGTTCGCGTCGGGGTTGTAATCGATGTGGAACTGCTCCAGGTAGTGCTTGGGCTTCTCCACGAGCTGGTAGAGGATGAAGCCGTCCTCGATCCACAGCGCGTCGGGTTCCTCGAACGTGATGACGAGGGTGTGGTCGTCGATCTTCTCCCCGGTCCCCGGGTTCGAGGCCGCCATCGGGGTGAGGTCGTGGTCGTTGAAGATGTCGTTGAGCGCGAACAGGACGTCGTCGGAGGTGAACGGCTCACCGTCGGACCAGCGGACGCCCTCGCGCAGGGTGATGGTGAGCTCGGTGGCGTCGTCGTTGTACTCCCACGCGGTGGCGAGGTTGGGGACGGACTCCTCCCACTCGGGGTCCCAGCGCACGAACGGCTCGTAGGCGACGGTCCGGCCGAGCCAGGGCCAGTCGTGCACGCCCAGGATGGCGGTGTTCCACTCACCGCCGTAGTGGCCGACCTCCTCGTGCGGCTCCACGACCAGGGGCTCGTCGGGGAGCCGTTCCTCCAAGGGCGGGAGGTCGCCGCTCTCGACCAGTGCGGCGAGCATGGGCGCCTCGCCCTCGCCTCCGGTCCCCGCGCCGTCCTCGACGTCGGGGTCGAAGGAGAAGAAGGAACATCCGGCGGTCATCAGGACCGCCGCCGCGCCCGCGGTGGCTCCCAGGCCCCGCCTCGCCGCTGTTCTCCGGTGTCGTCTCATCGCTCACTCCTGCTTCTGCGCGGTGGGTGCCCGGCCGGTGCCGGGAGGGGGATCGCCGGGGCCGGCGACTCCGGCCAGGTCGAGGTCGTCGGCGTGGTGGCAGGCGACCACGCGCCCCGCGCCGACGGGGCGCGGCGCGGGGTCCTCGGTGGCGCAGAGCTCGGTGGCGTAGCGGCACCGGGGGTGGAAGGGGCAGCCGGACGGCGGCCGCGAGGGGTCGGGCACCTCGCCGGTGAGGCGGATGCGCTCCCTGGTCCCGCGCAGCCGCGGGTCGGGGATCGGTACGGCCGAGACGAGTGCCTCGGTGTAGGGGTGCAGGGGAGCCCGGAAGAGCGTCCTGGTGGGCGCCACCTCCACGACCCGTCCCAGGTACATCACCGCCACCCGGTCGCAGACGTGCTCGACCACGGAGAGGTCGTGGGAGATGAACAGGTAGGTGAGCCCCATCTCGTCCTGGAGGTCCTGCATCAGGTTGAGGATCTGCGAGCGGACCGAGGTGTCCAGGGCGCTGACCGCCTCGTCGGCCACGACCAGGCGCGGTCCGGGCACCAGAGCCCGGGCGATGCTCACGCGCTGGCGCTGGCCGCCGGAGAAGGCGTGGGGGTAGCGGTGCAGGTGGGACGGGTGCAGGCCGACCCGCTCCATGATGTCGCGCACGCGCGCCTCCAGCTCCTCTCCCCTCAGGTCGGTGAGCATGCGCAGGGGTTCGCCGACGATGTCGCGCAGGGTCATGCGCGGGTTCAGGGACGAATGCGGGTCCTGGAGGACCATGCGGACCTCGCGCCGGTAGACGGGTTCGTCGGCGCGGGCCAGGGACAGGGCGTCCAGGAGGCGCCCGCGGCCGTCGCGGTAGCGGATGTCTCCCGTGGCCTCGGGGCGGGCGCGCATGACGCTCTGGCCCAGGGTGGTCTTGCCGCAGCCGGACTCCCCGACCAGGCCGAGGGTCTCGCCCGCGCGGATGTCGAGGTCCACTCCGGCCACGGCGCGCACGGACGCGGCCGCTCGCCGCGGGCCGCGGCGGCGGATCGGGTAGGAGACCTCGAGTCCGCGCACGCTCAGCAGGGCCCCGGTCGGGTCAGCCGGCATCGGCGGCCTCCTCGCGGTCGGTGGAACCGGACTCCGGCGGGGCGGCCGCCGGGCCCTCCCGGAGCAGGCACCGCACCCGGCGGCCCGGTCCGGGGACGGTGACCGGCGGGACGGTGGTGTCGCACAGGCCGTCGACGGCCTCGGGGCAGCGGGTGCGGAACACGCAGCCGGAGGGGTGGTGTCCGGGGTCGGGGATGGTGCCCCGGATGGTGGGCAGGGGGCCCTCCCGGTCGGCTCCGAACCGCGGGACCGCCTCCAGGAGGGCGCGCGTGTAGGGGTGCTGGGGGTCGTGGAAGATCGCGTCGACCGGCCCCTGCTCGACCACGGTGCCGAGGTACATGACGGCGACCTCGTCGGCGATCTCGGCGACCACACCCATGTCGTGGGTGATGAACAGGATCCCCGTGCCGCTCTCGCGCCGCAGGTCGGCGAAGAGGTCGAGGATCTGCGCCTGGGTGGTGACGTCGAGTGCGGTGGTCGGCTCGTCGGCGATGAGCACACGCGGTCCGCAGGAGAGCGCCATCGCGATCATGACGCGCTGGCACAGGCCGCCGGAGAGCTGGAAGGGGTAGGAGTCCACGACGCGCTCCGCCCCGGGCACCCCGACCCGTTCCAGGAGGTCGACCGCGCGCTCGCGCGCCTGCCGGCGGGAGATGCCGGTGTGCACGCGCAGGGCCTCGCCGACCTGGTCGCCGACGGTGTGCACCAGGGACAGCGACGACATGGGCTCCTGGAAGACCATGGCCACGTCCCGGCCGCGGACCGAGCGGAGCTCACGGCCGGTGGGCTTCAGGGCGGCCAGGTCCACCGGCTCGCCTCCGTCGGCGGGGTGGAGCAGGACCCGCCCGTCCACCACCCGGCCGGGCGGGTCGACCAACTGGAGCACCGAGCGCGCCATGGCGCTCTTGCCGCATCCGCTCTCGCCGACCACGCACAGGGTGCGGCCCCGGCGGACGCGCAGGTCGACCCCGTCGACGGCCCGCACCACGGAGTCCTCGGTGCGAAAGTGCGTGCGCAGGCCGCGGATGTCCAGCACGGTCCGGGCGCCGGACCCGGCCCCGTCCGCGTCCTCGGGGGCCCCGGGCGTGCCGGCCGCCGTTCGCGGGGGCGTACGGCTCGTCATCGCGGATCTCCTTGCCTGTAGGGGTCGGCGGCGTCGCGCACGCCGTCGCCGACGAAGTTGAGGACCAGGACCGTCACCGTCACCGCGGCACCCGGCAGCAGGACCCAGGGGGCACCCGCGATCGAGTGGATGTTCTGGGCCTCCTGGAGCAGGACTCCCCAGCTCACGACCGGTGCCTGCAGGCCCAGGCCGAGGAAGGAGAGGGACGTCTCGGCGAGGATCATGAACGGCACGGCCAGGGTGAGCGAGGCGATGATGTGGCTGGTGAAGGAGGGGAGCATGTGCCGGCCGATGACGCGGGCGCTGCCGCAGCCGTCCAGCCTGGCGGCCATCACGAAGTCCTCCTGGCGCAGGGACAGGAAGCGTCCGCGCACCACGCGCGCCAGGTCGGTCCAGCCGATGAGCGACAGGATGACGGTGATGGCCAGGTAGGTCTGGACGGGTCCCCAGTCGCGCGGGACCGCCGCGGACAGGCCCATCCACAGCGGGATCGTGGGGATGGACATGAGGAACTCGATGACGCGCTGGATGAGGTCGTCGGTCCGGCCTCCGAAGTAGCCGGAGATCCCGCCCAGGACCAGGCCCAGGGCGAACGACAGCGCCACTCCGGCCAGGCCGATCGAGAGCGAGACCCGGGTCCCGTGGACGATGCGCGAGGCCATGTCGCGGCCGTTGCGGTCGGCGCCGAGGAAGTACACGTCCTGTCCGGGGTCCTTGGCGCCGATGAGGTGCCGGTCCATGGGGATGAGCCCCCACAGTTCGTAGGGCCGGCCCCGGGTGAGGAACCCGACGGGGATCTTCGCGGACTCGTCCACGGTGTAGGTATTGGCGAGGGTCTCCGGGTCGCGCTCGACCTCGTAGTCGTACACGTACAGGCCGAGGTCGAGCCCGTCGTCGGTGTCGACGAAGTGCAGGCGCTGCGGCGGAGCGTGGGTGCGCGCGGCGTCGTAGTCGTGCGGTGTGCTGGGCGCCAGGAACTCGGAGAACACCGCCACGAGGACGAGCCCGCACAGCACCAGCAGGCTGAACACGGCCAGCCTGTTGCGGCGGAAGCGCCGCCGGATCAGCGTCCGCTGGGGAGCGTCGTCCGGGGCGGCTCCGGTGGTGGCGGAGGTCCCCGGTCCGCCGGGGCGCCGCGGGCCGCTGGGTTTCGGTCCCATGTGTTCAGACCCTCTCCACGTGGTGGTGCCGGATCCGCGGGTCCCACCAGGCCAGGAGCAGGTCGGACATCAGCGTTCCGACGACCGTCAGCGCGCCGAGGACGAGGATGAAGCTCCCGGCCAGGTACATGTCCTGGTTGCGCAGGGCCTCCACGAGGAGCGGGCCGGTCGTCTCCAGGCTCAGGACGATGGAGACCAGGACCTCGCCGCCGATGAGGGTGGGCAGGATCCAGCCGATGGTGCTGATGAACGGGCTCAGGGACATGCGCACCGGGTACTTGAGCAGGAGCCGCCACTCCGGCAGGCCCTTGGCGCGCGCCGTGGTCACGTAGGGCTTGCGCAGCTCGTCCAGCAGGTTGGCGCGCAGCACCCGGATGAGCGCGGCGGTGCCCGCCGTGCCGATGATCAGGACCGGGATCCACAGGTTGGACACCGCGTCCAGCAGCTTGCCGAGGTTCCACGCGGCGTCGGCGTACTCCGGTGAGAAGACGCCGCCGACGCTCTGCCCGAAGTAGCGGAAGGACACCCAGGCGAACAGCAGCGCCAGCATGAAGTTCGGGGTGGCCAGGCCGATGAAGCCCACGAACGTGACGACGTAGTCGCCCACCGAGTACTGGCGCACGGCGGAGTACACGCCGATGGGGAAGGCGATCAGCCAGCTCAGCAGGAGGGTGCTGACCGCCAGGGCGAGGGTGAGGCCGACCCGGTCCCAGATCAGCTCGGAGACGTCGCGCCGGAACTGGAAGGACTGCCCGAAGTCGCCGCTGGTGACGATCCCGGAGATCCACGTCCAGTACTGCGTGACGAGCGGGTCGTTGAGTGCGTAGCGCTCCTCCAGGGCGCGGATCTGCGCGCCGTCCACGCCCTGTCCCTGGGCGGAGAGCTGGGCGATGTAGGCGGTCAGGAAGTTGCCGGGGGGCAGCTGGATGACCAGGAACGCGACCACGGAGATCGCGAACAGGGTCGGGACCATGTACAGGACGCGGCGGATCACGTATCGGCGCACGGGGCCTCCTCCGCCGCGCGGTGCCGGCCCGCCCTCACAGCGTGCGGCCCCCGTTCATCCGGTCGTGGAACGGCGATCCGGGGCCGAGGTCGGCCGGGGTGACCGGGCGCTGTTCGAACGCGGAGGCGTAGACGGCGGCGACCAGGCGGAGTGTGTTCAGGGACGCGGCGGAGGTCACGGGTGGCGGGGTGCCCTCGCGCAGGGCGTCCAGGACCCGCACGATCTGTGCGTGGTGGCCGCTGCCGGTGCCGCTCTCCCCCGCCGCCCAGGCCTGGTCGACGCGGTCCTCGTGGCCCGGGGCGGCGGTGATCCGCCAGTCGCCGTCGCCGTAGCCGTACAGGTGGACCAGTTCGACGGTGGCGTGTTCGAAGTCGACGCGGATCCGGCTCTCCTCCTGGGGGGAGACCAGGCTGTTGACGACGCTGGCCACGGCCCCGTCGGCGAAGTCGACCCGGGCGAGGGACACGTCCTCGGTCTGGACGTCGCGGGCCTGGCGGCGCAGGACCGCCGACACCTCGGTCCACTCGCCGAGCAGGGCCAGGAGCAGGTCCATCTGGTGGATGCCGTGGCCCATGGTCGGGCCGCCGCCCTCGGTGTCCCAGCGCCCGCGCCAGGGCAGGTCGAAGTACGACTGGGGGCGGAACCAGGTGGTGTGGCAGGTGGCCAGCAGGGGGCGCCCGAGGACGCCGGCGTCCATGAGCGCGCGGACGCGGCGCGCACCCGATCCGAAGCGGTGTTGGAAGACGGTGGCCATCCACGGCCCGTGGTCGCCGCCCTCGGCCGCGGCCATCTTCTCCGCCTCGGCCAGGCTCAGCGCGGGGGGCTTCTCCACCAGGACGGAGGCGCCGGCGCCCAGGCACGCCTCGACCTGCGGGCCGTGGAGTCCGGGCGGGGTGCACACGTGCACGAGGTCGGGGCCGGCCTCGGCGAGCATCGTCGCAAGGTCGGTGTAGCCGGCGGGGATCGAGTGGTGGGCGCGGAAGGCGTCGAGGGCGCCGGTGTCGATGTCGACGGCCGCGACGATCTCGGCGCGCTCGGGTTCGGCGCGCAGGGCCTGGGCGTGGAAGCGGGCGATGTTCCCGGTGCCGACGATCGCGACGCGGACCGGGGCGGCGGCGGGTCCGGGCCCGGGGGGCGGTGCGGGCATGGGCGTCTCCTCCTGTGCGGGGGGGCGGGAGGTACGAGGAGGGTCGGGGCCGAGGGCGCTCGTGCTCACGGCCACAGAGGGTCGAAAGTTTCGATTGTTTATCCGAAACTTATTGACGCTGAATGTACGTTCGCGGGTCGGCAGGGTCAACCCCCCGAAGAGACACAGATCACTATGGACGCGCAAGGTTTGCTCATGCGGAGACGAGGAGAAGAAATGGGGAAAGTGGCCCTCGAACCCTGTTCGCATTCACGGCCGAAAATTTCGACAATGAGAAAAGGGGAAGGTCGACGCACTGGGAACGGAACCGGGCGGATGGCACACTTCGCTCGTGAGCACCATCGAACGACTCCATGAGATCGGGCGGCCCCTGGTCGCCGAGCAGCTGGCCCATCCGACCGTCGCCGGCATCGCCCGGGGCGACCTCGACGAGCGGGCCTTCCGCTACTGGCTGGAGCAGGACCACCTCTACCTGCTCGACTACGCGCGGGCGTTCTCCCGCCTGGCGTGGCAGGCGCCCGACGACCACCTCGCCGACCTCGTCGGGATCGCCCACAGCACCCTGAACGAGGAGCTCGAACTGCACCGCTCGCTGTCCGGCGAGTTCGGCGCGGACCTGACCACGAAGGAGAAGGGCCCGGCGTGCGCGGCCTACACCTCGTGGCTGCTGTCGGCCGCCGCCGACTACCGGGACGGGCTCGCCGCCGTGTACCCGTGCATGTGGGGCTACAACCGGCTCGGGCTCGAACTGGCGAAGTCGCGTCCGGCGGACCCGCGCTACGCGCGCTGGGTCGACACCTACGCCGACCCGGAGTTCACCCGGTTGACGGAGCACTACGGCCGCCGGTTGGAGGAGGCCGCACCGGACCCGGAGCGGGCCGAGCGCTTCTTCCTGGAGGGCATGCGCCACGAGGTGGCCTTCTGGGACACGCCCTACACGTCCTGACCCGGACGCGCCGCCGCGCCCCGCCGAAGCGGGGCGCGGCGGGCCGGGTCGGGTCCGTGGGGACCGCCCCGGGGCAGGTCAGGGGGCGATGACGGTCGAGACCGTCTCGAACCGGTCGATCTCGCAACCGCCGACCTTGTTGAACTCGGTGTCGATCTCGGTGTCGCCGATGTGGCCGGTGACGATGACGACCTCGGGGCCGCCCATCTGCATCGTGCACATCATGTCGGTCGTGTCCATGAGGAACGGCTCGGTGCCGACCTCGGCGATCTCGGCGCAGGCCGCTTCGGCCTCGGGGTGGTCGCCGCCGACCGGATCACAGGTGAGGGTCCACACGCCCTCCTCGTATCCGGCTTGCGGTGAGAGGGCCTCGTCCTCGCTGAGCGTGCGTTCGATCGTGAGGGCGGTGTCGGCCGCCGGGGTCGAGCCGTCGGGGTCGTCGGAGTCCTCGGGGGACGCCTCCTGTTCGTCCTCCGGGGCGGGGGGAGATTCGGATTCCTGTTCTGCCTCGGGAGCCGCCGTGCCCACCTCGTCCGACTCGGTGCCGCAGGCCGTGATAAGCAGGCCAAGGGCTGCGAGTGCGGCGAGGCGGGTCGGCAGGGCCGTGGCGATGGTGAGCTGAGCCATACAGTTTGGACGAACCCCGCGCACGCGTGGTTCCATCCATCTCGACGAAACGACGATCAGGGGGCGCAATGTTCGGTGGGGGAGTCCCGGAGACGGGCGTCACGGAGGTTCCCGAGGACGGGTACCTGCTCGACGTCCGAGAGGACGACGAGTGGCGGGCGGGCCACGCGCCCGACGCGGTGCACATCCCGCTCGGCGAGCTCGGCGGGCGCGCGGACGAGGTGCCCAAGGACCGGAAGGTGTACGTGGTGTGCCGGGTCGGCGGCCGGTCCGCGCAGGCGGTCATGGCGCTGAACCAGGCGGGCTGGGACTCGGTGAACGTCGCGGGCGGCATGGCGGCGTGGGAGCGCGCCGGACGGCAGATGGCGGCGGAGGCCGACGCCGAACCGCGCGTGGTGTGAGCGGGAATCGGCGAGGAATTCGATCGGATTGCGCAAAGCCCTGCCACTGAGGCGCTTTCGGGTGGCACTATGACGTCGTGAGTTCCGAGCGCGCGCCCCTCAGCGCCGATGCCGTGCTGGCCTCATCAGCGGATGCCGTGGTCGGTATCGACAGCGAGCGCCGAGTCACCGTCTGGAATCCGGCGGCCGAGCGCATGTTCGGCTGGCGGGAGAACGAGGTGCTCGGCCGGGAGCTGCCGATCATCCCGGCCGAGCTGACGGCCGAGCACGGCGCGGTGCTCGAACAGGTGCGCTCAGGAAGCCCGCTGGCCGTGTTCACGCGCCGCGTGCGCAAGGACGGCGCCGTCATCGACGTGCGCATCAACACCAGCTGCGCGCGCGATCGCGAGGGCGCGCACATCGGCTGGGTGCAGACGCTCTCCCCGTGGAACGAGGTCCAGGTCCAGTCCGCGGCCATGGAACGGGCGCGGCTGGTGCGGCGCCTCACCGACGTGGTCGCCGACATCAACGCCGACCTGAGCCTGAAGTCGGTGCTGGACCGCATCTCCGGCAGTCTCACGGAACTGACCGGCGCCGACGCCGGCGGCTTCGTGCTGCTCAACGAGGACCGGGTCGAGCTGGTCAGCCTCACCGACCTGTCCGAGAACCTGCACGGGTACAGCGCGCCCCTGGAGACCAGCCTCTTCGGTGAACTGCTGCGCAGCGGCAAGTCGGTGCTGCTGGCCAACGACGACACCCGCACGCTGGACGACCTGGTGTGGGCGGACCTGCCGGGGCTGCACACCATCGCACTGTGCGTGTCCAACGTGCACGGACGGCCCTACGGCGCGCTGTACGCGCTCTACAGCCAGCGCCGGGTGGGCCACGTCGAGCTGGAGCTGCTCGAGCTGCTGGCGGCGCACGCGGGGGTCGCGATCGGCAACGCCATGGCCTACGAGGAGCTCAACCTCCAGCGGGTCCACGAACAGGCGGTGTCGGACTCCAGCGCCGACGGGATCGCCGTGCTCGACTTCGGCGGCCGCGTCCGCAAGTGGAACCGGTCCGCCGTCGAGCTCACCGGGTATCCGGTGGAGGCGGTCGAGGGGCGCCACCCGCCGTTCCCCCTGCCCGCGTCGCACGGGGAGCCGGTCAAGCACCAGCTCAAGGACGGGCGCTGGCTGGAGATCCTCATGGCCCGCATCCCGCGCACGCACGAGTGGGTGGTGGACTTTCGCGACATCACGGCACAGAAGGCGCTGGAGACCGAGCAGGAGTTCTTCCTGGCCACCACGGGGCACGAGCTGCGCACCCCCATCACGGTCATCCAGGGGTACGCGACCACGCTGATGCGCAAGTGGGACCGGCTCTCCGCGGAGGCCCAGCGCGAGGCGGTCGGCACCATCGCCGAGCGGTCGGCCACCCTGTCCGCGCTGGTGGACCGGCTCCGGCTGGGGTCGGACGTGGCGCGCGGCGAGCTGGACGTCAAGCGCGTCCGCTTCGACCTGCGTGAACTCCTGCGCCGGTCGGTGACGGCCTTCACGCCGCTCTCGGAGCGGCACGACATGACCCTGGAGGCCGAGGGCGAGCTCACGCGGGCGGTCGGTGACCCGCTGGCCACGGGCATCATCATGGACCAGCTGCTGGACAACGCCATCAAGTTCTCGCCCGAGGGCGGCACCGTGCGCGTGAGCGCCCGGGTGGAGGGCGATCACGTGACGGTGCTCGTGGACGACGAGGGCCTGGGCGTGGTCCCCGGGGACGAGGACCGCATCTTCGACCGGTTCGTGCAGTCCGGGGTGCGGGGCGACCGGAGGGGTTTCGGCGGTCTCGGCCTGGGCCTGTACATCGTCCGCCAGCTCGCGCGGGAGCAGGGCGGAGAGGTCACGGCGCATCGGCGCGAGCGCGGCACGCGCATGCGTCTGACCCTGCCGCGGCACGGCGACGGGCCGACGGGCACCGCGGCCGCGGCCTCCGAGGAGCAGGCACCCGGCCGCGTGCCGGGGCAGGCGGACGGCGGCGGCGGGGAGGTGTCGCCGGAGCCCTCGTTACCACCGGTGCCACCCGCGCGCGTGTCTCACAGGCAACCTCCGCCCCAAGAAACATCAAACTCCACAAAAGCCGCAGAAGCCTTGCCACGCCAGCGATCCGGACGCCGGGGCGCCGGTCGTCGGCCGTGATTCATCTTCCCGTGGGTTTCCCCCTGAGGTGATCGGGGCATTTCCACCCCTGGTGGAATTCGCCGCGACACTTCGGGCGGGTTCCGGACCGACCGAGAAGGCCCGAAGCGCAGGGAAGAAAGCCGTGTCTGGAGTCCACACCGCATGTGACGCCGGGAGCGGCCGACACCAGGTCGAGCGGAGCGTCATCCTTCCCTACACCTCGGCGAGCGTGGCCGGTGCCCGTCAGCGCCTGTGCAGCGACCTGCGCGCCGTGGAGATCTGCGATGGCCGGGTCGACGACGCCGCGCTCATCCTCAGCGAACTCGTCAGCAACGCCCTGCGCCATGCCAGCCCGCTGTGCACCCCCGAGGACCCCGACGGCAGTGTCGGGGTCTCTTGGCGAGTGGAGATCGATCGCGGGTCCACGGGCGGAGGCTGGGTCGAACTCGCGGTCCGCGACGGCGGCTCCAGCACCATGCCCCGGGTGGCCCGTCCCTCGATCTCCGGCCTGGGCGGCCGCGGCCTGGGCATCGTGCAGACCCTCTCCGGGCGCTGGGGTACCGAGATGGACGCGACCACCACCACCGTGTGGGCGGTGCTGGACCTGGCCGCCGAGGACGTGGCGACCGCGCGGGGTCTGAGGGCCGGGTCCATGGCGGACGGCGGCCACGAGCTCGCGGGAGCCGACGTCGTGGAGCTGCGCGTGCGTGTGCGGGAGAGCGCCGCCGCCTGGGGCGCCCTCCTCTAGCCCGTGTCCTCACGGCATCCCGGGCTCGCCGCCGAGGCGGGGTGGGTGGGGTGTGTGCGGAGGAAGGGGATCGTTGTCGCGAAACGCCGTCAACGAGGTGGCCACAAAGTGATGGGGCCGCTACAGTCACGACTGTGGAGTTGAACATATCGAGCCGATCTCAGGACGATCTCGCAGTAGTCACCGTGGCCGGTGAGATCGATCTGTACACGGCACCCCAGTTGCGCAACGAGCTCGTCGACGCGTTGGAAGACGGCGCACGACGGCTGGTCATCGACATGTCCCGGGTGGAGTTCTGCGACTCGACGGGTATCAGCGTCCTGTTGTCCGCGATGAAGCGTTCGCGGGACAAGGGCGGCGACCTGGAACTCGTGGCGCCCAAACCGGCGGTCACGAAGGTCCTCGAGGTCACGGGCCTGGACGAGGTGTTCGTCATCCACGCCGACCTCGACGCGCTCCCGGTGGCCGCGGGAACCGGTAACGCGCCGTAGACCGGCCGTGGGTCGAGGGGAGGCCGACGTACCGGTGCAGACGGGTATCGCCGTGATCATCGCGGCCAAGAACGAGGCGGCGCGGATCGGTCCGACCGTCGAGGAGGCCACGGGGCTTCCCGGCGTCGACCTCGTGGTCGTGGTGGACGACGGTTCCACCGACGACACCGCCGCCCGTGCTCTCGACGCGGGCGCACGCGTGCTCAAGCACCGGCGCAACCGTGGCAAGGGCGCGGCCATGCAGACCGGGGCCGAGGGCGTGCGCCGGATCGAGCGGGACGAGGCCGACGACGGCACCGCCGTCCGTGCCCCGCGCCATCTGCTCTTCCTCGACGCCGATCTCGGCGCCACGGCCGCCGAGGCCGCGCCGCTGATCGAGCCCGTCCGCCAGGGGCGGGCCGACATGACGATCGCGCTCTTCCCCGCCACCCGGCTGCGTCTGGGCGGACACGGGTTCGTGGTGCGACTGGCCCGGGGCGGCGTGCTGCGCGCCACGGGATGGGAGCCCGAACAGCCGTTGAACGGGCAGCGCTGCATCACGCGGGCCGCCTTCGACGCCGCCACGCCCCTCGCCCGGGGTTTCGGGGTCGAGACGGGGCTGACCATCGACGTGTTGCGCGCCGGCTTCCGGGTGGTCGAGGTCGAGGTGCCGCTGGAGCACCGCGCCACCGGCACCGATCTGCGCGCACAGCTGCATCGCGCCCACCAGTTCACGGACGTGGCCAGGGCGCTCGCCGCGCGTGAGCTGGGGCCGACCCTGCGGCACGGGTGGGACCTGGCCCGAGGGCGCGCGGTGTCCGCTCCGGGTGAACTGTCCCGAAAAATCATGCCAATGTTCCATGGGAATCGCTCGGAGTAGCCCCATGGGTGCTGTACGTAGCGCTACGCTCGCGCTGTGTTCACTACAATCCTGGCTTCGATAGGCATGCTCGCGGGCTTGGGCGGGCTCATCTGCGGCGGATACGCCCTGACCAGGGCCCGTGCGGTCACCAGCGACTCACAGGCGCTCGCCGACCGGGCGGCCGCGGTCGGCGCCGCGGGCACCGATCCGCGCGCGGTCCGTGACGTGGCCGTCCTGCACTATGACGCCCTGGAGGAGATGTCGGGCGCCCGGTCCTTCTCGCTGGCGATGCTCAACAGCGACGGCGACGGGGTGGTCATCACCTCCATCAACGGGCGCACCGAGTCGCGCACCTACGCCAAGGCGGTCACCCGCGGCGACGCCGAGACCCTGCTCAGCCCCGAGGAGTACCGGGTCATCCGGTCCGCGCGCCTGGGTGACGGCGTCGGGGCGGGGCTCCCGGTGGCGGTGCCGCAGCCGCGGCCGACGCCGAGCGGCGACGCGGCGAAGGACGGCGGCGCGCCCGACGACCAGCGGGTCACCGTGCTGCCGGGCGACGAGTCCTCGGACAGCACCGAGGACGCCGGGTCCGCCGAGGACGCCGACGGCTCGGCGACGGAGGCCGACGCCTCCGACGACGCGCAGGCCCCGGACGACAAGGCTGCGGACGGTAAGGCTGCGGATGGCGAGACTGCGGACGGTAAGGCTGCGGACGTCAAGGCTGCGGACGGTAAGGCTGCGGATGGCGAGACTGCGGACGGTAAGGCTGCGGACGTCAAGGCTGCGGACGGTAAGGCTGCGGACGGTAAGGCTGCGGACGGTAAGGCTGCGGACGGTAAGGCTGCGGACGTCAAGGCTGCGGACGGTAAGGCTGCGGACGTCAAGGCTGCGGACGGCGAGACTGCGGACGGTAAGGCTGCGGATGGCGGGACCGCGGACGTCAAGGCCGCGGACGTCAAGGCCGCGGACGTCAAGACTGCGGACGATAAGGCTGCGGACGTCAAGACTGCCGATGGTGAGAACGCGGACGACGCGGACGCCGACGGCGAGACTCCGAAGGAGACCGACGCGGGTGACGAACGCCCACGGGCCGGACGCGGCGCGCGCGACGGCGTGCCCCGTCCCCGTCGCGGCCGCGCCCGCGGCGGCCGACCCGTATAACCTGAACAGCATGCCCAACCGTTACGCCTACCTCGGCCCCGAGGGCACCTTCACCGAAGCCGCCATGCGCGATCTGCGCCCGGACGCGCCCGACGAGGCGCGTATCCCGTGTGACGGTGTCGCCTCCGTCTTCGACGCGGTCCGCTCGGGGGCGGTGGAAGGCGGTGTCGTCCCGCTGGAGAACTCGGTCGAGGGCGGGGTGACCGCCACGATCGCCGAACTCATCAACGGCGAGCCGCTGCTCATCACCGGGCAGACGGCCGTGCCGGTGGAGTTCGCGCTCTTCGCCCGCCCGGGCACGACCCTGGCGGACGTCAAGCGGGTGGCGACCCACCCGCACGCCCTCGCCCAGTGCCGGGGCTGGCTCGCCCAGCACCTGCCGGACGCCGACACGCACACCGTGTCCTCCACGGCCGCCGCGGCGCGCACCGTGGCCGAGCCGGGCGCCCCGTTCGACGCCGCGATCTGCGCGGTCTTCGCCGGAGAGCGGTACGGGCTGCGCGCCCTGGCGAGCGGGGTGGGCGACCGGTCCGACGCCGCCACCCGGTTCATCCACCTGTCGCGGCCCGGACCGCTGCCCGAGCCCACGGGCGCCGACCTGACGTCGGTGGTCGCCTTCATCGCCGACGACCACCCCGGCGCCCTGATCGAGGTCCTCAACCAGTTCGCGGTGCGCGGGGTCAACCTCACCCGGTTGGAGTCCCGTCCGACCGGCGACCGGCTGGGCAACTACTGCTTCTGCATCGACGCCGAGGGGCACGTCGCCGAGGCCCGCGTCGGCGAGGCGCTCATGGGCATCCGCCGGGTCTGCCGCGACGTGCGCTTCCTCGGCAGCTATCCGCGCAGCGGCCGCACCGAGGACCTCGACCCGCCGCTGCGCCCCCGCTCGACCACCGACGCCGACTTCGCCGAGGCCGAGCGCTGGCTCGCGCGGATCCGCTCCGGCCAGGTCGACTGAACGGCCGGGTCAGCAGACCTCGTACTGTTCCTCGCCGTCGTTGGCCTCGAAGACCCACTCCTCCTTGGCGGCCCTGCGCAGCTCCAGGTACAGCGCCAGCCGCAGCGCGGTGTCCTCCGGACGCACACTGTCCAAAGCCTCCAGGGCCTCGTTGAGTTCCTCGGTGGTCATCTCGCGCAGTGCCTTCACGCCCGTCCTCCTCCACGGTCGCCGCATGGCCGGACGGTCCCGCCGCCGGCCCCCTCGTGGAAAGGACGGTGCCGGGGCCCGGCCATGACGCGAGTTGTGGATAAAGATGTCGGCCCCGGCGGGCCAAGGTAACCTGCTTGACGTGATCGACCTTCGCGCACTCCGAGATGACCCCGAACGACTCCGTGCCTCGCAGCGGGCCCGCGGCGAGGACCCCTCCATCGCCGACCGCCTGCTCGAACTGGACTCCGGCCGCCGCGCCGCGCTGACCCGGTTCGAGACCCTGCGGGCCGAGCAGAAGAGCGTGGGCAAGTCGGTCTCCCAGGCCTCTCCCGAGGAGCGCGAGGAGCTGCTCACCCGGGCCAAGTCGCTGTCCGCCGAGGTCAAGGAGGCCGAGGCGGAGGCGGGCCGGCTGGGCGACGAGCTGAACGCCGAGCTCGCGCGCGTGCCCAACCTCGTGCAGGAGGGCGCCCCCGAGGGCGGTGTCGACGACTTCCGCGTCATGGAGACCGTGGGAGCGCCGCGCGAGTTCGACTTCACCCCGCGCGACCACCTGGAACTGGGCGAGATGCTCGGCGCCATCGACATGGAGCGCGGCGCCAAGGTCTCCGGAGCCCGTTTCTACTTCCTCACCGGTGTGGGCGCGCAGCTGGAGCTGGCGCTGCTCAACATGGCGATGAACCAGGCCGTCCAGGCCGGTTTCACCCCCATGATCCCGCCGGTCCTGGTCAAGCCCGAGACCATGGAGGGCACCGGCTTCCTCGGCGAGCACTCCGACGAGGTCTACCACCTGCCCGCCGACGACCTGTACCTCGTCGGCACCTCCGAGGTGCCGCTGGCCGGGTACCACTCCGCCGAGATCCTGCCCGCCGAGACGCTGCCCAACCGGTACCTCGGCTGGTCGCCGTGCTTCCGCCGGGAGGCCGGCTCCTACGGCAAGGACACCCGCGGCATCATCCGCGTCCACCAGTTCAACAAGGTGGAGATGTTCGTCTACGCCCACCCGGACACCGCCGACGAGGAGCACCTGCGCCTGCTCGCGTGGGAGCGGGAGATGCTGGACAAGCTGGAGCTGCCCTACCGCGTGGTGGACATCGCCGGCGGCGACCTGGGCACGAGCGCCGCCCGCAAGTACGACTGCGAGGCGTGGGTGCCCACCCAGGAGACCTACCGCGAGGTCACCTCCACGTCGAACTGCACGGACTTCCAGGCCCGGCGCCTGAACGTGCGCTTCCGCGGCGAGGACGGCAAGCCCCGCTTCGCCGCCACGCTCAACGGCACGCTGGCCACGACCCGTTGGATCGTGGCGATCCTGGAGAACCACCAGCGCGAGGACGGTTCCGTGGTCGTGCCCGAGGCGCTGCGCCCGTTCCTGGGCCGCGACGTCATCGAGCCGGTCCGCCCCGCCAAGAAGGGCTGACCACCGCACTCGCCGAGCCGCGGGGCCGGGCGTGGATCGCCGCGCCCGCCCAGCGGTGCCGGACGCGGAGCGCCGCGTCCCGGGCACGCGCGGGAGGTCGCGCGGCCCTCGGAGAACACCAAGGCCCGTCCTGGTCGCCAGGACGGGCCTTCGTATGTGAACGAGCCCTACAGGTAGGGGCCCGAGCCGGCGTTCGGCTCCTCCCCGAGGCCGCCCTGGCCCTGGAGGCCGGCCACGCCGGGCGGCAGCGCCTTGCGCATGTTCTCCAGCTGGGCGCGCGCCGCCATCTGCTGGGCGAACAGCGTCGTCTGGATGCCGTGGAACAGCCCCTCCAGCCATCCGACGAGCTGCGCCTGCGCGATGCGCAGTTCGGCGTCACTGGGCGCGGAGCCCTCCGCGAACGGCAGGGTGAGACGCTCCAGCTCCTCGGTCAGCTCAGGGGCCAGCCCGTCCTCCAGCTCCTTGATGGAGGACGTGTGGATCTCCTTGAGCCGGGTCCGGCTGGCCTCGTCGAGCGGGGCCGCCTTCACCTCGTCCAGGAGTTGGCGGATCATGCTGCCGATCCGCATCACCTTGGCGGGCTGCTCCACCATGTCGGCGAGGGTGCGGGGCTCCTCGGAGCCCTCCTCCGGTTCGCCGGTGTGCTCCTGTGACCCCATCACCAGCACCTGGGGCTGTTCGTTCTGGTCGTTTGCGCTGCTCATCAGTCCCCTTCAGCGGATTCTTCGGCGCGTCGTCAGCGGGTGAGAAGGATCTTGCCGGTGTGCGCGCTCGATTCCATGACTCGATGCGCCTCCGCCGCGTCCCTGAGGGGTATCTCGCGGTCCACGACGGGGCGGATGGTTCCCTTTTCTACCAACGGCCAGACCTGGTCGAGTACTCCCGCGGTGATGGCCGCCTTCTCCGCGGCGGGCCGGGAGCGCAGGGTGGTGGCGTGGACCGACAGGCGCTTGGCGAGCATGCGCCCGAGGTCGGCCTCGGCTTTGCGCCCGCCCATGAGGCCGATGATCACCAGTCGGCCGTTCGTGGACAGCGACCGCAGGTTGGCGTCCAGGTAGGACCCGCCCATGATGTCGAGGACCAGGTCCGCGCCGCCCTCGGCGCGCACGCGCTCGGTGAAGTCCTCGGTGCGGTAGTTGATGGTGATGTCGGCGCCGAGTTCGCGGCAGCGCTCCAGCTTGGCGTCGCTGCCGGCGGTGGCCGCCACCCGGGCGCCGAGGGCACGGGCGAACTGGATGGCGAACGTGCCGATGCCGCTGCCGCCGCCGTGCACCAGGAAGGTCTCCCCCTCCCGCAGGCCGCCCACCATGACCAGGTTGGACCAGACGGTGCAGGCCACCTCGGGCAGCGCGGCCGCCTCGACCAGGCCCACGCCCTTGGGCACGGGCAGGAGCTGGCCGACGGGCACGGCGACCCGCTCGGCGTAGCCGCCGCCGGTCAGCAGTGCGCAGACGGGGTCGCCCACGTTCCAGCCGGACTCCTCAGTGCCGGGGCCGAGGGCGGCCACGGTGCCCGAGCACTCCAGGCCGGGGTACTCGGAAGCGCCGGCGGGGGGCGGGTAGTTGCCCTGGCGCTGGGCGATGTCCGCGCGGTTGGCCGCGCTCGCGGCGATGTCCACCAGGACCTCGCCCGCGGCGGGGACCGGGTCGGGCACCTCGGTCCATGACAGGACGTCGGGGCCTCCGGGCTCTTGGATACGGATCGCGTACATGTCGCAGACAGTACCCAGCGCGGGGCCGGGCCACATCGTCGGATTGCTCTGTTCACGGCCCCTTCGAGGATGCTTTGCTGTGCTTGTGCGGGTAGGAGTGCCTACGGGGCCCCTGGTGCTCTTCCCCGCGGAGCACGCGCCCCCACACGGCTCAACCCCTCTACGCAGGAGAACGACGGTGGCAGACCAGGAACACAGCGGTCCGGGCGGCGGTCCCGAAGAGGGGCCCGACCCGACGGTCGATGAGCGCTCCGAGTCACTCCGGGAGCCGTCGGCGGACGAGCCGGAGGAGCTCGGCGAGGCGGCCACCGAGATCACGCGTTTCCCGGAGCCGTCCACGCCGTCGCCCCGGGAGCAGTGGTTCGGCGGTTTCGACGGCGCGGCGCCGCCCCCGCCGCCCTACGCCCGGTTGCCCGAGAGCGGCTCCGGCGGGGAGAGCGCGTCCGAGCGCACTCCGCCGCGGACCCCGCCGTGGACCCCGCCCTCCGGATCGGCCCGGCCGCACGAGGGGGCTCCGCCGCCGGAGGCGGGCACGGGCGTGTCGGCGCCGCCGCCGACGGGGGAGGACGACCCGGTGTCCGACCCTCCGGAGGAGGAGCTGGGCGCCGGCACGGTACGGCTCCTGCCCGGTCCCCGTAACCGGCGGCCCGTCCGCCCCACCCGCCCCACGCGTCCTGGCGGGGACGCAGCGGACCCGCTCGGCCCGAGGAAGCTGCGCGGCGACTCCGACGTGCCCGAACCGGAACAGCTGCCCCCGCTGGAGACCGAGCGGGACGAGTTCTCCGGCGCCACACCGGCGGGCGCCGAAGCGCGCACCGACGCCATCCACCCCCGGGTCCCCGGGGGCCAGGGGTCCGAGTCGGGTGGGACGCCGCCGCTGTCGCCCGGCCCCGCACCCTCCACGACGCCCGACCCGCCGCCGCAGGGTCCGGCCGCGTCGAGCCCGTGGGCGCCCTCGGCCGCCGGCCGGCGCGGCGGCTCCACGGCCCCGCCCCCCTCCGCCCCCAGCGGACCGTCGACGGCCCCCCGGTGGGACCAGGGGCGGCCCTCGACCGAGCCCGGCGAGACCTCGGACTCGCTCAACGCCGCCACCCTGGTCCGCAACCGGCGCCAGGGACCCAGCACCGGCTGGCGCAAGGCCGTGCACGCCGCCACCCTGGGCCTGGTCAACCCGGGGGAGTCGGCGCGGGTGCTGCGTCGCCAGGAACTGGTCGCCCGGGCCACCACACCGGTCGCGTCCGGACACCACCGGGTGGCCGTGCTCAGCCTCAAGGGCGGTGTCGGCAAGACCACCACCACCGTCGCCCTGGGCGCCACGCTCGGTTCGCTGCGCGGCGACCGCGTCCTGGCCGTGGACGCCAACCCCGACCGTGGCACGCTGTCGGACAAGGTGCGCCTGGAGACCGCCGCGACCATCCGCGACCTGCTCAACGAACGGCACCTGGTGGCGCGCTACGCCGACATCCGCGGCTTCACCTCCCAGGCGCCCAGCCGTCTGGAGATCCTGGCCTCGGACCGCGACCCCGCGGTGTCGGAGGCCTTCAGCGACGCCGACTACCGCGAGGTCGCCCGGATCGTCGAGCACTTTTACTCGATCTGCATCACCGACTGCGGCACCGGACTGCTGCACTCGGCGATGCGCGGGGTGCTGGGCCTGGCCGACCAGGTGGTCCTGGTGAGCTCGGCGTCCGTGGACGGCGCGCGCAGCGCCAGTGCCACGCTCGACTGGTTGGAGGCCCACGGCCACGGGTCGCTCGTGCGCGGCGCGGTGGTGGTGCTGTCCATGGTGCGGTCCAACAGCAAGAGCAGTGTGGACCTGGGACGGTTGGAGGAGCACTTCGCCGGGCGGTGCAGGGCCGTGGTGCGGGTCCCGTGGGACGGGCACCTGGAGGAAGGTGCGGAGGTGGACCTGGAACAACTGGCCCCCGCGACCAGGGACGCCTACCTCCAGCTCGCCGCGTCCGTGGGCGAGGCCTTCGGTCGCTGACCGGGGGACAACGCGCGGAGGGCGCCTGCCGGGCTCCGGGACCGTCCCTGTCGGACAATGGAAGACGAGGGAAGGGTAGAGGATGAACGCACAGGAACGCCCGCCCGCGGTGGTCGTCGGCGTGGACGGCTCACCTGCCGCCCGTGCCGCCCTGCTCTGGGCGGCCGACGAGGCGAACAGACGCCGGGAACAGCTGAGGATCGTGCACGGTGTGGGGTTGGCGTCGAAACTGGGCGTCCACCCCCTGCCCGACCGGGCCGCGGTGGAGGAGGACCTCATGGCGGACGGCCGTTCGCTGCTCGACGAGAGCGTGGACACCGTCCGCGGGGCCAGGCCGGAGGTGGAGGTGGTCGACGTCCTCGCGGAGGACGACGCGCCCGCCGTGCTCCTGGACGAGGCCCGGCACGGGGACGTGATCGTGGTGGGCTCGCGCGGACTCGGCGGGATCAAGGCGATCATGCTGGGCTCGGTGAGCGCGCGGACGTCCTCGCACGCGCCCTGCCCCGTGGTCGTGGTGCCGGACACCGACGGGCCGCGGCGGCGCCGGGGCCGGATCGTGGTGGGCGTGGACGGGTCGGACTCCTCCCATCGCGCGCTGCGCTTCGGACTGCGGGAGGCACTGTTCAGCGGAGCCGAGGTGGTGGTCGTCAACAGCTGGGAGGTGCCGCTGCCCGCGGACGTGGACTCGGCGGCGGTCGACGCGCAGTCGGTCCACGAGGAGGTCTTCGACCGCCAGTCGGAGGAGGTCGTGGCCGGGGTACTGGCCGAGGTCATCGACGACAGCACCGAGGGGCTGGAGATCAGCGCCGTGCGGATGCAGGCCAACCCGGTGGAGGCGCTGCTCAAGGCGGGCGAGGACGCTGACCTGATCGTGGTGGGATCGCGCGGCCGGGGCGGGGTCCGGGGCCTGGTGATGGGCTCGGTCAGCCAGGGAGTGCTGCACCACGCGCGCGTCCCGGTCGCCGTCCTGGCACCGCACTCGGACGAAACCGACTGACCGCGGGCGCAGGGCCCTTCGGCCCTGTGCCGGTCCCATGGATCAATGGTCAACTCGACCAAGATGGGACCGACCATCAGGGGAGGAAATATGGCAGAGGGCGAACGCTCTTCTCATGTCGTTGTGGGTTACGACGGATCCGACCACGCCAACGCCGCGGTCGAGTGGGCCGCCGTCGAAGCGGTCCGCAGAGGGGTGCCCCTCCGGCTCGTCCACGCGCTGGGGATGCCGCTGATCGTGTCGGCGTACGGAGGGCCGACGCGCTTCGAGCCGACCGACGAGATCCGGGGGCACGCCACCAAGGTCCTGGCCGCTGCGGCCGAGCGGGCCCGCTCGATCGAGCCGGCGGTGGTCGTGGAGACGGTGACCACGTTGGAGGACGCACCGCTGGCGCTGCTGCGACAGAGCCACCCGGGTGACCTCATCGTGGTGGGCACGCGCGGTCTGGGCAGTGTCGCGTCGATGTTCGTCGGCTCGGTGAGCGTGCGTGTGGCCAGTCAGGCTCCGTGTCCGGTGGTGGTGGTGCCGACGAGCGAGGGCGGCAAGCCCTCGTCGACGGCGCTGGACAAGATCGTGGTCGGTGTCGACGGCGGCGTGAACTCCCGCCGTGCTCTGGGCCTGGCCATGAACCTGGCCGAGGAGGCCGGCGGCGAGGTCGTCGTGGTGCACAGCTGGGACATCCCGTTCGCCTACGACCCGGTCGCGTTGACCGCCTCGGGATGGCAGCCGCAGGAGGAGCTGTTCGACGAGCAGTCCGAGAAGCTGGTCGCGGAGCTGCTCGCCGACGTGGTGGACGAACGGCCCGAGGGCTCCGACGTGACGGTCAGCGTGATCCGCACGCGGTCCCGCGCGTCCGAGGCGCTCCTGGAGGCGGCCACGGGCGCGGACGCCATCGTGGTGGGCTCGCGTGGGCGCGGCAGCGTGCGGGGCCTGCTGCTGGGCTCGGTCAGCCAGGCGGTGCTGCACCACTCGCCGATCCCGGTGGTGGTCCTGCCCAGGCACGCCGACGAGGAAGAGGCATAGGCACGGGAAGACGACGGCTCTCGCGCTCCGGCGTGGGGGCCGTGCCGGTACCGGAAGAGTGAAGGATGCCCGCCGTGATGGCGTACCGGCTCCAGTGGAGCCGTTCGTGAATGGCGCTCCCGGCGGAACCACGAAGGCCGGTGGCCACCCGGGCCGTGTGCGATAAATGTGCGACGGACCCGGACCACCGGCCTTCGCCGTGTCCTACGGCAAGCTCCCACCTGGGGAAACTTCCGGATTCTGCGGAGGGTGTGGGATTTGAACCCACGAAGCCCCGTCAAGGACTTGGTGCTTTTCAAGAGCACTGCACTCGGCCGCTATGCGAACCCTCCCGGGGAGAGCGGATCTCCGCGAGCCATGGTAGCCCACGACGCCGCGATCGCGGCGCCGTGGGCGGTCTGTCAGCCGGTCAGGGCGGTCCACCTGTCGGTGAGGCCGCGCCGGCCGGTCTCGGTGAGCGATCCGAAGACGTGCAGGCGGGACATGCCGCCGTCCGGGAAGACGTCCGTGCGCACGTGGGTGACGGTGACGGGCGCGTCCAGGACGAAGCGGTGCACGCTGTCGGGCTGGAGCCGGGTGCGGCCCACGATCTCGAACCACGTGTCCGGGTCGGTCTCGGCGTCGCGGCCCAGGACGGTGACCCAGCCCGCGGAGTTGCCCTTGAGGTAGGCGGTGTCGATCTCGATGGCGCGGACCGAGGCCTGCGCGGTGAGCCGGAAGCGCACCCAGTCGTTGCCGTCGTCGCGGCGGCGGCGGTTCTCCCAGCCGTCGTCCATCTTCGCCGAGCGGCCCGGCGTGATGATGTTCTCCGGCGGCGAGTAGAAGCGGTCCGAGGCGTCCTCGACGACGCCGCCGTTCTCCAGGGCGGCCACGTCGAAGCCCTCCAGGGCGGAGAGCCAGGCCGGGTCGACGACCGATTCGCCGTACACGCGCAGACGCGCCACACCGCCGTCCGGGAACTGCTTGAGGCGCAGGTGCGTCCAGCGGCGCTCCTGGGAGACCTCGAAGCCGTTGGCCGCGTGCCCGTACACGTAGGTGCGGGGCACGATCTCGGTCCACTCGGCGGCGAGCAGCTCCTCGGTGGAGGGCGTGCCCTCCAGGTGGGCGGCCTCGACGCTGATCTCGCGCGGGTGGTTGCCGCGGAAGTGCGCGGTGTCCACGACCAGGCCGCGGATGACGCCGGGCAGGCCCAGGCGCACGAGCGCCCAGTCGTGGTCGTCGTGGGTGGGGTGCGGCTGCTCGGCGCTCGCGCCGCGGCGGCGCCGGGTCTCCCACCCGTCCATGATCTTGCCCTTGTGGCCGAACGCGTGCGGGTCGAACTCCGCGGGTCCGGTCCTGAGGAGGTTCTCGCGCTCGGCGAAGAACTCGTCGTTGGCGGCGACGACGCCGCCACCCAGTCGGCGATCGGCGAGGTCGACGAGGGCGGAGAAGTCGAGCTTGGTGTCCTTGTAGTCGGCGAAGGGGTCGCCGCCCTGGTACGGCTGTGCGTTGTAGGCGCTCGGATCGACGGGCTGGGTCGCGGTCATGCTTCTCCCGAAAGGTCGGTGGATCGGACTGCTTCCAGCGTGACAGGGAGAATTGATCACGTCCATCGAGTCTTTTCGATCACTATGTTCAGCTGAACTGAACGTTTGATCGGGCGATCCCCTGGGCGGTCTCGGTGAGGTACCGGGTGACCTGGACGATCTGCGGGCGTCGGCTGGCGCCGGCGCGCACAGCGGTGACCACGTGGCGGCGGGGCTGGTCCGAGGCGAGCACGCGCAGGGCGACGCCCGGTGCGCGCTCCGGCGCGGCCAGGCGGGGGAGCAGGGCGGCCCCCATGCCCGCCGCGACCATGTCGAGGATGGCCCGCCAGTCGGCCGCCACGTGCGCCTGCCGGGGCACGAAGCCGGCCTGGGCGCAGGCGGACACGGTGATGTCGTGCCAGGGGCCGGCGTCGCCGTAGATCCAGGGCTCGTCGGCGAGGTCGGCCAGGCGCAGGCCGGGCGCGTTGGCCAGCCGGTGGTGCGCGGGCAGGGCGACGTCGAGCGGGTCGGTGAGCAGTTCCGTGCGGTCGTAGCGGCCGTCCTGGCCGGTGGGGGCCTCGGCCGCCAGGGATAGGCCGATGTCGATCTCCCCCGCGGCGAGGAGGTCGTAGACCTCGGCCGCCTCGGCCTGGTGGACCCGGACGGTCAGGCCGGGGCTCTCGCGGCGCAGGGCGGTGAGCGCGGGCACGACGAGCGAGGGGATCGCGGTCGCGAAGGAGCCCACCCGGACGTGCCCGGCCTGCCCGCGCGCGAAGCCGTCGAGCTCGGCCTCGGCCCGTTCGAGCTGGGCCAGGACCAGGTCGGTGTGGCGGAGCAGGACGTGCGCGGCGTCGGTGAGGCGGACGCGGCGCCCGTGGGCCTCCAGGAGGGGGACGCCGACCTGTGCGGCGAGCGAGGAGAGCTGTTGGGACACCGCGGACGGTGTCATGTGCAGGGCGGCGGCGGTGGCCCTGACGGTGCCGAGCTCGTCGAGCGTGCGCAGGACGCGCAGTTTGCGTAGGTCCCAGTCGGTCATTCTCCAGAACTACCATTCAGCTCGCCTTAACGGGTGCGGGTCGCGCCGTTCGGCCGGGATGGTCGCACCGATGGGTTACTCGGCAGTAACATCTTCGGTATGGCAGACATGAACGCCGAGACGGCGGAAACGGTCAAGTCCGGATTCCTGGCCTCCGTGCCCTTCGCGCGGACCCTGGGCGTGACCTTCACGGACCTCGACCACGGCCGCGCGGTGATGCGGCTCCCCGACAACGCCGACCACCACAACCACGTCGGCGGCCCCCACGCCGGCGCCATGTTCACCCTGGCCGAGTCCGCCTCGGGCGCCATCGTCATCGGCACCTTCGGCGACCAGCTGGAGCGGGCCGTGCCGCTGGCGGTGAGCGCCGAGATCCAGTACCTCAAGCTCGCCATGGGCGACGTGACGGCGGAGGCCACGCTCGGCCGGCCGCGCGAGGAGGTCATCGCCGAGCTCGACGAGGGCCGGCGGCCGGAGTTCCCGGTCGAGATCGAGCTGCGCACGGACGACGGGACCGTCACCGGGCGCATGACGGTGCTCTGGACCCTGAAACCGAGCCGGCGCTAGGCCGTGTTTTTCTGCGGGCTTTCGGGTGAGCTCGCGGTCGTCAGGTCGTCTCTCGCAAGCCGATGTGCGAAGTTCAGCCTGGTGGTGCTGCACGAGCGCAGAGGTGCCGCGAGAGGCGGTCCTGGCGGCCGCGAGCCCGGAATGCTGCAAAAAACACGGCCTAGGCGCGCGGACGGCCGCGAGCACGCGCGCGACGGAGGGGCCGAAGGACCGTCGAATGTCTCCGCCGATGGGTAGGTTGACCACGAGATTCAACCCTGAGGAGGCCCTTCCGTGAAGCTGCGAGTGGATCGCGACGCGTTCGCCGAGGCGGTGGCCTGGACGGCCCGCGCCCTGCCCACCCGCCCGGCGGTTCCGGTGCTCGCGGGCACCCGGATGGAGGTCGCGGCCGACGGAACGTCGCTGCACCTGTCCGGCTTCGACTACGAGGTCTCCACACGCGCCTCGGTGGAGGTGCTCTCCGAGGAGGGCGGCGCGGCGCTGGTCCCCGGGCGGCTGCTCGCCGAGATCGTGCGCAACCTGCCGCCGGGATCGGTGTTCATCGACTCCGACGGCACCAAGCTGCGCATCACCGGCGGCGCCGCCCGCTTCACCCTCATCACCATGCCGCTGGAGGACTACCCGTCGCTGCCGGCCATGCCCGGCCGGATCGGCTCCGTGCCCGCCGACGCCTTCGCCGCCGCCGTACGCCAGGTGTGCCCGGCGGCCAGCCGCGACGACACCCTGCCCATGCTCACCGGCGCCTACCTCGACTTCAGCGGCGAAGCCCTGAGCGTCGTGGCGACCGACCGCTACCGCATCGCCGTACGCGAGCTGTGGTGGAGTCCGGAGGACCCGGGGCTGGACCTGGCCGCGCTCGTCCCCGCGCGTACGCTGCAGGATACCGTGAAGGGCATGATCGGGCGGTCCAACGTGGACGTCGCCCTGTCCACGGTCACCGTGGGCGAGGGTGTGTCCCTGTCCCCGGGCGAGGGCATGATCGGCTTCGAGAACGGTGAGCGGCGCACCACCACTCGGCTGATCGACAGCGACTTCGTCAAGTACGAGTCGTGGTTCCCCCGGGAGTTCGGCGCACGGGCCGAGGTGGCGGTGGCGCCGCTGGCCGAGGCCGTGAAGCGGGTGGCGCTGGTCGCCGACCGCCACACTCCGCTGCGGTTGGCCTTCGCCCGGGGCGAGGTGGTGCTGGAAGCCGGTTCGGGCGAGGACGCCCAGGCGGTGGAGGCGATCGAGGTCGACTACGAGGGCGACCCCCTGCGGATCGCCTTCCGGCCCGACTACCTGGTGGACGGGCTGTCGGGGGTGGAGACCGACACCGCCTACCTCCACTTCACCGAACCGACCAAACCCGCGGTGTTCACCGACGTGCCCGCCAAGGAGGGCGACGCCCCCGCGTTCCGCTACCTCGTCCAGCCCCTGAGGGTGCCCTGAGCGGGCGCCCGTGGCATTTCGGGCGTCCCTGGTTTGTCCACAGAGTTATCCACAGGGTGGCGCGCAGATCTGTGGATAACTCAGGGTCATCACGCACAGGAACACCCGAAACACCCGCGGAACGCTCTCGGATTCCCGCATTGACGTGGGAAAACGCCACATGGGCCGATTCTGTGCACAGCCTGTGGACAACGTGGGCGACACGGACGTGCGAGCACCCGCGGACGGGGCTTCCGGTCAGTCGCTTTCGGCCAGCGCGGAGGTCCCACCACTGGTCAACGGCGTATCCAGGCCCAGCTGCGCCTGACGGCCGCGCCGGTAGCCGGCGCGTGCGCCGGCCGCGCTGTGCGTCCGCTCCGGGCGGTGCTTGCGCAACTGGGGGAACTGCTTCTGGAACTCCTCGTTCACCCGGTGCACGTCGTCCCGCAGGATGAGTTCCGCGCCGCGTGAGGGCGCACCATCGGTCGAACCGGAAACCCCTTCTGGAGTCGCCGATTCCTGCAAACGTGCCCGGAACTCACGAATACGATCCGCGACGGCGCGTCCGTAGGCACGCACGAACGACCGGTAGTAGCGCTTGCGCTCCGTCTCCAGCTCCGAGCGCGTGTAGTTGCGCAGCTCCCGGATATCGGTGACGTGCGAGGAACTCATGAACTTCGCCGACGCCTCCATCTGCATGGAGATCGACGGCATGAGCATGCGCAGCGCTTCCAACGCGTCGACCGTTCCCACCAGGATGATGGTCCGGTCCGTGTTCTCGGACGTGTTCCCCCGGACCGCCGACTGGCAACCGTAGGCCGCGGCGATGTCGGCCAGGGCCCGGACCCGGGCCTTGCCGTGGCCGCCCACCCCCGGGACCGTGTAGTCCATGCGGCTGATCGCGTCGGGTTCCTCGCCCCGCTCTGCGCGGGCCTCGGCCTCCGCGATCGCGTGGCGGGTCATCAGCTCGGCGGCCTTGGCGGTGAACGCCTGGCTCTCGGCATCAGTCACCGAGGGATCCTCCGCCATGCGGAGGAGCCCTCGGACCCGCTCGACCATCTTCTGACGAGCAGCTTCAGTCATCGGCGCCGGTTGTCTCCCGTAGGTGAGTTTCGTCTGTCCCGCCTCCAGACAGGAAACACCGAGCCTAAGCCCTCTTGTTCCTCGCCACCATCTCGGTGGCGGTCCACGGCCTCGACGGGTGGTCGCACCCCGCCTAGTTCTTGTTGCCGGCGACCATCGCCACGACGCCGATGAGGACCCACAGCACCAGCCCCACACCCAGTCCCGCGAACAGGGCGCCGAACAGGCCGCTGAAGATCGCGAAGCTGCCGATCACGGATGCGATATAGGTCATCACGGCCGTGGCGCCGCCGCCGAGCAGGGCCGGCGCGGTCGCGTAGCGGAAGGGGTAGGTCGCCGCCCAGCGTCGGCCGCGGCGGTCGCCCTTCTTGCTCAGGACACCGCCGATCCCGCCGATGAGGGCGAAGAAGAAGATGCCGGTCGAGACGGCGGAGGGGATCCCCGCCAGTCCGAAGTTCATGAGAAGGGAGAGGGCACCGGTCACCGTGCCGCCCAGCAGTGACGCCCCCCAGGGCCAGATCATCGTCGCCGAGGCGACGGGAGTGAATGCGTTGCCGCGCTCCAGCGTCATGTTCACCGCTCCAGTCGAATCGCGTGACGCCCGCTCTTCGCCGGGGCGTCCCATCCAGGATGCAAGGTCAGGGCTTCGCGCACATCAGGGCCTGTCCCTGACTTACCCCCGAGGCCGCACCCCGGCACCTGCGCAGGGATACGGTCACGGATTTCGGTTGGTTCCGCCGCCCGATGCGGGACCGCTCGGGGAGCGGCCCGACGCCGAGCACCTCACCGACCCCAACGATCAGCCGGACGCGGAAGTGCCCGGTTCGGCCAGGCTCACGGCACGGGTGAGGTCGGCGTGCAGGCGCGGCCAGGCGGTGCGGAACGCCGGCAGCAGGGGCAGGGCCATGGTCTCGGCCACCGGCACCCAGCGGATCTCCTCGCTCTCGGTGTTGGCCGCGCGGTAGGGCCGCAGGTCGGGCACGCTCGCGAGGAAGGTGTCGTAGCGCCACACGTCGAGGTCGTGCTCGTGCGCGCCGAGTACCGTGTAGCCCTCGAGGTCGCCCGCCACCTCCTCGCGGAACTCGCGGACCGCGGCCTCCAGAGGGGTCTCGTCACGGTTGCGCGCTCCGCCGGGGATCCCCCACATGCCGCCCATGTGCGTCCAGCCCGCCCGGTGCTGGAGGAGGACGTGGCCGGTTCCGGCCATGTCCCTGGCGTACAGCAGGAGCCCGGCCGCGCCGTAGACTCCCCACCGCCGGGACCCGTCCGGCAGCGTCACCCAGCCGTTTCCGTCGACCTCGTGCATCCAGCCCTCCCGCTTCGCGTCGCGTGTGTTCGGCGGCGGCCGTCCGCCGCCGGGGCCCATCCGGGCGACCCCAGGGATCCCTGGCGATCATGCCCGCTAATCTCTATGAACCTATGGCCAGATCGACGTCTTCCGCAGTCCTTCTCCCGGCGTACACGCTCGACCTCGTGTGGCGCTACTGGGCGCCGCTGCTGTGCGTCTACACGGCCGGGATGCTGCTGCACGCGCTGCTCATGCGCGGTCTGGTGGCGTTCTCCGACGTCAACCCGACGCTGTCCCTGGCCGGGCTCGGACTGACGCTGCTCGTCACACTGATCACGTTCGTCGTCATGTTCCAGCTGGTGCGGCCGAGCCTGCGCACCATCGACAGCGAGCTGAGCGCCGAGCCGGTGCGTCGGCACAAGAGGACCGGGTTCGTCGAACGCGAGCGCCGTGTCGTCGACGGTGTCGCTCTGGCGATCCTGCCCTTCCTGCTCTTCTACGGTGCCTGGGGGCTGATCGCCGACGAGTACAACGTGTACAGCATCAGCCTCCTCAACACCGAAGGGCTGGCGGCGTTCGCCGAGCCGACCCAGCTGAGCTGGTACGGGATGCCGCTGGCCGTGGCGGCCGTGGCGTGGGTGCTGCGCCGCGTGTGCGGGCGGTTCTTCACCACGACCCGCAACCCGGTGCTGGGGGTCCTCACCGCCCTGTTCGAGGGCGTGTGGATGTTCATGTTCCTGTTCTCCCTGGGGCACCTGATCTCCCAGACGCAGACGTGGCTGTCGAGCCGGGTCGCGTGGGTGATGGTCCAGGAGTCGCTCGCCGTCTTCGTGGACGGCCTGGGCGCGATGGTCGACCTGCCCGACCTCTCCGGCACGGTGGGCGCCGCCACCGCGTCCCTGTGGGCCTCGCTCAAGGCTGGTGTGGCCGGTCCGCTGCTGTGGCTGACCATCGCCGCCGTGATCTACCGTGCCGAGGTCGACGAGCACGAGGACTACCTGGAGGAGCCCCGGACCAGGAGCGACCTCGGCCGGGTGGCGGACAAGGCGATCAAGGCCGGCAAGGTGTTCGGTGAGGCCATCGGCAAGGACCTGTACGGCAAGTACACGCCCTGCCTGAACGCCCTGCGCTTCGTCCTCGGCGTCGGCCCGGTGTTCTACCTGTCCTTCTGCCTGGCGTTCGTGGTGCTGGACGCCGGGTTCAGCCAGCTCGGCCGGGCCGTGTACGTGGTGGTGGGCCCGGGCTCGTTCGCCGGCGAGTGGTGGCCGTGGCTCCAGCCCGTCGACTTCGTCGTGGAGGCCCTGCACATGGTGCTGCGGGTGTGCCTGCTGGGCGCGGCGTTCGAGATCGCCCTGCGCAAGGCGGAGCAGAGCAGCCCGGGGCGCCGGGTGTGGCGGGTGGCCAACCACGCGCTCGACCGGCAGGCGGGCGGCCGCGGCTGAGGGGACGGCGGCGGCCGTGGCCTGCTGAGGGCGATCGGGTCGCGTCGGCGGCCCCCGGGCAGTGCCCGAGGCGTCCCTCCGGGCCGGGAAGCGCGTGCGCGTCCGTCGTGGTGCACGCCCGCGCGGCGGGGCGGTGAGAGCCCTTCAGCGCCTTTCAGGGCCCGTGCAGGGGAGTACGAGGGTCGGTCAGGTGTCGGGTGGCCTTGGAGTACCAGGAGCCCCGGGTCTTGACTCCAGTGCCCCGTACGGGGGCGGACCCGGATCCGAGGAACGCGCGGCGCCGGGGGGTCGGTTCGAGCCCGCCACCCAGTGCGGGCCCGAGCGCGGTATCCAGCGGGGGACGAACGCGGGTACGAGCCCGCCACCCAATATGGGCCCGAGCGCGGGTCGGAGCCTGGCATCCAGCGGGGGACGAACGCGGGTCCGAGCCCGGCACCGGGTGCGTGGCCGAACGCGGCCTTCCCATGCGGCATCGAGCGCGGGCACGGAGTCGGACCGGCCCGGCACCGAAGGCGGCGCCGGGTCCGGGCCCCGACTCACTCCAGGATCTCGGCCTCGAAGAGCACGGCCTCGGGCCGCGGCCGCTGGTCCGCCGTGCTGGTCGCCACGGTGACCTCGAAGAGCAGCTCCTCGGCGACGTCCTCGGGCACGAGGAAGGAGAACGCGAACGCCTGGCTCTCCCCGGGCGCGATCGGCTCGCGTTCGGCGTTCGTGCACCCGCCGCCCGCGAAGGTCCCGGGGTCCTCCAGCAGCTGTCGCAGGGCGTACTCGTTCGTCGGTGTCCACGAGCGCCCCTGGGCGTCGACCGCGCGGAAGGCGCAGTGTGCGGCCAGGAGCTCGCTCGCCTCCTCGTCCGCAGGGGTCACCTCGAAGGCCATGTCCACGAGCTGGACGCCCTCGGGCGGGGGCGCCTCGTCTCCGAGGTTGCCCACCAGGGAGCCGACCGCCCGCCACTCGCTGCCCGCGAGCGTGGCCGTGTCACCGTCCACCGGAGTGGCCACCGGCGCGATGCTCCCCTGATCGCGTCCGGCCTGGTACTCCGTGGCGTAGGGCCAGATGAGCATGGTGGGGAACAGGACGGCCAGGGCCGCCAGGTACGGCAGGCGCATACGCCGCCACAGGGGAAGGGCGTGCCGGAGCTGCCCCGGACGCCCGGGCGGGGGACCCGGGGGCGGACGGTGCCCGCGGGAGGGTCCGCCCGCGGCCGTGGCCGCGCCGAGCGCGCCGGCGTCGTGGCCGTGTCCCTGGGGAGGCCGCGCCCAGCCCGCCTGCGGTCCGGTCGGCGGAGCCTGGTGCCCCTGCCCGCTCGCGTGCGGCGGCGCCGGGCGCACCGGGGCGGGGCCGCCGGTGCCGTGCCGCGCGGCGTCGGCGGGCGCGGGGGCCTGCCGACGCGGGGGCCGCTGGGCTCCGCGGGGGTCGGTCGGCGCGGGGGGACGCGCCTGGGACCTCTGCGCTCCGGTGGCGTCCTGACGGCCACGCGGGTCCTGCGGACGCGGAGTGCGGGGCGGCTGGGTCCCCTGGTCGCCCCACGGCCGCTGAGGCGGCTGGGAGCCACCGGTCGGAGCCCCTCGACCGCCGCGCGGGTTCGGGGGCCCTGGAGGCTGCTGAGGCCCCTGGGGGCCGTCGCCGCCGGGGCGCCCCTGGCCACCGCGGGGGTCCCGCGATCCGCGCGGGTCCTGAGGCCCCTGGCCCCCGCCGGGGCGGCTGTGCCGCCCCTGACCCTGAGGCGCCTCGGGTGTCCGCGGCGCCCGGGGGTTCTGTGGGTCCTGGCCGACGGGCCCGGGGCCGCCCCGCGGCGCTCGCGGGTTCGGCGATGCCTGGCCGGGGGCGGGCGCCTGCGGGTGCTGGGACGGGGCCGGCCGCTGCGATCCGCTCCCGTACGGGGAGGCCGACCGCCTCCGGGACCGGCTCGGGTCGGACGGGTCCTGGGGCCCTCGACCGGTCAGCGGGTCCTGCTCGTCGGGCAGCCATCCGCGCTGCCCGCGCGGGTCATTCGGATGCATCGGCGCTGTCCCCCATCTGGACCTCCGGCGGGAGGAGGGCGATCGGTTCGTCGGAGGGAGCCGGGTCGGTGAGACCGAGGTCGATGTCGGCCTGGGCCCCCAGACGGCGGTCGAGGCCGGTGGCGTTGGTCAGGAGCAGGGACGGCTGGTCCAGCCGGTCCTGTGGGACCTCGAACACGAACGCGCCGAACACGGTGATCCCCGGGGAGAAGTCCGCCCGGTCGAGCGAGTCGGTGAACCACCCGCGTTCGGAGTAGAGGGTGCCGTCGTCCATGCGCAGCTCGGCGTGCATCGTGTCGACCGTGGTGTGCTCGGCGGTCACCCGCACCCACACGACCGCCCACACGCCGTTGGCTTCGACCTGTTCCGTGGCGCCGTCGGCGCCGACGGTCTCCAGCGTGGTCGACACACCGGTCTCGACCACCTCGGCGGTGAAGTCGTCGGTGGCGACCGCGGCGTCCGCGGTGCCGGACGTGGCGATGGGGGCGAGCTCGTCCTTCTCGGCCACGACGAACCGCTGCAGGAAGATGATCACGACGACCAGGACCACGGAGACGCCGGTGGACCAGAGGCGGCGGACCGCGGGGCTGGACACGGTCAGATCCTCTCCACGGGCAGCTCGACCACGCCGACGACGACGGGGGTGTCCACCCAGAGCTCCTGCCCGTCGCGCGTGTGGATCATCTCCGCCTCGTGGAGGCTGATCTCGATGCCCTCGACGTCCTCGGCGGTCACGCCCTCCTCGGTGGCCTCGTCCTTGGGCCCGAAGAGCTCCGCGTCGCCGCCTTCGGCGAGCTCCTCCTCGGTGAAGAGGTCGTCCAGGAAGGGGTTGTCCGTCACCGACCAGCTCAGGGAGGTCTCGTCGCGCATATGGGGTTGGTAATCGAACGTCTGCGAGCCGGTGTAGCGCACGGCTCCGGCGCTGGGGAACTTGATCTCCTGCCCGCCGGGCAGCACGCGCGCGACCATCGTCGAGCCGACCGTCTGGACGCTGACGGGTTCGTTCACGCCGTGGACCTCCACGTCCGCGAGGACGTGGATCTCGAAGCCGTATTCGTCCGTGACCAGCCGCGCCTCGTGCGGTGTGAAGGCGAAGAGCTTGTTGCGCATCTCCTCGCCGGGGGGCGAGGGCGCGGGTGTCGCGTCGGCCGACTCGAGTCCGCCGGCCAGGGCGACGGCACCGACCGCGAGCGTGAGGACCACCGCGGCGGCGGTGGCGATCGCGGCGCGTGCGAGAAGGCTCTGGGGGATCAGGGACCGACGGGGGATCTCGTCGGTACTGGCATGGTGGACCACGAGAAGGAAGTGTACGGGGCGGAGGGGACAACCGCCCCGAATCACCGACAAGAGGCCACATCAGGCCACACCCTGAACGCTTCCCTCCCCTGCCCCGGAAGGCCCGACCACCTGCTCGTTTCACGCAATGTAGCGGGACTTGAGCGGATGGTTCGAGAATTCCCGCGGTTAAGTGGAACGCCGCTGGGAAGGCCTGTCCAATGGTCGAAAGCCGTTCCGTGGTCGCGCCTTCCATGCGACGTGTGGATATTCCCCAGGTCAGAGGGCGGGGAAATCGAAGAATCAGGCGCCTATCCGTTTGATCGCGGGCGGACGTGAATATCGCTTTGAGACATCATGGACCCTTGACGCCCTTGCATGTGGTCGATGACGATGATCGGCGAGAGATCTGGGTGAACTTCTTGAATACTTCAGTGGCGATCCACGCTCCTGCTGATTTCAGAGGGAAATCCGTGCATCCTCATCGCATCTCCCCCGTCTATTTCTGGAGAGCCAGTGTCTGTGTGCGGAACGCTTGACCAGCGTTTCGAGGAGATCATTTCCACTGCCTTGGTGGGTGTGCCGTCGGCCAAGATGCGGCCGATGGGCCGCCCTGAGCGGGACGAGGACCTGGAGCCCTTGACGGAACCCGCTGGGGCCTGACCCGGTTCCGGGCATCCTCCGCCTTGAACGCCGCGACTCGTCGGCGTTCAAGGCGGACGTCTTGTGCGCAGGACTGTTGAAGGCGTGTGACCGTGCCACGTCGGTTCGAGTCGCGCGTGTCGCGAGATCAGACGACGTCGGCTCCACTGCCGCCTCCCGCGCGCTCCCTCTCGATCCGGTCCGCCCGCCGACAGAGCGATGCGAGGGGGCGAACGACCCACAGCGTCGCGATCACCATGACGACGGCGGCCGCGACGGAGGGGAGCCGTAGGTCGCTCCTGGCGAGAAGACCGCCGATGATCGCGCCGACGGGACTCAGCCCCAGGGTCAGCATGCGCGTGTTGCTGAGCACGCGCCCCATGACCTCTGTCGGAATGACGAGCTGGAGAATGCCCACCACCGCGGTGTTCGACAACGTCAGGGCTCCGGCCAACAGCGCCCAGGCCAGAGCGGCCACATACGCGTTGGGGGCGGCGGCCATCACCGCACAGCAGAGGGCCATGGTGGCGCCAGGAACGCGGCCCGAGTGATGTTGGCCGCGACCATGGGTCTGACCGGGCTGTACCGGTCGACGATCACGCCGGCCGCGACGCCGAAGACCAGGACGGGCAGGAACCGCATGACGGTGAGGCCCGCGACGAGAAGTGGATCGTTGGTGACCACGGCCGCTGCCATGGGCAGCGCGGTCATCATGATCCCGTCGGCCAGATTGCTGCCGGTGCTTCCCAACCAGAAGAGAGAGAAACGACGGGGAAGCCGCCGTGATTTCTCCTGGCTTTTGGGGGTCTCCATGATTCGCTTTCCGTGGGGGCGGGATGTGCGAAGTGCGCGCGTCAGGCGGTCGATGTCCGGCGGAATCGGTCCGATTTCCAGGGTTGCGGGTGGATCTTGAATGCACGGGAGTCCAGGGTGCAAGCTCTGGCGTGATCAATAAGTTTTCCGGCCGTATTTCATCGGCGGGTCGCCGATCGGAGCTCGGACGGAAGGGCGCGGACGGGTGGCCACTACCGGCCGTGCGCGATGACCCGCGCACGTCGATACCCTGAGTCGGACTACTGCGACACATCGTGACGAAAGAGCCTGCTTCGGCACTGAAAGCCGACTGAAAGCGGCGTGGAAGAGGATCTCTCTAGTGTGGAACACGTTCGACGCGATCGGTTCCCACGAGAGGACGGCTCGTGGCCGAAGGCCGGTCCGACGTTCGTTGGACACAGGTCACCCGTGGCGAGTCTGAGGCGGAACCGCCACGGGTGGCCGACCCCCCGAGGCGGTGAGCCCGATGATGGTGCGTAGACGGCGTAGGGCGACGTTGCGGCTCTACACGAGTGCAGTGAGACGAGGAGTTCGAGTGCCGAAGATGTTGACGGTTGACGAGCAGTTCGAGGCGATCGTCGTCGGCGACGTGCGGGCCGACAAGATGTCGCCGTACCGCGAGCCCGAGCCGGACAAGGGCACCCCGGCCGAGGAGAAGCCGCAGGAGGCCGCTCCCGCCGAGGAGAAGTCGGACGAGAACAAGTAGTCGTCGCCTGATGTAATAAAACGGTCACTCCGAGTACTTGCGCAGAGGGGGTACTCGGAGCCGTTTGCATGCCCGGAATTCCACATCGCTCCAATGTGCCTTGCTAGTGTGAGCGCTTGTGGAATTCGGCGTGCTTGGCCCCATTACCGTCTGGTCCGACGGCCGATCGATTTCGGTGGGCGGACCACGTCAGCGCTGTGTACTCGGGGCGCTGTTGGTGCATCTGGGGCGCGAGGTCACGATCGACCAGCTGATCGCCTACCTCTGGAGTGACGACCCTCCGCGCACCGCTCGATCCGTCATCCAGGTGCAGGTCCACCACCTCAGGCGCATTCTGCCTGACCGCATCGACACGACCCCGGGCGGCTACTGCCTCGAAGTCGATCCGGACACCGTCGACCTGCACCGGTTCCGGCGGCTGCGGGACACCGCGGCGCGGTCGGAACCGAGCGAGGCCCTCGCGCTGTGGGAACAGGCCCTCGCCTGTTGGAGGGGGGTTCCCTTCTCCGGGATCGGGTCGGACCATCTCGAGCATTCGGTGGTCACTCCCCTCCAGGAGGAGCGGTGGTCCGCCGTCATCGCGTGGGCGACGTGCGCTCTGGAATTGGGACGCGCGACGGATGTCGCCTCCCGCCTGACCACTCTGGCCAGCGAGGAACCCTTCCGGGAACGCCTGCACCACCTGCTCATCACGGCTCTGTGGCGAGACAACGAACGGGCCAGGGCGCTCGCCGCGTACGAGGAGTTCCGTTCCAGGCTGGCGGACGAGTTGGGCGTCGACCCCGGCCCGGAACTCAGCGCGCTGCACGCCCGCATCCTCCAGGAGGACGCGAGGGAATCGGCCTCGGACCGGCGATCGCGGGAGCCGGAAGCGGATGCGGACTCCGGATTTCGCTATGTGGTGCGCAATGACCTGCCCAGAGACCTCCCGGATTTCACGGGCCGGCAGGAGTCGCTGGAGGCGTTGGTCGAGGCGGCCTTCTCGGAGGACGGCGCCCAGGTCTGTGTCATCACCGGCAGCGGTGGCGAAGGGAAGACGACCACCGCGGTGCGCTTCGGCTATGAGGCGGGCGACCGCTACCCGGACGGCCGGTTGTTCATCGACCTGTACGGCTACACCTCGAACAAGCAGCCGCTCGACCCCGGATCCGCGCTCGGCGCCCTTCTGCGGGCCGTCGGCGTGGCCCCCGAGGCCGTGCCCGAGTCCCTGGAGGAGCGGTCCGCGCTGTGGAGGGCGACCCTGATGGGACGCAAGCTCCTGCTCATCCTCGACAACGCGGCCAGCCTCGCGCAGGTCAGCCCGCTGCTCTCGTCGTCGCCCGGGTCGACGACCCTGATCACCACGCGCAATGAGCTCTCCGGCCTCAGCGGGGCGCGCTTCGTGTCCCTGGGGATGTTCGACGAACAGACCTCCCTGGAGTTCTTCGTCAGGAACCTGGGCGAGGAGCGGGTCCGACGGGAGCCGGAACAGGCACGGGAGATCGCCAGGATCTGCGGTGGCCTGCCCCTCGCGCTGCGGGTGGTCGCCGGACGGATGCTGAGCCGGCCGCGATGGTCGTTCGTCCATGTCGCCAGGCGACTCGGTGAGCACAACCGCAAACTGCGCGAGCTGCGTGTCGAGGGCCAGAGCGTCGAGTCCGCGATCGACCTGTCCTTCCAGAGCCTGAACGCGGAGCAGCGGACGGCCTTCCTCCGACTGGGCCTGATGATCGGGGACACCGTCGACCTGGCCGGCGCCGCCGCACTGCTGGACCTGTCGGTGGAGGAGGCCGACGACATGCTCCAGGAGCTCGTCGGCGTGTGCCTCCTCGAGGAGCCCCAGGGTGACGTCTACCGGATGCACGACCTGATCAGGGCGTTCGCCGGGGAGCGCGTGATCGCGGTGAGCAGCACCGAGGAGGTCCGCTCGGCGAGGAGGCGCCTGGCCGACAGCTACCTGGCCACGGCCCAGCACGCCGCCGACCTCCTGGCGCCGCGTGCGCACAAGGACGAGGACGAGGCGCGGTCGGGGTACCGCACCGAGCTGACCGGCAGGCAGGACGCGGAGAACTGGTTCTCGCTGCACCAGGAGAACCTGGCCGAGACGATCGAGTACTTCGCGTTGAACGACAACGGCGACCGGGCATGGCGCATGGCGGAGGCGGTGTGGCGCTTCTACGCCATGCACGGCAACATGGCGCTGCTCCTGAGTTCCCACGAACGGGTGCTGCGGATCAGCAGCAAGCAGGGCAATCAGCGCGGGCGAGCGGTGACGCTCATCGGGTTGGGGATCGCGCACTACATCTCCGGCCGGTTCGACGAGGCGTTGGACTTCCTCTCCGAGGCGCGGGACCTGCTGGAGTCGATCGGTGACGACCGGGGCATCATCAGGGCCCTGGCGAACCTGGGCATGGTCTACGAGCGGGTCGGCCGCTTCGCGGACTCCGGTGAGGCCATCCAAGGAGTCCTGGCGTTCGCGGAGAAACTCGGCGACACGCAGCTCGAGGCGATGCAGTGGAACAATCTCGCGGTCCTGCGTCAGGCGCTGGGCGAGTACCAGGAGGCCCTCGAGTGCGGAGAGCGGGCGATCCGCATCTCCGACGAGACGCACAGGGAGACCAATGAGGCGTTGTCCCGGCGCGTCATGGGCGAGGCGCAGATCGGACTGGGCCGAACCGGCCTCGCCTTCGAGAACCTGAACGCGGCACTGGAACTCTCCGTCCGCCTGCAGATGGTCGGCTACCAGATCTACGTCCACAACTCCCTGGGCACCGCCCACCGTGCGGTGGGCGCCTGGGAGGACGCCGTCGCGTCCCATTCGACGGCGCTGTCCCTGGCCGAACAGCACGGGCGCCACAGCGGGGACGCGGAGATCCTCACGGACCTGGGCATCACCTACGCGGCGGCCGGCCGGTTCGACGAGGCCGCGGCCGAGCTGGAGAAGGCGCACGCCATCGCGGTCGAGCGCAACGAGCGCTACGCCGTGGCGCGGGCCGCGTTCGCCCTCGGCCGGCTCCCGGAACCCACGATGCCCGCCGCGCGCGCCCGCACCCTTCTGACCGACGCCGTCGCGACCTTCGCCGACCTGGGCCTGCGTGAGGCCGATGCGGCCCGCGAGGCGCTACGGCTGCTGGGGGACGAGTGACCGGGGGCGGTCATGCCTGGAACGCCGCCGTGGCGTGAGCCGAGTCCGCTGACGGGAGTGTCTGCCCGAGGGCGGGTCCGCACTCTCAGACGACGGCCTTCGGCCGCAGCCAACCCTTGCGGCCGCGCAGGGAGCGCAGGTACAGGGCCGCGGGCAGGGTGCGGACGCGGTCGGGCAGGTGCGGGTAGACGCGGCGCGTCGTGCGCATGAGCAGGTCGAATCCGCGCTGGTGACCGGACGACCAGCGGATGCCGTACTTCTCGCGCAGCTCCGGCGGCAGCAGCCCGCCCGACAGGAACCGCTGGGTGTACGTGAGCGGCCACAGCAGCGGGTTGGCCGGGCGGAACAGCTGTGCGGCCAGTCCGCGCGCGACGTCGCCCACCTCCAGGCGGTCCATCGCCTTGTCCCAGTAGACGTCGAACTCCGCCGGGCTGGCCGGCCACTCCTCGGGCGGCAGGCCCAGGGCGGTCGCGAACATCGACGCCTCGTCGAGGTAGTCGGCGAACTCCTCCTCGCTCAACTCGCGGACGGTCAGCTCGTAGAGCCGGACCCCCGAGTGGAACAGGGTGGCGGCCACCCACATGAGCAGGTCCGGGTCGAGCGCGCGGTAGGTGGGGCCGGTGACCCGGCGGTGCATCGCCAGGACGATGGCACGGACCCGTTCGCGCTCCTCCTCGCTGCCGTAGGCCAGCCCGTACACGTAGTAGAGCGTGCCGCGCAGCCGGTCGAGCGGCCGCGACGAGAAGTCGCTGTGGTCGTGGACGCCCTGCGCGACGCTCGGGTGGGCGATCTGCAGCAGCACGGCGTACCCGGCGCCGCCCAGCAGGCTGACCTCGGAGCTGATCCGCCGCAGTGGCGAGTCATCGGACGTTGGACCCATGCCTGGATCGTATGCCGGTGACCGTTCGGTGCACCGGAGGGCTCGCCGCCTGCATTCGTGTGGCTATGTGATGGCCGCGGGGCCGGCTCCCAGCGCCGATCCGCTCAGTGCGCGACACGCCCCGGGTCGGGCCAGGACATCGGCGTTGTCCACGTACTGGTCCACCGACCCTACCGGCGGCCGGCCGCGCAGAGCGGGGTCGTGAACGCGCTCCAGGAGCGCGCGGGTGAACCGCTCGGCGTCCAGGACCGGGTAGGGGCGGGAGTGGAAGGGGCGGGGGCGGGTGTCCAGGGCCGCGGCCAGGCCGGTGCGGTTCTGCCGTTCGGCGAGCAGGGCGCACGCCCGGGCCAGGGCCTCGAGGTCGGCCTCCGTCGCCCGGGTCAGGAGCGGCGTGAGCTCACCCGACCCGGGCAGGCGGGCGAAGGCGCTGCCGAGCCACTTGGGGTAGGGCGGGTACCGGCGTTCCAGGAGCAGGGCCAGGCGCAGGAGGTCGCGCACGATCCCCGCGGCCACGACCCGGGCGCCGAGGTCGTCCCCGGCCTCGGCGCACCGCCCGACGAACGGTTCCACCTGGGCCACCCGCCGCCACTGGCAGGCCAGCACGTACCGCCACACGTCGTCGGGGTACCAGGACAGGCGCCGGCGGACACGGGTGAGGTCGCCGACCGGGTCGTGGAAGACCGCTCCGCCCACGACGGAGCCCAGGCGCTGGGTGGGCGCGGCCAGCCAGTCGGCGGTCCCGACGCCGCGGAGGGGGTCGAAGCCGAGCACGCCGCCGCACCACGCGGCCAGGTCGGCCACCTCCACGCCGTGCCGCCCCTCGGGGGAGCCGGTGTGGTCCAGCAGGCGCACGCCGGGATCGCCGGGGGCGGGCACGAACCGGGTCGGCCAGCCGCGGATCCGGTCCGGCAGGCGGTCGGCCAGGAGCCGGCGCACGCGAGCCCGGTCCCCGGGATCGGCGAGGAACAGGTGGAGGCGCGGCCCCCAGTCGTGGTCGGTGGAGCGCTCGGTGTCCAGGCCGAGCACCTCCGATCCGGGGCCGATGAGCGCCGCGGCATAGGGCGTCTCGGGCAGGTGGGCGGACAGCAGCGGCGCCACGGCGTCGGTGTAGAGGGCTCGCGCGAGATCGAGGCCGGGCAGGAACGGGGGCGGCATGGCGGTGATCGTAGGGGCCCGCTCCGCCGGTGGCCATGGGTTTTCGCTCCGGGACGCGTGCGGCCTCGTCCCGGGTGGGGGAAGGAAAGTGTGGCCTGGAGGTCAGGTCTGGTTCCACGGGCGACACGGGTCTGCGGGCGCGGTCCCGGTCCGGGGCCAGACCGCGGGCGGGGCGGGCGGAGCACGGCCCAGGTCGCCGCCACGACCGCTCCCGGGTCACACCCGTACCAGCGAGCGCCGGCCGCCCGCCGGGCGCGGCCACTGGTACGGGCCGGGGTCGTCAACGCCCCGTAATGGGGGTCTTGACGGGGAGTGACGGCCTTTCTACGGTCGCGGCCATGGACGGGTGGAGGTTCCGGGTCCGCCGGGCGACCTCCAGGACGACGTGGTCCGCTGCCGTCGGGAGTGATCCGACCCCGGGGGTCTCCCCGTCCGCCCTGGACCGCAGACGGTCCGTGTCATCCCGCTATGTTCCCCGGCACCGGACCGACGAGGTCCGGGACCCGGGGATCGTGACCGAAGGGCCCCCGTACATGACGTTCCGCAACAGAATCCGTTCCGCCTCAGCCGTCGCCGCGGCCACGGCGCTGCTCTTCACGCTCATGCCCGCCGGTGTCGCCAGCGCCCACGGCTACGTCTCGGCCCCGCCCAGCCGCCAGGCGCAGTGCGCCGCCGGAGTGGTGGAGTGCGGCGGCATCCAGTGGGAGCCGCAGAGTGTCGAGGGCCCCAAGGGCCTCACCAGCTGCTCCGGTGGGAACTCCCGCTTCTCCGAGCTCGACGACGACGGCCACGGCTGGCAGGTGACCCCGGTGGGTACCTCGCTGACCTTCACGTGGACCCTCACCGCCATGCACTCCACCGCCAACTGGGAGTACTTCATCGGTGGACAGCGCATCGCCAACTTCGAGGACGGCGGAGCCCGGCCGCCGTCGACCGTCACGCACGACGTCGACCTGTCCGGATACAGCGGTCAGCAGAAGGTCCTGGCCGTGTGGAACGTCGCCGACACGGACAACGCCTTCTACGCCTGTGTGGACGTCAACGTCGGCGCGGGGCTTGACCACCAGCGCGGTCTGATCCTCAGCGCGGTCTGATCCCTGACCTGGCCCCTGACTCGGCCTGATCCCAGGCCCGGCCCCTGACCCGGCCTGGTCCCCGGCTTGGCCCGTGACCCGGCCCGGCCCCTGACCCGGTCGTCCCGGCCCGGTTCCCCCACCGGGCCGGGACGACCGCCGGCGGCCTGACCGGAACAGGACACGGGCCGCCCCGGCCGTGGTCTGGCCCGTCCCGCCATGGGACGATGCCGAGCGTCAGGTGTCGACCGCCGCTCGGACGGACCCACGCATGGGACAGCCCTTCCCTCCCCCCGGACAGCCTTCCCATGGGCCGGCTTCCGCATGGCCAGGCCCGCCGGTGCCGCCTTCGGACGGGCCGCGTCCTTCCGCTCCGCCGCCCGGACCCTGGACGGGACCGCCTCCCGGCTCACCTCCCGGCTCACCTCCCGGTTCGCCTCCGGGACCTCCGCCCGGCCCGCCCCACCCGGGCCACCCCACGGGGTACCCGCCTCCCCCGCGGCCGCCCCGCACCGGGCTGACCGTGGCGGTCACCGCGGTGACGACCCTGGCCGTGGCAGGACTCCTCACATGGGCCGGCGCCTCCGCCCTGGCCTCCCCGGCCCAGCTGCGCGCCGCGCCCGGCCTGCCGCCCGATCCGTGTGCGGAGGTCGAGGAGGGCACCCTGGACGGGATCGACGGCGAGCTCTCTTCCTGGCACACGGGCGTCTACTCCAACGGGTGCACCTGGCAAACGTCCCTGGGCGGCCACCAGGACACGTTCCTGGACTTCAGCCGTTCGGTGCCGATGTCGGACGCCGACGCGCGGGTGGCGGAGGAGTTCGAGGAGGAGGCCCATGACAACGCCGACGACCTGTACCGCTCGCGTGTCGACGAGGCCGGAGAACTCGGTTACGAGTCCGAGGACGCGGCCGTCGTCGACACCCGGGAGAAGGCCCTGGACTTCGGGGACGAGAGCGTGCTCGTCGTGGCCGACAGCGGCTACGGGGTCTCCGACGAGGTGTCCCAGCGCGTGACCGTCGTCGTCCGCGAAGGCGACCTCGTCAGCCGGATCAGCGTCAGCTTTCCCACCAGCGGTGACGTCATCAGCGCGGACGAGGCCGAGGAACTGCTCTCCGACGTGACCACCGACATCTTCGGTGAGGCGCCGCCCGTTCCGAGCAGCGCGTGGACGACGTCCAGGACAGGAGACCCGCCGTGTACGACGGCCCAGCACAGCAGTTCCCGCCGCCCCCGCCGCCCCCGGGGTCGGCGGTTCCGGCGGTCACCCGAAGGGGCGGCACCGGGCGCACCGTGGCGATCACCGTGGCGGCGACGCTCGCCGCCTACGCCGTGGTGGCCGGAGTCGTCGCGTCGGCCACCCTCACCGGCGGTGGCGCGGATCCGGCCGGAGCGCAGACCGGGCCCGGGGTGCCCACCGAACCGTGCGCGGCCCCCTCCCGGTCCCAGCTCGGCGGTGTCTCGGCCCGCATGCCCACCGCGAGGTTCTCCGAGACCTCCGCCTCCTGCGCGTGGTACGCCGAGTTCTCGGACGGCTCCCTCGGGTTCCTCCACCTCGCCTATCGACTTCCCTCCGCCGGAGCAGCGGACGAGGCGGCGGCTGAGGCGACGGCCGAGGCGGAGTTCGAGCTGCGCAGGAACGAGCTGGTCGACGGCTCCGACGACGAGTACTGGACCATGGAGGTCCTGGAGTCCCGTGAGGTCGGCCTCGGGGACGAGGCCGTGGTGTCGCACTTCCGGGAGGGTGACGACGAGGTCGGTAGCCGGGCCGCGGTCCTGGTGAGAGCGGAGAGCGTCCTGGTCGAGGTCTCGGCGAGCGAGCCCTGGGAGGGCCGCTCGGGCGGGACCGACTTCTCCGGGGACGAGGAACTCCTCCTCTCCATCGCAGAACGCGCGGTGACCGTGCTGGACTGATGACCGGCGCCGTCCCGGGCCCGGCCGTCAGCCGAAGACGAGGCCGACGTCCTTGTCCACGCAGACCCTCAGGGCGGCGATCAGCTGCCGGGTGTCGTCCACGCGCCGGCGGACGACGGGATCACCGCCGTCGTGCGCCCCCCGTTCGACGATCTCCTCCAACCGGGGGAGCATGGCCGCGCACTGCGACGGCGTGAGGTCGGCGCCGTCGTCGTCCGGATGGTCGAGCAGCGGTGCCAACGTGGAGGTGACGCCGCTCCACGCGCGCTCTCCGCCGAAGCCGGCCATCTCGGCGAGAACGAACCCCTCGGCCCGGGCCAGCCACTCGCGGAACATGCCGAAGCCGCTGTAGGACCAGGAGACGTCCGGGCTGGTCAGATCGTCGTCTCCGGGGAAGAGCACCAGGCCCATCGTGTCCTCCTCGCTCGTCCGCCGGATCCAGGGGAGCAGCGCCGTGCACCGGCTCCGACGCCCGTCCGTGCACATCCTGCACGGCAGACCCTTCGGCGGTCCAGCCCTCGGCGGTCCAGCCCTCGGCGGTCCAGCCCTCGGTGGTCCAGCCTCAGCGGGACAGGGCGGGAACGAGTTCGGCCAGTGCGCCGCCCGAGGCCAGCGAGCTGCCGACCCCCACCCCCAGCGCTCCGGCGCGCAGGTATTCCGGCGCGCTCCGCGCGTCGACGCCGCCGGTGGCCACCACCCGCAGCTCCGGGAACGGCCCGGCGAGCGCGGAGATCCAGGACGGGCCCAGGATGCTCGCGGGGAACGCCTTGACGGCGCTCACGCCGAGCCGCAGGGCCTGGCCGGCCTCGGTCGGGGTGGCGACCCCGGGAAGGAACGGAACGCCCAGGCGCTCGGCCGCGGCGACGGTGTCGGGATCGAGGCCGGGCGCCACGCCGAAGCGCGCCCCGGCGTCCACCGCGCGGCGCAGCCGTTCGGGAGTGGTGAGCGTTCCCGCGCCGACCGGGAAGCGTCCCTCCGCGGCACGGACGACCGCCTCCAGGGCCGGGAGCCCGGACTCGCTCTCCAGCGTGACCTCCACCAGCCGCACACCGGCCGACCAGGCCTGGCGGGCCGCGGCGACCGCGTCGTCGGGGGAGGCGCCGCGCAGGATCAGCATCAGCGGCACCGGGGTCAGGCCGTCGGTGAAGTAGTCGGCCCATCCGGAGAGGGGGACGCCCTGGGCGCCGTCGGCGTTCGTGGCGGGGCTCGTGGCGGGGCTCGCGGCAGGGTTCGCGGCAGGGTCCGCGGTGGCGTGCGCTTCCGCTCCCGCGGGGGTGTTCGTGTCGGTCATCCGTGGCTCCAACCCAGTTCTTCGCTGATGTCGCGTGCGGTGGCGGTGAGGTCCCCGGTGAGGGCGAGCAGGTCGGGCCGGTCCAGGACCATGCTGGGGGCGGAGACCGAGATCGCCGCCGCCACCCGACCGGCCGCGTCGAAGACCGGCGCGGCCACGCAGTGGATGAACTCCTCGTGCTCGAAGTCGTCCAGGGACCAGCCCCGCTCGGCGGTGCGGGCCAGCTCCTCGTCGAGCGCGGCCCGGTCCGTGCGGGTGTTCGGGGTGCACGACTCGAACGGCGGCTCGCCGAGCAGGGCGTCGCGTTCGCGTTCCGGCAGGTGGGCGAGGATCGCCTTGCCGATTCCGGTGGCGTGCAGAGGCGCCAGCGCGCCGATGTGGGAGTACATGCGCACGGCGTGCCGCGACTCCACCTTGTCCAGGTACATCACGCGTCCGCCCTCCAACGCGCCCAGGTGGATGGTCTGGCCGGTCGTGGCGCCCAGTTCGCGCAGGTGCCGGGCGGCCAGGCCCCGGATGTCCAGGCCCTGGAGCGCGGCCGCGGCGAGCGTGGCCATGCGCGGTCCGAGCTGGTAGCTGCCGTCGTCGGTGCGGCGCACGAACCGCTGTTCCTCCAGGGTGCGCAGCAGGCGCAGTGAGGTCGTGCGGTGCACGTCGAGGCGGCGGCCGAGCTCACTGATGGTGGTGGGGCCGTCGGCCAGCTCCACGAGTATCCGCATGGCGCGTTCGACACTGTTGGACACCGGTAGTTCTCCCCTTGGTCGTCACGGGCGGGCCCGAGGTCAGGCTCCCAGGTCAGGGCCGGAGACAGTCTCCCAGGAGGTGCGGGAGCCGCGGGTGGCGTGGTCGGTGGGGGAGGCGTCGGAGGCGGAAGAGGTGCTGGAGGCGTTGGAGGTGCTGGAGGCATCGGTGGCAGGAGAGGCGCCAGGGGTTCGGGAGCCACGGGAGGCGTCGGGGTCACGGGGGGACACCGGCTGAGCGGGGATGTCGCCGCGGAGCCCCAGGACGATCCCGGCCAGCCGTGCGCCCTCGGCCAGGCACTCGGGCATGGGCGCGTCGTCCAGGAACCGGTCCAGGAACCCGGCGGCGAAGGCGTCCCCTGCGCCGACCGGTTCGACGACCTCGACTCTGGGAGCGGCCTGGAACCATGACCGGTCGCCGCGGACGGCGGTGGCGCCCCGCGCGCCCTGCTTGACGACGAGCAGGTCCGGGCCGCGCAGCAGCTCGCGCAGCCGCTCCGGATCGGTCACGCCCCACAGCGACTGGGCCTCGTCGAGACCGCAGAAGACCAGGTCGGCGCGGCGGGCGAGGTCCAGGAGGCGGTCGGCGTTGCGGGCGTCGTGCAGGGCGGGCCGGTAGTTGACGTCGAAACTGCGCAGGGTGCCGGGTGGGGCGGAGTCCAACAGTTCCTCGACGAGTTCGTCGGCGGAGGGGGACAGGGCCGCGGTGATGCCGGACGTGTGGACCAGGCGGGGGCGCAGCCGCCAGGCCTGTGCGGCGTCCGGACGACCGAGGGTGGAGGCGGCCGAGCCCCGGCGCCAGTAGCGCACCCGGGTCCCCTCGGGGCCCGGCTCCTTCATGTAGAGGCCGGTGGTGCGTGCGTGGTCGGTGCGCGCGACGCAGCGCACGCCGGCGTCGGTGAGGCGGGAGCGGATGAGGTCGCCGAAGGGGTCCTCGCCCAGGGCGCTGAGCCAGGCCGCGGAACGGCCGGCCCGGGCCAGGTGCACGGCGACGTTGGACTCGGCTCCGCCGATGTCGGCGTGGAAGCGGGGCGGGGCGCATGGGCCGCCGCCGGGTCCGCTGCCGGGTCCGCCGCCCGGTCCGCCGCCCGGTCCGGAGCCCGGTCCGGAGCCGGTGCCGGCGGTGGTGCCGAAGGCGGGGGCCTCGGGCCCGGAGCCCGTGCGGAGCGCGCCGCCGGGTCCGGGTGCGTCTGCGCCCGGGCCCTCCGGTGGCGGGCCGTCGGGGATCAGCAGCGCCATCGTCTCGCCCACGCACACGGCATCGACCGGTTCCGGCGCGCTACCGGGGTGGGCAGAGGAATGCGGCTCGTCCTCGGCCCGCTGCGGCATGTTCACCCACGACCTCCCGATGGTTGTCCGCGTCACAGGGGGTGTTGACCTGCGGCACTGCCGAATGCTATTCCTGGCGATGGCAAATATGCAACAGTGCTGCGTATAGCGCAGCATCGAAGGGAATGGTTGGTGTGTGGGACCTGTTGCTGCGCGGCGGCCGCGTCATCGACCCCGATACGGGGCGCGACGGAACGGCCGACATCGCCGTGCGTGCGGGCCGGATCGCCGCCGTGGCCTCCGGTCTTCCGGCCGACCAGGCCGTGCGGACCGTCGACGTCACCGGTCGACTCGTCCTGCCCGGCCTGGTCGACCTGCACACCCACCTGTGGCACGGGGCCACCTACTGGGGACTCGACCCGGTCGCTCTGGCCTGGCGCACCGGCGTGACGACCTGGGTCGACGCCGGATCCGCCGGCGCCTACGCGATGGACGGCCTGCGCCGCACCGTGGCCGAGCCCGCGCCCTTCCAGGTGCACGCGCTGATCAACGTCTCCGGACTCGGCCTGGTCGGCCGGACCGGTGAGCACCACGTCCTGGACAACCTCGACGTCGACGCCGCCGTCGCGGTCGCCGCCGAGCAGGGCGACCTGGTCCGCGGCGTCAAGGCGCGCATCGACCGGCACACCGTCGGCGAGCACGGCGTGGAGCCGCTGCGCCGTGCCGCGGCCCTGGCCCGCCGCATCGAACGGCCGCTCATGGTGCACATCGGCTACGGCCCGCCCGGGCTCGCCGACGTCGAACCCTTCCTGGAGGAGGGCGACATCCTCACCCACTGCGCCACCGGCGTCGCCCCCGACCTGATCGCCGACGGACGGCCCACCGACGCCCTCCTCCGCCTGCGCGACTCCGGTGTGGTCTTCGACCTGGGGCACGGATCGGGGGCGTTCGACTTCGACGTGCTCGAAGCCGAACTCGCCGCGGGGGTCGAACCGGTCGTCTCCACCGACCTGCACATCCGATCGGTGTACGGGCCGGCGTTCGACCTGCCGACGGTGATGGGCAAGGCCATGGCGGCCGGGATGGACCTGGCCCGGACCGTCGCCGCCGTCACCGTCCGCCCGGCGCGCGCCCTCGGACTCGACGCCGGGACGCTCGCGATCGGCGCTCGGGCGGACATCGCGGTGTTCGACGCCGAGCGGGGCTCGTTCCCCACCGTGGACGTGCACGGCGGAGTCCGCGACGCGCCGCTGCGGCTGACGAACACCGCCACCTACGCCGCGGGCCGCCTGCTCGAACCGCACGCCGCGGCCGCCCCGCCGGTGTGGGTCCCGCTCAGTGACGCCCAGCGGCGGGCCGAGGAGGAGCGGCACGCACGGGTCCGGGCCAGCGTGCGGCACCTGGACCGGCCCGAGGACTTCGACGAACCCTTCCCCCGCCCCACGGGAGCACAGCGATGACCGACACCACGCCCCGGCCCGGGCACTCGGACCAGGCTCCGACCGCGGACGCGACCGCCGCCCCGGCCCGCCCGGACCCGAACTCGGACCCGGCCCGCCCGAACTCCGCCTCGTCTCGGACTCCGGCTTCGGACCCGAACTCGGACCGCCCGAACTCGGACCGCCCGAACCCGGCTCCGTCTCCGATCGCCGGGACCGGCCTGCCCGCCGGTCCCCTGGCCGCCCTGGACGCCTCACCCGTCGAAGCGCGGTCCCTGCCGCACAGCCCCACCACCGCCGCCGAGGTCCGCTCCGCCGGCCTGCACCTGCGCGACCTCTGGCTGCCCGCCGTCACGCTGGACGAATCGGCCCTGCGCCACAACCTCGACCGCTTCGCGCGCTGGTGCGCCGACCAGGGCGCCGACCTCGCCCCGCACGCCAAGACCACCATGTCGCCGCACCTGTGGTCGGCGCAGCTGAAGCGCGGCGCCTGGGGGCTCACCGCCGCCACCACCGCCCAGGCCCGCACCATGCGGTCCTTCGGCGCCCCGCGCGTGCTCATCGCCAACGAGGTCGTGGAGGAGGGCCAGCTCGCGTGGATCGCCGACGCCCTGGCCGACCCGGACTTCCACCTCCTCTGCCTGGCCGACTCCGCCGCCGGTGTGCGGATCATGGAGTCGGCCCTGGCCGACGCCGCCCGCCCCCTCCCCGTGCTCGTGGAACTGGGCGTGGAGGGGCGGCGCACGGGTGTGCGCGACCTCGACGACGCCCTCGACCTCGCCCGCCGGATCGCCGCCTCCCCGGTGCTGACCCTGGCCGGGGTCGAGGCCTTCGAGGGAGTGTTCCCACAGCGCCGCGACGACGACTCGCCCGCGCGGGTCCGCTCCTGGCTGGACCGGCTTCTCGACTTCGCGCGCCGCGCCGACGCCGAGGGCCTGTTCGCCGGCGCCGACGAGGTGATCGTCACCGCGGGCGGCAGCAGCTACCCCGATCTGGTCGCCGACGCCCTCTCCACCCCGCCCGAACTGTCGCTGCCGGTCCGCCGGATCATCCGCTCCGGCTGCTACCTCACCCACGACGACCTCTTCATGGAGCGCGCCTCACCGCTGCGCTCCGCCGCGGTCGCCGATCCCCTGCGCCCCGCGCTCAGCGCCCACGCACGCGTGCTGTCCCGACCCGAACCCGGGCGGGCCCTGCTGGGCGTCGGCAAGCGCGACGTGTCGTTCGACATCGACCTGCCCGTCCCCCGCGCCCTGCTGCGCGGCGACCGGCGGATCCCGCTGGAGGGCACCGCCCGCGTCGTCGAACTCAACGACCACCACGCGTTCCTCGACTTCACCGGAACCGGCGACCAGGCGCCCGACGTGGGCGACATCGTCGAACTGGGGCTGTCACACCCGTGCACGGTGTTCGACAAGTGGCCGCTGATTCCGGTACTCGATTCCGAGGGCCGGGTCGTGGACGCCGTCCGCACCCTGTTCTGACCGCGCCGGCCACACCCGGCGCCTCGCACCCGCACTCAAGGAGGGCTCACACATGGCACAGAAGAAGCAGGTCATCACCACCCCGGACGCCGCACCGCCCGGCGGTCCCTACTCGCACGCCGTCATCGCCGGGGACTTCGTGTACCTGGCCGGCGCGACCCCGCACCGCACCGACCGCTCACTGGTGGACGGGCCGTTCGAGGAGCAGGCCCGCGCGACCTTCGACAACCTCGTCACCGTGGCCAAGGCCGCCGGTTCGAGCCTGGCCGACGCCGTGCAGGCCCGCGTCTACCTGCGCGACCTGGACGACTTCCAGGCGATGAACGGGATCTTCCAGGAGTACTTCGGCGACGAGCCGCCGGTCCGCACCACTATCCAGGCGGACCTGCCCGGCTTCCTCATCGAGGTCGACGCGGTCCTCTACAAGCCCGCAGGCTAGGGCCTGTTCCGCTGAAGGCTTCCGGATGAGCCCGCGGTCGTCAGGCCGCCTCCCGCCCGGCGGTGCGCGAAGGGCAGCCTGGTGCTGCACGAGCGCAACGGCGCGGCGAGAGGCGGACCTGGCGGTCGCGGGCCCGGAACGCTTCGGAGAGCACGGCCCAGGTCTCCGCCGCGCACAGGAGCCCCCGGGGTTCCGGTACCGATCCCACCAGGGAGCGCCCGGCACCGCGCCGGGTGCGCCCCACCCTCCCCACGCTCGCACCGGGGCCATCCCCTGGTGCATCACCGAGCGTCACTCCCCTGTCACCTTTGGACAATTGCCATGATCGAATCCCATATGGGCTACCTGGTGGCCCTGTTCCTCGCGGTTCTCCTCATGCTCGGCATCAGCTGGTGGGTCGCCCGGCGCACCAGCACCGGAGAGGACTTCCTCCTCGCCGGGCGCAAGCTCGGCACCCCGCTGGTGATGGGGAGCACCCTCGCCACGCTCGTCGGCACCGGCTCCAGCCTGGGGGCCGTGGGCTTCGCCTACCAGAACGGCTGGGCGGGAGCCCTGTACGGCATCGGCGGCGCCGTGGGCATCTTCCTGCTGCTGTGGCTCTTCTCGGACGTGCGCAAGCACGGGTTCATGACCTTCGCCGAGGAGATGAGCTACTACTACGGCGCGAGCCGGGCGGTCAAGGGCGTGGTGGCCGTCCTGCTGTTCATGGCCTCCGTGGGCTGGCTGGGCGCGCACATCATGGGCGGGGCCATGTACCTGTCCTTCCTCACCGGCATGGACGAGAACCTGGCCAAGGTGGTCATCGCGGTCGGCTTCGGCCTGTACACCGTGGTGGGCGGCTACCTGGCGGTGGTCATCACCGACGCCATCCAGGGCACCATCCTCTTCCTCGGCTTCACCGTCCTGGCGGTCCTGGCCCTGGTGACCGTCGGCGGGTTCGACGGCCTGCGCGAGGGCGTCACCGACGAGGCGGCCTCCATGCTCGGGGTCCAGGCGCTGGGCCCGGTGCCCGCGCTCTCGCTCGCCCTCGTGATCGCCGTCGGCGTGCTGGCCACGCCCTCCTACCGGCAGCGGATCTACTCCGCGGCCAACGTGAAGACCGTCCGGCGCAGCTTCCTGCTCGCCGGGGTGCTCTTCGCCGCCTTCTCCCTCCTCCCGGCGATCGCCGGGATGTCGGCCAGCGGCCTGGCACCGGGTCTGGAGAACCCGGACATGGCGTTCCCGTACCTGGCCACGACCCTGTTCCCGCTGTGGGTCGGCGCGTTCCTGCTGGTCGCCGGGCTGTCGGCGACGATGTCCTCCGGTGACTCCGACGCCATCGTCGGCGTGACCATCCTGATGCGCGACGTCTCGCAGGTGGTCAGGGGCAAGCTCCCCAAGGCCGAGAACCTCGTCCGCGCCTCGCGTTGGTCCCTGGTCGCGGTGCTCGGCCTGGCCCTGGGCTTCGCGCTGCTGGCCACGACGATCATCCAGTACATCACCCTGATGATCTCCACGGTGCTCACGGGCCTGCTGGTGGCGTCGATCCTCGGCAAGTTCTGGCCGCGCGCCACCTGGCAGGGCGGGATCGCGGCGATGGCCGGCGGTTCGGGGGCGGCCCTGGTCGTCAACAACGTGGAGTCCTTCACCGCCTTCTGGGGCAACGCGGTGATCCCGTCGCTCACGGTGGCCCTGGTGGCGGGTGTGGTGGTCAGCCTGATCACGCCGCGGACCACGGTGACCGGCGAGGAGGCGCTGCGCCGCCTCGCCGAGGAGCGCGCCGAACTCGAGGTCGGTACGCGGGTCCGCGGCGGTGCGACCGACCCCGACGGCGCGATGGAGGCCGAGGGCACGACCGGTCCCGAGGACACGGAGGAGGCCGAGGGCCGGCCGAAGGGCTGATCCGGCCGCCCGTCGCCGGGGCCCGTCCGCCGATCCTCGCGGATCGCGGACGGGCCCCGGAAACCGTCACCGACCCCGCCCTTCATCCCGGCTCTCTCCCGTCCCGGGCTGATCCAGGTGCCGCACGCATCACAGGCGCCCTGCGGCGGTGTCCTCTACGCTTCGGGCCAGAACTGGGCCAGGTACTGTTCGCGCCCCTCGAGGTCGCGTTTGGCGGCTCTGAATCCCGGCCCCTGGACGTCCTCGAACCGGTCGTGGAGCGCCATGTGGGCTTCGCTCACCTCGTGGCGGTTGCGGTGCGCGACCCGGATCCCGTACCGGCCCGGTGCCGGCAGCGTGAGCAGGTCGTGTTGCGCGCCCGCGGTGATCTCGTTGACACCGACCACGCCCGTCGCGAGTTCGATGACGGCGGTCCGCGAGCCCTCCCAGGACGCCCCGTCCCAGTCCGGTTCCGACTCCCACGACTCCAGGGTCAGCCGGACGAGGACGTTGGTCTGCAGACTGCGAAAGTAGACGGAGCGCTCTCCGACGCTGAAGTCGTGACGGCCGGGAACGGCGGCCGTGTCGTCGTAGTCCTCGCAGTCGAAGATCTGGAACATGCCGTAGTCGGGGTAGACGAGGGTGCTGTTCCGGTCGAGGAGGCGGTTCATGTGTCTGCTCCGTTGTCGGGGGCATCGGTGGCCCGAACGTAGGGGCGGGTGCCGTCAATCCACCGCCCGCATCCGCTCGCGGCGCTGCGCTTCCGCGCGGCCGCCGAAGGTGAGCAGGAGGAGGACGAGCGGGACCACGGCGCCGACGGTCAGGAGGCACAGGAGGAGGTTCGCCTGGTCGATCGACGCGTGGGCGACGAGATGGGAGCGCAGGCGCACGTGGATCAGCAGATGCGCGACCGCCCACACCGCGAAGGAGGCCAACGCGGATCGCACGAAGACCGGGTTCATGGTCGCGGCGGCGGCGCCGAGGGGGATCGCCGCGGCCAGGTTCATCGCCCCGTAGTCCAGCATCAGGTGCGGGTTGTAGGCCATGCCCAGGTTGACCCAGGCCCAGCCGAAGAACCCCTCCGGCGAGATGAGGATGTAGGCGCCCAACACGGCGAAGACCAGGGTGAAGAACACCAGACCGCCGCGCACCCAGACGGCTCGCGCGCCGCTCATCGCTCGTCCTCCTCGAACCGCTCGGTCTTCCTGCCCCGTTCGCCGCCCTCGACCCGCTCGGCGACGAAGTCCTTGAAGGCGATCGTGCCGAACCTGTTCCCCGGCACCAGGTTGCCGCCGTCGGCGAAGGCGCGGACGACGCCGCCGGGTACGCGTGGCGAGACCACACGGCGGCGGAGGCCGTGCGACTCGTTGTAGACCCCCGCCAGCTCGCGCAGACCGCCCACGCGCGGCCCACCGATATCGGGGACTCGTCCGGCGGCGCCGCCCGCGGCGAGGTCGGCCAACCGGCCGGCGACGTCCCGGGTGTCGATCGGCTGGAAGCGGAACGGCTCCGGGGCGAGGGTCAGCGGTAGCCGGCGCTGCCGCGCGAAGAGGCCCGCCACCAGGTCGTGGAACTGGGTGGTGCGCAGGGTCGACCATGGCAGCCCGGAATCCGCGACCACCCGCTCCGCCGCCAGTTTGGCGCGGTAGTAGGGGACCGGAATGGTGTCGGCGCCGACGATCGAGACGTAGATCAGATGCGGGCGCAGTCCGGTGCTCGTGCCCAGGACCGCGTGCACGAGACGGCGCGTGGCCGCGATGTCGCCCCGGCCGAGTGTGGTGGCGCAGTGCACGATGGTCCCCACTCCGTCCACGGCGGCGGCCAGCCCTGCCCCGGTCGACAGGTCGCCGATCACGCGGCGGTAGGACCCGGGTGCGCCGGGGGGAGCGGCCCGACGGCTGAGTACGCGGACCTCGCGTCCCTCCTCCGACAGCCGCCGTACCACCGCCCGCCCGAGTGTTCCGGTCCCGCCGGTCACCAGGATCGACTCCATGAGTCTCCGTAAGTTGGTAGGCGGCCCGGGAGGGCCGGATGTGGCTGATGGGTCTCTGTCTTCAGTGACTTCGAAGGAGTGGCCGTCCGACCCTCCGGGGCGCTCCGGTCGCTGATTGAGATCTGCGCACGAGTCGCTGTTTACGGAGATGACGACGGGGTGTTCCACGGGCCGGCGACATGACGTCGAACGCCTGGAGGAGCGAATGGAACCCTCGCGTCAACGCATCTGGGTCGGTATCGACGCGGGCAAGGCCCACCACTGGGCCACCGCAGTCGATGAGTCCGGCACCACCCTGTGGTCGAAGAAGATCGCCAACGACGAAGGCGCGATCCTGGACGCCCTGGCCGAGCTCCTGGTCCTGGCCGACGAGATCGTCTGGGGCATCGACATCTGCGGCACCGCCTCGGCGCTGCTGCTGGCCCTGCTGGCCGCCCACGGCCAACAACCCCTGTACGTGCCCGGACGCACCGTCAACCGGATGGCCGGCGCCTACCGGGGCGAGGCCAAGACTGACGCCCGCGACGCCTACGTCATCGCCGAAACGGTGCGCCACCGCACCGACTTCGCCCCCATCGACGTGCCCGCCGAGACCGTGCGTGCCCTGGCCGTGCTGACCGCCTACCGCAACGACCTGGTCGCTGACCGAACCCGGCAGGTCAACCGGCTGCGGGACGCCTTGTGCTCGATCTTTCCCGCCCTGGAGCGCGCCTTCGACTACTCCCGCGCCAAGGGGCCGCTGGTGCTGCTCACCGGCTTCCAGACCCCGCGCGCTCTGCGCAGGATCGGCCGGGCCCGGCTGGAGACCTGGCTGCGCAAGAGAGGGGTCCGCAGCGCCGAGTCGATCGCCGACAAGGCGATGGAAGCGGCCGCCTCCCAGCGCGCCCGAGTGTCCGGCGAAGCCGTGACCGCGTCGATCGTGGCGGACCTGGCCCGCCAGATCCTGGACCTGGACGAGCGGCTCACCGGCACCGAGAAGCAGGTCCGCGAAACGTTCCGGGAGCTGGACGCCGCGAAGATCATCGAGTCGGTGCCCGGGTTCGGTCCCGTCCTGGGCGCGGAGTTCATCGCCGCGGCCGGGAACCTGACCGGCTACCGGGATGCCGGGCACCTGGCGTCGGCGGCCGGGTTGGTCCCGGTTCCCCGGGACTCGGGGCGCAGGAGTGGGAACCTGCACCGGCCAAAACGGTACAACCGGGCTTTGCGCAGGGTGTTCTTCATGTCCGCTCTCTCGGCGCTCAAGGTCGAGGGGCCCAGCCGGGAGTTCTACCAGAAGAAGCGGGGCGAGGGCCTCAAACACGTCCAGGCGGTCATCGCCTTGGCCAGACGGCGAGTGGGTGTGCTGTGGGCGCTGCTGCGAGACGGGAGGAAGTTCACCCCCGCTCCACCGCTCCCGCTGGCGGCTTGACACCTTCATTGAGACTCCTTCTTCCGCGTGTGGGTGTCTGCGGTGAAGGACGAGGCAGGGCGGCCGGATGTGACATCGATCCTGGTCGGTACAGTCGGCCTACCCCCGGAGCCCCCGGAGCCCCGGACGCCCCCCGGAGCCTCCGGACCACCCCCGACCACCCCAGACCACTCCCGACCTGCCCGGTCGGACCCGACGGAAGGCGTGCTGCGATGACCCGCGTCCTCGATGATCTGGAACAGCGCATCGCCGCCGCGCTCCAGGTCGACGGTCGGGCCTCCTGGCGCAAGATCGCCGCCGTGATCGGCGAGCCGGAGCGCACCGTCGCCCGCCGCGGCAACGAACTCCTGGCCTCGGGCGCCGTGGCGGTCGTCGGGATGCTCCCCCACCCGGACTCCACGCTGGTGCGGGTCCGCTGCGCGCCCGGGACCGCCCGCACCACCACCGAATCGCTGGCCCAGCGCGCCGACTGCAACTTCGCCTACGTCACCACCGGCCGCACCGACTGCGTCGCGGAGCTGATGTTCGACGCCGGGATGATGCCCCAGGTGCTCGGCACCGAGATCCCCGCCACCGTGGGCCTGCTCGACGCGGCCACCTACCCGGTCCTGCGCTACTTCCGCACCATCCGCGGCTGGCGCTTCGGGGCGCTGACCGACGCGCAGGTCACCGCGATGGCCGCCGAGTACTCCGCTGACGACACCGAGGCGTCGCAGGGATCGGACCCCACCGCCCAGGACCTGCGCATCGCCGCCGTCCTGGCGGAGAACGGGCGGGCCGGCTTCGAGGAGATCGCCCGGCGCACCGGCACCTCCGAGAGCACGGCGAGCCGACGCACCGACTGGCTCCTGCGCCACAGCCACATCCACCTGCGCGCCCTCGTGGAACCGGCACTGGTCGGGCTGCCGGTGGAGGCCATGCTCTGGATCCGGGCGGCGCCGAACCGGGTGGACGCGGTCGGCCGCGCGCTGGCCGGCCTGCGGGAGGTCCGGTACGCCGCCGCAGTGGCCGGCGACTACCAGATCGTCGCCGACGTGACCGTCCCGGACGTCGCCTCCCTCTACCGGCTCACCACCGACTCGGCCTGGGCGACCCGGACCGACGCCATCGAGACCACCCTGCTGCTGCACGCCCGCAAGCGCGGGGGCCGACTGCTGGCCGCCGGCTGACGCCACCCGGTCCGGGCGCACCCAGTGCGCCCAGTACGCGCGGCGCGTCCGGTGCGCGGGGCGACGCCTACCCGGCGGGCACCGTCGTCACCCGGCGCACGTCCTGACCCGTCCCGGCGCTGATCTCCGGCCGACGGTCGACGCAGCGCGTGCGGTCCTCGAAGGCCCGGGCGTAGCGCAGCAGCTCCACGTCCCGGTAGTGGTCCGCGGCCAACTGGAACCCCACCGGAAGCCCGGACGCGGTGAAGCCCGCCGGCATCGCCAGCACCGGGAGTCCGGTCGCGGAGAGCACGCACGCCGACCGCATCCAGTCCAGGTAGCCGGCCGGTTCCACGCCGTCGACCGTGCTGGGGAAGCGGAGCCGGGCGTCGAAGGGCACCACCTGGGCGGCCGGGCTGAGGAAGAGGTCGAAGCGCGTGTAGAAGTCGCGCACGGCGCGGGCGAGACGGGTCCGCGCCGCGGTGGCGGCGATGATCCGCTCGGCGCTCAGCGCCCAGCCCGCCTCCACGTTCCAGACCACCTCGGGCTTGATGAGCTCGCGGTGCTCGCGGACCAGCGGACCCAGGCCGGCGGCGAAGTCGAGGGCACGGGTGACGTGGAAGACCTCGTCCGCGCCGGTGAGGTCGGGGGCGGCCTCCTCCACGATCGCGCCCGCCTCCTCGAAGACCCGCAGCCGCCCGGTCAGGACGTCCAGGACCTCGGGTTCCACGGGGACACCGAGCCCGAAGTCCGGGCTCCAGCCGATCCGCACACCGCGCAGGTCCCCGGCCACCGGGACGGAGAAGTCGGTGCCCGTCAGCGGGGCCGGCGGACGGACCCGCTCCGAGGGCCCGGCGACCGCGGCCATGAACAGGGCGATGTCGTCGACCTCGCGTGCCATCGGGCCGGTCCGGGCCAGCCACGCCCAGTCGTTGTCCGCCGCGGGCGCGGGGATCACCCCGTAGGACGGTCGCAGGCCCACCACGTTGCAGAACGAGGCCGGGATGCGCAGGGAACCGCCCATGTCCGAGCCTTCCCCCAGCGGTTGCACGCCGGCCGCGATGGCCGCGGCCACACCGCCGGAGGACCCGCCCGCGCTGCGGGTGGGGTCGTAGGGGTTGGTGGTGGTGCCGAAGACGTCGTTGAAGGTGTGCGACCCGGCCCCGAACTCCGGGACGTTGGTCTTGCCGGTGGCGATCACGCCCGCGCCGCGCAGCCGGGCGATGATGGCGTCGTCCTCGGCGGGCACGTGGTCCGCGAGGACACGGGAACCGTTCGTACTGCGCATCCCGGCCACCGCGTGGGTGTCCTTGTGGGTCATCGGCAGGCCGTGCAGGGGCGGCAGGTCGGCACCGGAGGCGGTCAGCCGGTCGGCGGCGTCGGCGGCGGCGTAGGCGCGTTCCGGATCCAGGGTGACCACGGCGTTGACGGCCGGGTCCACCGCCTCGATCCGTTCCAGATGCGCGGCGACGGCCTCGCGCGCGGAGATCTCGCGGCGGCGGATCGCGCCGACCAGGGCTGTGGCTGACATCTGCTGAATCTCGTGCATGATCTCCTGCCGGCTCCTTCGTCGCCCAGGCCCGTGCCGGGATGGCGGCGGGCTCGTGGCGGTCAGTCTCCAGCGCGGCCGGGGTGTTCGGGAACAGCGGGCGGTCATCGCGCCGCGTTCTGCGGGAAACGGCCACTCTCGTGACGATTTCTCCTCAGTGTTGCCAGGTCGGCGAGGACTGCCTGAGGGTGGTCGCACCAGGGCCAAAAAATGTGTCCCCCGTCACATGCGAGAAGGAGACCCCCATGGCACCCTCCGACCCGGCTCTCCTGGCCGCCCAGGCGCCCCCAGGCCCGGCCTTCCCGGCCGCCGAGGCGCCCCCGGACCCGATCCTCGTGGCCGCCGAAGCCTCCCCCGACCTCCTGGCGGTCGCCAACGCGCCCGTCGTCTGGATGTGCGCACTCGGCGTCTTCGCCGTGATCTTCGCCCAGACCTTCGTCTACGTGCGGGCCGCCCGCACCGCGGGGCCCGAGATCGGCATGAGCAGGGCCGACCTCAAGGGCGCCTACCGCGCCGGCGCGGTGGCCTCGATCGGTCCCTCACTCGCCGTCGTCCTGGTGGCCGTCGCCCTCCTGGCGCTCTTCGGCACACCCGCCGTGCTCGTGCGCATCGGCCTGATCGGATCGGCGGGAACCGAGACCGCGTCGGCGGGCATCGCGACCGGCACGGCCGGTGTGACCCTGGGCGGACCCGGCTACGACCCCTCCGTCTTCGCGCTGGCCTTCATCGCCATGAGCCTGTCCGGCGGCATGTGGATGCTCGCCACCCTCCTGCTCACCCCCGTGCTCGACCGCGGCGGCAAGAAGCTCGGCGCGGTCGATCCGGCCATCATGACGATCATCCCGGCCGCCGCCCTGCTCGCGGCGTTCAGCATGCTGGCGGTCACCGAGATGCCCAAGTCGGGCGTCCACCTGCTCACCGTCCTCTCCTCCGCCGCCGTCATGGCCGGCTGCCTGTACCTCGCCTCGGCGCTCAAGGCGCGCTGGCTGAAGGAGTGGGCGCTCGGGTTCGCCATCATCGCGGCCCTGGCGATCGCCTACCTGGCCCACACCGCATGAGCCCCGAGACCGGAGAAGGTAACCCCATGTCCACGCAGAACTCCCAGCGCGCGGACGCCGGCATGGCCGCGTTCGAGCGGACGACCTCGCGGTGGGGCCGGCTGACCATGCTCGCCGGCCTGGCCCTGTCGCTGGCCGGACCGGTCTACCTCGTCGCCTTCGCGGGACTGGACCTCGGCGCCGCCCGGATCTGGATCGCCTTCATCGCCGTGGCGGCCGTGTTCGGTGTCTTCTGGATTCTGGAACCGCTGACCTACTTCCCCATCCTGGGATCGGCGGCCATGTACCAGGCGTTCATGGTCGGCAACATCTCCAACAAGCTGCTGCCCGCGGTGATCGTCGCCCAGTCCAGCGTGGGCGCCCGGCCCGGCACACGGCGCGGCGACCTGACGGCGGTGATGGCCATCTGCGGCGCGGCGACCGTGCACCTGGCGTCGCTGCTGGTCTGCGTGGGATTGCTGGGCACCTGGCTGATGTCCGTCCTGCCGGCCGAACTGATCGAGGTGTCCCGGCTGTACATCCTGCCCGCCGTCATGGGCGCGGTCCTGGTGCAGTGCGTGGCCACCATGCGCCAGGTGCGGCCCACCGTCATCGCGGTCACCGGCGCGCTGGTGATCCAGTTCGTCCTGGTTCCGCTGGTCCCGGGGCTGGACATGTTCGCCACCGCCCTGTGCGTGGTCGCCACGATGCTCCTGGCCTGGTACCTGCGCGACCGCCGTGTCGTCCACCGGGTGCCCGGTGCGAGCGACACCATGACCAACGAGACCGCCCACGACTCCCACGACACCCGCGACACCACGCCTCCGAAGGAGAGCCGCTGAATATGAGCACCCGAACCGAGCCCGCGAACGGCAAGGCGAACACGACCGGTACCGAGCCGCGGACCGTGAACGGGACCGGCGCCGTCCTGGCCGACCTGGACCGCGAGCGGATGCACCGGATCTACCGGCACCTGCACACCCACCCCGAGCTGTCCATGCAGGAGCACGCCACCGCCGACTTCATCGCGGCCGAACTGGACGACCTCGGCGTGGAGAACTTCCGTTGCGGGGGCACCGGCGTGGTCGGGATCATCCGGGGCGGCGAGGGGCCGGTGGTGGCCTTCCGCGCCGACACGGACGGCCTGCCCATCGCCGAGGACACGGGCCTGGACTACGCCAGCCGCGCCACCGGCACGCTGGAGGACGGCACCGAGGTCCCCGTGATGCACGGTTGCGGCCACGACACCCACGTCACCTCGCTGCTCACGGCGAGCCGGTCGCTGCTGGCGGCCCCCGACGCGTGGAACGGGACCCTGGTGCTGGTGTTCCAACCGGGCGAGGAGACCGCGGCGGGCGCGCGGGCGATGGTCGACGACGGCCTGTGGGACCGCGCGCCGCGCCCCGACATCGTCCTCGGCCAGCACGTGATGCCGCACCAGGCGGGGTCGGTGCGGATCTCCCACGGCACCGCCATGGCCATGGCCGACGCCCTGCGGGTGACGGTCTACGGCAAGCAGTCGCACGGGTCCCAGCCGCAGAACTCGATCGACCCGATCGTGCTCGGCGCGCACATCGTCGCCCGGTTGCAGACGATCGTGTCCCGCGAACTGGACCCGCGCACGCCCGCCGTGGTCACCTGCGGCACCTTCCACGCGGGGCTGAAGGAGAACATCATCCCGGACCGGGCGGAGTTCAGCCTCAACATCCGCACGTTCGAGCACGAGACCCGCGACCAGGTCCTCGCCGCGGTCCGGCGCATCATTGCCGGTGAGGCCGCCGTTTCCAACGCCCCGGAGCCGCTGGTCGAGGAGATCTACACCTTCCCCCGCTGCTTCAACGACCACGATTCGGCCGAGCGGGTCGAGGCCGCGCTCCGTGCCGAGCTGGGGGAGGGGAATGTGGAGGTCGGCGCGCCGGTCATGGGCAGCGAGGACTTCGGCCACCTGGCCGACGCCATCGGGGTGCCGTCGGTCTACTGGATGTTCGGCGGGTTCGACCTCGCCGCGGGGGAGCCGCCGGTGAACCACTCGCCGTTCTTCGGACCGGTCATGGAACCCACCCTCACCACCGGCACGCGCGCCGCCGTCGCGGGCATCCTCGCCTACCTGGGCACGGGAGCGCAGTAGGGGCCGGCCGCACGGTCGGGCGGGCCGCGAAGGGGCCGGCCCGCCCGACCGGGGCAACGGCGTGTCGGTCGGTCGCGGGGCCGTGCTCAGGTCGAAGCCGACTCGCGGCCACCCTGATCCGGCAGCGCGCCCACGTCGAGGCCCGTCTTCTCGTCCCCACCCGGTGGACCGCGCCGCCCTGGCACAGGGGGCCGAGCCGGCCACCACATCGGCGGCGCACCGAACCTCTCTACTCCGTGCCGATTCCGGACGGCTCGGCCGGTCGGCTCTCCCAGCGGCGAACGGCGCGGCGCAGCGCGCGCACGTCGCTGTATCCGACTCGGCCGGCGATCGACTTCATGGGTATGCGGCCGTCCCGCAGCAGGGACAACGCCTTTTCCTCGCGCACGGTCTCCACCTCGTCGCGCCAGGTGCTGCCCCGTTCCGCCAGGCGCCGCTGCAGGGTGCGCGAGCTGATCCTCAACTCCCGTGCCACCGTCTCCAGAGCGGGCGAGCCCGTCTCGAAGCAGGCGTGCAGCGACAGGCGGAAGACGTCGTGCCAGTCCAGCACCGGCTTCGCCGCGGCCATCATCATGGCGGCGTGCCTGCCCAGCATCTCCTGCAGGCCGAACTGGGCGTTGGGGAACGGTCGGCGCACGTCCCGGGTCAGGAACGTCAACGAGCTGACCGGTGCGTCGAAGTCCACACGGGAGGTGCCGAACAGGTCCAGCAGCGTCCCGTGCGAGCGCGGCGCCCTCTGCTGCAGCCCCACGCGGACCGGGACCAGGGGTATCCCCGTCGCCTCGCGGCAGCGCCGCAGCAGCAGCGCCAGCACCCACAGCTCGACCGCCGCCTTCACATCCTGTTCGTACGGACAGGTCGAATGGCGGATCGTGTACAGCTCGCCGTCCTCCACCCCCTCGAAGGTCTCCACTCCCGGATCGGCCACGACCCCGATGTAGCGCGAAGCGGAGCGGATCGAGTCCATGATGGTCGGCCCCGAGGTGAGCATGTAGTCCCACACCCCGAGGGCGCCGGGCGGCGGCGTGGCGATCTGCGGCGCGCCGCCGCGGCTCGGTGCGGGGTTGTGGGCGACCAGGTAGCGCAACATCGCGTTCGCGGAGTCGGTCGGTACCCGCGAGAAGTCGTCGGAGAGCACGTCGGTCCGTGCGTCCGGCAGGCACGCGACCTTGCCGGGGTCGCCGCCGGTCCTGCTCACCTGCCCCGCCAGGAAACGCGTGACGCATGTGGAGGTCGTCCCCTCCAGCCGTGGCGATGGGACCACGGAAGCGAGGACGTCCGCATGGCCGTCACCGCTCCGGGAGCCGTGGGTCGGTCTGCCCTGGTCGGCCTGCCTGTCACGGAACTCGGTCATGCTGGTGATCCCTTCGTCGGCGGCCGGTCGCTGGGGGAGACCGGTGGGGGTGTCGGGGCCGGCGGATACCAGATCGTGCGCCCCGGGCGGGACGATCAGAGCTGATGCTATCCCGCGCCGTAGGGCCGTCCCCGTCTGTGGTGGGAGGCGATGGCGGGTCGGGTCCTCTCGGTGGCGTATCGGGTCCCTGTGTCGGGAGCGGAGCCGCTTCTAGCTTGAGATCACCGGTTCGCACCGGTGACCGATCACCCCCGTGAAAGGACCCGACGATGTCCCGACTTCCCCTCATCCAGCCCGAGACCGCCGGCAGCCAGGCCGCCGAACTGCTGGCCGCCGTGCAGAAGGCGCTGGGCGTCACGCCGAACATGACCAAGGCGATGGCCAACAGCCCCGCCGTGCTCAAGGCCTACCTGGAGTTCTCCGGCGCGCTGGGGGCCGGCGTGCTGTCGGCCGCGGTACGCGAACGGATCGCGCTGCTGGTCGCCCAGGAGAACGGCTGCGACTACTGCCTTTCCGCGCACACCTACATCGGCACCAAGCTGGCCGGGCTGAGCCAGGAGGAGGCCGATGCGGCCCGCAGCGGCCGGGCCGACGAGCCCGAGGTCGAGGCCGTGCTGACCTTCGCCGCCACCGTGCTGCGCACCCGTGGCGGCATCGAGGACAGCGACGTGAAGGAGGCCCGCCAGGCGGGACTGTCCGACGAGGAGATCGCCGAGGTCGTCGGCCACGTCACCCTCAACGTCTTCACCAACTACTTCAACAAGGCCGCCGGCACCGAGATCGACTGGCCGGTCATCCGCCACTGACCGCCGACCGGGTACGGCGGACGCGACCTCCGTACCCGGTCGCCTCCTGGAGCGGCCGTGGCCATGGAAGCAGACGCTCCCGGGCCGGGCCGAGCCGGGCCGGGCCGAGCCGAGCCGAGCCGAGCCGGGCCGGGCCGGTCGGCCGCCGGACTCGCCGTCACCACCGCGCCGCACACCCTCTCCGGCGACCGCCGAACCCACTTCGCCCTCGGCCTGCTGCCCGGCCCTGCCGCCGCGGAACCGGTTCCGCAGCGGCAGCCGGGGAACCGTTCCCACCGACCGACAGGAGCAGACGACCATGACCGCCCACCCGATCCGCCACGCCACCGTCGAGATCCAAGGGCTGCCCGTGTTCTACCGGGAGGCCGGCGATCCGGCCGCCCCCACCCTCGTCCTGCTGCACGGCTTCCCCAGCAGCTCGGCCATGTACCGCGAACTCATGGCCGACCTGGCCGACGGCTACCACCTGATCGCACCCGACCACATCGGCTTCGGCCAGTCGGGGATGCCGCCGGTGGACGAGTTCGAGTACAGCTTCGAGAACCTCACCGAGGTCACCCTCGCGCTCCTCGACGAGCTGGGCGTGGACCGGTTCGCCCTCTACATCCACGACTACGGCGCTCCCATCGGACTGCGTATCGCCAGTCGTCATCCCGACCGGGTCACCGCCATCATCAGCCAGAGCGGCAACGCCTACATGGAGGGTTTCACCCCGTTCTGGGACGTGCTGTTCGCCCACGCCAAGGACCGCGCCGCCCACGAACCCGCCGTCCGCGAACTGCTCACTCCCGAAGCCACGCGCTGGCAACACACCCACGGCGTTCCCGCGCAGCTGTTGGACCGCGTCAGCCCGGACTCCTGGGTCCTCGACCAGGCCTACCTGGACCGCCCGGGCAACAAGGAGATCCAACTCCAGCTCTTCTGGGACTACCAGTTCAACCTGGACGGCTACCCGGCCTTCCAGGAGTACTTCCGCACCCACCGGCCGCCCTTCCTGGTCGCCTGGGGCCAGAACGACGAGATCTTCGGCCCGGACGGTGCCAAGGCCCATGCCCGCGACCTGCCCGACGCCGAGATCCACCTCCTCGACGCCGGCCACTTCGCCCTCGCGACCCACGGCCGCGAGATCGCCGGCCTGATCCGCGACTTCCTCGGCCGTACCCTCACCGCCGCCTGACCACCGATCCCGCCACCTCCGGCACCGGAGGTGGCGCGATCGATCCGAAAGGAACGACCATCGTGCCCACCGCACGCCCGCCGCTTCCGCCGTTCACCGCCGAGACCGCCGCGCAGAAGGTGCAGATGGCCGAGGACGGCTGGAACACCCGCGACCCCCAGCGGGTCGCGCTGGCCTACACACCCGACTCCGTCTGGCGCAACAGGGACGAGTTCCTCACGGGACGCGACCAGATCGTGGAGTTCCTGACCCGCAAGTGGGCCAAGGAGGACCAGTACGCCCTGCGCAAGCAGCTGTGGGCCTTCACCGAGAACAGGATCGCCGTCCGCTTCCAGTACGAATGGCACGACGCCGACGGCCGATGGTGGCGCAGCCACGGCAACGAACTGTGGGAGTTCGACGCCGACGGCCTGATGTCCCGCCGCGAGGCGAGCATCAACGACGTTCCCATCAGCGAAGCCGACCGCTCCATCTTCGGCCCCCGGCCCGACGGCGAACGCTCGAGCTGACCGGGACGCCCGGTGCACCGGTTCCGGGGAGGATGCATGACCAACAGGTCACGTTGAACGAGAGGGAAGCGCTGTGGACGAGTTCGATGTCGTGGTGGTGGGGGCCGGACCGACCGGGGAGAACCTGGCGGAACGGGCGCACGCCGGTGGGCTGAGCGTGGCGATCGTGGAGGCCGAGCTGGTCGGTGGGGAGTGCTCGTACTGGGCGTGCATGCCCAGCAAGGCGCTGCTGCGCCCGGCCGCCGCGCTGGCGGACGCGCGGCGTCTGCCCGGCGCCCGCGAGGCCGTCAGCGGCCAGTTGGACGCGGCGGCGGTCCTCCGGAGCAGGGACGGGTTCGCGGCGCACTGGAAGGACGGTGGCCAGGCCGGTTGGTTGGAGAGCGCGGGAGTGGACCTGGTACGCGGGCACGGCCGGCTGGACGGGCCCAAGCGCGTCTCGGTGCGGACCCCCGATGGCGGGCCACGGGTGCTGACCGCTCGGCACGCCGTCGCGGTGTGCACCGGCACCCGCGCGGCGCTGCCCGATCTGCCGGGACTGGTCGAGGCCCGTCCCTGGACCAGCCGCGAGGCGACCTCGTCCGCGCAGGTGCCGCCGCGGCTGGCCATCGTCGGCGGCGGCGTGGTCGCGTGCGAGATGGCCACGGCCTGGCGAGCGCTCGGCAGCGAAGTCGTGCAGCTGGTACGCGGACCACGACTGCTGCCCCGTATGGAGCCGTTCGCCGGGGAACTGGTCGCCGAGAGCCTGCGGGAGTCGGGGGTGGACGTGCGGTTCGGCGCGTCGGTCACCGCGGTGCGCCGCGACGGATCGCTCATGCTCACGCTGGAGGGCGGCGGGACGGTGACCGCCGATGAGGTGCTGTTCGCCACCGGCCGGGCGCCGGCCACCTCCGACCTCGGGCTCGAGACGGTCGGCCTGGAGCCGGGCCGGCCGGTCGAGGTCGACTCCACCGGCCTGGCGGTCGGTGTTCAGGGCGGCTGGCTGTACGCGGCCGGGGACGTCAACGGTCGTGCGCTGCTCACCCACCAGGGCAAGTACCAGGGACGCGTCTTCGGCGGGGTGATCGCCGACCGCGCCGCCGGCCGGCCGCTGGAGACCACCGACTGGGGGCGCAGCGTGGCCACCGCGGACGAGCGGGCCGTGCCGCAGGTCGTCTTCACCGATCCCGAAGCCGTGTCCGTCGGCCTCACCCTGCGGGAGGCGACCCGCGACGGGCGCCGGGTGCGGGCGGTCGACTACGACCTCGGCGGCCTGGCCGGCGCCGCGCTGCACGCCGACGGCTACCGGGGCCGCGCCCGGGCGGTGGTGGACCTGGACCGCGAGACGCTCCTCGGCGTCACCTTCGTCGGGGCGGGCGTCGCCGAGCTGCTCCACTCGGCCACGATCGCCGTCACCGCCGAGGTCCCCCTCTCCCGTCTCTGGCACGCCGTCCCCGCTTTTCCCACGCTCAGCGAGGTCTGGCTCCGTCTCCTGGAGACCTACCGCGGCTGAATCCGGACCCGCGTGCCCTGCCGTCTCTCCGAGACCACAGGGGCCAGGGCACGCGGGAGCCCTCGTTCGTGGAAGAGGGGCTCTCCCGCTGCGTGCGATGCAGCGCTCGGAGGAACACTGTGCCTCCGGTATGGGCGAGGGCTCTGTCGAGGAGTTCGCGCTCAAGGGGGTGTCCGCTACGGCGGCCCCACGAGCGGGACGAAGCTGGGCCCGCACGCCGCACGCAGTTCACACCGGGGTCGCCGATGTGTGATCCGCTATCCGATGGCGGGATAGGTGACGTTGCCCTGGGGGTCGATGACGGCGCCCGGGCTCAGCTGCGCCGCATCGATGTGGCCGATGCCGAGGATGTGTCGCACGTCCTCGTCGCGGGCGAGGAGATGATCGGCGATGATCCTCCGGTGGCACCGCCACCACACTGCCTCGGAGCACATCATGACCGTGCGTCCCGTGCGTCCCCACTCCCGCAGCTCGGCGAGGGCGCTCCGGAAGGCGTCGGAGAGCGCATGGTCGGCGTAGTTGTGGAAGCTGCGGTTCTGCCACCAGGCGTTGACCTCGAACGGCACGTCTCTGCTCACCGGACGACGCCCGGTCAGCCCCTCAGCGCGCCGATACCGGATACCCACCTCGTCAAGGGCGACCGAGAGCGAGTCCTGGTCGAACTGCGGATACCGGGCAGAGCCTGGAAGCCTCCGAACATCGACGACCAGCTCGATATGGGACTCCTGGAGCAGCTCGATGAACTCGGCGAGCGTCCGATTGGAATGCCCGATCGTGAAGGACGGCTCACTCATCGACCAGCCGCAGGGTGCTGCCTTTGTGGGCGGCAACGTGGTCGGTCTTGTCGCTCTTGATCTCGTACTGCGGATCGTCCGGGGACGCCCGACGGGTGTGACCCTTGTAGTCGAAATCCTTCGTGTGCACCTTCGTCACGGTGCCCGAGACGTGTCCCGCCTCTGAGTTCCATGCGACATGGTCGCCGACCCTGAACCGATCAGACATGTCGCCCCCTCCGTGGTCAATCCATTGAAACGCCCCTGCCTGACTCAACCATCGGAACGGGCACGGCCGACCCCGACATCCCACCGAAGAACGAACCAAGGTCGAAGCTTGACGATGACGTGCAGGTGGACGAGGGGTCCGGAGGGCAGCTCGTGGATGTCGCGCGCGAGCGACCGGTACCGGTGAGCTTGGCCTGCTTCTTCGTCCAGGGCTGTGCCAGATCGCTACGGCGACGTGTCACCAGGTGTCTTTGTCGACCCGTCGACGTCGAGAGCTTGTTCGCCAGGGGGAGGTGCAGGACGCCTTGCCGGGGGATCCAGACGGAGATCCCACATGGCGTGGACCGGGGCACGGGCTCGCCGCCGATTGGACCTCGGACACGACGAAGGCCAGTCCCGTAGGACCGGCCTTCGTGCTAGTCGGGGTGGCGGGATTTGAACCCACGACCTCTTCGTCCCGAACGAAGCGCGCTGCCAAGCTGCGCTACACCCCGAAGCAACGTCCCCAAGTCTAGCGGACGTGTGGAGTGCTCGCGCACCTGATTTCGGGGCGGGCCGAAGAAGCTGGTCAGGCCTGCGCCGGCACGAGGTCGAGCAGGGAGGCCTCCGGGCGGCAGCAGAACCGCACCGGGGCGTACGGCGACGTGCCCAGGCCGCCGGACACGTGCAGCCAGGCGTCGTCGTACTCGTGCAGCCCCCACGCGCGGGGCCGGTCGATCCCGCAGTTGGTGACGATCGTCCCGTAGAACGGCAGGCACAGCTGCCCCCCGTGCGTGTGCCCCGCCAGGAGGAGCTGGTACCCGTCGGCCGCGAAGCGGTCGAGGTTGGCCGGCTCCGGCGAGTGCAGCACCCCGAGGCGGATGTCCGCCGACGGGTCAGCGGGTCCGGCGATCTCGTCGTACCGGTCCAGCTTGATGTGCGAGTCGTGCACCCCCGCCAGGGCGACGTCGAGCACGCCCGCCTTGAGTGCACCCTTGCGGTTGTTCAGGTCCAGCCAGCCCGCCGAGCTCATGGCCGCACCCAGCTCGCGCCAGGGCAGGTCCGGCACGCGGCGCTTGTTGTAGTCGGTCTTGCTGGTCCGCCAGAGGTAGCGCGCCGGGTTCTTCAGCTGCGGCGAGAACATGTCGTTCGACCCGTAGACGAACGCGCCCGGCCGGTCCAGCAACGGCCCCAGGGCGTCGATGAACGGCTCCACCGCGTCCGGGTGCGCCAGCGAGTCACCCGTGTTGACCACCAGGTCCGGCTCGTAGGCCTCCAGGCCCCGGATCCAGTCGATGAGCATCCGCCGCCCTGGCGTCAGGTGCGCGTCGGACAGGTGCAGTACGCGCAGGCGGGGGCTCCCCGGAGGGAGCAGGGGGAGTTCATAGCGTCGTAGCCGGAACCAGTTGCGTTCCACGACCGAGGCGTAGGCCAGGCCGGCCACCCCGACGGCGCCGGTCACCGCGGCCGCGCGCCCCACGCGGCGCAGGAGTCGTTTGTTGTCGGTGCCCATCCGGCCTCCTTCGTTGTCGACTGATCGTCTCAGACCCACGGTGGCGCCGTGCACAAACGAATGGTCCGCCTGTCCCCGGCGGCCGTAGGATCAGTTCCATGTCCGAACTCAAAGCCCGCCTCAAATCCGACCTGACCACCGCCATGAAGGCGCGTGACAAGGTGCGCACCGGCACCCTGCGGATGGTGCTGGCCGCCATCGCCACCGAGGAGACCGCCGGCGCAGCCCAGCGCACCCTCGACGACGACGAGGTCACCAAGGTGCTGGTCCGTGAGACCAAGAAGCGCCGTGAGGCTGCCGAGGCGTTCGACAAGGGCGGCCGTACCGACGACGCCGTCAACGAGCGCGCCGAGAGCGACATCATCGCGGAGTACCTGCCCCAGCAGCTCACCGACGAGGAGCTGGCCGGACTCGTGGACGCGGCCGTCGCCGAGTCCGGTGCCTCCGGCATGAAGGAGATGGGCAAGGTCATGAAGGTCCTCAACCCGAAGGTCGCGGGCCGCGCCGACGGAGCCCGCGTCGCCGCCGAGGTCAAGAAGCGCCTGGCCTGACGGCCCGGTAGGCCCTTCCGGCCATGGGTCCCACCGGTCTCGGCCGACAGGGCCCCTGAGGCCCCACCGGCCCCACCGGCTCCACCCTCGGACCCCTGGCACACCGAAGGGGCGGCGGTATCGCACCGCCGCCCCTTCGTCGTGTCCTACTGGTCGTCGTCCTCCCGGCCGAGGGACGTCGCCGGCACGACCGGCATCCATTCCTCGTCCGCGTCGTCCGACGGACCGTCCGCGCTCCCGCCGCCGCTGCTCAGGAACACGTTGACCGTGGCACCCTCCGGCAGGCGGGTCCCGGGGTCGGGGTTGACCGCGGCCACCGTGCCCTCGGCCTCGGCCGAGCGCACCCGCGTCCCGGAGACGTTGACCGAGTACCCCGCCGACTCCAGCGCCGCCACCGCGGCGCCTTCGGCCTGGCCGATCACGTTGGGCACGCCTCCGTCGTCACTGGCCGGGCTCGGGTCGTCGGTGGCCCTGGGCTGGCGCGGTGCCGACGTGGAACCGAACTTCGACGGGGACGAGGGCAGGTTCTCCGTCTCCAGCCCTTCGTGGGCGCCCTGCATGGTCTCCCGCCAGATCGGGCCCGGGATCGTCGCCCCGTACACCACCCCGAAGTAGCGGTCGCCGATGGTGACGTTGCGCAGCGGGTGCTGCTGGGGACCGCGCGGGTCGCCGACGAACACCGCGCTGGCCATCTGCGGCGTGCCTCCGGCGAACCACGCCGCGGCCGAGCCGTCGGTGGTGCCGGTCTTGGCGAAGGCCGGTCGGCCGATGCCCAGACCGGTGGTGGTGCCGCCGTTGAACGTCTGCGACAGCAGGTAGGTGACGCCGTCGGCCACGTCCTCGTCGATCGCCCGCTCGCACTCCGGTTCCATCTCGATCGTGGTCCCCGCCTGGCGGTCCTCGATCCGGGTGATGGCCTGGGGCTCGCAGTAGATGCCGCCCGAGGCGAAGGTCGCGTAGGCGTTGGCCACCCGCAGCGGGGAGACCTCCTCACTGCCCAGCGTGAAGCTGCTGTTGGCCAGCGAGTTCGGGTTCTCCGTGAACAGGGTGCCGTCGGCCCGCTTCAGGCCCAGCCGCTCGGCCATCTCCATCGTGTCGCAGATCCCCGCCCGGCGCTGGAGCTGGGCGAAGTACGTGTTGGAGGAGGCCTTGGTGCCCGACACCATGTTGTGGACGCCCTCGTTGCTGTCCCCGGCGTTGCTCGGCGACCACGTCGACAGGGTGCCGCCGTTGCACGATCGCTGTCCGGACACCGACACCGAGGCCGGCGAGGGGAACGAGGTGCTGTAGGGCATGCCCTTGTCGAGCGCGGTCGCCAGGGTGATCGCCTTGAACGTCGATCCCGCCTGGAACCCGCTGCTGCCGCCCCGGTCGGCGTCGGTGGCGAAGTTGATGGACGTCTCGCCGAGCTTGCTCTCGTCCGGGCCGTAGTTGCGGCTCTGCACCATGCCGAGGATCTCGCCGGTGCCCGGTTCGATGACGACCTCGGCCGCCACCTTGCGGGACTCGTTCTCGCGCGGCACCCACTTGTCGACGGCCGCCTGGCCGGACTCCTGGGTCTGCGGGTCGAGCGTGGTGTGGATCTCCAGGCCGGCCGTGCGCAGCCACCGCGCCCGCTCGGTCTCGTTCGGACCGAAGGCCTCGTTCTGCTCGATCTCCTGGACGACGTAGTCGCAGAAGAACGGCTGGTCGCTGGGCACGCACCCGTTGGGCGGGGTGTCCAGTTCCAGCTCCATGTCCTCGGCCTTGGCCTCCTCGGCCTCGGCCTCGGTGATCGCCCCGGTGGTGACCATGCGGTCGAGCACGACGTTGCGCCGCTCGATGGTCTGCTCGGGGAAGAACCGCGGGTTGTAGAGGTAGGGGTAGCGGACCAGGCCCGCGATGGTGGCGGCCTGGTGCAGCTCCAGCTCACTGGCCGGGACCTGGAAGAAGTGCTGGGCGGCCGACTCCACGCCGTAGGCGCCGTCGCTGAAGTAGGCGATGTTGAGGTAGCCCTCGAGGATCTCGTCCTTGTCCATGCGCTGTTCCAGCGCGATGGCGTACCGCAGCTCGCGGATCTTGCGGGCGATCGTCTCCTCGCGGGCCTCGTCCAGCTCCTCCTGCGAGGTGGCCGCCTCGATCTGCACGTTCTTCACGTACTGCTGCGTGATGGAGGAGGCGCCCTGGGTGTTGCCGCCCACGGTGCGCACGGCTGCGCGCAGCGTGCCCGGCACGTCCAGGCCGCCGTGTTCGTAGAAGTTGGAGTCCTCGATGGCCAGGATCGCGTCGATCATCACCGGAGAGACGTCTTCGATCTCGACGAGCTCGCGGTTCTGGTCGAAGATCTCGGCGATGACACCGCCCTCGCTGTCGTAGATCGTCGAGCGTTGAGGGGGAGGCGGAGTCTCGAGGTTGCCGGGCATGTCGAGAAAACCACTCGCGACGTTACGCGCAGTGATTCCCAGACCGCCGATCGCGGGAAGCGCCAGCGCCGCAACGAGAAGACCCGCTATGGCACCGACGACGACGAGTTGGCTGATTCGTTGAAGCAATGTCCCCTGACCCACCCCATCAGACTAAGTGACCGCGAACGCGCAAAGTGGTGCGATGTGGAACGGACCGAGAGCGAGTGCAAGGAATCGCCCGCGCCGGTCACGCGGACTGTGCACCCGGATCTGTGCACCTCGAACATCTTTTCATGGTTATCGCAGCTCGATCGCGGAGCGGTTCGGCCGTGCGAGGTTCCGCCGGGTCCCTCCGGAGAGGTGCCCGGCCCCACCCCATGGCCCGAACGGGCCATAACGAGTGAGATGGAAAGTGGGCCGTTCGGGTTCTGTCGGCGCGGCGTCGGTATCCGTACGTTCGTGGCTACGGGCGGGAGGCGAGAGCCCCCACACGAGCCACCGCACGCGGCAGCCGGAGCCTACCGCGTCGCCCGTCCGTCCAACGCACACGAGTCCCCCTCGCACCGTCCGTGCACTCGTAAGGGAGAAGGACACATGTGGACCCACCAATGGACGAGGAGAGCGCTGTGCCGCCGCCTCGACCCCGACGCCCTCTTCGTGCGGGGCGCGGCGCAGAACACCGCCAAACTCATCTGCCGGGAGTGCCCGGTGCGCACCCAGTGCCTGGCCGACGCCCTGGACCACAGGGTCGAGTTCGGGGTCTGGGGCGGCATGACCGAGCGGGAGCGGCGTTCGCTGCTGCGCAAGCACCCCGGGGTCGTCGACTGGGAACCGCTCCTGGAAGAGGCCGACCGGGTCGGTGACGGCGACGTGTCGCGCTACGCGCAGGAGTACGCGGCCGCCGCCTCCTGAGCCCGGGCCCGACGCTTCCCCTGACCCGGCGGTGTCCCTCACCGCTTCCCCCGGCCCGGCGGTGTCGTCACCGCACCGGCCGCCGACACCCGCCCCTGCCGCCCACCGCGTCCCATCCCGGCGCGCCCGTCCCGCAGGCCCCCTCACCCCGGTGCGCCACCCTGACCCGCGTCGGCCAACGCGGCGCCGATCCGCCGCAGGCCGTCCAGGTCGTGCACGTCCTCGGGCAGGGCCGCCACCTCGGTCACCCGGACCCGGGGATGGCCGGACAGCATCCGGTCCCGCAACAGCACCTCCCGCTCCCGGGTGCGCACCCGCTCGGCGTGCAGGCGCAGCGCCGCCGAGGCCAGCGGCCGGTCCCCCGTCCGGTCCAGGGAGTCGGCCGCCGCCAGCGCCGCGTCCCGGGACAGGTCGGCCGCGGGCCCCTCGGGCAGGGGATGGGCCCGGTTGACGACCAGGCCGGCCAGCGGCATCGCGTCCGTGGCCAGGCGCTCGACGAAGAAGGAGGCCTCGCGCATCGCGTCCGTGTCGGGGACCGCCACCACCACGAACGCCGTGCCCGGCGCCCGCAGCAGCCGGTACGTGCGTTCGGCGCGTTCCTGGAACCCGCCGAACACCGTGTCGAACGCGGATACGAAGGCGCGCAGGTCGTCGAGGAACTGGGCGCCCACGATCTTGCCGATCGCCGACGACACGAGGTTGAACCCGGCGCCCAGCAGTCGGAAGGCGCCCGTGCTCGCGGGCGCGCTCAGGAACCGGATGAGCCGTCCGTCCAGGAACCGTCCCAGCCGCTTGGGGGCGTCCAGGAAGTCCAGTGCCGACCGGCTGGGCGGGGTGTCCACGACGATGAGGTCCCACTCGCCGGACTGGCGCAGCTGCCCCAGCTTCTCCATCGCCATGTACTCCTGCGTGCCGGAGAAGCTCGTGGAGAGGGTCTGGTAGAAGGGGTTGGCCAGGATCTGCCGGGCGCGCTCGGGGTCGGCGTGCTCCCTGACGACCTCGTCGAAGGTCCGCTTCATGTCGAGCATCATCGCGTGCATGCTGCCTGGCGACCCCTCCGGCAGCGGCACCGGACGCGGCGTGTTGTCCAGCGACTCCAGCCCCATGGACTGGGCGAGCCGCCGGGCCGGGTCGACGGTGATCACCACGGCCCGGCGACCGCGCTCCGCGGCGCGCAGGCCGAGGGCCGCGGCGGTGGTCGTCTTCCCGACACCGCCCGATCCGCAGCACACGACGATCCGCGTCCCGGGGTCGTCCAGGAGCGCGTCGGTGTCCAGGGTCCGCCGGAGCGCGCCGTCCGCACCACGGCCCGCGCGCCCGTGCGCCGCACCGTCCGCGTGAGCGTTCACTCCACCGCCCGCGCCACCACCCGTCCCACGAGCCGCGCCGCCGACCGAGTCGTCCGCCGATCCGGTCATCGGCTCACCCCCTGCGAGGTCAGGTGCCGGGCCAGCCCGTCGAGGGTCGCACGACCGACACCGCCCTCCACCTGGGGCAGCTCCAGCAACGGGTGCCCCAGGTCCGACAATCGTTCGCGCACCCGACGCTCCAGCGCGACCCGGAGCGCGTGCGCGCGCACTTCCGCCGCCAGGTTCTCGGCGAGCGGGCCGGCCTCCGCCAGCCCGGCCGCCTTGAGTCCCGCGGCCAGGTCCTCGACGTCGGGTCCGCCGTCCACGGCCGCGGCCAGGTCGGCCTCGCCCAGCAGTGGCGTGCGCACCATGTTCACCACCACCATGCCGACCGGGATCCCCAGCGCGGCCACCTCCGCCACACCGTCCCGGCACTCCTGCGCGGGCATCTCCTCCAACAGCGTCACGAAGTGCACCCGCGTCTGGCCGGAGCGGATGACCTCCATGACCTTGTCCGCGTGATTGCGGATCGGCCCGACCCTGGCCAGCCCCGCGACCTCGGAGTTCACGTTGAGGAACTGGGCGATCCGGCCGGTGGGCGGAGCGTCCATCACCACGGCGTCGTAGTGGAACGGGCCCGTCGACGGCGCTCCCGAGGGGCGCCCCCGGGCGCCGCGTCGGCGCCGGACCGCCTCGGTGGCCTTGCCGGTGAGCAGGACGTCGCGCAGTCCGGGGGCGATCGTGGTCGCGAAGTCGACCGCGCCCAGCCGGTTCAGCGCCTGTCCGGCGCGGCGCATGCCGTAGAACATCTCCAGGTACTCCAGGAGCGCGGCCTCGGCGTCCGCGGCCAGCACGAAGACCCGTCCGCCGCCGGGCACGGGGAACATCTCGCGCTCCTCGTAGGGCAACGGGGCCTCGCTGAGCAGTGTGGCGATTCCCTGACGGCCCTCGACCTCCACCAGGAGCACCCGGGCGCCGTCGGCGGCCAGGGCCGTGGCCAGGGCCGCGGCGACCGTCGTCTTACCCGTTCCGCCCTTCCCGGTGACGATGTGCAGGCGGGCACCGGCGCACGCCTGCCCCGGTCGCGGTGGTGGGTGCTCACGCTCGCTCACCTCACGGAGTCTATGCGCGCGGGCGCGGCCGGGCCGTTCACGGCCCCCGTGCGCCGCCGCGCACGATCACCCGGCCGGGGACGGCGCGCACGCGGGGGAGCGCGCGGGTCAGTAAGGTGGCGGCGTTGACGTGCGGTCTCCGGGTCCGACCCGGTGGCCGCCTACCGATGGGGGAGTACGTATGAGCAAGTGGGAGTACCAGACGGTGGCGCTGCTGTCGCACGCCACGAAGCAGATCCTCGACAACTGGGGCTCGGACGGGTGGGAGCTGGTCTCCGTCGTCCCGGCTCCGCTGCCCGAGGGCACCGACCCGCGCAACCAGCAGTACGTGGCGTACATGAAGCGGGAGCTGTGATGGCGACCCCCGAGGAGCGTGTGGCCGAGCTCGGGCTGACGCTGCCCGAGGTCGTGCCGCCGGTGGCGTCCTACACGCCGACCGTGCGCAGCGGGAACCTCGTCTACGTGTCCGGCCAGCTGCCGTTCGTCGACGGCAAGCTGCCCACGACGGGCAAGGTCGGCGCGGAGGTCACGCCCGAGACCGCCCAGGAGCTGGCGGCGCTGTGCGCGCTCAACGGCATCGCCGCGGTCAAGGCCGAGATCGGTGAGCTGTCCGGTGTGGTGCGGGTGGTGAAGCTGGGCGGTTTCGTGGCCAGCACCCCCGACTTCACCGGTCACCCGGGTGTCATCAACGGCGCCAGCGACCTGGTCGGCAAGGTGTTCGGTGACGCAGGCGTGCACGCTCGTGCCGCCGTGGGAGTGGCCGCCCTGCCGCTCGACTCCCCGGTCGAGGTCGACATGATCGTCGAGGTCGCCTGACCGGGTGCCACCGGTGACCGGCCGGTCCGGCCTGAGCCCGGACCGCGATCATGCGGACCGAGGTGGCCAGGGCCGGGGACGACCCGGTCCGGGGCCGTGTGCGAAGGTGCCCTGAGCACGCCACGCGTGCGGGGACGACGCGCTCCGTCCGCCGCGGCCGGTGCCGGTCCACCCGGGCACACCGCGCGAGCGGGGTCGCGGGCGGCGCGGGAGCGGCCGGAGGCGGTCTCGGCCCCCGTCGCCGGCACGCCGCGTGCCGCGCCCGACCCGAGGGAGGACTCGTCTATGCCCGAGCAGACCGGCCCCGTGACGCCGAGGCCCGCCGCCACCGTGATGCTGCTGCGGGAGTCCCCCGCGGTGCCGCGGGCCGAGCAAGGCCTGGAGGTCCTGCTCATGCGCAGGGTCGGGTCCATGGGGTTCGCGCCGGGCGCCTACGTCTTCCCCGGCGGCGGGGTGGACGAACGCGACGCCGACGGCGACCTGCCCTGGACCGGGCCCGGCCCGGCGGAGTGGGCGAAGACGCTGGGGACCGACGTCCCCATGGCCCGCGCGCTGGTGTGCGCCGCGGTGCGCGAGACCTTCGAGGAGACCGGCGTGCTCCTGGCCGGCGCGCCCGGTGCCGGCACGGGGGCGCCCGCGCTCGACACCACCACCGAGGACTGGGAACGGGACCGGGTGGGCCTGATCGACCGCACCCACTCCTTCACCGAGGTCCTGTCCCGGCGCGGGCTGGTCCTGCGCTCCGAGTGGCTGCGGGCCTGGTCCCGGTGGATCACCCCCAGCGCGCAGCCGCGCCGCTACGACACCTGGTTCTTCGCCGCCGAACTCCCACCCGGGCAGCGGCACCGCGACGTGGGCGGCGAAGCCGACCTGACCTGCTGGACCGACCCCGCGACCGTCGCCGAGGAGTGGAGCGGCGGCCGGATGCCGATGCTGCCGCCCACGGTGGTGGCCTGCGCGGAGCTGGCGAAGTGCCGGACCCTGGAAGGTGTACGGGCGGCTCGACGGGATATCGTCCCCTTTGAACCGGACGTTCGGGAAATCGACGGTCAGCTCCGCGTCATTGCCCCCGACGGGGCTGAGTTCCCCGTACCGAAACCCGACGCGCGATCCTGACGACCCGCGTGCCAGCGCGGGCCGCATGGTGGCGGAGAGGTCTCACAGCATGTCCTCCAGACCAGTCCGGTCTCGGCGATCGAAGCGAGGTGCGATGAGGATCGACGGTTCCGGGACACTGCGCGCCAGCTGTGTGCTGTGCCCCAACCCTGGCCCGATGACGTTGGAGGGGACCAACACCTGGATCCTGCGCGAGCCCGGCTCGCGCGGGGTCGTGGTGGTCGACCCCGGCCCCCACGACGAGCGCCACCTCGAACGGGTGGCGCGCACCGTGCAGGAGCAGGGCGCCCAGGTGCTGATGACGATCGTGACGCACCGGCACCCGGACCACTCGGAGGGCTCCCGGTACTTCGCCGAGCTGACGGGGGCGCCCGTCCACGCGGTCGACCCCGCCATGCGCTTCTCCGGCGCCGGCCTGGCCGACGGCGAGCTGCTCTCGGTCGACGGGCTGGGGATCCGGGTGGTCGGCACCCCGGGCCACACGGATGACTCGGTGTGCCTGCTGCTGGAGTCCGACAACGCCCTGCTGACGGGGGACACCGTCCTGGGCCACGGCACGCCGGTCATCGACGGGGACGACGGACTCGGCCCCTACATGGAGTCCCTCTACCGGCTCAGGGACCTGGTGCGCGAGTACCAGATCCGCACCCTGCTGCCCGGGCACGGCCCCATCCTCACGTCGCCGGCGGAGGTGCTGAACTCCTACATCGACCACCGCGAGTCGCGCCTGGAGCAGGTCCGCGACGCGGTCGGGGCGGGAGCGACCAAGGTCGAGGAGATCGTCGACCGGGTCTACCCGGACATCACGGAGCAGATCCGGTTCGCCGCGCACTCGTCGGTGCGCGCGCAGCTGCGCTACCTGGCCGACCGAGGTGAACTACCCGAGGGCATCGACGCCTGACCCGGTCGGTCCAGCGGCCGGTCCAGCGGCCGGTCCAGCGGCCGGTCCCGTTCGCTCCCCCGGCGGGAGGGGCCGCCCGGGGACCGGTCCGCTCCTCAGCAGGTGACGACCACGGTCCCGGCCTTGCGGCCGCTCTCCGCGCGCCGGTAGGCGTCGGCGAGGTCCTCCAGCGGGTGGACGCCGTCGATGACGGCCCGGATCGCGCCGGAACCGGCGAGCGCGTCCAGGTGGGCGAGCGTGTCCGGGCTCTGCCGCAGACCGGCGGTCGCGAACCGGCAGGTGCGGCCCCGGCCCCTGGCCGTCCACAGGCTGTGGACGAGCGCCGATGGGTCGGGGGCGGTGGTCATGTAGGTGCCGGTCGGTGTGAGCGCCCGGCGGGCCCGTCCGAAGGAGCTCTTGCCCGCGGCGTCGAAGAACACGTCCTGGAGGCGGTGCTCCGGAGTGCCCGGCCGGGTGGGGTCCGCCCGCGTGCGGTCGATGGTCCGCTCGGCCCCCAGGGACCGCGCGAGGTCGGCGTTGGCGGGGCCGCACACGGCCGTGACCTCGGCGCCGTAGTGCTTGGCGAGCTGTACTCCGTAACTTCCCACCGATCCGGTGGCGCCGTTGACCAGGACCTTCTGGCCCGGTCGGATCGGGCTCACGTCCCGCAGGAAGGTCAGCGCGGTCGTGGCCTCGACGATGCTCGCGGCCTCCGTATAGGGCAGGTCGCCGGTGATCCGCGCCATCGGCCGGTCCTGAGCCAGGCACAGGAATTCGGCGTGGGCGCCGAAGTCATGCGGGCTGAGCCCCAGGACGCGGTCGCCCACCGAGTACCGCCGCACGTTCGCTCCCACCGCGGCCACGTCTCCGGCGAAGGTCCCGCCCAGGACGGGGAACCGCGGCCGGACCAGGCCCGCGTACAGGCGGGCGGCGAACGGGCGGCCCGACCGGAAGGCGCAGTCGGCGGCGGTGACCGTCGTGGCGCGGACCCGGACCAGGACGTCGTCCGGCCCCGGCTCCGGTGTGGGGAGCTCGCGCGGTTCGACGATCTCGGGCGGTCCGTACGCGGGGCAGGTCATCGCTCTCATGGAGTGCCTCCTGGGGCGTCGCCCGCGGCCTCGGTGGATCCGGGGTCGTCGGGGTACTGGAAGACCTCCTCCAGCGGCGCGCCGAGCGCCCGGGAGATCTGGAAGGCCATCTCCAGCGTGGGCGAGTAGCGCCCCTTCTCGATGGCGATGACGGTCTGCCGGGTCACGCCGACGCGGTCGGCCAGTTCCGCCTGGGTCATCTCCCCGCGCGCGAAGCGCAGTTCCCGGATGCTGTTGGTGACTCTCGTCTGCTTGGCCACGGTCAAAAGCCCCTGCGGTAGGCGACGAGCTTGACGGCCGAGGACGCGACCGCGGCCGTGATGTAGGCCAGGTAGATCGTGTTGGCGATCCAGAAGTGGGGCCACTCCAAGAGCGTGAGGCCGAGCGGGACCACCGTCAGCGCGGACATGGCGACGAAGCCGACGTACTCGCCGCGGCGGTCGATCTCCTTGTCCCTCGGGTCCTTCACGTAGGCGCCCTTGGGCCACAGTGCGGCGGCCGCCATGTTGAGGGCGATCGTGGCGGCGATCGACACCCCGACGGCCACCAGCAGCGGACGCTGGTAGGCGAGGTCCGCGGGGTTCGTGTCCCCGAGCCGGGCGAGGATCGCCGCGAGGTAGCCCGCCGGCACGACGACCGCGACCGCGAGGTAGATCCAGATGCGTCTCTCCTCGAACGACATGTCCGCTCCCTTCGTGATGTCAAACATCTTTGACATCTTCGAACGTAAAGCAGCGCGGACATCGTGTCAAGGATCCTTAACATCACTGGGCAGGGCGGAGCCATGCCGGGAAGCGGGGGAGGGAGGGGCCGAGTCGGGGCCGGCGCCGGGTCCGTGACGGGAGGCGCGCCACCTGGAGCGGGCCGCTACCGGCCGCGGACAGCGCTGCGGCCGCCCACCCTTTCGGGCGAGCGGCCGCACAGCGTGATCGCTCCGGGCGGAGCGGGCGTCGGTCTAGCGGGCGCGGCGACGCATCCGCTCGACGTCGAGCAGGACGACCGCCTTGGCCTCGATCCGCAGCCAGCCGCGCAGGGCGAACTCGGCGAGCGCCTTGTTCACGGTCTCGCGGGAGGCGCCGACCAGCTGGGCGAGCTCCTCCTGGGTGAGGTCGTGGTGGACGTGCAGTCCGTCCTCGCCCTCCTTGCCGAACTTGTCGGCGAGTTCCAGCAGAGCCTTGGCCACCCGGCCGGGCACGTCGGTGAAGACCAGGTCGGCCATCACGTCGTTGGTCCGGCGCAGGCGCGCCGCCAGCGACTTCAGCAACTGCAGCGACACGTGCGGGCGGCTCGACAGGAACGGGCGCAGGTCGTCGTGACCCAGCCCCGCCAACACCGAGTCGGTCACGGCCACGGCGCTCGCGGTACGCGGGCGCGGGTCGAACAGGGAAAGCTCACCGAACATCTCGCTGGGGCCGAGCACGCCCAGTAGGTTCTCGCGGCCGTCGACGGCCGTGCGGGTCAGCTTCACCTTCCCGCTGAGGATGACGTACAGGCGGTCGCCCTCGTCACCCTCGCTGAACAGGGTCTGGCCCCGGCCGAGACGGACCTCGCTCACCGAGGCGCGCAGCCCGGCCGTGTCCTCTTCGTCCAATGCCTCGAACAGAGGGGCCTTCCGCAGCACCTCGTTGACTTCGTCCACCACACGTCCTCCTCAAACCTGACCATCAACAGTGTGACGTATATCGCACCCGGGTGTGACACCAGGTCGTTACCTCGGCTTGCCCGCCGGGAGACAACGTGTCCACTACCGCCGACGTCAGCCCATGCGATCTTAGTCCTGGTCGCTATCTATCAGGGCGATCCGCGCCGTGTCACCGGACATTGGTTACATAATCTCGGTCACCTGGGGGAAATCCTGCTGGACCACCACGGCCCGCCGTGAGGCCCGCGGGAGGAAAGTCCTCCCGTGTCGGGCACCTACCCTGTGACGATGCCCCGTGACACCCCTGACGCGCCCGTGCGGTCGTCCACCGGCGAGAGCCGACTCGCGCTGGTCCGGCGTGCCCGCAAGATGTACCGCGAACTCGTCGAGCTGTATCCCGACGCGCACTGCGAACTGAACTTCACGACCCCGCTCGAACTGCTGGTCGCGACGATCCTGTCGGCCCAGTGCACTGACAAGAGGGTCAACCTGGTCACTCCCGCGCTCTTCGCGCGCTATCCCGACGCTGAGGCCTTCGCCTCCGCCGGGCGCGAGGACCTGGAGGAGATGATCCGGTCGACCGGCTTCTTCCGGGCCAAGACCAACAGCCTCATCGGGTTGGGCCAGGCCTTGTGCGAACGGCACGGTGGCGAGGTTCCGGGGAACCTCGCCGACCTGGTCAAACTACCTGGTGTAGGACGAAAGACCGCAAACGTACTGCTCGGTAACGCCTTCGGTGTGCCCGGTATCACGGTCGACACCCACTTCGGCCGCCTCGTCCGACGGTTCCGGTGGACCGACGAGGAGGACCCCGTCAAGGTCGAGCACGCGATCGGTGAGCTCTTCCCGCCCAAGGACTGGACGATGCTCTCCCACCGCGTGGTCTGGCACGGGCGGCGCGTGTGCCACGCGCGCAGGCCCGCCTGCGGCGCCTGCGGCCTGGCCCGCTGGTGCCCGTCCTTCGGCGAGGGCCCCACCGACGAGGCGACCGCGACCAAGCTGCTCAGGATGCGCTCCTTCGCCTGAGGCGGAGGCCGCCGAACCCGTCGGCGACCGGCGGGTGGCGGCGGTTTGTACTCTGATGAACGTGAGTGTGCGCACACCGGCCCCGAGCCGCCCTCCCGGCGGCGGTCCCCCGGCCTGCCGGCGCCGCCCACCGTGAGGAAGGTCCGAGCACGAGCGGGTCCCACGGCCCGCGTACGGCGACGGGGACACGCGTGTCCTCCCGGAGTTCTCCGTCCCACGATCCGACCACCGACGGCGCGACAACCCCCGGAACAGGCTCTGCGTATGAAACCGACCCCGCTGTGGCTGGCCTCGCTCGCGGACGCCGCCACGACCATGACCGTGCCCGACCTCATGCGCCCACCGGGCCGGGGCGGCCGTGAGTCCGCGGTCCTCATCCTCTTCGGCGAGGGGCCCCAGGGCCCCGACCTGCTGCTCATCCAGCGCAACGACGGGCTGCGCCGGCACGCGGGCCAGCCCGCCTTCCCGGGCGGACGGATCGAGCCGACCGACGCCTCCCCCGAGGCGGCGGCGCTGCGGGAGGCCCAGGAGGAGACCGGCCTGGTCCCCGACGGCGTCGACGTGGTGGGCCGCATGCCCGAGCTCTACCTGCGCTTCAGCGACTTCCGCGTGGCCCCGGTCCTCGGCTGGTGGCGCGACCCCTGCGAGGTGCGGCCCACCGACACCGTCGAGGTCGCCGCGGTCTCGCGCGTGCCGATCGCGGACCTGGCCGACCCCGGCAACCGCGTCATGGTCCGCTACGGGGCCGGTCCCGGATGGGGTCCGGGCTTCCGCGTGCACGACATGCTCGTGTGGGGTTTCACCGGCACCATCGTCGACCGCCTCCTCGCCCTGGGAGGCTGGGAACTTCCCTGGCACCGCGAGGGTCTCACCGACGTGTTCGAAGCAACTCCGCAAGGCCTCAGGCCGGTCGGGTAGCGCTCACATCATGGAGGGCAATGTGCTCGACGTCGTCCTGTTCGTCCTGCTCCTGCTGTTCGCCGTCACCGGCTACCGCCAGGGGTTCATCGTCGGGGTCTTCAGCTTCGGGGGGTTCATCGGCGGGGGCGTGCTCCCCGCGCTCACCGCGCCCGAGCTCATCCGCGAGTGGGTGGGGGACACGGGCCGGCAGGCGCTGCTGGCCATCGCCGTGGTGTTCCTGTCGGCCGCCCTGGGCCAGTTCCTCGCCTCCTACCTGGGCACCATGGTGCGCAACAAGGTCACGTGGGACTCGGCGCGGGTGATCGACGCGGTGGGCGGCGCGATCGTCAGCGGGCTGTCGGTGCTGCTGGTGGCGTGGTTCATCGGCAGCACGGTGGCCAACTCGGCGCTGCCGTACGTGGCCTCACAGGTGAGGGACTCGCGGATCCTGCAGTCCGTGGACTCCCTGATGCCGGAGGCCGCCCACAACGGGTTCTCGACCTTCCGCAGGATCGTGGACCAGAGCTCCTTCCCGCAGGTGTTCAGCGGGCTCGGCACGGGGGAGCTGGCGGAGGTGGAGCCGCCGGACCCGGACGTGCTCACCACGCAGGAACTGATCGACTCCAGCCGCAGCGTGGTCAAGGTGCTGGGGACCGCGCCCGAGTGCCAGCAGCGGGTGGAGGGGACCGGCTTCGTCTACGCCGAGGACCGGATCATGACCAACGCGCACGTGGTCGCGGGCGTCACCGACGACCTGCGGGTGGTGACGCGGGACGGCTACCAGCTCGAGGCCACCCTGGTGCTCTTCGACGCCCAGCAGGACCTGGCGGTGCTGCACGTGCCCGACCTGGACCTGGAACCGCTGGCGTTCGACCACGAGGCCGCCCAGGGCGACGACGCCGTCGTGGCGGGCTTCCCGCGCAACAGCGGCTTCACGGCCGTGCCGGCCAGGGTCCGGGCCAAGCAGACGGCGCAGGGGCCGGACTTCTACCACTCACAGCAGGTGAGCCGGGAGATCTACCAGGTGCGCGCGGTGGTCCGGCCGGGCAACTCCGGCGGACCCCTGCTGGCTCCGGACGGCTCCGTCTACGGAGTGGTCTTCGCCGCCGCCACGAACGAGGACGAGACGGGCTACGTCCTGACCGCCGACGAGATCGCTGAGAACGCGCAGGCCGGTCTGACGGCCACGGAGGAGGTTTCCGCCCAGGTCTGCGAGTGACCGGAGCCGAGTGGCGCTCTCAGACGGCCCCAGGGGTCCGTGCGGTCCGGTTCCCCCCGTGCGGTGGGAACCGGAGGCGCCGGGACGGGCGTCGGGAACGGGACGGGCTTCGGGAAGGCGACGGCGCCGGATCCTCGAAGGCCTCGGGACGGGCACCGCGCCGCCGAAACGGAAACGGGCGCCTCCCCGCGAAGGGAGGCGCCCGTCATCGGTCCGGTCCTGCTCGGATCCCGGGGCGTGTGCGGCGGACACTCGGTCCCACCGCGCCGACACCCCGCTAGTTGGAGCTGGGGTCCTGCGCGTGTTTGGCCGCCAGCGGCCAGCTCATGCGCACGACCGTGCCCTGGTCGGTCGGTTCGATCCTGACCTCGTCGGCGAGTCCGGTGATGACCGCCAGGCCCAGGCCTGGGGAGAACCCGGAGATCCCGCCGGGAGGCGTGTCGCCGTCCAGGAAGAGCCCGTCGAGGATGGGCTCGTTGTGGTCGGCGGTCTCCTCCGTGTCCTTGGCCGGGGCACGGTCGGACACGATGACCTCGAAGCGCTGCGTGGCGCTTCCGTTGGCGCGCAGGGACCGGTCCGGTGTGTCGGATCCGGCCCCCGCCGTGTCCTGAACCGCGGCCGACCCGGAGGCGCCGCCATCGATCAGCTGCAGCTGGATGGGCTGTGCGGGGCAGTGGAGCTTGTGGGCCGCCACCGCCCGGGAGCAGGCCTCACCGACCGCCAGTCTGATCTCGTCGATCGCCGAGGCGGCGATGCCGGCCCGGCGTGCGACCGTCGCGGCCATGAGCCGCGCGGTGCGCACGTGGGCCGGAAGCGCGCTGATGGTGAGCGTGATGGTTGCCATCGCTCGCTCAGGGCTACTTGGAGGAACGCTTGTCAATGGCTTCCTGCACCGAGCCGTGGATGCCGAAGACCTTCGTGAGTCCGGTGATCCGGAAGATCTTCAAGATGCGCTCCTGGGTGCAGACCAGGTCGAGCGTGCCGTCGTGCGCGCGGACGCGCTTCAGGCCGCCCACCAGCACGCCGAGCCCCGTCGAGTCGAGGAACTCCACCTTCTCCATGTTGACCACGAGGTGGAAGTTGCCCTTGTTGACCAGATCGATCAGCAGCTCGCGGAGCCGGGGCGCGGTATAGACATCGATCTCACCCTCAACGACGACGATCTCGGTGTCGCCCTCGGTGTAATGATCAAGCTTCAAGTCCACTAGTCCTCCAGCGCCGAACCGCGAATTCTCGCGAATGATCTCTGCCGGGCGTTACCCCACCAGGACGCATTCAACCACGGCTGTCAGGTGTGTCTTCCTGTCCTGTACAAAAAACCGTGACTCCGCGGCACTCTTCCCTCGGATGTCACACTGAAACCGATGCGCATCAGTGTCTCCACCTTGGTCGGAGGGCGTCGAACGTGTCCAGTGAGGAGGGGTCTCGGATGAGGCGACCGGAGCCCGTGCTTCCCGGTGTGTGGCGTGACGATACCCGGTACCCGCAGGTGACCCACATCGAACACGTGGCCGCGGGCGACGGGGTCAGCGGGGAGTGGCCGGAATGGACACCGCCCCACCTGGTGGACAGCCTCGCCGAACGCGGGATCACGGGTCCGTGGTCCCACCAGGCTGCAGCCGCCGACCTCGCTCGTTCGGGCCGTGATGTGATCATAGCCACGGGTACCGCCTCGGGAAAGTCACTTGGGTTCCTTATGCCCGCTGTGGAGGCCGTTGACGCGGGTGGAACCGTGCTCTACCTCTCTCCGACCAAAGCGCTCGCCCAGGACCAGCTCCGCTGGATCAGCGAACTGGGCCTCCCGGGCCTGCGCGCGGCCGTCTACGACGGCGATACCACGGTCGAGGAGCGCTCGTGGGTGCGCGAACACGGTAATTACGTCCTCACCAATCCGGACATGCTGCACCACGGGATCCTGCCGCGCCACGGGGCGTGGTCGCGCTTCCTGCGACGGCTGCGCTACGTGGTGATCGACGAGGCGCACCGCTACCGGGGAGTGTTCGGCTCGCACGTGGCACAGATCCTGCGGCGGCTGCGCCGGGTGTGCGCCCGGTACCGGACCGAGCCGGTGTTCGTGCTCGCCTCGGCGACCTCCGGCGGCCCCGCGGAGAGCGCCACGCGGTTGACGGGGGTGCCCGTCACGGCCGTCGACGAGGACGGCTCACCGCGGCCGGGGATGTCGGTGGCGCTGGTGGAGCCGGAGCTGACCGACCTGACGGGGGAGAACGGCGCCCCGGTGCGTCGGACCGCGCCGTCGCAGGCCGCCGAAATGCTCGTTGACCTGGTACGGGACGGGGTGCGCACGCTCGTGTTCGTGCGCTCGCGGCAGGGGGCGGAGGTGGTCGCGATGACCGCCCAGCGACTGCTGTCGGAGCGCGGCGACCACACGTTGGCCGGGCGGGTGGCCGCCTACCGGGGCGGCTATCTGGCGTCGGAGCGGCGCGGCTTGGAGGAGGCGCTGCGCTCGGGTGAGCTCCTGGGGCTGGTGAGCACCAACGCGCTCGAACTGGGGGTCGACATCAGCGGGTTGGACGCCGTCCTCATCGCCGGATGGCCGGGGACGCTGGCGTCGCTGTGGCAGCAGGCGGGCCGCGCCGGGCGGCGCGGCGAGGACGCCCTGGCGGTGTTCATCGCGCGCGACGACCCGTTGGACACCTACCTCGCCCACCACCCCGAGGCTATTTTCGGACGTTCCGTGGAGGCCACGGTCCTTGACCCGGAAAACCCCCACATCCTGGGTCCGCACTTGTGCGCGGCCGCCCAGGAGCTGCCGATCACACGCGAGGACTTCGCGCTCTTCGGATCCACCACGGAGGCGCAACTGGCCGAACTCGTCTCGCGAGGACTGCTCCGCAAGCGCCCGCGGGGCTGGTTCTGGGCGAGTAATGAAAGGGCAAGTGACCTAGCCGATATTCGAGGCGCGGGCGGACCGCCGGTGCAGATCGTGGACACCGGGAGCGGGCAGCTGCTCGGCGAGATCGACGAGGCCGCCGCGCACGGCACCGTGCACCCCGGGGCGGTCTACCTCCACCAAGGGGCGACCTTTCTGGTGGCGGACCTGGATCTGGACGAGGGCGTGGCCCTGGTGCGGGCGGAGGAGCCTCCGTACAGTACGTGGGCGCGTGACACCACCGACATCACGGTCCGTTCCACACTGCGGCAGGAGGACTGGCCGAGCGGGGCGACCGTGTACTTCGGCGAGGTGGAGGTGCGCCGCCAGGTGGTGGGGTTCCTCAAGCGCGACGTGCGCACTGGCACGGTTCTGGGAGAGCAGCCCCTGGACATGCCCGAGCGGACCCTCCACACGCGGGCGGTGTGGTGGACGCTGCCCGCCGACGGCGAGGCGCGGCTGCGCAAGGAGGACGTCCCGCTGCTGGGGGCCGCGCACGCCGCGGAGCACGCCGCGATCGGCCTGCTGCCGCTCCTGGCGACCTGCGACCGCTGGGACATCGGCGGTGTGTCGACCGCCGTGCACGGGGACACCGGTCTGCTGACGGTGTTCGTCTACGACGGGTACGCGGGCGGCGCGGGTTTCGCGGACCGGGGCTACACCCAGGCGCGCGAGTGGCTGACCGCCACGCGGTCGGCGATCGCGGACTGCGAGTGCGACCAGGGCTGCCCGTCCTGCATCCAGTCCCCCAAGTGCGGGACCGGCAACGAGCCGCTGAGCAAGTCCGGCGCCCTGCGCCTGCTGGACGAGGTCCTCGCCATGGACTGACTCCGTCCACAGGCTGTGGACGGTCGGCGGCGCGCCGGGCACGGTTGTCCACAGCCGAGAGATGGGCCTTTCGCGTGGGCGCCGCCCGCCCGAACCTGGTGGGAGGGCCGGCACTCCGCCGGTCCCTCCAAGGGGGTATCCATGCGCACACACCGGCTCCTGCCATCCGACGACCACGGTATGACCACAGCCGAGTACGCCCTGTGCACGGTCTCAGCCGTCGCGTTCGCGGGCGTTCTGTACGCCATCCTCACCAGCGACACCGTCCGGGACGTCCTCACCAACCTCGTGGTCGATGCGCTCGGCTCCGGGTTCTGACCGAGGCTCCGTCACCATGGAGACCGCGATGGTGCTGCCCTCGCTCCTGCTCGTGCTCGCCCTGGCCCTGGGCGCCGTCGCCACGGCCGCCGCCCAGCTGTCCTGCGCCGACGCCGCGCGCGTGGGCGCCCGGGCCCTGGCCCGGGGCGAGAGCCACGAGCGTGCCCGCGCGCTGGCGTTGTCCGCCGCACCGGAGGGCGCGGAGGCCGACCTCACCGTCGGCGCGGACACGGCCGAGGTCACGGTCCGGGTCGAGTTCCGCGTCGGCCCGGGCCCGACCCTCCCGATCCAGGCCGAAGCCACCGCGCCACGGGAACCGGAGGTGTGACCCGTGCGCTCCGACACCGGGTCCGCCACCGTCTGGTGGGTGGCGCTCTGCGCCCTGCTGTGGTTCCTCACGCTCGCCGTGCTCATGGCGGCCTCCGTCCGGATCGACCGGGATCGGGCCACCACCGCGGCCGACCTGGCCGCGCTCGCGGCCGCCGCGCGCGCCGCGCGGGGCACGGACCACGCCTGTGCACGGGCCGGCGCCGTCGCCGAGGCCAACCGGGCCGTCCTCCAGTCCTGCGACCTCGAAGGCCCGGTCGCCGAAGTGTCGGTCTCGGTGCCCTCATCCGTGCTGGAGCGGCCCATCACGGCCAGGGCGCGCGCCGGTCCGGCCCACGCCCCCTGGGATCAGCCCCGATGCCGGTGCCGCCTGTCACCGCAAGGCCTGCGCCAGCAGGTCGGCGGCCATCGGCACGATCCCGATCAGTACGAACGCGGGCAGGAAGCACAATCCCAGCGGCGCCACCACCACGACCCCCAGCCGTTCCACCCGCGCGGTCGCCCGGGCCCGCAGCCCGCGCCGCAGATCCGCCACGTGCCGGTCGAGCAGGTCGGCCACCGGGGCTCCGGTGTCGGCCGCCCGGGCGAGGTCGCGGCCCACCGCGGCCAACGGCCCCGGCAGTGCCGAACGCCGCCAGGCCTGCTCGGGGTCGGCTCCCAGCCGGAGCCGCTCGGCCACCGCCGACAGCTCCGCTCCGAGCCGCCCGCCCACCGCACGAGCCACCGGAGGCAGACACCCCTGGACGGTCGCTCCGGCCCGGACACCGGCGGCGAGCAGACCGATCACCACGGGCAGGTCGCCCGTGACCGGCAACCGGTCGGGCCGAGCCCGACCGCGACGCGCCCGCACCCACAGGGCCGTGCACGCCCCGGCCGCCACCAGTCCGCCCACCGGGCCGAACACGGCCGCCGCCGCGGACACCACGACCGCGGCGGTCGCTGTGAGAGCGAGGGGCCGGACCGGCGGCGCGGACCGCCGCGGAGCCGGACGCATGCCGCGCAGCCGTTTCGCCCCTCCACCTCCCATCGCCACCCATGTCGCCAGCGCCCCGAAGAACACCACGACGAACTCACCCACCCGCGCCTCCTTAGCCACGTACCAGAGCCCGGCCACCCCGGCTTGTCCCGCCGTGCCGTCCGGCCTTGCCCGCCCTACCGATCGTTCTGTCTCGTACCGCCCGGTCCCGGTTCTTCTGGTCGGGCGTTCCCTGTCCTGCCGGCCCGCTCCTGTTCTCCCTGTCGAGTCCTCTGTGCCGTGCCGGCCTGTCCCGGTTCTTCCGGCCGGGTGCTCCCTGTTCTGTTGGTCGGGTCCGGACGGCGGCCCCCGCGCGGTCCGCTCCTCCTTGCCGGGCGTTCCTTGTCCTGCCGACCGGCCCCGGTGCTCTCCCTCGCCGGGCGGCCCGGGCCACGCGTCGACCGCACTCATGGCTCCGCCAGCGCGGAACGCACCATGCGCAGGGTCCACCACGCTCCGAGCAGATCCAGCGCCACACCCAGGACCAGGCACGCCAACCCCAGTGGGGTGGTGAACAGGAAGACCAGCGGGGACCCGCCGAGCCCGGACGCCATCAGCAGACCCACGAGCGGCAGTCCGCTGAGAACCATGGCCGTGGTGCGCGGGCCCGCCGTGCGCGCGATCGCCTCCGCGCGCTGCTCCTCCTGTTCGGTCAGCTCCGCGGCGAGCGTGTCCACGACGTCGGCGAGCCCCGCGCCGGTGTCCGCGGCGACCTCCCAGCACACCGCCAGATAGCTCAACCCGCGCAGGTCCGGATCGTGCCCGGCCGCGGCGCGCAGCGAGTCGGCGCCGGTCACGCCCGCCAGAGCCGGCCCGGCTTCGACGGCCGACAGGCGCAGTGCCTCCCGCGGTGGTTGCCCCGCACGTAACTCGGTGGCCAGGACGCGGCAGAGCGCGATCACCGCCTGGCGCCGCGCCGTCCCTTCACGGGCACCGGCCGACCGCATCGGCCCGCGCCCGAGGTCCGACAGCCGCTGCCGAGCGAAACGCAGCCGGTCGAGCGGATCAGCGCGCGGACGCGTATCGGGGAGCACAGCCGCCAACCTCCGGCGCTCTGCGGGCGGAACCAAGGCCAGCAGCACGAGGCCCACGATGCACGCCACCAGAAGGGTCATCGCCGATTCCCCCGACCCGTGTCCCGCCAACGACTCCCGGGGCGTGCCGTCGACGTCGGGGGTTCCGGGACGGTGACCCGGTCTGCCGCCTCCTCATTCCGGCCACGCCCGCCCGGAGCCGAAGCCGGGGTCGGAACCGGAGCCGAAGCCGGGGTCGGAACCGGAGCCGCAGCCGGAGTCGGGATCGGGGCCGGAATCAGGGCCGCCGTCCGCTGCCCCCGGTCCGGCGCGTCCCCGGGCACGGCCGCCACGTCCCTCCCGTCGGGCGGGCGGCTCCAGTCCGGTTCGCGGCCCACCCGCGAGTCCGCTCCGCCCTTCGGCGCCGATCGCTGCCCGGCCGGGGGAGCAGCCCGCCCGGACTCGGGGCCGCTCCGTGCGCTCGGCTCCCGACGCGGGGTGGAGCGGTTCCCGGTCAGGGAACATGGCCGACCCGGTTCGGGGCTGCCCGTCGCGCGCCAGGCGGAACCCAACCGGGCGTCCACATCCGCCACCGCCGGGAACTCCTGGCAGGTGCCGTCGGAAGTGAAGGCCACCGCGGGCACCGCGTGCACCAGGCCGGAGGGGTCCCGGCGCAACACGCGCAGTTCGGACAGGCGGCGCCCCCGGGCATCGCGGACCAGGTGCACCACCAGCGCCCGGGTGGCCGCCAACTGGCTGTGGACGGCGGCCCGGCCGAGACCGGCCGCGCACCCCAGCGCCTCGATCCGGGCCGGGACGTCCTCGGCGCCGTTGGCGTGGAGGGTGCCGGCGCCGCCTCCGTGGCCGGTGTTGAGAGCACCCAGGAGCGGCACGATCTCCGGGCCCCGCGCCTCGCCGACCACCAGCCGGTCCGGGCGCATCCGCAGAGCCTGGCGCACCAGGACCTCCAGGGACACCTCGCCGCTGCCCTCGATGTTGGCCGGGCGGGCCTGGAGCCGGACCACGTGCGGATGCTCCGGCCGCAGCTCGGGGGAGTCCTCGGCGAGCACGATCCGCTCACCGGGGTCCACCAGCGACAACAGTGACGACAGGACGGTCGTCTTTCCCGCTCCCGTACCGCCGCTCACCAGGAACGGTGCGCGTGCGGCCACCAGCGCGCGCAGGAGAGCGGCGCCTCGCGGGGCCAGTGTTCCGCGTGCTGCCAGGTCGTCCAGGCCGAAGACCCGCCTGGGCGGTAGTCGCAGGGAGACACAGGCTCCGTCCGGAGCCACCGGGGGCAAAACGGCGTGCAGGCGGGCACCGCCCGGCAGGCGGGCGTCCACGTAGGGCACTGCGGCGTCGAGTCGGCGACCCGCCTGCGCGGCCAGGCGCTGGGCCAGGCGTCGGACCTCGTCCGGGGAACCGAACCGCACGTCCGCGCGGTGCAGGCCCTCCCCGTCGTCCACCCACACCTCGTCGGGACCGTTGACGAGGATGTCGGTGACCCCGCAGGTCATCAGCTCCTCCAACGGGCCCGCTCCGGACAGTTCGGCGGCCAGCCGACGTGTCAGGGACAGCAGTTCGGTGTCGCCCAGGACCCCGCCGTCCGCGCGCAGCGCGGCGGCGACGGCGGCCGGGGTCACGGGCTCTCCCGACGCCACCAACCGGTCGCGGACCGTCTCCGCCACGCGGACCGCGCGGGAGCTCATCGCGCGTCCCGCACGCGGGACAGCTCCGCCACGGCGCGGTCGGCGAACCGGGCCAGGGGCGAGCGCCGCTGCCGTGCCGGGGCCCGGCCCGCGGCCAGGTCACGGTCCAGCCCCGGCTCGTCCGGCAGGTCCGCGCCCAGGGGCAGGCCCAGCGTCCCGGCCACGGCGTCGGCGGTCAGTCCGCCGTGCGCGCCGCGCACCACGACCTGGACCGATGCTGACTCCTCCGCCAGCCAGGGCACCAGCCGTGCCGCGGCCACCACGGAGGGGACGTCGGCGGGCACCACCACGTACACGAGGTCCGAACGGTTGAGGAAGACGGCCGAGGCCGGGGAGGGACAGCGGGGCAGGTCCGCGACCACGAGGTCGGTTCCGTGCCGGGCGGAGGCCAGGACCGCCCGGGCCGCGCCCACGGGCAGCGAACCCGCCCTGGCCGGTTCCATGCGGCGCGTCCAGGTCAGGACGGACACCCGGGACGTGCCCGGCAGCCCCTCGCGCAGGTCACGCCAGTGCACCCGGCCGTGGCGGACGAGGAGGTCGCCCCACCCCGTCCGGCCCCCTGGCCCGGGAGGGCTGTCGTCGCATCCCAGGTAGAGGTCGGATCCGCAGCCCAGGGGGTCGGTGTCGAGCAGGGCGGTGGAGCGGCCGGCCCGCTCACCCGCCAGGGCGAGGGCGACCCCGAGCAGGCTGGACCCCGCGCCGCCGCGGCCACCGACGACCGACACGGTGGGCGCCGGAGGGCGGGCGGGGGCGTCGGCCCGGGACAGGAGCCCGGCGAGGGCGGACTCGTCCCGGGGCAACAGGAGCGACGAGGCCTCGGAACCCGGCGGCGCGCCGGTGGCGGTCCCCGTCCCGCCGGTGGCGCGTCCCACCACGACGAGGCGGGGATGCGGAGGAGGGTCGGCCGTGCTCAGTGCGGCGCGCAGGTCCGCGCCGACCACCGCCAGCGGCGCGTGGCTCCAGGAACGCAGTGCCTGGTCCACGGTGCGGGCGACGTTCACCTCCGTGGAGGCGGCCGAGGCCAGTCGGAGGAGATCGTCGAGGAGAGCGGGGTCGGCGGTGGCGATGAGGGGGCGGGTGCGAACGTCCAAGGCGGTCTCCGGAGGCGGGAAGTCGTACTTCCGACCATCGGTGACGTCGGCGCGTCGCGAAAGGCCTCATGTCGATCTGTGGATAACTCCGGGGCCTCTCACACGAAGTCACGAACACGCAGGACACGAAGCCGTAGGGCGCACGAAGCCGCGGGGGCGGGACCCTCGGCAGGAGGTTGCTCGGGACGAGGCCGCGAGCGTGTCGGAACGTGGTCGCTCGGATGAAGCCGGAGGGCACGGGGCCACGAACACGGAGGGCACGGGCTCGCACGAAGCCCCGTAGAGCAGGGCACGAAGCCGGAGGGCACGGGTTCGCACGAAGCCCCGCAGAGCAGGGCACGAAACCGGAAAACACGGGAGGCGCGGAGACACGAAAGCGCCCGGCATGAAGCCGCGGGCGCGGGTTCCCACCCGACGGGCGGGATACGCGTACGGGGGCGAACGCGCATCCCCGCCCGACAGGCGAGAGGAGCGGACATGGAGACGGTCTCGCAGGGGGAGGGAGACCGTCGATCGCGTCCGGTCCCGGGGGGAGAGGACCGGGCCCACTCACTGGAAGGGCACGTCGGCGCCGAAGCACCGACCACCATCGAAAGACCTGGTCACGCACACGTCCACGCGGGAGCGGCGGCGCTTCTGCGACAGGGGGCCGTGGGAACGCGATCGTGTCGCGAGCTCCGGCCGCCCGACTTCGGCAGTGTGGCGAGCACCGTTCCCTCGTGGAACGCCGGAACCGACGCTACCACGGCATCCTCGTATCGGTTCGGGAATCGGAACGGAAAACTTGGGCCAACTACCTTTTCGGGACGGCCGCCCGGGCGTAGAAAGAAAGCAGTAGGTGGCGAAGACCCACCCCGACTCGGCATCCGGGAACCCACGCGCCTCCTGGCCGCGTAAGGCCTGTCTAGGCCGGGCACGTCGCTATCGTGCCAGGTCAGACTATGAGAACGGACGCCTGTTAGCCCGGTCGGACGAGTCGGAAGCGGCGCCTTGAGAGCTTCTCTCGGGCGCCGTTCGCCATGCATGTGCAGATGCAGGCGCCTATCCGAAACATTGCGCGATGGACGAGCGTGATCGAAATGATATCGTTCGCGCCGACTACTGGTCGGTAATTGAACGAGTTCACGAACTCGGTGCCATTCCGTTGAACACGCGCCAGGGCGCTCAGCCGCGTTTGAGCGCCTCACACGTGGCAAGGGAGTCCTGTGCGCCGGCCCGCACGGCGCGGCAGCAGTACACCACCCACGCCGCCACCCCGTCGGGAGTGCCGCCCATGTACCCGCGCAGCGCCGGACCGTACTCGTCCTTCAGCGTCTGGTGCCCCAGCTCCGAGGTCACCAGGGACTTCGGGTCCAGGCCGCGCTCCACCAGGGTCAACCGCTCCGCCGCGCGCGCCACCAGCCCGTCGCCCCACCCGAACGGGCGGATCGACATCAGCTCGCCGTGCACCAGCGCCGACGTCACCAGCGCGGGCACCGACGTCCGCGCGCCCAGCAGCGCGTACAGGCCCTCCAACCGCGTCAGCGCCACCGACGGAGCCGGCGCGGGGCCCAGCTCCAGCGGGTCCTCGACCCGCTCGCCCTCCAGTCGGGGCCGGCCCAGGGCGTCGTCCGCCACCGCGTCGGCCGCCACCAGGGTGTGCATCCGGGCCAGTGCCTGCCGCGGCGCCTTGGGCCAGGTGTCCACCAGCGTTCCCAGCTCACTGGACACGCGCAGCGCGCCCTTGATCCGGGTGTCGTACACGTGCCCGTCCCGGATCTCGTCCATCGACACCTCGGCGCCCTCCAGGGCCGCCGAAGCGCACGCGCCGCGCAGGGAGGACTCCATCGACACGTCGCTGCTGCGACGGCGCAGGATGCGGTGGCCCAGGAGCTTGTCGACCAGGGCACGGGTCTCGGCGACCGCGTCGCTCACACCGGGCAGTCCGGCGATGCGCGCCAGCGGGTCGGGCAGGGAGTCAGAAGTCGGTTCGCTCACGGAGAACAACACTACGCGCCGGTAACCAGGAGAGCCGACACCGACTCCGCCGCGTTCCCGACCAGGTGGGAACCGACCGCTCGTCGCGGGTCGCCGACCGTTCGCCGTCCGTTCGTCGCTCGCCCGGAGGTCCCCGCCGCTGGACCGCCGCCCAGCTGTTCACGCGGTATGGACCACATGATTAATTGGGTGTCATCCGCCAACGTAAGGAGAATCACAGTGGCTGACAGCACTCCCCCGAGCCAGGAGACACTGTCCAACCTTCTCCACGAGACCCGCAGTTACCCCCCGCCCGCCGAACTCGCGGCGCAGGCCAACGTCAAGGCCGACGCCTACGAGGTCGCCGCCGCGGACCGCCTCGGCTTCTGGGAGGAGCAGGCGCGACGGCTTCAGTGGGAGCAGCCCTGGGACACGGTCCTGGACTGGAACCCGCCGTTCGCCAAGTGGTTCGACGGTGGCCGGATCAACGCCTCGGTCAACTGCGTGGACCGGCACGTCGACGCCGGTCTGGGCGAGCGGGTCGCCCTCCAGTGGGAGGGCGAGCCGGGCGACACCCGCGCCATCACCTACGCCGAGCTCAAGGACATGGTCTCCCAGGCGGCCAACGCCCTGACCCAGCTCGGTGTGGCCAAGGGCGACCGCGTCGCCATCTACATGCCGATGATCCCCGAGACGGTCGTGGCGATGCTCGCCTGCGCGCGGATCGGCGCCGTCCACATGGTCGTCTTCGGCGGATTCTCCGTCGACGCGCTCGGCTCGCGCCTGGACGACAGCCAGGCCAAGCTCGTCATCACCGCCGACGGCGGCTACCGGCGCGGCAAGGCCAGCGCGCTCAAGCCCGCCGTGGACGGAGCCGTGGCCGACCGCCCCGCCGTCGAGAATGTCCTCGTCGTCCGCCGCACCGGCCAGGACGTGGAGTGGACCGACCGCGACGTGTGGTGGCACGAGGTCGTGGAGACCCAGAGCACCGAGCACACGCCCGAGGCCCACGACGCCGAGCACCCGCTGTACATCATGTACACCAGCGGCACCACGGCCAAGCCCAAGGGCATCCTGCACACCACGGGCGGCTACCTCACCCAGGTGTCCTACACCCACTGGGCGGTGTTCGACCTCAAGCCGGAGACGGACGTGTACTGGTGCGCCGCCGACATCGGCTGGGTGACCGGGCACTCCTACATCGTCTACGGCCCGCTCTCCAACGCCGCCACCGTCGTCATGTACGAGGGCACCCCGGACACCCCGCACCGCGGGCGCTTCTGGGAGATCATCGAGAAGTACAAGGTCACCATCGCCTACATGGCGCCCACGGCGATCCGCACCTTCATGAAGTGGGGCGACGAGATCCCCGCGAAGTACGACCTGTCCAGCCTGCGCGTCATCGGGTCGGTCGGCGAGCCCATCAACCCCGAGGCCTACGTCTGGTACCGGGAGAACATCGGCGGCGGCAGCACCCCCGTGGTCGACACCTGGTGGCAGACCGAGACCGGCGCCATCATGGTCAGCCCCCTGCCGGGCGTGACCTCCGGCAAGCCGGGCGCCGCGATGCGGGCCGTCCCCGGCGTGGTGGCCGACGTCGTGGACGAGAGCGGAGCGTCCGTGCCCGACGGCGACGGCGGCTTCATCGTCATCCGCGAGCCGTGGCCGTCCATGCTCCGCGGTATCTGGGGCGACCCCGAGCGCTACAAGGACACCTACTGGTCGCGCTTCGAGGGCCTGTACTTCCCCGGTGACGGTGCCAAGAAGGACGCGGACGGCGACATGTGGCTGCTCGGCCGCGTGGACGACGTCATGCTCATCTCCGGCCACAACATCTCCACCACCGAGGTCGAGTCCGCCCTGGTCTCGCACCCCCGGGTCGCGGAGGCCGCGGTCGTGGGCGCCACCGACAAGGTGACCGGCCAGGCCATCGTCGGCTTCGTGATCCTGCGCGGCGGCGGGGAGGAGGTCCCCGAGGACCTCGTCCAGGAGCTGCGCAACCACGTGGGCACCTCGCTCGGGCCCATCGCCAAGCCGGCGCGCCTGCTGGCCGTGCCCGAGCTGCCCAAGACCCGCTCCGGCAAGATCATGCGTCGCCTGCTGCGCGACATCGCCGAGAACCGGGCGATCGGTGACACCTCCACGCTCACCGACTCCTCGATCATGGACGTGATCGCCAAGCAGCTGCCCTCCGCCTCGACGGGCGACTGAGCGGCCGGCCCCGGTCGGACACCCGGCGGGGGCCGCGCCCACGGCACGCGGCGGCGTCCCGGTCCCCGGCTCGGGGCCGGGACGCCGCCGTTCGTGTACGAAGGTGACCAAACGGAAGCCCAGTGTTGTGCGTGCCGTGTGAGGCCCGCGAGGTGGGGCATGTGCGAGGATGCGGAGGATCATCCGCGTGTTCGGACCGAGAGAAGGGAACCCCCACGATGGTGGACAAGCCGGGTGCCGGTGAACCTGGCGCTACCAGCGGCATCGACCGTTCCATCGGTGAACTGGTCTCCGACGCCACTGACAACCTCTCGCGGCTGGTGCGCCTGGAGATCAAGCTCGCCAAGCTGGAGGCCAAGGCCGACGCCGTCAAGATCGGCAAGGGCCTCGGCGAGTTCCTCGCCGCGGGCGTGATCCTCCACCTCTTCATGATCCTGTTGTCGGTGACCATCGGGCTCGGGCTCTGGGAGATCTTCGACCTCCCGCTCTGGGGCGCGTTCGGTATCGTCACGCTGTTCTACCTGCTGATCGCCGCCGCCTTCATCCTGACCGCGCTGATCAACCTGCGCCGGCGCCAGGGCCTCGCCCGTACCGCCGTGACCACCACCCGGCTCGTGGAGATCCTGCGCGGTGGGCACCGTCCGCCCAAGGGCGAGACGTCCGTGGACCCGGCCAAGACGGAGCAGGCGCCCGTCTCCTCCGACTCCGTCTAGTCCCGCGCGCGGTGTTGGACGACTCGGCCGCCTACGTCGACGGCCCCTGGACGCACCGCGTCCTCAGCGCCGCGGGAACGCGGTTCCACGTGGCCGAGGCCGGTGAGGGGCCGCTCGTGCTGCTGTTGCACGGATTCCCCCAGTTCTGGTGGGCCTGGCGGTCCCAGATCATCGCCCTCGCCGCCGCCGGGTACCGCGCGGCCGCCGTCGACCTGCGCGGATACGGGGCCAGCGACAAGCCCCCGCGCGGCTATGACCTGGTCACACTCGCCCAGGACGCCGCCGGGCTCGTCCGTTCCCTCGGTGAGGGCGAGGCCGTCGTGGTCGGACACGGACTGGGGGGCGTCGTCGGCTGGACCATGACGGCCTACCACCCGCGCAGCGTCCGCGCCCTCGCGACCATGGCCGCTCCGCACCCGGCACGCGCGGCGCGGATGGTGGCCTCCGGAGGCCCGGGCGTGCGCCACCTGCTCAGGGCACAGGTGCCGATCCTGCCCGAGCACCGGCTCCTGGCCGACGGCTGCGTGCGCGTCGGCGACCTGATCCGCCAGTGGAGCGGCCCCGGATGGCCCGACGCCGAGGCCGAGGAGCGCTACCGCCGGGCCTTCGCGATCCCGAAGGTCTCCCACTGCTCCCTGGAGTACCACCGCTGGATCTTCCGGTCCCGCTGGCGTCCCGACGGGGCCCGCTACGCCGCCCGCATGCGCACCCCCGTCCGGGTGCCCGTTCTGCAGCTGCACGGCGCGCTCGACCAGGCCTGTCCCCCCGAGGCCGCACGCGTCGCACGCCGCCTGGTCGTCGGGCCGTACCGTTGGAGGCAGGTGGCGGGTGCGGGGCACTTCCCGCACGAGGAACGCCCCGAAGAGGTCTCCGGCGCGCTCGTGGAGTGGTTGGCGGACGTGGACGGGACCCGAAGCGGACACTGAGGAAAGGGCGATGGAGCGATGGCGACGGCATCGGTGACCGGAGGCGGCTCCGAGCAGGGCGAGGGCCGGGACCGCGACATGTCCGGGCGCGCGCAGAACCAGCGCCCCCGGGACCGGTACGGCCGACCGCTGCCGCACGGCAGCCAGGGTGAGGTCGAGCGGGTGCCGGACGACGCCGAATTCACCGCGGAGGAGGGTCTGGAAGAGGCCCAGCGGCTGCTCGACTCGGGATACGCTTTCACCGCCCACGAAGTCCTCGAGGCCGTGTGGAAGTCCTCCCCCGAACCCGAGCGGGAACTGTGGCGGGGACTCGCCCAGACGGCCGTGGGCCTCACCCACGCCCAGCGCGGCAACACGGTGGGCGCGGCGCGCCTGCTGCGGCGCGGTGCGGAGCGCGTGGAGGTGTTCGGGCCGACGGCGCCGCACGGCGTCGACGTGGCGGGCGTGGCGGCCTTCGTCCGCGCGCTGGCCGACGACCTGGACGCCGGGCGGGCCCGTCCCGGTGACGGGATCGACCCGTCGGGGATGCGGTTGCGCGGCGCGTAGTACGTCGTCGGGACCCGGGCCCGCGCTCGGGTGGCGCCCCTGGCGCCTCTGGGGCCTTTGGGGGCGCGGGGGCGTGCGCGACACCGGGAGCACCCTGAAGGCCGGAGGCCGGCCCGCGCGGGCCGGCCGTACTTGTACCCCGCTCATGCCGGGTGCGTGCTCTGATGCCGTCTGTTGTCGTCTGGGGCCAATAAGCACTTCTGTATCGAAATAAGGCCTTTAACGTTAACATCGTATTACGGCATTATGAGAAACAGAAACAAGCCGAATGCCATCGATAAAGCCATTTATCCGCTTCCCAAGATCACCAAGTGATCACATCTTTGATCTCTCTTGGGGAAATGCTGAATCGGCTCTCACCTTTATTTCGCACGGTGGTTAGAATCCCCGGACCACCGCCCGTGCGCGGAAAGCTCGGGCGGGGCGCTCCACAACCAAAGGTGGCACCGCTTCGACCCCGCCAAGCGTGCCGTCGGGCCAGCTCAGGCACCTTCCGGACGGCGGTACGTCCACGGCCGCACGCGGACCGGCGCCCACGGGGCGAGCCGTTCCGGACGTGTCCGTGGACGGGGCCGAAACGGTCGTGCCCGTCGCAAGGAGGACGGATTGTCTGGGCTCAACCTCGCCGCGGAAAGCGGCACGGCCCTAGCACTGGAAGGCAGCGACTTCACACTCGTCATCATCGTCATGGTGGTGGCGCTCCTGGCCCTCGCCGTCGCGGGGATGCTGGTACGTGAGGTCCTCGCCGCAGGGCAGGGCACAGAGCGAATGCGCAACATCGCGTTCGCGGTACAGGAAGGCGCGGCGGCCTACCTGAAACGACAGTTCCGCACCCTCGCGGTCTTCGTCGTCGTCATCCCGCTCCTGCTCCTTCTGCTCCCCGCGGACTCCATGGCCATCGCCATCGGCCGGTCGGTGTTCTTCGCCCTCGGCGCGGTGCTGTCGGCGGCGACCGGGTTCATCGGGATGTGGCTGGCCGTCCGCGGCAACGTCAGGGTCGCGGCCGCCGCGCGCGGCGGAGACTCCGCGGCGAGCCACACCGCGATGCGGATCGCCTTCCGCACCGGTGGTGTGGCGGGCATGATCACCGTGGGGCTCGGCCTGTTCGGAGCGGCCCTCGTCGTCATCCTCTACCGCGGCGACGCGCCCATCGTGCTGGAGGGCTTCGGCTTCGGCGCCGCACTGCTGGCCATGTTCATGCGTGTGGGCGGCGGCATCTTCACCAAGGCCGCCGACGTCGGCGCCGACCTGGTCGGCAAGGTCGAGCAGGGCATCCCCGAGGACGACCCCCGCAACGCCGCCACCATCGCCGACAACGTCGGTGACAACGTGGGCGACTGCGCGGGCATGGCGGCGGACCTCTTCGAGTCCTACGCGGTCGTGCTGGTGGCCTCCCTCATCCTGGGCCGCGTGGCCTTCGGCACCGAGGGCCTGGTGTTCCCGCTCCTGGTCCCGATGATCGGCATCATCACCGCCATGATCGGCATCTTCATCGTCGCGCCCCGCCCGCGGGACAAGAGCGCGATGACCGCGATCAACCGCGGCTTCTTCATCTCCGCGGCCATCTCCGCCGTGCTCGTCGTCGCCACCTCCTTCTGGTACCTGCCCGGCAGCTTCGAGGAGCTGTCCGGTGTCAGCCCGCAGGTGCTGGCGGAGATCGAGGCGGCCGGCAACGACCCCGACCCGCGCGTCATCGCGGTGGCCGCCGTCCTCATCGGCCTCGTGCTCGCCGCCGCGATCCAGCTGCTCACCGGGTACTTCACCGAGACCGACCGGCGCCCCGTGCGGGACATCGGCGAGAGTTCGGAGACCGGCGCGGCGACCGTCATCCTCTCCGGTATCTCCGTGGGACTGGAGTCGGCCGTCTACTCCGCCCTGCTCATCGCGGGAGCCGTCTACGCGGCCTTCCTGCTGGGCGGCGGATCGATCACCCTGAGCCTGTTCGCCGTCGCCCTCGCCGGCACGGGCCTGCTCACCACGGTCGGCATCATCGTGGCCATGGACACCTTCGGTCCGGTCTCGGACAACGCGCAGGGCATCGCCGAGATGTCGGGCGACGTCGAGGGCCCGGGCGCGGAGATCCTCACCAGTCTGGACGCGGTCGGCAACACCACCAAGGCGATCACCAAGGGCATCGCGATCGCCACGGCCGTGCTGGCGGCCACCGCGCTGTTCGGGGCGTTCCGCACGTCGGTGCAGGAGCAGCTCGGCGACGCGGAGGCCTTCTCCCTGTCCATCGACCAGCCGGACGTGCTGGTCGGCGTGATCATCGGCGCCAGCGTCGTGTTCTTCTTCTCCGGCCTGGCCATCATGGCCGTGGGCCGCGCGGCCGGCCGGGTCGTGCTGGAGGTGCGCAACCAGTTCCGGACGCGTCCGGGGATCATGGACGGCACGGAGAAGCCGGAGTACGCGCGGGTCGTCGACATCTGCACGAAGGACTCGCTGCGCGAGCTGGTCACGCCCGGACTCCTCGCCGTGCTCGCGCCGATCGCGGTCGGCTTCGCCCTGGGCTACGCGCCGCTCGGCGCGTTCCTCGGCGGTGCCATCGCCGCCGGCGTGCTCATGGCAGTGTTCCTGTCCAACTCCGGCGGTGCCTGGGACAACGCCAAGAAGCTGGTCGAGGACGGTCACCACGGCGGCAAGGGGTCGGCGGCCCACGAGGCCACGGTGATCGGTGACACGGTCGGCGACCCGTTCAAGGACACCGCCGGGCCGGCCATCAACCCCCTGCTGAAGGTGATGAACCTGGTCGCGCTCATCGTCGCGCCCAGCGTGGTGATCTACGCGGACAACGTGGTCCTGCGGCTGGGCGTGAGCGCGGTCGCCGTGGGTGTGCTCGTCGCGGCCGTCCTGTGGTCCAAGCGCCGTGGGGCGGGGACGGAGACCGAACTCGCCGAGATCGACCGCGAGGTCGAGCCCAAGGACGAGCCCGAGAACGGGGACGCCGACCAGGGCGCCTCTGGTCAGGAGTCGGCGGTGGCCGGCGAGGGCGCCGCGGACGGGGGGACCCAGGAGTCCGACCCCGATCACAAGGAGGAGGCCCGCGCCGGAGACGGCAAGGGCTGAGGCGCTTCGGCAGGAGGAGGCACCTTCCTAGGGGGACGCCTTTTCCTGAGGGAGACACCTTCCTGTAGGGGCGCTCCCTCGCGCGAGCGGCGGCCGTCCGGGTACGACCCGGGCGGCCGCCGCGTGCGTACGGGTGGAGGGAGGGGTCGGTCGGCGCGGATCCCGTTGCGGATCCTTGGCGAGAAGAGGTGAGAAACGGCCGGGAGGGGGCACTGTTCCGGGTGAGAAGGACGCGCCTAACCTTGAGTCGCGAACCGATGCGGACGTCGTCCGTGCGCATCACCACCGAGCGGCGAGAGGGAGGTGCCTGGTGACTGGACTGAAGGGCTTGATCGTCATCGTGGGAGTCATGGTGGGGTTCATCGGAGCACTGGCGATCGTCGCGACCGCCCTCGCGTCATGAAGCGGACACTGCTGCTCATGCGGCACGCCAAGGCCGACGTCGGCCACGGCGAAGAGGACTTCGACCGTCCGCTCAACGACAGGGGCCATCTCCAGGCGGCGTCCGTCGGTCGGCTGCTCGCCGAGGGCGGGTACGTGCCCGACCACGTGATCTGCTCGGGCGCCAGGCGCACCAGGCAGACGCTCCGGGGTGTGCTCCACGAGTTGCACCTGGAGACGGCTCCCGAGGTCGACTACACCGACGAGGCCTACTCCGCGGGGCCGGACGACCTCCTGGGCATGATCAACCGCGTCGACCCCGAAGCGGGGACCGTCCTGGTGGTGGGGCACAACCCGACGATCGCCCAGCTGGCGGCCGGCTTCCTGGGCGACGACACTCTGACGCGCTACGCGCCGGCCACGGTCGCCGCCATCGAGCTGGAGGTCGATTGGCTCTACGCGGCCCCGGGCACGGGGACCGGCAAGATCCTCGGCTAGTGTGACCCAGGCCACGCTTCAGACGGTTTGCGGAGGCGCCGGGCGGAGGGTAATGTTCTCCGAGTCGCCTCCGACCGGCCCAAGGCCGCGAGGGGTCGGCCATCCACCGAGCGAAACGAACACGGTTCACGTGGGCGTGCCGGTGACCCTCTCCGCGTGACAGACCTCTGACTCTCCTTCGATGTGCTCCGCATGTCGTGATGTGGGTCGAAGACTGTGAACAGGCCATCCGGTCCGAGCACTGATTCGGTTCCGGTAGGCTCAGGGAGCTGCTTCGAAAGCCGGGCCAATTCGCCGGGTCGGAAGAAGCGAAAACGGGCTTTACCCCGATCAATTGCTCCGAAACCGCCGATTTGGCGGGGCACGGAACACCTGATAAAGTAAAGACACAACGAAGCGTCCAAGCCGCTCACAGCGGTGGAAACGCAGACAAGACAGCCTTCCACGGAAGAGCGAACGGTCCGGAAACGGCACCGGGGCTTGTACGGGATGAGCGGTTGCTTCTTGAGAACTCAACAGCGCGTGTTTGAATTTCTTTAAGCCATGTTTGTTTTGGCCCCGTCACACTTCGGTGTGAAGGGTTCCTTTGATTGGCCATCGCAAGATGGTCGGTCAGGATTACTTCTAGGTTTACCCGCCCAGGTACCGTCCGCGGTGGCCGGGTTAGGGTTGTATGACCTTTATGGAGAGTTTGATCCTGGCTCAGGACGAACGCTGGCGGCGTGCTTAACACATGCAAGTCGAGCGGTAAGGCCCTTCGGGGTACACGAGCGGCGAACGGGTGAGTAACACGTGAGCAACCTGCCCCTGACTCTGGGATAAGCGGTGGAAACGCCGTCTAATACCGGATACGACCGGCCACCTCATGGTGGACGGTGGAAAGTTTTATCGGTCAGGGATGGGCTCGCGGCCTATCAGCTAGTTGGTGGGGTAAAGGCCTACCAAGGCGATTACGGGTAGCCGGCCTGAGAGGGCGACCGGCCACACTGGGACTGAGACACGGCCCAGACTCCTGCGGGAGGCAGCAGTGGGGAATATTGCGCAATGGGCGAAAGCCTGACGCAGCGACGCCGCGTGGGGGATGACGGCCTTCGGGTTGTAAACCTCTTTTACCACCAACGCAGGCTCCACGTTCTCGTGGGGTTGACGGTAGGTGGGGAATAAGGACCGGCTAACTACGTGCCAGCAGCCGCGGTAATACGTAGGGTCCGAGCGTTGTCCGGAATTATTGGGCGTAAAGAGCTCGTAGGCGGCGTGTCGCGTCTGCTGTGAAAGACCGGGGCTTAACTCCGGTTCTGCAGTGGATACGGGCATGCTAGAGGTAGGTAGGGGAGACTGGAATTCCTGGTGTAGCGGTGAAATGCGCAGATATCAGGAGGAACACCGGTGGCGAAGGCGGGTCTCTGGGCCTTACCTGACGCTGAGGAGCGAAAGCATGGGGAGCGAACAGGATTAGATACCCTGGTAGTCCATGCCGTAAACGTTGGGCGCTAGGTGTGGGGACTTTCCACGGTTTCCGCGCCGTAGCTAACGCATTAAGCGCCCCGCCTGGGGAGTACGGCCGCAAGGCTAAAACTCAAAGGAATTGACGGGGGCCCGCACAAGCGGCGGAGCATGTTGCTTAATTCGACGCAACGCGAAGAACCTTACCAAGGTTTGACATCACCCGTGGACCTGCAGAGATGTGGGGTCATTTAGTTGGTGGGTGACAGGTGGTGCATGGCTGTCGTCAGCTCGTGTCGTGAGATGTTGGGTTAAGTCCCGCAACGAGCGCAACCCTTATTCCATGTTGCCAGCACGTAATGGTGGGGACTCATGGGAGACTGCCGGGGTCAACTCGGAGGAAGGTGGGGACGACGTCAAGTCATCATGCCCCTTATGTCTTGGGCTGCAAACATGCTACAATGGCCGGTACAATGGGCGTGCGATACCGTAAGGTGGAGCGAATCCCTAAAAGCCGGTCTCAGTTCGGATTGGGGTCTGCAACTCGACCCCATGAAGGTGGAGTCGCTAGTAATCGCGGATCAGCAACGCCGCGGTGAATACGTTCCCGGGCCTTGTACACACCGCCCGTCACGTCATGAAAGTCGGCAACACCCGAAACTTGTGGCCTAACCCTTCGGGGAGGGAATGAGTGAAGGTGGGGCTGGCGATTGGGACGAAGTCGTAACAAGGTAGCCGTACCGGAAGGTGCGGCTGGATCACCTCCTTTCTAAGGAGTCTTTCAAAGGCCAACTCTTTCCTATGGTTGGCCGGACTCGAAAGTGGACCCGGCCGGTACAGGTTGTCTGTGCTGGTGTCGGGAGTGGCTTGAAGGAATCGAACTTTGCCCCTGGTGACTAGAAGCGCCAGGGGGCGCGCTGTTGGGTGTCTGAGGAAGCAACCCTGGGCTGCTTGCTCCCCACGTGTGGGGGGTTGGTGGCCGGTGTTGTTTCCCGCGGACCGCCCTGAGGAACTCTCCTTGTGTGGAGTGGTATGAGGGTGTGCGGTTGGTGTTTTGATTTGTGAATAGTGTGCGCGAGCATCTTATTATCTGTAGTGGCCAAGTGATAGTGGCACACGGTGGATGCCTTGGCATCAGGCGCCGATGAAGGACGTGGGAGGCCGCGATAGGCCACGGGGAGCTGTCAACCGAGCTTTGATCCGTGGGTGTCCGAATGGGGAAACCTAGCCCGAGTTGTGTCGGGTTGCCGCCACCTGAATGTATAGGGTGGTTGGTGGTGACGCGGGGAAGTGAAACATCTCAGTACCCGTAGGAAGAGTAAACAAAAGTGATTCCCCTAGTAGTGGTGAGCGAACGGGGAAGAGGCTAAACCGTATGCGTGTGATAGACGGCAGTCGTTGCGTGTGCGGGGTTGTGGGGCGCATCTTTTCGGGTCTGTCGGCCCGGAGCGCTGATGCTGGTGATAGTTGAATCCGTTGGGAAGCGGAACCGTAGTGGGTGAGAGTCCCGTAGACGAAGTTGCCGGCTAGGTGTTGGTGTGTTCCCGAGTAGCGCGGAGCCCGTGAAATTCCGTGTGAATCTGGCAGGACCACCTGCTAAGCCAAAATACGTCCTGATGACCGATAGTGCACTAGTACCGTGAGGGAAAGGTGAAAAGTGCCCCGGTGAGGGGTCGTGAAATAGTACCTGAAACCGTGTGCTGTCAAGCCGTCAGAGCTGAAGCTTGTCTTTGGTGATGGCGTGCCTTTTGAAGAATGAGCCTGCGAGTCATGGTGTGTGGCGAGGTTAACCCGTGTGGGGTAGCCGTAGGGAAACCGAGTCTGAATAGGGCGTTTGAGTCGCATGCTGTGGACCCGAAGCGGAGTGATCTACCCATGTCCAGGGTGAAGCGGGGGTAAGACCTCGTGGAGGCCCGAACCCACCAGGGTTGAAAACCTGGGGGATGAGGTGTGGGTAGGGGTGAAAGGCCAATCAAACTCCGTGATAGCTGGTTCTCCCCGAAATGCATTTAGGTGCAGCGTCACGTGTTTCTTGCTGGAGGTAGAGCTACTGTTTGGCTGATGGGCCCTACAAGGTTACTGACGTCAGACAAACTCCGAATGCCGGTTAAGTTAGAGCGTGGCAGTGAGACTGCGGGGGATAAGCTTCGTAGTCGAGAGGGAAACAGCCCAGATCATCAGCTAAGGCCCCTAAGCGTGTGCTAAGTGGGAAAGGTTGTGGAGTTGCCCAGACAACCAGGAGGTTGGCTTAGAAGCAGCCATCCTTTAAAGAGTGCGTAATAGCTCACTGGTCAAGTGGTTCTGCGCCGATAATGTAGCGGGGCTTAAGTACACCGCCGAAGCTGTGAAGCTCAAGACTTGTTCTTGGGTTGGTAGGGGAGCGTCGTGCATCCGGAGAAGCTGCCGAGTGATCGTGTGGTGGAGGGTGTGCGAGTGAGAATGCAGGCATGAGTAGCGAAAGCAACGTGAGAAACGTTGCCGCCGATTGACTAAGGGTTCCTGGGGCAGGTTAATCCGCCCAGGGTGAGTCTGGACCTAAGGCGAGGCCGACAGGCGTAGTCGATGGATAACGGGTTGATATTCCCGTACCCGTGCACGAGCGCCCAGTACCGAGGCGACGGATGCTAACCACGCCGGCTCCTTCTGAGACCTTCGGGTCGAGGTTGTGGCTGGTCTGGGAACCGATGTTGTAGTAGGTAAGTGATGGGGTGACGCAGGAGGGTAGCTCTACCCGGCGGTGGTTGTCCGGGGGTAAGCGTGTAGGCCGGTGTGTTGGCAAATCCGCACACCGTGAGGCTGAGACGTGATGCCGAGCCGTTTTCGGTGAAGTGAGTGATCCCATGCTGTCGAGAAAAGCCTCTAGCGAGTTCGTGTGTGGCCAGTACCCTAAACCGACGCAGGTGGTCAGGTAGAGAATACCGAGGCGTTCGGGTGAACCATGGTTAAGGAACTCGGCAAATTGTCCCCGTAACTTTGGGAGAAGGGGAGCCCTGTCTGGTGATGGTCTTTACGGCCTGAGCTGGGTGGGGTCGCAGATAGCGGGGGGAAGCGACTGTTTATTAAAAACACAGGTCCGTGCGAAGTCGTAAGACGCTGTATACGGACTGACGCCTGCCCGGTGCTGGAACGTTAAGAGGACTGGTTAGTGGGTTTCGGCCTGCGAAGCTGGGAATCTAAGCGCCAGTAAACGGCGGTGGTAACTATAACCATCCTAAGGTAGCGAAATTCCTTGTCGGGTAAGTTCCGACCTGCACGAATGGCGTAACGACTTCCCCACTGTCTCAACCATGGGCCCGGTGAAATTGCACTACGAGTAAAGATGCTCGTTTCGCGCAGCAGGACGGAAAGACCCCGGGACCTTCACTATAGCTTGACATTGGTGTTTGGGATGGTTTGTGTAGGATAGGTGGGAGCCTGTGAAGTCGTCACGCTAGTGGCGGTGGAGGCGTTGGTGAAATACCACTCTGACTGTTTCGGGCATCTAACTTTGGACCGTGATCCGGTTCGGGGACAGTGTCTGGTGGGTAGTTTAACTGGGGCGGTTGCCTCCCAAAGAGTAACGGAGGCGCCCAAAGGTTCCCTCAGCCTGGTTGGTAATCAGGTGTTGAGTGTAAGTGCACAAGGGAGCTTGACTGTGAGACGGACGTGTCGAGCAGGAGCGAAAGCTGGGACTAGTGATCCGGCACCGGCGTGTGGAAGCGGTGTCGCTCAACGGCTAAAAGGTACCCCGGGGATAACAGGCTGATCTTCCCCAAGAGTCCATATCGACGGGATGGTTTGGCACCTCGATGTCGGCTCGTCGCATCCTGGGGCTGGAGTTGGTCCCAAGGGTTGGGCTGTTCGCCCATTAAAGCGGCACGCGAGCTGGGTTTAGAACGTCGTGAGACAGTTCGGTCCCTATCCGCTGTGCGCGTTGGAGACTTGAGAAGGGCTGTCCCTAGTACGAGAGGACCGGGACGGACGAACCTCTGGTGTGCCAGTTGTCCTGCCAAGGGCATGGCTGGTTTGCTACGTTCGGGAGGGATAACCGCTGAAAGCATCTAAGCGGGAAGCTTGCTTCGAGATGAGGTCTCCTGCCTCCTTTGAGAGGGTAAGGCTCCCTGTAGACGACGGGGTTGATAGGCCGGGTGTGGAAGCCCTGTGAGGGGTGGAGCTGACCGGTACTAATAGGCCGAGGGCTTGTCCGCTGCAGATAATTGGGTGCTCGCGCATATTTTTCACATTTCCTACGGTTTTCCCGTTGTGGATCTGGTTCCCCTTTTGTGGGGTTGAGCTGGGTTTGTGGTGGGTGTTTGGTTTCCGTGGTGGTTATGGTGGGAGGGTCACACCCGGTCTCATTCCGAACCCGGTCGTTAAGTCTCCTTGCGCTGATGGTACTGCCCTGTGGTGGGGTGGGAGAGTAGGTTGCTGCCACGGTTTTTTTTGGGGGAGGGGTCGCCTTGTGGGGCGGCTTCTCCCCTTTTTTTTGTGCCCAAGTTTGTGCGTTTGTGAATTGTGGGGTCCCCCCGGTGTCTATGAGAGCGTGGTCGGGGCCGGCCTGCCAGAGGTGATCTGCTCCCTGTGGACAACGTCAGGAGCCGAGCGTGTGGGAGCCGCCGGCCGCGGCCTGTCGTTCGGCCCCCGGAGAGTTCACCGTCTACGGCTGGAGTACCCATCACCGACGTGCGAGGAGACCACGATGCCGCCCGTGCGATCGCCGCGGCGGCCCTGCGACGGGATCCCGGTCCCATGGCCGTCGTCGAGAGCAGTTCCCATCACGTCTACGTCGGCTCGGACGCCGTCGTGAAGCTCATCGGCGCCGCCGGTCACTCGCGACTGGACCGGGAGATCGCCTTGGCGGGCGACCTGCCCGCCGGCCTCACGGCCCCGCTGCTGTCAGCCGGGTTCCACCGGTCGGGGACGCGTGACCTCCGCTACGCCTGCTACGCCCGCGTGCCGGGGGCCGCCCCGGGTATGGGCTTGCCCGGAGCCGACGGCGTGATGGCGCGCTCCCTGGCGCGGGCGGCGGTCGGCCGGCTCCGTCGACTGCACGCGTGGATACCCTCGGACGCCGCCGAACAGGTGCTGAGGCGCCCACTGGACCACGGCGGCTTCACGAGCCGGTGCGCGCTCCGCGCCCAGGTCGAGGAACTGGCCGCCCTGGACCGGAGCGGAACCGTTCCCCGTCGTCTGCTCGATGGACTGGGGGCGATCGCCGAACGTGCGCCGCTGTACGCGCAGGCGCGCGTCCCGGTTCACGCCGACTGCCACTGGGACAACTGGCTCGTGCGGGATCGGAGCGTGACGGCCCTGCTGGACTTCGAGTGGGCCCGCTACGGCGAACCCGCCGACGACTGGTTCTTCCTGGCCCGGTTCAGCGGTCCCCACACGGAGGCCGTGCTCGACGTCATCGCGCGGATGACGGGGAGCGCGCCGGAGACCCTGCGGGCCCAGTGCGAGGTTCGCGAAGCGGCCCACCTGGCCGCGGACCTTCGCATCGCGCTCGGAGATCCCGACGCGCACGCGCGGATGGCCGCGGACAGGCTCCGCGCGCTCGACGAGCTCATCGTCGGTCGCTACTGGTGGCGCCACACCCGGTGACGCAGGCGGAGCCGACCCGCGATCAGTTCTCGGTGTCGGCGGCGTGGAGGTCGGCCGCCTCGATCTCCTCGCGGGTGATGCCGAGGATGAAGGCGATGGTGTCCAGGTAGGGCACGTTCACCGAGGTGTCGGCCTGCTCCCGCACGACCGGTTTGGCGTTGAACGCGACACCGAGCCCCGCGGTCTGGAGCATGTCGAGGTCGTTGGCGCCGTCGCCGATGGCCACGGTCTGGGACAGGGGGACCCCTGCCTGCTCCGCGAATCGTTCGAGGGTCGTGGCCTTGCCCTTGCGGTCGATGATCGGGCCGATCAGACCGCCGGTCAGCTTGCCGTCGACGATCTCCAGCGTGTTGGCGGCGGAGTAGTCCAGCCCCAACCGCTCCACGAGCACGTCGGTGATCTGCGTGAATCCGCCGCTCACGATGCCGCACTCGTAGCCCAGCCGCTTGAGCGTGCGCACCAGGGTGCGGGCGCCCGGGGTCAGCTGGATCTCCTCGCGCACACGATCGATCGCCGAGGCGTCCAGGCCGTTGAGCAGCGCGACGCGTGCCCTCAGGGACTCCTCGAAGTCGAGTTCGCCGCGCATGGCCTCCTCGGTCACCTTCGCGACCTCGGCCTCGCAGCCCGCGTGGGCGGCCAGGAGCTCGATGACCTCGCCCTGGATGAGCGTGGAGTCGACGTCCATGACGATCAGGTGCTTGCCGCGCCGGTGCAGACCGCTGGGCTGGACGGCCACGTCCACGGACTGCGTGGAGGCCTCCATCGCCAGTTCGGCACGGAGCTGGGCGGCGTCGCCGGCCGAGCCGCCGCCGGAGATCTCCATCTCGACGGAGGTCACCGGGTAGCTGGACAGGCGCTCGATCCGGTCGATGTTCGCGCCGGCGCGCGCCACACAGGAGGTGAGGGCGCCCAGGGCGCCGGGGCGCAGGGGGTCGGCGAGCACGGTGACGTGCAGGCGGCCGGCGCCGGACTCGCTCACCCGGCCGTTGCCCCGCCCGTACTCGACCTCCATGTCGAGGTCGATGGCGATCTTGTCGAGCGCGTTGCGGACCTCGTCGAAGACCCGGTGACGGCTCACGCCGGGAGCGACCCGTTCGTCGACGTCGATCACGGTGCCCAGGACCAGCCGACCGGCGAGGACGACCTGTTCCAGGTCGACGATGGTCACCGGGAAGACGGAGAGCGTGTTCAGGAGGCGCGCGCTGATGCCAGGACGGTCGCGGCCCGTCACGGTCACCAACAGCGTGGAGTCATCATTCATGGCGCCACCCACGGTACTCGGACCCCGTCGGGGCCCGTCATGCAGGGCCGCCCGTTTTCCCAGGTAGTTCACTATGTGGACAGCCTGCTGTGCGATTCAGGTCACCGAACGGCCGCGTGGCCGTGTCACTTGTCGCGCTTGTTCCCCTTCTTGCGGCGCGGACCCTTGGCCTTGATGTCGATCCCGCCGAGCATGCACGTGCCCGTCAGCCGCACGACCGGCGCGTTCGGGTCCGTGAGCTGGTCCGTTCCGTGCACGTCGGCTCCGCCGAGAATCGCCGACGTGTTGTTGATCACCCGCACGCCGTGCGGCACGATGATGTTCACGCCGCCGAGGATGACGGCCATCTGGATGGTGACCTCGCGGGTGCTCAGGACCGCCTCGCGCAGGTCCAGTTCGACGCCGCCGCACAGCACGGACACGTTCGTGCGCGGCTCGACCAGCCAGCGCCCCTTGCGCTCGGCTCCGCCGAAGACGGCGACCAGGTTCTCCGACCCCTTGCTCTGGCCGGCGAGGTCGCGGGCCTCGCTGCCGAGGATCTGCATGCCGCTGGGGGCCTCCGACATCCGCTCCATCGCCGCGTAGTCGAACCCGCCCGTCGGCAGGTCGGCGACCAGGGGCGACAGCTCGCCGATGGTCTTGGCCTTGTACAGGCCGTCCAGTCGCTCCTCATGCTCCACCGGCGACAGACGGCCTTCCGCCAAGGCCTCCCGCAGGCGCTCGGCCACCTTGTCCCGGTCCGCGTCGGAGGCTCGGATGTGCTCGGGCTGCATGATGACGGGTCTCCTCGTTCCATCCGGGCGGCCGTGGTTCCGACCTGCCACTCTTCCAGTATCGGCTCGTCGGAGGCCGAAGGGATCAGGTATCAACCCTGGAACGACCCCGAGACCGGATTCCTTTCGACCCGGAAGGGCCCTCCTCTCGACCCGGGGACGCCCTCGCCGGTGGGCGGGCGGCCCCGGCTCCGTCGTGTATCGGCGTGCGGGCCGGAGGCCGGGACCGTCACGGTGGGGCGTCCCGGAGGCCGTTCCGGGTGCTGACCGCAGATCGGCGCGGCCGTCGGCACCATGGAGCCGGCCGTGGCCGCCGTCCTAGCGTGTCCGTATGATCCCGCCTTCGCCCGCCCGCCGCCGGGCGCACCTGCTCCTCTGCCTCCTGGCCGCCCTCGGGCTGTCCTTCGCGCACGCGGTCCCCGCCTCCGCCGCCACGGCGAGCACTCCGGCCCCCGCGGTCGTCGACGCCGTGGTCGAGGAGTACCGGGAGGCCACCGGTCTGCCCGGCGCGGCGGTGGTGCTGACCCACGGATCCGAGGTCGTGCACGCCCGGGGGTACGGGACGACCCCCGCGGGGGATCCCGTCACCGAGCACACGCCCATGGCCGTGGCCTCCCTCAGCAAGTCGATCACCGCGCTCGCGGTCCTCCAGCTGGCCGAGGACGGGGAACTCGACCTGGACGACGCTGTACGGGAACACCTGCCCGAGTTCACGATGGCCGACTCCCGTGCGGACCGGATCACCGTGCGCCAGTTGCTCGACCAGACCTCCGGCATGTCCGACACCGAGTTCGCCTCCTACAGCCGGGGCCGGAGCACCCTGACCCTGCGCCAGGCCGTGGCGGACCTGCGCAGCGCCCGCCTGGCCGCGGAGCCCGGGACGCGGTGGGAGTACCACAACCCCAACGCCCAGGTCGCCGCCCGCCTGGTCGAGGTGGTCGGCGGCCGGTCCTTCGCCGACCACCTGCGCGCGCGGGTCTTCTCCCCGCTGGGCATGGACGACAGCACCACCATCGACACGGACCTGGACCTGCCGCCCAGTGCGCACGGCCACGTCCGCGTGCTCGGGCACGCGTTCCCGGCCGACGAGCCGCCCGGGTTCGGCAACGGCTCGGGCGGGGTGATCAGCACCGCCGCCGACCTGGGCGCGTGGCTGGTCGCGCACGACAACGGCGGGCGGGGGCCCGACGGCACCCGCGTCCTGTCCGAGGAGGGCGTGCGCGCGCTGCACACCCCCTCCGAGGTCTCCGGCTCCTACGCCCTGGGCTGGTCGCTGGGGGAGACCGCCTCCGGAGCGCCGGTCGTCGAGCACGGAGGGGACCTGCTCACCGCCACGGCGCACCAGGCGCTGCTGCCCGACAGCGGGCACGGGGTGGCGGTCCTGGCCAACACCGGCTCCGCGGGTGGCGCCTACTCCCTGGCCGCGGCGCTCGTGGAACTGATCGACTCCGGTAGCGCGCCTTCCCCGCCGACGGGGACCGCGCCACTGGCCGTGGACGCCGTCCTGCTCGCCCTGGGGGCCGCCGCCGTGCCGCTCGCCTGGCGCGGTGTGCGGCGTGCGCGCGGCTGGGCCCTGGCGCGCGCGGGCCGCCCGTGGTGGGACGTGTCGGCCCGCCTGCTGCCCTACGCCGTGCCGTCGCTGCTCATGGCGGGCCTGCACGAGGTCGTCGGGTGGCTGTTCCGGGGCCGGGACGTGGCCTGGTTCCAGGTGCCCTATCTCTTCACGTCGTTCTGGATCGCGCTCCTGGCGGTGGCCCTGGCCTGTGTGGCGGTCGGTGCGGCCCGCCTGGTCCACCTCGTGGCCGGGCGCCGGAGGAGCCGCCCCGCTCGGTCGGCTACCTGACCGTGCCGTGCGGCGCGATGGCGGTGTGGGCGGCCACCTGGGCGCGCCGCACGGCCATGTCCAGCTCGCGCAGGGCCTTCGCGCGCTCCGCGGCCTGTCGCGCCGTGAGCCCGCGGCCCGAGTTCGGCTCGGCCAGCTCCACCACCCGGGCCAGCCGGGTCGCCAGGGCGGCCACCCGGTGGGCGCGCGGGGGGTATCCGGCGGCCAGGGGCGGCGCCTCGCGCTCGCCGAGCGCGCCCAGGCGGTCGTGCACGCCGGGCGTGAACCCGGCGATGTCGTCCACGCCCTCCAGTGTCCGGGTCACGTCGAGGAGGGTCAGTTTGAGGTGTTGCTCGGCCTCGGCGAGATCGGGGACCTGCGGAAGCGCGTCGTTCGCCGGATACGGCGTCCAGGAGACGCCGACGTAGGATGAGCCACGCCGGTCGATGGTGGGCACCAGGCCCACCTGTCGGTCGGCGAGCCGCACCAGGACCCCCTCCTGGGCGTGCAGGGCCGCCTGGTTCAGTTCCTTCGGGCCCACCAGCCCGAGGGGGTCGCCCTGGGCGGGCAGCGCGAGTCGGAACACGGACAGCCCCATCCCGCCGAGCCGGACCAGGGCCGTTCGCAGCGGTACGCCGCTGTCGAAGGGCAGGTCCTGTGCGGGTACTGTCCCGATCAGGTTGGGGCCGCTGCGGCGCTCGACGGCGTCGACGGCCTCGTCCAGTCCGACGTGGCCGGACAGCCAGGCGTTGCCCCAGGCGACGAGCGGTGCGGACGTGTGATGCATTGCTACAGGGTAGGGCGGCCCGTGCACCGGCGTGGGACGTGACGAGGAGGAGAACGATGGACGGGCGGGTTCTGGGCCTGAGCGGGGTCACGGTACGGCGGGGTGACGCGCACCTGCTGGCCGGTGTGGACTGGTCGGTCGCCGAGGGGGAGCGGTGGGTGATCCTCGGCCCGAACGGCGCGGGCAAGACCACGCTCCTCAACGTGGCCGCCAGCCAGTTGTTCCCCACCGCCGGCCAGGTCGACATCCTGGGTGAGCGGCTGGGCCGGGTCGACGTGTTCGAGCTGCGTCCGCTGATCGGCTACGCCGGCGCGTCCGTGGCGGGGCGCATCGAGCCGGGCACGAGCGTGCTCGACATCGTGGTGAGCGCCGCCTACGGCTATCTCGGCCGCTTCCGCGAGGAGTACGGCAACCCGGACTACGGCCGCGCTCGCGCGCTGCTGGGCCACTGGGGCGTCGCCGAGCTCGCCGACCGGATGTTCCACACGCTCTCCGAGGGCGAGCGCAAGCGCGTGCTCATCGCGCGGGCGCTGATGGCCGACCCCGAGCTGCTGCTCCTGGACGAGCCGGCCGCGGGACTGGACGTGGGCGGGCGTGAGGACCTCGTGCGGCGGCTGGGCAACCTGGCGCGCAACGAGAACGCGCCCTCGCTGGTGATCGTCTCGCACCACGTCGAGGAGATCCCCGAGGGCTTCACGCACGCGCTCCTGCTGCGTGAGGGCGGTCTGGTCGCGGCCGGCCCCCTGGACGAGGTGATGACGGCGGACGTGCTGTCGCAGACGTTCGGGCTGCCGTTGAAGGTGGAGCGGGTCGGGGACCGCTGGTCGGCGCAGGCCGTCTGAGCGGGCCCGGGGCGTGCCTCGCGATCGTGCGGGTCGCGGCGGCGCGCCCGGCTGAGGTGTGCGTCACGGGGCGGGGCTGTCACAGCCTCGTGGCGGGCGGCGTCTGATGGGCGAACGATCGTTTCGGAGCGGGGTGGAAGCACCGGCCGTCTCCGGGACGACCGCCGCCCTCGACGTCAAGGGAAGACCAGATGAACCTCGCTCTGTGGATCGTTGCCGGACTGCTGGCCGCCGCCTACTTCTTCGGTGGGGCCGGCAAGCTGATCATGCCGAAGGAGAAGATCGCCGCCTTCGGGCCCAGCGCCAGGTGGGTCGAGGACTGGAGCGCCGGGGGTGTGAAGGCCATCGGGGCCCTGGAGGTCCTGGGCGGGCTGGGCCTGGTGCTGCCCGCCGTGTTCGGCATCGCGCCGGTCTTGGTGCCGCTGGCCGCCCTGGGGCTGGCGTTGGTCATGGTGGGCGCGGCGATCACGCGGATCCGGCGCCGCGAGTTCCCGCTCATGGCCGTCGACCTGGTCTACCTGGCCCTGAACCTGTTCGTGGTGTGGGGCCGCTTGGTCGCCGAACCGTTCACCGGCTGACCGCCGTCGCCGGTCCTTGTGTACCGGAGTCCGCGCGAACCGGCATAAAGGGTTGCGGTATTGGTGAAAACCTAGGGTCCGGAATTTGGATTTCTGTCCGGATGTAGTCCGCCGGGGCGGATATGGGGTAGCGTCATCGATCGTTGAGCGGACCGCTCCATTTCAGCGCGCTTGATGATCGATCGGGTGGGCGGGGCCGTCATCGCGCAGTCCGCGACCGCGCCCGCCTGCCACCCTGTCAGGAGATCCGGAGCCGCCCAGATGCCGCTGCAGAACCCCACCCCACGCGTCGAGAGCGGGGTGGCCCCATGACCATGATCATCATCGTCGCGCTATTCGTCGCCGTTCTGTTGATCATCTTCTGGCGGAGCGTCCGCATCGTCCCCCACTCGATGGAGGACGTGGTCGAGCGTTTCGGTAAGTTCCACCGAACACTGAGTTCTGGTTTCAACGTCGTCATCCCCGGCGTCGACCAGGTGCGCGAACGCATCGACCGACGGGTGCAGGTGGTCAGTTTCCCCCCGCAGTCGGCGATCACCGAGGACAACCTCGCGGTGGAGGTGGACTCCGCCGTCTACATCCGCGTGATCGACGCCTACCGGGCCACCTACGAGGTCGCCAACTTCATCCAGGCGGTCGAACAGCTGACGCTGGCCACGCTGCGCAACGTCATCGGCGGGATGAACCTGGAGGGCACCCTCACCTCGCGTGACCAGATCAACCGCGAGTTGAAGACGGTGCTCGACGAGGCCACCCGCGACTGGGGCATCGAGATCAGCCGGATCGAGCTCAAGGGCATCGAGCCGCCGTCCTCCGTGCAGGAGGCGATGGAGATGCAGATGCGCGCCGACCGGGAGAAGCGCGCGCAGCTGCTCAGCGCGGAGGGTGAGAAGCAGTCCGCGGTGCTGCGCGCCGAGGGTGAGCGCACCGCCGCCGTGCTGCGGGCGGAGGGTGCGGCCGAGGCGCAGGCGCTCACGGCCAAGGCCGACGCCCAGGCCCAGACCACGCGGGCGCGTGGTGAGGCCGACTCCATCCACATGGTGTTCAAGGCGCTGCACACGAGCCGGGTCGACCCGGACGTGCTCGCCTACCACTACCTGCAGAAGCTGCCCGAGATCGCGCGGGGCGACGCCAACAAGGTGTGGATCGTGCCGGCCGAGATGGGCTCCGCCCTCCAGGGGCTGGGCGGCGCGTTCGACCGTCTGCGCAGTGAGGTCGTCAAACTCCCCTAGCGCTCCCATGCGCGCCCGACCGGGCCCGCTCGCGGACGGATCCGCGGGCGGGCCCTTCGCTGTGCCGTGGGTCACGCGACCCGCCGGAAGGTCCCACGAGTGCGCTCTCGTAGGCTGAGTGGGGTCTCGATGGTCGGGGCGGAACAGGGGCCGGATCGGAAGCGTCGCACATGGAACTCTGGGAGGTCGTCGCCGTTCTCCTCGCGGGAGTGGCGGCCGGCGGGATCAACGCCATCGCCGGGTCGGGCACGCTGTTCACCTTCCCCGTCCTGCTGGCGCTCGGGTACCCGCCCCTCACCGCGACCATCTCCAACAGCATCGGTCTGGCGCCGGGCACGCTCAGCGGCACCATCGCCTACCGGCGCGAACTGGCGGGCCAGCGCGCGCGGGTCCTGCGGCTGGGGTCGATGTCGTTCCTGGGCGCCGTCACGGGCGCCCTGCTGCTGATCTACCTGCCGGCCGACGTGTTCGAGACGATCGTGCCGTACATGATCGGTCTCGCCTGCGTGCTGATCCTGCTCCAGCCGCGTATCGCCAGGTGGGCGCGGTCCCGCAAACCTGCGCGGCCGAACGGGGGGCCGCTGATGCCGCTCGGCGTGTACGTGACCGGCACCTACGGCGGCTACTTCGCCGCCGCCCAGGGCATCATCCTGCTGAGTTTCCTCGGTACCGCGCTCGACGACGACCTGCAGCGGATCAACGCGCTCAAGAACGTGATGACCACGATCGTCAACAGCACCGCCGCGGTGTTCTACATCGTGCTCGCCGAGCCCGCGTGGCCGGTGGTCGGGCTGATCGCGGTCGGCACCATCGTGGGCGGCTACCTGGGGGCGCGCTTCGGCCGCAGGATGAGCCCGGCGGCCCTGCGCCTGTGCGTGGTGGTCGTGGGCCTGACCGCGGCCGTCCAGTTGATCCTCGGCCGGGTCTGAGCGGTCAGTTCCGGAAGTACCCGCGCCGGTCGGCGTCGTCGACGAGCGCGGTCGCGTAGGAGCCCAGGGCCTCGGAGCCCTCGGCGATCATCTTGACCTTCGCCATGACCTCGGCCCGGGTGACTCCGAACCGCAGCCAGGTGCCGCCCTCGTTGTGCCAGTTGGCGAGCATCGGGGCGAGGCGGTCGACGGCCCGGGCGAAGCGGGCCTCCGGGGTGGTCCTGGCCTCGAACTCCTCCCAGAGCTCCCGGGCGCGGGCGGCCTGGTCCTCGGGCAGCAGGGGGAAGAGGCGGTCGGCCGCGGCGCGTTCGCGCTCGGCCTGGGTCTCGGCGTTGACCTGGTCGAAGACGAAGGTGTCCCCTGCGTCGATCTCCACGATGTCGTGGACGACCAGCATCTCGGTGACGCGGTCGATGTCGGTGCCCTCGGGCGCGTACTCGGCGAAGGTGCGGGCGGACAGGGCCAGGTGCCAGGAGTGCTCGGCCGAGTTCTCTCGGCGCGAGCCGTCCACCAGCAGGTTCCGGCGCAGGACGCGCTTGAGCTTGTCCGCTTCCAGGAGGAAGCGCAGCTGCGCGTTCAACCGCTCGTTGTCGACCCCGCTGGCAAAGACCGGTGCCGGTTCCGTCACGTGGTTCGCCCTCCTGAGGGATGAGTCGAAACGGTCAGGTGGGCCGCGGTTGCGGCCGCTCCTGGATGATCCCATGGAACGCGCACCAACTGTCGCGGCGGCGTCGGCCAGACGGATACCGGAAGAGGTCGCGTGGTGCGCGCGGTGAACGATGGGTGTCGCTCGTGGCCGTGGTGCGAACGGAGGGCGGCCGGTGGCGGATCAGGCGTCCGCGGTCGCCTCGACCTGCGCGGAAGAGGTGAGGTGCCGGTGGAACCATTCGGTCAGCGCGCGGTCGGTGAGCACGCCGGCCGGGGTGAGCGGACCGGGTTCGAGTCCTGGTTCCGGTCCGATCGCGTGGGCCAGATCCGGAACAACGATGTGACGCAGTGCATGTTCGTCGCCGTGGCCGTCGCGGGCGGAGCTCAGGGCGTCGTGCAGGGTCTGGCCGTGCTGGGGCGGGACGACGGGGTCCTGCCTCCCGGTGACGACGAGGAGGGGGGCCTGGCTTCGGGCGATCTCGTCCGCGCGGGCGGTGAAGTCCAGCCAGTCGCGTACCTGCCGGGCCTGGTCGGTCCAGGTGTAGGGGTTGCCGGTGCGCTCCTGCCTGGCGGCGATGACCAGGGCGGGGTCGACGACGGGGTTGATGACGGCGGCGGCTCCCACGGGCAGGGCGGCGTCGGCCAGCGCCAGGAGCGCGGCCGCGGCTCCGGCTCCCACGCCGACCAGGCCGACGGGGTCGTCGGTGATGGGGAAGGCGGCGCGCAGCGCGGTGGTGACGCGGCGGAGTTCGGCGGCGGCCTGTTCGACCACGGGGCCGAAGAGTTCGACGAGGTAGTCGCGCTCGCCGAGCCGGTTGATCTCGGTGACGCCGCCCTCGGGCAGGCGGGCGCCGAACAGCGGCAGGCCGAGGAAGACGCGCCAGGCCGGGAGCGGCGCCATGGGGACGGCGCCGGCGAGCGCGGACTCACTGCGCGGCGGTTCGAAGGCGTGCAGACCCAGGACGAGTGGCGCGGGGACCCGGCCGTCGGCGGGCGGCAGGGCCAGGTAGGGGACTCCGGCGGCGGTGCCGGTGACGGGCCGGGTGAGTGCGCTTGCGTCGGCTACCAAGGATGGTCGCCTCCGGTTCGTACGGAGAAGTTGGACAGGTAACTGCTGACCAGGCGCTTGGCCTCGGTGATGAGGTCGGGGTCGCCTTCGGCGTCGTCTCGGAAGGCGAGCTTGAGCACGGCGTCGGCCGCCTCGACGGCGACGTTGACCGCCCGGTCCAGTCCCTCATCATCGGGGATGCCTGTGACGGAAACGATGATTCGGCGCAGGCGCACGGAGATGACGCGGTTGTTCTCGGCCCCTCCGTTGAGCAGTCGGGTGTCGACGATGTCGCCGAAGTGCAGGCTGCGGAAGCCGGGCACGTTGCGGTGCATGTCGATGTACTCGTCGATGACGGTGTCGACGGCGCCGGTCCAGTGGGTGAAGGAGGCGTCGGCGAGGCGTTCGGTGACGCGGGCGCTGAACTGGTCGAGGTAGCGCAGGCCGAGGGCCTGGGTGATGGCCTTCTTGTCCGGGAAGAACTGGTAGACCGAGCCGATGGCGACGCCGGCGCGTTCGGCGATGCGTGTGGTGGAGAGGTTGTCGTAGCCGACCTCGTCGAGGAGGTCGGCGCAGCAGTCGAGCATGCGCTGGACCCGCAGCATGCTGCGCTGCTGGGCGGGCAGGCGGCGCAGGGGCGCCTGCGCGAAGGCGAGTTCGTCCTGTGCGGCGCCGGCGGGCCCGCGGCTGTCGCGTGACATGTCGGGCCCGTCCGTTCCGCCTGTGGACCGCCGTGGCCGTGGGGGCGTTGTGCTTCGGGAGTGTGTCGTCACACCACCTATGATGCCTTTCCGGATTCACCTGGTTCCGGGGAAATTCCAGTTTCGTTCCGAGGCCGGCCACTCCGGCTGCCGCGAGGCCGCTGATCGGGGAATTCGTGCCGGTGGCGCGGAGGGCGGAGGGCGCGGACCACACGGTTGGGAAGCGCTTTCCAATCCGGGTCGTGGCATGGTTGGATCGTGGCCGAGGCAGTGCACACACGTCCTGGAGGATGAGGCATGAACACCGTCCCGACCGACACCGCGCCGGAAGAGCTCGACGCCGCCCTCACCCGGGCGTCCGGCGCCGCGCCCCTGCTGGCCGGCCTCGCGCCGAGTGAGCGCGCCGACCTCCTGGAGGCCGTCGCGGCCGCCCTGGACGCGGCCGCCGAAGAGCTCGTCCCCCTCGCGATGGAGGAGGCCCACTACCCGGAGGCGCGCTGCCGGGGCGAGCTGGGCCGCACCACCTTCCAGCTGCGCGAGTTCGCGGGGCTGCTGCGCGACGGCTCCTATCTGGAGGTGGCCGTGGACCCGGCCGACCCGGAGTGGGGCACGCCCCGCCCGGACACGCGCCGCGTCCTGGTCCCGCTCGGCCCGGTCGTGGTGTTCGGGGCCAGCAACTTCCCCTTCGCCTTCGCCACGGCGGGCGGCGACACCGCCTCCGCGCTGGCCGCCGGCTGCCCCGTCGTGGTCAAGGCGCACCCCGGCCACCCGAAGCTGGCCCAGCGCACGGCCGAGATCGTCGTGGCGGCCCTGACCGAGGCGGGCGCCCCCGAGGGCGCCTTCGGCATCGTCCACGGTGTGGAGGCCGGCCGCCAGGCCGTCCTGCACCCGCTCACCCGGGCCGTCGGCTTCACCGGTTCCATCCCCGGCGGGCGGGCGCTGTTCGACCTGGCCAACTCGCGCCCGGACCCGATCCCGTTCTACGGCGAGCTCGGCAGCGTGAACCCGGTGTTCGTCACCCGCGCCGCCATGGCCGCGCGGGGCGAGGAGGTCCTCAAGGGCTACGCGGACTCGGCCAACATGGGCGCGGGGCAGTTCTGCACCAAGCCCGGGGTCGTCTTCCTGCCCGAGGACACCAAGCTCGACGCCCTCGTCACGGACTTCACCGAGCGCGGCGCGGCCTCGCTGCTCAACGACCGCGTGTCCCAGGGCTTCGACCGGGTGCTCGGCGGGCTCGTGGACCACCCGGCCACCGAGGTGCTGGTCCGCGGCAGCCGGACCGACGACGGCTGGTCGCCCTCGCTGCTGCGCACCGACCTCGACGCCCTGCTGGAGAACGCCGACATCCTGTTGGAGGAGTGCTTCGGTCCCGCGACGCTCGTGGTGACCTACGCCGACGAGCGGCGGCTGCTGGAGGCCTCGGGTGTGCTCAAGGGCCAGCTCACCGTCACCGTCCACGGTGAGGAGGACGACGCGGTGGCCCCCGCGCTGCTGGCCCTGGGCGCCTCCGTGGCCGGTCGCGTGATCTGGAACGGGTGGCCGACCGGCGTCGCCGTCACGCACGCGATGACGCACGGCGGTCCCTACCCCGCCACCACCGCGCCCCTGCACACCTCTGTGGGCACCACGGCGATCCGCCGCTTCCTGCGCCCGGTCACCTACCAGTCGGTCCCGCAGGCGCTGCTGCCGGCGGCGCTGCGCGACGACAACCCGCTGGGCGTGCCCCGCCGGGTCAACGGGGCCCACCCGTCCGTGTGATCCGGACCCGTCCGGACCCGTCCGGATCCCTCAGCACGCCCCGGTTCCTTCCGGACCGTGCCCGCCGGCCCCGCCCTCACACTGTGGGGACGGGGCCGGCCGCGTCGCGGTCGTCGTCGGTACGGAAGCGCTCCAACCGGGCCTGCCGGTCCCTGGCGTAGAAGTACAGGGCCACCATGGCGACCACCAGGAGCGCCAGAGGCGTCGGCCGGGTCAGCGCCAGCGGCTCGAAGTCCGAGCCGACGAGGTCGGTGAGGGAGGGCACGGTGACGACCGCGGCGGCGGGTACCAGCGGCGCCATGAGGTAGGCGGGGCTGGTGGCCCGCAGCAGGTGGCCGCTCATCTGCCGGGCCGCCCGGTTGATCTCGCGGTCGGGCCCCAGCCGCCCGGTGCCCGCCTGGAGCCGGGCGGCGGCGTAGACGTCGGGGCGGACCGTCGTCGTGTCGTGTCGTGCCGGGCCGGCGGCCCGGCACCCGCCGGTTTCTGACCGGTCGGTGTGAGCTTGCCCGGCCGCGTCTTGGGGGCGGGGGCGGGCGCGCGTAGTCTCGCGTCATGAACACCGAACCCGCCCTCACAGGCGTCGAAGCACTCGTCCGGGACCTGCCGAAGGTGGAGCTGCACGTCCACCTGGAGGGGTCGATGCCGTCCGAGACCCTGTTCGAGCTGGCCGGGCGGCACGGGGTGCCGGAGCTGCCGGACACCCTGGAGAAGCTGCGCGAGTGGTACGCCTTCACCGACTTCCCGCACTTCGTGGAGGTGTACCTGGCGTCGGTGGGCACGTTGCGCCAGGAGGACGACTTCGCGCTGCTGGCCTCGGTCGTGGCCCGGCGGCTGGCCGCCCAGAACGTGCGCTACGCCGAGCTGCACGTCAGCCTGTACGCGCACCTGATGCGGGGCGTCCCGGCCCGGGTGGTCTTCGACGGCATCGAGAGGGCACGGATCGACGCCGAGCGCGAGCACGGCATCCGGTTGCGCTGGATCCCGGACTTTCCCGCCGACTTCGGCGTGGAGTGCGCCGAGGCGACGCTCGATGCGGTGCTGGCGGACGGGCCGCCGAGCGTGGTCGGCTTCGGCGTGGGCGGGATGGAGACCCCGCTGGAACAGTACGCGGACGTCTTCGGCCGGGCGCGCGCGGCCGGACTGGCGAGCCTGCCGCACGCCGGGGAGCACGGCGGGCCGGAGCGGGTGCGCGAGGCCCTGGACGTGCTGGGAGCGGAGCGGATCGGGCACGGCATCGACTCCATGAAGGACGACGCCCTGGTCGAACGCCTGGTGGCGCAACAGGTCCCGGTGGACGTGAGCCCGACCTCGAACCTGTGTACCCGCGCCGTGGCGGACCTGGCGGAGCACCCGTTGCCGCGCATGCTGGACGCCGGGCTGTTCGTGACCCTCAACAGCGACGACCCGACCATGTTCGGCACCGACCTGAACCAGGAGTACCTGGTCGCGCACCGGATGGGGCTCGGCGCCGACGACCTCGTGCGGCTGGCCGCCAACGGCGTGCGCGCCTCCTACCTGGGAGCCGCCCGCCGGCAGGCGCTGCTGGCGGAGATCGACGCCGTCGCGACCCGGCACGGGGCGGCGCCGGTGCTGTAGGAGCGGGACGGGCTCCGCACGGCGAAGGGCCCGGCCGGCGCGCTGTCCGCGCCCGGCCGGGCCCCTTGTGCGCTGTGACCCCCAGCCCGTGTTTTTTGCAGCATTCCGGGCTCGCGGCCGCCAGGACCGCCTCTCGCGGCGCCTCTGCGCTCGTGCAGCACGACCAGGCTGAACTTCGCACATCGTCGTGCGAGAGACGGCCTGACGACCGCGAGCTCACCCGAAAGCCTTCAGAAAAACACGCCCTAGTGTTCTGATTGGTTAGTTCGCTTGCTGATGCGTTGGCAGTACGAGGCGAGGGATTCGAGGATCTCCTCTGCGGTCTTGGTCCACACATAGGGTCGGGGATTCTCGTTCCAGGACGCGGCCCAGGCGCGGATGTCCTTCTCCAGGGCCTGGACGCTGCGATGGGTACCGCGGCGGATCAGCCGGTTGGTGATCTCGGCGAACCACCGCTCGACCAGGTTCAGCCAGGAGGAACTGGTCGGGATGAAGTGCAGGTGGAACCGGGGATGGCGGACCAGCCACCGCCGGACCTCGGCCGTCTTGTGGGTGGCGTAGTTGTCCAGGATCAGGTGCACCTGCAGGTCCGCGGGGACCTCGCGGTCGATCTTGGCCAGGAACTTCTTGAACTCGATGGCGCGGTGGCGGCGGTGGATGGAAGTGATCACCTGGCCCGTGGCGGTGTCCAGCGCGGCGAACAGGCTGGTCACCCCGGCACGCACGTAGTCATGGGTGGCCCGCTCGGGGGTGCCGGGCATCATCGGCAGCACCGGTTGGGTGCGGTTGAGCGCCTGGATCTGGGACTTCTCGTCCACGCACAGAGCCACCGCCCGTTCAGGCGGGTCGAGGTAGAGGCCCACCACGTCGCGGACCTTGTCGATGAAGAACGGGTCGGTGGAGATCTTGAACTGTTCCCGCCGGTGGGGCTGCAGGCCGAAGGCGTTCCAGATGCGCCACACCGCGTTCTGGGTCATGCCGGTGTGCTCGGCCATGGAGCGCGTGGACCAGTGGGTGTCAGGGGCGGGTGTGCTCTCCAGGGTCGCGGCCACCACCGCCTCGACCTGGGCATCGGTGATCGTGCGCGGTCGTCCCGGCCTTGGTTCGTCGGTCAGGCCGTCCATGCGGTGCGCGATGAAGCGCTGGCGCCACTTGGTCACCGTGGGCGCAGATACCCCGACCTCGCGGCGGACCTGGGCGTTGGACAGGCCTTCGGCGCAGGCGAGCACGATCCGCGCCCGCAGGGCCAGGTCCTGTGCGGTCTTGCGTCGTCTGATCCACCGCTGGAGCTCGGCGTGTTCTTCATCGCTCAGCTCCAGCGGCGGCAGCTTCGGTCCAGGAGCACTCATCCCACAACCATAAACGAAATAACCAATCAGAACACTAGGCGGGGGAGTCGGTCAGCGGCAGGCCGCACTCGGTGCGCATGTCGACCCACGTCTGGTGGGCCTGGTCGGCCGCGTCGCCCTCGTAGGGGACCGGCACGCCGTTCTGGATCTGGGCGGGGGCCCAGTCGGAGTCGGTCACGCGGCCCTGGTCGAAGGTCAGGGTGAGCACGCCCGTCTCGGCGGTGGGCCCGTTGAAGTTGTAGAAGACGAAGTTGCCCAGGCCGTAGTGCACGTAGGAGTCACCGCTGAACCCGCCCGGGGAGAGCACGTGGGCGTGCCCGCCGACCACGGCGGTGGCGCCGGCCTCGACCAGCTCGTCGGCCAGCGTGGGGGCGTGCGGGAGCGGGCAGTGCGAGCCCTCCAGGCCCCAGTGCAGGAACACCACGACGTTGTCGGCCTCGGCGGCGGCCTCGGAGACCGCCGTGAGCATCCGCTCCTTCATCTCGTTCTTGGTGGAGGCCATGCCGGGCTTGCCCTCGCCCGCGGTCCACTCGGCCATGAGGTGGTCGTCCATCACGTCCGTGGCGCCGAACATGGCCACGGTCTGTCCGTTGACCTCGGCGATGTGGGGGGTGTACGCCTCGTCCGCGTCGAGCCCGGCGCCCACCAGCGCCACGGGCGAGGCCTCGGCGTTGGCGAGGGTGTCGCTCAGGCCGTCGGTCCCGTAGTCCATGCCGTGGTTGTTGGCGACCGTGGCCACGTCGACGCCCGCCGCGTCCAGCGCCTCCAGCGCGCTGGGCGGGGCGCGGAACAGGAACTCCTTGCCGGGCGCGGGGGTGCCGCCCTCGGTCACCGCCGTCTCCAGGTTGATCATGGCCAGATCGGCGGCGGAGAGCTGCTCGGCGATGGGGCCGAGAGCGGTGGCCGGGTCGTTCAGGCGCGGCTCCAGCACACCGTCGAACATGGTGTCGCCGCCGAAGGCGATGGTGAACGGCTCCCCGGTCTCGGCGGGCTCGCTCTCCTGCGCCTCGGGGGTGGGGGAAGAGGAGGACTCCTCGGGTGAGACCGCCCCTGCTGTCTCGTCCGCGGTGTCGTCGCCGGAGGAGCAGGCGGTGGCCAGCAGGACGAGGGCGAGTGCGACGCTCCCGGTGATGAGGGGGATGCCGCGGCGGGGGGTCGGGGTTCCTACGGGCTGCATGCGTGCTCCAGTGCGGGCGGGAAAACGGCGAGCGGGGGTCCTCGGTGGTGTCTCAGGGTTAGGACGCGCGCTCGACGTCTCCGGTTGGCCGTCGCGGTCGGACGAATGCGGGCGGGGTCCGACCTGTGGTCAGGTGGCTACTTGAGGTGATCAGTCTAATGCGGAAGGTCATGGTGCGCCGAGGCCGGCCCCGTGGGTCCCCTCGTCGAGTCTTCCAGGTTAGGCGCTGTTGACCAGCGGTTTTGTCGCGCTTGGTGGGGATTGTGCGTCGCCGTCCTGGCGGGAGGTGACAGGTGGCGGTGGCGGCGAGAGGACCGGCGGGGGCGGATCTCGGCGGTCGCGCCGCGCCGGTCGGTGCGCCGGAACGACTGCGCGGCGGACGCCGACGACCACGCACGGTGACGAACGCGGTGCGTGTGGACCTCGGGGCGGGGAGGGGGTGGGCGGCGGCGGTGTGCGCCGGTGGATCTTCGCTTTCATGGCCTTTCGGGCAAAAGGTACGCCCGTTTAAAACCGGGCAATTCATAGCCATTGTTCGCAGGATTTGCGGTCACGGACGAAACGAAGCTCTTTCGTAGTTCGTGGACGGAAGTCGCAGAAATTTTTCCCTGCAATAACTACACAAGGCTTTCAAGTATCAACACACAGTAGCTACCGATAAGCCTATGAGCTTTGGTTATGACAAAGGGTTGCCACGCATGTTCATATAGTGTTGACGGCGTGGCGAGTCATTTTCTGAAACGGCTGGCGCGCCGCCGGTGTCTTGCTAACGTTTCGGTCCATCGGCGGTTCACCGGGTGGATGACCCCATCGTGAGCCGCCGACAAGGGTCTTCCCGCCGTCTCGCCGTTTCCGGGTGACGGACCCCGTGCCGTTCGGGTGTGAGGCCGAGTGCCACCGCGATGCGCGGACACCGGTTCCCCCACGGCCCCAGCGGCGCCACAGGCGCCGACTACCCGGCTGTCTTCCCTGAAAGGCTCCACAGCACTATGCGCAACACCTTCCGTTACTCCTTCGCCACCGTCCTGACCGCCGGCCTGGTGGTCGCCCCCCTGACGGCGGCCTTCGCCGACACCACCACCAGCGGCTCCGGCGGTGTGGGCAGCGGCAACCAGATCGTCGTCCCGGCCGACGTCGAGGCCGACCTGTGCGGCAACTCGCTGGCCGTCCTGGGCATCTCGCAGGCGAAGTGCACCGAGGTCTCCGAGGTCCTCTACGAGAGCAGCGGCCAGGGCGGCCCGTCCACCGACGGCTCCGGCGGTGTGGCCAGCGGCAACCAGATCGTGGTCCCGGTCGACGCCGCTCTGGAGGCCTGCGGCAACGCCGTGGGCGTGGGCGGGGTGTCCGAGGCCGAGTGCGTGGAGGTCGTCGAGGTCCTGGAGGACGAGTCCGAGTCCTCCGACGCGCCGACCACCAGCGGCTCCGGCGGTGTGGCCAGCGGCAACCAGATCGTGATCCCGGTCGACGTCGCGGTCAACGTCTGTGGGAACTCGGTCGCCATCCTGGGCAACGCCAGCTCCACGTGCACCACGATCGTCAACATCATCCAGTCCTCCCCCGAGAACGAGGGCGAGGGTCCCTCCACCGACGGCTCGGGCGGCGTGGGCAGCGGCAACCAGGTCGTGGTGCCCGTCGACGCGGCCGTCGACATCTGCGGCAACGCGGTGTCGGTCCTGGGCCTGGCCGAGGCCTCCTGCCTGGAGACCATCTCCGACGGCGGTAACGGCGACGAGGACGGCGGTGACGACGGCGACGACGGTGACGACGGCGGGGACGACGACACGGACCAGGACCGTGACGAGGACACCGACGACGGCGACACCGGCGGGGAGGACGGCGGCGACGACGGCGACACCGGCGGCGAGGACGGCGGCAAGGACACCGACGACTCCAGCACCGCCGACGAGCGCCCCACGCCCCAGCCGCAGGCCGACGAGCAGCTCGCCCTGACCGGCACCGCCCTGGGCAGCCTGGTCGCCGCCGGCGTGGCGGCGATCGGCGCCGGCGCCGCCGGCCTGTACTTCGCCCGCAAGCGCCGGGCCGCCGCGACCGAGGACGCGCCGGTCGGCGACGACGTCTAGGACGTGTAGGACGTGCCACAGCAGTGTGGAGCGTGACGCCGACGCGTCGCGCGGTGCGGGGCCGCCGGTGACCGGCGGCCCCGCGTGCGTGTGCGGGCACCGGGCCGCGTGGGCCGGGTCGGCAGGGCGAGCGGTGCGGTCCGGTGCGGGGCTGTGGTCGGCGCCCGCCGCGCCCACTGGGCCAGGGGCGGTGCGGGAGGGCCCGGGGCGTCTCATAACCTCGAAGACGTGCTCAAAGTCCTGTTCTCGCGACGCATGGTCGCCTTCCACCTGCTGGTCCTGGTGATCGTGCCCAGCTTCGTCTGGCTGGGTTCTTGGCAGTTGGGCCGGTGGGAGACGCGCAGCGAGGCCGTGCGCCTGCAACAGGACAACGTGGCCGCCGATCCGGTGCCGGTCGAGGAGCTCACCGGGGTCGGCGAGGAGGTCTCGCCGGAAAACCGGTGGCGCGCCGTAGAGGTGAGCGGCACGTGGGACACCGAGCACGAGCTGCTCGTGCGCAACCGCGACGGCTCTCGCGGGGTCGGCTTCCACGTCCTGACGCCGCTGGTCACCGAGGACGGCTCGGCCGTCCTGGTCAACCGCGGTTGGATCATGCGGGGCGACACCGCGCTCGACGTGCCGGAGATCCCGCCCGCGCCGGAGGGGACCGTGGAGGTCACCGGCCGCCTGCAGTTCACCGAGACCGAGGAGAACACCGGGCTCGCCAACCGCGACGACCTGCCCGAGGGGCAGATCATGATCGTCGACGTGGACATGCTCTCCGAACGGCTCCCCTACCCCGTCCTCGGCGGGTACGTGGAGCTCACCGCGCAGGACCCCGTCCCCGACCCCGCGCCCGAGCGGGTCGAGCTGCGGGAGGAGGACTCGGGGATGAGCCTGTCCTACGCCGTGCAGTGGTGGGTGTTCTCGGTGGTGGCGGTCGTGGGCTGGGTGTTCCTCATCCGCCGCGAGCTGCGCGACGCCCGCGAGGCGGACGAGGCGGACGAGGCGGGGCAGGCCGAGGAACCGACGGGCTCCGACGACACCGCGGGCGCCGGCGCCGGGTCCGTGCCCGAGGGGATCCATGCCGGACGACAGTGACTACCCGGCGCCCGGCCGGGTCGAGCGCCGGGCGGTGGGCCCCGAGGAGAGCAGCCGGGCCGGACGCCGGTGGTGGGACGGCGCGGCCGACGCCTACCAGGCCGACCACGGCGACTTCCTCGGCGACGCCGACTTCGTGTGGTGCCCGGAGGGGCTGACCGAGGCCGAGGCGGGTCTGCTCGGCGTCCAGGACATGGCGTCGACACGGTTCCTGGAGGTGGGGTGCGGGGCAGGCCAGTGCGGCCGGTGGCTGCGCGCCCAGGGCGCCCGCGAGGTGGTGGCGTTCGACCTGTCCCTGCGCCAGCTGCGGCACGCGCACCGGATCGACGAGCGCACCGGGTACCGGCTGCCGACCGTCCAGGCCGACGCCCAGCGGCTGCCGTTCGCCGACGCCTGCTTCGACGTGGTCTTCTCCTCCTTCGGGGCGTTCCCGTTCGTGCCCTCGGCCGACGACGCGCTGGCCGAGTCGGCCCGCGTGCTCAGGCCGGGCGGGCGCCTGGTGTTCTCCGTGACGCACCCGGTCCGGTGGGGTTTCCCCGACGACCCCACCGAGGACGGGTTCACGGTGCACCAGTCCTACTTCGACCGGCGCGCGTACGTGGAGGAGGACGACCACGGCGAGGCGGTCTACGTGGAGCACCACCACACGGTGGGGGACTGGGTGCGGGGGATCGCGAGGGCCGGACTGGTCCTGCGCGACCTGGTGGAACCGGAGTGGCCCGAGGGGCACGACCGGGTGTGGGGCGGCTGGGGGCCCGTGCGCGGGCGGATGATCCCGGGCACGGCGGTGTTCGTCGCGGTCAAGCCCGGGAGTCCTGGCCGGTAGGGGCGTCGAGGTATGCGGGAGGGACGGCGGCGACCAGCCAGACGCCGTTCCCGGTGACCCGGAAGACGTGGCCGTCGTCGTGCATGCGCCCGGCGTCGACGGTGAGGACGACCGGAGCGCCCCGGCGGGAGCCGACCCTGCGGGCCGTGGCCTCGTCCGGGGACAGGTGCACGTCGTGGCGTCGCATGGGCCGCAGGCCCTCGGCCATGATGGCGGTCAGGAAGCGGCCCGTGGTGCCGTGGTGGAGCAGACGCGGCGGCCGGGTCGGTTCCAGGTCGAGGTCGACCCGCACGGAGTGGCCCTGGTGGGCGCGGACACGGGCGCCGTCGGGGCTGAGGGCGAACCGCTTCTTGTCGTTGGTGGCCACGATCTCCTCCAGTGCCGCGCGGGTGAGGGCGACCCCGGCTCGTCGGCAGCCGCGTAGGAGGGAGTCGACGTCCGTCCAGCCTCGCTCGTCCAGTCGGATACCGGCCAGGCCGGGATCGTGGCGCAGGACGCGCGAGAGGAATCTGGACGCGCGGGTGAGTTCCTTTCCGTTCATGCTCCGAGGATGGCGGGGGCGGGACGGGAGGGCCAGGGGTTTTCGGAGAGGTCCGTGCGCCGCGATCGGGCGCGGCGGCGGGCCCGGGGCGGACCGTGGAAAAGGGCTTGGAGGCCCGCTCGGCGCGTGGATAGGGTCGCATCCCACGAGCGAGAGGAGTCGCCTTGTCCCAGAGGTTGCGGCAGGTGTGGCGGGAGACGCGCACAGCCTTCGAAGAGGAGCGCTACACCGTCGGGGGCCGCACGGTGGACCTGTCCGGAGCGCTGGCGGCCATGCGCGCGGGGACCAGGCTCCGCCTGCCCGAGGAGGTGGCCCGGCTGACCGCCTCCGAGATGCGGGGCGCACACGCGACCGGGTTCGAGGTCACGAAGGAGAGCACACTGGAGGCCGTCGTTCGGCTGGCCGGCGCCGAAGACGCGACCGGGGGAGCCGCTGGGAGCGGGAGCGTGGCCGCGCTGAACTTCGCGTCGGCTCGCAACCCCGGCGGGGGTGTGGCCAACGGGGCCCGTGCGCAGGAGGAGAGTCTGGCGCGGTCCAGTGCCTTGTACGCCTTGCTGACGGCGTGCCCGGAATTCTACGAACACCACCGGGCGGCGCCGAGCCTTCTCTACACCGACCGGGTGATCTACTCGCCGAGTGTCCCGGTCTTTCGCGACGACCGGGGAGGGTGGCTCCCTGAACCCGTGTCGGCGGGTTTCCTGACGTGTGCCGCGCCGAACCGGCGGATGATCGAGCGGAACCGGACGGGCGAGGAGGCGCGGATCCCCGGCGTGTTGGCGGGCCGGGCGCGCGGCGTCCTGGCGGTGGCGGCCGACGCGGGTGTCGATCGCCTGGTGCTGGGAGCGTGGGGGTGCGGGGTGTTCGGGAACCGGCCGGCCGAGGTGGCGCGGGCGTTCGCGGAGCCTCTGCACGGAGAGTTCGAGGGCGTGTTCGCGCAGGTGGTGTTCGCGGTTCTGGACCGCGACGAGCAGGTGCGCGCGCCCTTCCGGGAGGTGTTCGCGGGCGGCCGGTGACGGTCTCTGTAGGATCGCGGCACGGTTCCCGGCAGTGAAGAGGAGTCCCCTGGTGCCTGACGTCCGGATCCGCACCGCTCGCCCCTCCGACCACGCGCGCTTCGTGGCGGTCTGCGACGAGTGGTGGGGGCGGCCGATGACGCACCTCCTGCCGCGCCTGTTCCTCGACCACTTCCACACCACCAGCCTCACGGCCGAGGAGGGGGAGGAGCTGGCGGGCTTCCTCGTCGGATTCGTCTCCCCCTCGGACCCCGAGGAGGCGTACGTGCACTTCATCGCGGTCGCCCCCGAGCACCGGCGTTCGGGGCTGGCCGGCGAGCTGTACCGGCGGTTCGCCGACGCGGCGCGGGAGCGGGGGTGTGCGGTGGTCCGCGCGATCACCTCGCCGGCCAACGAGCGCTCGATCGCCTTCCACGGGGCGTTCGGCTTCACCGTCACGGGCCCGCACCCGGACTACGACGGCCCGGGCGTGGACCGGATGGCCTTCGAACTGCGGTTGTGATCCCGGGCCCGTATCATCCGGGGCAAGCGGACGCGGAGGCGAAGCGATGCGGCTCAAGCTGGACCTGCACGACATCTTCAACAAGGGGCGCGACATCGATCGCGCCCTGAGCGAGATCATGGACGAGGCCGAGCGGACCAAGGCCAAGACCGTGGAGATCATCCCGGGCAAGGGGTCGGGCCAGTTGAAGAAGCGCGTCCTGCGCTTCCTCGACCGCAAGGACATCAAGGCCCGCTACCACCGTGTGGACAAGGACTCCAAGAACTTCGGCCGGCTGTTCGTGCACTTCAAGCACTGAGGGCCGGGCGGCCGACGGATCGGCCGCCCGGCGTCGACATGTGGGTCACCACCAGGGGTGGTCGGTCCGCACGGCGGCGGTGCGGGAGACGCGGGCGTCCTCGGTCAGGAGGTAGCCGTCGTGCCGGGCGTCGTTCACGGCCCGGTTGACCCGCCACACGTAGCCGCCGCGCCGCGGGTACATCTCCTCCAGGGTCTCCTCGGTGAAGGGCACGTGGGCTCCCATGAGCACGCAGAACGGGTCGCCGGTGTTCGTCCCCTGGTTGAGCGCCGTGGCGACCTCGTGCTCGGACAGGCGGATCCCGCCGAGCCGGTTGCCGTGCTCGTCGCGGCCCGGGGTCGTGGCGTCCGTCCACTCCAGCCGCGGAGCGGCCGGGGGCGCCGTGCCGTCCTCGATCCAGTCGACCATCTGGTCGTAGGCCGCGTTCAGCACGTGGTGGAACGGGACCCGGCTCAGCGGCGGGCGGTCGCACCGCTGCGGTTCGGTGCCCGGGTTCTCGCGGGCGATGAGCGGCGCGAAGGTCAGGTACTCGTGGAAGCCCACGTGCGCGGTCCCGGCCACCTCCCACCGGCGGTAGTACTCCGAGTCCGGCTCCTCGCTCTGGGAGCGCAGGCGCACGTCGGTCTCCGCCATGAGCCGCATGACCGGTGTGGTCCCCTCGGCCAGATCGCCGGGGGCGCCGTGGATCATGAAGCCGTCGACGACTCCGTGGGCCGGGTGGACCGCGTTGTGGTACCCGGTGAGGTACCGGGCCGACTGGGAGTGGCCGGTGGCGATGACCGTGTCGACGTCGAAGCCGGGCAGCGGGTCCACGCCCTCGGGTGAGCGCAGGGCACGCGCCGCCTCGGAGTAGATGTCGAACGCCGGGGCGTCGGCCAGCTCGCGACCGCCGACGTCCAGGTCGCCGTAGCGCTCGGCGTCCCACGCGCGCAGCGCGTCGACCCCGACCCGCTGGGCGGAGAGGCCGACCCAGACGTGGCCCTCGCGCATGAAGTAGTCGTTGGACAGGAACCAGTCGATCTCGATGTCCTGCCCGAAGCTCACGTTGTTCCATTCCAGGAACGTGGTCCCGCTGGAGTCGCGGGTGCGCGCGGGGCGCCGGACCACCATCCGGGTGGTGTAGGGGGAGGAGCCGGTCACCTCGCCGGTGGCGGGATCGTAGTGCTCGGCGGTGCCCTCCAGGAGGAACTCCTCCTCGACGTAGCCGTACGCGTCGAGGTCGACCTCGACGGTCTCGCCCGCCTCGATCGGGGGCGCCGGGGGTCCGTCGGCGGACATGAACGGGTAGGAGTCGTCGGTGACGGGGACCGGGCCGGACACCGTGGCGGCGGGTCCCTCGGCGGATCCGTCGTCGGTCGCGTCGGCCGGTTCGGACCACGCGGGTGGTGCGAGGAGCAGGGCCGAGACGACGGCCAGCCCGGTCGCGGCCGCGCCGACGCGCAGAGGGGTGCGAGAACTCATCCGTACGACCTTCGAGTAGCCCATTGGTGCCGGAAAGGCTAGGACGGGCGCATCGGCCGGACAAGGAGGGCTGGACGCCGTTCCGCGCCTTCGGGAGAGAACCCGTGGATCCACCGATGGGCGCGGTGCGAGGGCGCGCGCGGTCGTCGGGGGCCGATCCCCCGGGCCCGTGCCGCTGTGCCATCGTGTGCGTCATGGCGGACGCGCGGCGCAGGATCCCGACCCGACGACTGGTCCTCGAACCACTGGCCGAAGGGCACGCCGACGCGGTCGTGGGCCTCTTCGCCGCTCCGGAGATGAGCACCTATCTCGGCGCGGACCTGTCGGATCCCGGGACGGCCCGGACCATGGTCGGCGGCAGGCTGGCCTACGAGGGGCCGGCCGAACTCGGGCACTGGGTCCTGCTGCTCGACGGCGCGCTGGTCGGGCTGGCGCACCTGCGTCCGTCGCGTGAGCTGCCGGGCGGGCTGCCGGAGATCGGCTGGTACGTGGGCGCCCGGTGCGCGGGCGCGGGACTGGCGACCGAGGCCGCGGGGGCGCTGCTGCGCCACGGGCTGGACGAGCTCCGGCTGACCTCCGTCTGGGCGCTGGTCCACGTCGACAACGCCGCCAGCCTGCGCGTGGCGGAACGGCTGGGGTTCCTGCCCGTGGGGGAGGGGACGCACTACGGCGGGCCGCACCGGGTGCACGTCGCTCTGCCGGACCGCGACCGGTGAGCGAGGGCGCGGGCGGTCGGCCTCACTCCCCGGAGGCGGGGGCGGGGGTACGGGCGAGCCGGCCGAGCCGTTCCTCGGAGGGCGACCCCGGTTCGGCGCAGTAGGTCATGAGCACCTGGCCGGAGTCGCCGGGCAGGACGGCCTTGGAGTAGTGCAGTTCCAGCTCGCCCACCTCCGGGTGCAGGAGCCGGTGGACGCCGAACGGGTGCTCGCTCACCTCGGCCTCGCCCCAGAGCTCGGCGAAGCGCGTGCTCCGCCGGCGCAGGTCCATCACCACCGCGCACAGGCGCGGGTCGTCCGGGTCGCGGGCCGACTCCACCCGCAGCTTGGCGACCAGGGCGCGGCGCATCGCCTCGGGGTCGACGTGGGGGACCTCGGCGTCGTCGTCGCGAAAGACCATCCTCGCCAGGTTGAGCTCCGACTCGGGCAGGTCGTCCACGCCCGGCCACAGCCGGCCCGTCATCCGGTTCCAGACCAGCAGGTCGAGCGAGCGGCCCAGCACCATCGCCGGGACGCGGTCCACGGCGTCGACGAGGGCGACCAGTGCGGGGCGCACCCGTGGGCGGGGCGCCTCCGGCGGCACGCACCGTCCGTCCCCGGCCGGCTCCGCCGGGCCGCGGGCGCCGGCGTCGGCCAGATCGTGCAGGTAGCCGCGTTCGACACCGGACATCATCAGCGCGTCGGCGATGGCGTCGAGCACCGACGCCGACACCCGGCCGCCGCGGCCCTGCTCGATGCGCGTGTAGTAGTCCACGCTCACCCCGGCGCGCAGGGCGACCTCCTCCCGGCGCAGCCCGCGCACCCGCCGGCGGTTGACGCCCTCGGGCAGGCCCACCAGCCGGGGGGTGAGGACGGCCCGTCGGCCCTTGAGGAACCGGCTGATCTCCGCGTCCGCGTTCACCATGGGCCCCAGTATCCACCGGGCCGTCCTGGTACTGCCAGACCCCGGTTGCGGCGGGCCTGGTCCGGTCCCGACCGCCCGGCCACAGTGGTGCCCGCACGGACACCGCGACGAGGGGAACGACATGGAACGGCGCGCACTCGGCCGGACGGGGATCTCGGTCAGCGAGTACGCCCTCGGCACGATGATGCTCGGGGCCTGGGGGAACACCGACCACGACGACGCGGTCCGGATGGTGCACACCGCGCTGGACGCGGGGATCAACCTCGTGGACACCGCGGACATGTACTCCGGGGGAGAGTCCGAGCGCATCGTCGGCCGGGCGCTCAAGGGGCGGCGGGACGACGTGGTCCTGGCGACCAAGTTCCACCATCCGATGGGCTCGGACCCCAACGACCGGGGCAACTCCCGGCGGTGGATCGTCCGCGCGGTCGAGGACAGCCTGCGGCGCCTGGACACGGACTGGATCGACCTGTACCAGGTGCACCGGCCGGACCCCCGCACCGACATCGACGAGACGCTGTCGGCGCTGTCGGACCTGGTGCGCTCGGGGAAGGTACGCGCGATCGGCACGTCGGCGTTCCCGGCGGAGGAGATCGTGGAGGCGCAGTGGGCGGCCGCGGAGCGCGGGCACGTGCGCCCGCGCAGCGAGCAGCCGCCGTACTCCCTCCTGGCGCGGGGTATCGAGCGGGACGTCCTCCCCACCGCGGCGCGGTACGGGATGGGGGTGCTGACGTGGAGTCCGTTGAGTGCCGGATGGCTGTCGGGCCGCTACGGCGGGCCGGGCGGAGCCGACCCCTCCACCGCGCACCGCGGCGCGGTGCTGGCCCCGATGTTCGACCCGGCCGTGCCCGCCAACGCCGCCAAGCTCGCCGCGGTGGAGCGGCTGCACGGGGTCGCCGCCGACGCGGAACTGACCCTGCCCCACCTGGCGACGGCGTTCGTGCGCGAGCACCCGGCCGTGACCTCCGTGCTCATCGGCCCGCGCACGCACGAGCAGTTGACGGACCTGGTGGCGGGCGCGGACGTCCGACTGGGCGCGGACGTGCTGGACCGGATCGACGAGATCGTCCCGCCGGGGACCGACGTCAGCCGCGACATGGTCTTCTACGAGCCGCCGGCGCTGACCGACCGGCGTCTGCGGCGCCGGTAGGGCGCCGCGGGGACCCGGGCGCCCCGGTCCCCGGTTCCCGGCATCAGGACCGCGGGGCGGTGAACCGCGCCGGGCGCCGCTCCAGGAACGCGGAGATGCCCTCGTGCAGGTCTCCGCTGCGCGCGGCCTCCTCATCCCAGCCCTGGACGAGCTCGGGCGTGAGCGCGCCCGCGCCGATCGCGTCGACGAGGTCCTTGGCGGCGCGCACGCTCACCTGGGAGCGGTCGCCGATGGTGGCGGCGAGCGCGGTGACGCGGTGGGCGAGTTCGGACTCGGGCACCACCTCGTCGAGCAGCCCGGTGCGCAGCGCCTCCTCGGCCCCGAGGAGGTCGGCGGTGAAGAGCAGGCGTTTGGCGGTGGACGGTCCGGCCAGGGCGACGATCCGCCGCAGGGACGAGGCGGGGTAGACCACCCCGAGCTTGGCCGCGGGGATGCCCACGCGGGTGCGCGGCGTGCCCACGCGCAGGTCGCAGGCGGTCGCGAGCAGGCAGCCGCCGCCCACGCACAGGCCGTCGACCATGGCGATGGTCGGCTTGGGGAAGGCTGCGAGGGCCGTGCCCGCGGCCTCGGCGAGGCGGTCGTCCAGCACGCGCGCCCCGGCCTTCTCGACGTCGTCGGCGCCCGCGGTGAGCTCGGTGATGTCGGCGCCCGCGCAGAAGTCCGGTCCCGCACCGGTCAGGACCACCACCCGGATGTCGGGGTCGTGCGCCAGGGACTCCAGCAGCCGGGGCAGCAGGCTCCACATGTGCGCGGTCATCGCGTTCTTGCGCCGCTGGTGGTCGATGCGCAGGGTGGCGGTGGCACCGGAGGTGGTGAGGTCGATGGTGGGTGCGGTGGACATCGGTTCGCTTCCTCGGGAGGGGACGCACGGGTCGGTTCCGGGCGCTCCCATGCTCCACCAGGGCGTCGGCGCCCGCGCGCGCGGGACCGCCGCGGCCGGGTCGTGCCCCGCGCACCGTGCCCCGCACGCCGTTCCGCTTCCGCGAAGGTGGGCTTCCTAGAGGTAGGTCTCCATGCCGGGTACGAGCCCGAGGAGGAAGGCGACCGCGGCGATGGCGATCGTGATGGCCACACCGATGCCGAAGGCGATCCACGCGGCGCGCGTGAGCCTGGCCTCCGCGCGCGAGTCGTCGGTCTTGTTCAGGGCCATGGCGGCCAGCACGATCATGACGATGCCGACCACAGGGTTGCAGCACACGGTCAGGAAGATGCCCGCGATCAGTGCGGCGAGCGGGTTGGCGGACTGCGCGGGTTCCGAGGTCATGGCCTGGCCCTTCGGTCGAGGCGTGCAACACCGAAGTCATCGCTGTGCGCGGTGGCACCGACACCTTACGCGTTGGTCCCCGCCCGGGGCGGCACGCCACGCTCGGATCGCGCGGGCCGGACCGGGCTCACCCCCGGGTGGCGCGGTACAGCTCCAGCCCCGCGGCGCGGACGCCGGCCAGCGCGGACTCCGATGTCCCCAGCAGCCGCAGCGCGCCGTCGGCGACCTCGGCGGCGGCCGTGTGTCCGTCCAGCGAGGCGGCGCCGCCCCGGCGCAGGATCACGCTCTCCACCAGCCCGAAGACCAGGTCGGGCAGGGAGCGGCCGTCCGCTTCCGGGGCCGCCTGCGCCACCAGCCGGGCGTAGTGGTCGCGCAGGGCGTCGCGTCGCGCGTGGAAGTCCTCGAAGCGGCCCCGTCCCACCTCGGGGGACAGGTAGAGCGCGCCCACGTTGTAGGGGCCGGAGCACAGCAGTTCGACGTCGGCCCGGCACAGCGCCCACAGCCGTACCGGGGCGGGCGCGGGGTGGCGCTCCAGCCGCTGGGCCACGGTCAGCGACGGGCCGACCGTGCCCTCCAGCAGCCGGGCCAGGATCGCGTCCTTGTTGGCGAACAGGTGGTACAGCGAGGCCTGGCGCAGGCCCGCGCGCTCGGCGACGGCGCGCGTACTGGTGGCGGAGAACCCCTGGGACGTGAACAGCTCGGCCGCCGCCCGCAGGACGTCCTCGGTGCTGTCGCCCCCGGTCGGGGACGTGCCGGCGGCGCGTGGCCGGCCCACGCGCCGCCCGGTCTGTCGCTGTGTCACGGTCCGCCTCTCGAACGGCCGGTCACGCGCCGGCCTTCGACGCGTATTCTGCCTCCTCCGCGACCGGCGGAAGCGGTGCGGGCGCCCTCGCGCGGTTGCGTGATCTTTGCCGTGCGGGGGGCCTGCCTTGTCGTACTCCCGGGACAGACTCTGAGGTGGTGTACATCACATTCCATTGAGGGGACCCTCATGATCACCACCGACTTCGTTCCGGGCTCACCCTGCTGGATGGAGCTCAGCGCGTCCGACCTCCAGAGGTCGCTGGACTTCTACCACGGCCTGTTCGGCTGGGAGGCCGAGTCCGCGGGCCCCGACACCGGCGGCTACATGATGCTCAGGTCCGGTGGCAGGGCCGTCGGCGGAGCCGGGCCGCTCATGGAGGAGGGGCAGTCGCCGTCGTGGACGATCTACTACAAGACCGACGACGCCCAGGCCACGGCCGCGTCCGTGGCCGCGCTCGGCGGCACCGTCCACCTCGAGGCGATGGACGTCATGGGCCTGGGCGTCATGTCGCACTTCAGCGACCCCCAGGGGGTGGAGTTCGCGACCTGGCAGCCGCTGTCCTTCCCCGGCATGGAGGTCGCCGACGAGCCCGGTTCCCTGATGTGGGTGGAGCTGTGGACCCCTGACGCGGAGGGCGCGAAGAAGTTCTACGGCGACCTGTTCCGGTGGAACTTCACGCCCTTCAGCATGCCGGGGGACGTCGGCGCGTACACGACCGTCAGCCCCGAGGGCCAGGGCGAGGAGCGCATGCACGGCGGCCTGATGCAGGCCGAACCCGAGATGCTGGCGCCGATGGGCGGCGGCGGTGACTGGCACCCCGTGTTCCACACCGAGGACCCCGACACGCTCACGCCCAAGGTCTCCGCGAGCGGCGGCCAGGTGTTCATGGGACCGGAGGACGTGCCCGGGGTCGGGCGCCTGTCCACCTGCGCCGACCCCGACGGCAACGTGTTCGTGCTGCTCAAGCCGTCCCCGATGTGACCGGCGGTGCCCTCCTCCCGCTCCGGGAGGAGGGCACCGGCCGCGCCGCGCCCGCCGCCGCTGCCGCTACTGTCGCGACACCGCGGAGGCCCCGCCGCGCAGGACGTACTTCTGGATCTTGCCGGTGGCGGTCTTGGGCAGCTGCGCAACGAACTCCACCTGTGTGGGCGCCTTGAAGTGCGCCATGTTCTCGCGCGCGAACGCGATCAGGTCCCGCTCGGTGGCCGCGGCCCCGTCCCGGAGCACCACGGAGGCGCGCGGGGTCTCGCCCCAGCGCTCGTGGGGCACGCCGACCACCGCCGCCTCCAGCACGGCCGGGTGCCGCAGCAGGACCCCCTCCACCTCCACCGACGAGATGTTCTCCCCACCGGAGATGATCACGTCCTTGATCCGGTCCTGGATCTCCACGTAGCCGTCGGGGTGGGTGACGGCGGCGTCGCCGGTGTGGAACCAGCCGCCCCGCATGACCTGCTCGGTGGCCTCGGGATCGTTGTAGTAGCCGCGCATGACGACGTTCCCGCGGACCGTGATCTCGCCGACGGTCGTGCCGTCCCAGGGCACCTCGGCGCCGGATCCGTCGACCACCCGCAGCTCGCCGGAGGTGATGAGCTCCACGCCCTGGCGGGCCTTGACGGCGGCGCGCTCGCGCGTGCCCAGTGAAGCGTGCTCGGGACGGGGCTCGCACACGGTGATGAAGGGCGCGGTCTCGGTCAGACCGTAGACCTGGGTCACCGTCCATCCCAGCCCGTCCTCCAGGCGCTCGATGGTGTCGGCCGCCGGTGAGGCGCCCGCGGTCACCACGTTCACGCCCGGCGGGACGTCGCCGCGGACGTCCTGCGGCGTGTTGGAGAGCATGATCAGGACGGTGGGGGCCGCGCACATCCAGGTCACGCCCTCGGAGCGCACCAGCTCGTACACCGCGGCCGGGTCCATGGCGGGCAGGCACACGTGCGTCGCGCCGGCCGCGGTCACGGTCCAGGTGTAGGTCCAGCCGTTGGCGTGGAACATCGGCAGGGTCCACAGGTACCGCTCGCCGACCTCGATCCGCAGGTGGGTCAGGACGCCGACGGTGTTCATGTAGGCGTTGCGGTGGGTGATCATCACGCCCTTGGGACGCGCGGTCGTCCCGGACGTGTAGTTGATCGTCAGCAGCTGGTTCTCGTCGATCTCCGCGCGCGGGAAGTCGGGCGCGGCGTCGGCGAGGAGGGCCTCGTAGTCCTCCCAGCCCGGACGCGCCCCCTCCAGGGCGACGAACCGCTCCACGCCGGGCATGCGGTCGCGCACCCCGTCGACGGTGTCGATCTGGTCGGCGTGCACGCACAGGACCTTCGCGCCGGAGTGGTTGACGATGTAGACGAAGTCGTCGGCGGCCAGCCGGAAGTTGACGGGGACCAGGACGGCGCCCAGCTGGGGTACCGCGTAGAAGGACTCCAGCTGGGCGTGCGTGTTCGGCGCGATGTAGGCGACGCGGTCGCCGGTCGTCACGCCCATGCCGGCCAGGACCGAGGACCAGCGGTCGCAGCGGTCGAAGAACTCCTCGTAGGTCAGGCGGAGCCCCCGGTCGACCACCGCCTCGCGGTCGCGGTACAGGCGGCGCGCACGGCGGGCGAAGTCCAGGGGGGTGAGTGCGAGTTCCATCCGTCTTCTCTCTGCGTCGGCGGTGGTTCAGAGCTCGAACAGCCGGGCCGCGTTGCCGTACAGGACGGCTCGCAGCCAGTCGGGTCCCAGGCCGAGGTCCTCCAGGGCCCGGATCTGGTCGAGGTAGGGGTAGGGGATGTTCGGGAAGTCGCTGCCCAGCAGCACACGGTCGCCCAGGGCGCGCAGGCGCGGGAGCTCCGCGGCGGGGAACGGGGAGTGGCGTTCGGTGTAGGCCGTGAAGGCCATGGTGGTGTCCAGGTGGACCCGCTCGTGGCGTTCGGCCAGGTCCAGGAAGTCGGTGTACTCGGGCGCCCCGGCGTGCGCGACGACCAGGGTGAGGTCGGGGTGGGCGCGCAGGACCTCGGCGATGGGCCCGGGGCCGGTGAAGGGGCCGGGCAGGGGGCCGGAGGCGCAGTGGACCACCACGGGGGTGCCGGAGTCGGCCAGGGCGCCCCACACGTCGGCCAGCCACGGGTCGCGGGGGTCGTAGGCGCCGACCTGCAGGTGGGCCTTGAACACGCGTGCGCCCGTGCCGATCGCCTCGGCCACGTACTCCTTGGCGTCGGGTTCGGGGTAGAAGGTGGCGCTGCGCAGGCAGTCCGGGTGGTGGGCGGCGTAGTCGGCGGCCCAGTCGTTGAGCCAGCGGGCCATGCCGGTCCGGTGCGGGTAGGACAGGGCGGTGTGGCGGACGACGCCGAAGTCGCGCAGCAGGGCCACGCGCTCGTCCTGGGTGCCCCGGTAGGTGATGGGCCAGACGCCCTCCCCGAGGGCGTCGAAGTACGCCCAGACCTTGCGGAGGACGTTGTCGGGCATGAAGTGGGTGTGGACGTCGATGAGGCCCGGCAGTCCGAGTGAACGCCATGACGCGCGGACGGCGGCGGCTTCGTCGGACCCGGGCGCGGGTGAGACCTGTGTCACACGGGTCAGCCTAAGGCCCCGACCAGAACGGTGCTCGGGCCGGGGTGGCGGGGCGCGTCGGGTCGGAGGGCGAGCCCACGGCCCTCCGGGTCGGCCGGGGCGGCCCGGCCGACCCGGAGGGCGCCCCGGTGCGCCCGGCCGGTGGGCGTGCCCCGCCCGCGCCCGGCCGGCGGCCGGGGTCAGGCTCGGCGGCGGCCGTGCGCGTTGGTCGGCGTGATGCGGTCGTTGCGCAGGTGCTCGTAGACGATCGAGGCGCGCACGTCGGCGACCTCGGGGCGCTCGGTCAGCTTGTCGATCACGAACGCGTACAGGCTGTTGTTGTCCGGCAGGGCCACGTGGATCAGGAAGTCCTCGCTGCCCGAGGTGACGAAGACCGACAGCGTGTCCGGAAGCGAGCGGACCCAGTCGCGGAAGGCCTCGATGTTGTGCCGGGAGGGCTTCACGACGCTCACGGTGATGAGCGCCTGGACCGGGCGGCCGATGAGGTCCAGGTCCACGTCCAGGAGTGAGCCGCGAATCACACCCTTTTCCCGCAGTGCGCGGGTCCGATCGAGGGTCGTGGTGGGCGAAGCGCCCACCGCGGCGGCCACGTCGCGGTTGGTTTTTCGTGCGTCCGACTGGAGTTCGGCCAGGATCGCCGTATCAAGTTCGTCAAGATCAGCCATGTGCGCATCATATCCGTATTAAATACGGAAAGTTGTCGAGAAGCTCGGAGTCTGGTTAACCTTTAGGCGAAAAGGTCGTACTTGGCTCGCCCGGAAGAAGATCCTTCCGCGGCAGGCACTGTCGCCCGCCGACGGCCCCGCTCCGATGCGACGACGCATCACCGCAGAACCAAGGGACGTCCGTCGCCGTTATGAGACCTTCCTCCCTCCTGGCCCGCCCCGACCGACCGTCGGCCCGGCCGGACACCACGGCTCCCACCGGAGCCCCAGTACTGAGGGGCCGCCTCCTGGCCCTGGCGGCCATCACCTGCGCGGCACTGAACCTGCGCCTGGTGGTGACCTCCCTGTCGCCCCTGTTGACCACGATCGGGGCGGACTTCGGCTTCACGACCGCCGTCGTGGGCCTCTTCGGCGCGCTGCCGCTGGTCGCCTTCGCGCTGTTCGGCCTGGCCACCCCCGCCGTCATGCGCCGACTGGGCGCCGAGGCCACCGCCGTGCTCAGCATGCTGCTGGCCGCCGTCGGGCAGCTGGCCCGCGCCTTCGCCCCCGACACCGGCACCCTGCTGCTGCTCACCGCGATCGCCCTGACCGGCGCCGCTCTGGGCAATGTCGTGGTGCCGCCGCTGATCAAGCAGTACTTCCCCGACCGGCTGGCCGCCCTGAGCACCGTCCAGATGGTCGCGATCCACCTGGGCGCCCTCTTCCCGCCGCTGGTCGCCGTTCCGCTGGCCGAGGTGGCCGGGTGGCGCTTCGCCCTCGGGGCCTGGTCCCTGCTCGCCCTGGTCGCCGCCGGTCTCTGGGCCCTGCAGTGGCGCCGGCCCGGCGGTGGCACCGGACCGAGGGCGGCCGTGCCCGCGGGTCCCCCGCCGCCGGCGCGCCCGGTCTGGCGGGTGGGCATGGCCTGGCGCATGGCCGTGCTCTTCGGGATGGTGACCTGGAACGTCTTCACCCTGTTCACGTGGCTGCCGACGCTGCTGGCCGACGCCGGCCACTCCGGGGCGTTCTCCGGGAGCATGGTGTCGCTGATGGTGGCGTCGAGCCTGATGTTCGGTCTGGTGGCGCCCACGCTCACCGTCCGGGCCGCCAACACCTTCCCGATCGTCGCGTTCGGGATCGCGGGCTACCTCGTGGGCTACCTGGGGATCGCGCTCGCGCCCCAGGCGCTGGCCCCGCTCTGGGCGGTCTTCCTGGGTCTGGGCACCGGCCTGTTCGTGGTCATGATGACCATGATCAACGCCCGCAGCACCACGGCCCGGGGCTCGGCGTCGCTGTCGGGCTTCGTCCAGGGGGCGGGCAGCGGCATCGCGCTGGGCGGCCCGCTCCTGTTCGGCCTGCTCGGGGAGATGACCGGCGGCTGGACCGCGTCCTACGTGCTCGTCGCCGGGGGATCGCTGGCGGTCGCGACCGTCGTGGCCTACGTGGAGCGCTCGCCGCGCAGCATCGAGGAGGCCGCCGCCGTGCGGCCGCGCTCGGACGCCCGTGGACCCCGCCGGGACGGGGCCGCGAACCGGGCGTGGTGACCCCGCCCGGACGCGGCCACGGGCCGGGCGTGGTGACGGTCACGCACGTGCGCAGGAGCGCGTGGTAGGCGGCCCGAGCACGCCGGACACGCGTGACAAATACTCGCCAATATGGGCAATGCGCGCATAATGGCGTCATGACTACGAAACCCCCGGACCGGTCCCTCGCCGGGGTCTCCGGGTCGGTCCCCTGACCCCCCACGGCCCACGGGGGCACCGGTGCCACACGGTTCCCACGGGCACACGACCACCAGTCCGGGCCGGAGCCGTGGTTCCCCCGCCGTCCACGGGGACCCGAGGGGAACGATCGCGATGACGTCGGAGCGGGAGCACTCGTCCCGGCCACCCGGACGGGTGCCCCCGATCGGCGGCGCCGAGGAGTTCGTCCCCCTCATCCGCAACCGGGACTTCCAGGCCCTGTGGACCAGCCGCTTCTTCGCCGGGCTCGGCAAGGAGAGCGGCGAGGTCGCCTACCCCCTCCTGACCCTCCTCCTGGCGGGATCGGCCGCCCAGGCCGGCGCCATCGGGGCGGCCCAGGTCGCCACCGCCATGGTCGCCGCGGTGGTCGGCGGTTCCCTCGCCGACCGCGTCAACCGCCGCGTGGTCCTGCTCTGCTGTGACCTCGGCCGGCTCCTCCTGCTCGCCGGATTCGCCGTCTTCCTCCTCGTGGGCGAGGCCACCCCGCTCGCGGTCGTGGCCGTCGCGGTGTGCTCGTCGGCGCTGATGGGCGTGTCCAACCCGGTCGCGATGGCCGCCATCAAGCAGCTGGTGCCGCCCGCCCAGGTGGCCGACGCGGCCGCGCAGAACCAGATCCGCTTCTTCACCACCACCGCGCTCGGCGCGCCCCTGGCCGGCTTCCTGTTCGGCCTCGGCCGCGCCTTCCCCTTCGCGGGCGAGGCCCTCACCTACCTGGTCTCGGCCGGACTCGTCCTGTGCATCCGGCGCCCCATGCAGGCGATCGCGCACGAGCCCCGGGGGCGGTGGACCCTGCGGGGGGCCGTCGGCGGGTTCGCGGTGCTGGCCAAACACCCCATCCTCCGCCCGATGATGCTGTGGATCGTGGTGTTCAACGTCGCCTTCACGCATACCGGTGCGTTCCTGGCCATCATCGCCACCGCCGACCAGCAGGGCGCCTCCAACGTCGAGATCGGCCTGACGGTGTCCGTGGCCGGCACCGGCGGCCTGCTGGGCTCCCTCGCGGCCGGGGCGGTCGTCCGCTGGGTCCGCCCCACGACCACCTTCCTCGTGGCGGCGTGGTCCGCGCCGATCTGCGGCCTCGGACTGGCCGTGGCCCCCAACGTGCTCTCCCTCGGGCTCCTGGTCGGCTGCGTCTTCGCGACCGTCCCGTGCGTCAACGCGGTCTTCTACGGCTACGTCGCCGCCTCCGTCACCGACGGATACCAGGGGCGGGTGCTGGGCGCCGTGATGTTCATGTCCCTGGTCTCCCAGCCGATCGGCATCCTCGGCATCGGGATCGTCTTCGACCACGCCGGGCCCACCTGGGTCTTCCTGATGATGGCGCTGATCTCCGGGCTGGCCGCGCTGTTCAGCCTCTCGCCCGTCATGCGCGACCTGCCCCGCCCCGAGGACGTGGCCGTCGCCTGACGCGAGGATCCCCGGGGACGCGAAGACCCCGGGACCGGACCGCGGGTCAAGGGCGGTCCGGCCCCGGGGAGACGGGGCGGTCGGGTCTCAGCTCTCCAGGGGCATGGCCATCATGGGGTCCGCGGTGGGCTGCTCGGAGCCGCCGGCCGGCTCCACCGTGACCGCGACACCGCTGGTCCGGCCCTCCTCGACCGAGGCCAGGAGCGGATCGGCGACGCCGGAGTCGTGGACGGACAGGACGCCGGCCGAGGTCACGGTGCCGTCGTCACGGGTGAGCCACAGCTGGTAGTCCTCGTCCTCCAGGTCGGTCAGACCGTACGAGCTGAAGACCAGGCGGCCCTCGCTCTCGGAGTACACCAGCGACACGGTCACACCCTCCACCGGCTCCGCCGCGGTGTAGGCCGCGTCCGGGGCGGCGAGCACGGCGGCGATCCGCTGCTCGTTCGCGCGCAGCTCCCGTACCTGGCGGACCTGGTCGACGGCGACGGCGCCCACGGCGACGACCACCGCGAGGCAGGCCGCCAGGACGAGTCCCAGCCCCCATCCCCACCGGCGGCGGGGCTCGGGCAGGCGCTCGGGCGCCGGGGCGAGCTGCCGCGTCCGGGCCACGTCGGCCAGCACCCGCTCACGCAGTCCGGCGGGCGGCGTACGCGCGGTGGCCGCGGCGAGCCGGGCGGCGGTCTCGGAGAACCCGCGGACCTCCTGTCGGCAGGAGTCACAGCCGGCCAGGTGGTCCTCGAAACGGACCGCCTCGGACGGCGCCAGGGAATGCAGGGCGTAGGCGCCCGCCAGCGTGTGCTGGTCTTGACTCAGCGTCCTTCTCACCACTCCACCCCCAAACAGTCCCGGAGCCTGATCAGCCCGTCGCGCATGCGTGTCTTGATGGTTCCCAGCGGGGTGGTCAGCAGCCGGGCCACCTCACGGTAGGTGTAGCCGCCGTAGTAGGCGAGCCGGACCGACTCGCACTGCAGTTCGGTGAGCGTGTCCAGACATCGGCGTACACGCTCGCTCTCCATCCGGTCGGTGACCTCCTCGGCGACCTCGTCGTAGGGCCGCCGCGTGTCCGAGGCGGCCGCGCGGGCCTCCCGGTCGGTCGCGGCCTGCTCGGAGCGCACGCGGTCCACGGCCCGGCGGTGGGCGAGCGTCATCACCCAGGCCTGGGGCGTGCCCCGGCGCTCGTCGTAGCGGCACGCGGACCGCCACACCTCGACGAGGACCTCCTGGGCCACCTCCTCCGACTGCGCGGGGTCGCGCAGGATGCGGCGCACCAGGCCGTACACGGTGGGGCTCACCAGGTCGTACACCTCCCCGAAGGCGCGCTCGTCCCCCCGGGCCACCTCGCGCAGCAGTTCGCCGAGCCGGCGAGCGGCGGGGACCGCCGGTCGCGCCCCGACCTCGTGCGGCGGCACCGCAGCGGCGTCCTCGTCCATCTGTACACTTCCTCGTCGGTTCCGGGAAGAACGGGAGCCGAAGGCTCTCTCCGTTGAGGGTGGAGGCCCCCACCCCTCGCGTGGCGCCCAGGGGGCGCCGCGCGAGACACGTTGGTCCCGGACCGCCCGGCCTCAACGCTCGGGCGGCCCGGGGGCCGTGGCGCCTACTCCGGCATGAGCACGGTGTCGACGATGTAGACGGTGGCGTTGGCGGTCTGCACGTTGCCGCAGATCACCGCGGAGTCGCCGTTCACGGTGAACTCCTCGCCGGAGCCCTCCGTGGTGACCTCTCCTCCCTGCAGGGACGTGAACGTGCCGTCCTCCAGGTCGGCGGGCGCCTGGCGGCCCTCGACGACGTGGTAGGTCAGCACCTCGGTCAGCTGCTCCTGGTCGGCCAGCAGTGCGTCGAGGTCCTCCTGCGGGATCTTCTCGAAGGCGTCGTTGGCCGGCGCGAAGACGGTGATGTCCTCCGCGGAGTTGAGCGTGTCGCCCAGGTCGGCCTCTCCCACGGCGGTCACGAGCGTGGACAGCGCGGGGTTGTTGGACGCGGCGGTCGCCACCGGGTCATCGGCCATCCCCTCGAAGCTGCCCTCTCCGTCCTCGGGGACCGCGGCGCAGCCGGGACCGAAGTTCTCGCCCGCGGTCTCCGTGGTGCCCTCGGCCTCGGTCTCCTCCGCGCCCGTGGTCTCCTCGGTGCTGGTGTTCTCCGCGGACGCGTCGGCGTCCTCATCGCTCATACCTCCACAGGCGGTCAGACCGAACGCGAGGGCGGCAGCGGCGGCGGTCACGGTGAGAGTGTTCTTGTGAATCATGGTTCTCTCCTTCAACTTGTTCAACTATCAGGACCACCGGTGTGGCGGGTCTGGAATCGCCTTATTCGGCGGTGAATCGGATGCGGTGCCAACCGGAGGCTCCGTCGGGGACGGTCTCGGTTCGCTCCGAGGTCTGTGTGCGGCCCGTGGCGTCGGTGGCCCGGACCTCGACCGTGTGCAGGCCGGGGTCGAGCGCGGTCTCGGCGACCCACTGGGTCCAGGTGTCGATGCCCGGGACCTGGGCGAGTTCGGCCTCCCACCACTCGCCGTCGTCCACGCGCACCTCGACGGCGTCCACCCCGCGGTGCTGGGCCCAGGCCACTCCCGCGAGCACGACGTCTCCGGAGGGCACGCGCCCCAGAGGGGCGGGGACGTCCACCCGGGACATCACCTTGACGGGTGCCCGGACCGCCCAGCCGCGCTGCGCCCAGTAGGCCTGCTCGTCCGCGAACCGGGTGAGCTTGATGTCAGTGACCCACTTGGTCGCGCTGACGAAGCCGTAGAGCCCGGGGACGACCATCCGTGCGGGGTAGCCGTTGACGTGGGGCAGGGGCTCCCCGCCCATGCCCACGGCCAGCAGGGCGTCGCGTCCGTCCATGACCACCTCGGTGGGCGTCCCGCAGGTCCACCCGTCGTCGGAGGTGCTGAGGATCTGGTCGGCGCCCGACTGGACGCCGGCCCGGCGCAGCAGGTCGGCCAGCGGGAAGCCCAGCCACCGGCTGTTGCCCGCCAGATCGCCGCCGACCTGGTTGGACACGCAGGTCATCGTGATGTCGGCCTCGACCAGCGGCAGGGCGAGCAGCTCGTCCATGTCGATCTCGAAGGGCTCGTCGACCATGCCGTGCACCCGCAGGCGCCAGCGGGTCGAGTCCAGGCGGGGGATGGTGAGGGCGGTGTCGATCCGGTAGAAGTCGGCGTTGGGGGTGCTGAAGGGGGTCAGGCCCGGGACACCGAGGTCGACTCCCGAGGGCAGGGCCGGCAGGGGCTCGGCCGGGGCCGGCAGGGCGAGTGCCGACCGCGCGCCGGCCCCGCCCAGCACGTTCGGGAGCAGACGGCCGACGGCACCGGCGGTCGCCGAGCCGACCAGGACGCCTGTCGCGGTCAGTACGAAACCGCGTCTGCCCGGGCCCTGGCCGGATCCCGCCTGAGCGGGAGCGGCCTCCGCGTCCGCCGGCGCCTGCGGCCTCCCCTTCCTCCCCGGTCCGTGGACCGTCCGGGCGCTCCTCAACAGGAGCGCGAGTGCGAGGACCCCCGCGCCGGCGCCGGCGAGGACCGGGGCGGCGGCCCACGGGTCGTCGGCCCGGCGCAGGAGCACGGCGGCCAGGCCGGCCGCCGCGAACACCGCCAGCCCCGCGTAGCCCAGCGCCGGGCATCGGAGCGCGATGACTCCGAGCGAGGCACCGGCCACGAAGAGGACGGCGGCGATTCCGGTGACGAGCACGAGCTTGTCGGCCGTCCCGAAGAGCGCGATCGCCAGTTCCATCAGCGGCGCGGGGGTGGCGTCCACGACCACGTCGCCGACGGCCACCACGGGGGACACGGACCCGGTCAGCCCGGCCGCGAGCTCGGCGGCGCCCAGAGCGGCGCCGACGGAGAGCAGGCCGATCACCGACCCGGCGACGATCCGTCGCCTGTCACGTGGCGGGGTGGTCTCCCCGCGTCCCTCGGTGTTCACGTGAGGTATTCGCCACGGTCCGTGCAGCGGATTGGCCGGATCCCGATCTTTTTTCCGCCGGGTCCGCGCGCCGACGCCGGGCACCACCCCTTCCGATAGGGTTCGCCCCGACTCGTCCGCCCTCCGGTCGGTTCGACTCCGTGAGTGCTGGAGGATGTTGCCCGTACGCCCTGTCAACGATCGGAGTTCCCCCACATGGCGCGGAAGTCGCCCCTCACCGTGGTCGCGCTGTTGGTCTCGGGCAGCCTCCTGCTCACCGGCTGCACCGTCACCGAAGACCTGTCCGACTGGTGGTCGGAGACCTTCGGAGACGCGTCCGGTCCGCCCGAGGTCCGCGAGGAGTTCCCCTACGTCCGTGAGGGCCGGATCTTCCAGGACACCGGCCAGGACACCGAGATGCGCTTCGCCGTCACCGGCCTGGAGCGGACCGACGAGTACACGGTCATGCGCTACGAGGTGACCTACCTCGGTGACTTCTCCGGTCCCAACCGGAACCTGAGCATGGCCCACACCCTCGTGGACCCGCTCACGGGCCGTGTGTACCGGCAGTTCCTGGACGAGGACGGCCTGAAGTACGGATCGGAGAGCCCCAACCAGGACGGCCTCTACCCCGTGCACGACGGTGTCACCAACGAGTACGTCCGCTACTTCCCGCGGCTGCCCGACGAGACGGCCCAGGTGACCTTCGTCGGCAGCGGCCTGGGTGCCATGACCGGCATCCCCGTCCAGGACGTCGAGGAGGAGACCCCGGCCCCGGAGAACCCCAACGGGCCCGACCACCTCACCCTCGACGACCCCCCGCCCTCGGGCGAGAACCTGACCTTCGCCAACCGGCGGCCGGAGGAGGACGCGCTCGCCGACGAGGGCTGGGTACAGAGCTTCGTCGACTCCGAGATCGCCTCCACCACCCGTGACGGCGACCGCGAGATCATCTCACTGCACTCCGACGTGATGTTCGCCTTCGACGAGGCCTCCCTGACGGAGGAGGCCGAGGAGGTCGTGCGCCGCGCGGCCACCACGCTGGCGACCAACGTCGACCCCGAGGACCCGACCATCACCGTCATCGGGCACACCGACGGCATCGGGTCGGCCTCCTACAACGACAACCTCTCGGTGGAGCGCGCGGAGAGCGTGCGCGACCTGCTCGCGGAGGAGATCGGTACGGGGTACACCCTGGAGGTCGAGGGCCGGGGCATGGACGAGCCGGTCGCCCGCGAGGGCGGCCCGGACGACGAGCAGGCCCGTGCCCGCAACCGCCGCGTGGAGTTCTCCTACGTCTTCGACGACACGGTCGAGGCCACCGAGGAGGAGGACTACGACGACGACGGGCTGGGCGCCGCCCAGCGCAACGTCACCTGGCCCGCGCCCTACAGCGACGACCCCGGGTCGGTCGTGGCCGAGGGCGAGCTCGACGGCGTGCGCCTGGAGATCTACCCGCTGCGCCGCGACGGCGCCTACGTGATCGGCACGGTGGCCTTCACCAACACCACCGACGAGCCGCTCGTGCCGGAGCTGGGCGGTACCGAAGCGATCCAGGCCGGCGGGCCGGAGCAGTTCAACAAGGGCACGCTCGGCGGCTTCCAGCTCCTGGAGCCGGAGGACGGGCTGGTGCGGTACGTGGCGCAGATGGACTTCGGCGAGGGCCGCTACAGCAGCTTCGCCGAGGAGGTGCACATGCTTCAGCCCGGCAACACCTACGACCTGGTCGCGGTCTACCCCGCGCCCCCGGTCGACGTGGAGGAGCTGACCCTGCGCGCCGGACCGTTCGGCGAGTTCGAGGAGATCCCCGTCGAGTACTGACGGACATGAGCGAAGGGGCCGGTTCACTGAACCGGCCCCTTCGTCGTCCGTCGGCCTCCGCGGGGAGCGCCGGGCCGTGACTCAGTTGCGCACGCGTTCGGCGGCCGTCATGACCACCCGCTCCAGGTCCTCGCGGGCGACGTCCTCGCCGAAGGCGATCGCGGCCACGTAGAAGTCGCCGGGCAGGGACAGGAAGAGCTGGCGGCTGGAGCCGTCGACGGTGCCCACGTACTCCAGGTCGCCGCCCAGCTCGTCGGTGTCCTCGTTCTGGTAGGTGTCCACGTCCACGTCGACGTCCACCTCCCAGTTCATCTCCGCCTCCGCGCCGGGCACCTGGACCACGTCCGGGTTGGCGCTGGGGTCGGCGTTGGAGGTGAACACCAGGGTGAACACGGGAGTGCCCGGCCCGGTGCTCCCGTCGCTGAAGGAGCACGTGAGCTGCTCGGCGTCGTCGATCCCCTCCACGGCGCCCGAGTCCTCGGTGAGGACGGGACCGGGGGCCAGGTCGCCGACGACCTCGGCGGCTCCGGCCGCCTCGCACGACGCCGGCAGTCCGTAGGCGCCCGCCGCCTCCTCCTCGGGGGAGGGGGCGGCACTGGGGTCGGCGTCCGGCGACTCCTCGTCCTGTCCGGTGGGCAGGCCCAGGTCGACACCGTCGAACTCGTCGAGGTCGACGACGTCGCAGCCGACGAGGACGAAGCCACCGATGACGACGGCGGCGACGGCCGTGCCCAGGCACGACAGGGGCTTGGACGGGATGAGTCGCATGGGTGGCCTTCGGTTCGGGGAGGGCCGGACGGGGGAGGGCTTCCGGCGGGGGACACAGGGCAACTTAGCAAGTTCCCCGCGGTCCCACCGACGGGCGTCCGCTCCCCGTCCGCTCCCCGGCCGACTAGAAGTTGATCATGTGCCCGGCCAGACCGTGGACGGCCTCCTTGACCGCCTCGCTGAGCGTGGGGTGGGCGTGGATGTTGCGCGCCACCTCGTGGACGGTCAGGTCCCACTGCTGGGCCAGCGTGAGCTCCGGCAGGAGCTCGGTGACGTCCGGGCCGATCATGTGGGCGCCCAGGAACTCGCCGTACTTGCCGTCGGAGATGATCTTGACGAAGCCGCGGGTGTCGCCGATGCCGTGCGACTTGCCGTTGGCCATGAACGGGAACTTGGCGACCTGGACGTCGTACCCGGCCTCGCGGGCCTCGGCCTCGGAGTAGCCGAAGCTGGCGATCTGCGGCTGGCAGTAGGTGGCGCGCGGGATGAACCGGTAGTCGACCTCCTGCGTCTCGGCGTCCGCGATGGTCTCCACCGCGACGATGCCCATGGCCTCGGCGGTGTGCGCGAGCATGAGCTTGGCGGTGACGTCGCCGATGGCGTAGATGTGCGGCACGCTCGTGCGGCCGCGGGAGTCGATGTCGATCGCGCCGCGCTCGGTGAGCCGGACGCCGGTCCGGTCCAGGCCGAAGCCCTCGACGTTGGGCGCGAAGCCGATCGCCTGGAGCAGCTTGCCGGCCTCCAGCGTCTGCTCCTGCCCGTCCTTGCCCTTGACGGTGACGCGGACGTTCTCGCCGGTGTCCTCGACGGACTCGACCCGGGTGGAGGCCATGACCTTGACGCCGAGCTTCTTGTAGGCCTTGCCCAGTTCCTTGGAGATCTCCTCGTCCTCCAGCGGGACGAGGCGGTCGAGGAACTCCACGATGGTGACGTCGACGCCGTAGTTGGCCAGGACGTAGGCGAACTCGACCCCGATCGCCCCGGCGCCGGCGATGACGATGCTCTCCGGCAGGGTGTCGCTGAGGATCTGCTCCTCGTAGGTGACCACGCGCTCGGAGAGGGAGGTGCCCGGCAGCAGCTTGGTGGAGGACCCGGTGGCGATCACCGCGTGGTCGAAGGTGACGGTCTCGGTGGCGCCGTCCTCGCCCTTGACCTCGATCGTGCGGTCGTCGGTGAAGGTGCCGCGCCCGTGGATCTCGGTGATCTTGTTCTTCTTCATGAGGAAGTGGACGCCCTTGACGCGGCCGTCGGCCACCTCACGGCTGCGGCTGTGGGCCTTGCCGTAGTCGAACTCCACCTTGCCGTCGACCTTGATGCCGAAGTAGTCGGCGTCATGGGCGAACAGGTGGGCGAGCTCGGCGTTGCGCAGCAGGGCCTTGGAGGGGATGCAGCCCACGTTGAGGCAGACCCCGCCCCAGTACTTCTCCTCGATGACGGCCGTCCTGAGGCCGAGCTGGGACGCGCGGATCGCGGCGACGTAGCCGCCCGGACCAGCGCCGAGGACGACGAGATCGAAGTGTTGTTGTCCCATGACGGGATCTCCCAGAGTGTGTTTGTGACGCACCCAGTGCAGCCGGCTTGCCCGGGGTGTCGGATTGCCGAAGGCCAGCTTAGCCGCGGGCCCCGTCCGGGCGTGTGACCGAGGACACCATCCGGTCGACTTTCCACTCGGGCAGGTCCCGGCGCTTCAGACCGTCCCTGCGGTGTCCCTGACGCCGGCGGCGTCCTTCGGGGCCTCGGCGGACTCGGTGGCCTCCGCGCCCTCGGCGGCCTCGGTGTCCTCCGCGCTCTCCGCGGCCTTCGGGCTCTCGGCGCTCCCCGCGGTCTTGGCCCGGGCGCGCTCCTCGGCCTTGGCGCGGATGCTCTGCCGGATCAGCGGCACGAACGCCATGGCGAAGATGATGGCGATGGTGATCCAGAGGGCGTAGCTGTCGACCACGAGGATGATGTCGACCCCGGCCTGCCCGGCGGCGTAGCCCGCGGCGGCGACGGTGCCGGTCATCAGCAGGGCGGCCAGCGCGTTGAGGGCCATGAACGTCCCCAGCCGCATGCCGGTCCAGCCCGCGACGACCAGGACGAGTCCGGCGGGGACGCCGGGGACGTAGGAGAAGACCAGGGCGGCCCGGATCCACCACGGGTTCGCGTCGCGCACCTTGTCCGCGAGGCGCCGGGCGCGCTCGCTGGGCGTGAGGAGGTTGACGATGCCCCGCCCCCAGCGGCGACCCAGCCACCAGAAGAGCCAGTCGACCTTGATCTTGCCGAAGACCCCCGCGACCAGGACGAGCCACAGCGGGATCTCGCCGATCCGCGCGAAGGCGGACGCGGCACCGACGGCGGCGTTGCTGCCGGTCAGCATGGCCAGCCCCACCGGGTGGTCGGCGATCAGCAGCGGCTTGAGCGGGGTGAGTGACAGGAAGACGGCGGGGATGACGATGAACGCGACCAGGAGCGCCTTGTCCTGGCGGGTCGCCTTGCCCTGCCAGGGCTTGATCGCGCGCAGGGCCTCCCTGGCCTCCTCTTCCTTGCGCTGCTTCTCCCGGCGCCGCTCCTCCTCGGGGGAGAGCGGGGCGTCGGCCTCCGCGGGCGCCGGAGCGCCGACGGTGGAGGCCGCGTCGGTGTCGCCGTCGGTGCTGTGCCGCTGATTCGTCATGTCCCCAGAGTCCCGTGTCGGTGCAGGAGCCGGTAGTCGCAGGCGTCACCGGGCGCGTGTGAGTGGTTCAACGGTGCCGGCATGACAACTGTCATCCGGCGGGGTCGGGGCCGGGGTCGCTCGGCCGGTGCCGGGGCGGCAGCGGCCACTTCCAGTCGGGTGCCCAGGTGCTGCTGTCCGAGACGCCGGGCGGCATGGGCGGCAGCAGCCGGGCGCCCGGCGCGAGGGGCGCGGGAACGGCCGGGGGCTCCTCGGCCGGAGCGGGCGAGGGTGCGGGCAGCGGGGGCGCCTCGTCGGCGGGGGGCGGGACGAAACCGGGGAAGGGCGCCACGTCGGGCAGGGGGTCCTCCGCCCACGGGTGGGCGGCGGCCTCCGGGTCCGGCTGCGGCGCGGGGTCCGGCTCGGGCCCGCGTGCGAGTTCTTCCAGGAACCCCTGGGGGACGCCCCACGGCTCCGGCGGCCCGGGGGGCGGCGGTGTGCCCTGCGGCGGCTCCTGTGGGAATACAGGGGCCTCTGGGGCCGGTGTGGCGTCGAGGCCGCCCCGTCTCGGCCAGACGTCGCGTCCGGCGCCGGGCTCGGAGTGCTCGGGGTGCTGGGAGTGCTCGGGGCCGTCGGTGAACTCCGGCGTGAGGTCGGGCGCCTGCATCGGCCCCGAGTCCACCTCGGCGAAGTGCGCGGCCACGCCGAAGTGCCGGGGCGGCCGGTGCGCTCCGGTGTCGTCGTGTTCGATCGGCGTCGCGAGCGGGTGGCGCACCGACCCGGCGGGGTGCACTCTCGCCCACCAGGCCATGGCCTGGTCCGGGGGCAGCTCCGACACGACCGACAGCGATCCGATGATGTGCGGGTGCCGGCGGCCGGCCCGCCAGGAGTGCGACAGGGACTGGGTCTCCAGCACCAGCACGCGCTCGCCGTCCACCACGGGGATGTCGCCGGGGACGGCCTCGTTGCCCACCCAGGTGCCGTCACCGCCCACCAGGTCCCACTCGCCCTCGACGACGTCGGCCAGGGGGTCGGCGGGCGCGTCCAGGCAGGCGGCGGTCCAGCGCGGGTCGGGGCGGGTGCCCGCGAGCATGCGCCCCTCCTTGCCGATGAGCGCGTCCGCGAGCAGGGTGTGCAGCTGGAAGTTGTCGCTGATGCCGTCGAAGCGCACCCGGAAACCCCGCTGGGAGGCGCGCTCCAGGACGAGGACCGAGTCGGCCTCCGCCATGCGCAGGAGTTCGGCGACCTCGCGGAACTCGCTGAGGTGGGTGGACAGGGCCTGCACGATCTGGCCGAGCCCGTCCAGCGCGCTGGCGTCCGCGCGCACCGCCGCGCGCACCTCGGAGTCGCCGAGCATCGCCTTGGCGGCCAGGCCGTAGCGCAGCGAGGTCCACCAGCCGACGGTCGCCAGGGGCGCGTTCTCGCCGAGGACCTCCTCGACGCGCGCCTCCTCCGGCTCGCCCACCTCGGTGGGCCCGGGCAGCGGCCCGCCGCCGGTCTTGTCCCAGGCGTGCATGAACGCCACGGCGGCCTGTCCGTAGCGCCCGAGCTGGCGCAGGACCTCCAGTCCGACCTCACCCGCGGGCGCCCCGGACTCGACCAGGGCTCCGGCCAGGACCGCGAGGTCGGCCGCGATGCCCGCGGCCGGTTCGGAGTCGCTCAGGACAGGGGTGAGGGCTTCCAGGGCGATGGCGAGTTCGTCCGTCGGCACGTGGGAGGACAGCCGGAACACGTCGTGCACGGCGTCCGGAAAATCGGGTGCCTGGCTTGCGGCGGTGTCGAGCACACGTTGGAACGCGGCGCGGAACTCATCAGTCACCCGTGAATCCTTCCATACCCTCACGTATCGTCCGTGGTCGGACACATAGGTACACGGTCTGTGGTCCCGTGGTCGAGCGCGGGGGCGAACGAACGGACCCCTGCCTGGAACCCGGCCCGGACCCGGGCCGGGATCCCTGCCCGGAACCCGGCACCGACCCGGGCCGCGCCGGCGTCAGGGCCCGGACACGAAGCGCACCTCGCGGCCCTCGGCGTCCGGCGCCAGGAAGTCCAGCAGCCGCGCTCCCTCGGCCGCCACCTCCTCCGCCTCCGCCTCGGTGATCGGGGCGAACGGAACGACCTCGACGGCCGTGTCCGCGCCCCGGCCCACGACCTTCCACGAGGCCCGGACCCGTCCGTCCACCAGGACGGTCGAGGGCGGCATTCCGTTGCGCGACGTGATGCGTTTGAGATGCTCCGCGGAGATGACGCGGCTCCGGTCGGCGTGGCCGCGCAGCAGGTTGTCGAAGTCGTAGAGGAAGCGCACGGGCGCCGGGGTGTCGGGGTCGGGGCGCGGCGCGTCGGGCAGGTCGAAGAGCTCGGCGCCGTCCTCGGTGCGCAGCACCACCAGCCGGGGGCGCAGCCGGTCGACGACCTCGCGCAGCCGGGTCAGCCCGGACCAGGCCTGCACGTCCTTGACCCCGGCGGGGCCGAACGCGGCCAGGTAGCGCAGGACGAGGGTGTCCGGATCGGCCGGGGCGTCCATGGCCAGCCCGGTCCAGCTGTCGGCGGGCGCGAGCGCGGGCGGCCCGGAGGCTCCCCACACCCCGCGCGGGGGGACCTGGACCACGGGCACCCGGTTGCGCACGACGTAGGCGAGGTCGGCGCCGGGGACCTCCGGCCACTCCTCGGCGAGCAGCGCGCCCAGCTCCTTGGGCGTGAGCGGTCGCTTCTCCAGGTGCGCGAGCCCGGCCGCCACGACGGCGTCCTGGTCCACGTCCCGGGTGGTCTTCCCGTGGCTGCTGTGGGCGAGGTCCCGGTCCATCGCGCTCTGCACGGTGGCGCGCAGGAACCGGCAGTCCTGGGGGGTGACCAGGTGGAGGGTGGAGCGCATCAGCGAGACGCGGACCAGCTCGCCCTCGGTCAGCTGCCGGCCGACGTCGTGGGCCGAGAGCGAGGCGATGCGGCTCTGCAGCCCGACGTACCAGGTGTGCGTGGTCTGGGCCTGGAGCCCGACGAGGTGGCTCACCACGTCGGCGACGGGGCGGTCGACGCGGCGCAGGAGCAGCTGCCGGTCGAGGGTCGCGCGGTTGAGCGCCCGCGGCGTCAACGTGGTTTCGGTCGTGCCCATCCTGGGGTCCCTCCGGCCGGTGCGGTGGCAGAACCCTATCGGCCGGAGGTGACGAACCACATCAGGACGGGCCTTTCGGACACGGCGTCCGGAAGGCCCGTCTCGATCACGGGCCGGTGGCCTACCTAGACGTCCCGGTCCAGGAGCTGGGCGCAGCGGATCAGCCCCAGGTGCGAGTACGCCTGCGGGTGGTTGCCCAGCGCCCGCTCGGTGACGGGGTCGAACTCCTCGGGGATGAGCCCGGTCGGCCCCGCGCAGTCCACCAGGTGCTTGAACAGCTCCTCGGCCTCGGCCCGCCGCCCGGTCAGCACGTAGGCCTCGATCAGCCACGTGGTGCACAGGTGGAAGCCGCCCTCGCCCCCGGGCAGGCCGTCGTCGCGGTGGTACCGGTACACCGTCGGGCCGCTGCGCAGCTGCGCCTCGATCGCGGTCACCGTCGCCTGGAAGCGCTCGTCGGAGGGGTCGATCATGCCGGACAGCCCGATGTGCAGCGACGCCGCGTCCAGGTCGGTGCCGTCGTAGGCGGTGGTGTAGGCCTGCGCCTGCTCGTTCCACCCCGACTCCAGGACCTCCGCCGCGATCCGCTCGCGCAGCCCGGCCCAGGTCGGATCGGCCTCGCGCCCGTAGTCGCCGGCCAGGGTCAGGGCCCGGTCCAGGCTCACCCAGCACATCACCTTGGAGTACACGCGCTGGCGGGGCTCGTCGCGCTCCTCCCAGATGCCGTGGTCGGGCTCGTCCCAGCGCCGCGCGACCGCCGCGCACATCTGCTCGACCAGCTCCCAGTCCCGGTCGGCCAGGTGGCCGCGTGCCGTGGACAGGTGGGTGATGAGCTCGACGATGGGCCCGAACACGTCCAGCTGGACCTGGTGGTCGGCGAGGTTGCCGACCCGGACCGGTCGGGAGCCGGCGTAGCCGGACAGGGTCTCGATGACCTCCTCCGGACCCAGGTCGGTACCGCGCAGGCTGTACAGGGGGCGCAGCAGTTCGGGACCGGGCAGGGTGGCGACCACGGAGTGCACCCAGTCCAGGAAGCGCTCGGCCTCGGCGGTGGAGCCCAGCGTGACCAGGGACTGGACGGTCATGGCGCCGTCGCGCAGCCAGCAGTAGCGGTAGTCCCAGTTGCGGACGCCGCCGATCTCCTCGGGCAGGGAGGTGGTCGCGGCGGCCATCACCCCGCCGGTGGGGGTGCACAGCCCGCGCAGGGTCAGCGCGGACCGCTGGGCCAGGTCGCGCGCCGTGACCGGCAGGTCCAGGTCGCGCACCCAGTCGGTCCAGTGCTCGTGGGTGGCCCGGCGGCGCTCCGGCTCCCCGGTCGCGCTCGGCGCGGTGTCGGTGGTGCCGCAGCGCAGTTCGAGCACGACGGGCCGCTCGGAGGTGGGGTGGACGGTGGCGCGGGCGGAGTCGTGGGTGCCGTCCCCGCTGACCTGCCAGTCCACGCCGGGCGAGAAGAGGACCATCGGGTAGTCCGCGCCCTCCACCCGCAGGCCGTCCTCGAAGGGGACCAGGCGCACGGGCGCGCGGCCGAAGTCGGGGCGGGGGGCGAACTCCACCGTGGCCGGGACCACGCCGGACACGACGCGCACCAGGTCGGTGCGGCCGGCGGTCTCGGTGCGGGCGAGGTAGTCGGTGGTCTCCATCCGGGAGAAGCGGGTGCGCACGGTCATGGTGCCGGCCTCGTAGCGCTGGCCCAGGGGGCGCCCGCCGTGGGCGGGGCCGATCGCGAACACGCCGGCGCTGCGGCCGCCGAGGACCTCGGCGAACACGGCGGGGGAGTCGGGCTCGGGATGACAGAACCAGGACAGGCGGGCGTCGGGGCCCACCAGAGCGACGGCGGTCTGGTTGGACAGCAGGCTCATGCGCTCGATCGGGGTGGGGCGTTCCCCGAAGACCCAGGCGCGGCGCTCGGCGGCCAGGGCGCTCAGGAGCTGGGCCGCGGCGGGAGTGTCGGCGACCCGGTGGGCGGCCACGGTGGGCTCGCTCCCAACACGGATGCCGGTGTCGGGGCCGTTCAGGCGCAGGAAGACCGGCTCCTCGCCGTGGCCGCCGCCGAGGTAGCACGTGGCCGTGGCCTCGACCTGGTCGCGGAGCTGCTCCAGCGCCGTCGCCTTGTCCGCGGCCCGCAGGGGCTGGTCCAGGGTGGTGTCGTAGTCGGTGCCGTGGGAGCCGATGAGATGGATCTCGGCGGGCAGGCGGGAGAGGGTCGCCAGATCGGCCAGCGGCCGGGCGGAGATGACGGCACACGTGGTGCCGGGCAGCTCGGCCAGGTCCCGCAGGGCGCGCACGGCCTGGGGGAGGGGCCGCGAGGCGGAGGCGTCGGTGGGGGCCAGGGCGCCGTCGTAGTCACAGGTGACGAGCAGGTTGGAGGAGCGGGCCAACGCCGACACGCGTCGGCGCACGTCCAGTGGCAGGGCTTCGGGAGCCGTGCCGGACGTCTCCGGCGGTGTCGCCGGGCTCGCCTCGACCGCGTGGGTGAGCGTCACGTTGCCTCCTCCGTCGGTCCAAGGTGACCTGGGGAAATCGATGAGAATTAGGACTCCGCGCGCACGCCACTGGTTCACACCGTGCTGGTGTGCAGAACGTAAACCCAGGGCTTGTGGCGCGGGATGACCTGCAGGGGACTTTAGGCAGATATGAAGAGCTTTTAACGCAGATGCCGACAAACCGGGCCTACCGGTCGTCGAGGAAAAGCTCCGGTCCTCAGGAAGTCAACGCGAGACTACCCGCGACCTGCGGTCTCCGGGCCGCCGATTCTATGTGATGCAGGTCACTCATAGCGCGGAATCCGGTGGTCTCGTTCGACCGGCCCTTCCGATGAGAACCCCTGAGGGGTAAGGATTGCGTGATGATCGACCCCACCCCTGAGGCGCCCTCCACGCCCCTCGGAGTCGCCGACGTGCCGTGGCACACGCTCGGTCACGCCTACGGGTCCGCCACCGACGTGCCGGAACTGCTGGTCACGGCCTTCGGGGCCGACGAGGACGCCGCCAGAGAGGCGATCGACGAGATCGACACGGCCGTCTGCCACCAGGGCGGGGCGATCTGTAGCGCCGCCCCGGCCGTGCTTCCCTTCCTCGTCGAGCTGGCGGCCGACGTCCGGCGCGCACGAGAGGTGCGGCGCGATGCCCTGCTCTTGGTGTTCACGCTCGCCGAGGAGGCGGTGGACTGTGACCCCTCCTACGTCCACCCCGACTGGGCCGCCGCGCTGAGCGGGCAGGTGCCCCGGCTGGCGGGGCTGCTCGACGACGCGGACCCGCTCGTCCGGCGCGAGGCCGCGGACGCCCTCGCCTACGCCGTGGCCGACGTCGAACGGGTGCTCACCGACCTCCACGACCGGTGGCGGGTGGAGGAGGACGCCCTCACCCGGCTCACCCTGCTGGCCGACGCCGCGGACCTGCTGAACCGGCACCCCCGCGCGCGGGCGGTCCTCGACGCCGTCGAGGACGGAAGGGCGGAGGAGGACGCTCACGCGCCCGCCGTGCGCTGGCTCGTCGATCGGCGGCGGTACGGAGACGCGGACGAACGAGTAGTGCTGCCGGCCGCAGAGGCGCCGGTTTCGACTCCGTCGGAAGGCCTCCGCCTGGCCTTCGACGCCGTGCGCGGTCTGGAACGGGAGGAGGCGCCGCTCTGGGCCGCCGCACGCCTGCACGAGCCCGCGACGCGGGAGCGGGTGGCGGGCTTCGCCCCGCACTGGCTGCTGAGCCGGTTCTCCGACCGGCCGGACGCGCGCGGCGAGCTCGCCGCGCGGATGCTCGGCGCGGACACCGGATACCTGCGCCGGGCGGGGCTGGTCTGCCTCGCGGGCCTCGTCGGCGCGTCTCGTTCGGCGGAGGCCCGGTGGGCTCCGGCCCTGGCGGGGCTGCTGGCGGACCCGGACGAGGGCGTGCGCTCCCACGCGGCCCTGGTGCTGGCGGTGTGCGTCCCCCAGGCCGCCGGGCCATGGGCCGACCGGCTGGCCGCGCTCGCCGCGCGGGAGCCCGGCGCGGACTCGAACCACGCCCTGTTCGCTCTGGCGCGGCTGGGCGAGGGGCGGGTGGTGGAGCTGCTCCGCGCACGCGCGCACCTGCCCGGCTTCGGTCTCCCTGCGGCGCGCGGCTACGCCGACGGCTGGACGCTCGGTCCGCATCTGACCGACGTCCTGCGTCCGCTGGCGGCCCTGGCCGATGGGGTCGTGCCGCCGCTGCGGCACCGGTTGCGCACGTCCGAGGACGCGGACGAGCGCGACGCCGTCGTGGACGCCCTCGCCGCCTGGGGTGCGGCGGCGGCGCCCCTGGCGCCGGAGATCACGGCGGAGCTGTCCGTCTCGCGGTACCCCCGGCTCGTGCTGGGGGCGCTCGGGGAGATCGGGTCGGCCGCCTCCTCCTGCGCCGACCTCTTCCTGGAGTGGGCACGAGGGCGGGAAGCGCCTGAGATGGTCGACCGTGCCGACGCGCTCCTGGCGTACTGGCGGGTGACCGGCGACACCGACACCGCTCTGGACCTGCTCGGAAGCGACCCCGAGTCCGCGTCCGCGCGGTCCGACGCCGGACTGCGGCTGATCGGGGAGCTGGGGCCGGCGGCCGAGCGGTTCGCCGAGACCGTCCGCGACCACGTGCGCGAAGCCGAGTTCGGGCTCGACCCGACGGCACTGCGTGCGCTGTGGCGGGTCACCGGCACGGCGGACGAGGTGCTGCGGTGCGTCCTGGCCGAGGACGAGAGCTGGTGGAAGGGCGGCGCCGGGGTCGACAGCCTGCGGGTCGTCCGACTGCTGGGGGACATGGGCGCCTCGGCGGAGACGGTCCTGCCGGGGCTGCGGGAAGTGCTCTCCAGAGACCGCCGGGTCCGTCAGGGGCGCTTCGGCTGGCGCGACGTCGTGTTCGACCACGAGTACACGGCCGCCGCGCGGGCGGCCGTCGAACGGATCGAGTCGGGAGCCGCGCCGGAGTAGGGGCCAGCCGGTGCCGGGTCTGGGAGGAAGGGTCGAGGGCCCGCCGCGCATTTCGAGGCGGGCGGCGCCGCGCCCACAGGCACCACGGTCGCCCCACACGGGCACGACGCGGATGCCGCCCAGGTTCCACAGGCCTTTCGCACGCGCTCGACGCGCGCTCGACAGGGGCCCTACGCGCGTTCCTGCCCTCAGGCGCCCCTCAGGGCACACGCGCCCCACACGCGCTCTACTCGGGCCTCTGCTGCGCACACACCACCCATGTGCCCCAGAAGGCGCACGTGCCCCGCCTGGGCTTCACAGGTGTCCCTCGGGGCGCAGGAGGCCCACGCGTGCCCCATTCGCGCCTCAGCGGGCGCACGTGCCCCACGGGCACCCCGAGGTGCAACGAGCCCCACGCGCGGGCCGCCGGTGCGTTAGGAGCGCTCCGAGCCGTCGGAGTCGGTCGCGGATCGGAGGCGGCGGATCTCCGCCTCGGTGCTGTGTGCGGCCGCCCTCATGAAGTCGATGAGGTCGCCGATCCGCTCGTCGTCGAAACCGTCGAGGTCGTCGCGGGTGCGCGCGACCAGGTCCGCGTAGGCCGCGCTCACCCGCTCGATGCCCTCCTGGGTGGGCTCGATGAGCACCCGCCTGCGGTCGTCGGGGTCGGGGACCCGCCGGACGCAGTCCGCGGCGACGAGGCGGTCGATCATCCGCGAGGCCGACCCGGTGGTGAGGTTCACGTGCTCGGCCAGGACGCCCGGTGTCGTCGGTCCGTGACGGCCGAGCACGTGCAGGCACTGCACGTCGGTGTCCGTGACGCCCAGACGGTCGGCGACGACGTTGTTGAGCTGCACGACCAGGATCGCCCACGCGGGTATCGCGTCCCGGGTGAGCTCGGCGATCAGTGCTTCCCTTCGCGGGTCCGGCTTCGCCATCGCGCGTTCTCCATTCGCTGCGTCACGCAGATATATTGTGCTAGGTTCGCTGTGTGGCGCAATTACTGCGTCATGCAGCTATATTAGCGCACCATCACCGAACCAGGAGTACAGCGCGGCATGACCCCAGCTCCCCGCGCCGCCACGGCGGCCTCCCCACTCCTGTCCGGACGCACGGCGATCGTCGTGCTGGCCGTGATCCTCGCCGCCGACTTCATGGAACTCCTCGACGCCACGATCGTCAGCGTGGCGGCCCCCGCCATCGCCGGGGACCTGGGCGCCGATGAGACCGCGCTGCAATGGATCCTGGCCGGATACACGCTCGCCGTCGGAGCCGGCCTGATCACCGGCGGAGGACTCGGTGACCGGTTCGGGCGCCGCCGGGTGTTCCTCCTCGGGCTGACCGCGTTCATGCTGGCCTCGGCCGGCTGCGGTCTGGCGCCGAACCCCGAGGTGCTCATCGCCATGCGCGTCGCGCAGGGCCTGGGCGGCGGACTCATGATCCCGCAGGTGTTCGGCATCATCCGCGCCTCCTTCGAACCCGGCGCGCGGGCGGGGGCGCTGGGCGCCTACGGCGCCGTGTTGGGCCTGGCCTCGGTGGCCGGCCCGCTGCTCGGAGGGGTCCTGCTCGACGCCGACCTCTTCGGTCTCGGCTGGCGGGCGATCTTCTGGGTCAACATTCCGATCGCGCTCGTCGGTCTGGTCGTCGGGATCCTGGTCATCCCCGAGTCCCGGGCCCCGGGCCGGACACGGCTTGACCTGCCCGGCGCGCTCCTCGCCGCCACCGCGGCGGTCCTCCTGCTCCTACCGCTGATCCAGGGGCGCGACTGGGGGTGGCCCTGGTGGAGCTTGGCCGTCCTGGCGCTCTCCGCTCCCACGGTGGCCCTGTTCATCGCCCACGAACGGCGGCTGCTCGCGCGGGGCGGCCGACCGATCCTCGACCCCGCGCTGCTGCGGTTGCGCGCCTTCACCGCAGGCCTGTCCGCCTCCCTGCTGTTCTTCGGCGCGCTCGGTTCCTTCTTCCTCCTGCTGTCCCTCTACCTCCAACTCGGGACCGGGCGCAGCGCGCTCGACACCGGCCTGGTGATCCTGCCCTACGCGGTCGGCTCGATCATCACCTCGGGGATCGGGGCCCGGTTCGCCGACCGCGCGGGCCGGGCGCTCCTGGTGAGCGGCGCACTCGTGCTGGCCGCCTCCCAGGCCGCCCTGCTCGTCCTCCTCCAGGACGGCGCCGCCCCCTCCTACTGGGCGCTGGCGGCGCCGATGTTCCTCGGCGGTCTGGGGCTGGGGCTCACGGCCCCGTCCCTGATCAACGTCGTCCTGTCCGGCGTGCCCGCCAAGGACGCCGGGGCCGTGGGCGGCGTTCTGACGACCGTCACGCAGGTCGGTAACGCGTTCGGTGTCGCGGTCCTCGGCGCCGTGTTCTTCGCCCGTATGGAGGACGCCGTGGTCGGGGGCGCCGACGCCCACCTCGCCTACACGGACGCCTTCACCTCGATCCTGCCCTGGCAGGTCGCCTGCTACGTCGCCGCGGCCGCGCTCATGTTCCTGCTCCCTCGGCGAGCGAGCGAACCCCGGTGACGAAGCGAACCCCAGTGACCACCCGACTGACTCAGGAGCACATCCGATGACCGACGCACCCCGCGTCACCGTCGACCCGTTCGCCGTCACCGTTCGCGGCCTCGACGACCCCCACCCCACGCGCGCCGCTCTGCGCGCCGCCGGCCCCATCGTCCGCGCCGAAGCCCCGGCCGGCGGCCCGGTGTGGATCGTCACCGACGACGCGCTCGCCCGGGAGGTGTTCGTCCATCCCCGGATCGTGAAGGACCCGGCCCAGGCGCCGGCCGGTTGGGATCCGCGGGCCGCGGGGCTCGAACCCACCGCCGCCGAGCAGCCGTCCCTCACCACCTACGACGGCCCGGAGCACGAACTGCTCCGCCGGGCGCACTCCCCGCTGTTCACGGCCCGCCGGATGCGCGACCACGCGGAGCGGATCACGGAGCTGGCCCGGGAGTCGCTGACCCGGCTCGCCGAGCCGGGCGGCACGGTCGACCTCATGGCCGACTTCACCACGCGGTTCCCCCTCAGCGTCGTCTGCCATGTGCTCGGGGTGCCCCTCGACCGGGTCGACGACGCCATCGCCGCCTGCCGGCACATGTCCAGCGGTGATCCGGAGGACGCCGGCCGGGCGATGGCCGCCTTCGAGGAGCTGTCCGCCGCCGCGTTGGACGGCGACCGGCGGGGCCTGGCCGTTGAGCTGGGTGACCGGGTACCCGACGACATGACCAGGGAACAGGTGGCCTACCTGCTGTTCACCCTGCTCTTCGCCGGACAGCTCACCACCGATCCGGCGCTGGGGTTCGTGGTCGCGCGCCTCCTCGACGCCGAGCGTCCCGTGGCGCGGGAGGGGACGGCGGAGGAGTTCGTCCGGGACACGCTGCGCCGGCACCCGCCCGCGGCCTTCAGCCTCTGGCGGTTCACCTCCGCCGACATCGAACTCGCCGGGGTGCGCCTGCCCGCGCGCTCCCCGGTACTCGTCGACATCCAGGGCATCAACACGGACCCGGCCCGGCCGATCGGCCCGGACCTCGCCTTCGGTGCGGGGCCGCACTACTGCACCGGCGCCCAGCTCGCCCAACTGGAGCTGAGCGCGGTCGTGGAGGTGCTCCGCGCCGACTTCCCGCACGCGTGCCTCGCCGTGCCCTTCGCGCGGCTCCGGCAGAGGGACCTCGGCGGCGTCCAGGGCAGCAGGTTGACCGCACTTCCCGTGCGGCTGCGGGGCTGAGAGACCCCGGCGGCGCGCCGGGGGAGCCGGCGCCGGGTCGGGTCGGAACGGTCGAGGGGCCCGCCGCTCGGGCGGGCCCCGCGGATCAGGCCGGCTTGCGCAGGTGGTGCACCCACGCGGGCGGGATGTTGGCGAACACCGTGTCGGTCCGGATGCCGTAGCGGTCGATCCAGTCCTGGACCACCCAGCTGGTCCGCGCCTGGCGGAGGTAGTCCTCCCGCCGGGCGATGACCGCCTTGACCTCCTTGGTGTACAGGTAGCCGTAGAAGGAGAGGGTGCCGCCGGGTTCGAGGACCTCGAAGTAGTAGTCGAGGATCTCCGTGACCTCGTCGGCGGTGAAGTTGGCGAACGGCAGACCGGAGACGATCGCGTCGTAGCGGCGGTCCGTGCCCATCTCGTTGACGAGCTTGGCGTGGACCCGGGCGCTGTCGGCGATCGTCGACAGCTCGGGGTCGGTCTTGAGCAGTCCCTCCAGGTGGGCGGCGAACTCGGGGTTGGACTCGACCAGGTCGACGCTGTCCCCCGGGCCCATGGCGGCGGCGATCCCGCGGCTGATCGCGCCGGTTCCGGCGCCGGCCTCCAGGATGCGCAGTGGCTGTGCGGGGTCGGGGCGCTCGCGGACGAACTCGGACAGCGCGTCGGCCAGTGCCCGGCTGCTCGGCACGATGGAACCGGTCGCGTGGAAGGTCCGCAGCGCCTGACTGAAGAACAACCTGGTGTCACGCAGGCGCTCATCCAGCCTGAGGGCGGAAAACGGTCCGGCGGGGCTCTGAGTCTCGGACATACAGGCACGCTAGCGCCTGACGGCCGACAAAGGGAGTCACCGCGGCGTTTCCTTGCCAGGTCGTGGCGGGTGCCCTGGTCGGAGGCGGTGTGCGACGCGCCACGGCCGGCGGCCGCGGGGTCTGCGCCGCGGGGCCGCCCCCGCGGGCTCCACGGCCGGGACGGGCCGGAACGGCCTACGCTGGGCCCATGAGCGCAGCGCAGAGCACCCCGCAGGACCCCTCCGCCGCCAGGACCGCACTGGTCACCGGCGCCTCCAGCGGGATCGGCGAGGAGTTCGCCCGCCGCCTGGCCCAGCGCGGCTACGGACTCGTGGTGGTCGCCCGGCGCGAGGACGCCCTGAACGCCCTGGCCGGGGAGATCGGCGAGCGGTACGGCACGGACGTGGAGACACTGCCCGCCGACCTCGGGACGAGGGAGGGGGTCGAGGCGGTCGCCGCGCGCCTGCGGCGGGACGGCACGGACGGAATCCGGCCCATCGACCTGCTGGTCAACAACGCCGGGCGCGGGGACGGCGGCGCGTTCGTCGAGCAGGACCCGGACGACGTCGACGCCATGATCGACCTCAACGTGCGCGCCGTCCTCCATCTGGCCCGCGCCGTCCTGCCGGTCCAGATCGCCCGGCGCGAGGCCGGCGAGACCGCGCGGCTCGGGGTGGTCAACGTGTCGTCGCTGGCCGGAGAGCCCACGGCCAACCCCGGCGGGTCGGTCTACGGCGGCGGCAAGAAGTTCGTCACCCTGTGGAGCGAGAGCGTGGCCGCCGAGGTCCGCCGCAAGGGGGTCCAGGTCACCGTGGTCCTGCCCGGGTTCGTGCGCACCGACATGACCCGCGGGGTGCAGGAGAAGGGGCTGCCGGAGTTCGCGTTCGTGCCCAAGGAGCAGATCGTGCGCGAGACCCTGCGGGCGTGGTCCTCGGGCCGCTCCCAGGTCGTCCCGGGCGGGCAGTACAAGACGGCCGACGGCCTGCTCAAGGTCCTGCCGCGCACCCTGGTCCGGGCCCTGGCCCGGCGCATGGCCTGATCACGCTCTCACATGGTGAGACATCCGTCTCCCAGTGCCGCGCCGGGTCCGTCCAGCGCCTACCCTGGTAGCGCACTGTCGGTCGAGGAAAGACACCATGAAGACCTTCGAAGAGCTGTTCGCCGAGCTGTCCGAGAAGGCGCGCTCCCGCCCCGAGGGGTCCGGGACCGTCGCCCAACTCGACGCCGGCGTCCATGCCATCGGCAAGAAGGTCGTCGAGGAGGCCGCAGAGGTCTGGATGGCCGCCGAGTACGAGTCGGACGAGAACGCCGCCGAAGAGATCTCGCAGCTCCTCTACCACCTCCAGGTCCTGATGCTGGCCCGTGGCCTGCGCCTCGAGGACGTCTACAAGCATCTCTAGGCCGCGTTTTTCTGAAGGCTTTCGGATGAGCTCGCGGTCGTCAGGTCGTCTCTCGCAAGGCGATGGGCGACGTTCAGCCTGGTTGTGCTGCACGAGCGCAGAGGCGCGGCGAGAGGCGGTCCTGGCGGCCGCGAGTCCGGAATGCTTCGAAAAACGCGGCCCAGGCCGCGCCGCGCCGTACAGGCGCGGGTCGGCCCACCGGACGTCCCCGAACCGCAGAGCCAACGAAGGAAGGCCACCCCTATGTCCGACCTGTTGAGAATCGCCGTGCCCAACAAGGGCCAGCTGTCCGAACCCGCCGTGGAGATGCTCCGCGAGGCCGGGTACCGGCAGCGCAAGAGCAGCCGCGACCTGGTCATGGTCGACCCCGACAACGAGACCGAGTTCTTCTTCCTGCGCCCCAAGGACATCGCCGTCTACGTCGGCGAGGGCATCCTCCAGGCCGGGATCACCGGCCGCGACATGCTGCTGGACTCCGGCGCGCCCGTCGACGAGGTCCTCGCCCTCGGCTTCGGCGGGTCCACGTTCCGCTTCGCCGCTCCGGGCGGCGCTGACATGAAGGTCTCCGACCTCAACGGCAAGCGCATCGCCACGTCCTTCGACGGACTCCTCCGCTCCTACCTGGAGGAGAAGGGCGTCGACGCCCGGGTCATCCACCTGGACGGCGCGGTGGAGAGCTCGGTGCAGCTCGGCGTGGCCGACGCGGTCGCCGACGTCGTCTCCACCGGCACCACCCTGCGCCAGGCGGGCATGGAGACCTTCGGCGAGCCGATCCTGGTCTCCGAGGCGGTCGTGATCCGGCCCACCGACGCCGGCGACGACGCCAAGATCGAGCAGCTGCTGCGGCGGCTGCGCGGCGTCCTGGTCGCCCGCGACTACGTGATGATGGACTACGACGTGCACGCCGAGCGCCTGGAGGCGGCGGTGGCCCTCACCCCGGGCATGGAGGGGCCGACGGTCTCGCCGCTGCACCGGGAGGGCTGGGTCGCGGTCCGGTCGATGGTGCCGCGCAAGGACGCCCAGCGCATCATGGACGACCTCTGGGAGCTCGGGGCCCGCGCCATCCTGGTCACGGACATCTACGCCTGCCGCCTCTGACGGCGGTCGCAGGCCGGGCCCCGCGCGTCGCGCGGGGCCCGACCCGTGTCAGGTGCCCTCGGGTCAGTGCCCGGCGCCGAACTCGATGAGCAGCACACCGGCGATGATGAGGCCGATGCCCAGGACCATCACCTTGGTGAGCGGTTCGTCGAAGAGCAGGCGTGAGGCCAGCGCGGTCAGCGCCACGCCCGAGGCCGCCCAGATCCCGTAGGCGACGCCCACGGCCATGCCGCCGGCCAGGGCGAGTGTGAGCATGCCGAAGGCGGCCAGGTAGCCGACGGCCACGCCGCCGAACCACCACTTGTTGGCGTTCTCCTGGGAGGCCATCCGCAGCGACAGTGTGCCGCCGACCTCGGTGAGCACCGCTCCGGAGATGAAGAGCCAGGTCATGCCTTCGCCCCTTCCCGCTCGGAAGCGGCCGCCTGCGCGGCCTGGGAGCCGAGTTCCACGCACAGCACGCCGCCGATGACCAGGGCGATGCCCAGCCCCATGGACGCGGTCAGGGGGTCGCCGAAGAGGAACGTGGCCAGGACGGCGGTGAGCGCGACGCCGGTCGCCGCCCACACCCCGTAGGCGACGCCGACGCCCATGCCCAGCCGCAGGACGTAGGAGAGGGCGACGAACGCGCCCAGGTAGCCGACGCCCACCACCGCGAACCAGGCGGGGTGGTCGAGCGCGGCGCGCAGGGAGAGGGTGGCGGTGACCTCGAGGAGGATCGCGGCCAGCAGGAACAGCCATGTCCTCATCGGGTCTCCTCCCTGAGGAGGTCGTCGGTGATCGCGACCACCTGTGCGCGGTCGCGTTCGGGGACGGGGAAGACGTCGGTGGCGGCGGCCGTCCAGTAGCCGTCGGCCAGCAGGCGTGCGGCGGTGAGCCGGGCACGGTCCTGGTCCGGCAGGTCCTCGGGCAGGTGCAGCCACGGATCGAAGCGGCGCTCCCAGATCTCGTGGAAGGCGTCGCGGTACAGGGCGTCGGTGCAGACCGCGTAGTCGGCGCGGTCGAACGGGGCGGTGAGCGCGACCGCCACGTAGGCACGGGTCCGCTGGTGCGGCGAGGCCGTTCCGAGGGGCTCGGCGAGGTGGTCGAGCAGCATGCGCTCCCACCGTTCGGCCACGTGTTCGACGATGCCGAGCTTCAGGGCCTCCTTGGTCGGGAAGTGGTACATCAGCCCGGGTTTGGTCAGACCCGCCTGTTTGGCGGCGGCGTCCAGGGTGACGCTTCCGCCCCCCTCGGCCCGGAGGAGGTCGAGCGCCCCGTCCAGGATCCGTGTCCTCGTGCTTCGTTCCATGCGCCTACTTTACCTTCCGGAAGGTAAAGTAGCTATGGCTGTGACCGAGGATACGGTCCCCGGTCCCCGGTCCCCGGTCCCCGGGTGCCGACGCCGCCGACAGCGGTGCTATTTCTCGTCGGTGGAGCGGCGCGCCTGGAGCGCCGCCCAGATCAGCGGAATCTGGAGCGGCACCCGGCCCCAGGCGACCACGGGGTGGTCGGCCGCCGACGGCAGGCGCCCCGACCCCGAGTCGAGGGCCATCCGCACATTGGCGGGCCAGACGGCCAGGAGCAGAGCCGCGCTCGCGGGTCCGGCCCACCGCCGCCGGGTCAGCAGGCCGGCGCCGCAGACCAGTTCGGCCGCACCGCTGCCGTAGACCCAGGCGCGCGGGGCGGGCAGCGACCGCGGCATGATCGCCTCGAACGGCTTCGGCGACAGGAAGTGCAGCAGGCCCGAACCCAGGAAGAGCCCTCCGAGGGCGAGCGGGGCGACCGTGCGGATCGTCGAGGACCGGGCGGGGGTCGAACGGAACATCTGATCCTCCTCGTGTGGTGGTCGGCTCAACCTACTCGCCGGTAATGGCGATGTCGTGCGCCGACCCTCCCGTGCGTCCCGGGCGTGCACAATGTGGAGATGGAGCAGCAGCGAGACAGCGCGCTCGACGCGCGGTACACGGCCCTCGAAGGCGAGTCCGCCACCCTGGCCAGAGTCACCGGGGAGACCGGCGGCGACCTGGTCCTGCGGCGTGAGGGCGCGCACTACGAGATCTATTCGAACGGTCTGTTCCTCATGGACACCCGCGACGGCACCTCCGAGCGGGAGATGGTGCGGGTCGGCCTGACCGCCCTGCCCGCCGGGCGCTCGCGGGCGAGCGTCCTCGTGGGCGGGCTCGGGGTCGGCTTCACGGCGCGGGAGGCGCTGGACCACCCCAGGGTCGCGCGCGTGGACGTGGTCGAGCTCGAACCCCAGGTGATCGCCTGGCACGACGGCGAACTGGGTGAGGCGGCCGAGTACGTCCACCGCGACCCCCGGTGCCGGATCCACAACGCCGACATCGTGACCTGGTTGGAGAAGGCCGCCGCCGCGGAGTCGCTCGTCCGCTACGACCTCATCTGCCTGGACACCGACAACGGCCCCGACTGGACCGTGACCGAGGGCAACGGCCGCCTCTACGAGGCCGCCGGGCTCGACCAGCTGACCCGCCTGCTCGCCCCCGGCGGCCTGCTGTCCTTCTGGAGCGCCAACGCGGTGGCCAGCTTCGAGGAGTCGCTGACGGACCGGTTCGCGAACGTGCGCGTGATCGAGGTGCCGGTCGCCCGGGGCGTACCCGACACCATCTATCTGGCGAGCGAACCGAGGTAGGCGGAGCCGTCGCCGCGCCGGCTCAGGCCGACATGTAGCGGACGAACTCGTCCAGGGTGATGAGGCCGTCGCCGTCCTGGTCCATGGCCTCGATCGCGGCCAGGGCCTGGGCCTCGGTGCAGCTGTCGCCCAGGCGGTGCATCAGGTCGGCGTACTCCTGGGCGGAGATGAGGCCGTCGCTGTCGGCGTCGACGAACGCGAAGGTCGCTTCGTACTCGGTGGTGTCGGGCATCTGCCTACGTCTCAGGTGTGCGGGGCGCGGTCGGGGACCAGGCTACTGGGGCCGTGCGGCATCGTGCCGCACGGCCCCGTTTCGCGTGTCCCCGCCGCGATCCTCGGCCTACCGCCCGGCCTCGGCATAGCCCGCCCGTCGCCCGCCATCGGCCTGGGGGCGCTGTGCGGGGGGCAGGCCTACCACCCTCAACGGACGCCTGCGGCGAAGAACTCCCGCCCGTCGCCCGCCATCGGCCTGGGGGCGCTGTGCGGGGGGCAGGCCTACCACCCTCAACGGACGCCTGCGGCGAAGCCCACCCGTCGCCCGCCATCGGCCTGGGGGCGCTGCGCGGGGGCAGGCCTACCACCCTCAACGGACGCCTGCGGCGAAGCCCACCCGTCGCCCGCCATCGGCCTGGGGGCGCTGCGCGGGGGCAGGCCTACCACCCTCAACGGACGCCTTCGGCGAAGAATTCTCTGACGTCGGCGACGAGCGTGGCGGTGGCGGCGTGGGCGGCGTAGTGGCCGCCCTCCCCGTAGGAGTTCCAGCGGACGATGTTGCCGTGGTCGCGCTCGGCGAAGGCGCGGATGGACCGGAAGTCGCCCTCGAACATCGCCAGCGCGGTCGGCACGGTCGTCGGCCCGGCGTCGGCCGGCTCGGCGTGGGCGTTCTCGAAGTAGAAGCGGATCGACGAGGCCGCCGTCCCGGTCAGCCAGTACATTGCCGCGTTGGCGACCACGAACTCGTCGTCCAGCTCCTCGTCCATCAGCTGGCTGTTCCACGCCAGCAGTCCCGCGGGGGAGTCGGCCAGCGCGTAGGCCAGGGTCAGCGGCTGCTGGCTGTGCACCTGGTTGAAGGAGAACTTGTTCTCGTAGAACCACTGCAGGTGCGCGAGCGCGCCCTGGTCCTCCTCGCTCAGGTTCGCGAACTCGGCCGGGTCGCCCGAGGGGAACGAGAACAGCTGGGTGACGTGCACACCGATCACGCGCTCCGGGTCCAGCCGGCCGACCTCCGGGGAGACCATCGAGCCGCCGTCGTTGCCCATCGCCCCGTAGGACTCGTACCCCAGGCGGGCCATCAGCTCCACCCACGCTCGCGCGATGCGGACGGTGTCCCAGCCCCGGTCGCGGGTGGGGCCGGAGAAGCCGAAGCCGGGCATCGAGGGCAGTACCACGTGGAAGGCCGGATCCTGCGGCGACTCCGGCTCGGTCAGCGCGTCGATCGCGTTCAGGTACTCCAGCACCGACCCGGGCCAGCCGTGCGTGATGATCAGCGGAGTGGCGTCCTCCCGGGAGGAGCGCACGTGCAGGAAGTGGACGTTCGCGCCGTCGATCTCCGTCGTGAACTGGGGGTAGGCGTTCAGCCGGGCCTCCAGGGCGCGCCAGTCGAACTTCTCCAGCCAGTACTCGCGCAGGCGCTCGACGCGGTCCGCGGGGACGCCGTAGTCGGCTCCGGCGTCCGGCAGCGCGTCGGGCCGGAGCGTGCGGCGCAGGCGGTCGGCGAGGTCGTCCAGCCGGGCCTGCGGGATGTCGATGCGGGCGGGGAGGATCTCGGGGGTACGCATGGCTGGCCTCTTTCTGGAACGGAATGCTTCGTTCCCCTTCACTGTAGCAGAACGGAATGATCCGTTCCAGTGTTAGTGTCGGAGTATGGCGAAGAAGAACGAGGTTCCCGCTGGCGCCGGGCTCTCCGGGCGCCGGGGCCAGGCGGCACGCAACGACGAGACGATCCTGGAGGCCGCCCGCGCGGTCTTCATCGAGGACCCCAAGGCGCCGGTCTCGGCCGTCGCCGCCCGGGCGGGCGTGGGGATGAGCGCCCTCTACCGGCGCTACGCGGGCAAGGAGGAACTCCTGCGCAGGCTCTGCCACGACGGGCTGCTGCGCTTCGTCGGCGAGGCCGAGGCCGCGCTGGCCGACCCCGACCCCTGGCGGGCGTTCACGGGGTTCCTGGGCCGGGTGGTGGACGCCGATGTGCACTCGCTCACGGTCCACCTGGCCGGATCGTTCACTCCGACCGAGGAGATGTACGGGGACTCGCTCAGGGCGGCGGAGCTGGGCGCGCGCCTGGTCGACCGGGCCCGCGAGTGCGGTCGCCTGCGCGCCGACGTCGTCCCCGACGACGTCACGCTCGTCCTGGAGGGGTGCGCGGCCATCCGGCTGCCCGACGCCGGGCGCACCGGGCAGCTGCGCAGGCGCCATCTGGCGCTGCTCGTCCGGGGGATGGACACCCGGGCGGCGGCGGGCACCGGCGACGGGGACGGCGGGGACGGCGATGAGGACGGCGGCGGTGAGGACACCGGCGGCGGCCCGGACGCCCTCCCCGGGCCGCCGCCCACCGGGGAGGAGCTCGCCTGGCGCTGGGCGGTGTGAGGGTCGGGGCTACGGCGCCAGCCCCGGCCCACCCTGACCCACGTCGTGCCGGCTGGAGCTACGGGCTGCCGGCCTGTCGGTCCGGATGCCGCGGTGAAGCCGCCCCCCGCCGGTCACAGGACCAGGAATCCGATCGCACCCGCCGCCAGGACGACCGACCACGCGGGGGCCCGCCACACCGCCAGGGCGACGAAGGCCACGGCGGACACCGACATCGTCGCGGACGAGACCACACCCTGAGTGAAGACGGGGTCGTACAGGGCCGCGGCGAGGACGCCCACCACGGCCGCCCCGGCCCCGGCTACCGCGCGCCGCGCGCGTGGGGCGCCGCGCAACCGCTCCCAGAAGGGCAGGACGCCGACGACCAGCAGGGCGGAGGGCAGGAAGATGGCGACCAGTGCGATCGACGCGCCCAGAAGCGGGCTCCCGGCCACAGGTATCAGCGCACCCAGGTAGGCGGCGAAGGTGAACAGCGGCCCGGGCACGGCCTGTGCGGCGCCGTAGCCCGCCAGGAAGGACTCATGGTTCACCTGGCCGCCGCCGACCACCTCGGCCTCCAGCAGCGGAAGGACGACGTGGCCACCGCCGAAGACCAGGGACCCCGCCCGGTAGAAGCCGTCCGCGATCGTCATGCCCGGGTTCGCCGTCAGCGTCGCCAGCACGGGCAGGGCGGCCAGCAAGGCGGCGAAGAGCGCCAGGCACACCAGTGCGGTTCGGTGCCCCACGGAGGTGCCGGGACCGTCCTCGCCCTTCTCGACGTCCGCGGACTCCGTCGTGGCCAGCCAGACCAGGCCGAGTACTCCGCCCAGCAGGATCGCCGCGACCTGGCTGAGTGTCGAGGGCACGACCAGGACCAGGACCAGTGCGGCCACCGCGATGGCGGCCTGGCGTTTCCCGGAAGCCAGGCTCTTCGCCATCCCCACCACGGCGTGGGCGACCACGGCCACCGCCGCGGCCTTGAGCCCGAGCAGCCAACCGGCCCCGGGCTGGACACCCACGGCCTGCACACCCAGGGCGAACGCCACCAGCAACAGGGCCGAGGGCAGGGTGAAGGCGATCCAGGCCGCGGCCATCCCCGCATATCCGGCCCTGCGCAGGCCGATGGCCATGCCGACCTGACTCGAGGCGGGCCCGGGCAGGAACTGGCAGAGCGCGACCAGGTCCGCGTAGGCGGGTTCGCTGAGCCAGCGTCGCCGGACCACGAAGGCGTCGCGGAAGTAGCCCAGATGCGCCACCGGGCCGCCGAAGGAGGTCAGCCCCAGGAGGAGGAAGGCTCTGAAGACCTCGCCGACCGTGCCGCGGCCGGCCGCGGCGGGCCTGTTCACCAGTCCCGCTCCTTCGGAGGATGAGTCACGCGATGACAATCCCAGAGCCTCCACTTCTGTCCGCGAACCGCTTCATTCCTGGTTCTGGGACATGAAGGCGGCGAACTCCTCCAGCGAGATGAGGTCGTCGTGGTCGTCGTCCATCGTGGCGACGACCTCCGCGGCCCGCTCCTCGGTGCACTCGTCGCCGAGCCTGCGCATGAGCTCGGCCAGCTCCAGCGCCGAGATGCGACCGTCGCCGTCGGTGTCGACGAGGGAGAACGTGGTGGCGTACTGGGAGGTCTCGGTCATGGGGGTCACACTTTCCATGGGTTCGTCGGCTCGGATCGCGCCAGGTTATCGGGGCCGTCCGGAGGACGGTAGACCGAAGAGGACCAGTGCGGCCAGTGAATTCCACTGTGCGTCACTATGAATTCACCCTGTGTGCCTCACTGTGGCCGGTGTGGCGAATTGAGTTGCCGCCTTCACCTTTCGTTCACCTTTTCTCTCTTCCCTGCTCAGCCGGACCGCCTTCTATGGGAACCGTGCTCGGCGGTCGACGCCGGGCGGTCCCCTGCACGGGTCGGCGGCTCGCTGCCGACTGCACGTTGACGAGTCAAGGATTTCCACGTGATCTCTAAGAAGTGGCTTCAGGCCGCCGCCGTCGCCGGAGCGGTTCCCTTCATCCTCACCGCCTGTGGCGGTGGCGGTGGCGAAGACGGTGGCGACGGGTCCGCCGAGGGCTCCGAGCTGTCCGGCCAGGTCGGGCTCGACGGTTCCAGCACCGTCGCTCCGCTCTCCGAGGTCGCCGCCGAGCTGTTCATGGAAGAGAACAACGGCGTCCAGGTCTCGGTCGCCACGTCCGGTACCGGTGGCGGGTTCGAGCGGTTCTGCAACGGCGAGACCGACATGAACAACGCCTCGCGTGAGATCAAGGACGACGAGGCCGCGAACTGCGAGGCGAACGACATCGCCTACGAGGGCGTGCAGGTCGCCAACGACGCCCTCGCCATCGTCGTCAACCCGGACAACCCGATCGACTGCCTCACCGTCGACCAGGCCACCCAGATCTGGGACGAGGGCTCCACTGTCACCAGCTGGGGCGACGTCGACGACCTCGACGCCGGTGACCTCGCCGGCGAGGACATCACCCTCTACGGTCCTGGCTCCTCCTCTGGCACCTTCGACTACTTCACCGAGGCCATCAACGGTGAAGAGGGTCAGATCCGCAACGACTACACCGACATCGGTGAGGACGACCAGGCCGCCATCGTCGGTGTCGAGGGCGACGTCAACGCCATGGCCTACATCCCCTACTCCTACTTCACCGAGGCCGGCGACGCCGTCAAGCCGCTCCTGATCGACGGTGGCGACGGCGAGTGCGTCGAGCCCACCCTGGAGAACGTCCAGAACGGTTCCTACGCGCCGCTGGGCCGCGGACTCTTCGTCTACGCCAGCGACGTCGCCCTGGAGCGCCCGGAGGCCGTGGAGTTCATGAGCTTCTACGTCGAGAACTCCGAGGCGATCACCGAGACCGCCGGGTTCGTCCCCATGACCGAAGAGCAGATGGCCGCGAGCCACGAGCAGATCGAATCGCTCACCGCCGCCAACTGACAGCCCTCGACCTGAGAGCACACCAGCCATGTCTGACAGCAACATGGCGGTCGCGACGGCCGGCGCTCACCAGCGTCGGCCGTTGGCGGGCGCCGGATCCTCCCATCTCGGCGAGAAGGCCATCAAGGTCTTCCTCGCCCTCTGCGCCGCGTTCTCCGTCGTCGTCACCACGGGAATCGTCATCTCCCTCGTGGTTCCGACGGTGAGGTTCTTCGGTGAGATCACCCTGTCGGAGTTCCTCTTCGGTACCGTCTGGCAGCCGGCGTTCGCCAACCCGTCCTTCGGTGTCCTGCCGATCGTCGTGGGCACGGTCATCGTCGTGGTCACGGCTCTCGCGGTCGCGATCCCGGTGGGCCTGGCCTCGGCCATCTACCTGTCGGAGTACGCCTCCTCGGGTGTACGCAAGGTGATCAAGCCGATCCTGGAGGTCCTGGAGGGCGTCCCGACCGTCGCGATCGGCCTCTTCGCGTTCTTCTTCATGCGCCCGCTGGCCGAGAGCCTCTTCCCGTGGTTCCCGTGGGCGACCCCCTTCTCCATCGGCGTCGCCGGCGTCGCGGTCGGCCTGCTCATCGTTCCACTGGTCGCCTCGGTGGCCGAGGACGCCATGCGCTCGGTCCCCGCGGGCCTGCGCGAAGGCGCCTACGCGCTCGGCGCGAGCAAGATGCGGGTCTCCCTTCGCGTGGTCTTCCCCGCCGCGATCTCCGGCATCATCGCCGGTATCGTGCTGGGCACCTCGCGGGCCATCGGCGAGACCATGGTCGTCCTCATCGCGGCGGGCGCGGGCAATCCGAACCTGACGTTCAACTGGTTCAGTTCGGCCCAGACCATGACCGCGTACATCGGAGGGACGGCGACGGGCGACATCTCGCAGGGCACGATCGTCTACGACACGATCTTCGCCGTCGGCACTCTGTTGTTCTCGATGACGCTGGTCATGAACATCATCGCGATCCGTCTGGTCCGCCGCTTCCGTGAGGTGTACGAGTAAATGGTCATCGACAAGGGCAAGAGCCCGCAGCGGTCGCGACTCGCCGTCGCGGGCGCGCGTGCGGCCACAGAGAGCATCTACTCCACGGGGTCGATCACCGACCGCGTGGGCAACGTGCTTTTCCGCTCCCTGCTGCTCCTGGGCATGGGCTTCGCCCTGCTCGGACTGGCGTCCATCCTCATCTGGGCGCTGGTGGAGGGCGCACCCCGGCTCGACCTCAACCTGATCGTCGAGGGTCCCTCGACCATCACCCCGGAGACGGCCGGATACCGGGGCGCCATCCTCGGCTCCCTCTACGTGATCGGGGGCGTCGTCCTGTTCATCGTCCCGGTGGGCGTGGGCGCGGCGATCTACCTGGAGGAGTACGCGGACAAGACCCGTTGGTGGAACCGCGCGATCGAGGTCAACATCCAGAACCTCGCCGCGGTGCCGTCCATCGTCTTCGGCATCCTGGGCCTGGCGTTCATCGTCCGCGGGCCGCTCAGCCTCGGCTTCGTGGCCGCGGCCGGCTCACTCACGTTGTCCCTGCTGGTCCTGCCGACGATCATCCTCTCCGCGCGTGAGGCGATCAAGGCCGTTCCGTCGTCCACCCGCCTGGGATCGCTCGGCCTGGGCGCCACCCAGTGGCAGACGATCTGGCACCACGTGCTGCCGGGCGCACTGCCGGGTATCCTGACCGGCCTCATCCTGGCCGTCTCCCGTGCCATCGGTGAGGCGGCTCCGCTGCTGCTCGTCGGGGCGGTCACGTTCGTGACGTTCGACCCCTCCTTCTGGGAGGGCAACTACTCGGTGCTGCCGGTCCAGATCTTCAACTACGCCGGCCGTCCTCAGGAGGAGTTCCGGGTCCTGGCCGCGGCGGGTGTCATCCTCATGCTGGCCGTACTTCTGTCGATGAACTCGTTCGCGATCTGGCTCCGCAACCACTACGAGAACAAGAACAGGAAGTGAGCGGGTTGCTGGAGAGCACGGTCCGGGGGGACTCCGTGCTCGCGCACGGGACGGCTCGTCCAGTAGCCCGAACCCACCCCGGCGGCGCAGTCCCCGGGGTCGTGTCGTTGCCCGCCAACGTCCGAGCCGCTCCGCCGCGAGCCCTCGGTCGGCCGTGCCCCGGGGGACCCGGCCCCGGGCGGCCCGCTCTGTCTCTGGAGGACCGGGAGTGGAGAGTCCGTCGGCCGGGGTCGGCCCACCGGGTGTGCCGGAGGGGCGCGCCGCGAGCGCGTCGCCACCGGGAACGGAGCGCAGGCCGCTGCTCCTGGTAGGAGAGGCCGAGCAGGGCGCCGCAGCCGGTCTGCGGCGCCTCCTGGCGGAGGAGCCGATCGACCTGCTGTCCTGCGGCGAGGCCGCCAAAGCACTCCTGCTGCTCGGCCGCGCGGGTCCCGACGCCGTCCTCCTCGGCTCGATGGAGGGCCCGCTGGACGCCATGGAATTCCTGCGCATCGCGCGGACCTCGGAGCAGTCCCTGCCCATCGTGGTGGGTGTGCCGGTCGGCGATTCCGCCTACGCCCTGAGGGCCCGCGGACTCGGCGCGACCTTCACGGTGGAGCGCCCCTACCGAGCGGACGAACTGCGCTCGGTGCTCCGGTTCCTGCTTCGCGAGTGGGGCCGCGATCCGCGCGGTGGCACCGTCATCGACCTGGGCCGCCTACGGGTGGACGGGGAGGCGCCCGAGTTCCGGCTCGACGGTGTGCTGGTCCCCCTGCCGCCCACGGAGTACCTGCTGCTGCGGCACCTGGCCCGCAACGCCGGGGCCGTGGTCTCCCGTCAGGAACTCGTCCGGGCCGCGTGGGCCGGCGACTCGGCGGTGCGCAGCAACACGCTCAACGTGCACATCATGCGCTTGCGAAGACGGCTGGGAGACGACCGGGCGCGACCGCGCTGGATCAGTACCGTCCACGGGATCGGCTACCGGCTGACGGTGCCCGAGAAGGAGCGCGGTGAAGATGCGGTGGAGCGGGCGAACGGCTGACCAGGGCCGGACTCAGGCGGAGGCCTGGGTATCGAGACGGTATCCGATGCCGCGGACCGTGTGGATGAACCGCGGCTGTGCCTCGGAATCGCCGAGCTTGTGCCGCAGGCGGCGGATGTGGACGGCGATGGTGTTGTTGACCGGCGGCAGCGGCTTGTGCCAGACCTCGGTCCACAGTTCCTCGCGGCTGACCACCCGGCCGTTGTTGCGAAGCAGGAAGTCCATGATCCCGAACTCCCGCAGCGCCAGGTTGACCGGGGAACCGTCGACGAACAACCGGTGCCCCAGGGCGTCCAGCTCCAGAGCCCCCGAGCGCAGTGCCAACGAGGCGGCACCCGCGCCCTCCGCCGTGCCGCCGTCGCCGCCGGGCAGGGAGCCGCGCAGTAGGGAGGCGAGCTCGGGGATGCGGTAGGGCCGGCTCACGCACGCCGTGGCACCGACCGCCAGCGCGCGGACGGCACGCTGGGAGTCGCCGGGGCCCACACCGATGAGGATCGGGATGTCCGTGGCCCGGCGTGTCACCCGGACCAGCGTCTCCAGGTCCACCTCGGGCGGGGTCGCGCTCGTCACCAGCGTGTCCGGACGGAGCAGTCCGACCCGCAGGAGCGCCTCGGCGCCGTCGACGCACACGGTGATGTCTACGTCGTGTCCGCTCAGCGAGAGCACCAGCTGGTGCGACTGCTCCGATTCCGGCTCCACCAGCAGGACGCGAAGCGGCCCTTCCACACGATCGGACCGCACAGCTCGCGTCCTCACCCTCTCCACCTCATCCGGCGCGCCCGCGGGCGGTGGGACCGAGGTGGAAGAGGTGAGCGCGGTCATGTGCGGTCCACTTCGTAGAAAGGGCTGGAGTCGGGGTCGGCCGACGGTCTACCCGAAGCGGCCGGAGATGTAGTCCTCGGTCCGCTGGTCCGCCGGCTTGCTGAAGATCGTGGCCGTCTCGTCGAACTCGACCAGGCTTCCGTAGCGGGCACCGCTCTCGTCGACGCCCGCGGTGAAGAACGCGGTGCGGTCGGACACCCGGGCCGCCTGCTGCATGTTGTGCGTGACGATGACGATGGTGAACTCGTCGGCGAGTTCGTACATCAGGTCCTCGATCTTGAGGGTCGCGATGGGGTCGAGCGCGGAGCACGGCTCGTCCATCAGGATCACCTCGGGGTTCACCGCGATCGCGCGCGCGATGCACAGGCGCTGCTGCTGGCCGCCGGAGAGAGCGAACGCGCTCTCCTTGAGCTTGTCCTTGACCTCGTCCCACAGAGCGGCCTTGATGAGCGATTCCTCGACCAGGTCGTCCATGCCGCTCCGGACGCCCTTGATGCGGGGGCCGAAGGCGATGTTGTCGTAGATGGACTTGGGGAAGGGGTTCGGCTTCTGGAACACCATGCCGATCCGGCGGCGCACCTCGATCGGGTCCACCTCGGCGGAGTAGAGGTCCTCGCCGTGGTACTGCACCTTGCCCTCGACGCGGGCGGTGGGGATGAGGTCGTTCATCCGGTTGAGCGTGCGCAGGACGGTGCTCTTGCCGCAGCCGGACGGGCCGATCATCGCGGTGATCTGACGCGGGCCGACCTTCATCTCCACGTCGCGCACGGCCTTGTTGGCGCCGTAGTAGACGGAGAGACCGGAGATGTCGAAGACGGGGTTGTCCAGCCCCGGAACCTCGCGGTTGTAACGGACGGTGTCGGGTGCGGTGCCACGGCCGGTCGCGGCGTCGCGGCGAGAGGCGGTGTTGCTGACAGACATGGGCCACTTCCGGGATCGGACGGTGCTGGTGTGGTCGCCGCTGCATGGAGCCAGAGGAGTGCGGTCGATTCCCATGCAAATAGGTCAGCGTGAAGAGGAGGTGAACGAACCCCATGGCCTGGATGAACGTGGGCGGTGAACTCGGATGTGCCGCGCGCGTGATTCGTCCGGTTTCCGTCATGAACGCAGGTGGTGGGGTCCCGTATCACCTCCCGCGGGGGTGTGCCGGCGGTACCGGCACACCCCCGCGGCCGCCCCTCAGAGCGAGGGCATCAGGTCGGGCCTGGCCTGCCCGAAGGCCCGCACCAGGTCGCCCTGCGGGCCGGTGCCGGGCCTGACCGTCACCAGGGTGAGCGGCCGGTGGGCGGTGGCGGGCGCCAGGCCCATCTCCCGCGGATGGAGCCGGCACCAGGTCGGGACGTGGTTGAGCAGGTCGGGTCGGCTCAGGAACACCCTGATGACGTGTTCCGTGCTCTTGCCGGACCGCACCTTCTCCGGCCGGACCAGGTAGACGTCGGACCAGGGCAGGAACACCGTCCGCCCCGCGAACCACAGCATCGGGTCCTGCACCAGGGTGACGCCCGCCTCGTCGACGGCCACGCCCTGGTGGGTGAGGCAGCGCGGCGCGGACCGGATCGACCAGGACAGCAGGAGGCTCATCACCACGATCCAGAACAGGGGTGGGAAGAAGGCCCCGTACTCCTGCCGCTCCAGGTGGCGCTCCGCTTCCAGCGCACCCATGATCGCGGTGGCGGTCAGCACGTAGACGCAGACGCCGAACCCCAGTGCCCAGAACCAGCCCCGGCGGGCGCGCAGGCTCCGCCAGTACGGGGCGACCGGGACGCGGTGGCCCGGTCCCGCGTACCCGGCGGCGGGCGCGCCCGGTCCCGCGTACCCCGCGGCGGAGGCGCCCTGTACGGCGCCCCGCGGCGTGTTGCGCTCGGGCCGGGCGTCCTCGAACAGGTCCCCGCGCGCGGCGCGCAGCAGGGACACCACGTCCTTGGCCGGGCTCTTGGCGCGCAGATCGATCAGGAGCACGGGCCGGGTGGCGCGCACGCCCCACTTGCTCTCGCCGCCCATGACCAAGGCGGCCCACATGGGCAGGCGCAGCTCGTGGTCGACGTGGTGCAGGTGCACCTCGGTCATGAGTCGGTAGGACTTGCCGCTGCTCCGGCTGCTCACGGCGATGTGGTGGACGTCCGCCCAGGGGATGTGGGCCCGGTGGCCGCGGGACCACCACATCGGCTCGGTGGCCACGCTGATCCCGAAGCGGTCGACCGTGACCCCCTGCGGCGCCCAGTACTGGGGCAGGTAGACCAACAGGAGCGGGAGGGCCACCAGGCCGATCACCAGCGGGACGAGGAGCGGGGTGAAGGGCAGGAGCCCGGTGGTCGAGAACTCGCCGCGAAGGAGCTCGGAACCCAGGACCTGGTAGGCGACCGTCGCGAAGGGGGCGATCCCGCCGCCGACGACGATCACGTAGGTGAACCACTGGAAGATCCGCCAGCCGCGCGTGCTGACGGTGCCCGCGGCGGGGAACGGGGGCGGTCCGGCGTGCGCGGACGGGTGCGGCACGCCCCCGGCGTGCGGCGGTCCGCCCGGGTGGCGCGGAGCGTGCGGTCCGCCCAGGGCGCCGGAAGCACCGGCGTGGGCGTCCGGTCCGCCCGGTCCGCCCACGGCGCCGGGAGCACCGGTGTGGGCGCCGGGCCCGCCCGGCCCGGCAGGACCACCGGCACCGCTGACGGGGGCGACCGGCACCTGGCCGCTCAGGAGGTCGGGGCGGTGTCCCCCCACCGCGCCGACCAGGGCCTCCCGCCGGTCCGCGTCGGGGATGACCGTGATCTGGGGGTGAGGGCTCGCGCTGGTCGCGTGGGCGTGCCCGGCTCCCGCCGCGATGTGCAGCGCCCACGTCGGCGTCATGTCCTCGGGCGGTGAGTGCCGCAGGTGGAAGGAGACGCTCGTGGGCGAGGGGCCGGCCTCGGACCGGTCGCCGATGCTCCTGGCGGTCACGGTCACGATCTCGTGCCAGGGCAGCGTGAGGGTGCGCCCCCGGAACCACCACGTGGGGCGCTGCACGAGCGCCACCCCCGCGGCGTCCACGGAGACGCCCTGCTCGGACAGCACGCGCGGCAGATGGCGCAGGAGCAGGGCGCTGATGAGGAGGGCGCCGACGAGGAAGACGACCAGTGTCGTGAACGCCTCGCCGTCGTCGGCGAACTCCCCGCTCCCGGCGATGCCGAGCGCGGCCACGAGCGCGAGGATGGGCAGCACCGCGCCACAGCCCCACAGCATGCGTCGGCTCTTGCCCATGTCGATCCAGACGGGCGGCGGAGGCGGCCCTTGGGGTGAGGGCGGCCTCTGGGCCATGTGGGCGTTCTGAGGGCCGTGGTGGCCTTGTGGCGGCAGGGGCCCCCTGGGTGGAGGCTGGTGAGGGTGGCGCGCGCCGTGGGAGGCACCGTGGCCCGGGGGAGGGGAGTGCATGTGCACGAGTGAAGCAGAACGGTCCCCGGCCGTCAGGCCCGCGGCCGGAGTCGGCCAGCGGTCGCACACGTCCGGGGCGCACGCCCGCACACGGTGTGACCGGGCGCGTTCCCGGCCCCGGACGCGACGATGCCCCGGCGGCCACGCGTGCGCGTGCCCACCGGGGCGGTGACCGGGGCCGACTCCCGCCGCGCCTACGCGCTCACGCGGCGCGACGAGCGCGGACCCTCCACCTCGTCGTGTGCGAGGGACCGGACGAGCGCGAGCTCATCCGAAAGCCCGGGACACGACCTAGCTCTGCTCCTTGGCCTCTTCCCCCTGCTCGGCGAGCTTGCTGCGCACCTCGTCCATGTCCAGCGCCTTGGCCTGGGTGATCAGGCTCTCCAGCGCGTCGGAGGGCAGGGCGCCCGGCTCGTTGTAGATGACGGTGCGGTCGCGCACGATCATCAGCGTCGGGATGGACTGGATCTTGAACTCGAAGGCGAGCTCGCGCTGGGCCTCGGTGTCCACCTTGGCGTGCACGATGTCGGTGTGCTGCTCCGCGGACTTCTCGAAGACGGGGGCGAACTGACGGCAGGGCCCGCACCAGTCCGCCCAGAAGTCGATGAGGACGAAGTCGTTGTCCTTCAGCGTCTCGGCGAAGTTGTCCTTGGTGAGTTCGACGGTGGGCACGTGGTCTCCTGAATCTCTTCGTCGTCTGGTGTCGACCGGTGGCCAACTGCCATCTCTGTCAGTGCTACAGCGGTCGTGCCCGCTCATTTGTTCCACATGCCGACCGTGGCCCCCGGACCCGCCCGGCAAGGGCATTTCCTACCTAACACGTGGTGTCCACCTGTTTGGGAGGAAAGGGGGTGTGAGGCTAGTGTCATGAACAGGGGCACGCGTTCATTGTGGTCAGTGACCGGCACCGCGTGGGCCGAAAGTGCGAAAGCGACGACGTGACGGGGGGTACGGATGGCTTCCGAGACCCCCGACAGCGGTGACGGCGTCGACTACCGGTTCACCCTGGCCAACGAGCGCACCTTCCTGGCCTGGGTCCGCACCGCCCTCGCCCTCCTGGCGGGCGCCGTCGCCGTCCTGCACCTGCTCCCCCTGGAGTGGGCCGACGGGTCGCGGACCGCGGTCGGCCTGGTCCTGGCGGGCCTGGCGGGCGTCATCACCGTCTACGCGCCGCTGCGCTGGTTCCGCGTCCAGCGCATCATGAGCCGCGGCGACACCCTGCGGCTGAGCCTGCTGCCGGTGGTCACCACGCTGGCCGTGGGCGCGATCGTGGTGCTGATCCTGTTGGGGAACCTGCTGTGAGCGGGCCCGTCGACCGGGACCCGGGGCTCCAGCCCGAGCGCACGCTGCTGTCCTGGCAGCGCACGGTGATCCTGCTGATCCTGGTGGGGATGCTGTTCATGCGCGGCTCGCTCGTGCCCGAGACGCCCCACATCCCGGAGCTTTCGATGTCGGTCCGGGCGACCATGATGACGATGTCGCTCGTCCTGGCCGGCCTGCTCGCCCTCCACGTCCGGCACCGGTGGCGGAGGCTGGGCCACGGGACCATCGACCCCGCGTCGGGCCTTCCCCCGACCAACGTGGCGAGCCCGTGGGCGATGGTCACGGTGTCCGTAGGCGTGCTCGTCCTCAGCGTCGTCCTCGTGGTTGCGACGGTCCTCGCCGCCTGATCCCGCCGTGCGCCGCCGCGGAGTGCTCACGCGGCGGGCGGTGCGCGTCCTGGCCGTCCGATGCCCTGGAGTCGGGCGCGGGCGCGGCCCCTGCCCTGGATACGGGCGCGGGGGCCGTGCGGCCTCGGGCCGTGCGATGACGATCTCCCGGGCGGCGGGCGCCGCGGGAGCCGCCGACGTGAGACTAGGCGGGCTGCGGCACCGAAGCGCTCCGGTGGTCCACGATCGACCCGATGATGGCGTTGAGGTCGCGCTTGGGGTGGTACTCGATCAGCCGCGCCGCGAGCGAGGTGTCGGGGTAGCGCCGCTGCATGTCCTCGTAGCCCTCGCCGTAGGCCTGTGCGTAGTCGACGTAGGTGATCGGGCTGGTGGAGCCGGTGAGCTCCACGACCCGGTCGGCCAGGCCCTTGATGGAGACCTCCTCGTGCCCTCCGAGGTTGACGGCGCGGTTGTAGGCCTCCGGTGTCTCCATCAGCCGCGGCAGCGCCGGGATGATGTCGTGCACCGAGCCGAAGCAGCGGCGCTGGGTCCCGGTCCCGTAGACCGTGATCGGCAGACCGGCCATGGCCTGGTCCACGAACCGGGGCACGACCATGCCGTAGCGGCCGGTCTGGCGCGGCCCGACGACGTTGAAGAAGCGGGTGATGACGCACGGCACGCCGGATTCGACGCCGTGCACGTAGGCCACGAGCTCGTCCAGCCCCTTGGCCGCCGCGTACGACCACCGGCTCTTGGTCGGCGAACCGTAGATCCGGTCGGCGTCCTCGGTGAGGCCGTCGGCGTCGTTCTTGCCGTAGACCTCGCTGGTCGAGGCGACCATGTACGGCACGCCGTGGGCGACCGCGGACTCCACCACGTTCTCCGTGCCGTGCAGGTTGGTCCGGAGCGACTTGAGCGGGTTGTCCACGATGGTGTGGACGCCCACCGCGGCCGCGAGGTGGTAGACGGTGTCGGCCTGCGCGACGAGGCGGTCGACCAGGTCCCTGTCCAGGATGTCGCCGTGGACGAAGCGGAAGCCGGGTGCGGCCTCCAGGTGCGCCACGTTCTCCCGTGAACCGGTCGACAGGTCGTCCAGAACGATGACCTCGTGCCCTTGGGCGACGAGGTGGTCGCACAAGTGCGACCCGATGAAACCGGCTCCGCCGGTGATCACGGCCTTCATGGTTCCCCTCCATATGGGCGCTGTGTGTTGCTGTACTCAGGGGGAGGATGTCTGTGATGGGACGGGTGGGGGAGTGCGGTGTCCCGGAGCGCGGTGTCCCTGGGGTGCGGGCTCCGGGAGGGTCTCAGGCCAGCCAGCGCGCCACGTGGAACCCCTCTCCGAGGGCGACGCCCGCCTGCATGCCCCTCAGGACGGCGAGGCTGCGCAGGGTCGTCTCGGACCGGGTGTGCGGGTGCTCGTGCGCCTGGGAGCCGTACAGCTCCATGGCCTGGAGTTTGGCGCTCACGTCGTCCTCGTCCAGCTCGACGATGAGCGAGGGCGGCGGCACGGGTTCGGACCGCCACTGGTCGGCCGCCTCCTCGTAGGACAGGACGAGCCGCGGGTGGTGGCGCAGGGCCGTGTTGGACGGGCGCAGGGCGGTGTGCACCGCCTCGGCCACGGCCCGGTGGTCCTGGTTGTAGCTCGTGCGGTGCGGCGCGAGCACGACGGTGGGCCGCGTGCGCGCGATCGAGATGGGGCTCTCGCGCTCGATGATCTGGGCGAGGTCCACCTGGGCGATGGTGTCCAGGCGCAGGTGGTAGTGGTCGCCGGGCAGCGCCATGTTCCAGTCGTCCCAGCGGAAGTGGTCGGACACCTTCTTGATCTCGGCGTAGCGCTCCTCCGCCGTCGAGAACCCCTTGGCCGACGCGTCCGCGGTGTCGCCCACCGTGATGAACTGGACGAGGACCTCGGCGCCGGCCCGTTTGGCCTTGCTGAGCAGGCCTCCGCAGCCGAGGGTCTCGTCGTCGGGGTGGGGTGCGAAGACCAGGATGCGCTCCTGGGCCCAGTCCGTCGTCATGGCAATGTCCCGTTTCCTTGGCCGAAGTGGGAGTTCGGGTGGTCCCCGAGTCAGTGGTGCGGGTCCGCCCGGTGGTCGTGGGCGGGCGGTGGACCCGGTTGCCGACTCGGAGCCAGCGGCGGGTCAGGCGTGCGCGCGTGCCCGCCGGAGCACGTGGAGTGCGTCGGGGCCGGCGTTGAGCAGGAGGTCGAGGGCCGACAACCGGGGGACGAAGTCGCCTCGGCCGCGGGAGTGCTGGCGGTAGACCGGGTGACGGAAGTCCTGCCACTCGACCGCGACTCCGTGGTCGCGCAGGATCTCCGGTTCCAGGTAGTCCTTGGACCCGGATCCCGAGAGCAGGGTGTCGGCCCCGGTCCTGGAGCAGATCCGGGCGAGCAGCTCGCTCTTGGTGCCGGGCAGGTCCCCGATCTCGCTGGCGCGCAGCAGCGGCGTGGTGATGCCGAAACCGCGCAACAGCAGCCGGGTGGTCGCTATGGCCAGGTCCGCGACACGTTTCCACTCGCTCTCGTACAAACGGAAGATATCTTCCGCGTAGTCGTCCCAGTACGGAGCATTTCGGTAACAGTGTTCGGCCAGTGCCTTGTAGTGCTTGCGTCTCCATTTGTGGGTGGTGTCAATATATTTGTCCACTATGCGATCCGACCGGTGTCCCTGAGTGACCGGCACGGTCAGCAGGATCGGGTCGGCGCGGCCCGCGACGTAGTTTCGGTTCTGCCAACCACGGCGTTCGAACTGCACCGTGTCCAAAAAAACGAAGCGGTCGGACCGGTCGATCTTGTCGATCAGGCCGAGCCAGGGCAGGTAGTGCGGCTGGTGGATCGCCACGCGGGTCGTGCCGGTGTCATCGCTGTTCACGGGCGTGGGCCTGTGGGTGGCACGCTGTGGCCCGTCCTGTTCCGCGCGGTCAGGATCGGGCGATGCGGCAGCTGGATCGCCGATCACGCCGGGCGTTCTCCTTCTCTTCGTGTGCGGGGCCGAGCGGTGCGCGCGCGTTCCCAGACGATCTCGTGCAAACCGGTGGCAACATGGGCCCCCGGACTTCCTCCCAAATATCTTCTAATGGGTACCACTTCCCGCAAGCCCGTGGATACGATTTGCGTGGCCTACATAGGACGCGAACCCGGGTCAACCCGCCGGTGTCGTAGTGCGTCAACCTATCGCCGACCTTCTGGGTTATTGTCGGCCCGAAACCACTGATCATCGGAGGGGTTCAAGGCCGTGCGTATCGTGCGCTTCATCGGCGGGCTGCTCACAGGGCTGATCGCCCTCGTGCTGACCGCCGCGCTCTTCGTCTACTGGTTCGACTACGCCTCCGGCCTGGCCGCCGCGACCGGCGGGGCGCTCGCCTACGCCTTCCTGTGGCTGGCCTTCGGCGCGAACCTCCTGCTGTGGACGGTCATGGGCCTCCTACGCCTGACCGAGGAGTCCGCCCGGTCCGTCCTCAGGAGGAGGCCGCGCGCGCGGGGCCGCCGGGCCGTGGACCCCGAGGACCCGCCGGACCGGGTCCTGGTCGCCGCCGGCGCCCCGGCGGAGGCGCCTGCGCTGTCCGGTTCCGGCCAGGCCGCGGACGGCGGGACGGTCGACACCGGCCGAGCGTCCTCCGGCGTGGCCGGGCGGGACGCGGCCGCGTTGGCGGACCGGGAGGACGCCGACGACATCACGCTCGCCGTCGTCATCCCGGCGCACAACGAGGAACCGGTCATCGACGGGGCCATCGCCTCCGCCCTGAGCCTGTTCGACCGCTGGGACATCTACGTGGTCTCGGACTCCTCCGGTGACGCCACCGCGCAGATCGCCGCCTCCACAGGCGTCAACGTCCTCGAACTCCTCACCAACCGGGGCAAGGCCGGGGCCATCGAGGCGGTCATCGACGAGTTCTCGCTCACCGACAACTACGACGGCGTGGTGATCCTGGACGCCGACACCGAGCTCGACGAGGGCTACGTGCGCGGCGCCAAGCGGCAGTTGAGCGATCCCGCCGTCGCCGCCGTCGCCGGGTTCGTGGTCTCGGAGTGGAAGCCGTGGGAGCGCACGTTCGTCGGGCGGACGATCTCGGCCTACCGGGACCGCCTGTACTTCCTGCTCCAGTACTTCATGCGCTTCGGCCAGACCTGGAAGCGCACCAACACGTCGTTCATCGTGCCGGGGTTCGCCAGCGTCTACCGCAGCAGCGCGCTGCGCGAGGTGGAGATCAACCCCAAGGGCCTGGTGATCGAGGACTTCAACATGACGTTCGAGGTGCAGCGCAAGCGCCTCGGCAAGATCTCGATGCGCCCGGACACCAAGGCCTACAGCCAGGACCCGTTCACCTTCCGGGACTACTACAAGCAGGTCGGGCGGTGGACGCTGGGCTTCTGGCAGACGGTGCGGCGCCACAAGGTGTGGCCCAGCGTGTTCTGGCTGGCGCTGGCGCTCTACATCCTCGAGGTCGTGGTGGTCTCGTTCACCCTGCTGGCCACGGCCCTGCTCGGGCTCTTCGTCCTGGTCGGCACGCTCTGGGGCGAGGCCGCCCTCACGGTTCCGTACTTCGGGGACGGCTTCACCGCGGTGACGGCCTTCCTGCCGCTGACGGCGATCGCCATCGGCCTGTTCGTGCCCGACTACATGCTCACGTGCGTCATGGCGGCGGTGCGCCGCAGGCCGTCCTACCTGCTGTACGGGGTGTTCTTCTTCCCGATCCGGCTGGTGGACGCCTACCTGTCGCTGCGGATGATCCCGCGGGCGTGGACCGCCGACTCGGACGGCCGCTGGAGCAGCCCGCTCCGCGTCTCGAACAAGTCCTGACCAGAGGTGTCGGTTGAGGGTGGTAGCCCTCATATTCCGCGGAGCGGCCCCCGGGCGGTGGTGGGCGACGGGCGGGGTGGGTGCGCCGGAGGTGTCGGTTGAGGGTGGTAGCCCTCATATTCCGCGGAGCGGCCCCCGGGCGGTGGTGGGCGACGGGCGGGGTGGGTGCGCCGGAGGTGTCGGTTGAGGGTGGTAGCCCTCATATCCCGCGGAGCGGCCCCCGGGCGGTGGCGGGTGACGGGCGGGGTGGGTGCGCCGGAGGTGTCGGTTGAGGGTGGTAGCCCTCATATCCCGCGGAGCGGGCCCCGGGCGATGGTGGGCGACGGGCGGGCCTAATCTCGAAGATGGCCCCGATCCGGGCCGTCGTCGTTGAATTGGGTGAAGTGGCCGTGGACAAGAGGCGTGTGTCGTTCGCGTTGTACCGGGTGCTCGCGTACGTGACGGGAGTCTTCCTGCTGGGTCTGACCTTCGTGGCGATGCCCGCGAAGTACCTGGTGGGGGAGGAGTCGATGTTCGCGCTGGTGCCGGCCCCGCAGGGGTGGGAGCACTGGTTCGGGCCGGAGTCCCCGTTGATGCTGTTCATCGCGATGCCGCACGGCTACGTCTACATGGCCTACGTGCTCGTCGTGCTGTGGGTGTCGCTGGACCGCCGCTGGGGCGCGGGGCGGACCCTGGGCGTCCTGCTCGCGGGCACGATCCCGGTGCTCGGGTTCGTGGTGGAGCACCGGGTGGTGCGCTCGGAGCGGGCGAAGGAGGCCGAGCGGGCTCAGGAGCCCGCGGCCGCCTGAGCCGTCTCCTGCGCGTCCTCGCCGCCCTCGTCCCGCCGGGACCGCTCCGCGAGCAGCTCACGCCGCACGCTGATCGCCCAGTAGGCGACCGCGGACAGGCCGAAGAGCGCCCACTGGAAGGTGTAGCTGAGACTGCGCCAGTTGATCGTGATCCCGGTGGGCGGCTCGGGCGGCGGCGCGGGCACGAGCGCGTCGGTCGCCGGATCGCTCTCGGGCAGCGTCAGGTGGCCCTCGTAGAGGCGGTAGTCCCACTCGTTCACCAGGACCGAGGGGGCGATGCGCTCGACCTGCCCCTCGGGGACGTCCACGGGCACGATGCCGTCGGCCGCGGTGGTGGGCGGCACCAGCCAGCCGGCGACGGTCACCTCGCCCGCGGGGGCGTCCGGGACGTCGTCGGGGTCCTCGGTCCAGCCGCGGTTGACGGCGAGGGCGACGCCGTCCCCGGTGACCAGGGGCAGCACCACGTCGAATCCCTCGACGCCGTCGCGCGCGCGGGGCACCAGGAGCTGGCCGCCGGTGTCGAAGGTCCCGGTCGTGGTGACCGCCGTGTTGGCGTAGGAGTCCGGGTGGGCGTACTCCCCGGGGACGAGCACAGCGTCGAGCTCCTCGGCGCCGGAGAGGTCGGCGACGGGGTTGGTGACGACGTCGCGGTCGGGCTCGAAGGCGCGGACCGACTGCCAGTAGGTGCCGGCGACGCACACGACGAGGGCGAGAACGGCCAGGACGTGCAGGCCGATCCACCGTGGGCTGAGGAGTGCGGATCTCACTGGACCAGGCTATGCGCGGTCCTCGGGCGGACCGCCATGACCCCGGGTTGACACTGCCCACAGCTCATTGGTGTAGTGCCTGCACGACGCTGACGATCACTTTAAGTAGTTCGTCGTGACAGAGGGTTGTTCTTCAAGGGTGCGGTGGGTAGTGTCTCTATCAACAAGGAACGACGAGATCGTTCCTCGTGGCAGACCATTCAGGCCGCGACTCCCGGGGGGAGGAGTCGCAGGCCGCTTCCCAGAGCGAGGGTTGCCTCCGTACTTTGAGGGGGGATGCGGAGGCGACCCTCGCCACCTCTTGCCGGGGGCGTTCTCGCGGATCAGCGAGGACGCCCCCGTTGCCTTTCCCGCCATCGCGAGCCCGACTCAGCGTGGTCGGGAACGGAAGTCGGCCCAAAGGTCCACCGCCTGCTCCAGATCGAGCGCGGCCACGTCCTCAGGGAGCAGGCCGACGGTGTGGAGCAGGCGCTCGGCCAGCCAGTCCGGGACGGGTTCTCTCGTAGGGGTCGGCTCCCCCTGGAGTGCCCCCGCCGGCGCGCCGAGGTGTTCGATGACGGCGGCGAGGTGCTGGGCTACCGGGTCGTCGCCCGAAGCCGTGCGGACTCGCCGGGAGGCCTCGGCGTAGACCTGGGCGTCCGCGCGGGGGCCTACGGCCCAGACCTCGCAGATCTCCACGCTCTTTCCTTCGGTCACGCGGTACACGACGCGCCACGTGTCGCGTCCGACGACCAGTTTCCGGAATCCCGTGAGTTCACCTCCCAGCGGATACCCGGCCTCAGGGTTCTCCTCCAGCAGGAGGATCTTCTTCAACACCTTGGGTACGGCGTCCGGGCCGAGTCGCCGCAGGTCGTCGATCGCTGCGTCGGTGAAGGTGATCTCGGCCATCAGTCCTCGGGGATTTCTTCGAGAGAGGCACGGCTGTGCCCGAAGGCGGACAGCACGTCGTCCAGTGACGTCCGCCGTCCGCTGTCCGTGAGCTCCCGTGCCATGACCAGCGCGAGGTCCCTAAGATCCGCCTCCGCCTGCTCCAACTCCGCGAGTCGGGAGAACGCGACCACGGCCGCGACCGGCTCATGCCGGCGGGTCACGATGACCTCGGTCCCCTGTTCCGCGTCGTGCACGATTCCGGCCACGCCACGTCTGGCCGCATCGGTGACGCTGATCTTCTGGGTGTGTTCGAGAATCGCCATCCCTCAACTGTATAGAAAAATATACAGATTGGCGACGGGGTGGCCGTCCGCCTCCCCCTCGCGGGGGGCGGGCGTCCCGCCGCGGGGTGAGGCCGGCGGGGCTCCCGGCCTGGAAGATGGAGCCATGAACCGACACACCGCGGCCGTCCTCGTCGCGGCGGGGGGCGCCGCCGCCTACGCCCTCTCCAAGGTCCACCTGGCGCTGCGCGGCGAACTGGGGATGCCGGGGTTCCCGGCCCCGCCGGAGGCCTACGAGGTCTACGAACCCGTCAGCGGGCAGCTGTCCAACGCCGCCATGGGCGCGGTGATGGTGCTGTTCGTCCTCGCCCTGCTGCGCCCGCCGGCCGGCAGGCTCTGGCGCCGGCCCCTGCTCGTGGTCAACGGCGCGGGGGCGCTGCTGATCGGAGTCGGGGTGCTGATGTTCGCCGCGCGCGCCACCGGCCTTTCCCCCGGGCTGGGCGAGCCCGCGCAGGGCGCCGCGGCGTGGACGTCCCTCGCGGTCGGCGCCGTCTGGGCGGTCGCGTGGATCGTCGCGGTGGCCACCACCCGCGCGCCGGACCGCTCCTGACCGTGACCAGCGGCGTTCCCGGGGCCCGGGAGAGCGCGTCCCGGGCCCGGTTCTACACTGGGAGCGATCCTGCGCGCCAGAGCGCGTCCTCGGACCCCGTCCTGCACCGGGAGCGGTCCCGCGCGGAAGGTGCACATGGTGGAGACGTTGGAGCACGACGGCCTGGCCGGGCGGTTCGAGGAGCACCGGCCGCGGTTGCGGTCACTGGCCTACCGGCTGCTCGGTTCCCTGAGCGAGGCCGACGACGCCGTCCAGGAAACGTGGCTGCGCCTGGACCGCGCGGGCGACGAGCACGTGGACAGCCTCGGCGCGTGGCTGACCACCGTGGCCACACGGGTGTGCCTCAACATCCTCCGCTCGCGCGAACGGCGGCGCGAGACGCCGATGGAACCGCACCTGCCCGACCCCGTCGTCAGCCCCGAGGACGGCGTCGATCCCGAACACGAAGCCCTGCTGGCGGACTCCGTGGGGCTGGCGATGATGGTGGTGTTGCAGACCCTGTCCCTGGACGAACGGCTCTGCTTCGTCCTGCACGACATGTTCGCCGTGCCCTTCGACGACATCGCGCACGTCCTGGAGCGCTCCCCGGCCTCCGTACGCCAGCTCGCCAGCCGCGCCCGCCGTCGCGTGCGGGACCGCGCCCCCGCCCCCGACGCCGACCTGCGGCGCCAGCGCGACGCGGTCGACGCCTTCTTCGCCGCCGCGCGCGAGGGCGACTTCGACGCGCTCGTGGCCACGCTCGCGCCCGACGTCGTGCTCCGCTCCGACGGCGGCGACGCGCGGCCCGGCCTCACGCTCGTGCTCCAGGGGCCGCGAGCGGTCACCGGCCAGGCGATCAGGACCGCGGCCCTCTCGCCCTACCTGCGCCCCGTACTGGTCAACGGGGCCGCCGGCGCGCTCGTGGCACCGCAGGGGCGGCCGATGGCCCTCATGGCCTTCACCGTCACCGACGGCCGGATCGTCGCCATCGACGTCCTGGCCGACCCCGACCGCCTGGCCGCGCTGGACCTGTCGTCCCTCGACGCGTGAACGCGCGTCCCGCGCCGGTGCGGGACGCGCGCGACCGGGTCAGCGGTCTGCGGTCAGCCCATGGTCTTCTGCCCGTCCAGCGCCTCGCGGATGATGTCGGCGTGCCCGTTGTGCTGGGCGTTCTCGGCGATGATGTGCAGCAGGACCTCGCGGGCGGTCCAGGAGGCCTCCTCCGGGAACCACGGGGCGGTCGGCAGCTTCTGGGCGGCCTCCAGGTCCGGCAGCTCGCGAACGATCCGCTCCGTCTCGGCGGCCACGCGCGTGTACTCCTTCAGCATGCCCTGGAGCGTCTCGCCCTCCAGCAGCCGGAAGCTGTCCTCGTGCGCGGCGTAGGTCTCCGGGGACTCGTAGTCCGTGCCCGGGTCGCCCTCCAGGATGAACCGAACCCAGCTCTTCTCGCCGCGGGCCACGTGCTTGACCACACCGCCCAGGCACAGGGCGCTGACCGTGGTGCGCTGCCGCGCCTGCTCGTCGGTCAGCCCGCGCACCGTGTAGCGCAGGTTGCCGCGCTGCTCCTCCAGTACGCGCAGCAGCGTCTCGCGCTCGGTGTCGATCGTCCGCGTGTCCGTGCCCTGAGCCGTCATCGCCATCACCGTTTCCATTCGTCGCCGTCGGATTCGAACACGACACTAGGGAGGGTGGCGGTCAACGACTGTCCTCTACTCCGCGGGGAGGGAAAGGAGCCGCTGGATCCCTCGAAACGACTCCCGATAGCCTGGGAGCCCTGGTGACTCGGAGGTTCCATGGCCCTGATTCCGCTGCAGTACCGACTCGACGGCCCACGGCACGCTCCCGTGGTCCTGTTCGTCCCGCCCTTCGGGACGAGGATGTCGGTGTGGGAGCCGCAGATGCCCGAGCTCACACGTGACCACCAGGTGCTGCGGATCAACCACCGAGGGCACGGGTTCTCGCCCGCGCCGGAGGGGCCCTACTCCATCGAGGACATGGCCCTGGACGTCCTGGGCCTGCTGGAGGAGCGCGGCATCACCCGTGTGTCGGCCGTCGGCGCCGGGTTCGGCGCCGCCCTGCTGGTGTGGATCGCGGCGAACTCGCCCCGCACGCTGGAGCGGCTCGCCCTGCTCGCGGCCGCGCCGCGTACGCCCCGGCCGCACCGCTGGGACCGGGTGGCCGCCCGGGTCCGGGAGTCGGGCATCGAGTCGGTGGCCGCCGAGGTGGTCCTGCCGTGGTTCACGCCGGACATGACCGAGGACCACCCCGATGTCACCGAACGCTTCAGCGAGGACTTCGTCCGTACCGACCCCGGCGCCTTCGCCGCGATCTGCGACGCGGTCGCGGGCATGGACCAGCGCCACCTGGCCTCCGCGGTCCGGGCGCCGACGCTGGTGGTCTCGGCGGCGCACGACGCCCTGGTGCCGCCGGGACACGGCAGGCGGCTGGCCGACGGGATCTCCGACACCCGGTTCGAGGTGGTCACCGGAGCCGCCCACCTGCTCGGGGTGGAGCGCGCCGAGCGGGTCAACGAACTGCTGGTGGACCACCTCGCCGGGTGAGGTTCAGGTGGATGAGGGGTCTCAGGGGATCGGCGGGGGCGAAGGGATCTCGATCGGGATCAGCGGGTGGTTGATCTCCAACAGGTAGCCGTCGGGGTCGCGGAAGTGGGCGGCCCGCACGCCCCAGGCCGTCCAGTCGTACGGGGCCCGCACCTGCCGGGCTCCGTCGGCGACCAGCTTGGCCGCGGTCGTGTCGACGTCCTCCACCTGGAAGACCACCGCGAGCCGGTCCTGGTGCGGGAGTTCGGGGTCGGCGGTGTCGGTCTCCAACGCCTCGGCCATCACCTCGCGCTGGTTGATGGCGAGCCGGGTCCCGGACTCCACGTCGAACTCCGCGTACCTGCTCGCCTCGTCGCCCCACAGCACGGGCAGTCTGAGGATGTCGGCGTAGAAGTGGAAGCAGGCCTCGTAGTCGTTGACGAGAAGCCGGATGTAGCTGCAGCGCATGGGGCCTCCTGCGGTCCTGAACCGAACGTTCCCGACCATTGTCGTCCCTGACCCGCCCCGATCGTTGAGTACCCGTACCCGAGTGTGGTGTGGCCGGATCCGGCCACACCCCCGCGGAGGTGCTGAGCTGCGCCTCCACCCGCGTGGGCGGCACGGGGCAGGCGTTCGGAATGAGAAGTCTCTGTGCTCCAAGATGTAGTACATGTACTATCAATAGCAGTAGAGAGACGATGATTGGAGGGAGTGTTGTGATGAGTACTCCGACCGGAGAGGTGTCCCGTGCGGCCGCACAGGCGTCGGGGGAACCCGCCGACACCGTGGTCCGGGTCAGTGGTCTGCGCATGAACTACGGCACCACCGAGGTGCTGCGGGGCGTCGACTTCGCCGCCCGCCGGGGCGAGGTGGTCGTCCTGCTGGGTCCGAACGGCGCGGGCAAGACCACCACCGTCGAGATCCTCGAGGGGTTCCGCAAGCGCTCCGCCGGCACGGTCGAGGTGCTCGGCAGCGACCCGGAACACGGCGGCGAGGACTGGCGGGCCCGCCTCGGCGTGGTCCTGCAGACCTGGCGCGACCACGGCGGATGGCGGGTCCGGGACCTCCTGGACCACTTCGGCCTCTTCTACGCCCCCTACGCCACCCCGGACCGCTCACGCCCCCACGAGACCGACGCACTCCTGGAGCGGGTCGGCCTCGCCGACCAGGCGGGGACCAAGATCAACAAGCTCTCCGGAGGGCAGCGCCGCCGCCTGGACGTGGCGATCGGTGTGGTCGGCCGCCCCGAACTGCTCTTCCTCGACGAGCCCACCGCGGGGTTCGACCCCCAGGCGCGCCGGGCCTTCCACGAGCTCGTCCACGACATCGTCGACTCGGACGACACCACGGTCCTGCTCACCACCCACGACCTCGACGAGGCGGAGAAGCTCGCCGACCGGATCCTCGTCCTCGCGGGCGGCACCATCGTCGCCGACGGCAGCGTCGAGCAGCTGTCCGCGCTGGTCGAGCGGGAGAGCGAGGTCTCCTGGCGGGTCGGCGACCAGCGCCACGTCCATGTCACCGACGCCCCCGCCCGCCACGTCGCCGAGCTGTACGCCGCGCTCGGCGACGACCTGGCCGACCTGCGGGTCGTGCGCCCCTCCCTGGAGGACGTCTACCTCGCCATGGTCGAGCGGCACGAGTCCGGTCGGACCGGGCCGGCCGTGCACGAGTTCGTGAAGGAGATCCGATGAACCCCGCCGTCAACGCGGTCCGCAACGGCCTGTCCCGAGGCCTGATGGAGTTCCGGGGCTCCTTCGCCAGCCCGATGGAGCTGTTCGGCTACTTCTACATGCCGATCCTGTTCGTCGTCCTCGGGGTCTTCATGTCCAGAGGGCGGGTGGAGGAGGCCGACACCACCTACGGCGCGGTGACCTACACGGGCGGCGTGGTCTTCACCCTCGTCATGGCGGCCGTCCTGACCGTGGCGCAGGTCCTGTCCGCCGAGCGCGAGAACGCCACGCTCCTGCGGGCCAAGACCCTGCCGCACGGCATGCTCGGCTACACCGTCGCCAAGGTCGTGCACATCGTGGGGCTCGTGCTGGCCTCCCTGGCCATCATGGTCGTGCCCGGACTGTTCCTGGTCGAGGGCTTCGGCCCCCCGACCTGGGGCGCGGCCCTCACCCTCGTCTGGGTCTGCGTGCTGGGCGCGCTCGCCCTGGCCCCGTTCGGGGCGATCGCGGGCTCCCTCATCTCCAACCCGCGGTTCGTGGGATTCCTGATGATCCCGATCGTGTTCCTGCTGATGGGGTCCGGCGTCATGTTCCCGCTGGACTTCCTGCCCGGCCCGCTGCGGACGGCCGCCCTGTTCGTCCCGGTCTACTGGCTGGGGCACGGCGTCCGCTCGGGGGCGCTGCCCGCCGAGTACGCCGCCCTGGAGCCGGCCGGGGCCTGGCAGCTGCCGCAGGTGGCCGTGGTTCTGGCACTGTGGGCGGTGGTCGGGTTCGTCGTGGCGCCGTGGGTGCTGCGGCGGATGGCCCGTCGGGAGTCGGGGTCGCGTGTCCAGGCGGCCAGGGATAAGGCGATGAAGCGTGCCTACTGAGAACAAGAGCAACGGATCCGGCCGTCGCGCCAAGGCGTCGGCGGGCGGATCCGAGGCGATCTACAACCGCATCGCGGTGCTGCGTGCCGAGCGGGGGGTGTCGCGCAGGGCCCTGGCCGAGGCCCTGGGCGTGCATTACCAGACCGTCGGCTACCTGGAGCGGGGCGAGTACAGCCCCAGTCTGCACCTGGCGATGCGGATCGCGCGCTACTTCGAGGTGCCGGTGGAGGTCGTCTTCTCCACCGAGCCCTTCCCCCGTATCGGTCAGTGACCGGACCCCGAACCCGGAGGACGCCCCCATGGCCTCGGTTCCCATGCGAGGACGCTGTCCCAGCCGTGTGATCGGGAGTCGGGTTCGACGTTTCCCGGGTGGCCCTGGCAGAAATCTGATAGTCAGATATCATGGTATGTATGCGAACGATCACCGCGACCGAGGCCGCGAGGAAGTTCTCGGATCTCCTGGACGCCATTGAGAACGGTGAGCGGGTGACCATCACCAGGGGCAAGTCTCCCGTCGCGGTCATGCAGCCCGCTCCCCGCTACACGGGCGCCGACCTGCGTGCCGCGCTGGAGAGGATCGAACCCGTGGACGACGAGTTCCAGCGCGACGTACTCAAGGCCAGGGAGATGATGGACGACGAGGTGAGGGACCCATGGGACGGAGCCTGATCCTCGACACCAATGTGCTGATCGGCTACGAGCGAGGGGACCTCGAACGGGCTCTGTTCGACGACGACGCACTCGCGATCGCCGCTGTCACCGTGGCCGAGTTCCGTGTGGGAATCGAGTTGGCCGACTCGGCGAGGCGTTCTGCGCTACGGTCCCGCGCGCTGGCGGAGATACTCACGTTCGTGCAGGTTCTCGACTACACGGAGGCGACAGCGGTCCACCACGCCACGTTGCTCGCCCATGCCATCAGTAGCGGCCGAAAGCGGAGTTCGCTCGACCTCATCATCGCCGCGCATGCCGCGCAGACGGGGCGCACGGTGGTGAGCCGGGACGCCAAGGCCCGGTTCGGGGATCTGCCCGGGGTCCTGGCAGTGGAGGTCGGCTAGCCGGTCACCAGATGTCCGGGCCGGCCCATCCGTGGGTGTCGCGGTGGCGGACCTGGGCCAGCTCGTCCTCGGACAGCGTCCGGGGCTCTCCGATCTGGCGCGCCCGCAGGTAGGTCGCGCACAGCCAGTCCAGCAGACGCAGATTCTCCAGTGCGTGCTCCAGCCCGTGCCCCAGGGCGAGTCCGCCGTGGCCGGCGAGCAGGGCGGCGTCGCGGCCCTTGAGCGCCTTGACCGCGTGGTCGGCGATCTCGCCGCTGCCGTAGAGCGTGTACGGGGTGACGGTGATCGCCCCGCCCAGGGCGGCGGCGCGGTGGTGGATCGGGGGGAGTTCCGCCAGGACCGAGGACACGGCGACGGTGTCGGCGGTGAAGGCGTTGACGACCGCGGTGACCTCGTCACCGTGGTCGGCGGCCCGGCGGTGCACGGCCAGGTGAAGCGTGGCTTCGGCGGACGGATCGCGGCGGCCCTCCAGCACACGGTCGTCCAGCGACATCACCGGGCAGTCCGCGGCCTGGAGCTGGTCGAGCGGGACACCGTACGGGGTGACGACCACCAGGTCGCCGCTCCGGACGCTGACGGTCCCCGACTCTCCGGGGGCGGTCCCGGAACCGGCGGCGAGGGCACGGGCCGTCAGGCAGACGTCCCGTCGTTCCTGTTCAAGCAGCATGCGCTTCCTCGAGGGTGCGCCGGTGCGGTGGCGCGGTCCTGGGGCGGGCGGGTCCATGGCCGCCCATGTTCCGGGCGAATCCACTTAGGTACACCTAAATGTACGTCAAACTCTTGGGCTGGTCTTCCCCAGACCCGCGATTGCTCCGTGAGCCCTCCGGATCAGACGCGTAGTTGTGGTGATGCTGTGCACACGTGACTCACACCACGGGTCAACGTGCCCCCAAGGCGTGGTTTCTGCTGCTCACACGGGTTTGTGGGAGCCTTGGGACGAAAGTGTCGTAAGAGACGAGGCAGTTTGTGACCACCGATCTTGGGCAAACCGGACCCGTGAATCAGCCTGACGTATCCCTGCCCGCCGTGCCCTACCTGTCCGAACCGGGCGCGTCCGAGGCCACCAGCCTCTACATCGACGGCCGGTGGCGAGCCGCGCACAACGGTCGTGTCAGGGAGATCCTGAACCCCGCCGACGCCAGCGTCCTCACCATCGTGAGCGAGGGCGGACGCCCCGACACCGAAGCCGCGATCGCCGCCGCGCGACACGCCTTCGACACCGGGGAGTGGCGCGGCACCTCCGCCGACGAGCGGGGGCGCGTGCTCGACCGCATCGCCGACCTCCTCCAGCGCGACCGCGAGGAGATCGCGGTCATGGAGTCCCTGGACACCGGCAAGACCATCGAGGAGGGCGGGATCGACGTCGACGACGTCACCAACGTCTTCCGCTACTACGCCGGACTCGCCGACAAGGACGCCGGCCGCCTCGTGGCCGCGCCCGAGGGCGTGCACAGCAAGGTCGTGTACGAGCCCGTCGGCGTCTGCGGCATGATCACGCCCTGGAACTACCCGCTGCTCCAGCTCGCCTGGAAGATGGCCCCGGCCATCGCGGCCGGCAACACCATGGTGATCAAGCCCAGCGAGATCACCCCGGTCACCACCTGCAAGCTGGTGGAGCTGGCCACGGAGGCCGGCATCCCCGCGGGCGTGGTGAACCTGGTCCTGGGCAGCGGCCCCGACGCCGGCGCCCCGCTGTCGGAGCACCCCGACGTGGACCTGGTCTCCTTCACCGGCGGTCTGGCCACCGGCCGCCGCATCATGGCCTCGGCCGCGGAGACCGTCAAGACCATCGCGCTGGAGCTCGGCGGCAAGAACCCCAACATCATCTTCCCGGACGTGGACCTGGACACCGCCGTGGACTACGCGCTCAGCGCCGCGTTCTTCCACTCCGGCCAGGTCTGCTCGGCGGGTGCCCGGCTGATCGTGCACAACGACATCCACGACGCCTTCACCACCGAGCTGGCCCGCCGGGCCGAGGCCATCCGCATCGGCCGCGGCCAGGTGGAGGGTGTGCGCTGCGGGCCGCTGGTCTCGGCCGAGCACCGCGCCAAGGTGGAGGCCGCCGTCTCCCGCGGCGTCGAGGAGGGCGCCCGGATCATCGCCGGCGGCAAGCGTCCCGACGACCCCGATCTCGCCCGGGGCTACTTCTACCGCCCCACCGTGTTCGTGGACTGCGACCGGTCCATGGACATCGTCCAGACCGAGGTCTTCGGCCCGGTCGTGACCGTGGAGCGGTTCGAGACCGAGGCCCAGGCGATCGAGTTGGGCAACGACACCGACTACGGGCTCTCCGGCGGCGTGTGGTCCAACGACACCGGGCGCGGTGAGCGCGTGGCCGCCGCCCTGCGCCACGGCACGGTCTGGATCAACGACTACGGCCCCTACTTCCCCGGCGCCGAGTGGGGCGGGTACGGCCGCAGCGGCATCGGGCGCGAGCTCGGGCACGCCGGCCTGGACGAGTACCGCGAGGCCAAGCACATCTACCGCAACCTGGCCCCCGAGCCCCAGCGCTGGTTCGGCTAGAGACGCGGTCACGCCGCTCCGGGCACCGCGCCCGGAGCGGCCACGGGGAGAGGGTGCGCGGCGGCGCGGCGCCTCCGCCGACTCGGCGCGGGCGCAGCGGTGCCCGCGCCCACTCCCCGCACGCATACACGAGAACACAGCAGAGGTCGGTCTCCCCCCGGGCTATCCCCCGACTCAGTGACAACGAGAGGAACAGGCCGTGTCCGACACCCAGGCCACCTACGACTACGTGATCGTGGGGGGCGGTACAGCGGGCTCCGTCATCGCCAACCGGCTGACGGAGGACCCCGGTACCACCGTCTGCCTCATCGAGGGCGGTCCCGACGACCGCGACCACGAGAACGTCCTCCGACTGCGCGACTGGCTGAGCGTTCTGGAGGGCGAGCTCGACTACGGCTACACCACCGTCGAACAGCCGCGCGGCAACTCCCACATCCTGCACTCGCGCGCCCGCGTGCTCGGCGGCTGCTCGTCGCACAACACGCTCATCAGCTTCCGGCCGTTCGCCGAGGACCTGGACGACTGGGTCGCCGCGGGCGCCGAGGGCTGGGACAATGCCACCGTCCAGTCCTACGCCGACCGGATCAAGTGCAACATCGTGCCGGTCGCGGAGAAGGACCGCAACGCCATGGTCAAGGACTGGGTGGCCTCGGCCGCCGAGGCCGCCGACGTCCCGGTCGTGTCCGACTTCAACGCCCTGACCTCGCACGGCGGCGGCTTCTCCGGTGGAGCGGGCTTCCTCTCCATCGCCTACGACCCCTACACCGGGCACCGCTCCTCGGCGTCGGTCGCCTACCTCCACCCGATCATGGACGTGCGGAGCAACCTCACGGTCATGCTGGAGACGTGGGTGGACCGGATCGAGTTCGACGGCGACCGCGCCACCGGGGTCAGCGCCACGACCAAGGACGGCGACCGCGTCACCATCAGCGCCCGGCGCGAGGTCGTGCTCTCCGCGGGCGCGGTCGACAGCCCCCGTCTGCTCATGCTCTCCGGTGTGGGCAACGCCGAGGAGCTGCGCGACCTGGGCATCGAGGCCCGCCACGACCTGCCCGGCGTCGGCGAGAACCTCCTGGACCACCCCGAGTCGATCATCATGTGGGAGACCGACCGGCCGGTGCCGCAGGAGACCGTGATGGACTCCGACGCGGCGCTGTTCGTCCGCCGACACGACGGCGACCCGCGCCCGGACCTGATGTTCCACATCTACCAGATCCCCTTCGACGACAACACGAAGCGGCTGGGCTACGAGTCCCCCGAGGACGGCTACGCGGTCTGCATGACGCCGAACATCCCCCGGTCCCGCTCGCGCGGCAAGCTCTACCTGACCAGCAGCGACCCCCAGGCCAAGCCCGCGCTGGACTTCCGCTACTTCACCGACCCCGACGGCTACGACGAGCAGACCATCGTCGACGGTCTCAAGATCGCCCGCGAGGTGGCCGAGACCGAGCCGTTCCGCTCGTGGATCAAGCGGGAGGTCGCGCCCGGGCCGCGGGTCCGCACCGACGAGGAGCTGTCGGAGTACGGCCGCCGCGCCGCGCACACCGTGTACCACCCGGCGGGCACCTGCCGCATGGGCTCCGCCGACGACGGCGACGCCGTCGTGGACCCGCGCCTGCGCGTGCGCGGGCTGCGGGGACTGCGCGTGGCCGACGCCTCGGTGTTCCCGACCCTGCCGACCCCCAATCCCATGGTGATGGTGCTCGCGCTCGGTGAGCGCGCGGCCGACCTGATCCGTGAGGACCACCTCCAGGAGGCCACCCGATGAGCACACAGACCGTCCACCAACAGGGTCCGCCCGGGGGTGACCCCGATGTCACCTTCTCCGTCCGGGGCCTCTGGAAGATCTTCGGCAAGAACGCCGACAAGGTCATCGGCACCGATCTGGAGACGGCCGACCGGGACCGGATCAAGGAGGAGACCGGCTGCACCGTCGCCGTGCGGGACGTGTCCTTCGACGTCCACCCCGGTGAGATCTTCGTGGTCATGGGCCTGTCCGGCTCCGGCAAGTCGACGCTGATCCGCTGCCTGAGCCGTCTCATCGAACCCACCGCCGGGCAGGTCCTGCTCGACGGCGAGGACATCGGCGAGGCGAGCCCGCACCGCCTGCGCGAGCTGCGCCGCCACAAGATGGCCATGGTGTTCCAGCACTTCGGCCTGCTGCCGAACCGGCGCATCGTCGACAACGTGGCCTACGGGCTGGAGGTGCGCGGCATGAGCCGCGCCGACCGCTACGCCCGGGCGCGCGAGATGATCGACATGGTCGGCCTGACCGGCTACGAGAACGCGCGGCCCGGCGAGCTGAGCGGCGGTATGCAGCAGCGGGTGGGCCTGGCCCGCGCGCTGGCCGTCGACCCCGAGGTCCTGATGTTCGACGAGCCGTTCAGCGCGCTCGACCCGCTGATCCGCCGCGACATGCAGGCCGAGGTCTCCCGGCTCCAGCGCGAGCTGAACAAGACGTCGGTGTTCATCACCCACGACCTCCAGGAGGCCCTGAAGCTGGGCGACCGCATCGCCATCATGCGCGACGGCGAACTCGTCCAGGTCGGCACGCCCGAGGAGGTCGTGGGCCGCCCGGCCAACGCCTACGTCGCCGACTTCACCTCCGACGTCGCCCGCACGACCGTGCTGACCGCGCGGTGGCTGGTGCGCGACGCCTACCCGGGTGAGCGCACGGACGGTCCGGTCACCGAGCCGGGCACCGTGCTCGCGGAGGTCCTGCCGATGCTCGCGGCGAGCACCGCGCCCGTGCGGGTCGTGGAGGGCCGCACCCTCCTCGGCTACGTGGGCCGCGACGACGTGCTGCGCGCCATCGCCGAGGACCAGCTCTCCGAGAACGAGGTGGCCGTGGCCATCGAGGAGACCGTCGAGGAGCTGTCGGACGAGTCCACCGACCCGGCCGAGCTCCCCGGCGGCGGGGCCGGCGGGACCGGTGGGTCCAGCGGAACCGGCAGGACCGGTGGGACCGGTGGGGCTAGCGGAACTGGTGGGACCGGTGGGGCCGGTGGGGCCGACGGGTCCGCGGGTCCTCAGGAGAGCGGGGCGCGCGGGAACGCCCCGGGCGGTTACGCGAACCCCACCGGCCACGGTGGTCCGGCTCCGACCGGGGACGGTGGGTGACATGGCCGCGCTGACCCGACCCGCCACCGGCGGGTCCGGAGAGGTCGCAGGTGCCGCGGGACCCCGTGAGCCCGGCGGAGCGGTCAAGGTGCTGACCAGCCGCTGGCTGCAGGCACTGGCCGCCGTCGCGGTGCTCGTGATCGGGTTCTCCGTGTTCCGGGCGCTGGGCTCCCCGGCCTGGGCGGGACCGTTCCCGACCGACATCGGCGACCGCTTCATGGGCTGGCTCGACGGCATCTACGCCTGGATCGTCGAGAACCGCAACGACAGCCCGCTGTTCCTGTACGGCTTCAACTACGTCTCGGTGGGCCTGGGCTCCGCGGTCGTCCTGATCAACCGGGTCCTGGACCTGCTCACCTGGGCGGGCGTCACGGTCATCGGTGTCCTGGGCGCCTGGCGCGTGGCCGGATGGCGGGTGGCCCTGCTGGTGCTGGCCACCTTCGCGGTGTTCGCGCTGACCGGGCTGTGGAACGAGTCGATGACCACGCTGGCGCTGATCATCACCTCGGTGCTCATCGCGCTGGTGTTCGGCATCCCGCTGGGCATCCTGGCCGGCCGGAGCGAGGTGTTCTACCGGGGGATCCGCCCGGTCCTGGACTTCATGCAGATCATGCCCGCGTTCGCCTACCTGCTGCCGTTCGTGCTGCTGTTCGGCATCGGCAACCCGGCGGCGGCCGTGGTGACGGCGGTCTACGCGATCCCGCCCGCCGTGCGCATCACGGCGCTGGGCATCCGCGAGGTGCCCAAGGGCGCGGTGGAGGCGACGACGTCGCTCGGATCGACGCCCTGGCAGGTCCTCACCAAGGTGCAGTTGCCGCTGGCCAAGCGCACCATCCTGCTGGGCGTCAACCAGACCATCATGCTCGCGGTCTCCATGGTCGTCATCGCGTCGGTCATCGGCGCGGGCGGTCTGGGTGACGCGATCTTCCAGGCACTGGCCAAGGTCAACGTCGGCCAGGCCTTCCAGGCCGGTCTGGCGATCGTCATGCTGGCGATCGCGATGGACCGGGTGACGGGCGCCGTGGGCCACGGGGCGCACACGCCGAACATCCCGCCCCGGTTCCGGCTTCCGGTGCTGGGCGCCGGACTGATCGTGGTGATCGTCGCGGTCACCGCCGCCCGGGCCCTGGGCGCGCGCGGCTGGCCGCGCGAGCTGTCCGTGGACCTGAGCACACCGGTGAACGCCGCCTACGACGCCCTGCAGGAGGGGATCGGAGCGTACACCGCCGCCCTGTCCGCATGGACGCTCAACGTGGTCCTGTCCCCGCTCGCCGCTCTGTTGACCGGGTCGCCCTGGTGGCTGGTCGTCATCGTGGCCGCGGCTCTGGGGCAGATCTTCGCCGGGTGGCGCGCGGCGGCCATCTCGGCGGCGTCGTTCGTGGCCATCGGGCTCCTGGGCGTGTGGGTCAACGCGATGGACACGCTGTCGCAGGTGCTCGTGGCGTCGGTGATCACCATCGCCCTGGGCGTTCTGGTCGGCGTGCTGATGTCGCGCAGCGACGTGTTCGCGACGATCCTGCGGCCGATCCTGGACGCCATGCAGACCCTGCCGCCGTTCGTCTACCTGATCCCGGCGGTCGCGCTGTTCACCATCGGCCGCGTGCCGGCGCTGGTGGCCGCGGTCATCTTCGCGCTCCCGCCGGTCATCCGCCTGGTCAACGACGGGATCCGCGGGGTCCCGGCGCAGACCAAGGAAGCCGCGCTGTCGCAGGGGTCCACCCGGTGGCAGCTGCTCAGCAAGGTGGAACTGCCGATGGCCCGCGGTTCGCTGCTGCTGGCCGTCAACCAGGGGATCATCCTGGTGCTGTCCATGGTCGTCATGGGCGCGCTGGTCGGCGCCGGATCGCTCGGGTTCGACGTGGTGTTCGGCCTGGCACAGAACCAGCTCGGACTGGGTCTGGCCTCCGGCCTGGCGATCGTGTGCCTGGGCCTGTTCCTGGACCGTGTGACGCAGGGAAGGAGGGCACCCCGTGCCTAGGTTCATGAGGAAGGGTGCCCTGGTCCGGCTGCTGGCGGTCGGGCTGGCACTGGTGATGGTGAGCGCGTGCGCTGTGCGCACCGACCAGATCGCCCGGGACCCGAACACCGTGCGCATCGCCCTGAACGGATGGGTGGGCTACGAGGCCAGCGCCGAGGTGCTCGCCTACATCCTGCGCGAGGAGATGGGCTACGAGGTCCAGCTGATGCGGGTGGACGAGCAGCCGTCGTGGCAGGCCCTGGACCAGGGCGTGCTGGACGTGATCGTGGAGAACTGGGGTCACGAGGACCTCATGGAGCTCTACGGTCCCGGGGGCAACGGCACCGTGGTCGACGGCGGCCCCAACGGCAACGAGGGGGTGATCGGCTGGTACGTCCCCGCCTACATGGAGGAGGAGTACCCGGAGATCACCACCATGGAGGGGCTCAAGGAGCACACCGACCTGTTCCAGACCGCCGAGACCGGTGCCCAGGGCGAGTTCCTGAGCGGTGCGCCCGGGTTCGTCACCCAGGACCAGGGGATGATCAACGCGTTCGACCTGGACCTGGAGATCGTCTACGCCGGTTCGGAGGCCTCGCAGATCACCGAGGTCCGGCGGCGGTACGCCAACGAGGAGCCAGTGCTCTTCTACTTCTACGATCCGCAGTGGCTCCACGAGGAGCTGGACCTGGTCCGGGTGGACTTCCCGGACTACGAGGAAGGGTGTGACGCGGACCTGGACGAGGTCCCCTGCGACTACCCGGCCTACGAGCTGAACAAGATCTTCCGGGCCGGCTTCGTGGAGACGGGCGACCCCGCCTACCAGTTCCTGGACAACTGGACGTGGACGAACGCGGACCAGAACGAGGTGGCGCGGATGATCGCCGACGAGGGCATGGACCCCACGGACGCGGCCGAGGTCTGGGTGGAGGAGAACCCGGACGTCTGGCGGCCGTGGATCCCCGAGGACTTCGAGCCCGTGGGCTGAGCCGGATCCGCGCGGCCGGCGCCGGGCCGGGGAGAACGCTCCCCGGCCCGGCGCCGTGCGTGTGGCGCCGTGTGCGCGCGGCTCTGCTCCTGCGCCGCCGTGTGCGCGTGCGGGCGCCTGCGGCCCGGGTCAGGGCCGCGGGCGCTCGTAGCGCAGCCGGCGGCTCACCCAGAACACGTTCGCGCAGGCGGCCACGAACCCCACGGCCAGCAGGACCACCAGCCAGGTCTCGCTCGTCCAGAGCAGCGCCGCGATCGTGCCGCCCAGCAGGACCACGGCCCCGAACACCGCCAGGACCAGGCGGAACCCGAGCGCGCTCGCCGGCCGGTCATGGCTGCCCAGCGGCCCCTTCAACCTGCCCCGTCGCATGGCGTTCCCTCCTTCGTGTCTCCCTCCCGTTCTACCGCCCCGAATATCCGCGAACCCGCCCCACATCCGGGAAAGTCACTTGAGGGTTTCCTTAAAACGGCGTAGTCGGGTGCTTGGAGGGGCCTTGGGGACATGGGAGATTCTCATGACCGAGGACGCCGCGGGGTTCTTGGATGAGCTCTATGCGATGGACAGGAAGTCGCACGCGTTGGTCGACCAAGCGATCCTGGTGCTTGAACGTCCTGGTATCGGACCGCGATACCCGAACGGCTCTACGAGATCTACCTGACGGAACGCTGGTCATCGTCGCGGACTTCGGCGACGGGCAGATGAAGGTCGGTTGAGCCGGTGATGCGGTACACCGCTGTCGGAGGAGTGGGATCCCGATGGGGAACGATCAGGAGCGCCGGATCTCGGTCACGGAACTCCAACGCGACATCGATGACGTCTTCGACCAGGTGGTCGCCGGGGAGACCAGAGCGGTCACCAGCCGTGGCCTGGTCACCGGTCGCCTCCTTCCACCCGACATGACGGAGCGGGGGCGCCCCACTGAGCGCCCCCGCTCCGGCCGATCAGGTCCTACCGCGTCCTAGACGCCGTCCATCAGGGCCGGCAGAGCCGACTCGTAGGCGGTGCGCAGCTCCTCCAGCGGGATCTGCACCGCGCCACCCGGGTGGGCGACCGCCAGGGCGTCGCCGCCCACCGTGCCGATCTCCGCGACCGGGACGCCGTGGTCGCCCGCCAGCGCCAGGAACGCCTTCTCCTGACCCGGGCGCACCGCGACGACGGCGCGGGCGGCGGACTCGCTGAACAGGGCGGTGAACGCGTCCCCGTCCACGGACACCCGCAGGCCCAGCCCGCCGCGCAGCGCCGACTCGGCGAGCGCGACCGCCAGGCCGCCGTCGGACAGGTCGTGCGCGGCGGCGGCCAGCCCGCGGTCGGCGGCGGTGGCCAGTACCTCGCCCAGCGCGGCCTCCGCGGCCAGGTCCACCTGCGGCGGCAGGCCGCCCAGGTGGCCGTGCACCACGTCCGCCCACGCCGAGCCGCCGAACTCCTCGCGGGTCTCGCCCAGCAGGAACACCCGGGCGCCCTCGGTGTCGAACGCGCTCCGGAGCCGGGTGCGCACGTCGTCGATGACGCCCAGCACGCCGATGACGGGCGTCGGGTTGATCGCCACGTCGCCGGTCTGGTTGTAGAAGCTCACGTTGCCGCCGGTCACCGGCGTGCCCAGCTGGAGGCAGGCGTCGGCCAGGCCACGGGTGGCCTCGGCGAACTGCCACATCACCCCGGAGTCCTCCGGGGAACCGAAGTTGAGGCAGTTGGTGACCGCCAGCGGGCGCGCGCCCGTGGCCGCCACGTTGCGGAACGCCTCCGCGTACGCCAGCTGCGTGCCCGCGTACGGGTCCAGCCGGGTGTAGCGGCCGTTGCCGTCCGTGGCCAGCGCCACGCCCCGGTGGGAGTCGTCGGCGATGCGGATCATGCCGGAGTCGTGCGGCGTGGACACGACCGTGTCACCGCGCACGTAGCTGTCGTACTGCTGGGTGACCCACGTCGGGTCGCCCACGCCCGGCGCGCCCAGCACGCGCAGCACCTGCTCGCGCAGCTCGGCGTCGTTCGCCGGCCGCGGCAGCGCCGCCGCGTCGTCGGCCTGGAGCGCGTCCTGCGCCGCCGGACGCGCGTACGGGCGCTCGTAGACCGGGCCCTCGTCCGAGGCGGTCCGCGGCGGCATGTCCACCACGGTCTCGCCGTGCCAGGTCATCACCAGGCGGCCACCGCGCTCGGCCTCCTCGGGCGTGACGTCGGTGACCTCGCCGATCTCCGTGGCCAGGATCTGCCACTTCTCGCACACGGCCAGGAAGTCGGCCATCTTGGCGGGCTCGACGATGGCCATCATGCGCTCCTGCGACTCACTCATGAGGATCTCCTCGGGAGTGAGCGTGTGGTCGCGCAGCGGCACCCGGTCGAGCTGGATGCGCATGCCGCCGGTGCCGCCCGCCGCCAGCTCGGTGGTCGCGCAGGACACGCCCGCCGCGCCCAGGTCCTGGATGCCCACGACCATGTCCTCGGCGAACAGCTCCAGGCTGCACTCGATGAGGAGCTTCTCCATGAAGGGGTCGCCGACCTGCACGCTGGGCCGCTTGGCGTGCGACTCGTCGTCGAAGGTGGCGCTGGCCAGCACCGAGGCGCCGCCGATCCCGTCCGGGCCGGTGGTGGCGCCGAAGAGCACGACCTTGTTGCCCGGGCCGGGGGCCTGGGCCAGCTTGATGTCCTCGTGCTTCATCACGCCCACGCACAGGGCGTTGACCAGCGGGTTGCCGATGTAGCCGGGCCCGAAGCCGATCTCGCCGCCGATGTTGGGCAGACCGAGGCAGTTGCCGTAGAAGGAGATGCCCGAGACCACGCCGGGCAGCACCCGCTTGGTGTCGTCGGCGTCGGCCGGGCCGAAGCGCAGCGCGTCCATGACCGCGACCGGCCGCGCGCCCATGGTGAGGATGTCGCGGACGATGCCGCCCACGCCGGTGGCCGCGCCCTGGTGCGGCTCCACGTAGGACGGGTGGTTGTGCGACTCGATCTTGAACGTCACGGCGCGGCCGTCGCCCACGTCGACGACGCCCGCGTTCTCGCCCATGCCCACCAGCAGGGCGTCGTTCTCCGGAGCCTTCTCGCCGAACTGGCGCAGGTGCACCTTGGACGACTTGTAGGAGCAGTGCTCGCTCCACATGACCGAGTAGATCGCCAGTTCGGCGGACGTGGGCCGGCGGCCCAGGATCTCTCGGACCCGCTCGTACTCGTCCTTGGCCATGCCCAGTTCGGCGTACGGCTGTGGCGTGTCCGGGCTGCTGTGCGCCGCGGCGACGGTGTCGGGACCGGGGACTTCAGACATGCGTGGTTCCGTTCGGGATGTGCGGTTGTGAGCCGAGCCGTGGCGTCCGCCGACCGGCGCGGAAGGTCGTGGTCAGGAGCCCGCCTGGGTGGAGTTGCCGACCATGAGCACCGCCGGGGTCTCCTCGTCCTCGTGCTGGGAGGAGTCGGCGACCATGACCTCCTGGTCGGTCAGGACGGTCTGTTCGAGCGGCACGTCGTCGGGTGACTCCACGCCCTCGGGGAGCATGATCAGCCAGTCGTTGGCCAGGAGGTGGTCGTAGACCTCCTGGACGGTGGCCTCGGTGTCCTCTGTGGTCTCGCCGTCCTCGGTGAGGACGCGCACGAGCCGGACGCACTCCAGCTCCTCGCAGTACACGTCGTTCTCACCGGAGGTGTAGCTCAGGCCGTCGGGGGCCTCGCCGAGCACCGAGGCCGCGGGCGGCTCCTCCGGTTGAGGGCCGCCCTCCTGCCCCTGCGTCTGCTCCAGCGGAGGGACCGCCGGGGCGGTCGCGAAGGCCTGGAAGAGGCCGGCGGCGGCCGACACGATGAGGCCGACGACGACCACCCCCACCAGGACCGCCATCGTCCTTCGCGAGCGCAGTAGTGCCTTCATCGGTTCGTCCCCCAGTCGAGGTGCGGGTCAGGCGCGCACCGGCGTACCGGCGGCCAGTCGGGCGAGGATCGAGGAGAAGAATCCGAGCCCCTCGGTGGAGGGGCCGGTCAGGGCCTCGACCGCGTGTTCGGGGTGCGGCATCAGGCCGACGACGTTGCCGTGCTCGTTGGTGATCCCGGCGATGCCGCGGCGCGAGCCGTTGGGGTCGCCGCCGACGTAGCGGACCACGACCCGGCCCTGGGCCTCCAGCTCGTCGAGGGTGGCCTCGTCGGCGACGTAGCTGCCCTCACCGCTCTTGAGCACCACCAGGATCTCCTGGCCCTCGTTGTAGGCGTTGGTCCACGCGGTGGAGGTGTTCTCCACGCGCAGCACCTGGTCGCGGTTGACGAACCGCAGCGAGGAGTTGCGGGTGAGCGCGCCGGGCAGCAGGTGGCTCTCGCACAGGATCTGGAAGCCGTTGCAGATGCCCAGGACCGGCAGGGCGCCCGAGCGGGCGGCCGGGACCAGTTCGGACATGAGCGGAGCGAACCGGGCGATGGCGCCGCAGCGCAGGTAGTCGCCGTAGGAGAACCCGCCGGGCAGGACGACCGCGTCCACGCCCTTGAGGTCGGCGTCGGCGTGCCAGAGGGCGACGGGCTCGGCGCCCGCCAGCGCGACGGCGCGCGCGGCGTCCTTGTCGTCGAGGGAGCCTGGGAAGGTAACGACACCCACACGGGCTGTCATGAGCACACTCCGGGAAGGCGCATCCCCCGCGCGGGGGGAGGCATCGGTTGTTCGGCAGGGAGACTTCGGTGCAGTCCTGGGTCGCGCGCCGTGGAGGCGTTGCCGGCTCCACGGAACACGCCCGGTCGACGGCGCGTCCGCACTCCGCAGCGTACCCGCTCACCTGTAGTCGGGTACGACGGTCACCCCCGGTCGGGGGGTCCGGCCTGGAGGATCCTCCGAACGCGGAGCCCTGGCGGCGGGGGTGTGGTGTGCGACCCGACGAGAGTCGTGGCGCGCGTCACCCCGTGGGCGGACGAACGCCACACCTCGCGCGGACGGTACGCGAGGTGTGGCGAGTCCAGGTGCGGGGGATTGCGGACCGGGCCTGTTCCCGGTGGTCAGAGAGTGGCGTAGCGCATCTCCGGAATCCGGTGTTCACCCATCGAAGGCCGCTCGCAGCGGGTGATGTGCTTGCGCATCAGCACCGTGGTGCGCGGTTCGCCCCGGAAGGCGACCTCGTCCATGAGGTAGCGCATCAAGAGAATGCCCCTGCCCGACTCTGCTTCGAGGCCGGGGAGGGGCGGGCGTTCGCGGGTGAACCGGGCGGCGAGTTCGGAGTCGTCCGGCGCCCGGCCCGGATGGGACACCCGTAGTTCGCACCAGTCGTCGTCGAGGTCCGCCTCGACCACGTACTCGCGTGCCGGCGTTCCGTACTCGACCGCGTTCGCGCAGGCCTCGGAGGAGGCCAGCAGAAGGTCGTCCACGCACTCGCGGCACAGCCCCGCGCGGAGCAGGAGAGTGCCGAGGACGTCGCGGACCACGGCGACCGTGTGCGCCTGACGAGGGAGGGAGAGCGAGAAAGCGGCGTCCATGCATGCACCTCGCGTGCTCCGTTGTCGTGATCGGCTGTCGCTGTAGGAGACCTTCCCGACACTCGCTGCGGCAAAACGAACAGCCGTGTCCGTTAGAGGACACGGCTGTCGGAATCCGGCGCGGGGCGCCGTGCCGTTCGACGCGGCGACGGTGGCCGCGGCGCGCGGGTAAGCCTCAGGAGTCGACGCGGACCTCGAAGTCCTCGATGACGGTGTTGGCGAGGACGGTCTCGGCCAGGCGGCGGACGTCGGCCAGCTTGGCGTCGTCGACCTCGCCCTCGACCTCGACCTCGAAGCGCTTGCCCTGGCGGACCTGCGCGACCCCCTCGAAGCCCAGCCGGGAGCAGGCACCGGCGATCGCCTGGCCCTGGGGGTCCAGGATCTCCGGCTTGAGCATGACGTCAACCACGACGCGGGCCACAGGGTCCTCCACAAGAAAACGGGGTATGCCGGACTCGCCTGCCGATGAACGGGCGGGCGCCACTCCTGACTGGTCGGAGGGGGCGACGTAAGCGTACGACACGGCGCGCCGCGGCGCCGCCGGGAGCCGCCCGACAGCCCCCCGGAGCGCGTGCGCGAGGACGCCGGGACGCCGGGGTCGCGAGCGGGGTTGCGAGCCGCCGCGGCCGGGTAGCGGGGACGCACGGCTTCTTTACCCGACACTTAACGGGCCTGGCGACGCTTTCGGTACGTTCGTGACTCGAATCACTCGGATAGATGTCATCATTAGAAGCGTGTGGCGGCGTCTAACAGGGTGGAAGTGATCGTCCGGTCGTCCCGAGGGGGAATCTTGGCGACTATCGCATTGGACCAGACCTCCACGACCGGTGAGACCCGTGACGACGAGCAGACGCTCGACTTCGCCACCGCGGTCACACCGTTCGCCGACCAGCTCTACCCGACGGCCCTGCGGATGACCCGCAATCCGGCCGACGCAGAAGACCTCGTTCAGGAGACGTTCGCAAAGGCCTTCGCCAATTTTCACCAGTTCCGAGCCGGCACCAACCTTCGTGCCTGGCTGTACCGGATCTTGACCAACACCTTTATCAACGGTTACCGCAAGAAGCAGCGCGAGCCGCGGCAGGAGACCACGGACGAGATCAAGGACTGGCAGCTCGCCGCCGCGGAGGCGCACACGTCCTCCGGCATGCGCTCGGCCGAGAACGAGGTCCTGGACCACCTGCCCGACTCCGACATCAAGCAGGCGCTCGCCCGGCTGCCCGAGGAGTTCCAGGAGGTCATCTACCTCGTGGACATCGAGGGCTATGCCTACAAGGAGGTCGCCGCGCGCATGGGCACCCCGCTGGGGACCGTGATGTCGCGTCTGCACCGGGCCCGCCGCCAGCTCCGCGAGATGCTCGCCGACTACGGCCGGGAGCGCGGCATGCGCGTGCCCGCCGAGGCCGCGGCCACCTAGGAGCCGCCGCCACCTCCCCGGCGCCGCCACCTCCCCGGCGCCGCCACCTCCCCGGCGCCGACACCCGACCAGCGCCGACACCCAGGAGCCGCGGCCGCCTACGGGCCGCGCTCATCCGGGGCCAGGGGCCGCCGCCGCGCGGCCTCCCGGCGCCGTCCCCTGTCGCTCGGGGGCGACCGCCGGCCGTCCGGTCCACCCGGCCCGCACTCGTTGCCGGAAAGTAGTCGGACGACCTTGTATGTGCTAGGAAGCCCTGGTAAACGGGTCGGCCGGACGTCGTGGATCATGGGTCCGACAAGTTAAAAGGTGACGCTGGGGGCTTGCGCTCCCCATAGTGAGGTCTGTCACGATGTGGGGAGGGCTGTCCGCCTCCACCCACCACCCCCGGGTGGGCGGACCGTGATCCGGCCGATCAGCGTTCACCAACGCGAATTCGGCCCCGAGTACCCGAGGAGCGACGTGTCGGATACCACCGCGCACGAGGAGCCGGAGCTCATCCAGCTCCTGACACCAGAAGGGGAACTGGCCGGGCATCCCGACTACCCCCTTGACATCAGCGCGGAGGAGATCCGCGCGCTGTACCGGGACCTGGTCCTGGTGCGCAGGGTCGACAGCGAGGCCGTCTCCCTGCAACGCCAGGGCGAACTGGGACTGTGGGCGTCCCTGCTCGGCCAGGAGGCCGCCCAGATCGGCTCCGGCCGTGCGCTCGGCGAGCGCGACATGGCCTTCCCGTCCTACCGCGAGCACGGCGTCGCCTGGTGCCGCGGCATCGCTCCCAAGGAACTGCTCGGTATGTTCCGCGGAGTCACCAACGGCGGTTGGGACCCGCACGAGCACGGTTTCCACCTCTACACCATCGTCATCGGCAGCCAGGCGCTGCACGCCACCGGCTACGCCATGGGCGTCCAGCGCGACGGCGCCGTGGGCGAGGACGGCACCGCCGTCATCTCCTACTTCGGCGACGGGGCCACCAGCCAGGGCGACACCAACGAGGCGTTCAACTTCGCCGCGGTCAACAACGCCCCCGTGGTCTTCTTCTGCCAGAACAACCAGTGGGCCATCTCGGAGTCGACCGAGCGCCAGTCCCGCGTACCCATCTACAGGCGCGCCGCCGGCTTCGGCTTCCCGGGCGTGCGCGTGGACGGCAACGACGTCCTGGCCTGCCTGGCCGTCACCCGCGCCGCGCTGGACAACGCCCGCGAGGGCAACGGCCCCACGCTCGTGGAGGCGTTCACCTACCGGATGGGCGCCCACACCACCAACGACGATCCCAGCCGCTACCGCGCGTCGGCCGAGCTCGACGAGTGGAAGGCCAAGGACCCGATCCTGCGCGTGCGCCGGTACCTGGAGAACAACGGCCTGGCCGACGAGGCGTTCTTCGCGTCCGTGGACACCGAGGCCGAGGCCATCGGAGAGCAGGTCCGCAGCGAGTGCCGGGGCCTGGTCGACCCCGAGCCGCTGGACATCTTCCATGAGGTCTACGCGGAGCCCAACGTCCAGATCGACCGGCAGCGGTCCGAGTTCGCCGAGTACCTCGCCTCCTTCGAGGGTGCCGGCGCCGAAGGGGGCCGTTAGGCCATGGGAACCAACCTCACGATCGGCAAGGCCATCAACGCGGGCCTGCGCGCGTCCATGGAGCACGACCCCAAGGTCCTGGTCATGGGCGAGGACGTCGGCAAGCTCGGCGGTGTCTTCCGGGTCACCGACGGCCTGTACAAGGACTTCGGCGCCGACCGCGTCATCGACACCCCGCTCGCGGAGTCGGGGATCGTCGGCACCGCGATCGGCATGGCCATGCGCGGCTACCGCCCCGTGGTCGAGATCCAGTTCGACGGCTTCTTCTTCCCGGCCGCCAACCAGACCTTCACCCAGCTGGCCAAGATGCGCCGGCGTTCGGCGGGCAAGCTCAGCATGCCCGTCGTCATGCGCATCCCCTACGGCGGCGGCATCGGCGCGGTGGAGCACCACAGCGAGTCCCCGGAGGCGTACTTCACGCACACCGCGGGCCTGCGGGTGGTCACCGTCGCCAACCCCGAGGACGCCTACTGGATGATCCAGCAGGCCGTCCGCTCCGACGACCCCGTGATCTTCCTCGAGCCCAAGCGGCGCTACTACGAGAAGGCCGAGGTCGACACCGCCGCCCCCATCGAGGAGGCGACCCCGATGGGCGCCGCCCGCGTGGCGCGCCACGGCACGGACGTCACGCTCCTGGCGTACGGTCCGATGGTCAAGACCGCCCTCCAGGCGGCAGAGGCCGACACCGACCACTCCATCGAGGTGGTGGACCTGCGCTCGCTGTCCCCGGTCGACTACCCGACCATCGTGGAGTCGGTCAAGCGCACCGGTCGACTGGTGGTCGCGCACGAGGCACCGCTCAGCGGCGGCCCCGGCGGAGAGATCGCCGCCCGTGTCACCGAGGAGTGCTTCTACCACCTGGAATCGCCGGTGATCCGTGTTGCCGCCTTCGACACGCCGTATCCGCAGTCTCGTCTGGAGGAGCACTACCTTCCGGACCTTGACCGCGTTCTGGACGGTGTGGACCGGGCGTTCGCGTACTAGGGGATCGGGGAGACCGAAGAACATGGGGATTCAAAAGAGCGCGCCGTCCACGGGCGGCGTGCGGGAGTTCAGACTGCCCGACGTCGGCGAGGGCCTCGTCGACGCCGAGCTGCTCACCTGGTTCGTGAAGCCGGGCGACGAGGTCGTCGTCAACCAGAACATCTGCGAGATCGAGACGGCCAAGGCCGTGGTCGAGCTGCCCAGCCCGTACGCCGGGACCGTCCACGAACTCCTGGTGCAGGAGGGGCAGACGGTGGACGTCGGCACGGTGATCATCACCGTGGACGACGGCTCCGGCGGCGACGCCCCGGCCGGTGGTTCCGGTGCGGCCTCCGAGGCGGCTCCGGCCGCCGAGGAGGAGGAGAAGCGGGAGAAGCCGCTGGTCGGCTACGGCGAGAAGGCGGCCTCCACGCAGCGCCGCGCCCGCCGTCGGCCCACGCCCTCGGGTCCGGCCTCGCCGCCGGCGCCCACCGTGGCGCCCGCGCAGCAGACGGCGGAGTCCGAGCAGCCCGTGCCCGCGGCGGAACCGGCCACCCCGGGTGTGGTGGCCGCGCCCGCGGCCCCCGCTCCGGCGTCGGGCCGTCCGCTGGCCAAGCCGCCGGTGCGCAAGCTCGCCCGGGACCTGGGCGTGGACCTGGCCTCGGTGACGCCCACCGGCACGGGCGGGATCGTCACGCGCGAGGACGTCCGGGCCGCCGCCGACGCGGCCCAGGCGCCCCAGACGCCCCAGGCGCCGGCCGAGGCGGCGCCGCAGGCCGCGCCCGCGGCGGCGACCGACCGCTCGGCCCGTGAGCGGCGGGTGCCCATCAAGGGCGTGCGCAAGCACACCGCCGCCGCGATGGTGGGCAGCGCGTTCACCGCGCCGCACGTCACCGAGTTCCTCCAGGTGGACGTCACGAAGACCATGGAGGCGGTCGCGCGGCTGCGCGCCCGACCGGACTTCGCCGACGTCAAGGTGTCCCCGCTGCTGCTGGTGGCCAAGGCACTGCTCATGGCCATCCGGCGCAACCCGGACGTCAACGCCTCCTGGGACGAGGACAACCAGGAGATCGTGGTCAAGGGCTACGTGAACCTGGGGATCGCCGCGGCGACCGAGCGCGGTCTGGTGGTGCCCAACATCAAGGACGCCGACGCCAAGACCCTGCCCGAGCTGGCGGCGAGCCTCAAGGAGCTCACCGACACCGCCCGCGCGGGCAAGACGAGCCCGGCGGACATGTCGCAGGGGACCATCACGATCACCAATGTCGGCGTGTTCGGCGTGGACGCGGGCACCCCGATCATCAACCCGGGCGAGGCCGCGATCCTGGCCTTCGGGCAGATCCGGGACATGCCGTGGGTGCACGAGGGCGAGCTGGCGGTTCGGAAGGTGACCACGCTGTCGCTGTCCTTCGACCACCGCCTGGTCGACGGTGAGCTGGGCTCCAAGGTGCTGCGCGACATCGGCACCGCGCTGGAGGACCCCGAGCTGACCGCCCTGGCCTGGGGCTGACGGCGGCGACCGCGTCCCGGGCCCGGAGCCGGCTCGGGACGCGGTCCTCACAGCGGGCGGTACAGCGGCCCGCCGGTCAGGGGACGCGGCCGGCACAGCGGCCGGTGCCGGTCCGGGGACGCGGTCCTCACAGCAGCGGCCAGATGAGGCCGTAGGCCGCGGCCACCCCGGTGAAGGCCAGCGCGGCCAGCACCACCAGCGTGTGGTGGATCCGCCCCGCCGCGCTCCACCATCCGCGCCGCCAGGCCACCGCCGTGGCCGCCGACGCGGTCACGGCGAACACCGCGCCCGCCGTCGTCGGAACGGTGAGCACCACCGACCCCGTCTGGCCCAGGACGGAGACCAGTTCAGGTTCGCTCGCCATCAGCACCACCGCCATGGCGACGAGTCCGAACGCTCCGGCGGCGGCCAGTCCGGCCGCCCACCGCGCGGCCCCCGAACCCTTCGGGGCGGGACGCCTCCGCAGGACCCGGACCAGCGCGGTGCACGGCCACACGAGCACGGTGAGCAGGACCAGCAGCGCGGCCACGGCGACCACCGCGTGCAGGGCGGGCGACCTCCACCAGGTGTCCACGCGCTCGTAGGCGCTGGTGGGCTGGGAGTCCGTGGACAGCGCGTCCAGGCCGGAGGCCGTCCGGAAGAACCCGGCCCGGTCCGTGCCGCCCTCCTCCTGGTACACGCCGGCGCCGACCGGCAGCCAGCGCTGTCGGGGACCCAGGAACCCGCTGGTCACCACGGCGCCGTCGTCGGCGGTGCGGACCCGCGTCCAGGACCCCAGTTCCAGGAGCCGCCCGGGGCCCTCGGACATGCGCCGGGCACTCCGGTACACGCCTTCGGGCGGGGCGTCGGAAGCACGACCGGTCGCGGGCGCCTCCTGCTCCTGCGCGGGTGCGAAGGCCTCGGTGAAGGCGTCGTGGAACGCCGTGCGGAGGTCGTCGTCGGGCGCGTCGGCCGCGGGGTTGCCGTTGTAGGCCAGGAAGTAGCCGGTCCCCGTCTCGGGCACGATCGCGAAAGCCGCGTGCTGGGCGGTGAGGTCGCCCTCGTGGCCGACGATCCTGGGGGTGTCCAGGCGGGTCTCCCATGTGCCGTACCCCGGTCCGGCCACTCCCGGGGCGTCGCCCGCCTGACGGTCGAGCATCGCGGCCGTCGACTCCTCCGACAGCACCCGGGTCCCGTCCAGCTCACCGCCGTTGAGCAGCGCGAGCAGGAACCGGGACATGTCCGGGGCGGTGGCCACCGCGAGCCCGGACGGCCCGCCTCCCGCGTAGTGCTCCACGACCGGCCCGCCGTCGCCTCCGTGACCCGGTGGGACGGGGTGGTCGCCGTCCTGCGCGTGGAGCCGGTCGAACGCGGTACCGTCCATGCCGAGCGGCGCGAAGACGTGCTCGGCGGTGTGGTCCGCGAACGGCCGCCCCGAGACCTCTTCGACGATGAGACCCGCCAGGTTGTAGCCGTGGTTGGAGTAGGCGACGAGTTCCCCGGGCGGGTAGGAGCGGGGCGCGTTCGAGCGGGCGGCGTGCTCGGCCAGCGGCAGGAGGTCGTCGCGATCGAACGCGATCTCGCCGACCGCCGGGTCGGAGAACCCCGCGGTGTGGGTGAGCAGGTGGTGCGGAGTGACCGGTGCGCCGGGATGGGTGTCGGGGACCCTGGCGGCCTCGGGCAGGTAGGTGTTGACGTCCGCGTGGAGGTCGACGAGCCCTTCGTCCACGAGCTGGAGCAGGGCCAGCGCGGTGAAGGTCTTGGAGAGCGAGCCGACGGCGAAGGAGTCCCCTGCGGGATCGACCGCCGTGCCCTCGACCGTGTCGGACTCGCCCACCCCGGTGAGGGCGACCTGCTCGCCGTCGGCCACCACGGTCGCCACGAGACCGGGGACGCCGTAGTCCGCCAGGAGCTCGGGGAGGCGGGTGTCGAGGAACTCCTGCGGGTCCGCGGAGGCGGTCTGCCGCACGGGCGGGGTCGCGCTCGCCGTCGCGGTGGGGAGGGGAGTGACGGCCAGGAAGGCGGCCACCGCCGCGGCCGTCCATGGTCGTGCGGGCATGGGTCGTCTCCCCTTGTTCGGCGCGTGGGTGCGCGTGAGTGCGCGAAAGCGCGCGCCAAGGCTAGGAACGGCCCACCTCGCGTGCAGGAGCACTGTCGCCCCAGCGGCGGTGGTGCTGGCACCACCGGCGGCCACGACCTGGGCGGATGCCGGCGGTCCGGGTGGCTGGAACCGGCCGTGGGGGCCGCCTCGCACCGGGGTGCGGTGGGCGCGGGCCGAGCCACGGCTCCCGAGCCGGTGCCCGGATCGCGGTGGGCAGAGCGCGGTGGTCGGAGCGCGGTGGAGGGGCCATCGGCCGGGGTGCGACGGGGACCCGCCCCGCAAGGGGGAGGGGGCGGGTCCCTGTCGGTCAGTGTTCCCTGTGCGACTTTTACCGACACATGGCCTGGCCATCGCCCTGCTCACGGGACCGTCCGCCGAGCCGGGCGGGGCCGAGCCGTGCCGAGCCGAGCCGAACCGAGCCGGGCGGGGCGCGGCGGAGTGGTCCCGGGCCAGGGCCAGGTGGCGGTTCGGCCTGGTTCGTGGGGACTATGCGGGTGGGGCCCGCAGGTCCAGCCGTCTTCGGTGCGGGAGACACCGACGGAAATGAACACTGACTTTCCTTGAACCAACACAGTGTTGCGGATGTCCTAAGTGCTGTGGAGAGAACGAGGAAGGGAGTTTCCCCCATGGCCGCACGAGCGCACACCACCGCGGCGCGGGCGCTGGCCCTGACCGCCGCGATGAGCGCGGCGGCGCTCGCGCTGTCGAGCTGCGGCGTCGCCCGCGACCTCGCCGGGACGCGCGGCGAGGGCCCCGAACAGCCCGCTTCGTCGGACCCGTCGTCGTCGCCGGAGATCGAGGACCCCCGGGCCGCCTCGGTCGACATCGCCTTCCCCTACACCCGCGAGGGCCAGATCTTCCAGGACACCGGACAGGACGCCACGCTCCGCTTCGCCGTCACCGGACTGGAGCGCACCGACGACTACACGGTGCTCTACTACGAGAACACCTACACCGACCACTTCCAGGGCACCAACCGCAACCTCACGATGCCGCGCACGCTCATCGACCCGGTCAGCGGCCGGGCCTACGGCGAGCTCGCCGACGAGGACGGGGACATCTACGGCTCGGTCGCGCCCCGGCCCGGCGGCCTCTACCCCGTCGAGGTCGACGCCATCAACCAGTACCGCCGCTACTTCCCCCGCCTGCCGGACGAGGTCACGCAGGTGACGTTTGTCGGCAGCGGTCTCGGCGCCATGACCGGCATCCCGGTCGTGGACGTGGACGAGGAGCAGCCGGACCCCGAGGACCCCAACGGCGCCGACATGGTGGCCACCGGCCCCGAGGCGGGCGAGACCGTCGAGTTCGAGAACCGGCGCCCCGGGCCGGGCGCCCAGGAGGTGGTCGGGGAGATGGAGAGCTTCGTCGACTCCGACGTCGCCTCCACCACCCGCGACGGCGACACCGAGACCGTGGCCCTGAAGGCCGACGTGATGTTCGACTTCGACTCCGCCGACCTCACGGCCGAGGCGGAGGAGGTCGTCCGCCAGGCGGCGCGCTCCCTGGAGCGCAACATCGATCCGGACGCCCCCGAGGTCACCGTCATCGGCCACACCGACGGCCGGGGCACCGACGACTACAACCAGGACCTGTCGGAGGAGCGGGCCGAGACCGTGCGCGACGTCCTGTCGGACGAGCTCGGCGACGGGTTCGACTTCGGCGTGGAGGGCCGCGGCGCCACCGAGCTGATCGCGCGGGAGGGCGGCGAGGACGACGAGGAGGCGCGGGCGCGCAACCGCCGGGTGGAGTTCTCCTACCGGGTGGACCGCTCCAACGACGACGAGTCGACCAGTGGCCGCGAGGACGGGCTGCTCGGTTCGAGCGAGCGGCACGTGTTCCCGCCCGCGCCGTTCGTCGAGGACGACACGAGCGAGGTCGTGGCCTCGACGGAGGAGGACGATGTCCGCCTCGACGTGCACCCGCTGCGCAGGGACGGCGCCTACGTGATCAGCACGGTCACGCTCACCAACACGGGCGACGAGCCGGTCCTGCCGGACATGGGCGGCGAGGACGCCGTGAACCCCGGCGGCCCGGCCGAGTTCAGCCAGGGCGCGCTGGGCGGGTTCCAGCTCCTGGAGCCGGACACCGACCTGGTGCGCTACGTGACGCTGATGCACTTCGGCGGCCGGTCCTACGCGGGCTTCGCCGAGGAGGTCCACGAGATGCAACCGGGCAAGACCTACCAGCTCATCGCGGTCTTCGCCGCCCCGCCGGAGGACGTGTCGGAGCTGACGCTGCGCGCCGGTCCCTTCGGTGAGATCGAGGACGTGCCCTTCGACTCCTGAGCGGATCCGGCGCGGATCACCGCACCAGGGACCGGCCCCGCCTCCACCGTCCGGGGGCGGGGCCGCTCCGTGTGCGGGAGCCGGGGCGGGGGGGGTGGTGCCGGGGCGGAAGGTCGGGGGCCGTGTGCGCGGCGGCGGGTCAGACCTCGGTCTCGGAGAGCCCGTCGATCACGTCGTCGAGCACCAGCGTCCGGTGCACCGAGGGCATGAGGCGCAGCGCCCGCAGCGCCGGCCGCGTGTCGACGTCCTTGCCGCGCTTGTCGACCGTGCACACCCGCAGACAGTCCTGCGTGGGCGAGTGCCAGAAATCGCGTTCGTCCAGCGGGGCGAGGCCGTGCGCGGTGGCCGGATAGGTCTGCGGATGCCCGGGTGTGAACCACTGGGGGACGCGGGCGAGGATGAACCCGGTCAGCAGGGAGTCGAACACGCCGCCCTCGGCCAGGTCGGCCAGCGCGTCCCGGTCACCCTCGGCCCTGCACTCCTCGCATCCGGCCAACTCGGCCCGCAGCAGCCATCGGGCGCGGGCATGGGCGATGTCGGGGTTCTTCAGCTGGCTCGGGTGACGGTGTCCCATAGGGGGAGGGTACGCGGGCGCGGCCGTTCCTGCCGGGTGACCGATTCTGTTGCTGGTGGGACTTGTAGGTCTGCGGAGACCCATGAGACAGCCGGTTCCGCAGGCGGGACTCAGCCCCGGGGGTCAACCGAGCAGGAAGGTGACGGTGAACAGGACGGGGATCGTCAGGACGGTGGTCATCAGGACCACCTCCCGCACCATCACCTCCGCCGTACGGAACTGGGACGCGTAGGTGAAGACGTTCTGGGCGGTGGGCAGGGCGGCCAGCACCACCACCGCGAACAGGGCGGCGCCCTCCAGCCCGAACACCAGCGCGCCCAGGGCCCAGGCGACCAGCGGCTGGACGACCGACTTCAACGCGACCGCCAGCAGCACCGGGCCGCGCTCGGGCCCGCGCCCGGGCACACCGCTGCCGTGCAGGGAGATCCCGAAGGCCAGCAGCATCGCCGGTACCGCCATGCCGCCGATCAGCTCGAACGGCTCCATCAGCGGCGCGGGCGGGACCCAGCCGGAGGCCGAGACGGCCACGCCCGCCAGGGACCCGATCACCACCGGGTTGCGGACGGGGGTTCCCAGCGCCCGCCGCAGCACCGGCCCGAGGCCGCGCACGTCGCCGGTGTGCAGGTCCAGGATCGTCAGGCTGACCGGGGTGATCACCAGCAGTTGGAGCAGGAGCACCGGGGCGACCATGGAGGCGTCGCCCAGCACGTAGGAGGCGATCGGGATGCCGAGGTTGCCCGCGTTCACGTATCCGGACGCCAGGGCGCCCACGGTGGTCCGGCCGACGCCCCAGCGCCGGATCAGGCCGAGCGTCACGAAGACGGCCGCCACCGCCACGACACTGAGCACGGTCACCAGGACGGGGCCGGACACCAGTACCGACAGGTCCGCGTCGGCCAGGATGGTGAACAACAGCGCCGGGCTGGCCACGTAGAACGCCAGCTTGGTGAGAACCTCCTTGGCGCCGGGCCCGAGGATCGGGAGCCGCCCGAGCAGGTAGCCGATCACGACGACGCTGGTGATGACACCGAACCCGATGATGACCCCGGACAAGGGGCGCCCCCCGACGAAAGCTCTGGTCAGACCCGGCAAACGCTATCCAAGACGGCGCCGGCGCGACACGGTGTAGGTCACATATCGGAGGATCGGATCACATCGGGGGCGACGGGCACACCGTCTCGGTCGATCTCGAACCACACGGTGGTCCGGCGCCCCTCGTGCACCACGCCCCACCGGTCGGCCTCCAGGGCGACCAGCCGCAGGCCCAGCCCGCCCACCCGCTCGGGGTCGCGCGGCCGGACGCAGGGCGTGGCCGCCTCGTCGTCCAGCGGTCCCTCGTCGGTCACCTTGACCTGCGCCCGGCCCGGCAGCCGGAAGACGGTGACGGTCACCAGGCCGCCGGGTCGGCCGCTGCGCGTGTGCGTGATCGCGTTGGTGAACAGCTCGCCGGCCAGCAGGCGCAGCAGATGGCGCTTCTCGCCGGGCAGGCCCGACAGCGAGCCCAGGCGGTAGCGCAGCATCCGGGCCTCCTCCGGTACGCCGGCCACGACCATGGCGTGCCCCCTGCTCTCCGTCCTACGGTCGAGCACGATCGGCGCGCGGTCCTGCGGGTCGCACGACCTGCGAGGCAGCGGCGGGGGGACGACTTCGTGCCGTCCGTGTCCCGCGCCGTCCCTGAACGTCTCCATCCGGATCACTGATCCCATCCGCTTCTCCCGTCCCGGTCTTCCGGCTGGTCAACACCTTGGAGTGGACGGGAGCCGCGCGCCAGGGAAAGAACAGGGGTGGCGACAGAATGGCAATAGCGGTTGCGCGAGGTATCGGGATCGACGGACAATGGTTTTCCCGGTCATTTCTCGGTTGAGGAACGATGCGCATGGACAAGCGCGGCAAGGCCAAGTGGCGGCGGGTCGGTGAGGAACTCACGGCGCTCCGGCAGAGAAAGGGATTGAAACAGGCCCAACTCGCACCGGACATCAACGTCGTTCCGGCACATATCTCCGCGTGGGAACACGGAAAGCGGGGCATGACCGAGGACCAGGCGCTCAGGCTCGACCAGGCACTCGACGCCAACGGGCGTTTCCACAGGGTGTGGAAGAACGCGAACGCGCCCAAACAGCTGCCCGAGTGGTACGAGCGGGTTCCGCTCATGGAAGGCAGGGTGTCCGAGCTGCGCGAGTACCAGTGCCTGCTGTTCCCGGGGCTCATCCAGACCCCGGACTACGCCCGCGTGGCGATCCAGGACGCATCCCCGTGGACCTCACCGACGGAGGTCACGCGCATGGTCGAGTCGCGCATGCAGCGCCAGGAGATCCTCTACAAGGACCATCCCCCGCTCGTGTCCATGGTGGTGGAGGCCTCGGTACTCAACCGTGTGATGGGTGACCGCCAGATCATGGCGGGTCAGTTGGACAGCCTGCTCGCCCTGGTGGAGGAGGGGCGGCTGCGCTTCCAGAGCATGCCGCCGGAACCGCAGCGCCACCCGGGTTCGGCGGGTCCGTTCTGCGTCTACACCTTCCCGGACGCCCCGGCCCTGGCCTCCGCCGAGTACGCGGGCGGGGAGATGCTCATGGATGATCTGGAGAAGGTACAGCAGCGCATGACCATCTTCGGTTTCCTCCAGGCCGACGCCCTGTCGCTGGACGCCACCGTGGAGTTGGTCAGGACGATCAGGAAGAGCATCGATGAGTAGACATGACGACGGGCGCGTGTGGCACAAGAGCAGCTACAGCTCCGCTGAAGGCCGCTGTGTGGAGGTTTCGGAGGGGGCCAGTGTGCTCGTCCGGGACACCCAGAACCGACCCCTCGGCCACATCGAGTACTCCGCGGACGCCTGGACGACGTTCCTGGACGGCGTGAAGCGGCCCCTCGACTGAGCCCGACCCTCCCGCACAACGGCTGACCGGTCCTCCCGGTCGGCCGTTTTTCATATCTCCAGAAAAGCCACCAACCCGGACAAAGCCATTCCGGGAAGTCCAGGTTCCGAATGTTCTTCCCCCGGCCCCTACCTGCGGCAACAACCCTCCGACTGATATTACTCTTCAGTATCGTCGGCATCCCCTCCCTCCACCCCCTAATCTTTTTTCCAAACCTCCAAAAGCGGAGGCCCCGCGGCGCTCGTTTGCGCCCGGGGCCGTGGCCAGCAACCTGTAACCTTTAAACACAAGGAATTGCCGACATGGCTCATTCTATCCATGCCGTCCTCAACCGTGCCCTGGGCTTCCTCGAAGCCCTCCTCACCCCGGCGCGCGGTCGTCACAGCGCCGCCGTCCTGCGCCGTCGCCGCTCCACCCGCGTCCGCCGCTACGCGCCCCTCCCGGCCCCGCCGGCCGCGCGAGCTCCACGCCCCGCCGCACCCCTGGCTCCGCCCCGCGCGCACATCCCGGCCGACGACGCCGCCCTCGTGCGCGGCTACTACCGGGCCTTCGAAGACGAGCGCGACCGCGTCCAGGCCGAAGCCCAGGCCCGCCTGCACCGCTGGACCGCCTCGGTCCCTTCCGGCGACCTCCTCGCCCCCGACCCGGACGACCTCGCCGACCTGCGCGACGCCACCCGCCGGTGGGTCGCCCAGCAGCGCCGCCAGGCGGTGGCCGCCTGATGGACACCGCGACCCTCATCCCGACCCGCACGTGGGCCCACCACGACTACCGCAGCGACCTCGCCCAGCTCCGCCGGGTCCGCGCCGACATCGCCACCGACCTCACCGACTTCCCACCTGACCTGGTCGACACCGTCCAGCTCTGCGCGAGCGAGCTCTTCGCCAACTCCGTCAAGTACGCCTACACCGAGCCCGACCGCATCCGCCTGCTCCTCAACCAGCGCGACCAGTGCACCCTCACCCTCGTCGTCGGCGACCCGGGCGGCCCCACCGTCCCGCACATCCCGAAGCGCACCCCGGACGCCTGGGACTGGGCCGAAGGCCAGCGCGGCCTCCTCCTGCTCGACAACCTCTCGACCAGCTGGGGCCACTTCGCCTACCCCCGCGCCACCCGCCTGGGAACCTGGATCACCGCCCGCTTCCCCGTCCCCTGACCCGCCGCCCGCGGGCGCCACCACCAGGAAGAACCGTGGCGCCCGCTCTCCCCGAGTGCGCCCCGTACGAGGTCCGTACCCGGCGGCGCCGCTCGTGGACGCCAGACCACGCGGTCAGGAACCGGGGGTCTCGGAGGGCTCTTCGCTAGGGTCGGCCGGTGGTTCCGGCGACCACCGAACGACGAGCGGCCAACCGTCCATGGAGGCGTCGTGGTAGCGGGGGAAGGCCTCTTCGGTCTCCGTGACGGTCCCCTCGTCCAGATCCACCCGGTACCACGCCTGCTCGGTCTGGAGGAGGACGGCGTCCCTCTCCGGGGAGGGGGCGTACTGCACGACCGGGCCCTCGGCGTCCTCCAACAGCCGGGTCGCCGTGAATCCCTGGCCGTCCGCCAACTGCAGTAGGTACGCGCCATTGGCCTCGCTCGCTCCGTCGGGTCGGAGCAGTGCGGCGCCTCCGCCCCACACGGGGGCGCTGTCGAAGGTCTGCCACTGTCCACCACCGGTGGTGAACGTGGCGTTGACGATGCTGTCGTCGGTCGACCGGACCACGAGATCGCCCTCGCCGCCCAGGATCTGCTCCGTCGGCACGCTGTTGCGGATATGCAGCGCGCCTTCAGGGGTCAGGGCCCAGTCGCTGTTGCTCCGCGCCGCGACGGGGGCGAGGCTGCCCTCCTGGTTGGGGGTGCCCCCGGGGGCGTCCAGGGGGACCGACATGATCTGCGGCTGCTGCCCTTCGCCGGCATCGGCGACGTACCAGAGCCGCTCCCCGTGGATCACCGGGCGCGAGAGGGTCGTGTCCTGGGGCGGGGTGATGGATTCGACGGGCTGATAGAAGAACTCCTCGGCCGAGTCGTCTTCCGCCTCCTCCGGGTCGGTGAGCACCGCCACGTGCACCGCGTTGGGCTCGACGGTGACGAACGCGAAGTACTCCCAGTCCTCGGAGAACTGCTCGTGGACCGGTACCGCGCCGGCCATGGGGTCGACGGCTCCCTCAGGCAGGTCGATCCGGTGGATCGGGGCGCCCGTCTCCGGGTCGTGGAAGACCAGTACCTGGTCGGTCTCCGGGTCGGCCCCCTCGAAACCCCGGTGCAGCAGAGCCAGACCGGCCGGCCCCTGCTCGCGGATCTCCTCCGTGCCGCCCTGTTCCGATCCGGACGAGTCGGCAGCGGTGTCACAGGCCGTCGCGGCCAAGAGGCACACCAGCGAAGCCAGAACGAGGGGGCGCCGCATGAGATCGCCTTTCGGGGCAAGGGAGCGGGGACACGAACGTGGGATCACCGGCGGGGCGTCCCGGTTCTCTCCAGCCGCTCACGGTATCCAACGGCCGTCGGACGCGAGCGGCGCGGATGCGTCAGTCGCCACTCCTCGGAGAGGGCGAGGGAGAGGGTTCGGGTTCGTCCTCTTCTTCCTCCTCGGCCTCCTCCTCGGCGGCTGCCTCCTCCTCCGCCTGGGCGGCGGCTTCGGCACGATCCGCCGCCCGGGTCGTGCAGACCTCCTGCCCGGGAGCGGCGGAGCCGTCGACGGCGATGACGGTGAAGCAGTACTCGGCCTGGGTGCTCTCCGTCACGATCTGCACCGTGACCACTCCGGGGCCGGTGCGGGCCAGCGTGACAGGATCGCTGTCGGCCATGCCGCCGAGCACGAAGAAGGAACCGGTCCCGCCCGTGTGGTCGGTCCAGGTCAGTTCCACGGCTCCCAGGTTGTCGGTGAGCGTGACTCCTGACGGGGGCGAGGGCTCCGGCAGCGGCGAGGGCTGGACCACCGCTTCGGGATCGGCCTCAGCGGGGCTCGGCGGAGCGGCCTCCTGCGCCTCCTCGTCCTCGGCGGCGGCCACCACGGCCGGGGCCGGGTCGTTCGTCGCCGCGAAGGCGCTCGCGAGCGAGGTGACCACCAGGCTCGCGCCCACCACGAGCGCGAGGTGCATCTGCCGCCGCCACCGAGGGTTGCGGTGCTCGGGCGCGTCCGCCTCCCATACGGGGGAGTCCTGGGTCTGCTCGTCGACGCGGTCGGCGGGAAGGTCCGCGGAGTCGGCGGTGCCGGTCCACCCCTCCAGGCGCGACCACGCACGCAGCGGTGTGAGTTCCTCGCCGCGAAGACGCGCCATCATGAGGTCGGCCGTGCCGTTGGCGAGCTCCTGCGGGGGAGTCTCGTGGCGCCTGCGCTCCTCAGGGGTGGGGAGCCTTCTCGATACCGGCCGGGTGCCGATCTCGGGGCCGGGTGGCGGTGCGGCCCCGGGAGCCTGGGGAGGACCGGAGCCGGGCGGGGGCGCGGGTGGCGCGTACTGTCCGGCCGGGTTCGGAGGGTGTCCCCAGTGCCCTCGGTGTTCCTCCCCGAAGGGCGCACCGGAGTCCACGGGCGCGTCCGCGCGCGGACCCGATGGCGCGTTGGGACCGGACTCCGGGTACGCGTGAGGCGCGGGCGGCGTCGGAGCCGAATGTGCCGGGGGAACCGGCCCCGAAGGCACCGAGGGCTGGTGTGTCGGAGCCGACGGCCCCTGGTGTGGCGAGGGCGCCGCGGGCCCCTGGTATGCCGGAGCGGGGTGTGCGGGGGCCGGTCCCGAAGGCGCCGAAGCGTGATCTCCCTGATTCGGATGTTCCGGAGGTGCCTGTGGCGCCTGGGCCGACGGCCTCCGGTGTGTCTGAGCTGCGGATTCGGGAGATGCCTGGTGTGCCGGGAGGCCCGGAGCCGCGGGTGCCTGGGGCGTCTGAGCCGCAGGCGCCTGGTGCGCCGGTGATGCCTGGGACGACGGCGTCTGGTGCGCCTGACTCGGGGGCGTCAAGGGCGCTGCGGGTGCCTCGTGCACCGGGTATCCCTGGTGTGCCGGGGCGGACTGCGGCGTTGGGGTCTGTGGAGCCGGAGGGGCCGGAGGAGTCTGCGGGCCGCTGTGGGCCGCGACACTTCGCAGGGAGTCCTGTGCGCCGCTGAGCGGGGTCGCCCCCCGCCCCGTCCGGGCCTTCTCCAGGGCGGAGGCGAACTCCGCCGCGGACGCGTAGCGTTCCCCCGGGTCCTTGGCCATGGCGCGGGTCAGGATGCGGCGCATGCTGCGCGACACGTCGGCTCGCTCCAGCGGGGGGAGATCCTCGGTGAGAACGCGCTGGGCGTACGCCTGGGGGTGGAACGGGCTTCCATCGGTTGATGCGAAGGGCGATCGGCCGGTGATCATCGTCCAGATCGTCGACGCGAGCTGGTAGATGTCCGAGGCGGGCACGCGTGGCTCACCGCGCAGCGCTTCGGGGGCGGAGTGCAGGAAGGACTCCGTCTCCGGCCGGGGCGGCGGCAGGGCCTCGCCGACGGCGCGGACGGCACCGAAACCACTGAGTACGGGTGTGCGGCCCGCTCGCAGGACGTTCCCCGGGCAGACGTCGTTGTGCACCAGCCCTCGGCCGTGCACGGCGCCCAGCGCCGCCGCGACGCTCCGCGCGACGGCCACGGCCTCCTGGATGGGCGCGGGGCCCTTCTTCGCCAGCATCTCTCCGAACGAACCGTCCGGATAGTAGGGCTGGGCCAGGAAGACGGCCCCGTCGGACGTGGTCCCGGCATCCAGGAGCGGCACCACGCCGGGTACGCCCACGAGGGTGCGCAGATGACCGAGTTCGGCTTGCCCGGCTTCCGGAGGCAGGGCCTTGAGCACCACCTCGGCGCCGCTGGTCACCCGCGTGGCACGGACGACACGGGCACGCCCGCCCTGCTTGAGGACCGAGCCGACGCGGTATCCGGGAGCCCAGGTATCGGGAGGGAGGTCGGACATGCGGGGACTACCCTCCTTGCGGGACGTACCGGGTGTACCGGGTGTACCGGGTGTACCGGGTGTACCGGGTGTACCGGGTGTGCGGGGGACGCGCGTGCATCAGAACGAGTTCGGCAGCAGGGATGACTCGGGGACGAAGGGCTGGACCGACTGTGACCGGGTCTGACCGAACCCCCGTTCCTCGTTCACCTCCTGCTGCCGACCGAAGGCGCCGATGAGAGCGATGACTCCGCAGACCAGTGCCGTGACGACCACGCCGAAGACCACCGCGGGCCAGACCCGCTGCCGACGGCGCCAGTAGCGACTGGAGCCGTAGAGCAGGGCGGAGCGCAGTTGCCGGTGGCGCAGCGCGTCCGCCTGGAGGACGTACTTCTCCTCGTCGGGCGTGTAGTGGAACGCCTCAGGCAGCTGGGGGTCCGAAACCTCGGAGGGAACCGGGGCCGGAGGTGGAGGGGATGACATCGCTCTGAACCTACTAGAAGGCCGACCTGAGCTTGGTCAACGCGGCGTTGTAGGCCTCACTGGTCTCGTCACCCGCGTTGATCAGGTCCATGAAGGCGGACCGGACCTCCTCGAAGTGCGTCTGGAACTCCTCGGACTCGGTCGCGAACTCCTCCTTGCCGTCACCGTCCCAGTCACCGGAGGTGTTCCGGGCCGCTTCCTCGATCTGGTTCATGATGCGGGTGAACTCGTTGAGCTGGCTGCTCTGGTCGGCGTTGAGCTCTTCCATTCCCGACGAGTTGAAATAGATGTCATTTTGACCCGGCACGGCTACTCCTCACGGTTTCAGGGATGCTCAAGCGTTGACGGCGCGGGACAGGCCGCCGATGTTGTGTCCGGCCTGGTCGAGCACCTCGGTGGAGGTGACCTCCGCGGTGTTCACGGCCTCCTGGTTATCGCCCAGCTTCAGACCGTTGTTCGAGCACCACTGCATGAGCTCGCCGAAACGCTCCTGCAGCTGCGCCGCGGCACCGGAGAAGCTGTTACCCGCGCTTCCGACCAGCGCGCGCGGAATTCCCTCCATATCCGCGATCAACAGGTCCATCTGGTGCCGCATGATGTCGGCTTCCTCGCTGAGGCGCTGACCGCCCTCACCGATGGTCGTCTGCTCGGTCAAGCCGATATACGAAGCCATGTTCGCTTTCCTCCTGATGGGGTGGAAGGGTGTCGAAGGCGGGGCGGGGGCGGGTTCCTGTCGGTCCCGAAGCCCCGAGCCTCCAGGACGTTAGTCCGTGGCGCGCCACCCGGTCAACGGTGGGTGCGTCCCTGTCGGTGGGAATCCACCGGCGCGGGATTTGTTCCGGTCTCGGCGCCACATTCACCGATTCTTCAACTGGACGCGGCGCCTGCGGGTCAGTCGGGCGGCTCGCTCCAACCGACCTGGACGAGTTCGGGCTGCTTGCCGCGTACCGCGAACTGCGCCCGTCCTCGGGGCAGCTGCTTCGAGGCCACGCCGTTGGACAGCCGGCCCTCCCTGCGGTCTCCCGAGAACAGCATGCCCGGCACGCCCATGTCGTTCAGCGCCTGGGCCACCGGTTCGAACATGGAGCGGCCCGCGCCCCCCGTCCGCCTGGCGGCGATGATGTGCAGACCGAGGTCCGCACCCTGGGGGATGAACGGGGCCAGGGGAGCGAGCGGGCTGGACCGGGCCCCGAGCATGTCGAGGTCGTCGACGATCACGTAGAGGTCGAGGCCGCTCCACCAACTGCGGTTGCGCAGCTGCTTGGGGGTCACGTCCGGTCCGGGCAGTCGCTCCTTGACCGATCCGGCGAGGTTCTTCGCCACGGCCTGGGTCTGTTCCGGGCTGGTGCAGTACGCGAGCAGGTACTCCTCGGGGACCAGCTCCAGGTGGCTGCGCCGGTAGTCGACCATCACCACCCCGATCTCCTTCGCGGGCCGCTTGATGATCTGCTTCACCAGGCCGCGCAGCAGTGCGCTCTTCCCGGTCTGCGGGTCGCCGTAGACCATCAGGTGCGGGTCGCGTGAAAGGTTCAGGGTCGCCGGGGCGAGGGTGCTCTCGGCCAGGCCCAGGACGAGCTGGGGCCGACGGCGGCTGAAGGTCCGCCCCTTGGTGAGCGACTCCAGGTCGATCCGCTCGGGCAGGGTCTTGACCCCCTCGACCGCCCGCTGGGGCCAGCGCTGGGACACCCGGACGATGAGGTCCTTCACCCCGTCGGACAGGCTTTCGGCGTCGGAGACGGCGTCCACCCGGGGCAGGGCCACCTGCATCATGTTCTCGTCGGCCAGGAGTCCTCGCCCCGGGGTGTCCTTGGGCACCGAGTCCGCCGCCTTGCGACCGATGCCGGAGTCCATCGAGTCGCTGAGCCGGAGTTCCATGCGCCCGCCGAAGAGCGCCTGCAGGCGCGAGCGGATCTGGGTGTTCGCCGCGCCGGTGAGCACGGTGTGCACCCCCAGGGCCGGTCCTCGCGTGGCGATGTCCATGATGAACTCGTCCGCCTCGTCGAGCGTCTCGCGGACCGAACTCCATCCGTCGATCACCAGGAAGATGTCCCCCGGCGTGCTCGCGGGCACGTCGCCCGCGGCCCTGGCCCGCCGCAGCGCCGCGGGCGAGTCCAGCTTGTGCTTGCGGAAGAGGGCCTGGCGCCGTTCCAACTGTCCGCGCACGTCCACCAGGACGCGTTGGGTGCGCTCGGGGTCCGACCGCCCGGCCACGCCCGCCACGTGCGGCAGGTCCTCCATCGCCTGGAGGGCGCCGCCACCGAAGTCGATCGCGTACAGGCTCACCCGGCCCGGCGGGTACCGCCACGCGAGCGAGGCGATGAGCGTGCGCATCATGGTGGACTTTCCGGACTGCGGTCCGCCGAGCAGGACGATGTTGCCCTCGCCGCCGGTGAAGTCGAGTTCGGTCGCGATCGTGCGCTGTTCGCGCGGGATGTCGGTGAGGCCGATGACGGCGCGCATCTCCTCGGCGGGCGGCTCCGTCCCCTCGGCGTCCAGGCCCTCGCCCTCGCCGAGCTCCTCGAGCACGCGATCGAGCGTGAGGGCCGCCGGCAGCGGCGGCAACCAGACGGGACGCACCTCCGGAGCCCCCGAGGCCACGATGCGGTCGATCGCGACCTGGAGCGTCGTGCGCTCCTCCCGGGGCGGCTTGGGCTCGGACTTCTGTTCGGTCAGTCCGGCCGCGAGGGCCGCGGCGAACGCGCCCGCCTCGGTGACCTTGGCCAGGCCGTTGTAGGAGAGCAGGGGGAGCACCGGGTCGTGGTCTTCCTCGTCGTCCTGCTCCTGCGGCGGCGCGTAGGGCTGCGACACCATGGCGGCCTTGAAGCGCTCGAAGACCGACGTGTCGACCTTCAGGTACCCCGACCCGGGCTCGGGCGGGAGGTGGTAGGCGTCCCCGACACCGATCGCGTCGCGGCTCTCGGCTTCGGAGAAGGTACGCAGGCCGATGCGGTAGGAGAGGTGTGACTCCAGGCCGCGGATCTTGCCCGACTCCAAGCGCTGGGTGGCGAGCAACAGGTGGACGCCGATGGACCGGCCGATCCGGCCGATCGCGACGAACAGCTCGGCGAAGTCGGGGTGCGCCGTGAGCAGCTCGGAGAACTCGTCGATGATGATGAGCAGGTGCGGCAGGGGCTCCAGGCCCGGGTCGCGCCGACGGGCGTCCTCGTAGGCATGCAGGTTCGGCAGATTGCCGGCCGCCTTGAGCCGCTGCTGGCGACGCAGCAGTTCGCCGTACGTCGCCTCACGGAAGCGCAGGACCAGGGAGTCGTCGTCCGCGAGGTTCGTGATCAGGCCGGCGCTGTGCGGGAGCCGGTCGGTGTCGGCGAAGGTCGCGCCGCCCTTGAAGTCGACGAGTAGCAGCGCGAGCTGCTCCGGGCTGTGGTTGATGACCAGGGACGCCAGCAGGGTGCGCAGCATCTCGGACTTGCCGGAACCGGTCGCACCCACCACCAGGCCGTGCGGCCCCATGCCGCCGAAGGCCGACTCCTTCAGGTCCAGCAGAACGGTGTTGCCGTTGGGACCGACGCCGATCGGGACGCGCAGGTAGTCACCGCTGCTGCGGGCACGCCAGGTCCGCTGGGTGTCCAACTGTGCCACGTCGGGGACGCCGAGGATCTCCGGCAGGCCGACGGTCGCGTGCATGGCGTCGTCGCCGTCCGTCGCGGCGATGCCGAACGGAGCCAGCACGCGGGACAGCGTGGTCAGGTGGGCCACGTCGGCACGGTCGGCGTTGCCGTCGAGGGGCACGCGCGCGTCGTCGCCGTCTCCCGCGTCGGTGTCCTCGCTGAGGGCGCCGTCGGACTCCACGCGTAGCCGCAGCTGCACGCCCGCGGGCTCCTCACGGCGCTCGGTGACCAGGGCGATCACGTGGATGCCGAGGTCGGCGAGGGAGGTCACGGGCGGCTCGGCGTCCAGACCGGAGAGGGTGGACTGGTGCTCACCGTCGAGGAAGACCACGAGGCGCTGCGTTCCCGGGCCGGGCGGTGCGCCGCGGCGGCGCTGGAGGTCGACGGTGCGGCGCTCGATCTCCTCGGAGAGCAGATCCGCCGCCTGGACGGTGTTCATCGAGACGAAGCGGGCGGGCAGGGGTCCGTCCTTGGCGTCCTCGAAGGAGTTGTGCGGCAGCCACTTGAGCCACTCCCACTGGGGGCGCAGCCGCTGGTCGCGGACCACACCGATGCGGAGGTCGTTGGGCGAGTGGAAGGTCGCCAGCTGCGCGGCCAGGGCGCGAGCCAGGCTGCGCCCCGCCTCCCGGTCGCCGACGATCGAGATCACGCCGTGCTCACCGACGGGCAGGAGCAGCGGCATCTCGGGGACGTCACCGTAGAGGTCGATCAGCTGTTCCGCCGCGCCCTGGCACACCGGGTCGTAGACGATCAGCGGATTGGCCGTGTCCACCTTGAGCTTCAGCCGGCGTGCGAGCGGGCGGGTCCCCGTGCCGATCCGGACCTCCAGGAAGTCCGGGTCGGTGGGCCGCCTCTCCCAGCGCCGGCTCCGTGAGCGCGCGGGTTCGGTCAACAGGTCCGGGTCGGGGTGCCGGAAGGCGTTGTCCGCGCGCTGGGTCGAGGTCACCGAGCGGATGATCTCTCGGAGCTGGTCCAGATAGTCCAGATAGCGCTCACGCTGTTCGCGGATGCGCTTGCGCGGCCCGTTGTACTGCGAGACGAACATGATCACGCCGACGATCACGCTGGCCATCATGATCATGACGCCAGCGACCGCCATCAGCGGTCGGTGGCCCATGGTGATGGACATCAGGAGCGAGCCCGATCCGGTGATGATCGGCATGATGATCATCGCGCCGGAGCTGGAGGCCGGGGCGTTCTCCGGCATCTGGGGCGGGGTCGCGATGACCAGCGGGGCGTTCCCCGGCGCAGGGGGAACGCTGCGGGTCGGTCGGGGGACCGATCTCGTCGCCACGTGTCGTCTTCCGTCCGCTCGGGGCGTTCAGTACGAGGTTCGTTACGCTAAGAATGTTCTCGTGAAAGGCGTGAATCTCCTAATTCTCGTTCATCACGCTCCTTCATCATGGCAAACACTGCATACGACCACGAAGAGGACCTCGGGTGAGTTCATACTGCCGGGTCACGGTCACCGGTCCCCAGCGCTGGGCCGACCTGGTGCTTCCGGGCGCAGTCCCCATCGCCACCCTCATGCCGCGCATCATCGAGGTGTGCGTCCCGGAGGACGACCACACGGAACCGGCGGCCTGGTCGCTCAGCACGGTTGACGGCGCACCCGTCTCCCCTGCCGAACCTCTCGACGCGGCCGGGATCTACGACGGAGACGTCCTCCTGCTGAACCGGACGGTCGCGCCGAGCCGGCCCCGGCACGTCGACGACGTCCGCGGCGCGGTCGAGGACCGGGTCGACGAGACGGCGTGGATCTGGAACCCCCGCACCACGCTGACGTTCGGCCTGCTCGTCGCCGTCATCGGCCCCCTGCTGGTCCTGGCCCTGATGCTGGGACTGCGCCCCTCCGCCGGGTACGTGGCGGTGGCCGCGTTCGGAACGCTCTTCGCCCTCGGCGCGATGCTGCTCGCGGCCCGTCGGCCGCTGCCCGCCGCGGCGCATGTGCTCTTCGCCACCGCCTGCGCGTGGGGCGCGCTGACCGCGGTACTGGTCGGCCAACTCCTGGTGAACTCTTCCCCGCTCGTCATGACCGGGGTGGCGCTGTCCGGTGCGCTCCTGGTGGCGGGCGTGGGCTGGGCGCTGCACGAGACCGGTCTCGCCTACATCGCGGGGCTCACGGTCGTCGCCCTGGTGGCCGGTGTGCTGGTGATCGTCGGCATCTTCGTCGACCCGGTGCAGGGGGTGCGCTCCATGGGGCTGGCCCTGGCCCTGTGCGTGGGAGCCCTGCCCCGTGTCGCCATGGTGATGGGCGGCCTGTCCAGCCTGGACTACGAGGTGGGCCGCACCGGGCAGGTGACGACGGACCGTTTCGAGGAGACCTACACCAACTCCGACCGCCTGCTCCTCGGAATCGTCATGGGCACCGCCTTCGGAGGCGGGAGCGTCACCGTCCTGTTGGCCGTCTGGGGCCAGGGCCTGCCCGACCTCCTACTGTGCGGCTCCCTCGGTGTGCTCTTCGTCCTGCGGTCCCGGCTCTTCGACCGCATCCGCCATGTCCTGCCGCTGCGCCTGGCCGGCGTCGCGGGTCTGGGAGCCACCGGGATCGCCGCGGCGCTGGAGTACCCCGTGTTCGCTCCGTGGCTGGCGGGGGTCGTGCTCGTCGCCGGGGTGCTGCTGGGGTCGCTCAGTTGGGTGCGGCTGAACGACGTGCCCCGCGCCTCGCTGCGGAGAATCCTGAACTGGACCGAAATCTTCGTCATCACAGGCATGTGCGTGGTCTTCGCCTGGGCGATGGGATTGTTCGATCTCGTCGCGCGGATGTCGGGAGTCTCCTGAGAGCAGGAGGCCGGAGCCCGCATCGGAGAACCGTGTAGTCGGACCTGAGGGTCCCCCACTTCGGGAAAGGTGAGAGTGCCCTATGGCTGGAAACGAGGTCGGGGTCGAGGACCCCTACGGCTCGATGAGCTCGGCCGCCAAGGCGGAGGAGATGGTCGAGCAGCTGATCTACCTGGGATCGGACTTCAAGGGAGCGATCGAGGACCTGGAGGGGGCCGCCTCGACTTACGTGTCGTCCGGGCTCAGCCAGTACCAGGAGGACACGGCCGAGGGGTTGAGCATCGTCGTGGCGAGCGGCGTCAACCTCGCCTCCGACGTGGAGGGGGCGAACCTCACCATCTTCGACGCCGACCACGAGTCGGCCGAAATGGTCGACCAGGCGCTGGAAGACCTGGGCGGGCTGGCCCGCCCGGCGAACGGCTGACCTCCATCCCCTTCCCCCTTCCCCCTTCCCCCCTCCTCCTTAGCGAAAGGCGAACATGAGTATCTCCGGCATGTCGCTCAATCTCCCCGACGACATCGAGGCGGACGTCGGAACGATCCGCGATAAGTGCGGCACACTCACCCGACTGTGCTCCACGATGATGGGTCGCTCCCACGACATGGACGGCAGCTTCCAGGACGCCGCCGGCCACTTCACCGACGAGGTGATGTGGGACATCCAGGGCGCCAGCAGCCGGGAGCTCGCCAAGTGGGAGGAGACCGGCGCCGCTCTGACCAACGGCGCCGCGGTCCTCCAGCTGTGGGCGGACGACATCGAGACCTACCGCGAGACGCGCGCGGAGCTTCTGGAGCGCTGGGAGTCCGAGAAGTCGGACGCCCAGGGGCGGGTCGACAACCCGTGGTACCTGGCAGGCGGGGGTGTCGGTGCCTACGCCATCGACGCGCTGATGGACGGCAAAGCGGACCGTGAGGCCGACGAGATCGCCAAGCTGGAGAGCATCCGCAACGAGCTGCTCAGCGAGCACAGCACCGCCTGGGAGCTCTTGATGGAGCAGGCGGAGCAGACCGAGAGCGACCTCAAGGACGGGCCGAGCCCGGAGACCTATGAGCGACTCCTGAACGCGGGCCACCTGGGCTGGCGCCACCTTTCGGTGTTCATGCCCGAGGAGGGACCGCCGGTCACCGAGGGGATGGGCGAGGACGCCGCCGACGAGGTCGAGGCGTACATGGAGGACCCGGAGAACTACGAGGGCGACATCGGCGAGGTCCTGGCACTTCTGGCCGTCGTGACCGCGTCCGGAGTCGGCAACCAGCGCAACGGCGGCCAGCCGCCCGCGGACCACATGGACTTCCTCGAAGCGTTCTACGAGGGCTTCGAGGACACGCTGGTCAACATCGAAGGGCCGCCCGGAGTGCTCGGCATCGTGGACCTGTTGGAGAACGGTGAGGGCTATGACTCCGCCATTGCCGACGATCTCCTCAGCTCCATGGGTGAGGGCATCATGGTGCTCTCGGACGAGAAGCTCTTCGGTGGCTGGGACCGCCTGCCCGAGAGCATTCAGATGGCGGCCGCCGGGCCCCAGTTCATCCCGGACGAGATGGTGAGCAATGGGGGACTTCCCTACAACCCCGACGCCTGGGGTAGGGACCTCACTGCCCTCAATCGGCTACTCGGCAGCGCGCCGTCGGACGTGCGTGCTGGAGAGGATCTCTCCGCGTCGCTCACGCTCTCTCTAGGCAACGCCATAGAAGCTCAGGGCGGCCCCGGTCCATGGATCGAGCAGTCGGATGCCTCCGACCTGATCGGTATCGCGGCGCGTAACCACGACGCGATGACCGACATTTTCACTGGGGATTACGAGCACCCGTTCATGTTCGAGAACGGAGAGTTCCGTGAGCATGCACTGTTCAACAGCGAGCACAACGATGAACATAACGAAGATGGCTACAACCCCAACGAAGCCTTGATTGATACCGCGATCAAGGGAATCTACGGATTCGACTGGACAGACGAAGAAGAATTGTCGGTCAGGGGTATGACGGATTGGGTTGCCGAACAGGCCGATAGTGAATACGCCCGAGAATCCATCCCAGCTGAGCGGGCGCTGGTAGGCCTAGTCGACAGGCTCACGGGCCTCAAGGATGAATTGAGTGAAACGGGTCAGACCGTTAATGGTTCCATGGGGGGAACGGATATCGAATGGCAGAATGTATCCTTCGGTCACCTGAACCCTGGAATTGCAGACAGTCTCGCAGGTGTTTTTGAGGCCCATATCGATGCTTTTGCGGATAACGAAATCCTCGATGCAAATGGCAAAATAAAGGGCGATTTTTCAACAGAATGGTCCCATTTGAATGGGCCAATGATTGATATGCAGGACAGGACCGATTTCGTTCAAATGATTTCCGGAAGCCCAGAAGCTGCTGTGCGTGTCATTGAAGCTTCGGATGAGTACACGATGGACTCTCTCTCTGAGTACATGGGGTCAGCGGGGGAGGGTGGAAACCCGAATCAGACGGCTGGCACACGGGCAGGGCTGCTCTGGAACGCTGTCGGCACGGGGGTGGCGGAAGAAGTCGTCTCGCGACTTGAGACCCACAATGAAGCTGTTAATGCGAACGCAGGAGAGATGAAGCTCAGTACCGACTTCGCGAGGGATATGACGGCTTCGTTCATTCCGAACGGGCAAGTTGCGGAAGTTTACAAGTACGTTTGGAACGGTGTCGAACTAGCCATTAATGATGTTTCTGATGATGGTTCAGTTGATTTCCCTAGAAGTACTATTCCCCCAATGGCGCTCAATGAAAATGTCGTTACCCTTCATGCAATGGGGGCAGCCCATGACAGTGGTGGTCTAAATATTCCTCCGCCGTCAGAAGTAACTTTGAATGAGGATGGTACGTTCAATACTGACGCGAGTGAATGGGACCTCGATTTGGATGGCGAGGCCCAGGATCTCCGGGATGATGAGTGGGACCGTGTTCGCGATCAGATTTGGCCTGGGAGTGACACGGAGAAGAGCGTCGAGCAGGTTGCAGGTGACTACTATGGCGCATTTGAATCCGCATTTGAATTGAATACAAACGAAGTAGATGGGCATGGTAGGGGAGGTGATGGTTCCGATGAGGACTAGGGCTATTCTGGTTTCTGGGTCGTTCGTGTTCCTCTCCGGGTGTTCATTGGTGCCCGGTGGTGGAGGGGTAGTTCACGATGGGAAAGAAGTGGACCATCGTGTTTATGAAGGCGAAGCCCCGTCTCGCGCACCTGTGACATCCATTTCAGAAGTGGCTTGGGAGTGGACGGTCCCAGACGAAGACAGCAGCCTTTTCGACATCGTTTCCGGAAGTACTGGCCCAGTCATGGTCCTGGGCGACGGCGTCGTGGCCCTGGACGGCTCCACAGGTGAGGAACTGTGGCACTACCGAGTGGAGAGCGGAGGCGTCGGGCCGGTGCGGAGCACGCCTGGCGGACAGGAGATCATGCTGACCGTGCCGGGTGATGGCGTGAACGCCGTCGTGCTGCTCGACGCCGGCACGGGCGAACTGATCGCAGAACACGAGACAGCACAGGAAGAGGGCGCAGACCGCACGACCGCGGTCACCTCCGAGGTACGTGTGGTTCCCCCTGCTCAAAGCGAGGGGGCTGTTGAGGCGTACTCGCTGCTCGAAGGTGAACCGGCATGGACGTATGAGCCGCCTGAGCGTGAGGGGAGCGCCGGTGTGATCGTGGAGGACGTCTTCCGTGCTGGGGAGACGGTCGTGGTGACGGCGGCCTACAACGATGGCACGGAGGAGGGTGCCGCCATTGATCAGGGGATGCTGGTGGTGGGTCTGGACGGGGAGACCGGGGAGACGCTGTGGGAGGTGGAGCAGGAGTTCACCGCCGACATGCGGCGCGTCCCCGAGTACGAGGTCTCTCCCTCGGAGGAGGTCCTTTTCCTGGGAGTGGGGGCGGAGGAGCGGCATGAGTTCCTGTTGGACCCCGCGACAGGTGAGGAGATCGCGGGCGAGGCGTACCGAGATCGGGGGGACCGGCACCCTGTGGGGCTGCTGGACGACGGCTACGTGGACATGGCCGTAGATGATGACGAGCCGACAGCCGAGTACTGGTACACGTCCTTCCAGGGGGAGCAGATGGCCCATCTTGAGGCCCCGGCGCGCCCTGGAGAGGAGAGCCTCGACCCGGGCCTGGCCTTGGAAGAGGGGTTGCTGCGCCTGGACTACCTCTCCGACCTGAGCCGTGACCGTGGGCCGGTGGACGCGGAGTTCGTGGCATGGGGTTCCGATGAGACCCACGTAATTCCCGCTGACTTGACCGCCAACGAGGAGTGGTGGATTCAACCGGAGGGTTCGGCCATGTCCGACGCTGATGCCCCTGTGATGGTCTCGGTGCCAGGCGCGATCGTGGTCACCGAGGAGAACAATGGTCCCTGGACCGTGGTCGGCCTGAACTGAGGGCCTGGGAGCGAAGAGACTCCGACTGAACGACTGACGTCGTCTCCCGGCGGCCTCCGTCCTCTCGGAGCGTCAGGAGGCCTCGTGGGTCTCGCGGAGAGAAGTTTCGGGGCCAAAAAAGAGCAGCATCGAGTCGTCCTCTCTCGTTTCCGCGGTCACGATGGTCTCGCCATCGGGATGCACGGTGACCGTGTCGTAGAGGACGGTGTCCCCCGAGGTGACCTCCTTACCGGTTTCCGTGTCCCGGGCCGCCTGCCGGTGACGTCGTCGAAGGTCGATCCGGAGCTGAGCAACTGGGATCCGTCCAGGGTGAAAGCGAAACCGCCATCGCCGACGATCTCCTCAACTCCATGGGCGAGGCATCATGGTGCTTTCCGACGAGAGCCTCTTCGGTGGCCATGTATCCGCCCTGGAAGCCCTGCTCGGAAGTGTTCCCAAAGGCGAGGGCTGGGCTCGACCTTTCCGCGAATCTCGCGATACTCATGGGTCATTTCGCTGGAGGACACGAAGATGAACGTTTGTCGGTACAAGACGTGGCCGGCAACTTCCATGGTGCCTTTGAGCGCGCTCTTGAGCTGAATCACAACGCCACGCTTCCGGAACGGAAGGAGACCAGTGAGGACTAGCCCCGTGATCGTTCGGGACCCGCGCCTGGTCAGGGGCGGCGCGCTGTTGATGTCGATTGCCCTTGCCCTTGCCGTGGGCGCCGCTGGATGTTCCGCTGCCCCCTCGGTAGATCACATCGAGTACGCGGGCGAGCCCTCCGCCCCACAGGAAGTCACGCACGCGTCCGAGGTGGCCTGGGAGTGGGAGGCTCCGGAGGAGAGCCTGCTCCGGAATGTGCTCGCGGGATCGGCGGGTGCGGTCATGGTCCTGGGCGACGGCGTCGTGGCCCTGGACGGGGCCACCGGTGAGGAGCTGTGGCACTACCGGAAGCCCGACGCGTCCGTGGCCTCTGCAGCAACCACACCCGACGGGAGCGCTTCTCGTCGCCTATCAGGGCGCGAGCGAGAGGGCCCTCGACGTGGTCGTGTTCGACGGGGGGACCGGTGAGCTCCTGGGTGAGTATCAGTCCCAGGAGAGCGGCGACGGCGGCTGGGCCCGATACCTCACCGACGAGGTGCGTGTGTCCTACCCCGGAGACGGCCACCTCGGAGTGAGCGCGGAGTCGCTGGACACCGGCGAACAGGCCTGGGAGTTCGAGTGGGAAGCACCCGAGGGAACGAGTGACTTCACGCAGGGAAGCGTCAGCCTGACGCCCGACGCCGTCGTCGTGAGCGGTGCCCATCGTGACGACTCGGCGGATACGCCGGGCCAAGGCGATGACGTCGGCCAGGTCATGGTGGCGGTCGGGCTCGACCCCGGAACGGGAGAGCTCCTGTGGGGACGCGAACTGCCCTTCGCCGCCGGTGAGGTGGTACCGCCCGTGCACACCGTCTCCTCCGGCGGGGAGGTCCTGCTTCTGGAGGCGGGCACGGACTCACCCGGGGAGCAGGAGCAGTGGTTGCTCGATCCCGCCACCGGGGAGGACGTCGAGGGCTCAGCCTTCCCGCCGGACCCGGACCGCGACCGGGTCGCACTCCTGGATGACGGATACGTCGACCGGGAGGTGGCCGCGGGGCAGAATGAGGCCCGCTATCGGCGGGTGGCGTTCGATGGAACGGAGCAGAGCACCGCTGTCGGCGGCCTGCGTGCGGGAGAGACCTCCATCGACCCGGGGACGGTCACCAGGGAAGGGGTTCTTCGACTCGACTTCCTGAGCGAGCCGGATCTGGACCGGGGCCCGGTGAGTACCGAGTTCCTGGAGTGGGGTGGACAGGGGCCGGCCTCCAGCGTGGACATCGACCTGGCGGTCAACGAGGAACTGCTCCTCAACACGGAGGGGTCGATGACGGCCGAGGCCGACGCACCGAAGCTGGTCACGGTACCGGGAGCCGTCATCGCCACGGAAGCGACCGAGATGAGCAAGAAGGCCGTGGCCCTGGCATGACGTGGACAATCTCGTGAGGCGTGCGAAGACTCGGGGGCTCGGTCGGACGGCGCCGCCGGCAGTAGCGGTCGCCCTCTCCCTGAGCATGGTCGGTTGTTCGTCAAAGGAGGGGGTCCACCACGTGCCCGCCTCCGGTGAGAGTGTCGATCGACCCGAGGTGACGCGTGTCTCCGAGGCCTCCTAGATCGTTGATGGGAAATTCCTGAAACCCCTGCGGACACAGCGAAGGGCGTCGAAGATCGGTGTGTGAAGACTGACCTTGACGCCCTTCTGACAGCACTCTACGTCCACCTGGACGACGACGTGATCCCTTCTGCCAAGCAAGCCCGCGGACCAGGCCGGCCGCGCCTGCTCACCGACGCGGAGCTGATCTGTGTGGCCGTGGCCCAGGTCCTGCTGCGCTGCGACGACGAACGCCGCTGGCTACGGGTGGCCCCGGCCCGGATCGGCCACCTCTTCCCCCGCCTGCCCGGCCAGTCCGAGTACAACCGGCACCTGGCCCGCCTGGCCCCGCACATGCTCACCGCCATCGGATGGCTGGCCCGCCACACCCCGACCTGGCACGACAACCTGCGGCTGATGGACGGCACCCCCGTGCCGTGCGGGGCCTCGCGCACCACCGTGGAACGCTCCGGTCTGGGCGAAATGTGCGGCTACGGGCGTGATGCCTCCCACCACCGGTTCTACTGGGGGTCCAAGCTCGTGCTCGTCACCACCGCCGAGGGCACCGTGACGGCCTTCTCCCTGGCCCACCCCAAAGAGCTGGACGAGCGCAAACAAGCGCTGCACCTGCTCCACGCCCAGGAGTGCGCCCCGGGGCCGTGCCCGATCGTGTGCGACAAGGGCTTCGCCGGGGCCGGAATCGAGCAGGCCGCCACCGATCTGGGGCACGTGCTCATCCGGCCCCGGCGCAAGGACGAGCCCAAGGACAGGGCCCGGGTGTTCCCGGGCTGGCTGCGCCAGCGCATCGAAGCCATCATCTGGACGCTGAAGAACCAGCTGGGGTTGGAGCGCCACAACGCCCGCACCACCGAAGGGCTCTGGGCTCGGGTGTGTCAGAGGATCCTGGCTCTGAACGCCGCGATCTGGCACAACTGGCAGATCGGAGCCCCCATCAAGCGGTCGCTGGTGGCTTACGACCACTGACCAGGACACATTTTCCCATCAACGATCTAGGAGTGGACGGTTCCCGTGGGCGACCACACGCTCTTCAACGTCCTGCCTGGTGCCGGTGGGCCCGTCATGGTCATCGACGACGGGGTGATCGCCCTGAACGGTGAGACGGGTGAGGAAGTGTGGCGCTACCGGATGGAGTCCGGGGGTGTTCAGGGTGCGTGGAGCACGCCGGAAGGGCGGGAGGTGCTCCTGAGCGTGTCGGGCGGCGATGAGGGCGCGGTGGTGCTGCTCGACACAGGGACAGGGGAGTCGGTCGCGGAGTTCGAGACCGGCCTCCCAGGAGATCCGGACCGTCCGGCCGTGGTCACCTCTCATACGGGCGTGATCCCGCCGGATCGCCCTGATGGCCCGGTGTTGGTCTTCTCCCTGGTCGAGGGCGGGACCGCGTGGACATATGAGCCGCCCGAGCGTGAGGGCAGTGCCGGTGTCATCGTGGAGGAGCCGCTGCGCTTGGACATGACCGCGAACGAGGAGTGGTGGCAGGAGCCGGACGTCTCCGTGAGTACCGACCCGCCTGGAATGGTCGCGGTGCCCGGTGCGGTCGTGGTCACCGAGGAGAACAACGGCCCGTGGACCGTGGTCGGCCTGAACTGAGGAGCTCCCAGCGAAGCGACTCCGACTGACCGGCGGAGGCCGTCGTGCGGCGACCTCCGCCGTGGCCGGTCAGGAGAGCTCGTGGGTTTCGCGAAGGGTCTCGGGGTCGAGGAAGAGCAGCGTCGAGTCGTCCGCTTCCGTCTCCGCGGTCACGATGGTCTCACCGTCGGGGTGAACGGTCACCTCCGCGTAGAGGACGGTGGCTCCCGAGGTGACCTCCTCGCCGGTCTCCGCGTCCCAGACGCGCCCGCCAGTGACATCGTCGGTGAAGGTCGATCCGGAGCTCAGCAGCTGCGAGCCGTCCGGGGTGAAGGCGAGGCCGTGCACCGTGTTCGGCACGCTGATCTCGATGACCGTCTCATCCGAGGCGAGGTCGTGCAGGACGATGCCCTGGGCGCCGTCGTGGACGGCGACGATCGGCCGGTCCGGGGCGAAGGCCGCCTGGTAGATGGGGTCGAAGGACGCGTCCTGCGCCGTGGCCGGGGACGAGGGGAACTCCGCGACGACCTCGCCGGTCGCGGCTCGCGTCACCTCGACGGCCGGGGTCTGCTCGGGGTGCTCCAGCATCAGGTACTCGTCGTCCGGGCCGAAGTGCGTGGCCGAGACCTGGTGGTCGTACTCCCGCTCGTACTCGATGGTGTCGTCGTCGCGGTTCCAGATCATGTGGGTGGACGTCCCACCGTCGTGCAGGACGACGAAGGACACCCGTGACCCGTCGGCGGAGATCGAGGTGGCGTCGAAGAAGACGATGTCCTCCGCATCGTCGGGCTCGAAGGAGTCGACCTCCTCGCCGTCCTCGTTCCAGACCACGACGGAGCCGTCGTAGGCCGCGGCGAGCAGGCCGGTGTCGCTGACGTCGACGGAGCCCGGTGAGCCCTGGAAGTCGAGGAGCAGCTCGCCCTCACGCCAGTCCCAGAGGGTGAGCGCCTGGCTCGTCTGGACATAGAGCCCGCTGCCGTCGGGGGTGAAGTGCAGGTCGTAGACCGTGCCGGGGAAGGCCGGTCCGGTCGGCTGCTCCGTCACCTCCGCCGGCTCCGCGACGCCCTCCGGGACCTCTCCCTCGGCGCCGGGCTCCTCCTCCGGCTCCCGAAACGGGTCGAGGACGGCCAGAGCGACCCCCGCCACGAGTACGAGGGTGACGGCGGCGGCGCCTCCGACGAGCAGCCATCGGGGGACGGGCCGGCTCCTGCGCCGGCTCCCGGTCCCGGCACCTGCCATGGCCGCGGTGGGCGCCGCGTCCACGACCGCGTCGAGTTCCTGCTCGCGTTCGGTGATGGACCGGGTCACCTGCGAGGGCAGCCAGCCGTGCTCCGCCGACGGCAGGGGCTCGGCGGACAGCGTCCGCACGATCTCCTCCGAGGTCGGCCGGTCACCGGGGGCCTTGGCCAGGCAGCGCTCCAGCAGTGCGCGCAGGGCGCTGGACGGGATCCCACCGAGGTCGGGCTCCGCGCCGACGACGCGGTGCAGCACCTCCGGAGCCGGACCGCGGCCGAACGGGGGCGTCCCACAGGCCGCGTAGACCACGATCCCGGCGAGGGAGAACACGTCGCTCTGGGGCGTCTGCTCCTGGCCGAGCACCAGTTCGGGGGAGGCGTAGGCCGGGGTGCCGAAGGACTCGCCCGTGCGGGTCAGGACGGTGCCCTCGACGGCGCGGGCGATGCCGAAGTCGATGACCTGCGGTCCGCGCGGCGACAACAGGACGTTGCCTGGCTTGAGGTCGCGGTGCATGAGTCCGGCCGCGTGGATCGCCTGGAGGGCCTGAGCCAGCCCGAGCGCGAGAACGCGCAGGGACGCCTCCGGGAAGGGGCCGTTCGCCTTCACCGCTTCCGTGAGCGTGGGCCCCGGGATGTACTCGGTGGCCATCCACGGCACGGGGGCATCGGGATCGGCGGCGACCACGGCGGGTGTGAACGGGCCCCGGACCATCTGCGCGGTGCGGACCTCGCGGGAGAAGCGGGCCCGGAACCCCTGGTCCTGCGCCAGTTCACCCCGCACGACCTTGACGGCGGCGAGGTGGCCGGTGGGGGTGCGGGCGAGGTAGACCTGGCCCATGCCGCCGGCCCCGAGCTGGGCGAGGACGCGGTTGGGGCCGACGTGGCCGGGGTCGGTGGAGGTCAGGGGTTTCATGGTGTTCTCGTCCGGTGCCGTGGGTGGGCTGTGAGGGCTGTGAGGGCTGGGAAGGTCGGCTCGTCGTGTGCTCTGTCCGGGCCGTGGCCGGTCAGGTCAGGGTCCCGACGACCTCCAGGGTCTCGGGATCCACGAGGTCGACGCCGCCGTCGCTGTCGATGGCGGCGATCACCTCACCGCCGGGGTGAAAGGCCAGCGGCCGGGGCAGTACGTGGTCCGGCCCGCTGAGGAGTTCCTCGCCGGTCTCCAGGTCCCACAGGTGGCCGCGGTTGTCGTTGACGGCGTCGGTGATCTTGTCGTTCGGGTCGGGCCGCCGGTCCGGGTCCGACGGCGTCGCCCAGCCGACGTGGAGGAGGCCGAGGTCGGCGTCGACCGTCAGGTCGGTGAGGAAGGCGTCCTCGGTCTCGGTGAACTCGCTGATGTCGAACGTGCCCAGCTCGGTGCGCGCGACGACGTCCCACCACACGAGTTCTCCGCCGGCGGCGTAGACGATCTGGTCGGTGCCCGGGACGACGGCGAACCGGAACTGGTCCACGTTGCGGACTGTGTGCAGCTCCTCGCCGGTCTCGGTGCTCCACACGCGGATGGTGTCGTAGGCGAGGGTGACGACGCGTTCGGCGTCGAGGAAGTGCATGTCCGTGGTGCCGCCGATGGCGAAGGACGAGGTCACCTCCCCGGTCTCCAGGTCGACGAGCCCGAGGTTCTCCCACGGCTGTCCGTCGGCGGTCTGGTTGAGGGGCTCGGTGTGGGTGGCGACGGCGAGTTCACCGGTCGGGGAGAACGCCATGGCGTCGAGGGCCTCGGGGTCGGCCAGGCCGGTCTCGACGAGCTCCTCCTGGGTCGCCAGGCGATCGACCGTCTCGCCGGTGGTGACGTCGAAAGTGGTGGCAGTGGCGATCGGGAACTCCTCGCCCTCGTACTCCGCGCCGGAAATCGCGGCGATGACGCACCCCTGCGGGGCGAACCGGGGATCGCCGAGGCCGTGCACCTCGTCCGCCACCCGCGCGACCTCCTCCTCCGCGCGCCAGTTCCACAGCATCAGCCCGTACTCGGCGCTGGTCACCGCCAGCGCGTCCCCGTCGGGGGAGAAGGCGACCCGCATGGCCTCCAGGTCCCCGACCTCACCGGAGGGGGCGGGGTAGCCGGTGGCGTCCAGGCAGCCGTTCGCGGCGGACGCGCCCGCGCCGTCGGAGGATCCGCCGCCGCCACCGGGCACCAGGCCCAGGCCCCAGGCCGCCCCGGCGCCCGCGACGAGGACGAGGGCGATGCCACCCGCGGCGAGCGCGTAGGCGCGTCCGCGCCTACGCGAGGGGGCCGGGTGGGCCGGGCCGGCCACCGCCTCGGCCGGGTGCTCAGACGCCTGGGCCACGGGCGCCGCCGTGCCCCTTCCCGTCGCCTGGTCCATGACGGCCGCGGACCGCTCCACCACCGCCTGGAGGTCGGTGGGCCAGGGCGCCGGGTCGGCCGGTCCGCCGAGCATGCGCACCAGATCGGCGGCGCTGGGCCGCAGGACGGGCCGGACCTTGAGACAGGCGTCCACGAGGCCGCGGAACTGGAGGGGGACCCGGTCGAGTCCCTCGGGGCCCTCGACACCGCTGGCCGCGAAGCACACGGTGGCGGCCCAGGCGAACACGTCCGTGGCGGGTGTGGCTCCGCCTTCGGGTGCGGCGAACGACGGGTGCGGCGCGCGCTGTTCGGCGTCGGCCACGGCCCACTCCAGCCCCGGGTCGGCCAGGAGGGCGTGCCGACGTGACAGCAGCACTCCGTCCGGCCACATCGAACCGTGGGCGCGGTCCGCCGCGTGCAGATCCGCCAGCCCCTGGGCCAGGGCCAGGGCCAGGGGGTGCAGAGCCGCGACGGGGAACGGCCCGTGGGCACCGACCAGTTCCGCCAGGCTCGGGCCGAAGGGACGTGCGACCGCGACCCACGGGGTCGCCACGCTCACGTCGTGGTCCAGGATCGGGGCCACGAACGGACTCCGCAGGCCGGTGGCGCCCTCCACCTGGCGGGTGAAGGCCGACCGGAAACCGGGGTCGCCGGTGAAGGTCGAACGCACGATCTTCAGGGCGACCGGAGGCCGGCCCTGTGCCGTGGCCAGGTACACCCGGGCACACGCGTCCTCGCCGAGACGGGTGTGGAGGCGGTACACGCCGACGGTGGGCGGGTCGTGGGGGTTCAGGGGAAGCATGGTGCCTCTTCGGATGGGGGACGTCGGTTCAACCGAAGGTTCGGATGGTCTCCAGGGTCTCGCCGTTCACGAGGAGCACGGCGTCGCCCTCACCGCTGACACCGGCGGCCACGGTGCCGTCGGGGTGCGCGTCCAGGTCCCACGCCAGTTCGTCCGGAGCCTCGTCGATCTCCTCACGGGTGGAGAACTCCCAGACGGCCACGTCGACCTGGGTGACGCCGTCGTCCCCCTGCTCGGTCGCGTAGACCGTGTACAGGCGGTCCGCCGCCTCGTTGAGCGTGAACTCGACCAGCTCGCCCCGGGGTTCCTCCTCCGGGATGAACGGGAAGGTCGCGTCGTCCTCGTCGAGATCCTGCTGCACGGGCCCGTCCGCGTGGGCGGTGAGGACGGTGCCCTCCTCATCGAGGATCTGCACGCTCCCGTTCAGCGTCGGTGGCAGGTCCTGGCCCGAGGCGACCTCCTCCCCGGTCCCGGTGTCCCACACCCGGGCGTCGTTGAAGCCGTGCGCCCCGAGATAGCCGCCGCCTGGGGAGTAGCCCACGAAGCGGGCGTAGTCGAAACCGTCGAAGGTCTGGACGACCTCGCCGGAGTCGGCGTCGATCGTGTAGACCCCGCGCTGGGTGTCCATGGTGTTGTCGGCGATCGCCAGTTCGGACCCGTCGGGGGAGAACTCGACGTGGGAGAGCTCCCGCCCTTCCCTGTGGACGGTGTGCTCACCGGTCTCCAGGGAGTAGACGTGGGCCCCGTCTGCGGTGGCGAAGGCGATCCGGCAGTCGTCGGGGCTGAACACCGGGTCCACGGCCGCGTCGGAGGGCAGGTCCAGGCGGATCCGTGCGAGTTCGGCGCCCTCCTCCCAGTCCCAGAGCGCGATGGCCTGGTCGCCGCCGACGGCGAGCACGGAGCCGTCGGTGGAGAAGCGCACGCCGAGGAGGTCGGTGGAGCTGGTGAGGGTCGGGACGGCGCTCGCGGCGTCGACGAACTCCGGGGCCAGGTGCTCGGTGGGGTCGCACTGGTCGCGCTGGACCGGCTCGTCGGCGGCGGCCTCCGAGGCTCCGGCGTCGGTGCCGGTCTGGCCGTTGCGGTAGCCGACGGCGGCGATGGTGCCTGCGGCGGCGACCAGGACCAGCGCGGTGGCGGCCGAGCCGAGGAGCAGCAGCCGGCGGCCTCGGCGGGCGCTCGTGTCCGCCCCGTCCGCGGCCGGCGCGGTCTCGGTGGCGTTCCGGACGGCGGCGCGGTACTCCTCGGCGACCGCGTCGACGGCCTGGGCGGCGGAGGGCGGGAGCCAGGCCGCGGCGGTGGTGGCCGGGGCGGCCGGTCCGCCGAGGGCACGCAGGACGTCGGCGGCCGAGGGGCGGCGCCCGGGGTCCTTGCCCAGGCAGGAGGCGACGAGCGGGCGCAGCGACTCGGGGACGCGCGAGAGGTCGGGGTCGACGTTCTGGGTCCGGTAGAGCACGGCGGAGGGGTGGCCGTCACCGAACGGGCCCGAGCCGGTGAGCGCCCATACGAGGACCCCGCCGAGGGCGAAGACGTCGGCGGCGCCGCCGGAGTCCTCGCCGCGTCCCGCTTCGGGCGCCATGTAGCCGGGCGTGCCGACGACGCGGTCGTCTCCGGCGCCGCGCTGCTCGGGCTCCAGGGCGCGGGCGATGCCGAAGTCGATGACCTGGGGGCCGGCGGCGGAGACCATGACGTTGCCGGGCTTGAGGTCGCGGTGCGCCAGCCCTTGGGAGTGCACGCGCTCCAGGGCCTGGGCGACGCCGCGGACGAGGAGGCGGGCGGCGGGCTCGGGGAGCGAGCCGGTGCGCTCGACGAGGTCGAGGAGGGAGGGACCCATGACGTACTCGGTCGCCAGCCAGGGGATCTCCGCGGCGGGGTCGGCGGCCAGCACACGGGGTGTGCCGGGCCCGTGGACGCGCTGGGCGGAAGCGAGCTCGCGGGTGAAGCGCTCGCGGAAGTCGGGGTCGTAGGCGAGGTCGGCGCGCACCACCTTGACGGCGGCGGGTGCGCCGTCCGGGTCCAGGCCGAGGTGGACGCGGCCCATACCGCCGGACCCGAGCAGGGCGATGACGCGGAAGGGGCCGACCTGGCGGGGATCATCAGGGGAAAGGGGCTGCACGGGGACTCTCGGCTCTCGGGAACGGCGTCGGAGGAAGCCTACCGACACCGGTTCGGGACGGTATGTGACGGTCGGTGGGATGCGTCCGAGTGAATCTCGGTTCCCCCGCCTGATGGCCGCACCTGGACCCGGCCTCGTACTTTGGGCCGATCCGGTGCGGGGCGCGCCCTCGTAGGCTGAGGAGGTGCACGACCTCCTTCGAGCGGTGCGGGACGAGCCGCGCCCGCCCCGTCCGCCCGCGCGCGGGCGGTGGGACTGGGCGCTCGTGGTCGTGCTCGTCGCGGCGGCCCTGATCGAAGGCGTCCTGCGGCCCGACATGCCCTGGCGGGTGCTCGGGGTGGCGGTCACCGCCGGACTCGCGCCGCTGCTGCTGTGGCGCCGCTCCCATCCGCTGGTCGTGTTCCTGGCCGCGTTCGCGGTGTCGTCCCTGGTCCCGCTCGCCACCGGCGGCGAGGCCACCGAGACCTACACGATCGCGTACATGCTGCTGCTGGTGTACGCCCTGTTCCGCTGGGGCTCCGGCCGGGAGATCGTGGCCGGGGCCGTGGTGGCCGTGGCCAAGGCCGGCCTGTGGGGCGTCCTGGGGTACACCGCCGCCGCGGACGTGCTGCCCGGCCTGGCCGTGGTGTGCGCGGCCGGGGCGCTGGGGACGGCGCTGCGGTACCGGGCGGGGTCGCGGGACCGGGAGCTGGAACAGGCCAGGATGCTGGAACGCGAGAGCGTGGCCCGCGACCTGCACGACACGGTGGCCCACCACGTCTCGGCGGTGGCGATCCGGGCCCAGGCCGGGCTGGCCGTGGCGGAGTCGCGGCCGGGCGCGGCGGTGGAGGCGCTCACGGTGGTCGAGTCCGAGGCCTCGCGCGCCCTCGCGGAGATGCGGGCCATGGTCCGCGTGCTGCGCCGGGGCCGCCCGGCCGACCTGGAGCCCAGCCCCGGGATCGGCGACCTGGCCGCGCTCGCCGGACCCGGAGGTCCCGGCCCGACGGTGGACGTGGCGGTCACCGGCGACGTCGACGGGCTGTCCCCATCGGTGGGGACGGCGGTGTACCGGCTCGCCCAGGAGGCGGTCACCAACGCCCGGCGGCACGCCCGCGACGTGACGCGGATCGACGTGCGGGTGGAGGCCGACGACGCGTCGGTGCGCCTGTCCGTGCGCGACGACGGCGACGCCGGGCCGAGGCGACCGTCCGTGGTCCCGGGTTACGGGCTGATCGGCATGGCCGAGCGCGCCGACCTGCTCGGCGGCACGTGTACGGCGGCTCCGGACCCCGACCGGGGCTGGAGCGTACGGGCCGTGCTGCCCAGGAACGGGGTGCGGGAGTGACCGTTCGGGTGGTCGTGGCCGACGACCAGGAGATCGTCCGCACCGGGTTGACCATGATCCTCGACGCCCAGCCGGGCATCGAGGTCGTCGGTCAGGCCGCCGACGGGCGGCGGGCGGTGGAGCTCGCGCGGCGCCTGCGCCCCGACGTGTGCCTGTTCGACATCCGCATGCCGGTGATGGACGGCATCGAGGCCACCCGGGCGCTGGCGGGCCCCGAGGTGGCCGATCCGATGGCGGTCGTCGTCATCACCGTCTTCGACCTCGACGACTACGTGTACGCGGCGCTGGGCGCGGGGGCGCGCGGTTTCCTGCTCAAGGACGCGGGCCCGGCCCTGCTCGCGCAGGCCGTGCGCGCCGCCGCCGACGGCGACGCGCTCATCGCGCCGAGCGTCACGGTACGCCTGCTGGGGGCGTTCGCCGACTCCGCGCCGACCGCGCCCGTGCAGCCGGTGGACCCGCTCACCGCCCGGGAGGAGCAGGTCCTGGGCGCGGTGGCCCGGGGCCGGACCAACCGCGAGATCTCCGAGGACCTCCACATCACGCTCAGCACGGTCAAGACGCACATCGCCGGGCTCATGGCCAAGTTGGGGGCGCGCAACCGCGTCGAGATCGCGATGTGGGCCTACGAGACCCGCCGGGTCCGTGCCGGGAACGGCGACGGGCGTGGTGCGGGGCCCGCGTCCGGCGGATCCGGCGCACGCTGATCGATCCTGATCCGCCCCCGAGGTCCGCCTGCTGAGCGTTCTTGCGCGCTCTCGTGTGTCGCGCACCGCCGAACCCACCGCGCCCGAGCGCCACGAGGACGGGCCGGGCGCCGTACTTTCGGCCGATGCGGCTCCGGCCCGAAGGCCGATGAACCGGACCCGCCCCCACCGCCACCATCGGAGACGACGGCGGGAGCGCGACACGGCCCCGTCCCAGCGGCCGCGACGCGGCCGGCCGAAGCGACGAAGGGCCCCTCCGTGACGTCCTCCTCCAGAGCGGACTGGCTCATACCGGTCTCGCTGCTCCTGCTCAGCGCGGTTCCGGCGATCGCCGGAACCGTCCGTCTCGGCGAGATCGCGGGCGGTGCGGCGGTCACACCCGAGAACACCCGCTTCCTCACCGATCCCGTCCCCCTGGTGCTGCACATCGTCAGCGCCACCGTGTTCTGCGTCCTGGGCGCCTTCCAGTTCGCCCCGGGGCTGCGCCGCCGCCACCTCGGATGGCACCGCGCCTCGGGCCGGATCGTGCTCCCGACCGGGATCGTGGCGGCGCTGACGGGCGTGTGGATGACGTTCGCCTACGACATCCCCGCGCCCGACGGCGTCGCCGTCCACCTCCTGCGGATCCTGTTCGGGACGGCCATGGCCGTGGCGTTGGTGCTCGCCTACGTCCGGGTGCGGCGCGGTGACGTCGCCCGGCACCGGGCCTGGATGATCCGCGGCTACGCCATCGGCCAGGCCGCGGGCACGCAGGTGTTCACCCACCTGCCCTGGATGGTGCTGGCCGGCGGGGAGCTCACCGAGACGTCCCGGGCCGTGGCCATGGGGGCCGGATGGGTGGTCAACGTGGCCGTGGCCGAGTGGATCATCCGCCGGCGCCCGCGTCGGCGCTCCGCGCGCACGGCCTCGGCAGCGGTCTCGACGGCGGCCTCGACGGCGCCCGAACCGGGCGCTACTCCGCCGACTCGGTAGCGGGGCCGGGCTCGGCCTCGGCTCCGGTGGTGCAGCAGCCGGGCGCGGCGGCGGTCATGGCGGCGGTGGCGGCGGCCTGGCGGGCCGCGAACTTGCGGCGCCGGCGCGCCTCCCGCACCGACACGCCCACGATCCGGGTCACCGCGACGGCCGCGATCGCGGCCAGGGGGATCGCGAGCAGCGCGGCGGGCTGGCGGATCGGGCGGAAGGACGCCCCGGTGCCATCGAGGACGATGTACCCGGAGGGGCGCACGCGGGTCAGGCCCAGACCGCCCGCGCCGTCGCCGAGCGGCACGCGGCTCGAACCGCCGCCCATGCTGTTCAGGAGGCTGACCCGTGCGACAGGGATGACCGTGGTCTCGCCGGACCGGACGGGCGTGCCGAAGGCGGACGTGACGCTGGCCGAGGCCCCGGTCCGCTCGATCAGGCGGGTGAGGGCGGCCAGCGCGGGGGTGCGGAGGGCGCGGTCGGACTCGCCCGTCCCGCCGACGTGCCGTGTGACGGAGTTCAGCATGGTTCCGGGTCTCCTCGTCAGACGTGGCTCGGACGCCTCACGCTATAGGGCTTCCCGTGCGCGGCGGGCACGGGAAGCCCTGGGGTGACCGGGCGGCGGGGCACCGGGCGGTGGGCGCGTCGTCCCACGGCGGGTGCTGCCGGGGCGTGTGCGGGCGGTGGCGATGGCCGGGTCCACGGGGGATCAGCGGTCGAGGGCGATGACCTCGACTTCGATGAGCCAGTCGGGCTGGGCGAGGGAGGAGACCTCGATCAGGGAGTCGGCCGGGTAGGGCTCGCTGAGGAACTCGCCGCGCAGACGGATGACGTCGTCCAGGTCGGCCGCCATGTTCCGGACGAAGATGCCGACCCGGACGACGTCGCGGAAGTCGGCGTCCGCGGCGGCCAGGACCCGGCGCACGTTCTCGAAGGCCTGGCGGCCCTGGGCGAGGAAGCCGCCGGGGACGGTGTTGCCCTCCTCGTCGAAGCCGGCCTGGCCGGAGACGTAGATGAGGCCGCCGGCCCGGACGGCCTGGGAGATCCGGTAGGGGGCGTACCAGTCGGGGGTGGTGGCGACCTTGCGGATCTCGCGGTCGGTGGCGCTCGCGGTCGTCGGGGTGGTCGGGGTGGCGGTCATGGCTGTCTCCCAGGTGCGTGAATTACTTGCATGTACATGCATATAGTGTCAGCGCCCCGACTCCGGTGTCAAGGCGGAGTCGGAACCGGCCCGGTCGGCGTGCGTCCCGGGCAGGAGCGGCCGGTCGCGCCGCACGCGCGGTCGCGCGGTCGCGCGGCCGACCCGCGGCCTCCGGTCCCGGGGCCCTCAGAACAACGGGTCCTCGGCCTCCCGGTCCCGGGGAACGTCAGAACAACGGGTCCTCGGTCTCCAGCGTCCGGGCGTCGGCGATGACGACCCGACCCTCCGAGGTGACCAGCGCCAGGACCTCCCCGTCGGGGTGGAAGGACACGTGCCTGAACCCCGACCGCTGCATGTCCCCGCCGGTGACCTCCTCTCCCGCCTCCAGGTCCCACACCCGGCCGACGTCGACGGAGCCCTCGTCCTCGAACACGCGCCCGCTCACGTAGAGCCGGGAGCCTCCGGGGTCCACGGTGATGCGCACCGTCGTGGGCGCCGCGTCGGCGAGCTCCGGCATCGGGAACTCGGCCACCTGCTCGCGCGCGGCGTAGTCCCACCGCACGAGCCGGTCGCCGTCGGCGTAGACCACCTCGTCGGTGCCGGGGAGCGCTGCGAAGGACGTGCCCGTGGTGCCGCGCACGCGGTGGAGCTCCTCGCCGGTCCCGATGTCCCACACGGTCACCGTCGCGGAGGTCGCGCTGACGAGGCGGTCGCCGTCGGCGAAGGACATGCCGTACGGTCCGGAACCGGCCAGCACGGAGTCCCGCCCACCGCCGGTGGTGTCGACCAGGCCCACGTTGCCCGCCTCGGTCGATCCGATCGGGGCCTCCAGCCCGACCGCCAGCGACGAGCCGTCCGGACTGAACGCCAGGCCCCGCACCGGTCGCGGATCGATCGACCAGCCGCCCTCCGGGGTGTCCGGCCCCTGTTGCGGCCCCAGGTGCTCGGTGGTGGTCCCCGACGGCAGGTCGTAGGTGTGCGCGATCTGGACCGGGACCTCCTCGCCGGGGTACTCGACGGGCGCCGGGGCGGCGATCAGGCACCCGATCGGCGCGAACACCGGAGGCACCAGCGCGTCGGTCCGGGGCGCCGGGCGCGCCACCTCCTCGCCCGCGCGCCAGTCCCACACCATGAGCCCGTACTCGTCGGTGGCGACCGCCAGCACGTCCCCGTCGGGGCTGAAGGCCGTCGCGGCGGCCTCCGCCGCCGCGCCGTCCACCTCCCCGTCGGGCACCGGGTAGCCGTCGCCCTCCAGGCAGCCCGCGTCGGTGATGAGCCCCTCCGGCCCGGCGGGCTCCTCGGCGTCGTCTCCGTTGGAGCGGGTGAGCCCCCAGTAGGCCCCGGCCCCCGCCACCAGCACGAGCGCGAGCCCCGCGGCGCCCAGCGGCAGCAGCCGCCGACCGGAGGCGCCCCGCCCCCGCCGTCCTGCGGCCGTGGCCCCGGAGCCGGGCGCACCGTCGCCGGGGGCGCCTTCGTCGGGTCCGCCGTCGGCGGCGGACTCCACGGCGCCGCGCTGGGCCTCGGCGACGGACTCCGCGGCGGCCAGCACGGCGGGCGGCCACGGCGGCGGTTCGACGGGCCCGCCGAGCATGCGCACCAGGTCGGCCGCGCTCGGGCGCAGCGACGGGCTGCGCTTGAGGCAGGTGTCGACCAGTCCGCGCAGGTGGAGGGGCACGCGCGGCAGTCCCGCCGGCCCCTCCACTCCGCCGGCCGCCAGCGACAGGGTCGCCGCCCACGAGAACACGTCGGTGGCGGGGGACGCACCGCCCTCGGGCGCGGCGAACGACGGATGCGGCGCCCGCTGCTCCACGTCGCCCACCGCCCACTCCAGTCCGGCGTCGGAGAGCAGCGCGCCCCCACGCGTCACCAGCACTCCGTCCGGCCACAGCGACCCGTGCACCCGGTGGGCGGCGTGCAGGTCGGCCAGCGCCTGGGCGAGGGTCAGGGCGAGCGTGTGCAGGGCGTCCGCAGGCAGCGGCCCGTGCGCGTCGACCAGGCCGGACAGGGTCGGGCCGAGGGGACGGGACACGGCCGCCCAGGGGACCGCCCCGCTCAGGTCGGCGTCCCGGACCCGGCACACGTACGCGCTGCCCGACGCGTTCGCGCTCTGGACCAGGCGGGCGAACGCCGCGCGGAAGTCGGGGTCGGTGGCGTACTCCGGCCGCACGACCTTGACCGCCACCGGGTCCTGGCCGGGGGCCGATCCGAGGTAGACGCGGGCGCAGGCGTCCTCGCCCAGCCGGGCGTGGAGGCGGTACGGGCCGACGGACGGCGGGTCGTGCGGGTGCAGGGGGAACATGGGCCTTCTGTGGGTGGTGGGGGAGGGCCGGGGTCAGCCGAGGGTGCCGGCCAGACGGACGGGGTCGGGCTCGACCAGCCAGAGCGGGGTGTTGTCCAGGGGGAAGCCGGCGAGCATCCCACCGCCGGGCCGGGCGGTGACCAGGCTCATGTACCCCTCGTCCCCGTCGGTGGTGAGCTCCTCGCCGCTGGAGAACGCGAAGACCTTCATGCCGTAGGCGTCCTCGTCGGTCACGACGATCTCGCCCGGGGAGTAGGAGGCGAGGACGCGGTCGTCCGCCATGCTCACCGCGAACTCCGAGAACCCCTGCTCCAGGTCGTCCTCGGTGGTGAAGGTGCGCAGGACCTCACCGGTCAGGAAGTTCGTGTGGACGATCTCGCGGCCCTCGGCGGCCATGTACAGCAGGTCGCCCTCGTCGGTGGGGAGGAACAGGTTGTCGCCGAACCCGTGGTCGCCGTCGTCGGTCTCGAACAGCACCTCGCCGCTCTCCACCTCCCAGACCCGGGTGTGGCCCTCGAAGTTGACGGCGGCCATGTGCTCGCCGTCCGGCGTGAACGCGATGGTCTGCGCCATGGTCACCTCCTCGTAGGTGTGCACGATCTCGCCCGACTCCAGGTCCAGGAGGAAGATCGCCCCGGCCTGCCCGCCCGCGGCGCCGGACACGGCCACGGACCGGCCGTCGGGGGAGAAGGCCATGTCCTCGATGTCGGAGCCCTCGCGGTAGACGGTGTGCTCTCCCGTCGCCAGGTGGTACACGTGCGCGCCGTCGGTGTCGGGATAGCCCACGAGGCAGCCGTTCGGGCTCAGGGCCGGGCTGACCGAGAACTCGTCCGAGTCCACCTCGATCCGGGCGAGCTCGGTCTCCTCCTCCCAGTCCCACAGCACCAGGCCGTCACCGCTGCCGACGGCCAGGACCCGGCCGTCGGCGGAGAACTCCGGCGTGTTGACGGAGGTCGACGGGAGCGTCGGCCGCTCGTGCGCGGCCTCGGCGAGTTCCGGCGCGATGTCCGCGGTGATGTCGCACGCGGCGCCCGGCTCCGGCGACTCCTCGCCCTCCGCTGGGCCGCCGCCCGCGCCGTCGCGCAGAGTGACCGCCGTCCACGTGCCCAATCCGGTGAGCATGAGCAGGGCGGTCGCGGCGGCGCCGACGAGCAGCAGGCGGCGCCGCCGCGCCCCGGCCCCCTCCGGGACGCCAGGGCCTCCGGGGGCACCGGCGACCGCGTGCGCCGCGGAAGCGACGACCTCCTGGTACTCGTGGGCCACGGCCTCGACCGCCCGGGCGGCGGGCGGCGGCAGCCAGGCGGCGGCCGCGGACACGGGGGCGGCGGGTCCGCCCAGGGCCTGCAGGACCTGGGCCGCGGTGGGGCGGCGCCGGGGGTCCTTGTCCAGGCAGGCGCGGACGAGGTCGACCAGGGACGCGGGAACACCGGTCAGGACCGGCTCCTGGGTGGTGATGCGGAACATGACGGCGGAGGGGTGCCCGTCGCCGAAGGGTCCGTTGCCGGTGAGGGCGTGCACCAGGACGCCGCCCAGCGCGAAGACGTCGCTGGGCGGACCGCTCTCCTGCCGGCGCACGTGCTCCGGGGACATGTACCCCGGCGTGCCGATGATCGCGCGCTCGGCGCCCTCCTCGCCCTCCTCGCCCTCCTCGCCCTCCTTGTCCTGTGCGTCCCCGCCGCCGCGCCGGCCGTCCTCCATGGCGCGCGCGATGCCGAAGTCGATGACCTGGGGGCCGGCCGCGGACACCATGACGTTGCCGGGCTTGAGGTCGAGGTGGACCATGCCCAGCGAGTGGACGTGCGCCAGGGCCTGGGCGACACCGCGGGCCAGGTGCCGCACGGCCGGCTCCGGGAGCGGTCCGGTGCGCAGCACGAGGTCGTGGAGCGAGGGCCCCACGACGTACTCGGTGGCCATCCACGGCGTCCGGCCCGAGGGCTCGGCCCCCAGCACGCGCGGGGTGTGGGCGCCGTGCACGCGGGAGAGCAGGTCGAGTTCGCCGGCGAAGCGTGCGCGGAAGTCGGGGTCGTAGGCGTACTCGGCGCGCACGACCTTGACCGCGGCGGGCGCGCCGTGCGGGTCCAGGCCGAGGTGGACACGGCCCATGCCGCCGGCGCCGAGCAGGGCGACGATCCGGTACGGGCCCACCTGGCGCGGGTCGCGGGGGTCGAGAGGCTGCATGGGGTGTCTTCCGGTCAGTTCAGTTCGGTGACGACGCCGAAGCCGGAGTCGAGGATCAGGATGCGCGAGTCCGAGGTCATCGTGGCCAGGTGCTCTCCGTCGTCCTGCTCGGCGAGCGGCTCGTGGAGCAGCGGCTCGGACTCGACGACGAGCTCGCCCGTGCGCGCGTCCCACACGCTGCCGGCCGAGGCGGCGCCGCCGTCGGTGGCCGCGTAGACCCGGTCGCCGTCGGCGGAGAAGTAGACCCCCGCCACGGGGGCGTGGTCCTCGTCCAGGGCCGCCAGGGGGACGGTCGGCTCGCCGGTGTCGAGGTCGACCAGCTCGTAGTCGCGGGGCCCCGCCCCCTCGCCGCCCGCGGCGCTCATGACCATCGTCCGGTCCTCGGGGGACAGGTCGAAATGGCGGCCGTACCCCTCCGGGAAGCGGTGGAGCCGCTCCCCGGTCGCGGCGTCCCACACGGACACGCCCAGATCGTCGTTGCTGTCGGAGGCGGACTCGCGGCCCACGAGCAGGGAGCCGTCGGCGGTGAACTCCAGCGCGTAGAGGACGCCCTCCAGCGGGATCTCGACCTCGGGGGTCTCGCTCTCCACGTCCCACACCTGGAGCACGTGGTCGTTGCCGGGGTGGCCGTCCTCCGCGGTGGTCGCGGCGACCTTGGCGCCGTCGTCGGAGATCGCGGGCGTCTGGTAGTAGCCGCGGTCGTCGTTCTCGTGCGCGGAACCGAAGTGCGCGGTGATGTTCCCGCTGTCGCCGCCCCAGACGCGGACGTGGTCGACGTAGGAGGCGACGATGAGGCCGTCCCGCCCGATCGCGGCGCCCAGCGGCGAGGGTTCGAAGACGTCGACGGGCACGCCCTCGCGCCAGTCCCAGGCCGACAGCTCCGAGCCGTAGACGTACAGCGTCTCGCCGTCGGCGGAGAAGCCCAGGTCGAAGGTGAATCCGCCCAGGTCCACGCTCAGGCCCTCCTCGCCCTCACCGCCCTGCGGTGCGCCGGACGGGTCGGCGGCGGGGTCGGCGGAGGGCTCGCCGCCGGCGCCGGGTTCTCCCGCGGAGCCGAGGGGCAGGGTGGTGAGCGCGAGGGCGCCCCCGCCGGCGATGACCAGCGCGGCCGCGGCGGACGCGGTCACGACGGCGGTGCGGCGCCGCCACCACGGGCGCGGGGCGGCGGAGCCGGGAACCGTGTCCCCGCCCGGCGCGGTGGCCTCACCGGGCACCGTCGTGCTCGGCCACACCGGGGTCGAGCCGGTGCCGAAGCCGTCCGCGCCGCTCATGTCGGCGGTGGTGAGGTCGGCCTCCTCGGCGCGACGGGTCCGGCCCGCGTGCCGGTCGATCTGTTCGGTGACGGGCGCGGGCAGCCACCCGTGTTCGGCCGACGGCAGCGGGAGGTCGGCCAGGGCCGCACGGACCTCCTCGGCCCCGGGCCGGTGGGCGGGGTCCTTGGCGAAGCAGCGGGCGAGGAGGTCGCGCAGCACGCCCTCGGGGACCGCGTCCAGGTTCGGCCGTCCGGACATCACGCGCCGCAGGACCCGCGCGGGCGGCCCGGCCCCGAACGGCGGCTCCCCGCCCGCGGCGAACACCACGGCGCCCGCCATCGAGAACAGGTCGCTGCGCGGGGAGATGTTCTGCCCGACGACCTGCTCCGGGGAGCTGTAGGCGGGGGTGCCGAACGTCTGGCCCGTGCGGGTGAGCACGGTGCCCTCGACCGCGCGCGCGATCCCGAAGTCGATGACCTGGGGGCCGCGGGGGGAGAGCAGGATGTTGCTGGGCTTGAGGTCGCGGTGCATGAGCCCGGCGCCGTGGATGGTGGCCAGGGCGCGGGCGAGGCCGAGCGTGAGGACCAGCAGGGACGGCTCGGGGAAGGGTCCGCCGTCGCGGACGGCCTCCTTGAGGGTGGGGCCGGGAACGTACTCGGTGGCCATCCACGGCTCGGGCGCGTCGGGGTCGGCGTCCACGACGGCGGGCGTGAAGGGGCCGCGCACGCGCTGGGCGGCCCGGATCTCGCGGGCGAACCGGGCGCGGAACTGGGCGTCGTGGGCCAGGTCCTCCTTGACCGCCTTGAGGGCGCACAGGTGTCCGTCGGGCGTGCGCGCGAGGTAGACCTTGCCCATACCCCCGGCGCCGAGGCGGGCCAGGAGGCGGTGCGGGCCGATGCTCTGGGGGTCGTCGGAGGCGAGTGGCTGCACGGCTGCTACGCGTTCCTTACTGCGTGAGGGCAACAGGGGCGGCGGGCCGGGGGGCGGGGCCGTCCCCCGCCAAATGTAGCCGTCCGTGGACGAACGCCCCAGACCGTGGCCCGAACCGGCCGGTCCGCGGACCGGCCCGCCGCCACTGCGACAGCAGGTCGTCACTGGGCCAGCGGGCCGTCACCGCGACAGCCCGTCGTCAGCCCGTCATCACTGGGACAGCACGCCGACCAGCGAGAAGTCCATGTCGTAGACGGCGATGTCGTGGGAGCCCTCGCGGAGCCCGGCCAGGTGGTTGCCGGACGGGGAGACCACCATCGGGAACACGGCGGGGGCGTCGCCCGTCGGCCGGACGCGCTCCGCGGTCCGCAGGTCCCACGCGACCACGGACTCGGCGCCCATGGCCGCGTCCAGGCGGGCGGCCAGGACGCGGCCGGTCGCGCGGCTGTAGGCGACGTCCACCAGGACGCCGTCCCCGGACGGGGGGACGAACTCGCGCTCGACGTCGCCGGTCTCGGGGTCGACCAGGACCACGCGGTCGGACTGGACGAGCAGGATGCCGGAGCCGTCGGGCAGGACGGCGAACGCCTCGCTGCCGGTGCCGTCCCCGATCAGGGACACGTCCTCGGGGCGGTCCAGCCGCCAGACGGCGAAACCGGCGTTGTCCTCGCTGCCGACCAGGGTGCCGCCGTCGGCGGAGTAGCGCAGCGCGCCGAGCCGCGCCGAACCGGCGAGCGCGGACAGGGTCTCGCCGGTGACGGGGTCGAGCAGGTGGAGGAGGCGCTGGTCCGGGTCGCCCTCGACCCCGACGGCGAGGGTCGTGCCGTCGGGGCTGAACGCGACGGAGTGCACGGTCCCGTCGCCGCCCACACGGCCCGCCTCGCCGGAGGGCAGATCGGTCACCGCGGCGCCGTCGGGGCCGCCGTGGACCAGGACGCAGCCGTTGGGGCTGAAGGTGACGGGTCCGGGCGGCACCACGTCGGCGGTGGGGATCGCGGCGAGGGGGCTGGAGCGGTCCCAGTCCCAGAGGTCGACGCCGCCGACCTGGGAGACGGCCAGGACCGATCCGTCCGGGGAGAAGGAGAGCCGGAAGGGGACCTCGGGGCTGAAGCGCGTCCGGGGCTCCTCGGTGGGCACGAGCGCCGCGTTGATGCCGCCGGTGGAGGAGCAGTCGGGGGCCTGGAGGTCGGCGGGTCGGACGTCGTCGGAGGTCAGGGTGGCCGTCACCGCCAGTCCCGTGGTCGCGAACAGGACCGCCGCGCCGGCGGCGGCCGCGATGCGCACCGCGATCCGTCGTCGCCGGAGCGATCGGGGCGTCTCGGCCCTGGCCCTGGCCCTGGCCCCGGCCTCGGCGCGGGAACGGGAAGCGGTGCCGGCCGCGGGCGGGCGAACGGTTCCGCGGCGGTCGCCGGTCCCCTCCCGGGTCAGGCCCCGGGGGCGGTCCTCGGGCCGTGTCCCGGGCCGGAGGGCGGGCGAATCGGCCTCGACGGGGTCGGGTCCGGTGTCGGCCACCGGACCGGGCCCGGGTCCCGGGCGAGCGGTCCGCAGAGCCGCGTCGGAGTCCTCCTCGAACCGTGTGACCAGGGCGCGGGCCCGGGCCGGCAGCCACGGCCGCGGGTCCTGCGGGAGCGGGCCGCCGAGAGCGCGCAGGAGGTCCTTCGCGGAGGGGCGGCGTTCGGGGCGCACGTGCAGGCACGCGGCGAGGGTGTCGGGCAGGCCGGACGCGGTCCCCGTGCCGGCCGGTGCCCGGCGCAGCGCGTCGACCATGGCGGCGGGTCCGGTGCCCGTCGGCGCGCGGCCGGTCGCCGCGAACGCCAGGACCGCGCCCAGGGAGTAGAGGTCGTCGGCGGGGGCGGCACGGTCGCCGGGCAGGTGCTCGGGCGACCAGTACACGGAGTCCCCGGGGGAGGTGATCCGGGCGCCGTCGGCCGCACGCCGGACGCCGACGTCGACCAGTCGCGGCCCGGCCGCGTCGATGAGCACGTGGGCGGGCGTGAGGCCGAGGTGGATCGTCCCCGCGGCGTGGACGTGCTCCAGCGCCTCGGCGAGTCCGCGCGCGATGTGGGCGAGCGCCGTGACGGGCAGCGGCCCGGTCCCGCGCACGAGGTCGAGGAGGGAGGGGCCGCTGACGTACGCGGTCGCCGTCCAGGGGAGCGCGGCGGTCAGATCGTGGCCGAGCAGGGGCACGACGAAGCGGTTCCGGATCCGCGCGATGAGCTCGGCCTCGCGGTCCAGGAGGGAGTGGAAGGCGGGGTCGGCCGCGTCCTCGGCCCGGACCGCTCGTACCGCCGCGGCGACGCCGTCCGCGCGCACACCGGCGTAGACGGGGCCCAGGGCACCGGAACCCAGGTGGGCGGTGAGCCGATACCCGCCGAGGTGTGTGGGGTCGTCCGGAGTCAAGGGGCGCATGGGTCCTCTGCGGCCAGGGATGAATGAGGACGCGGAGCCCAACGACGAGCGGGGAGCCCCGGGGCATCCGAAAAATCACCGTAACCCCTCAAGGTCGCCCTTGGGGAACGATTTCGGATGTTCTCCGTGGATATGCGGGCGTTGGTCCGATGCCGGGGAGGCGAAGACCGCTTCAGGCGGCGGCACGGCGGCGGTGGCGCGAAGGCGTAAGCGGAGCCTGCGGGCGCGGAGCGTGCGGGTCTGCGGACGCGAAGGGTGCGGCGGCGAGGCATGGCGGCACGAGGGCGCGATGGCGAGGCATGGCGGCACGGTGGCGCGAGAGCACGAGGACGCGTCGGCGCGAGGCGCGGAACCTGCGGGCGCGGCGCACGGCGGAACGGTGGCACGCGGTGCGGTGATGTGCGCGCGGCGTGCGGAGGCGGGGCCCGCAGGGAGGGCGTCGGCCGGGCCGCGGCGCGGGAGGTCGGACCCCGGCATGGCGTCACGGGGTACGGCGCGGGTGTGAGGGGTGCGCCCCACAGGGGGTGAGGAGAAAGAGGTCGGGCCCTCAGCGGGCCCGGGCGGTTCAGGCCGCGGTGAGTCCGGCCATCGTGCGGTGGTGGCGCGGGAAGACGGGCTCCGGCATCGGCGGGCACGGGTTGAGGAGCGCGGCCGCACCGGCCGGGTCGCTGGCCGGGTGGGAGATGGTCTGCCCGCCGCGGAGGAGGTCGTTCCAGAAGAAGCGCCCGTCGCGGCACCAGACGTTGACGTCGCGTCGGACCGACATCACGGCCATCTCCGAGGTCCCGGACCAGTAGAGCTGGCGGGGAGCGAGAGAGGCGAGCTCACTCAGCAGAGCGGTGATCGCACGCTCCGCGCAGAAGGCGTGGCGGGGCTTGTGCTTGATTCGCCTGGCGAGAGCCGACTTCGCCCGGGAGGCCCGGGGATTGTTCAGGCGCCAGTGACTCAAGGTTTCTCCAGTGGTCTCTAGGGTTTCCGCGGTACTGACCGTGTGCGCTTGTTGCGGCCACGATGCCGCGGTGCGAGGGGCTTCCTCGGCCGGAGGCGTCCGGGATGCTTCCTCGGCAAAGCTTGGCGAGGTGTGAACGATGTCGTTACCTCGTAGTTATTCTTTGCGCTCCGGATGCTAGCAGTAACTCACCCCTCGCAGTCGAGACTTGAAGATGTGACGCATATCACATTTAACGAAAGGGTATCGATCGGGTTGATCCAAGAACTAACTGTTCAAGGCATACTTTTCGAACATGCGTTCGCTGGTTTCCGGGAGGAAAAAGAGTCCCTATGTCACCCTGAGCTGTCATCAGCATCACCCGTTTTGCCAACCTTTGGCATGTCCGGTGTTACTTACAGTGACTTTGCGCAGCTTGCGGACTCTTGACCTGGGCGAACGAGGTCTTTGCGTGGTCCAGACCTCCGGCGGTGCCGAAGTCGGTGGGCGGTTTTGCACTCCCCTTCACCCCGGTGTAATGGGCATTCGCCCGACTGGGGGACACTTGAGGGCGGAACACCACGAGACATCCCCCGAGGAGAGAAGCAGCGCGTGACGCAGACGCAGTCCGAGACATCCGGTGACAGGACAAGTGTGAGCGGCAAGATCATCGAGCCCACGGGCGGAGCCCGCGCCTGGATCGTCTGGGCCGTGGCGGTGGCCGGCTACTTCCTGGCCATGCTGCACCGCAACGGTCTCGGGGTCGCGGCGCTGGAGGCCCAGGCCCGGTTCGACGTCGGCCCGGCACTGCTCTCCCTGCTGCCGATGCTCCAGCTGCTCGTCTACGTCCTGCTCCAGGTGCCCGCGGGGCTGCTCGCCGACCGCCTGGGCCCGCGCTTCACCCTCGGCATCGGCATGGCCGCGATGACGCTCGGCTCGGGGCTCTTCGCCCTGGCGCCCGTCGTGGAGCTGGCGGTCGCCGGACGGTTCCTCATCGGGCTCGGGGACGCGCTGGTGTTCCTCAACGTCATCCGGCTCGCCGCGCTGTGGTTCCCGCGCTCGCGCTACGCCCTGGTCAGCGGGCTCACCGGTGTGGTCGGCGGCACCGGACAGGTGGCCAGCGCCGCGCCGCTGGCCTGGGCCCTGGACGGCTTCGGCTGGGAGACCGCGTTCCTGGCCACCGCCGGCCTGACCGCTCTGATGGTGCTGCTCGTGCTCCTGGTCGTCCGTGACCGCCCGGGCGGCGCCGCCGGGCACGCCACCGTCGCCGCGCCCATCTCCCTCTGGGCGGCGCTCAAGGAGGCCCTGGCGGCCCGCGGACCGCGGATCGGTATGGCGCACCACGCCGCCGTCATGGCGCCCTTCACGATGATGATGGTGCTGTGGGGCTTCCCGTTCCTCGTCGGCGGCCTGGGGCTGTCCGAGGGCGCGGCCGCCGTGACACTGACCGTGCTGGCCGCGGGCGGGCTGTGGGTGGCGCCGTTCGTCGGCGTGCTGATCGGGCACAACCCGAACGTGCGCGGCGGCCTCGCGCTCACCCTGGCGACGACGTTGAGCCTGGGCTGGCTGCTGCTGGTGGCCTGGCCGGGCGGCGCGCCCCTGGCGCTCGGCGTCGCGGTGCTCGCGGTCAGCGCGATCGGCCAGACCCTCGCGCCCACCGTCTCCTTCGACTTCGCCCGCGACGGCATCCCGGCCAGTCGGACCGGTGTGGCCTCCGGCCTGGTCAACATGTCCGGGTTCACCACCGCCGTGGTCTGCACGGTGCTGGCCGGAGCCGTCCTCCAGGCACTGCCCGAGGGGCCGGCCGCGTTCCAGCTGGCGTTCGTGCCCATCTGCGCGACGACGGTGGCCGCCACGGTCGTCCTGTACGTCTTCATCCTGCGGCGCCCGCGCGCGTAGCGGTGGTACGAACACCCAGGGGGCGACGGTGATCCGTCGCCCCCTTCGTATGGGTCAGGGTCTCGCCTGCGTGCGCAGGAAGCGGTGGAGGCGCCTCTGCGCCCGCAGGGTGGTGGCCTCCCCGTGCCCGGGGTGGATCGTGGTGGCGTCGGGCAGGCGGGCGCAGTGCCGGCTCAGCGCCGACCGCAGCCGCCGCTCGTCGCCACCGGGCCCGTCGGTCCGGCCCAGTGATCCGGCGAGCAGGGCGTCCCCGGTGAACAGCTCCGATCCCTCGCCCCCGACGTGCAGGAGGATCGACCCCGGCGTGTGACCACCGGTGCGCAGGGCCTCGATGCTCAGACCGGCCGCGCCGACGGTGCTCCGCTCGCCTCCGAGAGCCCGATCGCGTCGGCCTTGCCCTCCTCGACCAGTTCGGCGAGGGCGCCCCAGCTCTCCTCCAACGGGACGCCGGGGTCGATCCGGTGGAGCTGGTAGAGGTCGACGTGGTCCACGCCCAGGCGCCGCAGACTCGCCTCGCAGGCGGCGCGCAGGTGCTCGGGCCGGCCGTCGCGGTGGGAGGCGAAGGTCTCGGGGTCGTCGACGACGAGCTCTCCCTTGGTGGCGAGGTAGGCCCGGTCCCGGTGTCCGCGCAGTGCCCGCCCGACGAGCTCCTCGTTGGTGAAGGGGCCGTACTGGTCGGCGGTGTCGATCAGGTCGGCGCCCAGGTCCAGGGCTCGACGGATGACCCGGACGGACACGTCGGCGTCCCGTCCGAGCCGGTCGTACCCCCATGACATGCCCATGCAGCCGAGCCCTACCGCGCCGACGTCGCGTCCGGTCGCTCCCATGCGCCTCGTGTCCATGGTGGTTCTCCCCTCGTCGCGCCCGGTCTCGCCCGGGCTGTGGGTGGCTCCGCGCCGAGACAGTACCAGAGTTCTGTCATAGAACAGAGGTCTGTTCGAAAGTAGAATTCTGTATACCGGGGTGGGCGGCCGCACGGGAGGACGCGGCGAGCGCGGTGGCGTGGCATGATCGCTGCAGATCGACAGGCCGGATCGCGAGGTGGAGGACCAGATGGAGCGCACGCCGGCCGAGAAGTCCGGGTCGGGACACGGCTCCGTGGGCGCCGACCGGCTCGGCCACACGATCAAGCGCGCCGAGCAGGCGCTCATCGGCCGCAAGTCCCGCGCCCTGCGGGAGTTCAGCCTCACGGTCCCGCAGTACGCGGTGCTGCTCCTGCTGTCGGTCTCCGACGGGATGTCCGCGGCGCAGCTGGCCCGCGAATGCATGGTGACCCCGCAGACGATGGCCACGGTCTTGACCAACCTCGAACGCTCCGGCCTCATCGAGCGCAACCTGTCGCCGCTGCACCAGAAGGTGACGGTGAACAGCATCTCCGACGAGGGCCGCGCGCTGGTGGCGCGGGCCGACGAGGCGGCCCTGCGCGTGGAGGCCGGACTCGCGGCGGAGTTCACCGAAGCGGAACTGAGCGCCCTGGGCGACCTGCTGGAGCGCGCGATCACCAGGCTCAACGCGATGGAGTGAACGCGCTTCCGTCCGGGGGCGCTGATGCCGTGCGGACGTGGGTAGGCCGGGTGTATGCACGAGATCGAGACCCTCTACCGCCGCTGGCTCTTCGAGGTGTGGTCGGGCGACTTCGACGTCGCCGACCGCATCCTCGCCCCGGACTTCGTCGGCCACTGGCCCGACTTCGACGTCCACGGACCCGCCGGGGCGGTCGAGCAGATCCGGCGCTCGCACGAGTACTTCGACGACGTCCGCACCACCCTGGACGCCGGTCCGGTGGTCGGCGACGGCATGGTCGCCGCCCACTGGACCTTCCACGGGACCTACAGGGGCGGTATCCCCGGCGCGGACGCCCCGCCCGGGACGCCGGCCTCGCTCGTGGGCAGTGACGTCTTCCGGGTCGCCGACGGCCGCCTCGCGGAGTACTGGGTGGTCTCGGACGCCTCCGGGATGATGCGTCGGCTCTCCTCGGGGGCCGACTCCTCGGGTTCCTGAACGCGTCCTACTGTGCACCCATGAACGACGACGACTGGCTCGCGGCCTTCGACGAGCAGACCCGGGGTGCGCCGGCGCTCCTCCCCGACGGCGCCGAGGCGGAGTGGGACGGCCCCGCGCTGCGGATCACCGGGCAGCACCGGGGCATGGTCGGCCTCGCGCCCGGCGCGAGGGTGGCCGGCGCCGACCTGGACCGGCTGATCGTCCGCCAGCGGGACCTCTTCGCGGCCCGCGGGGAGGCGGTGGAGTGGAAGGCCTACGGCCACGACCTTCCCGAGGACCTGCCCGACCGGCTGCGCGCGGCCGGGTTCGTCCCGCAGGAGCGCGAGACGGTCATGGTGGGCCTGGCCGCGGAACTGGCCGTGGACGCGCCGCCGCCGGAGGGGGTGGTCGTGCGGCGGGTCACCGGCACGCACGACCTGCGCCGGATCGCGGACCTGAAGTCGGCCGTGTGGGGTGACGACGGGAGCTGGCTCGTGGAGCACCTCGCCGCGATGATCGCCGCCGACCCGGACGGGACCGTCGTCCTGACGGCCGAGGCCGCCGGGGAGGTCGTGTGCGCCGCGTGGCTGGAGTTCGTGCCCGGCACGGAGTTCGCCGGCCTGTGGGGCGGCTCGACGCTGCCCGCCTGGCGCGGGCGCGGGATCTACCGTGCCCTGGTGGCCGCGCGTGCCCGGACCGCCGTCGAGCGCGGCACGCGCTTCCTCCAGGTGGACGCCTCCGACGAGAGCGCGCCGATCCTGCGCCGTCTGGGCCTGCGGCCCGTCACCACCACGACCCCCTTCGTCTGGGCGCCGCCGGAGGCCTCACGGGCGTAGCCCGGCCGCCCCGTCCGGCCGCCCCGTCCGGCACGCGGCGTCAGCCCGCCCGCCAGGTGGCGTCCTGGAGGGCCCCACCCGCCTGCGGCCCCATCAGGGTCAGGCCGCCGTCCACGAACAGGGACGCGCCGGTGACGTAGGACGCCTGCGGGCGGGCGAGGAACGCCACCGCCTCGGCCACCTCGTAGGCGTGGCCCGGACGCGGCACCGGGTACCCGGCACGCGAGTCGAGGTCCGGCTCCTGTTCGTGCTGGCCCGTCATCGGCGTGGCGATCTCTCCGGGCGCCACGGCGTTCACCGTGATGCCGTACAGGGCGAGTTCGAGCGCGAGGGTCCGCGTGAGGAGCTTCAGGCCGCCCTTGGCGGTGCAGTAGGTCCCGGCGTTCACCCGCGGATACTCCTCGTGGACACTGGTGATGTTGATGATGCGGCCGCCGCGCCCGGTGTCGCGCATGTGCTTGCCGGCGATCTGTGAGCAGAGGAAGGGGCCGTCCAGGTCGACGGACAGGACCTCGCGCCAGCGTTCGTAGTCGGTTTCCAGCAGCGGTTCGCCCGAGCCGGTCCCCGCGTTGTTGACCAGGACCCCGATGCCGCCCAGGTCCTCGATCAGCTCGGCGATGGCCTCGGAACCGCGCACGGGGTCGGTGAGGTCGTGCCGGCGTACCGCCATCCGGCGGCCGGTCCGCGCGACCTCGTCCGCCGTCCTGCGCACGCCCTCCTCGTCGGAGTGGTAGGTGACGCCGACGTCGAACCCGTCCTGGGCCAACCTGATCGCCGTCGCGCGGCCGATCCCGCTGTCGCCCCCCGTGACCACCGCCAGGCGCGGGTAGTCGTCGAACTCGGTGGCGCCGTCGACGCCTCGCGTGTCGGGCTCTCCCATGTCGTTCCCCCTTACGAGCACCTCGGCTCTCGTCGTGTGCCCTCACGGCTCCGCTACCCGACGCGGGCGAGGGGAGCACGTGTGAGACCGGGCAGGGGAGCACGTGTGAGACCGGGCAGGGGAACACGTGCGAGACCGGGCGGGGGAGCACGTCCGAGACCGGGCACACGAAACGGGCGGGGCGGCCCGGAGGCCGTCCCGCCCGTGGTTCCCGCGGCCTCCTAGAAGGCGGACTCGGGAACGTCCATCAGGTCCAGGTTCACGCCCTGGGCGATCTTGAGCTCGGCGGCGATGCGCGGCAGGAACTGGTCGGCGAAGAAGCGCGCGGCGGCGATCTTGCCGGTGTAGAAGTCCTTGTCCGCGGCGTCGGCGCCGTCGATCTTGGCCAGCGCGACCTCGGCCTGGCGCAGCAGCAGCCAGGCGAGGACGACGTCGCCGAAGGCGAAGAGCAGACGGGTGGAGTTCAGGCCCACCTTGTACAGCTCGCGCTTGTCCTCGGCGGCGGCCATCGCGTGGCCGACCATGAGGCCGACCATCTCCTCGACGTTCTCCGCGGCCTCCAGGAGCAGCGCGCGCTCCTCCTTGAGCTGGCCGTTGCCGGCCTCGCTCTGGGCGAAGTCCTTGATCTCGCCGGCGAGCTTGCCCAGCGCCGCGCCGCCGTTGCGGACGATCTTGCGGAAGAAGAAGTCCTGGGCCTGGATCGCGGTGGTGCCCTCGTAGAGGGTGTCGATCTTGGCGTCGCGGATGTACTGCTCGATCGGGTACTCCTGCAGGAACCCGGAGCCGCCCAGGGTCTGGAGCGACTCGGCGAGCAGCGCGTAGGAGCGCTCGGAGCCCACGCCCTTGACGATCGGCAGCAGGAGGTCGTTCATGGCCTCCAACTCCGTGACGTCCTCACCGGCGTTGTGGGCGATCTGGATCGCGTCCTGCTGCGTGGCGGTGTAGATCACCAGCGAGCGCATGGCCTCGACGTAGGCCTTCTGCGTCATGAGGCTGCGGCGCACGTCCGGGTGGTGGGTGATGGTGACCTTGGGCGAGTCCTTGGCCCCGGCCAGGTCGTTGCCCTGCACCCGCTCCTTGGCGTACTCCAGCGCGTTGAGGTAGCCGGTGGAGAGGGTGGCGATCGCCTTCGTCCCGACCATCATGCGCGCGTACTCGATGATGAGGAACATCTGGCGGATGCCGTCGTGCTTGTCGCCGACGAGGTAGCCGATGGCGGGGTGCTTGTCGCCGAAGGTCAGCTCGCACGTGGTGGAGGCCTTGAGGCCCATCTTGTGCTCGACGTTGGTCACGTAGGCGCCGTTGCGCTCACCGAGCGAACCGTCCTCGTTGACCAGGAACTTCGGGACCAGGTAGAGCGAGAGGCCCTTGGTGCCGGGGCCGGCGCCCTCGGGGCGCGCCAGCACCAGGTGGAAGATGTTCTCGGTCATGTCCTGCTCGGCCGAGGTGATGAAGCGCTTCACGCCCTCGATGTGCCAGGTGCCGTCGCCCTGGTCGACGGCCTTGGTGCGGCCGGCGCCCACGTCCGAGCCGGCGTCCGGCTCGGTCAGGACCATGGTGGCGCCCCAGCCGCGCTCGATGGCGAGCTTGGCGAACTCCTTCTGCTTCTCGTTGCCCTCGGAGTGGAGGATGCTCGCGAAGCCCGGGCCGGCGGAGTACATGTGGATGGAGGGGTTGGCGCCGAGGACGAGCTCGGCGGCCGACCACACCAGGGAGCGGGGGGCGCCCAGGCCGTCCAGCTCCGGGGGGAGGTCGAGGTTGTACCAGCCGGCGTCCATGTAGGCCTTGTAGGACTTCTTCAGGCTCTCGGGGATCGCGACGGTGTTGGTCTTGGGGTCGAAGACCGGCGGGTTGCGGTCCGCGTCCTCGAAGGACTCGGCGACGACGCCCGTGGCCAGGCGGTTGACCTCGCCGAGGATGGTGCGCGCCGTCTCCTCGTCGAGCTCCTCGAAGGGGCCCTTGCCCAGTACGTCCTGGCGGTTGAAGAGTTCGAAGAGGTTGAACTCGATGTCGCGCAGGTTGCTCTTGTAATGCGTCATGGACAGCTCCGCTGTGTGTCCCTGGCCGCGGTGTCTGTACACGCGGATCTACCGACTAGTAACAAGTCAATGTTACTACCCAGTAGTAGGAGACGCCAGCACTGGGAGCCACTTGTGTCCACAAACTCACGCAGGAGAGACAAAAACGCTGCTGTGTAGGTATACCGGACTTTCCTTCGGAGTGCTGGGATCGCTCCCAAATCCCGTGATCCGGCGCACTGGTCCCCGCCGCCACGACGAGGGATGATGGACCCATGGTGAGGCGCGTGCCAGGGGACCCCGCCATCGGTGCCGGCGGCTCCGAGGACCCGGCCGTCGGACCCCGGTGCGGTGCACAGGCGCGGGCGCGGCGGGAACGCGCGGCCGCCGACCCGCCGTGCGGCGACGCGCCCCGAAGCGAGACCGCGCCTCCCGGCGAGACCGCTCCCCGTGGCGAGACCGCGCCCCGTGGCGAGACCGCGCCCCCCGGCGAGAGCGCGCGCCGGGCCGTTCCCGGCCGCGTCGGTCCGCTCCGCCGCCAGTACGGGTGCGCGCGCTGCGGCGCCCTGTGGCCGTCGGGCTGGCCGGGGGCCCGCACCCTCGCGCGGGGGCGCCGACCGCCCGAGCCCCGCTGCCCCGACTGCGGGGACCCGGGGGCGGTGACCGAGGGGGACGCCTCCCGGACCCGCGAGCACAGCACCATCGACCTGCACTGGCTGATGTCGCGCTTCGCGCCCCTGGACCCGGGGCCCTGCCCGGTGTGCGGGGCGCGGCGGGTCTTCGCCCGCGCCGGCCGGCCGTCCTCGGCCGCGTACCGGCCCCTGGACTGGGCGTGCCCCAGTGACGAGGCGTGGGCGTCGCGGTTCGATCCCGGCGGCCACTACTGGAGCGCCCTCGACCCCGTCCGGTGGGAGTCGGAGGCGGCGCACCACGCCTACTGGCTGGCCGCGGACCTGCTCCGGGTGGCCGCGGAGACGGGCGAGGTGACCGATCTGCCGGTCGGCGCCGAGTACGAGTCCCTGGACGGGAGCCGGGAGTACTGGGTGTACGACGAGGGGGGATGGCGGCTGGCCTGCGAGATCTGAGGCCGTCGGCGCCGAGCGGTGGATCGGCGTACCCCGCGCCCGCCGCGCGCTTCTATGCTCGGACGTGCACGAACACCTGATGTGGGGAGCCACGACACCATGCTGGAGCTGTTGCCCGGGCTCGTCCGGATCTACGAGGGGTGGGCCGAGCGCTATCCCGGCGTCGAACCGCTGACCGTCCAGTTCGCCGCGGACGGCGACGAGGGCGGCCTGGACGGGGTCCTCGCCTACCCGCTCGAAGGGCACTGGCTGCTGGTCACCTTCGGCCTGACCGAGCTGGGGGAGAAGACGAGCGAGCAGACCGCCGTCTCCGGCGCCGGCTTCGAGTTCACCTGCCGGATCCCGCGCGAGCCCGACGACACGTCCGTCCCGGCGTGGATCCTGCGCGTCCTGCACGCCCTGGCCGGCCGCTTCCTCGCCGGGGTCGACCTGGACGTCGGCCACTGGATCGTCACCCCCTCGCCGCTGGGCGGGGACCCGGCCAACGGCGAGATGACCTCGCTCGCCATCGTCCCGGACGTCGACCTGCGGTTCCTGGACACCGACAACGGGCTCGTGCTGTTCTTCCAGGTCGTCGGGCTGCTGGCGGAGGAGGGCGAGGAGGCCCAGCGGGCCGACACGGTCGCCCCCCTCATGGCGCTCCTGCGCGACCGCGACCCGAAGATGATCACGGATCCGCGGCGCGAGCCCGTCCGCATCTGAGCGGGAAACCGTCCGCGTACGAGCGCGGGGCCGCCGTCCCGCGTGGGACGGCGGCCCCGCATCGGTCGGGTCGCCGCACCGGCCGGGTCGCCGGGCGCCCGGCCCGGCTACCGCTCCGTGGCGCGGTCGATCGCGGTGCCGATCGAGCCGACCCGGTCGGCGAGCAGGCCCATCGCCCCGATCGCCCGGGTCATCGGGTCGTCCTCGGAGCCGCCCAGCGCGCGTCCGCGCAGGAACCCGTCCTTGACCTGCGTCCACCGGGTCTTCTGCTCGGGCGTCATCACCCCGCGCAGCTCGGCGAGCTTGAGCAGGTTGGCCTCCGCGCCCGAGGTCAGGGTCTGCGCCTCGCCCAGGTAGTGGTCGTCGATCACGGCCTCCACCTCGGCGTCGTTCATGACCGGCACGATCTTCTCCGCCAGCCGGTTCATGTTCCGGTACGAGCCCTGCAACTGGAACGGCGGTTCGGAGCGGGCGTCCTCGGACTGGGCCGCCGAGGCGATGTAGGCCTGGTTGTTGGCCAGCACCACCTCCTGCACCCGCAGCATCTTGCGCAGGACCGACAGGATCCGCTCCACCTCCGTCGCCGAGTACGGGTGCTTCAGCTCGTCCGTGCCGACCGACTCGTCGCCCTGGGCCATCCGCACGAACGTGTACACGTCCTCACGGTCGCGCGACGACAGCGGCGACAGGGTCGGGTTGGAGGTGAGCGCGTTCTCGATGTAGCTGAGCGCGAAGAGCTCCTCCTTGCCCGAGAGAACATCGCCCAGGTTGTACACGTCGGCGCGGTTGGCCAGCATGTCCGGGATCCGGAACTTCTTGCCCTGCTCGGTGTAGGGGTTGCCGGCCATGCACACCGCGAACCGCTTGCCCCGCAGGTCGTAGGTGCGCGTACGGCCCTCCCACACGCCCTCCATCCGGCGCTGGCCGTCACAGAGCGAGATGAACTTCTGCAGCAGCTCCGGGTTGGTGTGCTGGATGTCGTCCAGGTACAGCATGGTGTTGCTGCCCATCTCCAGCGCGAACGAGATCTTCTCGACCTCCTGGCGCGAGGTGGCGTCGGGCGCCTCCTCCGGGTCGAGCGAGGTCACCGCGTGCCCCAGCGCGGGTCCGTTCACCTTCACGAACACCAGCCCCAGGCGGCTCGCCACGTACTCCATCAGCGTGGTCTTGCCGTACCCGGGCGGGGAGATGAGCAGCAGCAGGCCGCTCTGGTCCGTGCGCTTGTCGTCGCCGGCCGCGCCCAGCTGCTTGGCCAGGTTGTCGCCGATCAGCGGCAGGTACGACTCGTCCAGCAGGCGGTTGCGGACGAACCCGCTCATCACCTTCGGCTTGTACTCCTCCAGCCGCAGCCTCTCGCGCTCGGCGGCCACCAGCTCGTGGCGCCGCCGCTGGAAGTCCCGGTAGGCGGGCACGTCCCGCAGCCGGAACTCGCGGGTGCGCGGCAGGATCTCGTCCAGGCGCACGTCCAACGACCGCTCGCGCACACGCGGGTGCGAGCCCAACAGGCCCGTCACCGTCTCGTGCACCGCCGCCGAGGACTCGTACCGCTCCACCTCGGCCCCGGTCAGCTCGATCGCGGCCGCCTCGGGAAGGTCGCCCGCGTCGAACGAGCCCTCCTCCAGGGTGGTCGCGAAGGCGTCCAACCACGCCGACACCAGCTGGTGCCGAGCGGCCACGTCGCCCCCCAGCGAGCGCAGGTCCTCGGCGAAGGCCCGGCGCGTGGTCTCCTGGGCGCTGCCCAGGGCGCGGTGGAACCGGTCCAGGAGCAGCCTGGCCCCCGCACCGGACACGAACCCCTGCTCCGAGGGCCCGTCCGCGGCCAGCTCCTCGAACAGGTACTCGCCCACCAGGTCCAGCTCGGTGTCCTGGTACAGCCCCGTCTCGGTGAGGAACGCGTCCACACCCCGGGCCAGCTCTGCGCGCAGGCCGTCGATGGCCTCGGACCGGCGGGCCCCGAACACCTCCCGCGCCCGCGCCAGCGACCCGGCGCGCGTCCGCCAGGCGGAGCGCCGGTCCTCGTCGGTGCCATAGGCCCAGAACAGCTGGGCCACCGCGCGGACACGGCCGGGGTAGCGCAGCAGGCCCGCCCCGGTGCGCAGCCGCAGCAGCGCGGACAGGATCCGGGCGGCGTCGTGGTCGTGCACGCCCCGCTCGTAGCCCTCGTCGTAGCGCGTCTCGGCGACCGCGCGCACCAGGTCCAGCAGCGAGCCGTTGTCGGACTGCACGTCCGCCTCGACCAGCGTGCGCAGGCTCCCGCCCCCGTCATGCGCCAGCGTGCCGTCCTCGGCGGCGGCCAGGATCGACGTGGCCAGGTACTCCGCCCGGTACACCCGATCGCTCTCCGACACCAGCAGCCGGTCCCACAGGTACCGGGTCTCCTGGAACGCCTCGTCGGTGACCGGCGCCCGGAAGTCGGTGCCGGTGACGGCCACCGACATCTCCCCCTGGTGGGGGGTGAGCGTGAGGTCGATGGGCTGGGTGTTGACCGCGAACCGGTGCCGGCCCAGGCGGATGGTCTCCCCGCCCGCGCCGCCCTCGAACAGGTCGGTGCGGTCCCGCAGCGCCCGGCCCGCCTCCTGCCGGGCGGCCAGGATCTGTCCGTCCAGCTCCTCGGCGCGCACGGAGTCGCCGAGCTGCCGCATCTCCTCGACGGTGCGGCGCAGCCGCGTGACCATCGCGTCGGAGGCGAAGTAGGTGTTGATGTCCTCCAGCGTCGACAGCGTCGCCACCCGCCGGTGCACGCCCTCCAGCACCCGCGCGGCCGACGACGCCAGCCGGTCGGCCCGCCGCGCCCGCTCGTCGACCAGCGACTGCTTGCGGGTGGAGAACGCCTCGTAGACGTCCTCCCGCTTGTCCGACAGTTCCGCGAGGAAGTCGTCGAACTCGGCGAAGCGCGACTCCAGGTTCTCCAGCTGGAGCATGATCCGGCCGAGCTGCTCGTCGCAGCGCTCCGGGGAGTCCGCCGCGGCGAGCGCCCCGGTGATGGCCTGGCCCAGCAGCGCGAACTCGGCCGCGAACTCCGCCCGGCCCTCCAGGGCCAGCAGCTCCTTGCGGCGCGACTCCAGCGTGGCGCGGGCCCGGTTGATCCCGCCCATCACCTCGCTGATCCGCTCCAGGATGCGCGTGCGCACCTGGGCGTCGCCGATGTCCAGCGAGCCGATGACCTCGGTGACCACCTGCAGGCCCTCGGTCTGCTCGGCGATGCGCTCGCCGACGGCCGTCGCGGCCGTGACCGCGTCGATCGCCTCGGCGTCCGCCACCAGGCGGTCCACCTCGGCGTGGTACCCCGCGAACGCGTCGTCCTGTTCGAGGAAGGACACCGTCCGCCGGCCCGCGGAGGCGATCTCCTCGTCCATCCGCGCGTCGAGGTCCTGGAGCCGGTCGGCGTCCACGTAGCGCATCTCGCGCAGCGTGGCCGCCTGCCCCTGGGCGCGGCGCAGCTCGGTCAGCCGGGCCACCCAGCCCTCCGCCGACCGCGGAGCCTCGCCGCGCGAGGTGCGGATGAGCGAGGTCGTCCGGTCCTCCGCCTCGGCCAGGGCCTCGGCGGCCTGCCGGGTCAGGGCCTGGACGGTCTCGAACTCCTCCAGCACCTTCTCCGCGGTCGCCCGCACCTGCGACAGCGGCTCCGCCAGATCGCCCAGCTCCGGCTCGCCCAACCAGTGGAACTGGTCCGACACCCGGCGGCACGAGGCGATGAGTGCCTCGAACACCTCGGTGGACGGTCGCATGTCGTTGGCGATGCGCGCCACGGACAGGCACTCCGACACACCGCGCACCAGTTCGGCGTTGCCGATCCGCTCCAGCGGACCGGTCCCGGCGGGCTGCGCGGCGGCGTACACGTCGGACACGAAGGGGGTCCGCCACACCTGCATCGGGTGCACCCGGGTGGGCTCGCCCACGCCGTCGCGGAACACGGTCATCGTGCCGTCGTCGAACAGCGAGTAGCCGTGGCAGACGATCGGGTTGGCGACCTCCTTGCGGATGGTGTTGTACGACAGCAGCAGGCTGCGGCCGTCCTCCCGGGAGTGGAAGACGTAGAGCACGTCCTCCCCGTTGGGTGAGCGCACCACGCGCTCGAACTCCAGGTCGGTGACGTCGGTGTCGAAGGTCCTGGCCGACCCGGTGGCCAGGTAGTAGCCGCCGGGGAAGATGAGCCCCTGGTCGTCGGGCAGGCGCTGGCAGGACTGGCCGATGCCGTCGAGGCGCTCGACCTCCTTGGTGCGCGTGTTGAAGACCAGGTACCGCCACGTGGTCTCGTTGTAGGGCAGCACCTTCATCAGGATGAGCGCGCCCACCCTGGCGTAGTGCACCTCGGCGTCGGCCAGGCTCTGCAGCGGCTCGTTGACGGGCTCGGTGTAGACGCCCTCGCCGATCTCGGTGTTGTTCTCCACCTTGATGGTGAGGTCGCCGTTGATCGTCTCGACGAACAGCTCGTCGAGGATCGAGATGTGCGGGTGCCGCCCGGCGACGTGGTCGTCGCGGGTGGTCTGCACCCACGAGAAGTCGTGCGAGGGCGGGAACACGTGGTCGCGCTCGCCCCGCGCGTCGAGGTAGGCGATCTCGCCGGTGGGCGAGATCGACCAGCGCAGCACCCGCACGTCCTCGGTGCGCGGTCCGGTCTGGAAGACGGCGAGCAGCCGGTCCTCCACCACCCGCAGCTGGAGCAGGTGGGCGTCGCGGTAGTAGCGGTAGAGCTGACCGAAGTCCTGTCGGAACCGCTCGTCCTCGAGCAGGCCTGGCGCGGCCTCCCCGGGGGCGTCGGCGAAGGCGAAGCCCTCGCCGTCCCGCTCGTACCGGTGCAGTGAGAACACGTCGGGGACGTGGGTCTCCCGCTTCATGCCGATGAAGACGTTGTAGCCGAACAGGATCATGGCGCCGTCGGCGTCGGCGCCGATGGAGCGCCCCACGCTCACGATGTCCCGCGGCACGCAGTTGTGCTCGGTGCGGATGCGCTCGGTACCGAGCAGCGTCAGTTCGGTCCCGCCGAACACCTCCAGCCGTCGGTCGTTGAGCGACTCGGTCCGTCGGGCCAGCTCGCCGGTCTGGTCGCGCAGCCGGGCGCGGAGCACCTCGTAGGTGCCCGCGTCCAGCGACTGCGCGTCCACGGCGTCGGACCCGGCGCTGTCGGTCTCCTGGGACAGGGCCTCGGTCACGGAGGACTACCTCACTGCTTGGCGGGGGCGATGGCGGTCACGGGGAGCTGGTCCAGGCCCAGGGAGCGGGCCGTGGAGAGCAGCGAGTCCAGCTTGCCGCTGTCGGAGCCGCCCGCGGCGATCAGCTTGAGCAGCAGAGCGGAGACCGTGAGGTTCTTGATGTCCTCGGTGTCGGTCTCGGCCAGGATCCGCTTGATGTCCTCGGTGAAGTTGCCGCCGTTGCCGTTGGAACCACCGCTGAGCCAGTTGCCGCCCAGGGACTGGACGGTGTCGGAGTTGCCGACGAAGCCGTCGATGGCCTTGCCCATGCCGATGGAGTTGACCATGCGGTCGAAGAAGGCGCCGTCGCCGCCGACGATGCTGATGTCGGCGCTCTCCAGTCCGGCGGCCATCGCGGTGGCCTGGGCCTCGGCGACCTGGCGGTGCACGTCGATGCCGGCCAGGCGCACCTCCTTCTCGGCGTCCAGACGCAGGCGGTACTCCTCGTGCTCACGGCTGACCTGGTCCAGGGCGGCCATGGCGGTCGCCTTGTCGGTGAGGCCGGCGGCCTCGGCGCGCAGCTTCTGCTCGATGCCCTCGGCTTCGGCGGCGGCCTTCTCGCGGGAGACGACGGCTTCGGCGCGGCCGACCTTCTCCAGGGCCTCCGCGTCCTGCTGGCGGACCTGCACCTCGGCCAGGCCCGCGGCGGCGGCCTCGGCCTGCTGGCCCTCGGCCAGGCGGATCTTGGCGCGGGTGTCGAGCTCGGCGGCCTGCTGGCGGGCCTCGGCGAGGGTCAGTTCCTCGGCGGCGCGGTGCTTGGCCGCGGCCTCGGCCGCCTCGGCGGCCTTGATGTCCTTGACCAGGTTCTCCTGGGCCTCGGCCTCGGCCTGGATGATGATGGCCTGGCGGGTGCGCTCGGCCTCCTCGACGGCGCGCAGCCGCTTGATCGCCTCTTCCTGCTCGGCGACGGTGCGGTCGACGGCGATGCGCTCGCGGACGACGTCGGCGACCTCGCGCTTTTGGCCCTCGACCTCCTTGTCCTTGGCGATGCTGCTCAGCTCGGTTTCGCGCTCGCGGCCGATGACCTCGAGCATGCGGTCCTTCTCGATGCGCTCGGTCTCGATGGCGATGACGCGCTCGCGGTTCTTCTCCGCGACCGCGATCTCACGCTGCTGGTTCTGGTGCTGGACGCCCAGGGCCTCGTTGGTGCGCAGGTTGGCGGTCTCGGCCTTGAGGCGCTCCTCGGCCTGCACGCGCGCGGTCTCGGACTCCTCGCGGGCGCGGATGATCTCGATCTCGCGCTTGGCCTTGGCGGTGGCCTCCTCGCGGCGCTTCTCCAGCTCGGCGAGGGTCTCGGCGGTCTCGGTGTTCTGCCGGTCGAGTTCCTTCTTGCGGTCGTTCTCGAACTCGTTGGTGCGCTTGTGCTCGATCGCCGTGCGCTCGGTGATCTTGCTGATGCCCTGCGCGTCGAGGATGTTGTTCGAGTCGTGCTGGTGCAGCGGGGTCTGCTCCAGCTCGTCGATGGCCACGTCCTCGAGGCTGTAGCCGTTGAGGTCGGTGCCGATCAGGGAGACGATCGCGTGGCGGAACTGCTCGCGCTGGGTGAACAGCTCTTCGAAGTCGAACTGCTTGCCGACGGTCTTCAGCGCCTCGGAGAACTTGGAGTTGAAGAGCTCCTGGAGGGTCTCCCGGTCGCTGGCGCGCTCGGTGCCGATGGACTTGGCGACCTTCTTGACGTCCTCGGCGGTCTCGTTGACGCGGACGTAGAAGTACACGCGGATGTCCGCGCGGATGTTGTCCTTGCAGGTCAGGCCCTCGCGGCCGCTGCGCTCAAGGGTGAGGGTCTTGAGCGAGATGTCCATGACCTCGGCCTTGTGCAGGACCGGGAGGACGACGGCGCCCGTGAAGGTGACATGGACGTCGCGGGTCTTGGAGATGATCAGGGCCTTGCCCTGCTCGACCTTCTTGAAGAGCTTCGTGATCATCATGATCAGCGCGACGAGGACGAGGAGGCCGATGGCGATGGCGACTCCGACGGTGAGGAAGGCGGCGTTCGCGGCCTCCTGCCCGTCGGTGGTTGCACTCAGGAACACGTGGGGTCGCTTTCTGGGAGTGGACGTGCGGGCGCGGGGATCGAGCACCGGGGACGTGGCGGCGGGGGTGCCGCTTCGGGCTCGTCGGGGGGTGAGACGCGGTCGGCCGCGGAACGGTTCCCGGACGGGAGGCGCTCCCATGGGCGGGGGCGTCGCCCCCGGTCAGCTCTGGCCGGGGTCCAGGGCCGCGTCGAAGTGGGTCACCAGGAAGACGTCGTCCTCCGCCTGGTGGTCGAAGATCAGGGCGGTGCTGCCCAGGGGGAGGACCTCGCCGCCGGTGGTGCGCACGGGGATGGTGATGGCGGCGCCGCCGGAGGTGGTGATCTCGGCCTGGCCGAAGCGCTCACCGGCCTCGCCGATCCGGATCACGCAGGTGCGGCCCACGAGTTCGTGCTTGGAGTCGCCGCCGCGGCGGGGCAGGAAGCGGGCGACGGTCATCACCAGGCCGCTGGTGACCGCCCAGGCGGCGACGAGCGCGATGAGCAGCACGACGGCGCCGAGGGCCAGCAGCAGGGGGGTGGAGGTGGTGTTGAGGAGACTGGTCATGATGCCTCCCATCATGCTCACGAACCAGGCGACGCAGACCAGCATCGAGAGCGCGACGGTGACGGGCACCTGGCCCAGGCGGGCCCGGTCCATGGCCGCGCTGAGCCCGGTGGCGGCGCCGTCGCCGTCCACGGCGTCCAGGAGTTCGCTGTCGGCCGCGCCGACGAGCACGAGGACCCAGTAGGCCGCGACCACGATCAGCAGGGGCGTGAACAGGACGGTGGGGAACCCGAAGGCCGTGCTCAGGAACAGCTCCACCCGTGTTCTCCTCCGTACCGTGGTCCACGCCGTCGTCGGCGAACCGCTCGGGAACTCTACCGAACGTCCCAGTTCAGCACGCTCGCGGGCGGTCCGGTTGACCGCTTGTGGCCAGGTGCGCGCGTGGAGAACGCGGTCGGCCAGGCCGTCCTGGAGCGGGCCGAGGGTCCGTGCGGAGTCGCGGATGGACGGCCCGGGAGACGGCCCGGAGAAAACTCTCGAAGAAAAGTCCGGGAGGGTGTCGATCCGCGCGGGGCCCGTTCGACGTGTGGATGAGAGCGGGGGAGAACAGCCCCCCCACACCACGAAGGGCGAACACCATGCGCTACCTCATGTCGATCATGTCCACCCCCGAGTCCGAGGCCGCCGACTACGAGGTGGGACCCGAGGTCTACGAGGCGATGGCCAAGTACAACGAGGACCTGGTCAAGGCGGGTGTCCTGCTGACCGGCGAGGGGCTCGCCCCCACGGCCCAGGGCGCCGAGGTCGTCTTCCGCAACGGCGAGGTGACCGTCACCGACGGCCCCTTCACCGAGGCCAAGGAGTTCATCGCCGGGTACTGGGTCATCCAGGTGTCCTCGCACGAGGAGGCCGTGGAGTGGGCCAAGCGCGTCCCCCACCCGCCGGCGGGCGACGACACCGAGATGAAGCTCCAGCTGCGCCGGATCGGTGAGCTGGAGGACATGGAGCAGATGCCCGAGGACCTCAAGGAGCGCGAGCGCGAGCTGCGTGAGCAGGGGTACTAGACCCCGGCGAGGCTTGCGGTGAGGTGGCTCACGGTGCTGTGATGGCCCCGTGAGCCACTCGGACGCGACACGCGCGGTGGAGGCGGTCTGGCGCATCGAGTCGGCCCGCCTCATCGGCGCGCTCAGCCGCATGGTCGGCGACGTCGGCCTGGCGGAGGAGTTCGCCCAGGACGCCCTCGTCAGTGCCCTGGAGAAATGGCCGGCGGAGGGCGTGCCCGCCAAGCCCGGCGCCTGGCTGACGACCGTCGCCAAGCGCCGCATCCTCGACCGCTGGCGCCGCGACGAGCGGTTCCAGGACCGGATGGCCGAGCTGGGCCGCGAGATCGGCGACCACGACGGCCAGGCCGAGTTCGACGCGGTCCTGGAGGAGGACTACGGCGACGACCTGCTGCGATTGATGTTCGTGTGCTGCCACCCCGTGCTCGCCACCCAGGCACGGGTCGCGCTCACCCTGCGCATGCTCGGCGGCCTGACCACCGACGAGATCGCGCGCGCCTTCCTGGTGCCCGAGCCCACCGTGGCGCAGCGCATCGTCCGCGCCAAGCGCACCCTGGCCGCGAAGAAGGTGCCCTTCGAGGTGCCGGTCGGGCAGGACCGCGACGCACGGGTCGGCTCCGTCCTGGAGGTCGTCTACCTCGTCTTCAACGAGGGCTACGTCGCCACCTCCGGCGCCGAGTGGTACCGCCCCCAGCTCACCGACGAGGCGATGCGCCTGGGCCGGGTGCTGTGCGACCTGATGCCCAAGGACCACGAGGTGCACGGGCTGCTCGCCCTCATGGAGCTCATCGCCTCCCGCTTCCGGGCCCGCGTGGGCCCCGACGGCGAGCCCGTCCCGCTGGACAAGCAGAACCGCGGCCGCTGGGACCGGCTGCTGATCACCCGGGGGATCCGCGCCCTGGCCCGGTCCGTCCCCGACGACCCGGGGCAGCCGCGCGGCCCCTACTCGCTCCAGGCCGGGATCGCCGCCCAGCACGCCGTCGCGCCCACGGCCGCGGACACCGACTGGTCGGCGATCGCCGTCCTGTACGAGGAACTGGTCCGGACGACGCGCAACCCGGTGGCCGAGCTGAACCGCGCCGTGGCGGTGTCGATGGCCCTGGGTCCCGAGCCGGCGCTGGGCATCGTCGATCGTCTGGGCGAGGTCGCGGCGATGGCCGGCTACCCCATGCTGCCCGCGGTCCGGGGCGACCTGCTGGCCCGCCTCGGCCGTGCGGAGGAGGCCCGCGCGGAGTTCGAGCGGGCCGCGGAGCTCACCCGCAACGAGAGCGAGCGCACACTGCTGCTGGGGCGCGCTCGCGCCCTCTGACCAGCGCTCGCCCGCGGGCCCTCGGTCGGACCAGGGATGTAGCACGGTGGGACACGGCTGGCTACAATCGGCGTATGAAGACCATCACGCAACGCGAGTTCCGCAACAACGCGGCGTCCGTCATGGATCAGGTCGAGGCGGGTGAGACCTTCCACGTCACACGAAACGGGGTGGAGGTCGCCCAGGTCAGTCCGCTCGCGCGGCGGAGGCGGCTCACCGCGCACGAGCTCGTGGCGCGTCATCGCGGGCTTCCCCGTGTCGACTACGGCGAGATGCGGGCGGAAGCCACTGACTTCTTCGGTGATGAGGACAGGATCGGAGACGACGACCTTGCCTGAGGCCGAGTTCGGCGTCCTCGACACCTGTACCTACATCGATCTCGGAACACTCGATCCCAACAGGCTTCCACGCTTTCCGGAGATCACCTCGGTGACGATGGCCGAGCTCCATCAGGGTGTCGCGATGGCGAAGGATCCCGTGAGCCGAGCGGCGCGCACCGAGAAACTCCAGGCGGCGGCCGTGGACTTCGCTCCCCTGCCGTTCGACGGAGAAGCGGCTTCCCGGTACGGGACGCTCGTCGCTCTGACGGTGGCGGCGGACCGAAGTCCCAAGCCCAGGCGGCTGGACCTGATGATCGCCGCGATCGCCTCCGTGAAGGGGATCCCGCTCTACACGCGGAACGCGGACGACTTCGTCGGCCTGGACAGCGTGGTCCGGGTCGTCGCGGTGTGAGCGGTCGGCCGAGACGGCCCGCACGGCTCAGGCTGATTCTGCTGAGAGCAGGCGGGCCTGGCGTGTGCCGCGATGAGAAGCCAGACTGCGGCACATGAGAATTCTGATGCTGGGCGGAACCGAGTTCGTCGGACGGGCCGCGGCCGAGGAGGCGCTGGGCCGGGGCTGGGACGTCACCGTCTTCCACCGGGGCAGCCGCCCGGCCCCCGAGGGGACGACCGCGCTCCACGGCGACCGCACAGCCGAGGGCGGGCTGTCGGCCCTGGAGAGCGGGGAGTGGGACGCCGTCGTCGACACCTGGTCGGGCGCGCCCGCGGCGGTCCTGCGCGCCGCCCGCCTGCTGTCCGGGCGCGTGGGACACTACGCCTACGTGTCCAGCCGGTCCGTGTACGCCTTCCCTGCGGCAGCCGGACTGGACGAGGACGGGCCGCTGGTGGCCGGTGACCCCGAGGCGGAGGCGACCGACTACGCGAGTGACAAGCGCGGGGGCGAGCTGGCGGCGGAGTCGGTCTTCGGAGACCGGGCGCTACACGTGCGTGCGGGGCTCATCCTCGGGCCCCACGAGAACATCGGGCGCCTGCCCTGGTGGCTGAACCGGATCGCCGAGGGCGGTCCCGTCCTGGCTCCGGGCCCGCGCGACCTGCCGATCCAGTACGTCGACGCCCGCGACCTGGCGGTGTGGACGCTGGACGCGGTCGAGCGCGGCCTCGGCGGCCCCTACAACCTGGTGAGCCAGCCCGGCCACGCGACCATGGGCGGGCTCCTCCAGGCGTGCGTCCGGGCCACGGGCTCCGACGCCGACCTGCGCTGGACCGACCCCGACACCGTGCTGGCCGCGGGCATCGAACCGTGGTCGGACCTGCCGGTCTGGCTGCCGCCGGGCGAGCTGTACGACACCCTGCACCAGGGCGATGTCTCCCGAGCGGTCGCCGCCGGTCTGTGCTGCCGCCCGGTCGCCGAGACCGTCGCGGACACCTGGGCGTGGATGCGCTCCCTGGACGGCCCCGTACCCCAGCGCCCGGACCGGCCCCGCGTCGGCCTGGACCGCGCGGTCGAGGACGCCGTCCTGCGCGCCTGAGCCCGGCCGGAGACGCGACGATGCCCCGCCCAGCGGGGCGGGGCATCAGTGCCGACGGGTCAGTGGTTCCGTAGTGCGCCGAGCAGCGCCGACCACTCGTCGCGGGGGAAGTCCAGATGGCCCCGGTCCCTGTTCTGGCTGTCGCGGACGGCGGTCGTACCCGGCACGTCGGCCACCTCGACGCAGTTGTTGCTGGTCGCCGCGCTGTAGCTGGACTTGCGCCATGAAGCGCTCGCGGGGTCCATGGTCGTGGTGCCTCTATTCGGGTCGACTACTCAGAAGTTCACTGGGTGAGTGCCTCCATGAACCGGACCGAGTCCTCGACGGACATCGCCGTTGCTTGGAGGCGGTCGAACACCAGCGTATAACGCGCGATTTTCTCGGCTTCCTCCACGTACAGGCCGTCTTGGTCGGTCTCGATGTAGGTGACCGCGTCGCTTCCCCCGAAGCGGAAGGTCAGGAACTGGAAGCCGTTGGCAGCATGGGCGCCGACGTCGAACGGCAGTACTTGGATGTCGATGGTCGGTCGATCGCTCAACTCGACCAGGTGAGCGATCTGGGCTCGCATGACCTCGACTCCGCCGACTTGGCGTCGCAGCACGGCCTCGTCGAGGATGACCCACATGTGCGGTGGAGTGGCGCGCTCCAGCACGGAGCGCTGACGCTCGGCGCGCACCTTCAGTCGAGTCTGCATCTCGTCAGGTGCCAGATTGACGCCGAGAGAGCGTTCCATGAGCGCCTGCGTGTAGTGCGCGGTCTGGAACAATCCGGGGACCAGTAGCGCGCTGAACTCCTCGATGCGTTCCGCCTCGGCCTCCAAACTGATGAACGGCCCTGCGAAGACGTCGGAGTACCGGTACCACCAGGACACCTTCTTGGTATCCCGCGCGATCTGTGCGAGGGCACGCGCCTCCTCGTCCCCCGCCTTGTAGAGCGCTGCCAGCGCGATCACGTCAGCGGCGTTGAGGCGCTTGAAGTGCCGCTGCTCCAGTCGGTTCATCTTGCCGCGGTCCCAACCCATCGCGGCGGCTACTTCATCTTGGGTCAGCCCCGCCTCGATGCGGAGCTGCTTGAGCCGGTTGACCAAGTAGCGGCGACGTACGGGGATCTCGGGCATCGGGTCGTCCTCGCTGGTTGAGGGGCTCGGCGTGTGGCGATCATAGCGAGCCCCGATTGAACTTCGCATCGGTTCAGATAACGGACCTCTTTTCTTGCTACCGTTGCATTTTCGTGGGTTCGCGGTCAAGCTGGGCTTACCTTGCAGCCGCCGGACCCCATCCGGCTCTGAACCTGGAGGTTGTGCTGTGCGCTACCTGCGTTCTGTGGACCTGGAGGCCGTGCGCGCTGCGGCCGCGTGGTCCTTCCATCTGACCCGGGCCCCCGAACCCGCCAACCCCCTCGCTGTTCGGGAGAGGACGACCGAACCGTCGGAGTCGGTCGTCCTCTCCTTCCCGGACGCTCCGGCACGTCCCCCGGCCGTTGACGGAGGGGAGCGGCGGCCGTTGGCTCCGGTGGTCTCCCTGTCCGAGTACTACCGGCACCAGATCCGTAACCGGGGGCCGCTGCGTACGGCGGCGTTCCGGTCCTGTTCGTGTGAGTGGGTCGAGCGTCCTGTGCCGCATCGGCCCAAGCACGCCAGGTGCGCGGCGGAGTCGGTGCGGCCTCGTCGCCGACGCGGGGCCCGAGTGCGGGCCTATGTCTCCCACCCGGGCGGGGACCTGGCTCCGCTGGCGTTGGCGGTGCGGAACTGGATGTCGGTGGTCGGGGCTTCGGGCCCGGACGGCGGTCACGGGCTGAGTGAGGTGGCCTGATGAAGCGCACGATCTGCGATATCCGCGAACTCCCGTCCCTGGCCGCGTTGAAGGCCTGGGCGCGCCAGAAGCACGTGAGGGTCGAGTACCTGGGGCGGTCGCTGCGCGACGAACCCGTCTACGGTGCGCGCTGCGGTGTGGTGACCAGGGTGGCGCGGGGCAGGCGGGAGGGCCCGAGCCGTGTGGTGTGGGCGTGGGAGTCCCCGTTGGAGCGGCTCTCGCACGGCGACCTAGGGGAGTGGGGCAACCACCTCAACCGCAAGGGGTGCAGGCCATGACCGCAGACGCGCTACCCGAAGACCCCTGCCCGCGCTGGTGCGAGGCCGACCACGGCATCGACACCGAACGCCTGCGCCACCTGCGCCTGGTCCGCGACCGGGGCGAGGAAGGGGTGAGCGTGTGGCTCACGCGGTCGGACAGCTGGGCCGGAAAGCGCGGCCTGGGCCTGGTGGAGGTGACCGTGTGGGGCCGCCGGGGCGGCTACACGCGCACCTCGCTGGAACCGTCGATGGCCCGGCTGCTGTCTTCCCTCGCGGAGCGGTGCGGGCACACCGAACTGTCCACGGCCCTGGGCGAGGCGGCCGAACTCCTGGACGGTGCTTGCCCGGGCGCGGCCACGGCCTCCGCGTGACCGGGCACCCCGCGCGTGGCCGGACGCGTCAGTGGCCGTAACGCTTGAGGCCGTCGGTGTTCAACGTGACCCCCACCCCGGGAATCTCGACCGAGTGCCCGTACCCGAGCTTGGCGATGTTGCGGTACCGGCTGCCCGTGGGCTCGCTGTGGACGGTGACAGTGTCGTCGTCGCGGTCGATGAGGAGATAAGTGCCGATGTCGCAGGCGGCGTAGGCCCGCGCCTTCTCGACCCGGTCACGGGAGTTGGTGTCGGAGTCCCACGACGTGACTTCGACGACCGCCAGGACCCCCCGGGGATCGGCCCATTCACCCTGCCCGGCGAAGTGGCCGACAGGTGCGAGGATGCCGTCCGGGCGTGCACGTCCCTTGCGACAGGAGCCCACCTTCAGGCCCTGGCCGGTGACGTTCAGGTCCAGGTCCGCCCGTTGGGCCATGACCTGGCGCGTCAACCACATGAGAATCGCGTTGTGATCGCTGTCGGGCACGGTCCGGATCTCCATCTTGCCGTTGAGGTATTCGAGGGTGACATCCTCGCGGGCAGCGGCCTGGGCGATGATCTCGAACTGTTCGACGCTCAGCTTCTCGGCAGGGGATCTCGGCGAGTGGTGTTCGAGCACGGTCATGGTGTGCGGCCCCTTCTGCTGTGGATACAGGACCCAAGGCGCATCGCGGACTCCTGGAACCGGGTACTGGGAGAGCCTCATCTGATTCCTGATATCCGTGCAGAAGAGGGGCCGCCCTCCGAGGCGGCCCCTCATCCGATGGCGGGCGTCAGAGCTCCGGCTCGACGGCCTTCTTCGGGGTCACGCGGAGCTTGTCGATCGCGTCGTCGACGTCCACCACCACGGTGTCACCGTCGGTCAGCGCGCCCGACAGCATCTCCCGGGCGAGCGGATCACCGATCGCGGACTGCACCAGGCGCCGCAGCGGGCGGGCCCCGTAGCTCGGGTCGTAGCCGGTCAGCGCCAGCCACTCGCGGGCCCCGGCGGTGACCTCCAGGCGGAGCTGGCGGTCGGCCAGGCGCCGCACCAGCTTGTCGACCTGCAGGTCCACGATCCGCGTGAGGTCCTCGGTGGACAGCGCGTCGAACATGATCACGTCGTCCAGCCGGTTGAGGAACTCCGGCTTGAAGGTCGAGCGCACCACGTCCATGACGCGGTCGCGGCGCACCGACTCCTCCAGCGACTGGTCGACCAGGAACGGCGATCCGAGGTTGGAGGTGAGGATGAGGATGGTGTTGCGGAAGTCCACCTGCCGGCCCTGCCCGTCGGTCAGCCGACCGTCGTCCAGCACCTGGAGCAGGGTGTCGAACACCTCCAGGTGGGCCTTCTCCACCTCGTCCAGCAGCACCACCGTGTACGGACGGCGGCGCACCGCCTCGGTGAGCTGGCCGCCCTCCTCGTACCCCACGTACCCGGGAGGCGCGCCCACCAGGCGCGACACCGTGTGCTTCTCGGAGTACTCGCTCATGTCGATGCGCACGATGGCGCGCTCGTCGTCGAAGAGCAGCTCCGCCAGCGCCTTGGCCAGCTCCGTCTTGCCCACGCCCGTGGGCCCCAGGAACAGGAACGAACCCGTCGGCCGGTCGGGGTCGGAGATCCCCGCGCGGGCCCGGCGCACCGCGTCGGACACCGCGGCCACGGCCTGCTTCTGGCCGATGAGGCGGCGGCCCAGCTCCTCCTCCATGCGCAGCAGCTTGGAGGTCTCGCCCTCCATCAGCCGCCCCACGGGGATGCCGGTCCAGGCCGAGACCACGTCGGCGACCTCGTCCGCGCCGACCTCGTCCTTGACCATCGTGTCGCCGGAGCCCTCGGACGCGGCGTGCTCCTCCGCCTGGGAGGCCTCCTCGATCTGCTTCTCCAGCGCCGGGATCTCCCCGTACATCAGCCGGGAGGCCGCGTCGAAGTCGCCCTCGCGCTGGGCCAGCTCGGCGCGGGTGCGCAGGTCGTCCAACTGCCCCTTGAGCTCACCGACCCGGTTGAGGCCGGCCTTCTCCTGCTCCCACCGGGCCACGAGCGCGTTGAGCTGCTCCTGCCGGTCGGCCAGGTCGGCGCGCAGCCGGTCCAGCCGCTGCCGGCTGGCCGGGTCCGACTCCTTGTCGAGCGCCATCTCCTCCATCTTCAGGCGGTCGACGGCGCGCTGGAGCTCGTCGATCACGACCGGGCTGGAGTCGATCTCCATGCGCAGCCGCGACGCCGCCTCGTCGATGAGGTCGATGGCCTTGTCCGGCAGGAAGCGCGCGGTGATGTAGCGGTCGGACAGGGTCGCCGCCGCCACCAGGGCGGCGTCGTTGATCTGGACCTTGTGGTGCGCCTCGTAGCGCCCCTTGAGCCCGCGCAGGATGGCGATGGTGTCGGCGGAGGACGGCTCGCCCACCATGACCTGCTGGAAGCGGCGCTCCAGCGCGGGGTCCTTCTCGATCTTCTCCCGGTACTCGTCCAGGGTGGTCGCGCCGACCATGCGCAGCTCGCCGCGCGCCAGCATGGGCTTGAGCATGTTGCCCGCGTCCATCGCGCCCTCGGCGGCGCCGGCCCCCACCATGGTGTGCAGCTCGTCGATGAACGTGATGACCTGGCCCTCGGACTCCTTGATCTCCGAGAGCACCGCCTTGAGCCGTTCCTCGAACTCGCCCCGGTACTTGGCGCCCGCCACCATCGCGGACAGGTCCAGGCTCACCAGGCGCTTGCCGACGAGCGACTGCGGCACGTCCCCCGCCACGATGCGCTGGGCCAGGCCCTCCACGACGGCCGTCTTGCCCACACCCGGCTCGCCGATGAGCACCGGGTTGTTCTTGGTGCGGCGGCTCAGGACCTGGATGACGCGGCGGATCTCCCCGTCGCGGCCGATCACGGGGTCCACCTTGCCCTCGCGGGCGCGCTCGGTGAGGTCCACGCCGTACTTCTCCAGCGACTGGTAGGTGTCCTCGGGGTTCTCCGAGGTCACCTTCCCCGTGCCGCGCACGCGCTCGAAGCCCTCCAGCAGCGCGTCCGGTGTCGCCCCTGCGGCGGTCAGCAGACGCGCAGCCTCACCGCCGTCCGCGGCCAGGCCCACGAGCAGGTGCTCGGTGGAGACGTACTCGTCCTCCAACCGCTGCGCGCGCTGGGCGGCGGTGTTGATCGACACGATGAGCTGCCGGGAGGAACTGGGCGAGCTGACCGTGGAGCCGGCGGCCCTGGGCAGGTCCGCGATCGCGGCGTCGACCCTGTCCCTCAGCTCGTCGGGGCTCGCGCCGACCTCCTTGAGCAGGGGGCGGGTGACGCCCTCGGGCTGCTCCAGGAGCGCGGCCAGCAGGTGCAGGGGCTCGACCTGCGGGCTGCCGTCCGTGGTCGCGCGGCGGATGGCCACCGACAGAGCCTCCTGGCTCTTCTTGGTGAGCTTGTAGTTCATCTCGGTGACTCCTTTCACAAGTAGTGTCACGCAGAGTGATGATCGATGGCCGGTCGTGTCCCTCGTGTCCGCGCGGGAGCCCCGTCAGCCCTGGTTCTCGGTCCCGTCACCGGTCGCGGGGCCCTCGGTGGCGGGGCGGTTCTGCCCGGCGCGCCGGGCGTCCTCGTCGGGCGGCTCGGCGGTGTTGAAGATCGTGACGCGTGTGCGGCGGACCAGCTCGCCGCGGACGGCCCCGCCGGAGTCGGCCGGACGACCGCGCCGCGCCACCGCACGCCGCGCGGCCTCCAGCTCGTTGGCCAGGTGGAACACCTGCTCGCGCAGCTGCTCCACCTCGTGCTCCAGCTCCAGGATGCGTTTGATCCCGGCGAGGTTGATGCCTTCCTCCTGCGACAGCCGCTGTACCTCGCGCAGCGTCTGTACGTCCCGCATGGAGTACCGGCGGCCCCGGCCGGAGGCGCGGCCGGGTGAGACGATCCCCAGTCGGTCGTACTGACGCAGTGTCTGCGGATGCATCCCGGCCAGCTCGGCGGCCACCGAGATCACGTAGACCGGGGCGTCAGCGCCGAAGGAGTTCACGTCGATCACGCACCCTTCGCCCGCGCTTCGAGCCCGTCGCGCGGGTCGTAGTCGGACGTCGCGGCACGGAACTTCTCCAGCGCCTCACGAGCGTCGCCGTTCAGAGTCTTCGGCACCGTGACCTCGACCGTGACCAGCATGTCGCCCAGGGTGCCGTCCTTGCGGGTGGCTCCCTTGCCGCGCACCCGCAGCTTGTGCCCGTTCTGCGTCCCCTGCGGGATCTTCACCGTCACCGGGAAACCGTTGAGGGTGGGGATCCGCACCTCCGAGCCGAGTGCGGCCTCGGGGAAGGTCACGGGCACGGTGATGGTGATGTTGTCGCCGCTGCGGCCGAACACCTGGTGTCCCTTCACGTGGACGACGACGTAGAGGTCTCCGGCCGGGCCCCCGTGCTCGCCCGGAGCGCCCTTGCCCTTGATCCTGATGCGCTGCCCGTCGGACACGCCGCCGGGGATGCGGGTCTGGATGGTGCGGGTGCTCTTGCCGCGACCGCTGCCGTGGCAGGTGGCGCAGGGGTCGTCGACGACCAGGCCGCGGCCCTTGCACTCGCTGCACGGCTCGGACAGCGAGAAGCCGCCCAGGTTGGTGTTCTCATGCCCGGTGCCGGTGCACTTGGGGCACATTCTCGGGGCGGTGCCCGCCTTGGCGCCCGTGCCCTTGCAGGTGGCACACGGTGCGTCGCTGGCCAGCTGGAAGGAGCGCGTGACCCCCTCCGCGGCCTCGCGGAAGCTCAGTGTCGTCTCGGTCTCGACGTCGGCGCCGCGCCGGCTGCGGGTGGCGCCGCCACCGCGTCCGCGCCCGCCGAACAGTCCGCCGAAGATGTCGCCGAGGCGCTCACCGCCGGACGCGCCCCCCGGGCCCTGCCCGAACAGGTCGCCCATGTCGAACCCGCCGGGACCGGCACCGCCGCCCGGCCGGTAGGCCCCGCCGAACAGCGACCGCGCCTCGTCGTACTCCTTGCGCCGCTTCTCGTCCGACAGGACGTTGTAGGCCTCGGAGATCTCCTTGAAGCGGTCCTCGGCCTTGGGGTCCTCGGTGTTGGCGTCGGGGTGGCTCTCCCGGGCCAGCTTCCGGTAGGACTGCTTGATCTCGTCCTTCGAGGCGGTCTTTGAGACTCCGAGGACCTTGTAGTAGTCCTTCTCCAGGTAGTCCTTGGTGCTCATCGACTGGTGCCTTCTCCCCGCTGGTGCCGGTTGCGTCCGATGCTTCCACGTGTCCCCGGGCCGTCGGAGGCCGGGGTCGCCCTCCGGCCGCGGCCACCGCGGGAGCGGCGGCCGCGGCCGGGCGGTGCGTGCCTCCCGGTGTCGCCCGCGGGCGACACCGGGACGCGGCCCCTACTTGTCGCTGCCCGACCCGTCGCCCTCGGAGGAGTCGTCGGCGTCGGCGCCGGCCGGTTCGGCGGTGTCCGCTGCCGCCTCGTCGCCGCCCTCCAGCGGATCCCCCACGACCACGCGGGCCGGGCGCAGGATCCGCTCCCCGATGCGGTACCCGGGCTGGAACACCTCGATCACCGTCTGCGCGGTGATGCCGGGAACCGGGACCAGGGTGAGCGCCTCGTGGAGGTTCGGGTCGAACTCGTCGTCCTTCTCGCCGTACTTCTCCAGCCCCAGCTTGGTGACCAGGGCCTCCAGCGATTCCCCGACCGCCTTGAACCCGCCGTTGAGCTCGTCGTGCTCACGGGCGCGGCCGACGTCGTCCAGGATCGGCAGCAGGTCGCCGACCACCTGGGCCGTGGCCATCTCGCGGACCGCCACGCGGTCGCGCTCGACACGCTTGCGGTAGTTGGCGTACTCCGCCTGCACCCGCTTGATGTCGTTGGTGAGCTCGACGACCCGCTCGTCCGCGTTGACGGCGTCCACCACCGACTCGGGCGTGTCCGGGACCTCGGAGACGTCCACCTCCTCGGCCTCCACCTCCTCGGTCTCCACGGCCTCGGCCTCCACCGCCTCCTCGGCGGTCTCGCCCTGCGGTTCGCGGACCTCACCGGTCTCCGGGTCGATCCGGCGGTTGTCGCGGATCACCGGTCCCTGGTGCTCCTCACCGTCACCGGTGCCGGAGTTGTTCGTCTTGTCCGACGGCGCCATGTCCGACGCTTCCTCCTTCCTCGTCACCCTGCGGACAACGGCCTCAGGACTGCTTGCCGTTGTCCTCGTCGACGATCTCGGCGTCCACGACGTCGGCGTCGTCGGCCTGGGCGCCCTCGGCACCCGGGGCCGCCTCACCCTCGGCGCCGCCCTGCTGGCCCTGGCTGTAGATCGCGGAACCGATCTTCTGGCTGGCCAGCGCGACCTTCTCGCTCGCGGTGCGGATGGCCTCGACGTCGGTACCCTCGAGCGCCGTCTTGAGCTCGGCGAGGGCGGCCTCGGTCTCGGTGCGCGCCTCGGCCGGGATCTTGTCCTCGTTGTCCTTGATGACCTTCTCGGTCTGGTAGACGAGGGACTCGGCGTTGTTGCGGACCTCGGCCTCCTCGCGGCGCTTGCGGTCCTCCTCGGCGTACTGCTCGGCGTCGCGGACCATCTTGTCGATGTCGTCCTTGGACATCGCCGACCCGCCGGAGATGGTGACGGACTGCTCCTTGCCGGTGCCCAGGTCCTTCGCGGTGACGCTGACGATGCCGTTGGCGTCGATGTCGAAGGCGACCTCGATCTGCGGGACGCCGCGCGGCGCCGGGGGCAGACCGGTGAGGTCGAAGACGCCCAGCTTCTTGTTGTACTGGGCGATGTCGCGCTCACCCTGGTACACCTGGATCTGCACGGACGGCTGGTTGTCGTCGGCCGTGGTGAAGATCTCCGAGCGCTTGGTCGGGATGGTCGTGTTCCGCTCGATGAGCTTGGTGAACACGCCGCCCTTGGTCTCGATGCCCAGCGAGAGCGGGGTGACGTCCAGCAGCAGGACGTCCTTGACCTCGCCCTTGAGCACACCGGCCTGGAGCGCGGCGCCGATGGCCACGACCTCGTCCGGGTTGACGCCCTTGTTGGGGTCCTTGCCGCCGGTCATCTCCTTGACCAGGTCGGCGATGGCGGGCATACGGGTCGAGCCGCCGACCATGACCACGTGGTCGATCTGGTCGAGGCTGATCCCGGCGTCCTTCATGACCTGCTGGAACGGCGTCTTGGTCCGCTCGACCAGGTCCGAGGTCAGGCGCTGGAACTCGGCGCGGGTGAGCTTCTCGTCCATGTGCAGCGGGCCCTCGGCCGAGGCCGTGATGTAGGGCAGGTTGATGCCCGACTCGCTGGAGCTGGACAGCTCGATCTTGGTCTTCTCCGCGGCCTCGCGCAGGCGCTGGAGGGCCATCTTGTCCTTGGACAGGTCCACGCCGTTGGCGTTCTTGAAGCGCTCGACGAGCCAGTCGACGATCGCCTGGTCCCAGTCGTCACCGCCCAGGTGGTTGTCGCCGTTGGTCGCCTTGACCTCCACGACGCCGTCACCGACCTCCAGGAGGGAGACGTCGAAGGTGCCGCCACCGAGGTCGTAGACCAGGATGGTGGCCTCGTCCTCCTTCTCCAGGTGGTAGGCCAGCGCGGCCGAGGTCGGCTCGTTGATGATGCGCAGGACGTTCAGGCCCGCGATCGTGCCGGCCTCCTTGGTGGCCTGGCGCTGGGAGTCGCTGAAGTACGCCGGCACGGTGATGACCGCGTCGGTGACGTCCTCGCCCAGGTAGGCCTCGGCGTCGCGCTTGAGCTTCTGCAGCACGAAGGCGCTGATCTGCTGGGAGTTGAAGTCCTTCTCGTCGATCTTGACCGACCAGTCCGTGCCGACGTGGCGCTTGACCGAGCGGATGGTCCTGTCGACGTTGGTGACGGCCTGGCGCTTGGCCACCTCGCCTACCAGGACCTCACCGTTCTTGGCGAAGGCCACGACGGACGGGGTGGTGCGGGCGCCCTCGGCGTTGGCGATGACCGTGGGCTCGCCGCCTTCCAGGACCGCGACACACGAGTTCGTCGTACCGAGGTCGATTCCGACCGCACGTGCCATGGGTGCTACCTCCGTCAAAGTTGAGTCGTTCGGGCACAAGTTTGCTTCGCCCGGTGGGAGCTGTCAAGTCAGTTGAGTGGACCAGACTCAAGTTAGTTCCTACGCCCTGACAACGGACGGCCGGGCGGGGATGTTCCCGGCCTGCGGGTCCGCCACCAGGAACATGGGAGAACCCAGGGGGATCCTTGACTCGAAGACCAGGGACGCCTCAGGGGCGGGTCAGGGTGCCCCGACCGGTGGCATCACCGATGCCCGCGTGCGTCGTTCGGCCCCGGGAGTCCGCTACACATAGGTGTGTGGGGTGTGTTCGGAGTCAACTCGGGTCCACCCGCGTGATTTCGTTGCGATGGTGCTGGCTAGCGTTGATGCCCGCGTACGCGGTGGCCGATGGCGGCCGCGCCATTACTCGCTAGTAACATATGTCTCGACCGCCGGTGTGTGGCGCACCGGACGACGAAGCAGGATGGGAGGCCACGGACGATGCTGTACCTGACACTGGGCATCATCACCTCGGTCTTCGCCGTGGTCGCGTTCACCATGTTCGGTCTGGCCCTTCGCCAGATCGTGCGGACAGTGGGCATCGGCCGTCCGGTGGAGCCGGAACGCAAGGGGCCCTTCGGCCAGCGGCTCACGATGACGCTCATCGAGATCATCGGGCACGGCCGGATGCTCAAGCGCCCGTGGATCGGTGTGGCCCACTGGTTCGTGATGGTGTCGTTCCCGCTGCTGGTCTTCACCGTCATCGAGGCCCAGGGCGAGGTCTTCGACCCGCACTTCCACCTGCCGATCATCTACGACTGGACGATCTACGGCCTGGCCATCGAGTTCATCGCGGGCACCAGCCTCGTCGGCATCCTCGGTCTGACCGCCTACCGGGTGCTCAGCAGCCCGAAGCGCCTGGGCCGCGCCTCGCGCTTCATGCACTCCAAGCACTGGACCGCGTACTACGTCGAGGCCTACATCATCGGCCTGCTGATCGCGATCTTCGCGATCCGCGGCTTCAAGGCCGCGATGGACGACTTCCCGTTCCCGGTCTGGGCCACCCCGATCTCGCACGCCGTCGGTTCGTTCCTGCCGGGCGAGGCGGCCGTCGCCGAACCCGCGATCGCCTGGATCGCCGCCTTCAAGCTGGTCATCAGCTACATGTTCTTCATGGTGCTGGCGGGCAAGCTCACCATGGGCATCGGCTGGCACCGCTTCATCGCGCCGGTCAACATCTACTTCAAGCGCAAGGCCGACGGCTCCCCGTCCAACGGCGCCGCCAAGCAGATGATGGACAAGAGCGGCACCAAGCCGCTCGACTTCGAGGAGGCCGACCCGGACGAGGACCCGTTCGGCGCCGGCAAGATCGAGGACTTCACCTGGAAGGGCCTGCTCGACTTCAGCAGCTGCACCGAGTGCGGCCGCTGCCAGTCGCAGTGCCCCGCCTGGAACACCGGCAAGCCGCTCTCGCCGAAGAAGGTCATCCTCGACCTGCAGCGGCACGCCTACGAGAAGGCTCCGTACCTGCTCAAGGGCATCACCGAGGAGACCCTCGCCGAGAAGCCCGACGAGAGCCACGCGGGCGTCGACGTCCTCGCCCTCCTCAACAAGCCGCTGGTCGGCACCGAGGAAGAGGGCGGTGTCATCCACCCGGACGAGCTGTGGGCCTGCACCAACTGCGGTGCGTGCGTCGAGCAGTGCCCGGTCGACATCGAGCACATCGACCACATCCTCGACATGCGCCGCTACCAGGTCATGGTCGAGTCCAACTTCCCGTCCGAGGCCAACACCCTCCTCAAGAACCTCGAGAACAAGGCCAACCCGTGGGGCATGGCCGAGGACAAGAGGATGGACTGGATCCAGGAGCTCGCCGAGCAGGAGAACCCGGTCGAGGTCGAGGTCGTCGACGACAAGCTCTCGCCCGAGACCGAGTACCTGTTCTGGGTCGGCTGCGCCGGCGCCCTGGAGGACCGCGCCAAGAAGACCACGAAGGCCATCGCGGAGCTGCTGGACATCGCGGGCGTGAAGTTCGCCGTCCTGGGCGGCATGGAGGCCTGCACCGGTGACCCCGCGCGTCGCCTGGGCATGGAGTACGTCTTCCAGATGCTCGCCCAGCAGAACGTGGAGACCCTCAACGAGGCCGGCGTCACCAAGATCGTGGCCAGCTGCCCGCACTGCTTCAACACCCTCGCCAACGAGTACCCGCAGCTCGGCGGCACCTACGAGGTCGTCCACCACAGCCAGCTCCTGGCCAAGCTGGTGGAGGAGGGCAAGCTGATCCCGGTCGAGAACATCGACGAGAACATCACCTACCACGACCCGTGCTTCCTGGGCCGCCACAACAAGGTGTACACGCCGCCGCGCGACATCATGGCCAAGGTCCCCGGCGTCAAGACGCAGGAGATGCACCGCCACAAGGAGCGGGGCTTCTGCTGCGGCGCCGGCGGCGCGCGCATGTGGATGGAGGAGCGCATCGGCAAGCGCATCAACACCGAGCGGGTGGACGAGGCGCTGACCACCAACCCGGACACGGTGTCCACCGCGTGCCCGTTCTGCCAGGTCATGCTCGGCGACGCGATCAACGAGAAGAAGTCGCAGGGCGAGGCCAAGGAGTCGCTGGAGGTCGTGGACGTCTCCCAGCTGCTGCTGCGCTCGGTCAAGGGTGAGAACCCGGCCGCGGGCGAGGCGAAGGAGAAGGCCGAGGCCTGATCCGCCAGGCGGGGGCCGGACCGAAGCTTCGGTCCGGCCCCCGCCGTGTGTCCCGGGGCGGCCGCTGCCGTGCGCTTCCGTGCGCTGCCGGCCTAGGACCCGTTCTCGCGCCGGGCCTCGTCGACCAGCCGTTCGGACTGGCGCAGCCCGGCCACGCACCACATCATGAGCACGGTCAGCAGGAGCACGTAGTACAGCGTGCGCCCGCCCCACTCCTCGGTCAGCGCCGCGTGCACCAGGACGGCGGCCAGCAGCGCCGCGATGATCCCCGTGGCGGCACGGCCCACGTTCCGGGTGCGCAGGTGCAGGCCCAGGTGTGCGCGGCGGGCCTCCCGCTCCCCGATCTCACCGCGCGCCAGCCGCGTGGAGAACTCGGAGTGCGCCTTGGACGCCAGGCGGGTGACGAGGAAGAGGCCCACGCCCGTGGCCACACCGACGAGCGTGATGATCAGATCGAACACGTCGGCCTCCCAGGGAGAGGGGCGGTCTCCCTGGGGCCGGGGGCGGCCCCGGGGAGGCGGGCGGGCGCGGACGGTGGGTGCACGGCGGAGGCCTCCCCGGTCGGCGGACGGTCGGTCGGTGGCTTCCAGGGATACAGGATGGCCGTTCCGTGCGCCAGGTCCGCTCAGGTGCGCGCGTGGCGCGCCAGCTCCAGGAGTTCGTCCACCGACCACTGGTCGGCCGCGTGCGCGCCGTACTTGAGCGCCCGGATCCGGCCCTCCGGTCCGATGAGGAAGTCCCCCGGCAGACCGATGGGGTCGTCCCCGTCGGGGGACCCGGTGAGCCGCGCCCCGTTGCGCACACCCTTCAGGTACGCCGACCAGCTGCTCGGCCGCAGTGGCGAGGTGAACGCCCGGGGGTGCAGCAGCGCCCGGACGCTCCGCCCGACGCCGAACGCCGAGTACACCTCCCGCAGGGGGTCGGCCACGGCGTCGAAGGGCAGGTCCCCCTGGTAGGGGAGCATGTCCCGCACGGCCGAGTGGAAGAGCACGACCTCGCGGACCCCGGCCGCGCGGATCTCGTCGTGGCGGGCGGCCACGGACCGCAGGTGGAGGTTGCAGACGGGGCAGCCGGCGAACCGGCGGAACTGGAGGTGGACCAGGCGGTCGGGGTCCGGCAGCGGTACCGTCCCGCCGCGGATGGTGGTCAGCTCGCGCGGGTCGACGCTCGCGCCCACGGTGAACCGGGCGGAGTCGGGTGTCGTGGTCACGGTCGGCTCCCGGGCTGCTCGGATTCGGACGGGTCGTACTCGTCGGGTCGGTCCGGGCGAGCGGGGGCCCCGCCCGGTTCGGCGTCGCGGACGTGGGCGAGCTTGTCGGGGTTGGCGACGGTGTAGACCGCCTGGATACGGTCGCCCTCCGGTGTCAGTTCCAGGGCCATGACCCCGAAGAGCCTCCCGCCGCGTGTGAGGACGGCGGACGGGGTGCCGTTGATCCCGCGGTAGTGCGCCTCGAAGCGGTCCGCGGCGCGCTCCGTGCCGGGGCGGGCGACCCCGATGAGGAAGCGCGCGACCTTGTCGCCGCCGTGCAGAAGGCGGCGGCTGGCCCTGGGCACCTTGCCGCCGCCGTCGTTCCACATGGTGACGTCGGGGGCCAGCAGTTCCAACAGCGTGGCCAGGTCGCCGTCGGTCGTGGCGGCGACGAACCGCTCGGTGACCCGCCGCTGGACCCGCGGGTCGCTCCGGTACCGGGGACGCCGGGCGCGCACGTGCCGTCGTGCCCGGTGGCCGAGCTGGCGTACGGCGGCGGGGGTGCGGCCGAGCATGGCGGCGATCTCCGTGTGGGCGTAGCCGAACACCTCGTGCAGGACGAACACCGCCCGCTCCAAGGGGGAGAGCGACTCCAGCACCACGAGCAGGGCGACGGAGACCGACTCCGCCCTGAGCGTCGGCTGTGCGGCGTCCTCCTCGGTGACCAGGGGCTCGGGCAGCCAGGGGCCGAGGTAGGCCTCCTTGCGGCGGCGGATCGCCTCCTGGCGGGCCAGGGCCTGGTTGACCGCGACCCGGACGAGGTAGCCGCGCGGGTTGTCGATGGGGCGGGCGTCGCCGTCCCGGACGCGGGCGGCCCAGGACAGCCAGGCCTCCTGGAGGACGTCCTCGGTGTCGGTGACGGTGCCGAGCATGCCGTAGACGATCGAGAAGAGCAGCTCCCGGTGCTCGACGTAGACCGCGGTGGCCTCGTCGTCGTCGGCGGCGGAGGCCTCGGTGATCGCTGCGGTGGCCGGTCCGGCGGGGTGTTCCTCGCCGGGTGGCCGCGGTTCGGTTGCGGTCGCGGGGTCGGACATCGGCGACCTCCTTTCTGCGTTCACCACTGAGAGGCTCCCCGCGCCCGGAACGTGACATGGGACCGCCCGGCCGTGCCCGGCCATGACATTTGTCAGCGGCCGGACCGGGACACGCGTCGGCCCAGCCGGTGACAGCGGCGTCTGTCGGCGCGGAGCCGGTTCCGGGAACCTGGGGACATGACGACGGACAACAGAGACCAGGCCCAGGACACCCCCCGCGACACCGCCGACGGCGCGGCCGTCGTGGTCCGCGACCTGCACCAGCGCTACGGCTCCTTCGAGGCGGTCAAGGGCGTCTCCTTCGAGATCCGCCCCGGTGAGCTGTTCGCCCTCCTCGGCACGAACGGCGCCGGCAAGACCACCACGATCGAGACCCTGGAGGGTTTCCGGCGCCCCAGCTCCGGAACCGTGCGCGTCTTCGGGCAGGACCCCTACGGCCAGCCCGTCGGTGTCCGTGAGCGCACCAACGCCGTCCTCCAGGGCAGCGGCCTGCTGGAGGACCTGACCGTCCGGGAGACCATGGCCCTGGCCCACGACCTGGCCGCCGACCCCCGACCGGTCGCCGAGGTCCTGGAACAGGTCGGCCTCACCGACAGGACCGGAGTCGCCGTGCGGCAGCTCTCCGGCGGGCAGAAGCGCCGCCTGGACCTGGCACTGGCCCTCATCACCAAGCCCGAGGTCCTCTACCTCGACGAGCCCACCACCGGGATGGACGCCGAGGGCCGTGTCGAGACCTGGCGGATCATCCAGGGCCTCAAGCAGAGCGGGACGGCCGTCCTGCTCACCACGCACTACCTGGAGGAGGCCGAGCGGCTCGCCGACCGGCTCGCGATCATGCACCGCGGCGAGGTCCGCGTGGAGGGCGTGCTCCAGGAGGTCCTGGCCGGCTGGGGCGACCGGGTGAGTTTCGTGGTCCCGGACGAGGTCGGCACGGGCGACCTGCCCGCCGTCCTGGGCGCCGAGGCGGTCGTGGAGACCTACGACCAGGAACTCTGGGCCACCTACACCGTGACCGAGGGCGACATGGCCGAGCGCGCGCACCACGCGGTCGCCGCGCTCCTGGCGTGGGCCGCGGGCCACGGCATCGTGCTGCGCCGCCTCCAGGTGCGCGGCGCCTCCCTGGAGGACGTCTTCCTCCGGGTCGCCGACGGCGCCGCCGACCTCGTCGGCTGACCCGACCCGCCCGTCCCCCGACCCCGCCAGACCCGAGGAGAGACCACGATGAACACGACCACCACGCGCCCGGCCGACGCTGCGCCGACCCGCCGCCGGGCCCCCGGAGCGGTCAAGCAGATCCTGCGCCTCACCCGCACGGAGTTCACCCTCTTCGTGCGGTACAAGACGGCCTGGATGTTCCTGGCCCTTCCCGTGTTCTTCGCCTTCATGGCCATGCAGATGCCGAACGACGAGGTCATCGCCGGCTTCGGCGCGGGCGACCTGGCCACGCTCAGCTCCATCGGCTCCATCAGCCTCATCCTGGGCATGGGCCACGCCTCGAACGTGTTCACCGCCCGGCGGGAGTCGCTGGCGCTCAAGCGTTTCCGTGTCAGCGGGGTGAGCCAGCCGGTGATCTTCGGCGGCGTCATCGGGGTCGTGACGATCTTCTCCCTCGTGATCGCCGTCCTCATCGGCGCCTTCATCGCGGCCATGCCGGACGGGTCGCTGCCGCGCGACCCGCTGATGCTGGTCCTCGCCGTCGTCCTGGGCGGCGTCGCCTTCTCGCTCATGGGCCTGCTCGTGACCCCGCTGGCGCGCAACGCCGAGAGCGCGCAGCTGGCGGTCATGGTGCCGATGATGATCCTCCTCTTCGCGGGTGGCGGCATCATCCCCCTGGAGATCCTGCCCGAGAACGCGCGACAGCTCTTCAGCCTGATCCCGTCGGTGCCACCGGGCGAGCTCGTGCAGGCCGCCTACACCGGCTACGACGTGTTCGGCGGCACCGCCGGCGCCGAGCCGAAAAGCTACCTGGGCCTGTGGATCGCGGCCCTGCCGTCGATCGGGCTCATGCTCGCCTGGATCGCGGTCCTGGCGCTCGCGGTGCGGCGGTTCTTCCGGTGGGACCCGCGTCAGCCGTGACCACACCGCCCAGCCGGGTCGGACCCGGCCCCGCGACCTCGACTACGCTCGTCGGGCGGCTGCGCACGATGGAGCCGCCCGCGGCCCTGCGAGCCCCGGCCGCGAACCGATCGACGAACGGAGCCGGTGTGGACCAGGACGAGGCGGTGCCCGGTTCCGCTCCCGCCACCACCGTGACCGCGGTGCCCGATGCGAGGAACGACCGCAAGCTCCGGATCTCGCGGCGCATCATCATCGTGTCGATGAGCCTGCTGCCCCTGGTCATGGTCTTCTGGCCGCTCCAGGAACTCGTGCTCGTCGCCGACCATGACGGCTTCTCCGCCTGGCGTTCGGCCGTGGCCGTGGCCGTCGCGGTTCCGCTCGCCGGCCTGCTCTTCCAACTCATCAGGAACCGGATCGGGCTCGACGGCGGAACCCTCGAGGGTCCCCCCTGGATGTACTGGGCGTCGCTGGCCCTGGTCCTGCTCTGCGCCGTGCTGCTGCAGAATCCGTTCAGCATGATGCTCACTCTGGGCACCTGGTGGTGTGTCGGAGTGTTCATCGGTTCGCGCAGGCGGGCCTGGCTGGTCACGGTGGGACTCCTGGTCATGCCCTGGCTGCTGTCACCGTTCATCCCCGACGTCGACTACGTCCTCTACGCTCTGGTGTGGGCCGGGTCGTCCCTGTGGTCGGTCTCCCTGGCGGGCGGCTTCCTCGCCTCGATCTGGCTGTGGGACCTGACGATGGACGCCGTGCTCGGCCAGCGGGCGCGGGCGCAGCTCGCCGTCAGCGAGGAGCGTCTGCGCTTCGCCCGCGACATGCACGACCTGTTGGGACACAGCCTGTCCGCGCTCGCGGTCAAGTCCGAGCTGGCCGGCCGGCTGGTGGAACGCGCTCCGGACCGCGCGATCGCGGAGATGGCGGAGGTACAGGACCTCGCCAGGCAGGCCCTCCAACAGGTGCGGTCGGCGGTCAGCGGCTACCGGGAGGTGGACCTGGCGGCCGAGGTGCGGTCGGTGCGCGAGGTGCTGCGCGCCAACGGCACCGAGGTCATCGTGACCGGCCTGGAGGGCCTGGAGGTCCCCGCCGACAAGGCCGGGCTGGCGGCGTGGGTGGTGCGTGAGGGCGGCACGAACGTCCTGCGGCACAGCGACGCCACCGAGTGCGCCATCGGCTTCTCCGTCACGAAGGACGTGGCGTTGGGGTCGGAGACTCTGGTGGTGGAGGTGTTCAACGACCGGATCCGTCATCCGGGCAAGGCCGACGGGCTGGCCTCCGGCAACGGGCTCTCCGGGCTGTCCGAACGCGTGGCCATGGGCGGGGGCGCGCTCTCCGCGGCCCGCACCGGGGACAACGGCTTCCTGCTCCGCGCCATTATCCCGCTCGGCAGGCCTGGACCCGTGGCCGCCGACGATCGGGCGCGCCGAAAGGGCCCGGCCGCCGACGACTGACGGCCGCCGCCCGCCCGGTGCCGGTCAGGGGGTGCCGACCGAGGCGAAGGCGGCGTCGATGTGCGCGGTCACCTCGTCGCCGCCGGAGGTGTTGACGCCGAGCATGAACGCCCCGGTGTCCTCGTCGACCTCCACGAGCAGGAAGCGGCCGTAGACTTCCTCCCCGCCCTCGGTGCCCACGGACATCCCGAACGCGGGTGAGCCGCCGACCTCCCTCTCCCCGGAGGGGTCGACCCACGGCGTTCCGCCACTGGTGAGCAGTGGTCCCGCGGCCTCCAGCGCCAGGCGCGCGGCGGCGCCGGGCAGCGGTTCGAGGGCGTTGAGCTCCCGTGTGCCCGTGACGATGAGCGCGGCGGGGTCGTCGTCGGAGCCGTGGACCGCGTACGAGGTGTACTCCTCGGGGACGTCGGCGGCGTCGAGCTGGTGCCATCCCTGGCCCGGGAGCGTGTAGGCGAGATCGTCGCCGCCCACGGTCACCGGGTCGGCCGAGCCGTCGGCGCCGCCCTGGCCGCCGTCGCCCGCGGACTCACCCGTCCCGCTCTCCGCACCGGCGTCCGCCTCCTCGGACCCGGTACCGGACAGCGGACCGCCGTCGGACAGGAACCAGCCCAGGCCGGCCGCCGTGACCAGCAGGAACAGGACGGTCACCGCCAGCGCGACCGTCCGCGTGACCCGCTGTGCGGGCTCGCTCCCGTCGACGCCCCGCACCGGGCCGCCGGATGCCGGTCTCTCCGGGCCGCCCCGCCGTTCCCACGTGTCCGAGTCGTCCATGTACCGCTCCTGGAAAGCCGATCCTCGGGACGCGTGCGTGCGTCCCCACAGGAGTGACTACCCGTCGGCGGCCGCCGCGCCGCGCGTGCGCCGTGGCCGGAACAGGACGCCCGGGCACCGGTGGAACTGACGCTCTCCTGACGCCCTGCGCGCTAGGAGCCCGCGAGCTCACCCGAAAGCCCGCAGAAGGACACGGCCTGGGCGCCCGCTCTCGTGCGCCCAGAGCGCCGTCGGCGAAGCTCTCGGGCCTCTAGGGCGTGTAGGACGGACACTCACCCTGCTGCGCGACGCCCCAGCGGCACCCTCACTGCGTTCTCATCAGTCAACAGCCACACCAGGATGCTTCCTTCTTCGGCCTTGCGAGGCCACCACTGGAACACCGCTCGCGACGGGCGGCATCCGTCATACACGCCCTAGTGTCCTGATTGGTTATTTCGTTTATGGTTGTGGGATGAGTGCTCCTGGACCGAAGCTGCCGCCGCTGGAGCTGAGCGATGAAGAACGCGCCGAGCTCCAGCGGTGGGTCAGACGACGCAAGACCGCACAGGACCTGGCCTTGCGGGCCCGGATCGTGCTCGCCTGCGCCCAGGGCCTGTCCAACGCCCAGGTCCGCCGCGAGGTCGGGGTATCTGCGCCCACGGTGACCAAGTGGCGCCAGCGCTTCATCGCGCACCGCTTGGACGGCCTGACCGACGAACCAAGGCCGGGACGACCGCGCACGATCACCGATGCCCAGGTCGAGGCGGTGGTGGCCGCGACCCTGGAGAGCACACCCGCCCCTGACACCCACTGGTCCACGCGCTCCATGGCCGAGCACACCGGCATGACCCAGAACGCGGTGTGGCGCATCTGGAACGCCTTCGGCCTGCAGCCCCACCGGCAGGAGTCGTTCAAGATCTCCACCGACCCGTTCTTCATCGACAAGGTCCGCGACGTGGTGGGCCTCTACCTGGACCCGCCTGAACGGGCGGTGGCTCTGTGCGTGGACGAGAAGTCCCAGATCCAGGCGCTCAACCGCACCCAACCGGTGCTGCCGATGATGCCCGGCACCCCCGAGCGGGCCACCCATGACTACGTGCGTGCCGGGGTGACCAGCCTGTTCGCCGCGCTGGACACCGCCACGGGCCAGGTGATCACCTCCATCCACCGCCGCCACCGCGCCATCGAGTTCAAGAAGTTCCTGGCCAAGATCGACCGCGAGGTCCCCGCGGACCTGCAGGTGCACCTGATCCTGGACAACTACGCCACCCACAAGACGGCCGAGGTCCGGCGGTGGCTGGTCCGCCATCCCCGGTTCCACCTGCACTTCATCCCGACCAGTTCCTCCTGGCTGAACCTGGTCGAGCGGTGGTTCGCCGAGATCACCAACCGGCTGATCCGCCGCGGTACCCATCGCAGCGTCCAGGCCCTGGAGAAGGACATCCGCGCCTGGGCCGCGTCCTGGAACGAGAATCCCCGACCCTATGTGTGGACCAAGACAGCCGAGGAGATCCTCGAATCCCTCGCCTCGTACTGCCAACGCATCAGCAAGCGAACTAACCAATCAGAACACTAGTGCGCCCAGAGCGCCGTCGCGGGTGGCGGCGGAGCCGACGGCAGCGGGACCTCGATGGCGAGCGGGTGCGCCGACCAGGGCAGACCGGGAACCGACAGGGGAGCGGTCAGGGACCGCGGTTCCGGCACCAGGGCCGATCCCGGCGCCGGCGCGGCGGTGTCGGACTCCCGCTCGTCGGGCGGGGGCGGAGCCGGGTCGGGGCCCCGGCCCGGCACACGCGAGGGCGGACCGGTCGGTCCGCTCGGTCCCGGCGGTCTGGTGGGTTCGTCGCCACGGCCCGTGGGGTCCGCGTCGGCCGCCGTGGCCGTGGCCGCGGCTGCTCGGGCGTGGACGGGGGCCAGTCCCAGGACCTGGTCGATCTCGGCCGGGCCCAGCGGACGGTCGGCGTCGGCCACGGCGATGAGGACCTCCGCGTAGAGCTCGATCTCGTCCAGGGCGACGTGGTCGTGCAGGGAGAGACGGTGGTGTGGGGGAACGCCGCTGGTCATCGGGTCCTCCCGGGGATACTCCGAAGCGCACGCTGGACAAGGGGCGGGGCGAGGCGGATCCGTCCATGGGGCAGCGCCACCGGGTCTCACCTCCCCTGCATTCTGGGCCAGGCCCCTGGCCCGCCCCGGCGAGGGGGCCACGGGTGTCCGTGCCGTTCGGCGAGCCGAGCTCATCGGACGGTGAAGCGGCGTCGCGCGAGCGGGTGGGCCCCGATACGAGCGGGGACGGACCGGACGCGACGGAGACCGGACCACGGGACGCCAGCTCTCCCAGGCTACGCGGCGGCGCGGCGCGACCGCATGACCCAGGAGGACCAGTGCGGGCCCCACCCGGGTTAGCCAGGAGGGCCTACCCGGGCGGGAGGACCGGTGCTTTCGGGCCCCTGAGCGGCGGGAACGCGCCACCGGGCCGCCGGCGGGTCCGCTCCCGGCGCCGCTCCGCGGCCGGAAGGAACCCTGCCGCGGTCAACGCCAGACGACGTCCTGGTGCCGTCCGGCCAGGTCGGCGTAATGGGTCGGCGTGTGCTCCAGGACCAGGCGGTCGTCGTCGCCCAGGTCCCGGATCACCTTGCCGGGCATACCGGCCCACAGGGTGCCCGGGGGGACGGTCTTGCCCGGAGGCACCAGCGATCCCGCCGCGACCAGCGCGCCCTTGCCGACCCGCGCGCCGCCCAGGACGATCGCGCCGATGCCGATGAGGGCGCCCTCCTCCACGACCGCGCCGTGCACCATGGCCTTGTGGCCCAGGCTCACGTGGTCGTGCAGGATCGCGGGCTGCCCCGGGTCGGCGTGCATGCCGCACTGGTCCTGGATGTTGACCTTCTCGCCGACGATGATGTCCTCGGTGTCGGCGCGCAGCACCGACCCGTACCAGACACTGCTCTGCGCGCCCAGCCGCACGCGGCCGACCACGACGGCGCCGGGTGCGATCCAGGCGGTGGGATGAATCTCCGGCCGCCCGAACGGCGCTTCGCCGATCCGCGGCCCCCACGGCCCGTTTCGGCGTGAATCGTCCGCCGAGGTATCCGATTCGTGGTCGTTCATGCGTCGCCTCCGTGTGTTCGTGGTCCCCGGGGCCGGTGAGACTCACGGGAAGTTGACCGGTCCGCCCCCGTACGGGGATGATCGCGCATACCTTAGTAAGAACGTGACCAGGGTCCGCACGGCGATCTACCCTCTCGCCCTCTTGACGCGGCGACGCAGTGCGTGCCTACCTTGGTCGTTCGGACGGTGTCACGACGTTACGCCTCGCACGCGACCAGCACCCCCCACTGACCGCGGCCGGGCGGCGAATGGGACACCCGCGTGCGGTCAACGCTTTGCTGGAGCCCGTGGGTGTTCTTGTGACAAATGGGTACGGGGCAATTCTCACCTTCTGCGACGTGCAGTCAAACGGTGTTAAGGACAAGAAAGGCACATGAGCGATATGTTGCCGGGCGGCGGACTGCAGCAAGACAGGTTCCCGACAGTGCGCAAGGGCGGCTACGACAAGGCGCACGTCGACGACTACTACGTCCGTATGGACAACCAGTTCAAGGACATGCGCGAGCGCCTGCAGCGCATGGACGACGAGCGGGAGCAGTACAAGCGCGATCTGGCGATCGCTCAGGAGAAGGCCCAGGTCAAGCCTGAGCACGAGCAGATCAGCGAGCGCATGGCGGAGATCCTCCGGATCACCGAGGAGGAGGCCCAGGAGCGTCGCTCCAAGGTCGCCGCCGAGGTCAAGGAGAAGGAGCAGAAGGCGCAGGAGGAGATCGCCAAACTCCGCAAGGACGCCGAGCAGCACGCCGAGCGGATCGTGTCCTCCGCGCGCGAGGAGGCCAACCAGATGGTCGCCAGCGCCAAGAAGGAGACCGACCAGCTGCGCGAGCAGGCCAAGGCCGAGGGCGACCGCCGACTGAGCGAGGCCGAGGCGCGGGCCAAGAAGATCCACGACACGGCCGACCGCAGGCTCGCCACGCTGACGGCGACGCACGCCGAGGCCCTGCGCCGCCTCAAGGACATGCACTCCACGCTGGCGGACCTGGTCTCGGCGGAGGACAAGGCCGGCGCGCTGGAGACCGGGCTCTCCCGTGAGGAGGCGGGAGCCGAGGCTCCGGCCGCGACCTCCGGTCCCACGCCCGCGCCGGCGGGTCCCGGCAGGCCCGGGGGCGCCAAGCCCGCCGAGCCCGCGAAGCCGGGCGACTCGGCCAAGCCGGCCGCCAAGGCCGAGCCCGCGCCGAAGGAGGAGGCCACCACCAAGCTGACTCCGGTGCAGCAGGAGCCGGACGAGGCGACCGTGCGCATCAAGCCGGTGGCCAGGCCCGAGCAGCCCGCGCAGGAGCCGTCGAAGCCGGACGCGCCCCGGGGCGGCGACGCCAAGGCCGGACCGCCGCAGGGAGGCCGCGTCGCGGGTCCCGCGCCGGACCGGCAGCCGTCGGGCCCGCAGCACCCGCACTCGCCCCAGCAGGGGCAGCAGGGCCAGCAGGGACCCCAGGGCCAGCAGGGACCCCAGGGCCAGCAGGGCGGACGGCCGGGCCGGCCGGCGTCCGGCAGTGGTGAGGACGGCGGTGACCCGGGCATCACCGGTGTCTACCGGCGCCCGGAGGGCGAGCGCGAGCAGTCCGCTCAGCCGCCCACGAGCGACGAGGGCGTGCGGGTCATCCGCAAGCCGTAGGGCGAGCGCGTCGAGCGCGTCGACGTGACGAAGACCGGGGCGGGGACTCAGTCCCCGCCCCGGTGTTTTGTGGCCTGTTGTAGGCCGACGTCCGCCTTGTCGCAGGCTGTCGGCTACGATGCCGTCAGCCATGATTATCCGCGCGGCCATTCGGTCGGACCTCGGCGCGATCCTGCGGCTCCTCCGTGAGCTCGGCGACGCCGACCACTCGCAGAGCGCGCACGTCCGCATGTCCTCCGCGGCCGTGCGCGCTTGGACGCGTATGGAGAACGACCCCGACCGCACGATCCTGGTCGCCGAGCAGCGCGGGCAGATCATCGGGACCCTGGACCTGCTGGTGGTGGCCAACCTGACCCACGACGCCCAGCCCTGGGCCGTGGTGGACAACCTGGTGGTCGACCCCCTGACCCGGGGCCGGGGCATCGGCCGCGCCCTCATGGACGACGCGGTCGACCGCGCGGCGCGCGCCGGCTGCTACAAGGTCGAACTGCTCTCCCACGAGAGCCGCCACGGTGCGCACCGCTTCTACGCCGCCCTGGGCTTCGAGAACTCGGCCGAGGGCTTCCGCCGCTACCTCTGAGCGTCGGGGGCCGGTTCCGCTCCCGGGGCCGGTTCACGTTCCCGGGCCGGTTCCGAGACCGCATCCGCATCCGCTTCCGGCTCCGGTTCCGTGGCCTTTCCGCCGCGCAGCGGCGTGCCCTTCATGAACGCGACGGCGATCAGGCCGAGCACCGCGACCGGGATCCCGGTGACGAACACGCCCTGCATGGCATGGTCGAAGGCGCCCACGATGACGTCGCGGACCGGGCCCGGCAGCGAGTGCACCAGCTCCGGCGACCCGGTGGCCGACTCCGCGGCCTCGGCCAGTCCGGCCGAGAGCGCCTGCGCCTGCGCGTCGCCTCCGCTCCCGTCGGCGTCGCCGGCCGCCACCCGTGCCCGGGCGGCCTCGGCCGCGGCCGCCAGTTCGCTGTTGAGGCGGGTCACCATCACCGCGCCGAACGCGGCGACACCGGTGGCGCCGCCGAGGTTGCGGAAGAATGTGATCGAGGCCGTGCCCGAGGCCAGGTCCGCGGTGGGCAGCGCGCTCTGCGTGGCCAGCAGCAGGATCTGCATGCACAGGCCGAAGCCGAGCCCCACGAGCGCCTGCCCCGCGACGACCGCCGTCAGCCCGGAGTCCAGGTGGGCCAGGCTCAACATCGCGAAGCCCGCGACGCACAGGAGCATGCCCGCCACCGGGTAGATCCGCCACCGGCCGGAGCCGCTCACCGCGAACCCGGAGCCGATCGAGGTGACCAGGAACGACCCCACGAGCGGCAGCGTCATCATGCCGGAGACCGTGGGGCTCATGCCGTGGACCATCTGCAGGTACTGCGGCATGTAGATGATGAGGCCGAACATCATCACGCCCACGGCGACCGACCCGATCGAGGAGAGCACGAACGTGCGGTCGCGGAACAGGCGGGTGGGGATGATCGGCTCCGCGGCCCGCCGCTCCACGGCGACGGCCGCCAGGGTCAGCGCGACCGTGCCCGCGCCCAGGGCGTAGGACGGCACCGAGTTCCAGTCGAACTGCGTGCCGCCCAGGCTCAGCAGCACGATCATCGCGCTGGCCGCGCTGAAGATCAGTCCGGCGCCGAGCCAGTCGACGGGCACGCCCCGGCGGGGCACGAAGGGCACGTTGAGCATGATCTGGATGACGACGAAGGCCACGACGGCCAGCGGCACCGTGATGAGGAAGCACCAGCGCCAGCCGAGCGGGCTGTCCACGAGGAAGCCGCCGACCAGCGGTCCCAGGACCGTGGACACTCCGAAGACCATGCCGATGAGTCCGCCGTAGCGGCCGCGCTCACGGGGGGAGACGACGTCGCCGAGGATGATCATCGGCAGCGTGGCCAGACCGCCCACGCCGAGTCCCTGGAGGGCGCGCGCGGCGATGAGCGTGTTGACGTCCTGCGCGAAGCCCGCGGCGAGCGAGGCGACGATGAACACGACGAGGGCGATCTGGAAGAGGAGTTTGCGCCCCCAGATGTCGGAGAGCTTGCCCCACACCGGTGTCGAGGCGGTCATCGTCAGCAGCGTCGCGGTGGCGACCCAGGCGAGGCGGTCCTGGCCGCCCAGTTCGCCCATGATCGTCGGCAGGGCGGTGCCGATGATCGAGTTGGTCAGCATCGAGGTGAGCATGGCCAGCACCAGGCCGACCATGATCCGGCGGACGGTGCGCCGCGAGGGCGCGGCGGGCTCGGGGGTCGCGGCGGCCGCGGGGCCGTCCGGAAGCGGCAGGGCCCGGTCCCGGCTACGCGCCGTGTCCGGGGGCGGGATGTCCGCGAAGGGCCCTTCGGATCGTTCCGTCCGTTGAGTCGACTGCTCCACCTGGTCCCCCGATCCTGGACGCGCGAAAAGCCCCGCGGCGCAAAGCCGGGGGCGACGTCCTCTCACAGGTATATGTAAACGCTGTTGACTCTGTCAAATCGGTATCTGTCTGCCCGTTTCGGTAGGCGTCCGGCTCCGACGGGTGCCAACCTGGAATCCTGGAAGCCAGATCATGGCCGTCGAGGGGTGTTCAGATGGACCGTCCGGAGCGAACCGGAGGCGACGCGGTGCCCACACGCGGCCGTGCTGTGACGCGCGCCCGCATTCTGGCCAGCGCGAAGGAGCTGTTCACCGAAGAGGGCTACGGTGCGGTCTCCTCGCGCAAGATCGCCTCGCACGCGGGGGTGAACGTCGCGCTCATCAATCGCTACTTCGGCGCCAAGAGCGGACTGTTGGCCGAGATCCTGCGTGAGGACGGCGTCTTCCCCGGCCTGATCGACGGGGACCCCGCCACCCTCAGCCGCCGCCTGGCCGAGCACGCCGTCAGCCGCCTGTACGGCGAGGGCACCCCGCTGCAGCGGGCGCTGGACGACTCCGCGGGGGACCCCGACCTGCAGGCCGTCTACCAGGGCCGCCTCAAGACCGCCATGCTCGACCCCCTGACCGCCTACCTGGGCCGGGAGGACGCCTCCGTCCACGCCTCCCTGGTGGCGGCGGTCCTGCTGGGCCTGACCAGGGTCCGCCTCATCGAGGGCGGGACGGCCCTGCGCGCTCACGAGCGCGCCCAGCTCACCGACCGGATCGAGGCCATGCTCGACCTGTGCCTGTCCGAGTTCGACGACCCCGACGAGGACTGACCGTTTTGCCGTTCCGGCAAGGCGACTCGCCGAAACGGGCCGGCGCGGGAAGAGTGGTGCGCGGAGGTGGTCGAGATGCACCACGAGAACACCGAGTCCGCCGCGCACGGCCTGCCCGAGGAGATGGGCGCGGACTTCTGGAACGAGCGCTACCGCACCAAGGACCGGATCTGGAGCGGCAGGCCCAACCGTCAGCTGGTGGCGGAGGCGTCGGACCTGGCACCCGGCCGCGCCCTGGACGTGGGCAGCGGAGAGGGCGCCGACAGTGTCTGGCTGGCCGAACGTGGCTGGCGGGTGACCGCGGTCGACATCTCCACCGTGGCCCTGGAGCGGGCCGAGGCCCACGCCCGTGAGCGGGGGGGACGCGGTCGCCGACCGGATCACCTGGCAGCAGGCCGACCTGACCCGGTGGACGCCGCCCGCGGCCTCCTTCGACCTCGTGTCCGCCCAGTTCATGCACCTGCGCCCGGAGCCCATGGCCCGGCTGTTCGGCGCGCTCGCCGACGCGGTGGCGCCCGGCGGCCACCTGCTGGTCGTGGGCCACCACCCGTCCGATGTGGACGACCACGTACCGAGGCCCTCGGACCGGGAGATGTTCTACACCGCCGAGGACCTCGTCGCCCTGCTGCCGGACTCGGGCTGGTCCGTGGTCGTCGGCGACGCCCGCCTGAACTCCCAGACCATCGAGGGCAAGGTCTACGAGGTGCGCGACACGGTGCTGCGCGTGCGCCGCGACCCGTCCTGACACCGTCGGCCCGGGCACCGGCCCGGACCGGCGGTCCCTTCTCCCGGGCGGGACGCGGCCGGCGCGCGGTCGAGGCGGAGGGACGGCGCAGCCGCGGCCGACCTCGCCGAAGCCCTGTGCGGGATCGGTCCACGGCGTATCTTGGGTCACACCGAATGCGGCCCGTCGCGGCCCGAACGGAGGAACCGTGCAGTCCGAGACCGTACTCACCGGCGGCCGCGTGGTGGACGGCACCGGTGGCCCCGCCCGCCAGGCCGACCTCGTCCTACGGGACGGCCGCGTCAGCCACATCACTCCGCCCGGCGGCGCCTGCGGCACCGGCGAGACCGTCGACGTCGGGGGACTGGTCGTGGCTCCCGGTTTCATCGACATGCACGCCCACTCCGACCTCGCGATCCTCGCCGACCCCGCGCACGAGGCCAAGACCCTGCAGGGCGTCACGCTGGAGGTCCTCGGCCAGGACGGCCTGGGCTACGCGCCGGTCACCGACGGCACGGTGGACGAGATCCGCACCCAGATCGCGGCCTGGAACGGCACCCCCGACCTCGACCACTCCTGGCGCGGCGTCGGGGAGTACCTCGACCGGATCGACGAGGGCGCCGCCGTCAACGCCGCCTGCCTCGTCCCCCACGGCAACGTGCGCATGGCGGTGGTGGGCGGCCAGGACCGGCCGCCCACGGAGGCCGAGTCCGCCCGCATGCGCGCGATGGTCGCCCAGGGCATGGCCGAGGGCGCGCTCGGGCTGTCCACGGGGCTGACCTACACGCCCGGGATGTACGCGACCGACGACGAGATCGTCGACCTCCTGGGGCCGGTGCGCGCCGGGGGCGGCTACTACTGCCCCCACCACCGCAACTACGGCTCCCGCGTCGTGGAGTCCTACCAGGAGTGCCTGGACGTCGCGCGCCGCGCCCACGTCCCCCTCCACCTGGCGCACTGCCACGTCAACTTTCCCATCAACCGCGGACGCGCGCCCGAGGTGCTCGACGCCATCGACGAGGCCACGGTCCGCTACGGGCTCGACGTCACGCTGGACAGCTATCCCTACCAGGCCAGCGCCACCTACCTGGGCGCGCCGCTGCCCAGTTGGGCCCAGGCGGGCGGCACCGCCGCCACCCTGGAACGGCTGCGGGACGGTCCCACGCGAGCGCGGGTGCTGCACGAGGTCGAGGTCGAGGGGACCGACGGCAACCACGGCGTGCCGATGGACTGGTCCGCGATCGTGGTCACCGGGGTGGCCGATCCGGCGCTGTCCTGGGCGGTGGGGTCCTCCATCGCCGACCTCGCGAAGAGCCGGGGGCAGGAGCCCGGCCACGTCTACGCCGACCTGCTCGTCGCGGACGAGCTGCGCTCGGGGTGCCTGCTCCAGGTCGGCAACGAGGAGAACATCCGCACCATCATGCGGCACAGCTCCCACACGGCGGGCAGCGACGGCATCCTCGTCGGCGACCGGCCGCATCCGCGCGGGTGGGGGACCTTCCCCCGCTACCTCGGGCACTACGTGCGCGAGTTGGGCGTCCTGTCCCTGGAGGAGTGCGTCCGGCACCTCACCTCCCGGCCGGCGCGCCGCCTGGGACTGACCGACCGGGGGGTCGTCCACCTCGGCGCGATCGCCGATCTGGTGGTCTTCGACCCCGACACGGTCGCCGCCGGGGCGACCTACGACGAGCCGCGCCGCGCCCCGGTGGGCATCGAGCACGTCCTGGTGTCGGGTGAGTTCACGGTCCGGGACGGCCGGCGGACGGACCGCCTTCCAGGGCGCTCGATCCGGTCGGGGAACCCGGCCCGCCTGGCGCGCTCGGACCGGTCGGCCCGAGCGGTGCGCCGCACCGACGGCTGACCCGGGCCCGCCCTCGGCCCGTCAGCCGATGACGATGGCTCCGGCCAGGACCGGGTCGGCGAAGGACACGGTCCCGTGGCCGGAGGCGAGGGCGCGACTGCCCTGGCAGCTGGTGCCGGCGAAGAGGGCGAACTTGATCCTGGCCTCGGTGGCGACCTCGGTGACGCCGCCCTGACCGGTCTCCAGCGGGCGGCAGCCGCCGTTGTTCACGGTCTGCTGGTGGCCGGACTCGAAGGTGATCCGAACCGTGGCGGTCTCGTCCCCCTTGCGCGACAGACCGGAGATCGCTCCGGCGATCGTGGCGGACATGGTCGCGAGGTTGGCAGGGCGAATCGGCACGGGGTTCCCCTCTTCCGCCGTCCCCGTCCGGACAGGACTGAATCCGGAGAGAACGGAGTTGATTACTCTGTGTCATTTAGCTACAGGTCGACGCGAAAGGAGAGGAGGGGCGGCGGAGTGTCGGCGGATTTCTCGGAGCAGGGTCCGTTGTCGGGTGGTGGAGCCGCGGTTAGGATCGGGGAGACCGAGCCGAGAGGGGGACCGCCGTGACGCTGTTGCTCGCGTTCGCCGAGTTCCTCCTCCTGGGCGCCCTCCCGACGGAACTGGTGGCCACGCCCTCGTCCCTCGGTCTGCTGGCGCTCGCCATCGGCGCGGCCCTGGCCTGGACGGTGCTCTTCGGCGCCCGTGCGGTGCCCACCGGCGACACCGCGACCGGGACGGCGCACGCGATGCGCCGCAGGTCCCGGCGGCTGCCCGTCATCACCCTGTGCGATCCCGACGCGGCGGGCCGACCACGCCCCCGCGCACCCGGCGCGGCCCAGGCCGTGTACTTCTGAAGGCTTTCGGATGAGCTCGCGCTCGTCTGGCCATCTCTCGCAAGACGACGTGCGAAGTTCAGCCGGCTCGTGCCGCACGAGCGCGGAGGCACAGCGAGAGACAGCCTGGCGATCGCGAGTCCGGAATGCTTCGGAGAACACGGCCTAGGGGCGTGCCCGGTCACCGACCCCGCGCAGCGGGGCGGTTCTCCAGCGCACATGCCCCACGGGCCGCCTGACCGAGCACACTCCCGTGTCCTCTCGCGTGTGTCCGCGCGCCTTCGCGCGCGCGGTCCGGGCGGCCCGTCGTCTGTTCCCGGTTCCACGGACGAAGGGCCTCACCTTGTACAGCTTCGGGCCGATCGCGGCCGCCATGTCCCTGCTCTCCACCCTCCTGTCGGGCCTCGCCGCCTGGCTCACACCGTTCACCGCAGGCCTGTCGTTCGGCCTCGCGGTGGTGCTCCTGACCGTCGCCGTCCGCCTGGTGCTCGTCCCGCTGGGGGTGGCCCAGGTGCGCGCCGAGAAGGCGCGGGCGCGGATCGCCCCCCGGCTGGCGGAGCTCACCGCCCAGCACCGGAAGGACCCGAAGCGGCTGGTCGCCGAACAGCGCAAGGCCTATGAGGAGGCGGGCACCTCGCCGGCGGCCGGGTGCATGCCAGGGCTACTGCAGATGCCCGTGGTCATCGCCCTGTACGGGGTGTTCATCGGGGCCGGGGGAGTCGACGAGCCGCTGCTCACGCACACCTTCGCCGGTGTCGAGCTGGGCGCCACGATGCTGGGCGGCGCGGACGGGCTCCTGGTGGCACCGGTGTTCGCGGTGCTCGTGGGGCTGATCGCGCTGGTGGCGTGGGCCAACCGCCGCTACCTGATGCTGCCGATGATGCGCGCCGGCGCGGCGGCCGCCGAGGGACGGCCGCCGGTCCCGCACGTGCTGACCTATCTGCAGTTCGGCACGGTGGTGGTGGCCCTCTTCGTGCCGCTGGCCGCGGTCCTGTACCTGCTGACCTCGACGTCCTGGGCCCTGGGCGAGCGGCTGGTCCTGCGCCGGATCCTGCCCGACTGAGCCCGGGGACGCCGGGCTGGGTCGGGCAGGGCAGGTCCCGGCCGTGGGCTGGACCGCTGGGTGCGGTCGGCCGGGTCGCGGCCGTGGGCTGGACCGCTGGGTGCGGTCGGCCGGGTCCGGTCCGACCGTGCCCCGGTGCTGGTGGGCACCGGGGCGGCCTGATCGAGGGGCCGGGGATCAGAACTCGACGGTGACGCACGCCAGGCGGTCGCCGGCCGTGCCCGCCTCGCCGTGTTCGGTGCTGGTGTGGTGGTCGTGGAGGACGAGCGAGCGGGCCTCGCCCTCGCGGAAGGTCCAGTCGACCGTGGCCGTGGCGACGGCGTTGCCGTCGGCGTCGGTGGTGAAGTCCAACCACACCTCGTTCTCGGGGTTGGCGTAGGCGGGGTCCGCCGACGGCTCGTCCTCGGTCGCGGCCGGGTCGGGCTCGTCCTGGTAGTGCGGGCCGGCGTCGGAGGGGTCCTCACCGCACGGCTGGGTGTGCACGTGGGCGCCGAAGTCGCGGTCGCCCTCCAGACCGGTGCCGGTGAACTGGACGCCGGTCTCCTCGGCCTCCACCCGCACCTGGACGTCGGCTGTGGCGCCCACCGGCACGGCGGTCTCGTCGTAGGTGACGGCGCCCGCTCCTTCGTCCCACTCCATGAAGATGGACGCCGTCACCGCGGGCGAGGTGGTCGGCTGGACGGACTGCTCGGAGGGGGCCTTGACGTCCTCGTCGGTGCTGTCCGCCTGCGAGCATCCCGTCGCGAGGATCGTGGTGAGGGCCAAGCCGACGGTGAGCGTGGTGGTGCGCATGACGGGTCTCCCGGTGTGGTCGCTGTCCTGCCCGCAACGTTACCCAAGGCGCCCGATGGATAACTATGCGTGCTGGTGATGGCTCGTCGGGGGCGGGAAGGGGGTGCGAAGGGTGAAGGCCTCGGGGGAGGGGCCGATCTCACGCAACAGGTCGAGCTTCCTTCCGGCCTCCTCGACAGTGGGGATCGTACCGGCGGGAATCCACCACAGCGCCAACAGGACCCCGTCCATGCGCTCGAACCACGTGCGCCGCCGGCGGAGCAGGTCGAGGTGCTCGCTCCGGTACGTGAAGTCCCACAGCGCCTCCACGTCCCGCCAGACCGAGAAGTTGACGATGGTGCTCGGGCCGAACGGCCGGAGCGCGGTGGCGTCGGCCTCGCCCTCCTCGATCAGTCGCCAGACGAAGCCGGGGGCGTGGTCGGCGAGGGCGTTGATCGGCTCCAACTGGTCGGTGAAGCCCTTCATGGAGGGGTCGTCGAGCTCGGCCTTGAGCAGCCCGAGGTTGATCTGCGCGAGGTGGTGGGCCGCCTCGGCGCCGGAGGCCGCGGGGGAGGAGGGCTCGGAGGGGGAGGGGGCGGCGGAGCCAGGGGTGGGTGTGCTCATGGGGACGAGCACACCACAGCGGAGGCTTCTAAGTCAATGTTCATTGTTTTTAGAAACCGTGACACAGCAACGGCCCTCGGACGGGTCCATGCGGGCCCGCTCCCCGTCCTCGCCCCGGCCCTCCAGCACGCCCCGCAGGAGTTCGAGATTGAGGCCGCAGGCCAGCGGGGGAAAGGCCCGGGCCAGCGAGTGGAACGGGCAGTTGCGCAGGCGGAGGGCCCCGTCCGCGGGCTCCGGTTCGTACCCGCGGTCCCGGAGCAGGTCCGGCAGCGCGGCCTCGGAGGGCGCCGCCGCGCCGATCCTGCGCCCCTCCTCGCGGGCGGCGGCGTGCAGCGCGTCCTCCGCGCCGTGCCGCTCGACGGCTTCGGCCAGCACACGCGCGGCCAGCTCGTAGTCGCGGGGCGGCAGGTGCAGGGAGAGCTCGCGGCTCGCGCGCCGGTACAGCTTCGCCGGGCGCCCCGACCCCGGGCCCTGGCGGCCGTTCACCCTGCGCCGGGTGACCTCCAGCAGCCCCGCCTCGGCGAGCTTGTCCAGGTGGTGCGCGGCCAGCGTCCGCTGGAGGCCGAGGGCGCCCGCGGCCTCCCCGCGGCTGACGTCGTCATCGGCCGCCGCCACGTACTCGTAGAGCCGCCGGCGCACCGGATCGGCGAGGGTGTGGGCGGCGTGCGCGGCGTCGATCGAGGCGTGGTCCATGCCCCCATTGTGCGCGCGCCCGTCCCCGGGGCAGCCCTCTCCGGACACTTCATGCCGAGGGGGCCGAACGTGTGTACCACGGGGCGGTTGGGCGCGAAGGGAACGGAGAAGATGTAACAGATGTCACATCGAAAGGTTGTTCTGTGAGTACCGATCACTCTCCCGGCCCCGTCGAGAGCCCACCGTCCGCCCACGACCCCGACGCGGGCGAGGCGCGCTCGACCGTGGTCCGCAAACTGACCGGCCTCGTCGCCGGCGTGGTCGCGGGCCTGGCCGTCTACTTCCTCATGCCGGCGGTCAACCTGCCCGTCGACGCCGACGGGACCATGGTCCCCGAGGGCGACCCGTCCACGAACGCCGCCATGGTGGCCGCGGTGGCCACCATCATGGCCGTGTGGTGGATGACCGAGGCGCTCCCCCTGGCCGCCACGGCCCTGCTCCCCCTCGTCCTGTTCCCGGTGCTCCTGGAGAACACCGAGATCGGGGACGTCACAGCCCCCTACGCCAACGACATCATCTTCCTGTTCATGGGCGGGTTCATCATCGCCCTGGCCATGCAGCGGTGGAACCTGCACAGGCGCTTCGCGCTGACGATCATCGGCGCGGTCGGCACCGGGCCGGTCACGATCATCGGCGGGTTCATGCTCGCGACCGGCGTGCTGAGCATGTGGGTCTCGAACACGGCCACGACCATGATGATGCTGCCGATCGGTGTGGCCGTGATCGGACTGGTCACCCAGTTCAGGAAGGGCCGGACGGACGCCAACTTCGCCACGGCGCTCATGCTCGGCATCGCCTACGCCGCCTCGATCGGGTCGGTCTCCACCCTCATCGGGACGCCGCCCAACGCGTTCATGGCGGGGTACCTGTCCAGCGCGCACGGCATCGACGTGGGCTTCGGGCAGTGGATGATCGTCGGCGCCCCCCTGGCCGCCGTGTTCCTCGTCGTCTGCTGGCTGGTGCTCACCAAGGTCGTCTACCCGCCCTCCTCCGACGGCATCGGCGAGGCGCGCTCCCACATCCGCCAGGAACTGCGGGACATGGGCCCGCTCTCCCGCGGCGAGTGGACGGTGCTCGCGGTGTTCGTCCTGACCGCACTGGCCTGGATCACCATCCCGCTGCTCGCGGACACCGAGACCGTCGGCGCGGCGCTGCCCTGGCTGGGGAGCATCACCGACGGTGGAATCGCGATCGCCGCCGCGATCCTGCTGTTCCTCATCCCCGTCGACAACGCGCGGGGCATCCGCGCCATCGACTGGGAGACCGCCGTCAAGCTGCCGTGGGGCGTCCTGCTGCTGTTCGGCGGCGGCCTGAGCCTCTCCGCCCAGTTCGGCGCGAGCGGCCTGAGCCTGTGGATCGGTGACCTGGTCGGAGAGCTGGCCGGTGTGCCGGGGTGGGTGTTCATCCTCATCGTCACGGCACTGGTGCTGCTGCTCACCGAGCTCACGAGCAACACCGCCACCGCCTCGATCTTCGTGCCGGTGATGGCGGGCGTGGCCCTGGGCCTGGGCCTGCCGGTCATGACGCTGGTCGTGCCGGTCGCGCTGGCCGCCACCATGGCGTTCATGCTGCCGGTCGCCACGCCGCCCAACGCGATCGTCTTCGGCACCGGACACGTCCGGATCGGCCAGATGGTCAAGGCGGGAGCCCTGCTCAACATCCTCGCGGTGGTCTTCATCGTGCTGACGATGTACACGACCGTGCTGTGGGTCTTCGGCCTCTGACGGTCCCCGCCGTGCCCGCGTGCGCACGCCCGGCCCCGCCGCTCCGGGACAACCCCACCCCGGAGCGGCGGGCGGTCGGTGCTCGCGCGGTCAGCGCGTCGGCGCCGTGCCGAGATGGGTCAGCTGGGCGCGGAGACGATCGGTGGCCTGCCGAGGAGAGTCCGGACTCGGGACCGGACACCAGAGGGCGGGACGCTCCCCGTCGGAATCACCGGAGCCAGAACCGGGCTGAGTTGGACTCCGTGCTGAAATACATCCAGCTGCAGAGACGCAGGACGGTGACGGGGGCCGTCGATCGGTGGGGCCGTGGGTGGGAGTGGGAGACTGGCGGGGACCACGACACCTGCTGAACAGGCGACATGCGAACGATCAGACGCGGCGGCGAGCACGAGTTGGAGATCAAGCGCTCCAGGTTCATCTGCGCGCTGGCCCGGGTGGACGACGAGGAGGCCGCGCGGGCCTTCATCGCCGAACGCCGCAAGGAGCACTGGAACGCCAACCACAACTGCACCGCCTACGTCCTCGGTGACGACGGCGGGGTCCAGCGGTCCAGCGATGACGGCGAGCCCGGTGGGACCGCCGGGGTGCCCATGCTGGAGGTGCTGCGGCACCGTCGGCTGACCGACACGGTCGCCGTGGTCACCCGCTACTTCGGCGGGGTCAAGCTCGGTGCCGGCGGACTCATCCGCGCCTACGGCAACGCCGTCTCCGCGGCCGTGGACGAGGTCGGCGTGCTGGAGCGCCGGGAACTGCTCGTCGTGGACGTGTTCGCCGACTACGTGCTCGGCGGGCGGTTGGAGAGCGACCTGCGCGGCTCCGACGTGACCGTGCGCGAGGTCGCCTACGAGGAGCGGGTGCGGATCGAGGTCGCGCTCTCCGAAGCCGACCTTCCCGACTTCGAGATCCGCCTGGCCGAGATCACCGGTGGACGGGCGGAACACCAGGTCCAGGGCACCACGGTCGTCGAAGTGGAGCCGTGACGCAGCGGGCAACGACGTTTACACATGCGTAACGAGTAGTCGGACGTGTGTACCCGGGTTCGCCCCGCCGCTTAGGATTTGCCGTAAACGTCGTCGTTCGCGGGGAGTCACCGTCCATGCGCAGCCCAGGAGTGCCCCAGGCGTTCACCTGTGGCCTCGTGATGCTGCTGGTCGTCGGTTGCACCGGCGACACGGAGGATCCGGAGCCCCAGCCGGAGGACGAACCGGCCCCCATCCCCACCGAGTTCGAGGGGGACCCGCCGCCCGGGATCGAGGGCGAGCTCCTGCGCTACCTGCACGGTGAGGGCGCCGAGGCCCCCGACATCCTCAACGACCCCATGGGTGTGCGGATCAGCCCCGTCGGGGCGGCCTTCCTCATCAGTTCCGACGGTGAGGACCGCCACCTGCTCCACGACGCCGCCACCGGCGAGACCCTCTGGGAGGACGAGGCGCGCTTCCGCGGGTTCGCCGAGGACCGGGACGGCGAACGGGTCATGCTCATGGCCGACACCGACGACGTGCCCTTCGTCCTGGACGCACGGGGCGAGCGGGTGTGGTCGCCGGAGGAGACGGGCGACACCTACCTCGACGGCGTCGTGGTGCGCTATCCCGACGAGTGGAGCTTCGACGAGCCCGACGGCGAGTACACCGTGCTCGACGCCGGCGGCGACGTGCTGTGGGAGTACGAGTTCACGCACGGCGACGCGGACGAGGACGAGACCTCCGAAGAGGACGCCCCCGAGGACGAGCCCTCCGAGGACACGGGCACTGAGGACGAGGGCACCGACGCCGACACGGACTCGGCGGACGACGAGCCCGGAACCGGTGTACCCGTCGCGGCTCGCGAGGACCTGCTGCTGCTCTCCGACGGCGGCGCCGGACTCCAGGCCCGCTCGCTGGACCCCGACTCCGGCTCCGAAGCCATGGGCGAGGAGCTGTGGGCGGTCTCCGGCCACGACGAGGACCTCGGACTGCCCGCCTCCGGACCCCTGCCCGCGCCCCAGGTCGTCGGTGTGTACCCCGCCATCGAGGACCCGGACGAGGAGGGCGACGGCGACGAGGGCGACACGGGCGCCTCCGACGACGCCTCGGACTCGGATTCGGCCTCCGGTTCCGACGGCTCCGGGAGTGACGCAGACGGTGAGGGTTCCGAGGAGAGCGGCGAGCAGTCCGCCTCCGACTCGGCCTCCGGCTCCGACGCGGACCCCGACGCCGACAGCGACCAGGTCGTCCTGCTGCGCTGGGCGCTGGCCGAGTCCCCGTCGACGCTGTCCGCCCACGACGCCGACAGCGGCGAGCTGCTCTGGACGCTGCGGGAGCCGGGCACCAATCCGGTCGGCCGGCCGTTCGATCCGGCCGGGCTCACCGGCAGCCTCCACGACGCCGCCACCGGAACCCTCATGCTGCCCCAGGCCAGCGGTGAGGCGACGGCGATCGCGGTGGACACGGCCACCGGCGAGGTGCTGTGGACGCTGGAAGACGACGACGTGTCCATCTCGCTGGCCTTCGCCCACGACGGCATGTTCTACGGGGACATCCGCACCAACGACGACCAGGACGAGCAGCTGGTGCTGGACGCCCTCACGATGGACACGGTGAGCGACGAGCTGACGTCGTACGTGGAGGCGGTCACCGAGAGCGGGCACGCGGTCCTCGTGCAGGACCGGCAGCGCTTCGTGTACGGCCCGCCCCCGCAGGAGGGCACCGACGACACCGACGCTTCGGCGGACCCCGAGGACGACCCCTCCGCGGACCCGACCGAAGAGCCCACCTGACCCGGACAACCGCATCGGGGACGGCCGCGCCGTCCGTTCGGGCTACCGTGCCCCTCTTCTGGTCGGCCTCCTGCCCAGCGTCGTGGCCCCCTCCGGTGTCAGGCCCGGCCTGAGGGCCCTCCGGGACTTCGGTCGCGCGCCCTGGAGGGCCGCACGCACCGTCTTTCCGCGCCCGCGCAAGGTCTCCTTGAGGATCTGGGCGTCGACCGCGTCCAGGTCCCGGCGTACCGGCTTGAAGCGACCGTCGAGGCCGACGTGGTCAAGGACCTCGGCGAGGGTCTCGCGGGCCCGGGCCCAGTCGCCCCGCCCGCTCTGGGCCTTCCCGATCTCCCAGCGGATGGTCCACAGCAGCCGCTCGCCCGCGTCCACCTCCCACTGGAGCGAGGGGACCGTCGGTAGGAGCCGCCGCAGACGGTCGGTCGTCCGGCTCCGAGCTTCGGCCGCGTCGGCCAGGAGAACCTCCGCCGCCGCGTGGTCACGCCGGTCCAGTGCCGCGAGTCCTCGGCGGCGCAGGGCGGTGGGCACCAGGTCGCCGGCCCGCACGACGAACATGCGGGAGGGCCCGGAACGCTCCTTGAGCAGACGCGCCTCCTGGACCGAGAGGAAACGCTCCACCCGCGCCGCGAGCCGCGCGTGGTCGGCCGTGACGTCCAGGGCCGAGCGCTCCAGTGCCCGGAGCTCCGCCATGGGGTCGGTGCCGTTCACGGGCGGCTCGGCGGAACGCGGATCCGGCACTGGGCTCACCTGCCCGAGCGGTGGACCCGAGGAGCGTCGTTCAACGCCTTGCGGCGTGTGGCCGCCCCGTGCTGTGTTCCGCCCCTTCGGACCCGGCCCACGGCGCCCTTCAGCCCGCGCTGGGAGTTCGTGTACAGCCGCGGTGGCAGCTGGTCCGCGGTGCGCCGCGCGTCCTTACCCGCCTCCATGGCGCTGCGCTCCAGGGACTTCATGGCCGCTTCGTACAGATCCTTGGGAACGGGCGGGGTACTTCTGCGCCGGGACGCCAGGTATCTGAGGGCATCGCCCAGACGGCCGTGGTCGGCCTTCCTCCTCGCGCTCTGGGCGACAGCGTAGGCCTTGGCGTAGATCTCCGGCGTTCGAAGGTTGTACTCCGATCTGAGGTTGTCGACGTAGGCGCGCGCGGCCTCGATCGTCTTAGGGTCGCTGTGCCCGTACATCCGGACCGACGTGAGGTAGACGCTCTCCCGGAGCGGTTCGGCCGGGATCACGGCGCCCCGTCGTTCGCGCAGTTCGGCGAGTGCCGTCCGGTTACGGAGGAAGTGGGGGCCGGGTTCCTGGCCGGCCAACCGGAAGTCGATCTCCTTGGCTAGGATCTCCGCGTTCGCGGGCTTCCCGTCCCGGAGGTGCTGTTCGAGTGTCTGGGAGAGTTCCTCCGTGCTTCGGAAGTTCGGTCTGCGGACTCCGTCCGTGCTCTGGCCGCCCTGGAAGAATTCGACCGCCTCAAGGGTGAGACGCTCTCGCTCGGCGGCGAGGTTGTTCGCCGCGTCGGTGGACCGCGCCTGTGCGAGCCGCTGTTCCGCGTACGATCGCGCTTCCAATCGGGAGATCGATTCCTGACAGGACCGGGCCGACTCGGAGCGGCGCCCGGGCCCGGCCTCGAACCGCTGGAGCGCCACCTTGTACACCTGAAGGGCGTCACCGGGCCGGTCGGCCCGTTCGAGCAGTCCCGCGACCGTCCGCTCGACCTCCGCGCGCTGGGCGCGGGTCTCCACACTCACGGTGTCGTGGTGCAGCTTCGCGCGTTCGGCGTGGACGGCCGCCGCCGCGAGGAAGTCGCCGCGGCCCACCAGGACGTCGGCGACCGCCTGAAGATCACGGGGCTCGTGAGGGTTGAAGCGATAGACCCCCCGCTTCGCGTGCTCGCGCGACCGCGCCGCGTACCGATGGGTGCCCTTCCAGGCGTCGAACGCCTTCTGGAAGAGGTCCGAGGGGATCGCTGAGAAGGAGACCTGAGCGCCGGTCGCGTCCGGGGCGGACATGACGCCGTCGAGTCGTTCCGCGTACCCGGACGCGAGTGCGTCGAGCGCCGTGCGGTGTGGATCGGTGGTCTCGGGCTGCGGATGAGCTTCCTGCATGGGGGGTCCAATCCGTCCGGTCCATCCGGGGGGAGTCCGGGCTGGGGGGAGCCCCGACCGCCTGATGTGTGGATGATAGCGGCGGGAACGGAGGCGGTCTCCCCCTGTCGGTTCACCGCGCTCTGGGGTCGTCCGACCGTGCCACCGCCCCGCTCCGGCCCTGAGTCCGCGGTTCGTCGGCCCTCGCGGTCGCCACGTGTCCTTCCCTGCTGTGGGCCGCTCCGCTACCCTTCCAGCACCGCGCGGCGGGTCGCCGGTCCGGGCCCTCGCGTGAGCTACGAGAGAGAGGTGCCCAGGTGAAGGACCCGGACAAGGTCGGTCTGAGGGGCGTCATCAAGGCGTTGAGGGAGTCCAACGACACGCAGAAGGAGGGCAGGCTCAGCACGTCCAGTCTGGGTGCCACGGACGCGGGAGCCGCTTTCAGACGATCACGGGCCTCCCGGCGGGGAGGCGACGCCGGGTCGTTCATGGCCGACGCGGCGAAGCAGCAGAAGGAGGACCGCCGGAAGGGCGGTCTGCTCGCACATGCTCGCAGGTCGCAGGAAAGCCTGAAGAAGAAGCCCCCTACGGCCTGACCCCGCCGTTCGCCGGCCCTGCCCCCGCCCGACGGTGCCGGATAGCACACCCGACACGGGAGAAGGCGTCATCCCCAACCGGATCGGAGCGCTGGGCCGCGAACTTCTCCGGCGCCCGGAGCATCAGGATCGACGGTGGCACGTCGGACGTGAAGCTTGTGTCGTCGTACCCTCCACTCCGTGCGGAGCGGCGAGAGACTCCGGTCGACGGTCCGGCACGCGGCGTAGGCGCCACCTCGTACTGTGGGGCGGGCCGCATCGGCCATGGGAACGGGCGTCCTCGCGGGGCCCTGGGGCAGGAGGCACAGCATGCGGAGCAACAGCCGTCGTGAGTCGGCGCGGTCGCCGGTTCCGGACACACACTCCCTGACCACGCTGTACTGCGGTGCCGCCGCGACGCTGTACCAGGGAGAGCGCGAGTCGGACGGCGCCCCCGTGGTGGTCAAGCTCCTGGAGCGGTCCCCGGAACTGAACCGCAGGACCGAGCACGACCTGTGGGACGCGCTCTCCGCCAGTCCAGGGGTCCAGCCGCTGCTGCGGGCCGGGACCACGGACGAGGGTCGCCCGTACCTGCTGATGGAGCACAGCCCGGACGGCAGCTACCAGGATCTCCTGGAACGCGACGACCCGCTGTCCGTGGAGGAGGTCGCCGGTGTGGGCGTGGCCGTGGCCGAGGCCCTGGCCGCTGTGCACGACATGGAGATGCTGCACCACGCGGTGACCCCGGCCAACATCCTTAGGACGCCGTCCGGCCCCGCCCTCATCGACTTCGGCTCGGCACTGCCGTTGGGCCACCCCTTCCCCCCGGTGTACTACTCGCGGGCCACGCTGCGGCACGCTCCGCCGGAGGAACTCCGGGGGCAGGACCCCCGGCCCGCGTCGGACGTCTACCGGCTCGCTTCCACCCTGTGGACCCTCCTGGAAGGGCGTGCTCCGTTCGACGACGCCGACGGGGCCGTCAGCGTGGGGGAGTACAGGAACCGCGTGCTCACGGCCCCCGTACCCGCACTGTCCCGCGAGGACGTGCCGGAGTGGTTGGCGTCGGCCCTGCGGCGGGCGATGGACAAGGACCCGCAGCTTCGGCCCCGGAGCGCGTCGGAATTCGCGCGGGAGTTGCGCCTGGAGTCGGCTCCGGTCTCCCAGGGCCGCGGGCCGGATGCGGAGGCGGATACCGAGCCGGAGCCTGCGGCGGAACCGGAGCCGGACACAGGACCTGGGCCCGATGCGGCCATGGCCGTAGCCGAGGAGGAGCCTGAACCCGAGGAGGGCGCGGACGACGCCTGGTGGGAGGACGCGGCTACCGAATCCGGGACCGTGCCGACGCCGGTGCTCGGGCGGCGCGGATCCTTCGAGGACACGGCGGACGACCCCTGGTGGGAGGACCTGGACGCGACCGAGTCCGTCGCCGGAACGGAGTCCGCCTGGTGGGAGGAGCCCGGGACCACCGACCCCGACGTCGTGCCGCGCACGGAGCCCGAGGACCGTGACGGGGTCGGGGAGTCCGACGCCTCCGAGCAAGCCGACGAGATCGGGACGGAAGCGGTTTCACAGCCGATCTCCGCCGTCCGGGGGTTCAGAGGGCTGCCGGACGCCGATTCCGGGTCCGACCGTGACGAGGACTCCGATTCCGACGGCTCTGGTGCCGAGGACGCCGATCCCGCAGGGGAGCGGGCCACTTCCCCGTCCGGTGCCACGGCGGTTCCCGCCGTCCCCGTCTCGTCCATGGCCTCCCTCGCTCCCGCGCCGCCCGAAGCGCCCACGGCCTTCCCCTCCTCCAGCTCCGGGGGTACGCCGCCCGCTCCGGAGCCGCGGCACGAGAGCCGAGCCGACATGACCGGGCCCACCACCCCAGCGCGGACCCCGTCGTATGGCCCCCCTCAGGCGACTCCGCGCTTCGCCGAGTATTCCCGTCCCGCCACCCCCTACCCTCCACGCCCGGAGCGGCGGGAACCGGAGCCGGTCGACGACTGGATGTACAGGGACGACCTCTCCGGCTCCGACCCCGAACCGCGCCGGAGCCGGATCCCGGCGGGTGTGCTCACCGCGGCCGGGATCGTGCTGGTCGTCGTCACACTCGTCCTGGGCGGTTTCGTGGCCCTGCGTTCCTTCTCCGGCACGGGGGAGGACCCGTCCGGCGCGGCCCAGGGCGAGCAGGACCCGAACGGCGAGTCACAGGACCGGAATGGCCAGGAGGGACAGGCGGGGCAGGAGGACGGTTCCGGGACTGGAGCCGTGACCGACCTGGCCCCCACGGAGGTGGAGTTGAGCGACGAGTCGTTCAGCGTGTCCCTGACCTGGACGGACAACTCCGGCGGAGAGACACCGCACGTCGTGGTGGGCGGCCCCGTGGGCGCGGCGTCCACCACGATGGCCGACGTCGAGAGCGGCACCGCGACGGTGGAGATCAGCGGACTCAACGCCGAGGTCGACTACTGCTTCCGAGTCGTCGCGGTGCGGTCCGCCGACGTCCTCGCCCCGTCGAGCGAGGTCTGCACCGACCGCGGCTGACACCTGCGGCCCTGCTCAGCTCCGGCGTTCGGCACCCACGTGAGATGGCATCTGACCAGCGGTGACATGGCTTCTTCGGCGTGCCCTACCGGACATGAGAAACCATTGGCCCCAAAGTGCGACAAAATCTCTGGCCAGCACTATGATGTACGCCATCCTGGTGTTTTACCGTGTGTTCAGTCAGGGTTCCCGCGAGAGAAACGGTGCCTTGGCTCGACCGACCCTCTCCCCTCCTCACCTCCTCCGAAGCGAGTCACCATGTCGAGCGTCAACATCAAGAGCCTCTCACCCCAGGGTGGCGGGCGAGGGCAGGGACTCTCCTGGAAACGACTGATCAGCAGCGGCGGATCCTTCCCGGTGCGGTCGGCGAAGCGCGATCAGGTCACGAACCGATAAGAAGACCGGGAGCCGCATCTTGCAGGTTATTTTCGATGCTTTCCAGTCCATCGCCAGCACGCTGATCTATGGGAGCGTTCTGGGGAGTGCCGTCGGGCAACTGGTGGCGGCTTCACGGATGATGAAGCTGAACAAACTCCATCTGGTGGACCATGAGGAAGGGCACGTCGCGAAGAAGATGGAGCTCAAGGCGCAGGAGGAGCACCTCGACAACAAGATGACGGACAACGTGGTAGCCGATTTGTTCGAGATCATGACGAGGGGCAAGGCAGAATCGGCCGAGACCGTGCAGAGGTCAATCGAATCCAATGGCCGGATTCTGGGGGTGCTTCGCAATGACCCGGTTCTCGGAGATCTGATGAAGAGAACTCTGCAGGCACATGGAGGCGCCTCCACCGAGGCCGCTCGGAGCCTCGGAGTGAACTCGGACAACAGGCCTCTGCTGCCGGACCCGCCGGGAAGCAGGGGCAAGGCCCTCCAGTAGTCGTCTCCGGGGAAATCATGGCGGAGCTTCGCCATGGTGGGTGAAATAGTTGTGGAGGGCTGAGATGGTCTATGTGTTCGTACTTGTCGCCGTGCTTTACTTTGCGCGCATCATGATCACGGTGGCCATGGCCAGGAAGGGCGTCTATCGCATGAAGTTCTCTCCTGGTTTTTCCATAATGATGCATGAGGCGAAGGAGTCGGAGGGCAGAGGTGTACTCCTGGCCAACGCCAGAAATTCTGTGCAGATGAAGAACAACGTCCTCGACGAGGTCGCGTCCCTCATGCCGGCTGGAACGCAGGGCGAGGGCAAAATCATCGATGATACCGGCAGAGAGCTGCCCGATCTATCGAACGGGTTGGCCCAGTTCGATCACCGTATATCGTTCACCATGTCCGAGGTTCGTGCGGCGCTGTCCGCCAGGACCTCGCCTGATACCGGGTCCGGTGCGGGCGATGCGCCGGTTGCGAAGGTCAGCATCACTCAATGTGGGATCGCAGGGGCTCTCGTGATGCTCATTCTGGTCTACCTGGTCATATGAATCAAGGTATGAACTATATCTGCGAAAGTTCGATATGAATCTACTCGCCCTGAGCATTGCATTCGCGGCCATGTTCACTATCTTGGGTTTTGTCGGACTCAGGGTGGCCGCGGCCCTGAAGCCGAGAGTCGAGGAGATGCAGCATACTCTCGAGGAGAACAGGGAGATCCGTCGGATCAGGGGCTATGCCGCAGCGGTGAAATCGAACACCGCCCGGTGGAACCAACAAGTCGCCTTCGACAAACAAATCGCTTTCCAGTATGAGAGGGGACATCGGCTCACCACCTACTCCCAGGACGCGATCGACATGCTGCTGAACCCGCAGACACGAATCTTCGTCGACTACCTGGGCAGGTGGAAGGGGTATGGGGCGACCGACCAGAGCTTCTGGGACATGATGGATCCGCGCACGAAGGTCACTATCAGGCCTATCAAGGGCAATCGTCTTCCTAAATTCCTTCCCGGCCACAAGCCGCAGATGACGGAGGAAGCCGCTGCGCGCCTGACGTGGGCCGTGGAGGCCTTCCGAGACAACCTCTGGACCATCAACAACAGTGTTGTGGAGTCATTTAAATTCGATGATGTGAGCCGGGATATCTCCGTCGTGGACGCCTTGAAGAGCGGTGCCTACGTCAGAAATGACGAGAGGTGGAAGTTCGACTCCTGGGCGAATGAGGCGTACCGTCCGTATCCGCAGACCAAGGACGACCTCGTTGTGAACAACGCCATGTCGGCTTCGATGTACATCCTGACGGCCCAGGCGGGCAACGGGCACAATGTCAAACTGCCCAAGGATGAGCGGAAGATTTTTTCGGAAGAGCTCAAGATCCGCGAGAAATCCGATGCCGCGACGATCAGGGCAACGGACACCAAGAACCGCCATATATCGGCACGAAGGTGGGACGGGTTCTCGTCCCGCAACGGGGAGACCCCGAAGAAGGGCCTGGGGTGACTTTTGCGTCTACAGAGCGGATGTATCGGCCGGGTCGGGGGTAGAAGAGTTCAATGTACCAGCAAGTTGTAGCCTACGTTTTCTTCGCTGTCGCTGCCTATATCGTGGTCATGTCCTATTCGAGAATGCGCCAGGGCGGCCTCTTCGCCTCTGGCCTGGCGATAAGGACGGAACAGGACAGGAAGAAGCAGGACATCGCCTACGCCATGCTCAGGGAGCGGGTGGAGGTGGTCGATCGCAAGCAGCAGGTCGTGGATTCCATGGTCGCGGGTCAAGACGGGCCCGCGAAACGGGACCAGCTCCAGCGACTGGACGGCCTTCTCGAGGCCCAGGCCGCGAAGACGGCACAGGAGTACGAGCGGATCGACCGCGAGACCGACGAACGCATGAGGGAGCACCGCCGGTGGCGACGCCTCTCCCTGGTATTCGACTCCGTCCTGATCGCGCTGTCCGTCGTCGCCATGGTCTCGATCCTCGTCATGGACCTCGGCGCCTGGCCCCGGTGACGCCGGACCACATGTCCCGGGAGTGCCGCACCTTGCTCGAACCATACGTCGCGGAGTGGCTGCCCTAGCGGCGGACGCCGCCCGAGCAGCCACTCGCGCACCACGCTCCACTCCGGCTACGGCCTCAGGCCAACCAGCGGTTGGTGATGGGAAGTCGCCGGTCGCTGCCCAGGTTGCGCTTGCTGATCTTGGGCCCCGGCGGGTAGGGCCGGCGCTTGTGCTCGGCCCGGTCGACCATGCGCAGCACGTGTGCGACCAGGCCCGGGTCGAAGCCCGCGGCGGTCAGCGCCGCACCGCCCTGGTCGGTGCCGATGTAGGCGTCCAGCAGACCGTCCAGCATCTCGTACCTCGGCGGCTCCGGGGCGTCCGGCGCGGCCGCGTCCCACTCCCCGAGCGGGTTGCGGGTGATGGAGCGCTCCGGGATCGGCGGGTACCGGCCCTCGCCGGCGTCCTGGGCATTGCGCCAGCGGGCGAGCTCCCACACCAGGGTCTTCCAGCAGTCCTTGATGGGCGCGTACGCCCCCAGGGCGTCCCCGTAGTGGGTGCACATGCCGGTCGCCAGCTCGGTCTTGTTGCCCGAGGCGAGCACGAGGTGGCCCTCGTCCTGGGAGAGGGCCATGAGGAGGGCGCCGCGGGCCTGCGCCAGCAGGTTGCGCCGCCCCCGGCCGTCCACGGCGATCGCCGACTCGAACGCTTCGAACAACTGGCCCACGGGGTAGAGCCGACGGGTCAGGCCCTGGCGTTTGATCAGCTCCTCGGCGTCGTCGCGCGCCGCCTCACTCGTGTCGGGTCCGGGCATGACCAGGGCGTGCACGTTCTCCGGCCCCACGGCGTCCGCGGCGATCGTCGCGGTCAGGGCCGAGTCGGCGCCTCCGGAGACTCCGGCGACGACCGACGTGAAGCCGTTCTTGCGGACGTGGTCGCGCATGCCCGTGACGAGGGCCGTGTACACCTCTCCGATGTCGCTCATCGGGTCGCGGCGCGGGGTCAGCACCGGGGGTCGCGACTCGTAGGGCGCGACGGGCTCCTCGGAGACCGTGTACCGGATGATCCGGAATCCGTTCGTGCGCTCCAGCCGGTCCGTGCCGGTCCGGGCCCGGGGCAGGCGCAGGTCGGTGCTCAGCAGCGCCTCCTCGAACTGGGGTGCGCGCGCGATGAGGTCGCCGTCGGCGTCGACGATCAGGGAGTCGCCCTCGAAGACCAGGTCGTCCTGGCCGCCTGCCATGTTGACGTAGGCGATGGTGGCGCCGATCTCGCGCGCACGGCGCTGGCACAGCGCGAGACGGACGTCGTCCTTGTGGCGTTCGTACGGCGATCCGTTGAGGGTGACGAGCATGCCGACCCCGGCCGCCGCCGCGGCGGCCACCGGACCGCCGTCCTGCCAGAGGTCCTCGCAGATGGCGAACGCGATGTCGACCCCGTGCAGGCGCAGCACCGGGAGGGTGTCGCCGGGGACGAAGTACCGGAACTCGTCGAAGACCCCGTAGTTCGGCAGGTGGTGCTTGGCCGACACGAGGCGGATCCGCCCCTGGTGCAGGACCGCGACCGAGTTCTGCGGTGCGCCGGAGGGCTGTCCGAACCGCGGTCCTTGGCCCTCCCTGCGACTGAGGAATCCGACGACCACCGGAAGGTGGCCGAGGCCCTCGGCGGAAAGCCGTTCAGCGAGGGCGTGAGTTGCTTTAGTGGATGCGGATACGAAAGCGTCCCGCAGGGCGAGATCCTCGACCGAGTATCCCGTGACGACCATCTCGGGGAAAACAGCGAGATGGGCTCCAGCGTCGCTCGCCTGATGAGCGTGAGCGACGACGCTGTCGCAGTTACCTTCCAGATCACCCACGGTCGGGTTGGTCTGGGCCAGAGCTATACGGATTTGTACCACGGCGGCGAGCGTAGCGAACTAGTTAACACGCTGGCAACATGTCTCATTTTTATAACATCGAAAATCGCGAGAGTTGCTCAATGTGTGCGAATGGTTGTCCAGAGTCATCGCTTCAACCTTGATGTGAGTGATCCGCGTCACGTTGGAATTCGGTCCCGGAAACGGTGCGGCCGACGCGCGGGTGATCCGTACCGTACGGACGTGCGGGATGCCCTCTGCGGGGGAAAGGCCAGTCCAGTGCGGTACGCGCCGGTCGTGGCTCATGGGCGCCGAAGGGTGTGCACACAGCCCCAGGGTCCGTTGTGCCCGCACCGGTCCGATGGCGGCCGGAGTGGCACAGGCCATGCACGTTCGTGATCTATCTTGCGGTCCGGGCGGATTTGCCGTTACCTAGTCCGCGGCCCACCACCCGCGATCCACGGGCGGCCCGGGTGTCCTGCCGACGACGATCTCGGCGGCAGCGGCCACCCCTTGTGTCCTGACAGCAGAAGACCCGACTCCGCCCTGCCCCCTGCGGAACAAGAACCGGTCGCGGAGCGAGACAACGCCGTCTCCGCCGACGACGAAGGGAACGTCCCCCTGTGGATGCAGTGAACGCGGGCATCGTCGCCCTCAACGATGCCTTCTGGGCTTACCTCCTCATCCCCCTCCTGCTCATTCTGAGCATCTACTTCACGGTGCGATCGGGCGCCGTGCAGTTCCGGATGATCCCCGACATGTTCCGCGCGATGCGCGGTGATCCCGGACTCGCTCCCGACGGGAGCAAACCGATCTCGGCCTTCCAGGCCTTCGCGGTGTCCGCCGCCGCCCGCATCGGCACCGGCAACATCGCCGGCGTGGCCACGGCGATCGCCCTCGGCGGTCCCGGCGCGGTCTTCTGGATGTGGGCCATGGCCCTGCTGGTCGGCGCGGCCAGCTTCGTCGAGTCCACCCTCGCCCAGCTGTACAAGGTCCGGTCCGCGGACGGATACCACGGCGGTCCCGCCTACTACATGGAGTACGGGCTCCGCTCCCGGTGGATGGGCGTGCTCTTCGCCATCGTCATCACCGTGACCTTCGGCCTCGTGTTCACGAGTGTGCAGAGCAACACCATCTCCGCCGCCGTGGCCAACACCGTGTCGACGGCCTCGGGCACGGACGCCGCGTCGTGGATCTCCTACGCGGTCGGCGCGGTGCTCGCCGTCGCCACCGGCGTGATCATCTTCGGCGGCGGACGCCGGATCGCCAAGACCGCGACGCTGCTGGTGCCGTTCATGGCGGGGATCTACCTCCTCATGGGCCTGGCCGTGGTCGCGATGAACATCGACCAGATCCCCGTCGTGTTCACCGAGATCATCACCCACGCGTTCGGCATCCGCGAGATCGCCGCGGGCGGCATCGGCACCGCGATCGTCCAGGGCATGCGGCGCGGCATGTTCTCCAACGAGGCCGGACTCGGCTCGGCCCCCAACGCCGCCGCCAGCGCCTCGGTCAGCCACCCGGTCAAGCAGGGGCTCGTGCAGACCCTCGGCGTCTACTTCGACACGCTGATCGTCTGCTCCACCACGGCCTTCATCATCCTGGTCTCCAACCCCACCTTCACGGAGGAGGCCGGGCCGACCCTCACCCAGAACGCCCTGGAGACCAACCTGGGCCCCTGGGCTCTGCACCTGCTCACGCTGATCATCCTGCTGGTCGCCTTCACCTCGGTGCTCGGCAACACCTTCTACGGGGACGCCAACGTCGGCTACCTGACGAAGAACCCGGCGGCCCGCACCGGCTTCCGCGTGCTGGTCGTCATCGTGACCTTCCTCGGCGCGATCGGCTCGGGCGGCCTGGTGTGGAGCCTGGCCGACACCACGATGGGGATCATGGCCCTGGTCAACCTCGCGGCGCTGGCCGTGCTGGCACCCATCGCCTGCCGCCTGCTCACGGACTTCGTCCAGCAGCGCAAGCAGGGCGCGGACCCTGTCTTCACCAAGGACCGGATGCCCGACATCGAGAACGTCGAGTGCTGGACCGACGAGGACCTGGCCCGCTACAAGGGGAGCGCCACCAAGGTCTGACCGTCCCGGACCGACGTTCCCCCTTTCCCGGGTGTGGTGCCTCCCCGGCGGTACCACCCCCTGCCTTCCCCCGGGCGCACCGCGCCCGGGGGAAGGCACGCGCCGGAGCGGCGCTGAGGTTGCGGCGTCACAGCAGCGCCGCGACCGCCGCTCCCACCGACCCTCCGGCGAGGAGTACGGCGGTTCCCGCGCAGGCGACGTCCAGCCACCACGCCCGGGCGCGCTCGCGCTCGGCGACGGCCAGCCGGCCGGCGTGGCCGGCCTGGACCCGTGCGAGGGCCGACTCCTCCTCGGCGTTCAGGAGCGCGAGCGCGCGGTCGAGGTCGTCCACCACCCGTACGGGCGTGGGGGCGCCCCCATCCGCGTCGGGCTCGCCGCCGAGCCGCGCGCCCGCGCGTATCCGGGTCCCGGCCGCCTCCACCAGCGCGTACCGGCGCTCCGAGTAGCTCCGCCGCAGCGCCTGCTCCTCGTCCCGCGACTCCAGACCGAGCAGTGCTGACGGGTGATCGAGCCGGTGGCCGCGCACACGCCCGACCGACTCCGCGCCGACCCGGACGCAGACCGCCACGGTCGCGACCGCGACCAGGAGCATGATCAGGTCACCGGTGTCCAGCGGGCCCATGACCGCCCCCTTCCTCGTCTCACAACGCCCTCCCGGGGGTGCGGTCGTCGCCCCCGCGGGCTCCCGTGACGCTGATGCGCCGCGCCGGACCCGTGCGCCCCCGCACCGCCTCGGCGAGGCTCGCCGGGGCGTCGGTGAGCAGATCGTGTCCCGAGACCGCCCGCCGCGTCCGCTCCCGGAGGCCCTCCTCGTCCACGCGGCCCGGGCGTTGCAACTCCTCGCGCAGGGCCTGCGCCCGCTCCTCGGTGAACGCCGGGGTCCCCAACGGCCCGCTGATGCCGTCCTTGAGGCCGTTCTCGCGGTACCACTCCAGCTCCTGGAGGTCGCGTCCGACGGCCGCCGCCACCTCCAGGGCCCGTCCGGAGAGGCCGCGGGTGTCGATCATCGGGCCGGTGGGCGTCTCGACGAGCAGTCCGGCCTCGTCCAGGCGGTGGAGCAGGTCCCGGTGCCGGCGCGGGATCGCGTTGAAGGACTGTGCGGCCCGCCGGGCCCGCTCCTCCGCCGTCCTCTGCCGTGTGCGCAGGCTGTCGACGTCGCGGTGCAGGGTCCCGGCCTGCTTCTTGCTCCGCGCCTCGACCCGCAGCCGGGGAAGCGCGATCTCGGTCTCCAGCAGGCGCCGGTTCGCGGCGGCGCGGATCCGCTCCGCCTCCTTGGCGATGTGGTCGACCTTGGCCCGGCCGCCCCGGCGGGCCTTGCCCAGACTCCTGCGGAACACCACGGCGGCGGTCACGACGAGCGACCCCAGCGCCGCGCCGGCCGCGATCAGCCACTCCACGGGGCCCTCCTCCGCTGGGCTCCGGCGTGGCGGTCGAGGTCGGCGAGGGCGGTTCGTATCCGTGCCTCGGCGGCGTCGAGCTCGTGGCGGAGCGTGTCGAGCCGGCCGTCGGTGCCGTTCGTTCGGCCGGTGCCGTCCGATCCGCCGACCGCTCCTGGCTCGGACGGCGGCGGTACCGTCGCCGCCTCCGTCGCCGTGTCGGACAGCAGATCGCGCCAGGCCCAGAGGTGGCCCGTGGTCGCGCCGAGCGCCCGCGAGCGTTCCAGGGACCGTTCGGCGCCCGCCAGCAGGGCTTCCTCGGCGACTCCGCGGGGCGGATACACCCGCCGGGCCGTGTGGCGGCGGGTCAGCGCCCAGCGCGCGGCGGCGAGCAGGGCGGCGGCGGTCCCGAGCACCAGCGCCCCGGTCACGAACGCGCTCCCCGGACCGGCCGGCGCGTCGGCTCCGGCGCGTGTCGGCTCCGGAACGGCTGGGCCAACCCCCGGCCCGCCTCCCGCAGGGCCCCGCGCACGCCCGCGGGCCGGTTGAGCCGCAGGAGCTGGTCGACGCCCTGTTCGGTGTCCCTCAGCTTCTCGAAGTTCGCCTGGACGCGCTTCTCCCGGGCGTCGGCCTCGTTCTCGGACTGGCCGACCCTCTGGTCGGCGCTCTCCAGGGCCTTCTGCACGGGGCGGTCCGCGGACGCGTAGGCGTCCAGGGCCGCGCGCAGGGCCTCGGCCTCGACCACGCGCGGGTCCTGCGACACCGCCAGGTCGTAGCGTTTGGCCTCGGCGAGCATCAGGTCCGCCTCGTCCCGTCCCTCCCAGCGCGCACCGAGCGCGACCGAGGCGACGAGGAGGCTGGTCGCGCCGATGAAGGCGCTGCCCAGGGTCAGTGCCACTTGCAGGGGGTCCACCCGCACACCCTTCAGGTCCGCCGTTCCCCGCGGCGGCGGGGCGGTACCTGTCTATCGACGCCGGTGGACGGTACCGCCCTCGTCGGGGGGCCGCGCGGCGACGCCCGGGTGAACATCGGCTGACACGGCGAGAGGGGCCCGTGGAAGTGCCACGAGCCCCTCTGATCCCGGCGTCAGGCCGTCCGCGAACGGATCACCACTCGTCCTCGAACCACCCCTCGGGAGCGGGGTCGGCGGGCAGGGGGCGGGGGTCCTGGTGGCGGCGCGACGTGCACTCGCGGAAGGGGCCGTTGTCGCCGAGCAGGATGCTCATCTGGAAGTCGAGGTGGTCGCGGTACCAGACCGCCATGCCGGTGCCCGCCTCCCAGCGCAGCACCTCCCACGCGTGCCACAGCGCCTGGAACCGGGAGACCGCCTCGGCGTGGCGCCACCACTCCTTGCACCAGCGGAACTGTCCGCCCTCGGGGCGCACGTAGACGGGCAGGAACCGCAGGCGCACGAACTCCTCGACGTTCTTGAACACGGGCTCGGGCGCGGGTTCGTCGTCGTCCTCCAGGGCGTCGGCGGCGCCGTCCCCCTGGTTCACCGCGGCGACGACGCCCGGCGCCTCCGTGGTGACACCGGGAGGTCCTGCGGTCAGCCTCTCCGCGTACGCGGGCTCCTCCCGGTCCGACAGGCGAACGTCCGCCGTCCCGCCCGCCTCGTGCTCCTGCTCAGTGCTCATGTCCTGCGCCGTTTCTTCTCAGGGTTCGTCGTGTCGGGTACGCGGGGAAGGCCCCGCGTCAGCGGGCGGCGCCGCGCCGCGTCGTCGTCGTGGTGGTGCGCCGCGTCGTCGTGCTCGCGGTGGTGCGCCGGTGCCGGTTGTGCGAGGCCATCAGCCGGACCTTGGCCGCCTGGGCCGCCCGCTTGCCCTGTGGCGGCTGGGAGTCGCCACCGACGGTGCTCGCGGCCTTGCCGCGAAGGTAGTTCTGGCGCTGCTCACCGGAATGCCTGTTGCCCGCCGTGATCTCCGCGCGGCGCTCCTTCCTGTCCACACGGACGCCCTGGCCGTCCTCGTGACGGGCACGAACCCCGGCGCCGTTCGCAGACCGGACATCGGTGGAACCCTTCGCGGCGCCGGTCCGCCGGGCGTCCGCCTCGGCCAGCCCGACCTCCGGACGGTTGACCGCGGAGGCGCCGAGGCGCTCCTGCCCCAGCCTCACCTGCCCCACGCCCTTCGGGAGCTTGGCACCCTCGCTCAGGACCAGGCGGGGGTCGGCGGCCACGGCGGGATCGTTCGGGGACCGGAGCGCGGCCCCGCCCGCGTTGACCGCCCGCACGTCCTGGTCGCGGTCGCGGGGTTCGTTCGTGGGGAAGCCGCGGTTCTTGTCCAGGGCGTAGAGGAGGGCCTCTCCCTGGGGGAACGTGTCGGCGCCGCCCTTGGCGGCGCGAGCCTCGGACTTCTCGAGGCCCTTGTTGTAGGCCTCGGTGAACCCGGGGATGCGCTTGGCGTCGTTGACCACCTGGAGCAGGCTCGCGCCCGGCGCCTTGCCGTCGAGAGCCGCGGCGATCAGTGATTCGACGCTGTCCCGCACCTTGTTCGGGTCGGCTCCGGGGTCCTTGACCGCGGGGATGGCCTTGTTCCACACCTCCTCCATCGTCTGCATGGGCCGGCCGTCCGCCTGGGGAGAGGCGGCGGACATGACGGAGTTGGCGTCGATGCGCGAGGAGTGGGGGTCGCCGACGAAGTTGACGTCCTTCCAGGTGTGCCGCTCGATGGACTCCGCGATCTCCAGGTGGTGGTTCTCCGCCAGCGCGTCGAAGGCCTTCTCCTGCGCCTCCCGGGCGCCCGGCTCCTGGGAGTTTGCGGCGCTCAACCACACCTGGGCGAGGTCCCGGGCGCTCATCTTTCCGAGATCGGTGTTCTCGTCCAGGGCCAGGCGCCAGACCTGCTCGGGCGGAGTGTCCGGGCCGCCCGGGCCCTGCTGCCAGAGGTTGGCTCGCGCCGCCTGCTCGATCACGCCGGTGTGGTAGTCGGCGCGCAGGACCCCGTCCATGTCCTGGAGCCGCAGGCTCTGCTGCGCCTGGCGGACCCGGGCCACGTCCACGCCCAGTGCCTGGGCGACCATGCGCGGGTCGGCCTTGCGGGCAAGGCCGAGCGCGGCCATGGCGACGTTGGGCGAGTATCCGACGTGCTCCTCCGCGAAGAACGCCGCGCCCCTGCTCTGCTCGCTCCGCTTGCGGAGGGCGCCGTGGACGGCGGCCCTGGCGAGCGACCCCTGGTTGCTGAGGCCGGTACGGCTCACAGTGGAACCCATCACGGCCAGGAGCAGGGCCTCGGCGAAGTCCTTGTTCCCGCCGCCACCGCCCTTGTCCCCGGACTCCGAGCCCATGTTGGCCTTGAGCTCGGCGAACCGGGCGGCGGTGAGCCGCCGCGCTTCGGCCACCTCGTCGGTGAGCAGGCTCGTGTGCTTCGGGCTCACAACGTCCTCCAGGCGCTCGTTCGGGCCCGGTGGCCCCCCGCCGCGACACCACTCCAGCCGCCGTCCGGGCGCGGAGTGGACCACGGGTTCGGTAGGGGCCCGCGTACGCTCGTGTCACGGACGGGCGGTGCCATGGCGCCTCCCCGCCCTCTGCTGGCGCTGAGGCGCTGGGCGTCGCAGCCGTCCCACGTTGGAGTTGGCCCCCTGGCCCTGTGCGGTCGTGCGCCCCTGCTGTCGGGGAAGCCCCGGTGCGTGCAGAGTCGGTCGGTTGGGTCCGTTCCGCGGCCCGGTCGGCCCTCCGGCACGTCCCAGGTGGGCGTTCTGCGTGGCGTTCACCTGGACGTTGGGCAGGCTCGCGGGGTTGGTCGCGGCCATTCCGGCCTTGAACTGCTTCCGTTGGGCGGCCGCCGTCCTGCTGTCCGTGCGGAGGACTTCCTTGGCGACCGCCTTCGGGGTCTTCTTGTCCTTGCGCAGGGCCTGAAGGTCCTTCACGCGCTCGTTGACCTGGTCCTTGTAGGCGCTGTGTGCCGACTCGGCCGCGGCGACGGCGCGGCCGGCCCGATCCTCAGCCGTGCGTACCAGCCGGTCGGTCTGGCGGACCACGTCTCTGAGGTCCGCCGTGCCCCTGCGGATCGTCGCCTGGACGTTCGCGTTCTCGGCCCTGCGCACGTTGGTGATGATCTGGTCGGCCCTGCGCGTCGCCCTCTGCTCACGCTGTCCGCTCTCGAGCTTGGCCCGCCGGACTATCGCCTCCCCCTGGGTCCGAGCCCTGCGCTCGGCCTCGGGGCCCTTGCCGTCCGCCTTGCGTATCAGGTCCCGTTTCTGGTTCTCGGCTCGTTGGACTGCCTTGCGGCCGGTCACCTTGGCCTGGACGACCAGGCCACCGGCCCGAACGCGAGCCTCATCCACGCGCACGTCGCGCTGGTGCCGTGCCTGTCGTATTTCGCCCGCGACACGTTCGCGCACCTGGGAGATGATCAGTGCACGCTGGATCTTGGCCGCGCCCACGTAGGCCCCGGCGCGCTCCCGGACCTTCCCGAGAGCCCTGTCCATGGACTTCGTCGCCCTCCTGGCCTGCCTGATTCGCGCTCTGGTCCGCGCGCGGGTCGGTATGCGGCCCTTTCTGAGGCGCCACCGGAAGAACCGGCGGAGGGGGCGCCCGGCGAGCAGGTTGACCAGGCTCAACGCGAAGTTGAGCAGTCCGAAGAAGATACCTGTCACGAAGTCCAGGACCTTCGCCGAGATGTCGTAGATCGAGCCCATCGCGCTGGTGAACTCCGAGGCGTGGTCACCGTTCCCGCTGCGAGCCGACCTCGCGCTCGATGCGCTGGTCGAACCTCCTCGCTGGGAGATGACGGCGTTGGCGTTGGCGTTGCTGTTCTCGTGCCGCGTCGCCCGGTCCTCTCCGACATGGGGGGCCGGTGGGGCCTCAGTGGGGGCAGCCATGATCGCTCACCTTCTACCGGGTCGGATTGGACGTGCGTTGTGCCACCGGAGGCCGACTGCGCGGTGCCCGTCTCATCGGCGCGCTCCACCTCGACGGTCAGCGGAGGCCTTTCGCTGGTGAGCCGCATGACGTCCCCGCAACGTGTCCTTCGCCGGCCCGCCGAGCTTCGGCCGGCGCGGCGTGTCGCGGAGTGCTGTGGCCTGCTTCGCGGTGCGGGCGACTCGGGCCACGCGGTCCGTGAGTGTCTTCGCCGCCGTTTTCACGAGAGCCTGCGCCGATCGCCAGGCCCCGTTGAAATCCTGACGGGCCTCAGACATCGAGAGTTCGACGAGGCGGAGGGTGTTTTCCATCGTCCAGCTCGTCTCCATGGACTGGGCAGCACTCACCCTGTCCATGTTCTCTTTGACCGTCTTCATGTAGGCGGCGGCCGCCGGCCTCACCTGCTCCACCGCCTTGGCCACCTGTGCCTTGTACTCGTTGGTAGCGTCCTTCGACTCAGGGTGGGAGACGTCCAGTTCGAGGAGAAGGGCCGCCGCCTGGTCGTTGAACGTGTCGGCGCTGTTCTGCGCGTTCTGCAGTTCCCCGGCCAAGAACGTCTTGGTCGCTACCGCCTCGAACTCGACATCACGACGGGAAGGGCGGAGCAAGTCCAGTGTGCGTTTGGTACGTCCTGCCATGTCGTCACTCCTTGTCGATAAGGAACGTGGATGTGGCTGTCGGCGCCGGGGGTTCGCGCCGCGTGGTCGGACTCACTTCTGAGTCCGGTTCCTGTGTTGGGACGGGCCCAGCCTTCGCTGAGCCGACCTCGCGGCACGGAGTGTGTCCCGCGCCGTTCCTTGGAGCCGACCCTGTGCCGTGTGCGCGCTCCGCGCGGTCTCGTTCCACCGCTCCACGAGTAGGGCGTCCGCCGTCGGTCCGTGGAGCTTCGGCCGTTCCGGTTGGAGCTGGTGAGCCGAGGTGCCGAGGGACTCCTTCGCCTCACGCACGATCGCCTCGGCCGACCCCAGCCCCTCGCGGAACTTCCGCCACGCCGATTCCATGACGGTATCGACGCCCCGGAGAGCCGCCTCCAGATCCCGGCTCGTCCCCCGAGTCCTGAGCTCGCGGAGCCGCTTCGTCTGTCCCTCCACCGTGTCCCCGAAGGCCTTGAACGCGGCGTCGGCGGTGGCCTTCGCACGACCTCCGGCCGCTTCGGCCGCTGTCACCAGCTCCTGGTCGGTAACGTTCACATTGCGAGCGAGGGCGTCGGCTCGACTGACGGTCGCGTCCTGCTGCCTGTCGGCACTCTCGCGTTCGCGGTCCAGGTTCCTGACCCTGTTGTCGGCTTTCGTGCGGATGGTCTGGCGATTCGGTCGGAACGCGTCCCGGACGAGTTCGAGTCTTCCAGGGTCTGCCATGGGGAACTCCTGTCAATTCAGGTCGAACGGTCCTGTCCGGCTTCTCACCGACGGGTGGGCGTGTCGTAGCGCAGACGGGCTCCGGCGGTGATCCGCTCCTCGGCCTCCTTGATCGCGGCGGTGACGAGCTTTGCTCTCGGTGTCCGGTACCACGGGCGCATTCGCAGCAGCGTGGGCTTGGCCGCGGTGGCGAAGAGCAGGCACTCGCCCTTGTCGATCTGGCGGATGTCGGAGCCCTGCATGATCTCCTGGCGCCTCAGCTGCACGGAGAAGTTGCCCTGGTTCTGGCCGTAGCTGTAGGACGAGGTCGACACGTCGTGCTGGCCGATCAGCTTGGACAGCGCGTCCACGATCTTGTGGTCGTCCAGACCGGCGCCGAACACCTTGACCGTCGCGGCCGACCACATGGCCTCCATGCCGTTCTCGGTCCACACGCGCACGCCCTGGCGGTAGCTCTGGAGGATCGTGACCGGCACGATCCCGCGCGATCCCAGGTGGGAGTACATGTCGGGCAGGTCCGCGATCTTGCAGATGTTGGCGGCCTCGTCCAGGACCGCCACCAGCGGCGGGTCGAGCCTGCCGCCCTGCCCCTCGGACGCCTCCTCGCCCGCGAGGAAGACCGCGTCGGTCAGGGCGGCGATCAGCGGCGCGGACGCCGCGCGCGACTTGCTGAGCAGGTGCAGCGTCTGCCGGGAGACGACGAAGGCGCGCGGGTCGAACTCCGGCGCCACTAGGTCCTTCGGCTGTGTCACCCACCGCATGATCTCGGGGTCGTCCAGGCACCGGGCGGCGGTGCGGGCCGTGGTGTAGATGCCGTCACGGGTCTCCGCGACGATGTTCTGCGTCTCGCGCAGCGCCTCGGCGTAGGCGGTGAAGCCGTGTTCGAAGAGGATGTCCACCGGCTGGGGGAGCTTCGTGTCGTGCAGCCACACGCCGACCCTGGCCAGGTCCTCCCCGCCGAGGGCGGCGGCGAGCATCAGCTGGGAGAGCAGGGCGCGGGCCGCCGGACCCCACATGTCCTTCTTGGAGTCGTCGTCGATCGTGAGCACGAAGTGGCCGGCGAGGCGGTAGGCGTCCTCCACGCTGCGCACGTTGGCCAGCGGGTTCCACCACAGGTCCTGCCCCTGGTGGGTGATGTGCTGGGGGTCGAACAGCCAGATCCGCTCACCCGTCGTCCGCTCGCGGATCCTCGAGGTGGCCGCCCACACGTCGCCCTTGTTGCTGGTGGCCAGGGCCGGGCCCGGAGCGTCCAGCACGTAGGGGATGGCCATCGCGGTCGTCTTGCCCGCTCGGGGCGCCATGTAGGCGAGGACCGTGTCCTCCCACGACGCGTACAGGCGGGGCCCCGAGCGCTTGCCGGTGCCCTTCATGTCACCGATGACGAGTCCGACCTCGGGCTCGGGCAGGGTCTTGCCCTTCATGCCCCGCAGCGAGCGCCTGCGCAGCCGCACCGCCTTCTCCGCGGCCTCGGGGCGGGCCAGTTCGCCGACCGTGTCGTTGTCCTTGTTCAGCGCGGCGATCGCGTCGGACTCCCCGTACAGCGTGTTCCTCAGCCACCGCAGGAACAGCCACGCCCCGACGGACGCCACCGTGGACAGGACCGCGAACACGGCCACGACCGCCCCACTGGGAGTGCCGGGCCAGGTCGTGCCGGTGTCCCACGTCACGAGCGAGACCACCCACATCGCGCCGAACGAGCCGACGGAGCCTCCTGCGACGGCCGCCACGAGCCGCGCCGACAGCCAGAAGAGGAAGAGCAGGCCCACGGTGCCCCAGAGGGCGAGCAGGATCAGCAGCGGCGGTGCGCCGGCCGCGGCCGCGCCGCCGCGGACCTGGTACTTCGGTTTCTCGCGAGCCATGGTCGGGTCTCACTCTCCCCGGATCGCCTGGTCGGTGTCGTACAGGCGCAGTTCGTCGCGGGTGAGCGTCATCTGCACCGGGATCCCGAGCCGCTCCGCGCCGGTCTTGATGAGGTACTTGCCGCGGCCGGGGTGGCGTGCCCCGGGCTGCCAGGAGTCGGGAGAGGACCACGACGCCACCAGACCCTGTTCGGGGGCGGTCATCGGGGTGATCCGGTTGACCGCGGCCAGCTCGCGGGGAGGCAGACCGGCGAGGACCGTGATGGCGGAACGGTCCACGAACCCCCGGGCCTTGGCACGGTCCTCCTCGGAGGCCAGCGCCTCCAGGTCGTTGAGGGAGTGCGTCACCATGATCGACGACATGCCCTTGGAGCGGTTGAGCCGGGTGAGGGAGTCGGCGAACTCCACCAGTCCGGGGGCGCCGCGCAGGGCCCGCCACAGCTCGTCCATCACACCGATGTAGGAACGGCGCCGGATGAGGCCGTGCTCGGACAGCACCGCTGCCGCGTCGACCATGCCGAAGCCGTAGCTCCAGGTGCACAGCATCGCGGCGGTCAGCAGCTTGTCGCCGGCGGCTCCGACCCGGGAGATGTCGACGCTGATCCCGGGCGCCTCCATGTCGATCGGCCTGGTGGTCGGCCCGTCGAACACCCCGGCCAGGGAACCGGTGCACAGCAGCCGGAGCGTGAAGACGAGGTCGTCCACGCGCTTGTCGTACTGGTCGCGGGTGTCGGACCGGGCGAACGACCTCAGCGCCTCGGGGCCCTCCTCCACGACTTCGAGCACGTCGATCACCGTGGGCTGGCGCCCGGAGAGCCGCTCGTCCAGCAGATCCACGGCCGCGCCGAGGACGACCTCCTCGGAGTTGTCGATCCGGCCCTCGCGGATCAGCGTGCACAGGGCCATCAGCAGGGAGATCCGCCGCGAGCGGACCTCCCAGCGCAGCTTCTCCCGTTCCACGTCGGAGAGCCGGTCCATCACCGAGCCCAGCGGTCCGGCGTCGAGCGGGTTGATCCGGTCCAGGCCGCGCCCGATCCGGATGACCTGCCCGCCCAGGTGCTGGATGAGGTCGGTGTAGTCGGGCTTGGTGTCGCCCAGGATGATCGCCTGCGAACCGAAGGCGACCGCGCCCGTGACCAGCCGCTTGACGAAGGTCGACTTCCCGGTGCCCGGTTGCCCCAGCACGAAGCATCCGGGGTTGGTGACCAGCCCGGCCCGCAGCCAGGCCATCGGGTCGAGGCAGACGGCTTCTCCTGAGAGCAGGTCGCGGCCGATCGGAGTCCCGACCGACGGCGGCTTGCTGCTCGTGACGAACGGGAACAGTCCGCAGACCTGTGCGGTCGTCGCCTGGTACTCGATCGCGTTGGGGATGTTGGGCGAGGCCCCGCCTCCCCGGTGCCGCCAGCCCAGGAGGGGCGCGACGACCTCCCGTTCCCGCTCCTTCGTGCGGTCCGGCCGCCTGGCCTGCTCCTGGAGTTCACGCTTCTCCTTGAGCCGCTTGCGCTCCGCCCGCTGCTGGCGGCGCTCCTCCCGGCCGCTCTGCCGGTCGATGATCGACATCGGTCTTCCTCTCTAACCCATGCCGCGTTGAATGAGGAACGGCGGGCACACTCCGAGTGGCAGGGTCGTGGCGAAGGCGACGTCCTGGCTGCCCCAGGCGCGGCGCAGCCGGATCCGTGACGTCTCGGCGGCGGACTCGGTGTGCGCGACCGCCTGCCGCATCTTCTCCCCGTCGTCCACGGTCGCGGTCGTGTACAGGCTGACCTGCACCAGACCGGCTCCGCGCGTCTCCTCCCGGGCCGCCTGCTGGGCGTAGGCGACGTCCTGGCGGTCGCGGGCGCTCACCCGGTGGCGCACGCGCGCGGACAGGTCGCTCTTGTACTGGGCCGCGGCGTTCTGGTGCTCCAGGGCGCGCGCCGCCGCGGCAGCGGGCCAGGGCCGGAACAGCAGGGTGGTCCTCTTGACCCACCGGGTGGGCGAGAGCAGTTCGGCGAGCACCGTGCTCGTCACGTGGGTGCGCGGCGCCTCCTGCCAGATCCAGGAGACGCTCGTCCCGCTGTCGTGGGTGTAGCGGTCGTGGTGCACCTCGGCCTCGACGGGGGTGGCGTCGGTCCAGTCGACGGTCCCGATGTCCTGGGGCTTGTCGCTCAGGATGGTGCTGACGTCGCTGAGCACCGTCGGGTCGTAGGCGGTGCGCACCATGGCGACGAGCTGCTCGGGGGTGGCCCGCCCCAGGACGGACACCCCCGTGCTGGCGAGACTGGTCTCGATCTGGTTGAGGTAGCCGCTGATCTCCACCGCCGCCTGCATACGGTCCTTGGGCGCCACCGGGAACTTGCGGGGGTCGTAGGTGAGGCTGATCCGGGTCTCGACCTGGGCGCTCACGGTCGGGGCGTTCAGTACGAGGTCGCGCATGATCCGGCGTGCCGCGGCGGGGGACTGCGGGTCGATGTCGGCCTCGACGTTGCCGCGCAGTGCGCTGCCGGGCGCGGGCCGCGACTCGACGGTCACCGTGACCCACTGGATCCACGGCATGTAGCCGAGCGAGGCCAGCCACTGGTGCCAGTTGGCCACCCAGGTGTCGACGTCGGAGGGCTCGGCGAGCCACACGGAGTTGGACGAGACCAGGACCGTCGCGGTCATGTGCCCCAGGCGCCGGTTCCAGGCCAGGCCGAACCGGCCGCCCCTGCCGTCCTCGCAGGAGAGCAGGGTGACGGGCGCCAGGACGCCCGGCAGCTGGAAGGCCCTGGGGTGCTCCACCATGACACCGGCCCGGTAGCGGGTGTGTCCGAGGACCTTGGCCCACCACCAGCGCAGCCGGGTCAGCAGGAAGCTGAGCACCGATTCGCCCCCCACGGGTACCGCGGCGAGCAGGAAGGCCACCACCATGACGGGCAGGAAGTAGAGGGCGAACGTGGGCGCGAACATGCCGGACAGCATCAGCACGACCAGGCCGGCCAACAGGATGAGGGTCGCGTTGAGCCCCAGCCCGAACAGCCCGATGCTGCGTCGGCGGCGCCAACCTCCGTACGTGCGAACCACCTAGACCATCCTTCCGTCTGCGCCGTCGGCGAGTGAATCCGAGCCCGCTCCGGTGGGCGGGGCCCCTGCGCCTCCACCGGAGACCGCGCCTCCCCCGTCGTAGGCCCCGCCTCCGCCGTCCGAGACCATGACCGCGCCGCCCGGTGAGTCCGGGCCCGGCGCCGTGCCCCCGCCGTCACCGGCCGAGGAGAATCCGCCTCCCGCATCCGCGCCCCCGGCCACGTCGTCGGCGCCGGAGGCGACCGTCTGGCTGGAGGACTGCTCGGAGCCGCTGACGGTCGAACTCGTCACCTCCGTCGCCCCGGGGGCACCGCCGTCGGCCGCGCCTCCGGCGGGGTTCGCCGCACCGTTCGTACCGCCGTCGGCCGCGCCTCCGGCGGGGTTCGCAGCACCGTCCGTGCCGCCGCCGTCCAGGCCGGCGAACTGCCCCTGTGTTCCCAGGGGCGACGTGCCCGCGGCTCCCGTTCCGGTGCCGGCCGCGCTCGCCGCCGTCACGGCGGCCGCGTCGCCGCCCGTGTCCGTGCCGCCCCCGTCGAGGTTGCGGGACACCCCGGCGGCGCGTTCGTTGGCCCCGGCCGCGGCCTGTTGGGCGTTGGCGGATCCGCTGTCGGCTGACGAGCTGTTGGACTGGGCGTTGGTGCTGGCGGAGTCGGCGCTGGTACTGCTACCGCTGCTGTTTCCGCCTCCGCCGCCACCGCCGCCACCGGTCACGGAATTGACGCCGCCCGCGAGGAAGGCCATCGCCCACATGCTTCCCGAGCTCATGAGCTTCATCAGGACGGGGAGGGCCCCGGTGGCCAGCAGCATGATCGCCGCTCCCAGCAGGTACCGGAGCAGACCGTCCTCGCCATCCGTTCCGTAGTCGTCCGCGGTCGCCAGGATCACGAGCCCGGAGAGATAGATCATGAGGAGAAGGGGTTTGTACAGCAGGCACGCGAACAGCCACCCGATGACCTTCGGCAGGAGCTTCAGGTTCGGGATCATGGCGCTGGCTGCGGCCAGCGGAAGGAGGCAGGCGATCAGGTAGATGATCGCGTCGAGGAGGGTAAGGACGACCATCTGGGCGATCACGCCGAGGATCACGGCGAGTCCGACCATGGAGGACACTGCCCCGCGGGAGATTTCGTTGTCGCCGAAGCCCAGATCGTTGACGACCCCCACGCGCATGATGCTCGGGTAGACCTCCTGCGCGGCGTACAGGAAGTTCACTTCCCGGTCCAGCCCGGAGCCGTTGTCGTAGGGCGCCCGGTAGGTTCCCGCGCCGAGGATCATCGAGGTGAACGCGCTGCTGAACTGCGACAGGACGTAGATGAGGAACAGTCCGCCGAAGGTGGCGACGATGACCGTCAGCAGTCCGCGAATCAGGTCTATCATCGGGTCGAGCCGACGGGTCCACAGGAGGCGGGCGGCCGCAAGCAGGATGCCCAGCGTCGCCAGGAACAGGACCAGTGGGTTGAAGACGTTCTGGAGCTGCAGTACGCCCTGGTCGATGACGGTCTGGGTGCTCGTCGGTGATCCCTGGTACTCACCCCAGACGGGGCCTCGGGCACCGCTGTCGATCAGCAGCCCGAACATGCGCTCGATGACGCCTTGAAGGCTCTCCGTCACCCAGCCTTCGACGTTTTCCTGTTCCATTGGTTCCACCTCCTCGGCTTCTCGGTCGGTTCACGTCTTCTCACCCAGTGGCTACTCGTCGTCAGGCCGAGCGGAGGCCGTCACCGGGCAGAAGTGATCGGGTATCCGGAATTGACCGAGGGAGTCCTTGGCCCATTCCTTGTTCTGGTTGCCCAGGACCCAGTCGCCATACAGTACACAGGCGTAGTATTTCTGCATCCTGGCCGTGTCGAGGTCGGTGCCGTACTCGTCGGGGAGCTCCCCCGCGTTCTCTAACGGGTGGTCCCTGCAGGCGTTGCTTCTCTCCCACCACGATGCGGGAAGATTGGGGCAGTGATAGGGGGCGTAGCTCCAGTTGGCGGGCTCCATGAGGTCCAGGTCGTCCGGCGTGCAGGGCGAGGCCTTGAAGCCGTTGGAGAAATACCCGAAACTGCCTTCGTAGCAGTATTCCCAGCAGTTGGCCGAGCCGTCGTCCGTGCAACGCGGGTCGTCCGGTCCCGAGAGCGCGGTGGCGTGGTCGAGTTCTTCGTAACCGTCTTTGTCAGGGCATATGTAGTTGTCATCCTCGGTCTCGAGGGCGACACCGTCTTCGCAGTCGGCTGCTTCCCGCTCCTCTTCGTCCTGGTCCTGCGCGACCCCCTCGATGAGGGACCCGAGGTTTTCCTCGGTCTCGTGGGTGGAGCCTTGGAGCAGGCTTCCGACCAGGGTGCCGGAGGCGACGATGAGGACGATCGCCAGCACGACGTAGGGGAGGTCGGCCATACCGCGGGCGGCGATCCAGGGGTCGCCGGTGAAGTTGGCATGGATCATTCGACCGCCGACGACGACGAGCGCGAGGATGCCCAGGACCACGCCGAGACCGGCCACGTAACCCAGGATCTCGTTCCCGGAGTTGTTGAACTCCTGACGCCCGGCGGCCAGGGCCAGCTCGGCTCCCGATGCCAGCTCGACCTGTTCCCACACCTGACAGAACCCCCAGTCGTGTTGCTCTGGCCCGGTTCACACGCCCGCGAGGGTGGTGATCACGGAAATGGCGACCATCGCAAGGGACACCCCCATGATGGTCCAGATCACACCGCCGACTCCGTCCGCGGCTATCTCGGACCGACCCAGCTTCCCGATCGCCATCTTTCCGGCGGAGTAGAGGATGCCGATGACCCCCAGGACGATGATGACCCCCTGGGTGTATCCGAGGAAGCGTCCGATCGGGTCCGCGTCATTGCCCTGCGTGTTCCCGACGTCCCAGTCCGGCATCCTCGGCACGGGGTCCCACTGCATTTCGGCCGGGATCGCCGCTGCCATGTGGACGGTGTCCGCGATCGCGGGCAGCAGCCCCGACAGCATCAGTCGCCGGCGCCAGGGACACTGGCGATCGCGAGGATGATCGGGACGGCCACGAGCATGAGCGAGATCCCCATCACCGTCCAGACCAGCCCTCCGACACCGTCGGCGGCGAGGTCGGATCGGCCGAACTTGCCGATGGCCATCTTGCCCGCGGCGAAGAGGACACCGATGATGCCGATGACGACGATGATGCCCTGGCCCCAGCTGATCACCTGCTCGATCGGGTTGTCGTTGTCATCGAAGTCCGGTAGCTCCGGCTTGTTGTTCCATTCGAAGTCCATGGGCACCATGGCCATGTGGCCGGTCAGGTCACTCGCGTACAGCAAGGCGTCCATGCGTCTCCCGCTCTCCTCACCCTGCGCCCTGCTGCGACAGGGTCTCGGTCGCTGCGCTGAGGCAGGCTTTTCTGATCTCCTCCAGGGCCCTTCTGGCCTTCGCCGGCAGCTTCACCCGGTCCGCGTCGACGGCGTCGACGTAGCGTAGCGACGGGACGAAGGGGAACCGGACGAGGTGTCCGACCCGGTCCCGTACCAGGCGCAGACGCGCCCTGGACTCGGACGGTTCTGGTCCGGATCCGTCGGCCACGACCACCAGGGCCGCGGGGCGCAGCCCGTTGCGTTCGAGGACGTTGATGACCTCCGCGGCACGGGCCGTCCCGGCGACACTGTCGCGGCAGGTGAGGACGAGGGGTCGGCCGAAGGTGCCGATCTCCCCCCGTTCGGCGTCGTACGCGCCGAGGTCCCAGGGGGTCTTCAACAGGACACGCAGAGTCGTGGTGCCGGCCCCGCCGTGGCACCCCAGTACAACCGTCTCCTCGCGCCAGTCGGTCAGGTCGTCGGTACGTGGGACCTCCGGGCCGATGGCTTCGGGTCCGCGCTTCGCCATCGCTTCGACTCCCCTCACCGGCTTCGCTTCGTGGAAGTGTCGTCTCCCCGTCCGGGTCGACGTGGGGACCTCGCGGACATGGTCGGTGTCAGCGGCACCGTGGTCCGGGTCTGGGGACGGACGGCAGGCAATATATACCGGCCTGACCGGAAGTCGGGCAAGTGAGTTGTCCCATCATGATGACTTTGAGTAGCCGATGATGGGTGAGCCACGCGGCCAAAGTGAAGGAATGAAGTCCTTGTTCACGAACGGAAGAGACTCGGATGGCTCTTCTGCGTGATCACCCTTGGTCAATGGGCAGAAGGGCTCCGGGTGGACCTTTCTCGCCACGGTCTCCCGGCGAAGGGCGGGAAAGGGAACGTCATCGAAGCGTTAGGAAAAGTCGCTCTTCGTGACACATGTGGTTCTTGGTTTCTCTTGCGTTCTTGACTCGATGCGGGTATGGATGGTCCGTTCGTGTCCGCATTCTCGACGAGTGGGTGCCCGTGATCAGAGTGGTGGGTCCGGCATGAGCGATTTCTCGGGGGGCTCGCGGGAGAAGACGATCGTGTTCGCGATCGTGGCCATCCTGGTCGTCGCCCTGGTGTTCCTCGGTTTCCAGCTCGTGTCGGGCGGCGATCCGGCCTCTGACCCGGGCCAGGGAACGAGCGTCTCTCCCGGGGCCGGGGCCGGGGATGGGGAGGCCGGGGGAGGAGCCCCTCGGGGGGAGCCCGTCGACGACGTCATGGCGATGATCCCCTTCTCCGAGGCCGAGCTCCAGACCGGAGCCGAGACCGCCCGGGACTTCATCACGTCCTACAGCGAGGCCCGACCCGAGGAGTCCGACGAAGAGCGCCTCGACCGGCTTTCACCGATGGTCTCCGAAGAGTTCTTCGGAGCGTTGGAGACCCTCGTTCTCAACACGCCGGACGCCGGCCTCCCGCAGGACCCGCAGCAGAACGACGCCTCGACGATGGTCACGGGTATCCGCCACATCGGCACCGAATCGGTCATCTTCGTGGTGGAGGTGCACTTCCAGGCGAACGCCGGGAGCGAGGGCGCGAACCAGCCCCTGCCCTACGCGTACGCGGTCACCATGGTGCCTCAGGGAGGCGACTGGACCGTCTTCGCCTTCCAAGGTGCGGCCGTGGGCAACGTTGGCGAGGGCGGGGGCGCGTGAACGGCCATCGTGTCGGCTTCGCCGCGGCGGCCCGCGTCTGGTCGCGCATGCGTGGATTCCTGCTGGCCCCGCGCGGCCGGGACGGCGACCGGGGCGCTGCCGCGAGGGTGGTGGGTGGCGTGGCGGGCCTCGCGGCCATGGGGGGCATCGCCTTCGCCTCGGCCATGTGCGGACCGGCCGATACGACCACGGACGCGTTCGGCCCGACCGGGAGCGGCCTGACCGGGAATGCCTTCCAGACGTCCGCGTCGTCGTCCGCCGCCCACGAGACGACCTCCCCCAGCGAGTACGACGGGGCGGAGTCCGTCTCGTCGTACGCCGACCCTGTCGTCCAGCGGGTCGCCGCCGACTCGGGCTCGGACGGGGGCTGTGCCCAGGACAGCGGAGTCGACCAGGCCGCCTTCCGCGGAAACGCGGGCGCATCGCACCGGGGGGTGGTGGAGTACGTGCGGGGGCAGATCGGCAAACCCTACGTCTGGGGTGCGACGGGGCCCGACAGCTTCGACTGCTCGGGCCTGGCCATGGCCGCGTGGAACGACGTGGGAGTCCAGATACCGAGGACGACCTTCGACCAGTGGAACGGGGGCATGCCCAGCTCCACCTGGGACGGGGCCGACGTCGCCGTCGTGCAGAAGAAGCCCCTCGACGTCGACTCGCTCCAGCCTGGCGACCTCCTGTATCTGCACTATAAGGGTGATCCCCCCTCCCATATGGGGATCTACGTCGGCGGAGGCGAGATGATCCACGCCCCGGCCCCGGGCAGTACGGTCACCCAGGTGTCGATCGAAACGCCCTACTACCAGGACCACTTCGTCGGTGCGATCCGCCTCGATCCGGGACCGGCGACCGCCGAGGTCTGATCGGCGTCCCACACTGAAATACGACCGAAAGGACGGCTCACCATGCCACTTCCGCTCGCAGCCATCGCCGCGCCCGTCGCGGGAACCGCGCTCCGATTCGTCGGGCAGCGGGCCCTCATGCCCGCGCTCCGGTTCGTCGGCAGCAAGGGCGCGTCCTGGCTCGCCCGCCAGGGCGGCTGGAAGGGTCTGGGCAAGACGATGGCCCTGGGAACACTGAAGGGCGGCCTCAAGCTCCTGGGCAAGGGTCTCGGAGCTCTCGGCGGTGCGCTGCCCGGCGCGGCCATGGCGGTCGCCGGAGCGGCCGGGGCCGCGTTGAACGGCGCGCTCAACGGCGGAATCCTCGCCATGCTGGCGCAGACCTTCGAAGCGGGAGCGTCCGGGCAGAGCTACGGAATGGGTTCCAGCCTCACACCGCATCAGAAGAAGTTCGCGTTGACGGCGTAGGCCCGCCGTCCGTGCGGGGCGACCGCCTCTGGAAGCGGTCGCCCCGGTCGCTCACCCCCGCCCCTTCTCCAACCACCGCCGATCGCGGTAGCCTCACCTTCGTGAGCGCCTTCCCCTGCGCTCCCGCCGCGCCGCCTCCCCCTGAGACGACGGCGCCCACTCCTTCACCACCCCTTGCGGAAAGACGCACCCTCTGTGAACCACCCTGCCTTCCCCGCCTCGTCAGCGCCGATGACGGCGGACGAGGCCGTGCTCCTCGCGGACGAGTTCGACGGCATGGTCGCCTCCGTCGGATCGGCCGTCCTCGGCAAGACCGACGTCGTCCGACTGGCCCTGGTCGCCATGCTCACCCAGGGCCACATCCTGTTGGAGGACGTGCCCGGCACCGGCAAGACCACGCTCGCGCGGGCCATCGCGGCGGCCGTCGGCGGTGAGTGGCGGCGGATCCAGTTCACGCCCGACCTGCTGCCCTCCGACGTCACCGGCGTCACGGTCTTCCACCAGGGCACGCGCGAGTTCGAGTTCCACCCCGGACCGGTGTTCGCCAACGTCGTCGTGGCCGACGAGATCAACCGGGCCTCGCCCAAGACCCAGTCCTCGCTGCTGGAGGTCATGGAGGAGCGCACGGTCACCGTGGACGGCCACGCCCACGCCGTCCCCTCGCCCTTCCTGGTCGTGGCCACCCAGAACCCGGTCGAGATGTCGGGCACCTACCGGCTGCCCGAAGCGCAGCTGGACCGTTTCCTGATGCGGCTCACGCTGGGCTACGCCGACCCCGCGGCCGAACTCGCCATCATCCGGGGCGACCGGCTCACTTCGCCGGGCGACCTCAAACCCAGCACCGACCCCGAGCGGATGGCGTGGATCCGTCAGAGCGCGAACCGGGTGCACGTCCACGACGCCGTCTACGAGTACATCCTGCGCGTCGCCCACGCGACCCGGGCGCACGCCTCGCTCAGTGTGGGCCTGTCCACCCGTTCGACGGTGGCGATGGTCCAGGCGATGCGGATGCTCGCGCTCACCTCGGGCCGGCCCCACGTCGAGCCCGAGGACGTCAAGCTCCTGGCCCAGCCCGTGTGGGCGCACCGGCTCGTCCTGTCCCCGGAGGCCTCGGTCGGGGGACGCGGCGGGTCCGACGTCCTGGCGGAGATCCTGACGGAGACCCCGGCGCCCTCGCCGCGGGACCCGGGAGCACCGGCGGGCCGCTGATGCCGACGTCACGGGGATGGCTGGTCGCCGCCGTGGGCGCGCTCCTGCTCGCCGTCGGGGTCGTGTCCCAGTACCAGGAGATCGCTCTGCTCGGCGGCGTCGCGGTGACCGTGGTGGCCGTCGCGGTCCTGCTGGTCGGCCGTCCCGGCGAGGTGCGCGTGCGGCGCTCGGTCCCGGTCGTGCGCACCTCGCCGGGCGCCTCCGTGCGGGTCGTGCTCGATGCCCGCAACACCGGACGGCGGGCGGTGCGGATCACCGAGCGCGTGCTCGCCTCCGGTGCCGGGCGGCCCGTCGCGCAGCGCCCCTTGGCCGGGCGCGCCGAGGCGACCGTGGAGTACCGGATCACCGCCTCGCGCCGGGGCGTGCTCGAACTCGGCCCGCTCCAGGCCGGGCGGTCGGACCCGCTGGGCCTGGCCTCGGTGCGCCGCGGCTACGGCGACACCGACCGGCTCTGGGTCCACCCGCGCTGGGAGTACCTGCGCGCCGTGCCGATCGGCCGCGTGGCCGACCCCGACGGCGCGGCCGACGGAGCCCCGGCGGGCACCCTGACCTTCCACACGCTCCGCGACTACGTGGTGGGCGACGATCTGCGGCACGTCCACTGGCGCAGCTCCGCGCGCCTGGACAAGCTCGTCATGCGCGAGTACATCGACACCTCCCGCACCCGTGTGTGCGTCATCGTCGACGACCGGCCCACGCCCGGCGGCGAGGGCCGCCTGGACGAGGTGACCGGGGCCGCCGCCTCCATCCTGGCCACCGGTGTTAGGGCGTCCCTGCACTGCGAGCTGCGCCTGGCCGGCGGGCGGGCCCGGGAGAGCACGGGCGGTCTCCCGCCTCTGCTCGACCTGCTCGCCGAGGCGCGCACCGTCCCGGGCACCGACCTGGCCGCCGCACTGACGGCGGCCCGGAGCCGTCCGTCGGGGGACACCGCGATCCTGGTCAGCGGAGCGCTGGACACCGCCGACCTGCGGGCGTTCGCGCGGCTCTCGGATCGCTACGCAGGGCTGGTCGCCGTCGTCGTCGGCGCGCGGGAGCACCCGACCGCGCCCGCGGACGTCACGCTGCTCACGTCCGGCGACGCCGCCGGATTCGCCGACCGCTGGAACGAGGCGCCATGGTCACGGTGACGCGGCCCCGGTCGGAGGAGGCGCGCGAGGTCCCCGGACCCGCCGCGGACTCGTCGCGCGGGCACCCGGCCGGGCCGGTTCCTCCGGCCCGCGTCGGGGCCGCCCCCGCGACGGCGCTGGTCCTGGCCGCGGCGGCGGGCTCGGTGGCGATCGCCCCCGGGTACGCGCTGCCCGCCCAGGTCTACGCGGTGGTGCCCGCCTGCGCGCTCCTCGGCGTCCTGGTCACCCTGGGGCTGCGGCGCCGGATGTCCGCGTCCGCCGGTCTCCTGGCGGGGCTGGCCGTCCCGCTGGCCGTCGTGGTGGCGTGCTCGGTGTGGCTGCCCGGAGAGGGCACCGGCGTGGTCGGCTCCGCGGTGGAGGCCGTCCTGCACTCGGGCGCGCGCATCCTGACGAGCACGGCGCCGACCCCGGTCAACGCGGACACCCTCGCACTGCCGGTCCTGGCCACCTGGCTGACCGCCGCCGCCTCGGCACTGGCGTGGTGCGGCCGTCGCCGCGCGCTCGCCCTGGTGCCGGGTCTGCTGCTGCTGGTCGGCGCGGTCGTGCTCAACGGGCCCGTCGCGCCACCCGGTTTTCCCGCGATCGGCATGCTCACGGTCGCCGCGGTGCTGCTGATGTCGGCGTCGATGGACCGGTCGGAGGCCGACCGGCCGGACCCAGCGGGCCTGAGCATCGAGGTCGACACCGCGGGCGCGGCCCCGCCGGGTCGACTGCGGCGGAACCTGGCCACCGGGGTGGTCGCGGCGCTGACCGCCGGGGCCGTGGTGTTCGCCGGGCCCGTCCTGCTCGCCGGTTGGAACGCCGAGCCCGGCGACCCGCGTGAGGCGATGAGCCCGCCCATGGACCCCCAGGCGGCGCTCAACCCGCTCGGCTACCTCGCCGGGTGGGCCGCCGACGCGGACGAACCCCTGCTCACCGTCACCGCCGACGACCCGGTCAGCCTGCGGTGGGTGACACTGGCGGACTTCACCGGGACCACCTGGCTCCCCCAGGCGGGCTACCGGTCCGCGGGCGGGACGTTCCCCGAACCCGTGCCGCCGCTGCCGCACGCCACCGAACGCGCTGTGGAGATCGCCGTAGGGGAGGACCTGCCGGGCGGCTGGGTCCCCGTCGTCGGATCTCCGAGCCGGATCGACCTGGCGTCCCCGGGCTACGACGCGTTCTCCGGCACCGTCGTCAACATGGACGGTCCGGTGGCCGGCACCCGTTACCAGGTCACCGGCGACGTCGCCGACTGGCGTGCGGACGAGCTGGCCAGGGCCTCCACGCCCGCCGACGCGCTCTTCGAGGACTACCGCGAGCTCCCGGCCGGAGCGCCGCCGGTCCTCAACGAGGTCGTCGCCGCCGTCGCCAGCGAGGGCGCGCCCTATGCCCGCGCCCGCGCCCTGGCGGACTACCTGAAGGAGTCGCACACCTTCGATCCCGAGACCCCCGGCGGCCACGGCTACGCCAACGTCGCCGCGATCCTCGCCCAGCCCGGGGCGCAGGGCGGCGGCACCTCGGAGCAGTTCGCCAGCGCTTTCGCGCTGCTGGCCAGAGCCGCTGGACTCCCGAGCCGCGTCGCCGTCGGATTCGGGCCCGGGACGGACGGCGGAGCCGGCGCCCACACGGTCTACACGGGCGACGCCGTCGCCTGGGGCGAGGTCTACTTCGAGGGCGTCGGATGGGTGCCGTTCTCGGTGACGCCCGGCGTGGAGGGCGGGGACACCGCGGACGAGGCCCCCCAGGACGCGGCGGAGCCGGAGGAGGCCGAGAACCCGGCGGACGAGGAGCCGTCGACGGACGACGCCCACGACGTCTCCGCGCCGCGCGAGGACCGGAACCGGACACCCTGGTGGGTGGTGGCCGCGGTCGCCGGCGGACTGGTCGCCCTGGTCCTGGCCGTCCCGGTGCTGCGGCTCCTGCGCAGGCGGCGACGCCTGGGGTCCGGCCCACCCGCGAGGCGCGTCATGGGCGCGTGGCGGGAGCTGCGCGAGGATCTGCGCATGTGCGAGGTGACGGTGCCCCCGGGGAACACGGTCGCGGACACGGTGGACCTGGCACGCGGTCTGCTTCCCGAGAGGGCCCGGGCGTGGGCCGAGGTGGACCTCGCCCGGCTCCGGCGCACGGTGAACGCCGTCGGGTTCTCCGCCGGGGCCGGCGTCCCCGAGGAGCAGGCGTCGGCCATCGCCGACGGCATCCGCCGACAGTCGCGGGTACTGCGCCTCAGCCGGGGCCGCGCGAGAGCTCTCACCTGGTGGTTCGATCCGCGCCCGCTGTTCTGGCGGGACCCGGCGGGCCGCCGCCGAGGGCGGGAGAGGCAGAGAGGAGGGGCGTCGTCGTGAGAGAGCACAGGGGCAGCCTGGTACCCGGGTTCCACTCCCTGGAGGTACTGCGCAGGGGAGCGGAGTCGACCGTCTACCGCGCGCTGCGGGAGAGCGATGACGAGCGGATCGTCCTGAAGGTCATGCGCGGCGCGAACGGCGCGGGGGAGGTCGAGCGGCTTCGTGAGCTGTCCGGGCTGCCGGGTGTGGTCCACATGGTCGACGACGGTCTGACGTCGTCCGGACGGCCCTTCGCCGCCCTGGCGCACCTGCCCGAGGGGGACTACGGCACGGCGCTCCACGACCGTGCGCCACTGCCGGTCGACGAGGTGGTGGAGGTGGGCCGGGCGGTGGCCCGGGCGCTGGAGGCCGTGCACGCCCTGGGCCTGCTGCACCACGCCGTGGAACCGGACAACCTGCTGGTGTCCGCGGAGGGGGCCGTGCTCGCCGACGCGGGCGCCGTGCTGCCCGCGGAGTCCGTTCCACCGGAGGTCGGGCTCGACACGGACGCCCTGCGGTACGCACCCCCGGAGGCCCTGCGCGGCGAGCCGCACTCGGCCGCCTCCGACGTCTACCGGCTGGCGGCCACCCTGTGGACGCTCCTGGCCGGTCACGCGCCGTTCGACGGCGACCAGGGCGACCCGTTCGGGCAGCGTGAGCGCATGCTGACCGGGGCCCCGCCGCCCCTGCCCCGTGACGACGTGCCCGCCACGCTGGAGGGGGTCCTGCTCCAGGCGCTGTCCAAGGATCCGGCGGAGCGCTTTTCCACGGCGCGCGCGTTCGCCGAGGCGCTGGAGGCGGCGTCGCTCCCTCCGGCGGTCTCCGCACCGGCCGTCCCGGCCGCTCCGGAAGCAGGGCCTGCCACGGGGGCGGAGACGATACCCGTCGCTTTCCCGGTCGCCCTCGGTACCGACGACGCGTCGGTGGGCGGGGCCGAGGCGCCCGAGCCCATGGAGTCCGCCTGGTGGGAGGCGGACGACGCGCCTTCCGGAGAGGAAGCGCTACCCGTTGTGGAAGGGCCCCCGGGAGACTCCGCCTGGTGGGAGGAAGAGGACGAGTCCGCTGCGGGGGGTGTGCCACCCGTCGTGGAAGGGCCCTCTGCGAACGATGCGCCATCTGTGGACGTCGAACCCCCAGAGGTCCTTTCCGCCGTGGAGGCCGAGCCCTCCGAACCTTCCGGGCCGACGGAGTCCGCGTGGTGGGAGGCGGATGAGGAGGCCTCTGAGGGTGACGTGTCGCCTGGGGAGGGGAAGTCTCCTGCGGGAGACGCAGTTGGTGCAGACGAAGCGCCTTCTGCGGAGCCCTCTGAGGGGGGCGTGCCACCCGTGGCGAAAGCGTCCCCTGCTGACGGCGCGCCCTCTGTGGACGTTGAGCCTTCAGACGCCCTTCTCACCGTCGGGGCCGCACGCTCAGAACCGAGGGGGTCCGCGTGGTGGGAGGCGGACGACGAGGATTTCGACGCCGAAGCGGCCGAGCGGCTGGAGTCCGCGTGGTGGGACGAGGCGAAGGAGACCTCGGAGCACGCGCCCGAAGCGGCGGAGGTACGGGCCACGGCCTCGGACGGCCATCCACCCGCGACCGGGGACGGATTCGCCCACCGGCGAACCGACCGTTTCGGTCCCGAGGTGGTGGCGGCGTCCCCGGTGAGCCGCGACGATCGTTCACCCGCACCCGCACCCGCACCCGCACCCGCACCCGCTCGCGGCGGCGACCCCTGGGGCGGCCTGGACGACGAGCCCGCTCCCGCGCAGGCAGGGTCCGCGACGCCCGAGCCGTCCCGGCCGTTCAGCCAGGACCCGGCGCAGGCCCGGCGACCGGCTCCGCCCGTGCCGCGTGTGCGGGCCACTCCGCTGCCGAACCGCCGATGGCCCCGGTACGCGGCCATCGCCGTGGCGGCGGCCGTCGTGCTCGCCGCCGTGGTGGCCGTGGCGGTGGTGGTGCTGCGTCCGGGATCGGCGGAACCGGACGAGGCGGCTTCGCCGCCCCCGCCCGCCGACGACGCCTCGAACGCCCCACCCGCCAGTGTGATCGAGGAAGGGGCTCCCACGGGGGTCGAGCTGGCCGACTCGGGGGACGCCGTGGTCGTGTCCTGGGAGGACAACACCGGCGGGGAGGCGTCGCACCACGTGGTGGGCGGTCCGTTCGGCTCCGTCCCCGCTCCGCTCGGCGAGGTGGTGCCGGGGGAGACCGAGGTCGCCGTACGGGACCTGGAAGCCGCCGAGGACTACTGCTTCACCGTCATCGCGGTCCTGAGCGTGGACGAGGTCGCCTACTCCGACCAGGCGTGCACGACCCGTGATGGGTGAGGCGCGCCGGACGTCTGCGCCTCACTCCTCGCAGTTGGTGCCGGTCCGGCTCGCGGACTGGTCGCCCACGGCTCCGGTGTAGTCGACGCAGATGCCTCTGGCGGAGACGTAGACGGGGCCTGCGTACTCGCCGAAGTTTCCGTGGTCCCAGGCACCGGCGCCGCTCCCGGCCAGCCGGAGGCCGACGTCCATGTACACGGTCCCCACCCCGTTGTTGGTGGTGACGGCGCAGTTGTAGGTGTCGTCGTAGAGCAGGTGTACGGTTCCCCCACCTCCTGGCACTGCCACACTGCCGACCGTCCGGAAGGGGCCTGCTCCGTCCGGAAGCCCGCGTCCGGTGTTGCACACCTGCGCCGGGTCGGCGCCCTGGGCGGCCGTGGCGGAGGTCAGGACCAGCGCTGACGTGGCCACGACGATCGCGCCGGCAGCACTGGCCCAGACGCGCTTGCGGGATTTCCTCGGCGACACGGCCGCCTCCTCGTGTGTGTGGTCCGTCGTGGGCATCAGCTGAACTCCCGCACGCAGGCGCCGGGGCTGGACGCGGATCCGTCGCCCTCGGTGCCGTCGGCGCCGAGCGCCGTCACGGTGAAGGAGTAGCAGCGGCCGCCGCCCCGGGTGAAGGTGTGCGAGGTCCCGCTCACCGTGACCGCGCCGCCCAGCGCCGAGCCGCCGCCGCCGCCCGGGGTGACGCGGTACTGGGCCGCGTTCTCCGCCGCCGTCCAGGTGACCGTGACCTGGTTTCCGCTGACGCTGTGGCTGACGTTGCTCGGAGCGCCGACCGTCTCGGAGCTCATGGTGATCGGGGAACTGGTGGCCGACCCGCCCTCGACACCGCCCTCGCCCCGCGCGGTGACCGTGAAGGTGTAGGTCTGCCCAGGGGTCAGTCCGGTGACCTGCACCGAGCTGCTCGTGGACGTGCGGTCGCTGGGCGCCGCGCCGCCACCGGTGTTGACGGAGGTGATCACGTAGTCGGCGGCGTTGTCCGCGGTGCTCCAGGAGACCGTCGCCGAGTCGTTGCCGGACGCCTCGGCCGTGACGTTGGACGGGTCGCCCGGCGCCGCTGTGTTGGGCGTGACCTCCGGGGTCTGGGCGGCCGGGCCGGTGCCGTACTCGTTGGTCGCCGTCACTCGGAAGCGGTAGGCGGTCCCGTTGGACAACCCGTCGATGCCGGCTCCGAGCTCCGTGCCCGCGACCGTGGTCGAGCCACCGTCCCAGGTGATGGCGTACTCCTCGACGGGCGCGTCCGGCGAGTACGCCTCGGGCCAGCTCAGGGACACCGAGCCGTCCCCGGAGGTGGCGGTGACGGGAGTCGGCGCGCCTGGTGCCACACCGGTCTCGTCCTCGTCATCGTCGTCCGGGGGCGGGGGCGGGTCTGCGGGAGCGGGCGTCACCGGTGCGGGCGCCGCGAGGTCCGTGGGGTCGGGCGTCCCCGGCCGAGGGCTCTCGCCGTCCGGCTGGGGCGTGCCGTCCTCCTGGTCCGGCTGGGGGACGTTCGGCCGCGGCCCTTGGGGCGCGGGCTTGTCCTCGTCCTCCTCGTCGCCGGGTCCCGGCGGCGGAGCGGTCTTGTCGATCACGCGCGCCTGGCCGTCCTGGTCGACCACGGCGGCCACCCCGGAGTCGGGCGCGTTGATGTACAGGTTGCCCTCGCGGGTCTCCAGTTCCAGCGGGCCCTGCGCGTCCGGCAGGGTGATCGGGTTCAGCTCCTCGCCCGAGGGCTGGAAGGCGCGCACCACGCCGTCCTCGTCGTAGGGCACGTAGAGGTGGCCCGCGTGGGGCACCGCGATCCCGCCGCCCTCATGACCGGTGGCCAGGTGACCGACGGTGGACGAGCCTCCCGGGTCCTGCACGGTGACGATGTCCCCGGATTCGGGGATCGTGACGGCGGCCAGGTCGCCCCGGGTGCGCAGCGGCATCTCGGCGCCCTCAAGCGGGATCGGAGAGGTGAGCGTCCGCGGCTCACCGCCGTTGCGCAGGGCGACCATGCCGTCCCCGGAGCGGTCGACCGCGAGCACGCCGTCGTCGAGGACCGTGACGGCGATGTCGGCGCCGGGGTCGGCCACCGAGGCCGTCTGGCTGATGGTGGCGTCCTCCTCTTGGACCTTGACCCCGACGACCGTGCCCTGGGTGGGCACACCCAGCCAGAGGGTGTCGGAGTCGTCGAAGGCTCCGCCCACGAGCGGGGCCGGGACCCTCAGCGAGGGACCGGTGGGTTGGAGGGTCGCGGGGTCGACCGCCCTGACCTCCCCGGCTCCGTGGTCGATGACCACGGCGGTGTCCTCGCCCAGGGCCAGGCTGACGTCCTCGCCCGCGCCCAGTTCGAGGACGCCGGAGAAGCCCATCTCCCGCAGGTCGATGGAGGTCACCCGGCCGGTGACGGGGTCGAGCAGGAGGAGGTAGTCGTCGTTCTGCGTGACCTGGACCCGGTTGCCGGCCGACTCGGGCAGCGCGGCGACGAGGTCGATCTGCCCGTTGTTGCCGTTCACCCGGACGCTCTCGCCGAGAGGGCTGCTCCAGAGCCAGACGGCGCCGTCGGACATCTCGTCGGCGCGCCCCATGGCTCCGGCGCCGAGGACCGTGCTGATGAGCGCGGCGCCGAGGACGGAGACCATCAGACCCGGGCCACTGGCGCGGACACGGTGCCCGAGAGCTGTGAGGGAACGGCGCAGCGAGCCGGACCGGGGGGTGGAGGGGTCCGACGCGGGGCTGGTGGGTTGGTCCACCATTCTGGGCTCCCTTGCGCGAGTGGGGCTCGTCGCGTTCCGTCGGTGAGAAGGCGCTCAACGCGACACGACGCGGATCCGGCGGGGCAGGGACCGGAGGAGGACAGGGGCGTGAGATGTCTAGCAGTGTTCCAGTGACGCCGTCAATATCCTTCCGTACGGGGACGAAAGCACCGCATCGGCTGGCATGCCGGGCTTTCGGGCAAGTCGGGGAGGTCACCCCGTCCAGCCTCATGCGACGTGTCGGCGACCGTGCACGGACGCGCGGCCGTCGATGTCGCCGGATCACGGCTCGGGAGTGTTCCCGGCCCAGGGTTCGCCCAGATTGTCCGTGTGATGGCGGGTGAGGGGCGCTACGATCCAAACGTCCCTTGATGACCTCTGACCCCACTGTGCCCAGCCGGCCCTGTCCACGCCTGCGCTCAACCCTCGTCCCACCAGGATCTGTTCGCAGTGAACCCACACCCCTCATCCGTCACCCTCCCGGCGTCCGCCACCGATCTGACCTCCACCGACCCCACCCGGATCGGTCCCTACCGGCCGATCAAGCGACTGGGTTCGGGCGGGATGGGCGTCGTGTACGCCGCCCACGCCGCCGGGGGCGAACTGGTCGCGGTCAAGCTCATCCATCCTGAGTACGCGTCCGACGCCGAGTTCCGGGCCCGCTTCGCCCGGGAGGTCGACCTGCTGCGCGCCGTGGGCGGAGCGTGCGCCGTCCCCCTGCTCGACGCTGACACCGCGGCCGAGCGGCCGTGGCTGGTCACCCCCCTGATCCGCGGCCTGACGCTCAGCGCCTACGTGCGCGAGTTCGGCGCTCTGGACGAACGGCTGCTGACCGGGCTCGCCGCCGGCGTGGCCGAGGCACTCGCCCAGATCCACGCGGCGGGCGTCGTGCACCGCGACCTCAAGCCCGCCAACATCGTCCTTTCGCCCGAAGGGCCCCGCGTCCTGGACTTCGGTGTGGCGCGGGCGGTGGACCAGACGGCGCTCACCCGGACCGGCACGGTCCTGGGCTCGCCCGGATGGATCAGCCCCGACCACTATCAGGGTGCCTCGCCCAGTACCTCCGACGACGTCTTCGCCTGGGGCGCGCTCGTCACGTACGCGGCCACGGGCCGACCGCCCTTCGGCCGTGGCGACCTGGCCGTGGTCGCCCACCGGGTGATCAGCGGCGAGGCCGACATGGACGGCTTCACCGGACCGCTGGCCGACCTGGCGCGGCGCGCGCTCGTCAAGGAGGGCGGTCGGCGGCCCACCGCCCTGGAGCTCGTCTCCGGGGTCGTCGCCGCGGGCCGTCCGGGGCACGCCATGGCCCCGGTGACCTCCGCGGCGGCGGCCGGCGGGGTCATGGGCGCGCTGGTCGACGACAACTGGCAGGGCGTGCGGGCCGCGCCCGAACGCGACTTCGCCGTCACGGCCATGCGCGAAGAGCGCACCACCGGGCGGATGCCGGCACTGGTGGGAGCGGGTGTGGCGGCCCTGGCCCTGATCGCCGGGCTGGGCTTCGGCGGCGTGGTGCTGGCCGGCAACTGGGACGCCCTGCCGATCGCCTCCTGGTTCTCCACCGAGGAGGACGGCGGCGAGGGCGGCGAGGCGTCCGGTGACGGGGACCCGGGTGCGCAGCGTCTCTCCGACTCACCCGACAAGGAGCCCACCGAGGACGCCTCCCCCTCCGAGGAGCCCTCCGAGGCTTCCTCCGAGGAGCCCTCGGAGGAAGCCTCGGAGGACGAGGACTCCGACGAGGGGTCCGGCGGGGAGGAGACGACCACGACGGCCACGGTCGGCGCGGGGGTCGGCGCCAGCGGCTCACGCCCCTCGGGCGAGCACGTGGTGGCCTTCCAGCCCTCGGGCGGCTCGGGCCGCTACGCGCGGCTGGACGGCGCGACGGTGCTGTGCGCGTGGAGCTTCTGCCAGGGGAACCAGAGCGGCGCGGTCGGCGACGGCATTGCCGGATCGGTCTCCTCCAGCCCGCAGGCCCTGACGGGCTACGCGAACTCGGGCGGCCGCACGGTGCTGGCCGAGGTCACCTACACCACCGACGGGGACGGCACCGTCACCATCACCCGCCTGGTCGAGCAGCACCGGGCCTCCGGCACCGGCTCCACTCCCTGGTAACGACGGACCACCGATGAACACGAACAGGACTGACATGCTGAGGACCTCCGCGCACCGGGCCTCGACCAGGATCGTCCCGGTGCTGAGCCTGGCGCTGAGCCTGGCCCTCCTCGTGGTCGTGGCCGACCCCGAGCCGGCGTCAGCCGCCTCCTACGGAGGCCAGTGCGGCAGCGGATACTCGAAGGTCAACGACGCCGCGATCAGCGGCGGCACGATCTTCCTCGCCTACAACTCCTCCTCCGGTAAGAACTGCGTGGTCGTGGTGCGCGACAGCACCGGCGCCGGGATGAACATGCACGCGGCGCTCAAGACCAGCGACGGGACGTCGTGGCAGACCGACAAGGGCGACTTCACGCAGTACGCGGGGCCGGTCTACCTGTCCGCGTCGGGCCAGTGCGTGGACTGGGGCGGCCAGATCGGCGGCGAGTGGGTCGTGCGCACCGGCACCAACTGCGGATAGCGGAGCGGGGACTGCGGGCCCGGCGGTCGGACCGGCGCCCGTGGCCGCGTGGAAGCGGCCATCCCCGCTCGCGGTGCCCGGGGACGCGTGCGGACGACGCGGGCGGGCCGGGGCCATGCACGGCATCTGCCGTCTTCGACCGCGTTTGCTACTCTCTGGACCGCTACACCAACGACTTCCCCTGACTTCCCCTGTCTTCCCCGAACACGGAGTACGGCGCTCTTCGGCGTGCGCGAATTCTCGCTGTCCCTCGCGCTGCGCGTGAGTGAAGGGTGCGTGGTACACCCCCTGGATCCTCGCGCGAAGGAGGGCTGTCATCGACGGTCCCAGAAGCGGAAACGGTCTGTTCGTCGCCGCCCCCCTGTCCCTGCTTCTGATGACCGGGATCGCGGTGGTGGACTCCGGCGCCATCACCACATGCGGCCCCGCGACCTCGGTGGCGGTCGACGCGAGCCAGGTCCCCGAGGACGCGATCGGTGACAGTGCGTGGAGCGGTGAGCAGTTGCAGAACGCGGCCGTCATCATCAACGTCGGCGGCGGCATGGACCTGTCGGTCACCGACCAGACCATCGGTGTGATGGTCGCCATGGGCGAATCGTCGCTCACGGTCCTCGACCGCGGGGACGCCGCGGGACCCGACTCGCGCGGACTGTTCCAGCAAAGGGACAACGGGGCCTGGGGGTCGTACGAGGACCGCATGGATCCCGTGCGCTCCAGCGAGATGTTCTTCGAGGCCATGGTGGCCAACGTCAAGGACCGCAGCGTCGACGGCGAGGACCCCGCGATGGCCGCGAGCCTGATCGCCCACCGAACCCAGCGCAACGCCGACCCGACCCACTACGCGCGCTTCTGGGCCGACGCCCAGCTCGTCGTGGCCGAGCTCGGCGGCGTCGCCGGTGACGCGGTCGCCATCAGCTCACAGCGCTGCGATCCCGTCGGAGGCGGGGGCCGACCCCAGATCAGTGACGACTGCGGCCCCGTCCAGGACAGCGCCACTCCGCTGGCCTGCCGTGCCTACGCCGCGCTCACGGCCGAGTTCGGCAACTTCTGGGACCCCGCGGGCGGCGTCGCGTGCCGGCGCGACGAGCCCGGCAGCGACCATCACACGGGTGCGGCCTGCGACTACATGATGTCCTCCATCGGACAGCGGCCCAGCGACGCCATGCACGCCCAGGCCCTCGTCGTGGTGCAGTGGTTGATGGACCACCACGAGGCCCTGGGCGTCACGTACATCCTCTACGACGAGGCGATCTGGACTCCCGGCCTCGACCCCGAAGGGGCCTGGGAGGAGGTCAACCGTTCGGAGAGCCACTACAGCTACGACTACTTCTACGGCGGCCCCGTGTGCAGCTCGCGGGTGGACCGCGCGAGTTGTGCCAATACGCTGGCCCACATCGATCACATCCACCTGTCCACCGTGGCCGATGCCGCCGTTGCCTGATGGCGCCGCGGGCTGGTCGGCTCATGGGCCGACGGGCGTATGGCAGCGCAGACGCGAAGGTCGACAGAGCCTCGTCGGGGGCGGCACGGACTTCTTCGCCTGCGACTCGTACACAGGCGAGAACCGCGTCGCCCGGGTGGACGGCGGCGCTGGCGGCGCGATCACCGTGGACGCCGCGCGCACGGGGCCGGACACGCGAACGGCCCCGCCGTGGCGGGGCCGTCGTCGTCGCGGGGATCAGGCAGGGAAGAACGAGAAGGCGCCGTACATCGAGATGCTCAGGGTGTGCTCGCTGACGGTGCCGCTCGCCTCGTCCAGGGACTGGCAGGTGAAGGGCGCGTCGGTGTCGGTCTCGCCGCGGACGAGGTCGGCGTCCATGTCGCAGAGCACGTGCTCGGTGTTCTCGCTGTAGCGCAGGGCGTCCTCGACGACCTCGCGGATGAGCGGGCCGTCGTGCAGCTCCGCCTGGTAGTTGATGAGGATGCCGGAGGACTCGATGGTGATCGTGTACTCGAACGGCTCACCGAGGAAGGTCACGGTGCAGGTGACCGACTCGCCCTCCTCGCCGGCGATCTCGGGGCACTCGTAGGTGGCGTCCGGGTCGTTGACCTTGGCGAACGTCGCGACCTGCTCCAGGGCCTCCCAAGCGATCCGGTCGCCCAGGGGCGCGTCCGATCCGGGCTCGGGCGGAAGTCCGGACGTGTCCAGCTCGGGTGCGGCGTCCGGGATGGGGCCCTGGTTGAAGTCCGCGGTGTCGACCTCCGCGGCCTCCTCCTCCATGGCCTCCTCGAAGGGGTCGGCGGTGGTTTCGGCCGGCGGGGGCTCCTCCGCGCCGGAACAGGCGGCCAGGGCCAGGGCGGAGCCGGCGGCCACCAGACCGAGGGTGATGCGTCGTGTGCGTGCGGGGTTCGACATCAGGGGAACGTCCTCAGGTCAGAGTGTGCGGGGTGAGCGCCGGACGCGGGGGCGCGGCGCTCGTGTGGTGAGTGTCCTCGGACGCCGAGTCGGTTGTGCCTGAGGGGCTAGTGTGACTTAGATCACCTCATGTGACACCCGGTGGCTCGTGTGCACCGGCGCCGCCCGCGGTTCGCCCACGTCCGCGCGGGCTCGGTCGGTCGGGGGTCAAGGGGGAGTCGGCGCCGTGTGAAGCACGGCACCCCGACGCCCCACAACCGAGCGGCGTTCTCTACCATCTCGAAGTATGGACGTTTCCGAGAGCGAGGTCGGCGGAGCCGCGGCCGGTCCCAACTGGGCCGAAGGATTCCCCGAGGCCTCCTACGAACAGTGGCGGGGGCTCGTGGCCGGGGTCCTGCGTAAGAGCGGGGTCGCCGAGGAACGCCTCGCGGACGCGCCCGAGTCCGTCCTGGCCACCCCCACCTACGACGGCTTCGACATCGCTCCCCTCTACACCGGGTCGACGCGGGAGAGCGATCCCGGCCTGCCCGGCCAGGCCCCCTTCGTCCGCGGCTACCGGCCCGGCGGCCACGGACACCACGGTTGGGACGTGCGCGCCCGGCACACCGACACCGACCCCGCCGTCCTGCGGCGCCGCCTGCACGACGACCTCATCAACGGCGTCTCCTCGCTCTGGATCACCGTGGGCTCCGCGCGCGCCCCCGGGGTGGCCGCGTCCGCGCTGAGCGAGGTCCTGGCCGACGTCCACCTGGACCTGGCGCCCGTGGTGGTGGACGCGGGCTCCGACTACGCCGACGCGGCCCGCGCCCTGCTCACCGCGCACCAGGACGCGGGGGTACCCGACGGGCGGATCATCTCCCACCTGGGCATCGACCCCCTGACCACCGCCGCCCGGGCCGGGGAGCGCCCCGAGGTGGCCGGCCCCGTGCGCTTCGCGGCCGAGCACGCCGCCGGCCGCCCCGGGCTGGGGCTCGTGGTCGCCGACGGCACGCTGGTCCACGACGCGGGCGGCTCCGAGGCACAGGAGATCGGCTTCGCGGTGGCCGCCGGCACCGCCTACCTGCGGGCCCTGAGCGAGGCGGGCCTGGACCTGGCCGACGCCGCCCGCCGGATCGAGTTCCGCCTGGCCGCCAACGCCGACCAGTTCGCCGTGATCGCCAAGCTGCGCGCCGTGCGGGGGATGTGGAACCAGGTGCTCCAGACCTGCGGTGTGCCGGCCCGGGACCGGGTGATGCGGGTGCACGCGGCCACGTCGCAGGCGATGATGACGCGCCGCGACGCGCACGTGAACATGCTGCGCACCACCGTGGCGTGCTTCGCCGCCGGGGTGGGCGGCGCGGACGCGGTGACCGTGGCGCCCTTCGACTCCGCGGTCGGGGTGAGCGACGACTTCGCCCGCCGGATCGCCCGCAACACCCAGTCGCTGCTGGTGGAGGAGGCGCACCTGGCGCAGGTCATCGACCCGGCCGGGGGGTCCTTCTACGCCGAGTCGCTCACCGGGGACCTGTACCGGGCGGGCTGGGCGTTCTTCCAGGAGGTGGAGGCCGCGGGCGGTGCGGCCGACGCGCTCGGCTCCGGGATGCTGGCCGACCGGGTGGACCAGGTATGGGAACGGCGCCGCCGGGACCTGGCGCACCGCCGCGCCCCGCTGACCGGGGTGAGCGAGTTCCCGCACCTGGACGAGCCGCCGCTGCCGCGCCCCGCCGCCCCCGCACTGGGCGCTCCGGGCGGTTTCCCGGTGCGGCGCTACGCCCAGGAGTTCGAGGCGCTGCGCGATCGCGCCGACGCCCAGACGGGCGACACCGGCCATCGGCCGACCGTCTTCCTGGCCACGCTGGGACCGGTGGCGGCGCACACCGCGCGGGCCTCGTTCGCCGTGAACCTGCTGGCGGCCGGCGGCATCGCCGTGCACGAGCCGGGGCCGTTGGAGGGGGCGGCCGAGGCCGCGGAGGCCTTCGCGGCGTCGGGCAGCCGTATCGCGGTGATCTGCTCCTCGGACGCGGTCTACGCCGAGGCGGCCGAGGCGGTGGCGCGTGCGCTCAAGGGCGCGGGGGCCCGCCGGGTCCTTCTGGCGGGATCGCCGCGCGACGCCTACCGGGAGGCGGGCGTGGACGCCTTCGCCCACCGGGGCTGTGACGCCGTCGCCCTGTTGACCGATCTGGCGGACGTGATGCTCACCGACCCGGCCCACCCGTCGCCCGCCATCGCCCGAGGGGGTTCCACGGGGGTCGGGCTACCACCCTCAACGGACGCCTCCGGCGCAGACTCTTCCGGATTCAGCGAAAGGGCGAGCTCATGACCCAGGACCCGCGTCCCGGCGCCGCCGCGATCCCCGACTTCTCCACCGTCGAGGCCCGCCCGCCCGAGCCCGCCACCATTCCGGAGGCCACCGGGGCCGCCGGGGCGGTGAACGACTGGCGGGCGGCCGTGGAGGCCGACACCGGCAAGGCCGTCGACGCCCTGGAGTGGGAGACCCCCGAGGGCATCGGCGTGCGGCCGCTCTACACCGCCGCCGACCGGCAGGGCCTGGACTTCGTGTCCGGGCTGCCGGGCGTGCCGCCCTACCTGCGGGGCCCGTACCCGACCATGTACGTCAACCAGCCCTGGACCATCCGCCAGTACGCGGGCTTCTCCACCGCCCAGGAGTCCAACGCCTTCTACCGGCGCAACCTCGCCGCGGGCCAGAAGGGCCTGTCGGTCGCCTTCGACCTGGCCACCCACCGCGGCTACGACTCCGACCACCCGCGGGTGGCGGGCGACGTGGGCATGGCCGGGGTCGCCATCGACTCGATCTACGACATGCGCCAGCTCTTCGACGGCATCCCGCTGGACCGGATGAGCGTGTCCATGACGATGAACGGCGCGGTGCTGCCCGTCCTGGCGCTGTACATCGTGGCCGCCGAGGAACAGGGTGTGCCGCCGGAGAAGCTGTCGGGGACCATCCAGAACGACATCCTCAAGGAGTTCATGGTCCGCAACACCTACATCTACCCGCCGGGGCCCTCGATGCGGATCATCTCCGACATCTTCGCCTACACCTCCCAGCGCATGCCGCGGTTCAACTCCATCTCGATCTCCGGCTACCACATGCAGGAGGCCGGGGCCACGGCCGATCTGGAGCTGGCCTACACCCTGGCCGACGGGGTCGAGTACATCCGCGCTGGTCAGAGGTCCGGGCTGGAGGTGGACGCCTTCGCGCCGCGCCTGTCGTTCTTCTGGGCGATCGGCATGAACTTCTTCATGGAGGTCGCCAAGCTGCGCGCGGCCCGGCTGCTGTGGGCGCGGCTGGTCAAGGACCTGGGGGCGGAGCGGGACAAGTCGCTGAGCCTGCGCACGCACTCGCAGACCTCGGGGTGGTCGCTGACCGCCCAGGACGTGTTCAACAACGTGGCCCGCACGTGCGTGGAGGCCATGGCCGCGACCCAGGGCCACACCCAGTCGCTGCACACCAACGCCCTGGACGAGGCGCTGGCGCTGCCCACCGACTTCTCCGCCCGCATCGCCCGCAACACCCAGCTGCTGTTGCAGCAGGAGTCGGGGACCACCCGGGTGGTGGACCCCTGGGGCGGCAGCTACTACGTGGAGCGCCTGACCCAGGAGCTCGCCGCCCAGGCGTGGGGGCACATCCAGGAGGTGGAGAAGGCGGGCGGGATGGCCGCGGCGATCGACGCGGGCCTGCCCAAGATGCGCATCGAGGAGGCGGCGGCGCGCACCCAGGCGCGCATCGACTCGGGGCGCCAGCCGGTGATCGGCGTGAACAAGTACCGTCCCGACACCCGCGACGAGATCGACGTGCTCAAGGTCGACAACTCCAAGGTGCGCGCCGAGCAGCTGGAGAAGCTGGCGCGGCTGCGCGCCGAACGCGACGAGGAGCGGGTGCGCTCGGCGCTGGAGGCGCTGACGCGGGCCGCGGCGGGCGAGTCGAGTGCGGACGCGGCGCTGACCAACAACCTGTTGGCGGCGGCGGTGGAGGCGGCACGGGCCAAGGCGACGGTGGGGGAGATCTCCGACGCGATGGAGAAGGTCTTCGACCGGCACGCCGGGCAGGTCCGTACGATTCAGGGCGTGTACAAGGACGAGGTGGCGGGCAACGCGGACGCGGCGGATCTGATGGAGCGGGTGATCGCCCGCGTCGACGACTTCGCCGAGGCGGAGGGGCGCCGGCCCCGCATCCTGGTCGCGAAGATGGGCCAGGACGGGCACGACCGGGGCCAGAAGGTCATCGCGACGGCGTTCGCCGACCTGGGGTTCGACGTGGACGTGGGTCCGCTGTTCCAGACCCCGGGCGAGGTCGCCGCGCAGGCGGTGGAGTCCGATGTGCACGTGGTCGGGGTGTCCTCGCTCGCGGCGGGGCACCTGACCCTGGTGCCGGCGCTGCGCGAGGAGCTGGCCCGGTTGGGCCGCGACGACATCATGATCGTGGTGGGCGGGGTCATTCCCCCGGCGGACTTCGAGGCCCTGCGGCAGGCGGGCGCGTCGGCGATCTTCCCGCCCGGGACGGTGATCGCCGAGGCCGCGATCGGCCTGCTCGACCAGCTGGAGGAGCGCTTGGCCGGCGACCGGCCGCAGGAGGGGGAGTGAGCGCGTGACCTCGGGACGCCGACGCGGGCGGCCGGTGGACGTGGACGCCCTGGCCGAGGGCGTCCTGGCCGGCCACCGCCCCACCCTGGCCCGGGCGATCACCCTGGTGGAGTCCCGCCGGGCCGACCACGCGCGGGCCGCCCAGGAGCTGCTCGTACGACTGCTGCCGCACACCGGGAACGCGCGGCGGATCGGGATCACGGGCGTGCCCGGCGTGGGCAAGTCCACGTTCGTCGACACCCTGGGCACCCGGCTGACCGAGGCCGGGCACCGGGTGGCCGTTCTGGCGGTGGATCCGTCCTCGACCCGTACCGGCGGGAGCATCCTGGGGGACAAGACCCGGATGGCGTGCCTGGCGGTGGACCCGAACGCGTTCATCCGGCCCTCGCCCACGGCGGGCACGCTGGGCGGGGTCGCCCGCGCCACCCGGGAGACCATGCTGCTGATGGAGGCGGCCGGTTTCGACGTGGTGCTCGTGGAGACCGTGGGGGTGGGCCAGTCCGAGGTGACGGTCGCCGCGATGGTCGACTGCTTCCTGTTCCTGACCCTGGCGCGGACCGGGGACCAGCTCCAGGGGATCAAGAAGGGCGTGCTGGAGCTGGTGGACGTGGTGGCGGTCAACAAGGCCGACGGTCCGCACGCCGACGACGCGCGCAAGGCCGCCCGTGAGCTGTCCCGGGCGCTGCGGCTGCTCCAGCCGGTGCACCCGGGGTGGCGTCCGCCCGTGCTGACGTGCAGCGGTCTGACCGGGGACGGCCTGGACGAGGTCTGGGGCGCCGTCACCGAGCACCGCAAGGTCCTGGAGGACGAGGGCGGCCTGGCCGAGCGGCGCGCGCGCCAGCGGGTCAGCTGGATGTGGGACCAGGTGCGCGACCGGCTGATGGACTCCTTCCTGCGCGACCCGCGCGTGAGCGGCCTCACTCCGGGCATGGAGGAGGAGGTGCGCTCGGGCAGGACGACGGCGACCCTGGCGGCGGGCCGGCTCCTCGACGCCTTCACCCGTGGTGACGACGCGGGCGAGGAGGGGGCGGCCGGTGACCGCACCGGTGGTGATGGTCACGAGGACCGTTGAGAGGGCGTCTGGGGCGGGCGTGATGTCGTGAAATGACCCACGGTCAAGGGTGGATAACGGGCTTCCCGGAGGGGGTTCGTGCCTGCGAGGCGAAATTTTCTTTCGTGATGCCATTTCCTCGCGGGCAGTTCGCTTATACCGTGTGTGTCCAACGACTGACCTGACCCTCGAACGCGAGCCTTCTCCTCAAGGTCCGGCACTGTGGGAGTGCTGCCGGACCGGTGGCCGCGGTTCGTCGGTCTGCGTATGGTGAACCGAAGGGACCCCTCACCATCACAACGTGGGGCCGGGAGGAGTGAACGTGCACAGGCTTGGGCTGAGCACGCGGGTCGAGAGCCACAGCGTGATCGTCGCGATCGCGGGAGAACTCGACATCGCGACCGCCGCCGACCTCCAGGAACACATCCAGTCCGCGATCGAGGACCACGGACCGTGGCTGATCCTGGACCTGTCCGAACTGGACTTCATGGATTCGAGCGGTCTGAACGTCGTCATCAACGCCTACCGCACCGTGCGTGAGCTGCACGGTTCCCTGGCGTTGGCCGCGCTGAACGAACGCGTCACCAAGGTCGTCCGCCTGGTCGGCCTGCACCGTCAGGTTCCGGTCCATCAGACCGTGGCCACCGCCGTCGCGGCGATGGACGCGCTGGAGGCCAAGCGCCAGGCGGGCTAGTGCGGGCGCCGTGAGCACGGGTCGAAGGAAGCCCCGGGGCCCGGTGCACTCCCTCGTTCCTGGGGAGCGCATCTGCCGGGCCCCCGGGAACCCGTCGGCGCTCTCGTTGTCCCTGCCCTGGACCTGCGGCACTCTGGTCGCATGAATCGGTTCCTTCCCCGGAGTCCCCTCGACGTTTCCTGGGACCACAACAGCCACTACCACGCCCACCTCCTCCGCCAGATCCCCGCACACTCCGCTCGGTCCGCTCTCGACGTCGGGTGTGGTGACGGGCGGTTCGCCCGGGTCCTGGCGGAGCGTGGGCTGGTGGTGGACGCCGTCGACGCGTCGGCCGACATGATCGCGCTCGCGCGTGCCCGCACGCCGGGGCGCCTTCCGGTGCGCTACCAGGAGGCGTCCCTGGCCGAGGCCGAGCTGGACCCGGCGGGCTACGGGTTCGTCAGCGCGATCGCGAGCCTGCACCACATGCCGTTCGCCCCTGCCCTGGAACGCCTGGCCGGTGCCCTGGCTCCCGGCGGCACGCTGGCCGTGCTCGGCCTGTACCGGGAGAAGGACTGGGCCGACCTCGCCACGAGTCTGGCCGCGCTGGGCCCGCAGTGGGCGATCGGCCTCGGGCTGCGCGCGGGCCGCTTGCTGACGGGTACGCCCGACGTGGGTACGGGCGCGGCGAGCGCGCACCCGATGCCGATGCGCGACCCCGAGCTGGGGCTGCGCGAGATCCGCCAGACCGCCGCCGACGTCCTTCCCGGCTCCCGCGTGCGCCGGCTGCTGATGTGGCGCTACTCGCTGGTGTACACCCGTCCCGCCTGACGCCCGCCTGCCGTCCCGACCGAGGCCCTGCCTGGCGTCCCGACAGAGGTCCCGCCTGAAGTTCGGCCTGACTCCCGCCTGAAGTTCGGCCTCACGTCCCGCCTGGTCGTGGCCGTTGTGCGCCCGGTTTTTGCCGTTCCGCGTCCTCGGCCCTCCTCATCGCCCGCGGGGCACGCCGCCCTCGGGCCCGGGAGGCAGAGAACCTGGCGGGGTGCGCCGACAGAAAGGTCCCACGAGAAAGTATCTTGGTATCCGTGCTGAATTCACGAGGTACCTCAGGGGCCCCGCTCCGGGTCCCCGCCGATCCACGCACCGCCGCCGGAACGGAGGCGTGCCGGTGAGCCGCGGCCCCGGACGCCGCCGAGTGGTCGTCGCGATCGTCGCGGTCGGCGTCGCCCTCCTCGTGCTCGCCGCCGTCGGCGCCGGTGTCTGGGTGCTGACCCCCTACCGGGCCGAGGCCGAACCCCTGGCCCAGGCCGATGCGCTGCCGGGCGTGCGGGTCGCGATCGGCGACGACGCCGTCGTCCTGGAACCCGAGGGCGCCGCCTCCGGCACCGGGGTGGTGTTCTATCCCGGCGCCCGTGTGGAGGCCGAGGCCTACGCGGCCTCCTGGTCGCCCGTCGTCGAGGCCGCGGGCACCACCGTCGTGATCCCCCGGATGCCGCTCCACCTGGCGGTCCTGGACCCGGACCGCGCCGACACCGCCGTGGCCGACCACGGTGAGGGCGTGGAACGGTGGTACCTGGGCGGTCACTCGCTGGGCGGGGCGATGGCGGCCTCCCACGCCGGAGGCGATCCGGAGTTCCCCCTGGCCGGGGTGGTGCTGTGGGGCGCCTACGCCACCGAGGGCGCCGAGCTGTCCGGCCGAAGCGATCTGCGGGTGCTCTCCGTCACCGGAAGCGAGGACGGGCTGTCCGATCCGGCCACGATCGACGCCAACCGGGGCCACCTGCCGCAGGACGCCGCCACGGTGGAGATCGACGGGATGAACCACGCCCAGTTCGGGTCCTACGGCGAACAGTCCGGAGACGGGACGGCCCGGATCGACGACTCCGCCGCCAGGCACGCCCTCGCCGAGACCGTGACGGACTTCCTGGAGCGGGGCTAGGCGTACTGACTCTGGAGGCCGGTCACATCCACCCCGCCTGACACCAGCGAAGTCGGCGTTCTGCACCGGTGTGGATGGCGACATCGACCCCGACCATCAGAAGACCCTCGATGCCCCACGCTCCCCACGCCAACGCTCGCCTTGCCCCCACCGGACGCCCCGGAACCGTGGGGTTCAGGGACGGACCGCGCCGTCGGCGGGCGGTCAGCCCATCGGCGGCTGCGGACCCGAAGGGCCGTCCTCGGGCGGCTGGCGACGGTGGCCCCCCGGGCGCGGCTGCTGGGGGTTCTGTGGGGGCTGCTGCCCCTGGGGATGGGGCTGCTGCGGCCGCTCGGGACCGCCCTGCGGGCGCTGCGGCTGCTGATAGGGGTTCTGGGGCCCGGTGGGGTTGCCCTGGTGCTGTGAGGGTCCCCCGGATCGCTGGTTCTGCTGCGGCCCGGTGGGGTTCCCCTGGTGCTGCTGGTACTGCTGGGGACCGTTGGGGTTCTGCCGCTGGGGCTGCTGCTGGTGCGGTGCGCCCTGCTGTGCGGCGTACGCCTGGCCCGGTGCCTGCCCCGGTGCCTGACCCGGCTGGGGTCCGTACCCCTGCGGGCCGCCGTAGGCCGGTACGGGTGCGCCCTGGGCGGTGGCCTGCTTGCCGCGCGCGCTCAGCACCGCGGCCAACAGCAGCACGATCGCGATCGCCAATAGGACGCGGTAGCCGATCTGGTACGTGGAGGCCACCCATGGGGGCAGGGGCGGCGGGCCCAGCGCGACTCCCGAGTCCAGGAGGCCGGGGTAGGCGAACAGGTGGTACCAGATGTTCCACACGGCGACGATCAGCCCGTTGACCACCAGGACGGCGCCGCCGGCGAAGGCGAGGCCCTTGCCGCTGGGCGCCTTGGACGCCCGGACCAGGGCGATGGCGCCCGCCGCGATGTACAGCCCCGACATGAGCAGGATGTTGAGGACGAGATAGATCATGGATCGCTCCGAGGTCGGTGGTCAGCCCTGGGCGGGGCCGTGCTGGTAGGGCGTTCCGGGAGCGTGCGGCCCGTACGGCTGGTGGGGCGTGAAGTGGGGAGCGGGCCGGCTGGGACGCCGGGTGGCGGCGAGGGCCAGGAGGATGAGGCCGGTGCCCAGTCCGGCGGTGAACACGTAGTCGACGGTGTTGAGGACGAGCCAGGCGGTTCGCCCGCCGAAGAGGGGGGCGAGGGCCTCGTTGAAGGCACCGCTCCAGAGCGCCAGCGCGAGGAACACGGCCGCTCCGGCGAGGACGAGGGCGGAACCGGTTCCGGCCAGGCCCTTGCGGCCGACCGGAGCGGCGAACGAGCAGGCCACGCCGCCGACACCCACGAGGCAGAGGAGGGCGGCTCCGATGATGAACGGTGTGTTGCTGATGAACACAGGACTCCTGAGGGTGGGCGGGGCGGTCACGGGGATGCGCGTCAGACCCTAGCGTCCCCTCCTGACCAGGTCGATGCCCTGACCACTGGCGGCCACTGGACGGACAAGGGGCGTTGCGCCAGCCTGGTGTCGTGCGTAACATCGCATCGAATCGATTCGATCACGGAGGGGATGGCACGGTGCGGATCTCCGACGTGGCCAAGCACGCGGGCGTGTCTCCGAGCACGGTGTCCTATGTCCTCAGCGGCAAGAGATCGATCTCCGAGACCACCAGGCGCCGCGTCCGCGAGAGCATCGACGCCCTCGGCTACCAGCCGCACGCGGGCGCGCGCTCCCTCGCCAGCCGTCGCAGCAACGTCATCGCCCTCGTCATCCCCCTGCGCGAGGACGTCCACGTCCCGGTCGCCATGCGCTTCGCCGTCTCGGTGACCACCTCCGCCCGCACCCACGACCACGACGTGCTGCTCCTGACCCAGGGCGAGGGCCCCGACGGGCTGCGCCGGGTCGCGGGCGGCGCCATGGTCGACGGCGTCATCGTCATGGACGTGGAGGCCGACGACGCGCGTGTGCCGGTGCTGCGCGCGCTGGACCTGCCCTCCGTGCTCATCGGCGTCCCGGAGGACGTCGAGGGCCTGACCTGTGTGGACCTGGACTTCGCCGCCGCCGGCGCGGCCTGCGTGCACCACCTGGCCGACCTCGGCCACACCGACATCGCCTTCGTGGGCCAGCCCCCCTCGGTCTACGAGCGGCGCACGGGGTTCGCCGAGCGCACCGTCGCCGGTTTCGAGGCCGCCGCCCGTGAACGCGGCGTGCGCGCCACCCTGCACCCCTGCTCTCCCGACAGCGCGCGGACGGTCGCCGCCGGACTCGTCCGCGACCGTCCCGACCTGACCGGCCTCATCGTCCACAACGAGCCCTCGGTCGCGCCGCTGCTGGACGCCTTCCAGGAGCTGGGCCGCACGCCCCCGGGCCTGTCCGTGGCCGTCATCGGACCGCCCGCCCCGCTCGTCCCGTCGCTCACCTCGGTCGATCTGCCCGCCGAGGCGGTCGGCTCCCGTGCCGTGCAGCTGCTCATGGACAAGATCGACGGGGTCGGCGGCGCCGGCGTGACCCTCCTGGAGCCGCGCCTGACCCCCGGTGCGAGCACCGCCCCGCGTACCTGACCCCCGTCCGCCCCACACGATCCGCCCCATCCGACGCCCCGTTATCGAAGCGCTTCGACAGCACTGTCCCCCACCTGCGACGACACACCTACAAGCTTTGACGACACCACCCCCCAACCGGAAGGACGACGCGTGTTCAACGAGATCGAGGACGGCATCGAGTGGCGCGGCAGCCACCAGGTCGTGCGAGCCCAGGCCTGGGGCCCGGACGGCATCCGCGTCCGCGCCGGACTGTCGGTGCTGCGCGAGGACCTGCCCGGTGCCCTGGTCGAGCCACGGGTGCCGGCCACCGCGACGATCACCCTGGAGGAGGAGCGGGCCGTCCTCTCCAACGGCGCACTGACCCTGGAGATCGACGCCGCCGGGATGCTCCGCTTCCTGGACGCCGCCGGCGAGGAACTGCTCGCCGAGGAGCGCGCCCACTTCTGGTGGCCCGGTCCCCGCGCCTACAGCTCCACCGGCCACGGCTACTACCGCATCGAGCAGCGCTTTCGCGCCTACGACGGGGAGAAGGTGTTCGGGCTCGGGCAGCACACGCACGGCCTGTTCGACCAGAAGGGCGCCGTGATCGACCTCGTGCAGCGCAACGCCGAGGTCACCATCCCCTTCATGGTCTCCTCGCGCGGCTACGGGCTGCTGTGGAACAGCCCCGCCACCGGCAGGGTGGAGCTGGCCGACAACGGGACCCGGTGGGTCAGTGACAGCGCCCGCCAGATCGACTACTGGGTCACGGCGGGCGAGGGCCCCGCCGAGATCATGTCCCACTACGCGGACGCCACGGGCCACGCCCCCGAGCTGCCCGAGTTCGCCTCCGGTTTCTGGCAGTGCAAGCTGCGCTACAAGACCCAGGACGAGCTGATGGAGGTCGCTCGCGAGTACAAGCGCCGCGGGCTGCCGCTCTCGGTCATCGTCAGCGACTTCTTCCACTGGACCAACCTGGGGGACTGGAAGTTCGACCCCGCCGAGTGGCCCGATCCCAAGGCGATGGTGGAGGAGCTGCGCGAGATGGGCGTGGAGCTCATGGTGTCCGTGTGGCCCTCGGTGAGCCCGCTCAGCGAGAACTACACGGAGATGCTGGCACGCGGCTACCTCGTGGCCACCGAACAGGGGCCGCCCGTCCACGCCGACTGGGCGGAGAAGGGGGTCGACGGCCACGTGCAGGTGTCCTTCTACGACTCCACCAACCCCGACGCCCGCGCCTACGTGTGGGACAAGGTGCGACGCAACTACCTCGACCTGGGGATCCGGGTGTGGTGGCTGGACGCGTGCGAGCCGGAGATCAGGCCCGGCCACCCGGAGAACCTGCGCTACCACACCGGTCCGGGGACCGAGGTGGGCAACATCTACCCGGCCGAGCACGCGCGCGGCTTCCACGAGGGCATGCTCGCGGCGGGGGAGTCCGACGTCATCACCCTGTGCCGGTCGGCCTGGGCGGGCAGCCAGCGGCACGGCGCGGCCCTGTGGTCGGGGGACATCCCCGCCACCTTCGACTCCCTGCGCACGCAGATCCGCGCCGGGCTGAACGTCGCCATGTCCGGCATCCCGTGGTGGACCACCGACATCGGCGGCTTCCACGGGGGCGACCAGGAGTCCCCGGAGTACCGGGAGCTGCTCGTGCGCTGGTTCCAGTACGGGGTGTTCTGCCCGCTCTTCCGGCTGCACGGGTTCCGGGAGCCGTTCGTCGACGCCCTGCACCCGGACATGTCGGGCGGGCCCAACGAGGTGTGGTCCTACGGCGAGGAGGTCTACCCGCTGCTGCGGGACATGCTCTTCCTCCGCGAGCGCCTGCGCCCCTACGTCATGGAGCAGATGCGCGTCGCCCACGAGCGCGGTCTGCCGCCGATGCGGCCGTTGTTCGTGGACTACCCCGGCGACCCGCGCGCCTGGGAGGCGGAGGACGCGTTCCTCTTCGGCCCGGACGTGCTCGTGGCCCCGGTGACCGAGCTCGGGGCGCGCTCCCGCCGGGTGTACCTGCCCGAGGGCTCCACCTGGGTCGACCCGTGGACCGGCACGGTCCACGCGGGCGGCACGGAGATCATGCTCGACGCGCCCCTGGACCGGGTCCCGGTCCTGGTGCGCGGCGGCGCCGACGTGCCGATCGCCGGCTGACCACACGCCTCGCGAACGCCCGGCGGGCCGTGTTCCTCCCTCGGCCCGCCGGGCCCCGGGTCACCGTACGCGGGGCCGATTCCGAGCCCTGGCCCAGCCGCCGCGCAGCCTGGTGAGCGCCGAGTTCGAGGCCGAGGCGGGGCGCGCCCGGCCGCCTGCGCTCCTCCCACGGGCGGCGCGGTGCATCATGGCCGGATGAGCGAACTCGGAGAAGCGGAAGCGGAAGAGATGCCCGAGGCCGTCGACACGCACGCGCTGCTGGGACTCGCCGATCGGCACCACGCGCGCATAGCGCGGCCCTGGGGGGCCAGACACGTCGGCGGCCACCTGGTGAAGGGCTACGCGCTGGAGGCACAGTGCCGCGCCGTCACCGTCCAGGACGAGGCCGCGGCCCTGGCGATCGCGGAGGGCCACCTGTCCCTGGGCCGTGCCCGCGGCTCACTGGGGCTCGCGGTCCTCATCGCCCACGCGGGCGGAGACGGCGACTACGTCCTCGTCCACACCTGGATCGAGGACCACATGTCCGACCTGGCGATCTTCGCCGGCCCGGCCGGGCGGCCCGGCGAACTGCGCCCGGGACGCGCCGGCCTGGCCCCCTGCGTGTGGGAGGCGGCGATCCTGGCCCACGAACGCGACGCGTTCGCGCGGCACGTCCTGGACGGTGAGGGCAAGATCGAGGCCCGCCTCGCCGCGTGGCAGGCGGACACGCTGGAGGGCGGGGTGCGATGAGCGCCGCTCCGCGCGTGCGGGCCGCGCGGCCTGCGGACCTGCCCGTGGTCGCCGAGCTCGCCGCCGAGCACGCCGTCTACGAGCGGGCGCCGGCGCCCGCGCCCGACCTCGCGCGACGCCTGGCGGCCCTGCTGTTCGAGACGCCCGAACCACGGCTCGCGTGCCTGGTCGCGGAGTCCGCCGAGGGCGAGGTCGTCGGCTACGCGACGTGCTCCCCGGAGCTGTCCACCTGGCAGGGCCGGGAGTACCTGAACATGGACTGCCTGTTCCTGCGGGACGGCACCCGCGGTCAGGGGCTCGGCGCCCTGCTGGTGGACGCGGTGGCGGCCGAGGCGCGCCGCCGCGGCCTCGCCGAGGTGCAGTGGCAGACCCCGGTGTGGAACGAGGGCGCGGCGCGCTTCTACGACCGCCTCGGCGCCCGCGCCAAGGAGAAGCTCCGCTACTCCCTGCCCGTGCGCTGACGCGCTGACGCGGAACGGCAGAGCGCCGGGGACCGCCTCGCCGCATGGGCGGTCGACGGTCGACACCCCGGAGGGGCGTTACGGCCCGGTTCAGCCCCGGCCGATGACACGACGAGCGCTCCGGTTCAGCTCGTCCGCGCGTCGGCGCACCGCGGCCGTCGCGCGGGAGGCCCTGCCCCCACGTGCGGGCGAACCGGTCCTGGCCGCCGCCACGGCGGCGTCCAGGCCCTTCGGACGGGCCCTGGTCTCCTCGGGGGCCTGGGCCCCCTCCGGCCAGTACCTGAACTCGCGGGGGACGTCGGCGGGAAGTCCGATGTTCGCGGCCTCGCGGACCCTGTCCAACGGGAAGCCGCTCAGGATGTCGGTGATCTCCTTCCCGCTCAGACGGGAGCGCTGCCCCAACTGCTCGGCCAGGGCCGTCGAGGCCGCCCAGACGAGCTCGTTGCGCATGATCCTCTCGCTGTCGGCGACGGCGCGGCCGACGTCGAGCGCCCCGTCGGGGATCCCCTGGTCCCTCTTCCACCGCTCCAAGCTCTTGCTCTTGATCCGTCGCGTGACGGAGCGGAAGGTACGCGCCCACAAGGACGACCGTCCCGAGCTCTCGCCGTAGCGGGCCATGGCGGGGAAGTCGGACGCGATCATGGTCGCCATGTACTGGTAAGGCCCGTGCAACTCCTTCGGCGTCTCCATCGCCGCACCGGCCGCTCTGCCGTCGGACACGACGACTCGGAGGTGATCGATCCCGAACCCGAACATGTGGGCGAGCGTGGCCTGGGCCGCGACGCCGATCTGGCCGAACTCATGTCTGACTGGACGGGATGCGGGCACGCGGCTCTCCTCGGAGCAGGGGGCGACAACGTGCACAGTATGACCGAGCAGTCCCCCGAATCCAGTGTCCGCACGGAATGGGACGTCGACGTGCGTCCCACCGGCTCCGCGGCCGACGCCGGCCAACGCGGCCCCGGACCGGGTGGTGACGGTGCGGGGCCGCGCGTGCCGGCGGGCGTGCCCGGGTCAGTGCTGCTTGGCCTCCTGGACGGCCTCGGCGAGCTCCTCCTTGGTCATCTTCGAACGGTTCGGCACGTTGAGGTGCCGGGCCTGCTCGTAGAGGCGCTGCTTGGGGATGCTCGACGACGCGGGATCGAACTTCTCCAGCTCCTCCGCGCGCCGTCGGCTGAAGGCGTCTCCCAGCTCGGTGACGCGCTTGGCGCCGACCGCCCGCTTGAGCGCCGGGAGGATCTCGCTCTCCTCCTCCTCGACGTGGTGCTTGACCGCGTCGACGAACTCCCGCAGGCGCTCGTCGAAGGTGTCGCTGTCCGGCTCGCACTCACGCAGCCGGCCCAGGAGCTTCTCGGCCTCCTGGTGCTCCTCCGCGCTGTGCCGGACCTGGGGCACCTCGCCGGTCGTGCGGACGACGACGGGGTAGACCTCGTCCTCCTCGGCCCGGCTGTGCGCGATGAACATGGCCTCGACCTCGTCGAGCAGCGCCGGCCGCTGGTCCCGCTCGTTCTCCAGCCGGTCGAACAGTTTCTCCATCTCGCGGTGGTCGCGGGTGATCAGGGTGATCGCGTCCTTGGCCATGGTCTCCTCCGGATCTCACAAGGGCTGAGCACACCGCCTCTACCCAGGGCCCGGACCGGCCAGACGTCGGTTTCCCCAACCTTGACCGTCCTCGTCGGACGCGGTCGGGCGGCCCCGGGCGGGGCCGCCCGCGCATCGGCTACCGGACGCCGAAGAGGTGCTCCAGGGCGAGCTGGTCCAGCTTCTCGAAGTGGTAGCCGCGCTCGCCGACCTCCACCAGGTCGATCTCCTCGGTGAGCAGGTCCGCGACGCTCTCGCCCTCGGCGAGCGTGGGCCGGGACAGCTCCGGCACGCGGGCGGCCTCCAGGGCCGCGGCCACCTCGGGGTCGGCGCGGAAGGCGCGGGCCTTCTCCCGCAGGATGAGGTAGTTGCGCATGCACGCGCGCGCCGACTCCCACACGCCGCTCATGTCCTCGGTCCGCGGCGGCTTGAAGTCGAAGTGGCGGGGACCGTCGTAGCCCGCGGTCTCCAGCAGGTCGACCAGGAAGAACGCCTCCTTCACGTCGCCCGCGCCGAAGCGCAGGTCCTGGTCGTACTTGACGCCGCGCTGCCCGTTGAGGTCGATGTGGAAGAGCTTGCCCGCCCACAGCGCCTGGGCGACCCCGTGCGCGAAGTTGAGCCCGGCCATCTGCTCGTGGCCGACCTCCGGGTTGACCCCGACCATCTCGGGGTGCTCCAGCTCGTTGATGAAGGCCAGGGCGTGTCCCACGGTCGGCAGCAGGACGTCGCCGCGCGGCTCGTTGGGCTTGGGCTCGATGGCGAAGCGCAGGTCATAGCCCTGCTCGCGCACGTAGGCGCACAGCAGGTCGAAGGCCTCGCGCAGCCGGTCCAGCGCCGCGGCGTCGTTCTTGCCCGCCTCGGTCTCGGCGCCGTCCTGGCCGCCCCAGCACACGTAGGTGGTGGCGCCCATGGACACCGCGAGGTCGATGTTTCGGATGACCTTGCGCAGCGCGTACCGGCGCACGTCACGGCTGTTGGAGGTGAAGCCGCCGTCCCGGAACACCGGGTGGGTGAAGAGGTTGGTGGTGACCATGGGGACGGCCAGACCGGTCTCCTCCAGGGCGCCCCGGAAACGCTTGAGGATCGCCTCCCGGTCGGAGTCGGAGCTGCCGGGCGGGATGAGGTCGTCGTCGTGGAAGGTGACCCCGTGGGCGCCCAGCTCGGCCAGCCGGCGGACGGCGTCGGCGCCGTCCAGCGGCGGCCGGACCGGGTCGCCGAACGTGTTGACCCCGCGCCAGCCCACGGTCCACAGACCGAAGGTGAACTTGTCCTCGGGTACCGGGCGGAAGTCGTTCATGCGTGTCTCCAGGAGTGGCGAGATCAGTCGGCCCGCTCAGTCTGCCCAGAGTGCGCGTAGTTTGTCTAGTGGAACAACTAATTACCGGCGGCGTGTCCCCGCAAGACCGCGAAGCCTCCTCCCGGGACCATCAGGCCGTCGGCGGCGCGGCCGGTGACCAGGTCGTGGGCGCCCGAGTCCAGACCCAGCCGCACGGGGTCGATCCGTCGCGAACCCGCGCCGTGGTTGGTGACGAACACCCACACGCCCCCCTCGCCGACCCGCCGCACCACGTCCAGCTCCGGCTCCGGGAACGGACCCGTGCCGGCGGCCTCGGCGATGAGACTGCCCAGCCCCCGGTCGGTCAGCCGCGCCGACACGTACCAGGCCTCCCCGGCGCCGAACCGGTGGCGGGTCACCGCCGGTTCCCCGTCCAGCTGCCCGCCCGCGTACCGGGCCACCGCGTCGGCGCCCTCCAGATGGACGCGCTCGCTCCACTGCGTCACCTCCTCGCGAACCGACCCCAGGTCGAGCGCGGCCGTCTCCCCGGGGAACAGCGGGAAGAACTCCTCCACCCGCACCCCCAGCAGGTCGCGCAGCGCGCCCGGGTACCCGCCCACGCGCACCGTGGAGTCCGGGTCGGCCACCCCGCTGAGGTAGGTCACCACGAGCGTGCCGCCGCCCGCGGTGAAGTCGGCCAACCGCTGCGCCGCCTCGTCCGAGAGCAGGTACAGGGCGGGCACGACCAGCAGCGGGACCGAGGGGAGCGGGCGGTCCGGGCGCACGAAGTCCACCGTGCGGCCCGTCCGCCACAGCACGCGGTGCACCTGGCGCACCGCCTCCAGGTAGTCGGTCCGCGCGGGCAGCGACGGGCTGCCCAGCGCCCACCAGCACTCGGGGTCCCACGTCACCGCCGCGTCGGCGACCACGTCGGCCTCCCGCGCCTCCGCGATCCGGCCCAGGACGCCGCCCAGGTCGCACACCTCCCGGAAGATCCGCGAGTCCGCGCCGGCGTGCGGCACCATCCCCGAGTGCCACTGCTCCGCGCCGCCCCGCGAGGCCCGCCACTGGAAGAACATCGCCCCCTGCGAACCGCGCGCCACATGCGTCATGCTGTGCCGCGCGATCTCGCCGGGCGGCTTGGGGCGGGTGACCTCCCCCGTGTACGTCACACCCGCCGCCTGCTCCATCAGCAGCCACGGACGTCCCGGCCCGGGAACACGGGTGGCCCACGACCGCGCCAGGTCGGCGGCGAACGCGGTCTGCTCGGCGCCGTCGGTCCCCGTCCGGTCGGGGTAGTCGTCGACCGAGATCAGGTCCAGGTGCTCGGCCCACCGCCAGGGGTCGACCGGAACCCAGTCACCGAAGGCGAAGTTGGTGGTCACCGGCACCTCCGGCCGGGCCCGGCGCAGGACGTCGGCCTGGTCCAGGAAGTGGTCGAGCATCTCGTCCGACAGGAAGCGGCGGAAGTCCAGCACGTGAGCGGGGTTGGGCCGGTACTGGGTGGCGCGGGGCGGCTGGACCTGCTCCCACGCCGTGTAGGTCTGGCTCCAGAAGGAGGTGGTCCACGCCCGGTTCAGCGTGTCCAGGTCGTCGTGGCGGCGGCGCAGCCAGTCGCGGAACGCGCGGGCCGCGTGCTCGGAGTGCGTCCAGGACCCGTACTCGTTGTGCACGTGCCACATGGCCAGGGCGGGGTGGTGGGCGTAGCGCTCGGCGAGTGCTCCGGCCACGCGCACCGACGCCTCGCGGTAGGCGGGAGCGCACACGTCGTAGGTGTCGCGGCTGCCGTGCGTGAGGCGGGTGCCGTCGGCGGTCACGGGCATCGCGTCGGGGTGGGCGAGTCCGAACCAGGGCGGGGGAGAGGCGGTCGGCGTGGCCAGGGCGACCTTGATGCCGGCGCCGTGCAGCCGGTCCAGGACGCGGTCGAGCCACTCGAACCGGAACTCGCCCTCCGCCGGCTCCAGCAGCGACCAGGAGAAGACGCCGACGGTGGCCAGGGTGACCCCGGCCACGCGCATGAGCTCGACGTCCTCGACCTGAACCGCCTCGGGCCACTGCTCCGGGTTGTAGTCGCCGCCGAACCAGAGTGGAGCGGACATGCGGGACTCCTTGATTGGGGGAGAAAGGCAACTAAGTATGGCGAGTGACTGCCCGCCCGGGCACCCCTCACACCTGGAGCCCCGATGGCCGACTTCCCGCCCATCCTCACCCGCCACCCCGCCCGTGACTGGGAGGACGCACTGATCACCGGAAACGGCCGGGTGGGCGCGCTCGCGCACGCCACCGCCGACCGGACCGCGCTGACGCTCGGCCACGAACGGCTGTTCCTACCGGTCAGCCCGTCCCTGCCCGCTCCGGAGACCGCGCGGATCCTGCCCGAGCTGCGGTCCCTGCTGCGGCGGGGCCGGTCCCGGGAGGCGGCCGAGCGGATCACCGCGTTCGCCGCGGCCGAGGACCCGGGCTACGCCGAGACCCGGTGGATCGATCCGCTGGTGGGCGCCGCCGTGCTGCGCTTCGCGCCGACCGTGCCCGAGGCGGGGACCGTGCCGCGCCGCTGCGCGCCCGACACGGGTGTGGTCACCGAGCGACTGCCGGACGGCACGGTCCACCGGGTCTTCGCCTCGCGCGCTCCCGACGCGGCCGACGCGGTGGTCGCCGAGTTCACCCGGCCGGGGTCGGGCGGCTTGGACGGGTTGCTGCGGCTCACCCTTCTGGACGAAGAGCCCCCGGTTCCGGTCAGTGTGGACTCCGAGATACGGACGGACCGGTTCGCGCTGCGGGTGGGTTTTCCCGAACGCCCGCCGGGCACCCTCCCCGGGTACGCGGTGACGTGCGAGGTCAGTGCGCGGGGCGGCCGGGTGGAGGCTGTCCCGGACGGCCTGCGGGTCCGGGGCGTCGAACGCCTGGTGGTGGTCGCCCGCGTCCTGGTCGGCGTCCCGGGCGAGGCGGAACCGCCGCCGGTCGAGTGGACGGAGTCGCCGATCGCCGACTTCGACGAGCACCTGGCCCGCCACCGGCGGGTCCACGGAGAGCTGATGAGCCGCTTCCGTGTCCACCTCGGCGCTCACGGGCCCGAGGGATTCGCCTACGGCGGAAGGACGCGAACCCGGTCCGATGGTGTCCCCGAGCCGGTGGCGGCGGAAGAGCCTGCCGCTGCCGCGGGTTCTGGAGGTGCCGGTGGGGCGGAGGCGGGAGAGCCTGGTCTGACCCGAGTTCCCGAAGGGGCCCTTGGGCCGGAGGAGTCCAGTGCTCCGGATCGTGCCCCCGGGCCGGAGGCGTCCAGTGCTCCGGATCGTGCCCCCGAGCCGGAGGTGTCCGGTGCTCCGGGTGGCGCCCCCGAGCCGGGGGCGACGGGGGAGGAGCTCCTGGCCGCGGGGGCGACGCCCGAGCTCGTCGCTCGGCTCGTCGACGCAGGGCGGTACGCGATCGTGTCCAGCTGCGGCGACCTGCCGCCCACCCTCCAGGGCGTCTGGAGCGGCACCTACGACCCGCCCTGGCGCTCCGGCTACACCTTCGACGGCAACCTGCCCTCCGCCGTGGCCGCCCTCCACGCCACCGGCACACCCGAACTCATGCTCGGCCTCTTCGACCTCCTCGACGGCATGGTCCCCGACCTCGCCGAGAACGCCCGCCGCCTCTACGGCTGCCGGGGCCTGCTCCTGCCCCCGCACGCCTCCACCGGCGGCAGGCACAACCACTTCGGCCCCGAATGGTGCCTCACCTGCTGGACCTCCGGCGCCGCATGGATGGCGCGGCTGTACTGGGACCACTACTCCCACACCCGCGACCGCGCCTTCCTGCGCGAGCGGGCGCTGCCCTTCCTCACCGCGGCCGCGGAGTTCCACGAGGACTTCCTCACCGACGACGGCTTCGTGCCCTCCTACTCACCGGAGAACACCCCGGCGGACGGTGACGGCCAGGCCGCCGTGAACGCCACCCTCGACGTCGCCGCCGTCCGCGACCTCACCCGCAACCTCGTGCGCGCCCACCGCGAACTCGCTCTGCCGGGCACGCGCCGCTGGCTGCGCCTGGCCGCCCGGGTGCCCGGCTACCGGATCTCCGACGCCGGCGAGCTCGCGGAGTGGGCGGGGCCCGCCGGGCCCGTGCAACAGCGCGACCAGCACGCCCACCGCCACGCCTCCCACCTCTTCGCGCTCTGGTACGAGCCCGACCCCGCCTTCGCCGACCCCCGCCTGCGCGCGGCCGCCGTCCGCACCGTCCGGTCCCGGCTCTCCTGGTGGCGCGGGCAGGAGTCCGACGAGATGGCGTTCGGGCTGGTGCAGCTGGGCTTGGCGGCGGCGCGGCTCGGGCTGGCCGAGGAGGCGCACGAGACGCTCGCGCTCCTGGCGACGCGCTACTGGCGGCCGACCCTGGTCTCCACGCACAACCGGGGTGCGCTGTTCAACGTCGACATCAGCGGCGGCTTCCCTGCGGTCGTCGCCGCGATGCTCGTCGGGTCGACCGAGGGCCGGGTGGACCTGCTGCCCGCGCTTCCACGCGCCTGGCCCACGGGCCGGGTCGAGGGGCTGCGGGCGCGCGGCGGCGTCATCGTCGACCGTCTGGAGTGGGGGAGCGGCACCGGCACCGCGCTCCTGCGGTCCGTGGAGCCCCGGACCGTGCGGATCGGTTTTCCGGCGGGCGCGTTCCGATCGGTGCGGACCGGCCCGCGGGCTCAGGTCCGCGTCCGTTTCCGGCTTTTCTCCGAGCCCGATCGTCGAAGCGCTTCGAAAATTCTGGTTTGACCCCCTTGCTCTCCGTTAGTTGAGTTATCAAACTAATGGGGACTTCGCGCCCGTCCCCGGCGGAATTCCGGCGGAGACGGGTCTACCCCCACCCCTGGAGTCCGTCATGTCTCCGCGCCCCCCGCATCCCCCACACCCCCCGCTCGCGGCGCAGGCCGCGGCCCCCCGCCGCCGGTCCCGACCCGGCCGCACCCTGATGACGGCCGCCGCCGCGGTCCTGCTCGCCGCCACCGGCACCGCCGCCGTCCACTCCGCACCCGACTCGGCCGCGGCCCAGGACGCCTACGTCTGGGACAACGCCCAGATCGCCGGCGGCGGCTACGTCCCGAACATCATCTTCAACGAGTCCGAACAGGACCTGATCTACGCCCGCACCGACATCGGCGGCGCCTACCGCTGGGACCCCGCCACCGAACGCTGGGACCCGCTGCTCGACTGGATCGGCTGGGACGACTGGGGCTGGACGGGCATCGTCAGCCTGGCCACCGACCCCGTCGACCCCGACCGCGTCTACGCGGCCGCCGGGACCTACACCAACGACTGGGACCCGGACAACGGCGCCATCCTGCGCTCCGACGACCGCGGCGAGACATGGGAGGTCACCGAGCTCCCCTTCAAGCTCGGCGGCAACATGCCCGGCCGCGGCATGGGCGAGCGGCTGGCCGTGGACCCCAACGACAACAGCATCGTCTACTTCGGCGTCCGGGGCGGCCACGGCCTGTGGCGCAGCACGGACTTCGGCGAGACCTGGGCCGAGGTGGAGGAGTTCCCCAACCCGGGTGACTACGTCGAGGACCCCGACGACGAGTGGGACGTCCACACCGACATCACCGGCGTGACCTGGGTGGAGTTCGACCGGCGCACCGGCTCCGACGGCTCGGCGACCCAGGACGTGTACGTCGGCGTCGGCGACCTCGACGATCCCGTCTACCGCAGCCAGGACGGCGGCCAGACGTGGGAACCGCTGGAGGGCGCCCCGACCGGGCACCTGCCCGCGCACGCGGTGCTGGACCACGAGGGCGGCCAGCTCTACCTCGCCACCACCGACACCCCCGGCCCCTACAACGGCGAGTCCGGCGACGTGTGGCGCTTCGACACCGAGACCGAGGAGTGGACCAACATCAGTCCCATTCCCTCGGACTCCGAGGACAGCTACCACGGTTACGGCGGGCTCACCGTCGACCGCCAGAATCCCGACACGCTCATGGTCACCTCCCAGATCTCCTGGTGGCCGGACAACCAGATCTTCCGCAGCACCGACCGCGGCGAGACCTGGACGCAGGCCTGGGACTGGGGCAACTACCCCGAGCGCGAGACGCGGTACGAGATGGACATCTCCACCGCGCCCTGGCTGGACTTCGGCGGACCCGGCGAGGCGCCCGAGACCCAGCCCAAGCTGGGCTGGATGAGCCAGGGCATGGCCATCGACCCCTTCGACTCCGACCGGTTCATGTACGGCACCGGCGCCACCATCTACGGCAGCGACAACCTGACGAACTGGGACAGCGACACCACCGTCGACATCGAGGTGAAGGTCCACGGACTGGAGGAGACCTCCATCCACGACCTCGCCGCGCTGCCCGACGGGCCGCTGGTCTCGGTCATGGGCGACATCGGCGGCTTCGTCCACGAGGACCTGGGCACCGTCCCGGACCGGATGCACCAGGACCCCTACTGGGGCAACGGAACCGGTGTGGACTTCGCCGAGCTGGCGCCCGACACGGTCGTGCGCGTCGGTGACGCCGAGGACGAGGAGACCTCGCACATCGGAGTCTCCACCGACGGCGGCCAGAGCTGGTGGTCCGGGCAGGAACCGGGCGGGGTCACCGGCGGCGGCACCGTCGCGGTCAACGCGGACGGCTCCCGGATCCTGTGGAGCGCCGACGGCGCGGGCGTGCACGTGTCCACCACCACCGGGTCCTCCTGGACCGCGTCCTCGGGTGTGCCGACGGGGGCGCGCGTGGAGGCCGACCGGGTCGACCCGGACGTGTTCTACGCCGTCGCCGACGGCGTCTTCCACACCAGCACCGACGGCGGCGCGACCTTCACCGCCTCCGACGACACGAGCCTGCCGGCCGAGGGCGACATCCGCTTCGGTGCCGTTCCCGGGCAGACGGGCGACGTCTGGGTCGCTGGTGGCGAGGAGGACGGCGAGTACGGCATGTGGCGGACCACCGACGCGGGCGCCACGTTCGAGCGGATCGAGGCCGTGGACGAGGGCGACGCGGTGGGCTTCGGCGCACCGGCGCCCGGCGAGGACTACCCGGCCGTCTACACCAGCTCCCGGATCGACGGCGTCCGCGGGATCTTCCGTTCCGACGACGCGGGCGAGAGCTGGACGCGGATCAACGACGACCAGCACCAGTGGGGCTGGACCGGTTCGGTGGTCACGGGCGACCCGGACGTGTACGGACGGGTCTACATCGGGACCAACGGGCGCGGGATCATCTACGGGGATCTCGCCGACGGCGGCGGGAACCCCGACCCCGACCCGACGCCCTCGCCGAGCCCCTCCGAGGACCCGGACCCCATGCCGAGTCCGTCCGAGGATCCCTCACCGGACGAGGGACCGTGCGAAGTCGCCTACACGGTCAACGGCGCCTGGTCGGGCGGATTCGGTGCCGACGTGGTGGTCACCAACAGCGGGAGCGAGGCCGTCGACGGTTGGGAGCTCGCCTGGGACTTCACCGCGGGCGAGCGGGTCACGAGCCTGTGGGGCGGCAGCCACGAGCAGGCGGGCGGCACCGTCACGGTCACCGACGCCGGGTGGAACGCCCGGATCGCACCGGGGGAGTCGGTGACGGTCGGGTTCAACGGCTCCACGGACGCGACTCCGGGTACGCCTGAGGAGTTCACGTTGAACGGGCAGTCGTGCGACTGACCTGACATCCCTCCGTGCAGGGATCGATCGGGGCCTCGAGGACGTCACCGACCTCGGGGCCCCACCCTTCGATACCCGGGGCCGTTGCCCGGGCCGGGGCTCAGTCCTTCTCCGAAGGGGCGGCGGAGCGCAGCTTCTCGTTGATCCGCTGCGCCTCCTCCAGCTGGTCCTCCAGAATGATGATCTTGCAGGCGGCCTCGATCGGAGTGCCTTCGTCGACGAGGTCGCGGGCACGCGAGGCGATCCTGAGCTGGTAACGCGAGAAGCGGCGGTGGCCGCCCTCCGAGCGCAGGGGCTCGATCAGCTTGGCGTCGCCGAGGGCGCGCAGGAAGGCCGGCGTGGTGCCGATCATCGCGGCGGCGCGCCCCATGGTGTAGGCAGGAAAGTCATCATCATCGAACCGGTCACCGGTTGTGTGACGGGACAAGCGCTCTTCTTTCTCTCCTGAACGCACGTCGAGGGCCCCAGCGCCAAGTGGCGCCGGGGCCCGAGAGTTCAATACCACCTACCGGCTGATGCCGGTCTTCCGCTTCCCGAAGTCAAGCTGGGACGGGATCGCGGGGATCGCGGTTGTGAGACCGTGGACCACCTTCTTCCGAACCGGGGCCTGCGGTACCCGAGCAAGTACTGCCTGCGCTCGGGCGATCCTGATGGCATCTACTCCTCTCGATCTCATACGTGCGTTTCATGCTTAGCGGTGCTACCGGCTCCCGACGCCGTACTGCCATGCGCGTCAGTCGAGCCCTACCGCGTCCTTCTTTGCTGCTCCGGAATCCCCTGTGCCAGCGGGACTCCGGTCCTTCTGTACTGCGGTGCTGCCGGCTCCCGACGCCGTACTGCCATGCACGCCGGTCAAGCCTTACCGCGTCCTTCTTTGCTGCTCCGGAATCCCCTGTGCCAGCGGGACTCCGGTCCTTCTGTACTGCGGTGCTGCCGGCTCCCGACGCCGTACTGCCATGCACGCCGGTCAAGCCTTACCGCGTCCTTCTTTGCTGCTCCGGAATCCCCTGTCCTAGCGGTACTCCGGTCCTTCTGTACTGCGGTGCTGCCGGCTCCCGACGCCGTACTGCCATGCACGCCGGTCGAGCCCTACCGCGTCCTTCTTTGCTGCTCCGGTATCCCCGGTGCTGGCGGGATGCCGGTCCTTCTGTACTGCTCCGGTGTTCCCTGTCCTAGCGGGACTCCGGTCCTGCACTGCGGTGTTACCGGCTCCCGACGCCGTACTGCCATGCACGCCGGTCGAGCCCTACCGCGTCCTTCTTTGCTGCTCCGGTATCCCCGGTGCTGGCGGGATGCCGGTCCTTCTGTACTGCTCCGGTGTTCCCTGTCCTAGCGGGACTCCGGTCCTGCACTGCGGTGTTACCGGCTCCCGACGCCGTACTGCGATGCGCGCCGGTCGAGCCTTACCGCGTCCTTCTTTGCTGCTCCGGTATCCCCTGTGCTGGCGGGATGCCGGTCCTACTTTCCTGCTGCGGAATCCCCTGTGCCAGCGGGACTCCGGTCCTTCTGTACTGCTGCGGTGTTACCGGCTCCCGACGCCGTACTGCGATGCGCGCCGGTCGAGCCCTACCGCGTCCTACTTTCCTGCTCCGGAACCCCCTGTGCCAGCGGGATGCCGGTCCTGCTCTCCACCGGCGTATCCGGTGGTCCTGCTGTTGATCTCTGCGGCTACGACAGGAAATCTAGCAGGGCCTCCGCGAGATGTCTACTGCGGCCGATGGAGATTTTCGTGTGTCGCGAGATCGAGTATCGAGGAGGGTCAAGCGCGGCCTCCGGTCATCCATCGGCCAAGGTCAGGCTGTTGCGCGCGTCAGTCCCCCACGTGCGGCCTCCCTGGCAGGAACCTGGAGGCGGGGAACGCAGGACAGCCGAACCGAGGGGGAGGACGATGATCGTCACGATCGTCGGCGCCGGGAACATGGCCCGTGGCATCGCGACCCGGGCGCTGGCCGGTGGGCACGAGGTGCGCTTGGTCGACCGGACGGCGGCCAAGGCCGTGAACCTGGCGCGGGAGCTGGCGGACGAGACGGGAGGCACGGCGACGGGGGGATCGAACCTCGACGAGGGCGCCACAGGCGCGGCCGTGATCGTTTTGGCCGTGCCCTACCCCGCCGGACGCGAGGTGATCCAACAGCTTCCGCAGACCCACCCGGTCGTGGTGGACATCTCCAACCCGGTGGACTACACGACCTTCGACTCCCTCGTCGTTCCGCCCGGGGTCTCGGCGGCCGAGGAGATCGCGGCCGAGAATCCTGGGGCCCGCCTGGTCAAGGCGTTCAACACGACCTTCGCGAGCACGCTCGTGGCCGGCCAGGTGGACGGCCGACCACTCGACGTGTTCCTCGCCTCCGATGACGACGGCGCCAAGGAGACGGTCGCTGGACTGGTCCGCGACGGCGGTCTGCGGCCCCTGGACGCCGGTGTGCTGCGCCGCGCCCGGGAGCTGGAGGCGTTTCAGTTCCTGGTGATGACCATGCAGGACCGGCTCGGCCTGGAGTGGTCCAGCGCGATCAAGATCCTGCCCTGACCCGGGTCGCGGCCCGGGTCAGGGCAGCCCGCCCGGGGCCGGCCGGTCATGCGTCGGTGCTCAGTCGAAGAGGTCTGCTGGCCGCTCGATGGTGACAGCCTTGGGCACCCACTTCTCCAGGGTTGCCAAGTCGGTGCAGCTGGTGATCCTGGACCGCTCTTCGTCGGAGACAGCGAACCCGCGTGCCTGGAGTACCGCGATCACGTTCCGGGCCGCCTCAGCCGCGCGACCCTCTTCGCGGCCCTCTTCCCGGCCCATGCCGACGTACTTCTTGGCGAAGTCACTCTGCCATTCGTAAGTTTCCACGGACATCAAGCCCTCCAGCTCCTTCCGGGCGGCCTCGTTGAGACCGGCCAGGACGTAGTCATAGTAAAACAGGCGGTGCTTCTCGGAGGTGGCGTCCAGCGCCTCCACGAAAGCCTCCAGGGTGCGCGGTTCGGTGTTTCCGTGGGCACGGGCCGAGAAGACCGAGACCTCGGGGATCGCTCGTGCCTGCGCCGGGATCACGATCACCGGCATCTCGGACGGGCCGATCGTGAGAGGTGTCAGGTCGAATCCCGGGTGTCCGATGGAAATCGGGGTGGCGCACCAGCGAGCGATGGCCTCGTTCGGGCACAGAACCATGAGTATTGCGGGGCATTGGAGCCGTAGCCGCAGTGTGGTGAGGTAGGCGGGCCAGCTGTAGCGCTTGTCGTAGTCGCGGCCGATCTGGCGTTCGACCACGATCGCCAGAACGTTCCTGCCGCCGTCACGCAGCAGGACCGCGCCGTCGCTGTTGAGTTCCTTTGGGTCGCAGTTGGTCATCACTGGGCTCGTATTGACCGCCTCGGTATGCCAGGGGACGTCGTAGCCGAGTTCGCGCAGCAGGACGGGCGCTACGGCGGGTTGGTTCTGGATGATCCGCAGCGGGATCTCATGGTCGCGGGTGGGCACGCGGGGGTCCTGACTGTCGAGAGCGGATGCTGGTCGGTCAGCGGGTGAAGACGTAGGGACGCAGGTCGGGCGGCGTCTGGACGAGATCGAGGGTGAATTCGGCCCAGACGTGGGTGCCGAGGTCGGCCCAGGGGGCGAGCCGGAAGTGTCCCCAGGCCGTGGACACGTTCTCGACCAGGACGAGGCCGCGCTGGCCCTCCGCCCAGTCCCATTCGGCCGTGGTGCGCTCGGTCGGGATACGGGGAGTTCCACCGCCTCCGCCACAGTCGCTCAGGGAGACGCGCAACGTGCGACGGTCGGGCATGGACAGGGCTCGAATGACCTCCTTGAACGGGGGTTCGGCCCGGGTGTACTTGGCGGAGTTGGCGAAGAGTTCGCTCGTGACGAGTTGGAGCGTGTCGACCAGGTCGGGGTCGAACCCGGCCAGGTCGGTGGCGAGGTCGGCGCGGACCTGACGCAGGTGGGCGAGGTCGGCCGGGTAGGTCCGGTGTTCCCAGAAGACGGTCGGGCGCGGTGCGGTGGCGATCGCGAGCATCAGACGGCCACCCGCTCGTACTGGGCGCGGCGCGGCCGGGGGACGGGTGCGAGCAGGTCGCCGGGTGCGGTCGGGCGGCCCGCCGTCCAGCGGTCGAGGCGTGCGCGGGCCTGGGCCTGGACACGGGCGAGGTCGCGTTCGCTTTCGAAGGCCCGGTAGTAGCCGCGCACGAGGGCGACGTCTTCGGCCGGGATGCGTTCGCGAGGAGGAGCCAGGCGGGGAGAGGGGCGAGATGCCGGAGGAGCGCTGGCCTGCGCAGGAACGGGGACGGCCGCGTAGCGGCGGACCCTGGTGGAGCGGCGGCGGCGGGCAGCCACGGAGTGGCGCCCGCGCGCGGGAGTGAACAGGGCCCGGAGGAGGGCGATGGCATAGCTGAGGACGGCAGGGCTAAACTGAGCCATGTCGGCAATCCTTGTCTTCAAGGGGTCTAATTGCTGGCCACGGCCTCGGACGCGAACTAGCGTCGCGGGGCCTCCGCTTGTTCTGTTGTGTTTGCCAAGAACATTAGGGCATGTTCGAAGTGAAAGGCGAGCTTACCGGTGAGTATTTTTTCCGGCGCTCGTGATTTTTGGGAATCCCCAGGTCGTGGCGGGTGTTGAGTGGACTCTGTGGAATGGTAGGAATGGTGAGATTTCATCCGAATTATGGCTGATTTGCCCTACCTTCCTGAGTCCCTTCTGTACGAAGGGAGTGGAGCCGGAACCGGAGGCGGCGTTCCGGCGTCGAAGCACCTGCCGCCGGACACCGCCGGAGCAGGCTGGCCACGGGGCGAGCCCGGACGAGAGGACTCACGTGGTCGTGGCCGGGATGCACCACCCTCAGGACCGCAACGCGCTGATCCTCCTGGCCGTCGTAGGCCTCGTGGTCGCCGTGATCGGGCTGGTCGCCTTTCTTTCCACACGGGTGGGACGCGGTGCCGACCCCGAGTTCTGGGGGCATGACGCGACGCCCTGGTACCTGGATCTCCTCGGAGCGCTCTCCGGGCTGCGCGAGAACCGGGAGCAGGAGCGCAGGCGGCGGGGGAACAGCGCGGTGCTGAGGGAACGGGAACGGGAGAAGGCGGAGTTTCTGGCGGTCGAGGCCGCCGGTGTGCGTGGTGAAGCGGATGCGCTCATCACGCGGCTGGGGGAGGAGTTGGCCGGTGTGCCGACCGTGGACGTGGCGGGCGCTGGGATGGTGGAGTTCGAGGAGTTCATGGGGGCCTATGACGCGCTCAAGCGAGCCAACGCGCGGGCCGAGAGCGTCGCCGAAGCCAGGAATGTCCGGTCCGAGGCGCGGGACGCGCTGGAACTCCTACGGCTCTGGTGTGAAGACCGGCGGGAGCAGCGGCCGGAGCAGTAGGGCCGCCGGCACCGTTTTCGCCTGGAACGGCGAGGGCAAGCGCGGAGAGCCCCAAGACCAAGGGACGCGTGTGGCCGCGAGCGGAATCGCTCGCGGCCACAGGTGGTTCGCCGGGGCTTCTAGGGGTGCTGCTTGAGGGAGTCCACGAGCGCGGTCCACTCGGCCGCACCGAACGCCAGGTGCCCGAGCTCGCGGTTCTGGGTGTCCCGCACCGCCGTGGCGACACCCTCGGCGACCTCCACGCAGTTGCCCGTACTACCGCCGCTGTAGCTGGACTTGTGCCACGAGGGTGTGGTCAGCAGGGCTTCGACACAGTTGGTCTCAGCCTTGCTGTAGGTGGACTTCTGCCACGTTCCTACGGTGATCACTCGACTTCTCCTTGTGCTTTCTTGATCAGCGCCCGTGACTGATCAGGGGGGAGGGCGAACCCTCGAAGATCCCCCATCCGGGAGATGTGCTCTTCCACGGTGTCCGTGTCGATGACCACCCCTCCGACTGATCCGGTCTCCAGGTAGAGGAGGTTTCCGGCGTCTGGAACCTTCAAGAGCATGAATCCGTTATCCAGCCCCGGATGGTCCCAGGTGGAGGCGGGGATGATCAGCACCTCCACACGACTCCGCTTCGAGACCTCCCATAGATACTCAAGCTGCTCCCTCATGGTGCCAGGACTACCGAGGCGCCGGTAGAGGACGGTCTCGTCCAGTACGACCGAGAAGAACGGCGGCTCTTCCCGGCTCAGTATGGACTGACGGTCCGTTCGCTCCTGCACCTTTGCGTTCACCGCGGCTTGGTGCTCGGTCCGGCGGCCAGCCCGGATCGAGGCGTACATGTAGTCCCGCGTTTGAAGCAGTCCAGGTACCAGCAGCGGATGGTACTGCTGGATCAGGGTGGCGCGCAGCTCCAGGGTCGGCAGTTTGCGGTACCAGTCCGGCGGCTCGTAGACCTCGTACTGAGCTTCCCACGCGGCGACGACTCGCCCGTCGCTGTTAAGCACGGCGTCGATTCGTTCTGCGGTGTCCTTTTTGGCGCGAGTCTTTCCCAACTCAAGATCACTCACCGACGCCTGCGAGGCCGGTAGCAGTCTCGCGAGCTTCGTCTGCGAAAGTCCCGCGTGTTCACGCAGCCTGCGCACTTCCGCGCCGAATTTTCGAGCCGCCGGGTCCACGCCATCCACCATGTATCGATACCTATCAGGTTTCCATCGGACGCCAACAGTGGCTACGGAGTAATTCCGCTGTTGGAGCCGATCAGTGGAACGGGATCGCATTCCGGTGACACGGTGGTCGGACGAGCAAGAGGCCCGGCGGCTGAAACCGCAGCCCCGGACCGTGGCTCGCACCCGTCACTTCGAGTACACCAGGCACGAACATGAACGAACGTACCTTTCCCGGCCCCGCTCCGGAAGGCATTCCCGCCCCCCGCCGATCGGTGATTCCACCGCCCTGGCGACTGAACCTCCCCTCACCCGGTCGGCACGGCATCGTCCTCGGCTCGGATCCGCACCACGTCGGCCTCGCCCGCCGGTGGGCCGACCGGATCGCCCGGGACACCGACAGCGCGTCCTTCGCCCTGATCACCGCCGTCAGCGAACTCGTCACGAACGCCCAGCGCCACACGCGATCCGGCGACCCCGGCGGCACCACGACCGTCGTGGTCGAACGTCGCCCCTTCGCCTTCGTCCTGACCGTCACCGACAACGGGCCCCGGCCCGGCCCGACGATTCCGGTGCCCCGCATCGAGGACCGCCACGAACCCCTCGCGGTCGGCGGGTACGGACTCCGCATGCTCGACACCCTCGCCGCGTACTGGGACTGGTCCGGGACCGCGGGCGGCCCCCTCACCGTCCGTGCCCTCATCGACCGGAATACCGAACCTCCGAGAGTCGTCGCCTGAGGGACTCGACTTGAGTCATACATAACAAAGTGGTATCGATGGGGGATGCGTCTTGATGTGACCACCGCGAACCGCCAGCCGTCGGCGCCGCCCGTTCCCGCGCCGACGACCAACTGGATCGGGTTCGCCCGGGTCGCCGCGATGGCGGCCGTGGTGATCGTGCACGCGTTCTCGCCGCTGGTGAGCACCGCCCACGCCGACCTCGGCGGTCCGGCCTGGTGGACCGCGCACGTCGTGGACTCCGCGCTGCGATGGTGCGTGCCGGTGTTCGTGATGATCAGCGGCGGTCTGCTTCTGCGCCCACGGGAGGAGGACGCCGGCGCGTTCTACCGCAGGCGCTGGGCCAAGATCGGCGTGCCGCTGGTCGTGTGGTCCATCGCCTACCTGGTCTGGGAGCGGTGGCGCGATGGCCTCGATCCCGCGGGAGCCGTGGCCCAGGCCGCGTCGGGCTCACCCTCCATCCACCTGTACTTCCTCTACGTCATCGCCGGCCTCTACCTGCTCACGCCGTTCCTGCGGACGGTGGTGGCCCACACCCCGCGCACCGGTCTCTGGTGGTTCGCCGGGCTGACGCTGTCCCTGGGCGCCGCCGACCAGCTGCTGGGACTGATCGACGGCGCCGGGGGCGTGACCGCCGCGACGCGCTTCCTTCCGTTCCTGGGCTACTACCTGCTGGGGTGGCTGTTGATGACCAGCACCGCCTGGAAGCGCAACCTCCGCTACGGCTTCGCGGCGTTCGTCCTGGGCACCGCCGCCACCGCGGCGGGAGCCGGGGCGGTCGCCACGTACACCGGGGAGTGGGGGCGCGGCGCCGAGTACGTGTACGGCTACCTGTCCCCGACGGTCGTCGTCGCGTCGGTGGGGGCCCTCCTGCTGCTGCGTGCCGCGGGATCGCGCCTGGCGGAGGGCGAGCACGGTACAGGCCTGGTCGGCAGGGTCGTGGGAACGGTGTCCGGGCTGAGCTTCGGCGTCTACCTTGTGCACGTCATGGTGCTCAACACACTGCGCGACATCGGGGGGACGCCCGACGGGGTCCTGGTGCTGGCCGCGGCGAGCGGGTACGCGATCGCGACCGCCGCCATCAGCCTGCTCCTGGTCGCCGCCCTGCGGCGGATCCCCCTGCTGCGTACGGCGGTCTGATCTCGCGCGGGGCCCGGTCCGGCCCGCCGAGCTCGGCTCGACCGGCGCGGGGTTCGCCCTGACGCGCGCGAAGTCCGACCCGATCCCCGCGGGGCCCGGTCCGGCCGCGGGCCTCAGACCCCGGTGACGCTCGACCTGGTCGAGGAGGTCCCTCAGGGCCTGCCCCCGCTCTCCAGCGCACCATGAGGCAGCTGTGCGGAGAAGGACAGATCGACGTGGCCCGACCAGTACACGCCCGCCCTTGCGTCCGACGGGCTCATGGTGTCGCTGGACCATGGCCGCGTGGCGGTGGACTCGAATCGCCTGGCCGCCAGCCGCAACCGCCGGGGCCGTGGGGGAGTCACACGCTGGTGGAACCAACGGACGGCCCACGGAAGGACCCGCCCGTGCGTGAGCCCTTGCCGACCTCCCTCCAGATCGCCAGAGTCCTCCTCGGCGCGCGTGTGGTCCTGCTGCTCCCGCTCGTCGCACTGGGCACGCTGTTCCTGCCGCTGTCCGAACCCCGTCCCTCGGAACCGGGCCTGGGCCTGGGCGGCTGGTGGGACCTGTGGTTCGTCGTCGCTCCAGTGGCCGCCATCGCGTTGGACGTCGTGAACATCGTGCTCCTGTCCCGCGGGAGCAGGCGGGCGCTCTGGTGGATCCGCGTCGGCTCCTTCGTTCAGCTGGCCGCCCTGTGCTATCTGGGCGTCGGTGTCTTCCTCCTGGCCGTGGTGAGCGCGGTCGTCGTGCTGCCGGCCGAGAGCTCTTCCGCCAGTGAGTGGTGCGCCCGGGTCGCACGCCGCGCGGAGCGCACGCGGGAATGAGCGGCGTCGCTCCGCCCGCCCGGGGCGCGGGCGGAGCGACGGTCAGGTCGCCCGGGGCCGCCGCCCGGCGAGCAGGAACGCACCGATCGCCAGGGCGCCTGCGGCCAGCATGACCACGGCCATCGGGGCGGCGGTGTGCTCTCCGCCCAGACCCACCGCTCCGCGCGAACCGTCAACGGATGTACATCCGATACATTGGTTGTATGAACGAGCCTGTGACCGCCCCCATGTCCGAAGTTCGACGACACCTCGCGGACACCATCGACCGCGCGCGTCACGATCACACACCGACCTTCATCACTCAACGGGGCAGAACCACGGCTGTCCTTCTGGACGCCGACGACTACCGTCGCCTGCTGGAAGCGGAGCGAGTGGCCGAGGACGCGTGGCTCAACCGCCTCGCGGACGAAGCCGAGGAAGAGGGGCGGGAGGGGTCTGTCTCTCTGGAGGAGATGGCTCGTGATCTCGCTCGGGGGGAGGAGTGATTCGGCACATCACCCGATTCACTCCGGCGGCCAAACGCAGGATGCGCGGGATTCCTCGGAACGAGGCGGTCAGAATCCTGCGCCGACTGTCCGAACTGCAGCAGGCGCTCGATGATGGTGACACCGGTGGCTTCGACATCAAGCCTCTGACGGGTCCCCAGGGTCGTTGGCGACTCCGTGTCGGGGACTATCGGGCGGTCTACACCCTGGACAAAGACGACGACGGCCAACCGATCGTATGGGTCTGGGTGATCACCGTGGGCGACCGCAAGGACATCTACCAGCAGGGCCTGTGATCACGTCGGTATCCGTTGTCACGCCGCGCACGGCGACTCCGAGATGGCGGGCTTCGTCCCCAGGCGTCGTCTCCGGGCGGGCGGCGCGCTTCCACCGCCCGCCCCGTGCCCTCAGCCCTTGACGGCGCCGATGATGACGCCCTTGGTGAAGTGCTTCTGCACCAGCGGGTAGACGAACGTGACCGGCACCAGGGCCACCACGACGATGGCCATCTGGATCGCCAGGTTGGGCGCGGACGCGGTCCCCGCGACCGCGTCGCCCACGACCGAGTTCGAGCTCAGCTGCTGCCCCTGCTGCACGTACTGGCGCAGGATCAGCTGGAGCGGCCACTTGGCGTTGTCGTTCATGTAGAGGATGGCGTTGAAGAAGGCGTTCCAGTAGCCCACCGCGTAGAACAGCCCGATGACCGCCGTGACGCCCTTGGACATCGGCAGCACCAGGCGGATGAGGATCGTCCACTCGCTCGCGCCGTCCACCCGGGCGCTGTCGCTGATCTCGCCCGGCAGGTTCATGAAGAACGCCCTCATGACCACGAGGTTGAACGCGTTCACGGCGGTCGGCAGGATGAGCGACCAGTAGCTGTCGATCAGCCCCACGTTGCTGACCAGGAGGTACAGCGGGATCATCCCGGGTGCGAACAGGAACGTCAGCAGCACCGCGAACAGCAGCGGCCGGTGCCACAGCGACCCTGTCTGGGACAGCCCGTAGGCGGCCAGGATGGTCGCCGCCAGGCTCACCGCCGTGCCCACGGCCGTCACGCCCAGGCTGACCAGGACGGCGCGCGTGACCACGCCGCCGCTGAAGAGGTCGGCGTAGGCCTGGAAGGAGATGCCCTGGGGCACCAGGACCAGGCCGCCCGCGTCGTTGACCGCGGAGGCCGGCGACAGGCTGGTCAGGATGACGATGTACAGCGGGAAGATGATGACGACCGAGATGGCCGCCAACGTGGTGTTCTTCGCGGCGCGTGCCGGAAGGCTGGGGCGCTCCGCCCACACGGGGCGGTCGGCGAACAGTGTGCTCATGAGCGTCTGTAGATTCCGTTCTCGCCCATCTTGTGGGCCAGCTTGTTGGCCAACACGATGAGGATCAGTCCGACGATGCCCTTGACCAGGCCCGCGACCGCTCCCGCGCTGAAGTTCCCCGTCACCAGCGTCTGGTGGTAGATGTAGGTGTCCAGCACCTCGGACACGTTCGCGCCGAACGCGTCCCGCTGGAGGTAGAACTGCTCGAAGCCGACGTTGAGGATGTCGCCGAGCTTGAGGATCAGCAGCAGGATGATGACCGGCCGCAGGCCCGGCAGCGTGATGTGCCACATCCGGCGCCACCGGCCCGCCCCGTCGACCGCCGCGGACTCGTAGAGGTTCTGGTTGATGGCCGCCAGGGCCGCGAGGAAGATGATCGTCCCCCACCCGGCGTCCTTCCAGATCATCTGGGAGGTGACCACGAACAGGAACGCGTCCGGGTTGGTCATGATGTCCAGCGGCGCGTAGCCGTTCTGGCGCAGCATCTGGGAGAAGAGCCCCGCACCGCCGAGCACCTGCTGGAACAGGGTCACGACCAGCACCCAGGAGAAGAAGTGCGGCATGTAAACGATGCTCTGGAGCAGCAGCCGCAGCCGGGGCGTGAGGACGCTGTCGAGCAGGATCGCCAGGCCGATGGGGATCGGGAAGAAGAACACCAGCTGGATCGAGGCGATCATCAGGGTGTTGCCCGCCGCGCTCCAGAACCGGGCGTCGGTGAACAGGCGCTCGAACTGGCTGAGTCCCACCCACGGGCTGCCGACCACACCGTCCCAGGGGTTGTAGTCCTGGAAGGCGATGATGTTGCCGAGGGTCGGCGTGTAGTGGAAGACCGCGAGCAGGGCGATCGCGGGCAGCGTCATCAGCAGCAGCTGCCAGTCGCGGCGCAGCCGTGCCCGCAGGGGCCGGCGCCGCGGCCGGGGCGCACCGGCGCCGCGGCGGCCGGGGCCACGAGGGGCGCGGTCGCCCCGGCCCCCGTTCGCCCCGCGCCCGCCCCGGCCACCGGAACCGGTGGCCGAGGGGGCGGCGGAGCGGGGGGCCGGCGGGGCCTGGGTGCCGCCGGAGGATTCGGCCCGGTCAGTCACGGCCATGCTCCTGCAGGACCTCCATGTAGAACTCGCGGCCCTCGTCGCCGCCGTCGCGCCGCCAGTCCTCGATGGCCTGGTCGAGCTGGCTGAGGTCCTCGCGCCCGCGGATGATGTCCTCGACCTTGTCGGTCATCGGCGTCTCGGCGCCGGAGAACCGCTCGGGCCGCTGGATGCGGATGCCCGCGAACGGGTCGTCCTCGGCGTACTGGGCCGCGTGGTTGTACCAGTCGGTCTTCCACTGGACGAAGTCCGGGTACTGGCTCTCGGTGATCGCCGGGGGCCGTCCGCTGATGAAGTAGTACCCGTCGTTGACCTCGGAGTTGCCCAGGTCGGTCAGCTCGGGGGCGCCGTCGTCGTTGCGCTCGTGGTGCACGCCCTCCTCCCCGTACCGGTAGTCCATGTACTCCTGGGTGCCGAACGGCGCGGCGCAGAAGTTCAGCACCTGGAGGAGCTCTTCGACCTGCTCCGGGTCCATGCCCTTGCGGATGAACACCGACTGGCCCGAGGGGTCGGACTTGTGCATGACGGGGTCGTTGCCGCCCTGGCCGAAGACCGGCATCAGGTCCAGCCGGAAGTCGGGCTCGTCGCCGAGCATCTGCATGTACGCCTCGTTCCAGGCGCCCAGTCCGTCCTGGTTGAAGACGATCTGCCCAGAGTTGAGCAGTTCCTTGGAGTTGTCCGCCTTGGCGACCACGTCGGGGTGCATGAGTCCGGCGTCGTAGATGCGGCGCATGTACTCGATGCTCGCGCGCCATTCCTCGGTCTCGAACATGTGGATGAGCTCGCCGTTCTCGTAGCGCCACAGCCTGGGCGCGCCGAAGACCTGGCGCATGCTCAGATTGAAGTCGCCGAACGCCCACCGGTTGTTGTCGGGGTCGTTGATCTCCTCGCCGATCTCGAAGAGCTCGTCGGGCGAGGTGGGCGGCTCGATCCCGTACTCGTCCAGCAGGTCGCGGCGCATGAGCACCCAGTTGCCGAAGGGCTCGGAGGGCCACGGGACGCCCATGAGCTTCTCGTTGAAGACGTTCCAGCGCCAGGCGTCGCTCTCCAGGTTGGCCAGCAGGGGGTAGGCGGCGGCCGCGTCCCCGGCCAGGTGGGGGGTGAGGTCCTCGAACAGTTCGCCGACGGCCCGGTTGAACTGGGGGATCAGGTTGATCGTCCAGTCCGGGAACATCGTGAGGTCGGCGACGTCGCGCCCGGCGACGACCGCGTTCATCTTGTCGATGACCGTGTCGCCGTCCTGGAAGTTGAACTCGACCGTCGTCCCGATGCGCTCGTTGACGTAGTCGAAGAAGGAGTTGTTGCCCAGCCCGGGGGGCACCGGGCCCCACAGCGGCGTCATGGCGGTGTAGTGGCCGCCGCTCCCGGGCGGGCTCGACATCGCCCGGACGAACGATTCCGGGTACGAGGTGAAGCCGCTCGGCGCGCCGTGCAGGCCCTCGATGTCGGGGGCGACCCCGTCGAAGGGGATGTGCGTGGGGATCAGGTCGTCCAGCGAGGTGGCGGCCGAGGCGGATCCTCCGCCCCCACCGCCGGAGTTCGAGCTGCACGCGCCGAGGGCTCCGGCGGCGAACGCGGCGGTGGTGGAGGCGCCCACCAGGCCGAGGAAGCGGCGGCGACTCGGCACTGGTCTACGGGGAGTGGGGGGCATAGCGTCGTTCCTTCGGTCGATCAGGCCGCGGGGCCCACGGGGGTAGGAATCGAAGGGCCATTTTGCTATGAATTAGTTGGCCGTTTGGACAAACAAATTACTGCACTGTGAACTAGCACACAAGGTCTCGTAGGCTCGAAGTCGAAGCGTTTCGATTTCGATTCGGCGAGGCGTCGGCGCATCGAACCAGAGACGGACACCCCCCATGGCCCACCCGGTTACACCGGACTCCCAGGACGAGCAGCGTGTACGCGACCTCCTGGACGCCCTCACCCTCGACGAGAAGATCGGGCTGCTCCACCAGCACCAGGCCCCCGTCGAACGACTCGGCCTCGGCGCCTTCCGCACCGGCACCGAGGCGCTGCACGGACTGGCCTGGCTCGGGCCCGCCACCGTGTATCCGCAGGCCGTCGGCCTCGCCGCCACCTGGGACCCCGACCTGGTCCGACGGGTCGGCGCGGCCACCGCCGACGAGACCCTGGCCTTCCACGCACGCGACCCCGCCGGTGCGGGCCGCAACGTCTGGGCGCCGGTCGTCAACCCGCTGCGCGACCCGCGCTGGGGGCGCAACGAGGAGGGCTACGCGGAGGACCCGTGGCTCACCGGGCTCATCGCCACCGCCTACGCCCGCGGCCTGGCGGGGGACGGTCCCCGTCTGCGCACCGCGCCCACCCTCAAGCACTTCCTCGGCTACAACAACGAGACCGACCGGTGCACGACCTCCAGCGACCTGCCGCCACGGGTTCTGCGCGAGTACGAACTGCCCGCCTTCCTGCCCGCCCTGCGCGAGGGGGCGGCGGTGGCGGTCATGCCGTCCTACAACCTGGTCAACGGCCGGCCCGCGCACCTGAGCCCGCTGATCGACGAGGTCCTGCGGGAGGCCGCGCCCGACGACCTGCTCGTGGTCAGCGACGCCTACGCGCCCGCCAACCTCGTCGAACTCCAGCACTTCCACCCCGACCTGCCGACGGCGTACGCGCACGCCATCCGCGCCGGGCTCGACAGCTTCACCCAGGACGACGAGCGGACCGAGGCCACGCTCGGACACGTCCGCGAGGCCCTGGACCGGGGCCTGCTGGCGGAGGCCGACATCGACCGGGCGGTCCGCCACGCCCTGTCCGTGCGTGTGCGGCTCGGGGAGTTCGACACCGGACCCTCGCCCGTCGCGAGCGGCGCCGTCGACACCCCCGAGCAGCGCGCGCTCGCCCGCGAGGCGGCCACGCGGTCGATCACCTTGCTGCGCAACGACGGGATCCTGCCGCTGCGCGACGTGCGCCGCGTGGCGGTGATCGGCCAGCTCGGCGACACCCTGCTGGAGGACTGGTACAGCGGCACCCTGCCCTACAAGGTGACCGCGCGCGAGGGGATCGCCGCACGCGTGGAGACCGTCTTCTGCGAGGGAGCCGACCGGATCGCGCTCACCACCTTCGGCCACGGGGCCGTCGCCGCCCCCGAGGACGGGGGGCCGCTGCGGCTGGAGAGCACCGGCGCGCTGGGTTCGGACGAGGGGGGCGCGACCGCCCTCACGCGCCTGCCCGGAGCCGCGTTCGACCTCCTGGACTGGGGCGGCGGCGCCTTCGCGCTGCGCTCGGCGCGGACGGGCCGGTACGTGAACGAGGGGCCCGACGCCACCCTGGTGTGCGACGCCCCGGGGCCCGGCACGTGGGAGGTCCGCCAGACCTTCCGGTTGGAGGAAAGCGGTGCCGGGCACGTCGTCCTGGTCCAGATCCACACCGGCCGCCGGGTCATGGTCGGCGACGACCTGGTCCTGCGCCTGACCGACGACGCCGACGCGGCGGCCCCGTTCTTCGTGCACGGAGTCGGCTCGGGCGCCGAGGAGGCCGCGCGGGTGGCCTCCACCGCCGACGTGGCGATCGTGGTCGCGGGCGACCACCCGATGGTGAACGGACGCGAGACCGAGGACCGCGCCGACCTGGAGCTGCCCGAGGCGCAGGAACGGGTACTGCGGGCCGTGCACGGGGCCAACCCGGCCACGGTCCTCGTGCTGAGCAGCGGTTGCCCGTTCGCCGTGACGTGGGCCGACGAGCACGTGCCCGCCGTCCTGTGGTCCGCGCACGGCGGGCAGGAGTACGGGCACGCCCTGGCCGACGTGCTGTTCGGCGACGCCGAGCCCGCCGGGCGGCTCACGCAGACCTGGTACCGCTCGACGGAGGACCTGCCGGACCTGCTCGACTACGACGTCATCACCGCGCGCGGCACCTACCTGTACTTCGAGGGTGACCCGCTCTACCCGTTCGGGCACGGGCTCGGCTACACGAGTGTCGAGTACGGGGAACCGGTGGTCCGGGTGGACGGCGGCCGGGTGACGGTGGAGGTCGAGGTCGCCAACGCCGGGCCGCGGACGGCCGAGGAGGTCGTGCAGGTGTACACCCGCCAGCTGGAGTCACGCGTGCGGGTGCCGCTGCGGGCCCTGCGCGGTTTCGCGCGGCTGAGCGTGGAGCCGGGTGAGTCGCGCACGGCCGTGGTCGGGTTCGACGTCGAGGAACTGGCGCTGTGGGACACCACCCGGGACCGGTTCGTCGTGGAGGACGCGCCGCGCGAGGTGCTCGTGGGCCGGTCGGCCACGGACGTGCGCGCGAGCGCTCCACTGGAGGTGCCGGGCGAGGCGATCCCGCCGCGCGACGCCTTCGCACGCGCGTGGGAGGCCGCGGGCTACGACGACGCCCGCGCCGTGCGCCTGTGCCCGGTCACCCGCGAGCGCGGTGACGCGGTGCGCGCCGCCGGCGGCACCGCGTGGGCGGGCTACCACGGGGTGGACCTCGCGGAGGGCGCCGCGGAGGGTCGGCTCGTGGTCAACGCCGACCGGGAGTGCGTGGTGCGGCTGCGTCTGGACGACCCGGAGAAGGGGCCGGTGGCGGCGACGTTCGCCGTGCCCGCCGCGGGCGACCGGTTCGCGTTCACCGAGGTCAGGGCCCAGGTGGTCGGGGCGAGCGGTGTCCGCGACCTCTACCTGGTCCTCGAAGGCGACGGCGAGGGCGAGGGGCCGGCGGTGGCCTCGTTCGCCTTCGATCGGGGCTAGGGCGTGTATGACGGATGCCGCCCGTCGCGAGCGGCGTTCCAGTGGTGGCCTCGCAAGGCCGAAGAAGGAAGCATCCTGGTGTGGCTGTTGACTGATGAGAACGCAGTGAGGGTGCCGCTGGGGCGTCGCGCAGCAGGGTGAGTGTCCGTCATACACGCCCTAAGCCGTGTTTTTCTGCAGGCTTTCGGATGAGCTCGCCCGGAACGCTGCAAAGAACACGCCCTAGGTCGCTACCCGGCGCGGACCCGGGGCGCGGGCAGCGGCAGGAGTCCCGCCTCCAGGGCGTGGACCATCGCCGCCGCCCCGCCCCGGGCCGCCGCGCTCAGTCCCAGGGACGACAGCTCCACACGGCAGCCGCCGGCGTCGGGCGCGAACGCGTGCGCCGAGGCCGTCGCCCGGCAGTTCGGCAGCAGCCACGGGCCCATCGGCACGAAGTAGCCCCCGAGGACGACCACCTGGGGGTTGACCACGTTGGCCAGCATCGCCACGCCCCGGCCCAGCCACGTCCCGGCCCGCTCGAAGGCCTCCACCGCGGTGGCGTCGCCCTCCGCGGCGCGCTCGACCGCGACCGCCACGAGCGCGGTGATGTCGCTCGCCGAGAGGACGCGGTCGGGGACGCGGTCGGGCACGGCCTCGCGCAGGATCGGATCGATCCCGGCCAGGGCCTCCAGGCAGCCGCGCCGACCGCACGCGCAGGCGGGCCCGTCCCCGGCCAGCGGCACGTGCCCGATCTCCCCGGCGAAACCGCCGGCCCCGCGCAGGAGCTCGCCGCCGGTCACCAGGCCCGCGCCGATGCCGATCTCACCCGTCACGTAGACCAGGTCGGGGGTGCGGGCGAAGGACCCGGTGAGGTACTCGGCGAGCGCGCCGAGGTTGGCGTCGTTGTCCACTTGCACGGGCAGGGCGGGGTCGGGGAGCAGGGCGCGGACCCGCTCCCGCAGGGGTACCTCGACCCAGCCGAGGTTGGGGGCGCGCCGGACCGTCCCGGTGGCGGTGTCGATGAGTCCCGGCACGGCCAGGCTCGCCCCGACCACGGTCCGCCCGCGCAGCTCCGGGCCGTCCATGGTCTCCCGGACCGTCGCGGCGATCTGGCGGACGCACTCGTCGGGGCCGGCCGAGCGCGCGTCGAAGGGCACGTGACGGATGAGGAGGTCGTGGGTGAGGAGGTCGACGGCGACCACCGACAGGTAGTCGACGTTCACCTCCACGCCGATCGCCGCCACCGAGGAGTCGTCCAGGGCCAGCATCACGCCGGGGCGCCCCACGCGGTGCTCGGCGGTCACTCCGGTCTCGCGCACCAGTCCCCGGGAGATCAGGTCGGAGACCAGGCTGGAGACGGTGGTCTTGTTCAGCCCCGTGTCCGAGGCGACCGAGGCGCGTGAGCAGGGCGCCATGGCGCGCACCGTACGGAGCACCACACCCAGGTTGGTCTCGCGGACCGTCTGGAAACTCACCGAACCCGTCGACACGGTTCCCCCTCTTTCCTCCCCGCCGAGGCGCACCGGGCGCTGTGCCCGGATCGTACAGGGCGCACGGAAAACCGGTTGCCCGCGTGGGGAGACCCCTGGTTGGATCCCGGCATGGTGCCCTCCGACGTGTTCCGCACACAATCCGTCCTCACCGGCGACCGCGTCCGCCTCGAACCCCTCGACGGCGAGAACGGCGCGGACCTCGTGGACGACTACGTCGACATGGACCCGGTGGTGCGCAAGCTCACCGGCACCCATCAGCGGTTCACCCCGCAGCTCCTGCGCGAGTGGTTCGCGTCGCGTCCGGACCAGCACGACCGCGCCGACTGGGCGATCCTCGAACGCGAGGGCGGCACCGTGGTGGGGGAGTGCGCGCTCATCGACCTGGACCCGGACAACGCCGTGGCGGACTACCGGATCACGTTGCGGGACATGGCGCTGACCGGCCGGGGGTACGGCACCGAGGCCACCGACCTCGTCCTCGACTACGCGTTCGGGACGGCGGGGCTGCACCGGGTCGCCCTCCAGGTGTTCGCGTTCAACGTCAACGCGCAGAAGTCCTACGCCAGGTCGGGTTTCGTCCGAGAGGGCGTCTGGCGCTCGCACCTGCGCTGGGACGGCGAGTGGCACGACACGGTCCTGATGTCGGTGCTGGCGCACGAGCACGCCGAGTGCCGCGGGGCAGGCCACGCGGCGACCTGAGCGAGGCTCCGCGCGGGGGCGCCCCCAGTCGAGTGCGCCGACGTGCGGACGGCGGCCCGCGTGTCCGTGACCAGCGGGTGGTCCGCCCGGGCGAACATGCCCTAGCCTTCTGGGCATGCCCGTCCCAGACTTCATCCTCGAACTCCGCCGCCGCGTCGGTCACGACCCGCTGCCGCTCGTGGGGGTGACGGGCGTGCTGTTGAACGACGACGGCCACGTCCTGCTGCACCAGCGCACCGACGACGGCCGCTGGTGCACACCGGGCGGGATCCTGGAGCCGGGCGAGCAGCCCGCCCAGGCCGTGGTCCGCGAGGTGTGGGAGGAGACCGGCGTCAAGGCCGAGGTGGAGCGCCTCGTCAGCGTGGTGTCGGCGGACCCCTTCACCTACCCCAACGGCGACCGCGTGCAGATGCTCGACCTGGCCTTCCGCTGCCGCCCGGTGGGCGGCAGCGCCGGCCCGGTCGGCGACGAGTCCCTGGACGCGCGGTGGTTCGCCCCGGACGACCTCCCGGAGATGCCAGGGCGCATCCTGGAGCGCATCCGCCACGCGCGTGAGAACCGGATCGAGCCCTTCCTCGTCATGTGACCTTGGCCCGGCCGACCGCTGCCATGCCGACTGCTGCCCGGCCGACTGCTGCCAGGCCGACCGCCGCCCGGGCTCCGAGCGCACGGGAACGGCCCGCGCGGTGTGCCGCGCGGGCCGGACGGGTGGAGCGGACCGGCGGGTGCCCGGTCAGTGCCACTGACGCCGCATGGTCCAGGTGTCGGACGCGGCGTCCCTGGTGATGTCGATGATGCTCGGGTGCCCCGCCTCCGACTCCGCCGAGACACGGAGCAGATGGACCTGCGTCGCGGGCACGCCGGGCGACTCGGCGCGCGCGGGCCAGTCGCCGATGACCCGGCGGACCCGGAACGTGTGGCCGCGCCAGGTGAACTGGGCGGGGTTCCCACCGTGGGTGGAGCGGACGTCGATCTGTTCGTTCAGGAGACTCACTCGCACAGTTTATCGAACGTGTGTTCGACTCCGTCAAGTCCCGCCGACGCCCGGCCGGGTTCCAACACCCTAGAGCCGCTCCCCACGGGGGAGCGGGTCCCGCCTCGGCGTGTCCCCGTGCCGGCTCCGGTCCCTCGACCGGCTTCGTGCCCTCGCGCCGACCCCGCGCACGGGCCCGCCTCCCGACGCGGCCTCACGGCGTGACGACGATCTTGCCCCGCACCCCGCCGCGTTCGAGCATGCGGTGGGCCCGGGCGATGTCGTCCATCTCCAGCACGGCGCTCACCACCGGGACGATCGTGCCCGTGTCCACCAGCGCGGCCAGTTCCTCCAGTTCCGCCGGGGAGGGGTCGTTGCTGAACGCGCCCAGGCGTGTGCGCCGGTCCAGGCCGCCCGCCACCACCCACAGGGCCGCCCGGATCGGCCGACGCGGGTCCAGGGCGAGCGGGAACAGCGTGCCCCCACGATCGAGACGCCCTCGTGGCGGACCTGGCCGAACAGGCCGCGGCGGAACTGACGGTGTGCTTCAGGGAGCTGGCGCGGACGGTCCCGGCCGATCTGGCGTTGGAGCGCGCCCTGCGCGTCGTCGCCGCCGAGACGGTCGCCACGCGCGTGTGCGCGCCGGACCACCGGGAGCGCTTCGCCGACCGGACGCGGGCCCTGGACGAGCGCGTGGACGGCGAACTGCACCGACTCCTGGTCAGCGCGCGGGACAGCGGCCGGATCGCGGCGGGCGTCACCGCTCAGGACCTGAGACTGGTCAGAGCCGCCGTCGCGGCGGCCGTGGACACCGAACCGGACCCGGCGCGGGCCGGCCGGGCGGCCCAGCGGACGGTGACGCACTTCGTGCGGTCCTTCCGCGGCGCGGACCGACCCGGTCTGGGGAGCGGGGCCGGTCGCGCGGACTGACCCGGTCTCCGGGCCGCGGCGCGCCCGTCAGAGGAAGACCCGGCCCCGGCGGGCGCGGTCGCGCAGCGCCGCCATCCGGCGGGTGTTGCTCGGCCGACGGCTGAGCAGGTGGTAGACCAGCAGCGACAGCCCCCGGTCGGTGCGGGCGCGGTCGGCCATCTCGCCCATGTTGACGCGCGCGTACAAGTGCTTGCCCCCGGCGTACAGCCGGACCGCGTGCACGCCCTGCGGGCAGTGCGTGAAGGCGTGGTTGTCCGCCGTGTACTCCATGGTCCGGGACAGGGCCGCGCCCAGACCCGGCACCAGGTGGGCGCCCAGGGTCGCCAGCCGGCGCCAGAACCCGGTGTGTCCGGCGGCGACGTGGCCCAGCTGGTGCGCGATCAGGAACGCGACGGCGTCCGGGTCGCGCAGCCGCTCGCCGACCTCGAACAGGTCGTTGGGCAGCACCAGGTACCGGTGCAGCCGATGGCCCCCCGCGTCCGCCCGCGCCGCCCAGTGGTCGGCGCCCGCCCGTACGTAGGCCTCCGGGGCCCGGCTCAGCCCCATGTCGGCGGAGAGCGAGGCCACCATCCGGTAGGCCTCCGGGAACTGGGTGGGCGAGATCTTCACCGACTCCGCCCGTTCACGGGCGTAGCGTAGCCCCCGGACCGCCCAGAGCCCCACGGGAACCGCCGCCGGCACCCCGGCGGCCCACCAGGGCGAGCCCGAGACCGACCACACCGCGCAGGCGAGCGCGGCGAGCATCAGCACGTTCACCGCCGAGCACACGACCAGCAGCGGCACCTCCCACGGATGGGCGGGTGCCGGGAGGACCTCCTCGTCGGTGTCGAGGGGGCGTGGGGGGTCGGTGCGGCGGTGCGGCGTCCGCGGTCCCGACCCTCCGTGCGCGGGTGTCCCCCTTCCGGGCGTCGCGGAGCAGCCGTGCGCCGTCGAACAGGCGGCGTGGCCCCTCGGGGGTATCGCGTGTGACATCGTGCCTCCCCTCAGGCCGCGGTTTCGCGCTCAAGGCGATCCGGCTACACTCTGTAGCTGAATATTACGTTCCGCTTCCCTGGGGGTGGTGTTGTGCGGCGACGGCGTGTCAGGCCGCGTCTCGATCAGGGCTCCTCGTAGCGTCGCAGCTCCTCCGCGAGCACGTCCAGGAACCGGTCCACCTGGGCGGGGTCGTAGCCCGGGCGGGCCCGGGTCGTGGCGAACTGCACCCGTTCCACCTCGGCGGCGGACAGCGTCGCCCGCTCCGGCCGCCCCTGGAGCAGGACGTCCAGGGTGAACTCGGCCCGGTCCAGGAAGTCGTCGACCTCCTGCTCGTTGTAGCCCGTGGTCAGACGCGTGGTCGCGAACTGCTGCTCGCGGATGTCACGCGGGGTCATCGGCGGGCGCTGGTGCCCCGGGCCCGGGTGCGGCGGCGTTCCGGCGCCCCGCGGGTCGGCCGGGTAGTGCTGGGGGCCCGCGGTCGGGCCCGCCGGACCCATCGGCCCGCCCTGACCCCTCGGCCCTCCAGGTCCCACGGGGCCGCCCTGGCCCCTCGGCCCTCCAGGCCCCGCGGGCCCGCCCTGACCCATCGGTCCGCCCGGCCCGGCGGCACCGGGCATGCCGGGCCGACCCGGCAGCGGCGGGCTCGCGGACCGTCCGAGTCCGCGCCCGGCCAGGTCGGCGACGACGACGTCGAGGAAGTCGTCGACCTCGTCCTCGCGGTACCCCGGGCTGAGCCTGGTGGTGCGGAACCTGGAGTTGCGCACGTCGTCGGCCGTGAGGAGGGGGCCCCGGCGGGGACCGCCCTCCAGGGCGACGAGCGTCGCCTCTATCCGGTCGAGCAGGGCGTCGACGTCCTCCTCGTTGTAACCCGGGCGCAGACGCACCGTATGGAACTTCTTGTTGCGGATGTCCGCCGGTGTCAGAGGCATGGTCCCCATTGTGCAGTTCACGCGGTTCCCGGGGGGATCATCCCCGGTCACCGCGTGATTCGGCTTCGGTGATCCGGTCGGCGAGATCGCTGAGGACCTCGCTGACCTGGTTCCTTTCGTACCCCCGCAGGGACATGTCCAGCACGGCGGCACGGAGTTCGGTGGCGGTGATCGGCGCCGGCTGACGGTGCGCCGCGAGTCCGGGGACCGGAACGGCGGCCTGGGTGTAGGCGGGGACACCGGTCAGCGCGGTCAGGGTGACGTTGGCCCGGTCGACGAGGTCATCGACCTGGCGGCGGTCGAATCCGCGCAGGACCATGTCGAACCCGGGGGAGGGCTCGGGGGCGGGGGAGTTCATGCACGGCATTATGGCCGAGAGCCCTCGCGCTCGCCAGGGATGGCGGCGGTTGTGGCCGGGAACGGTCGCCGGTCCCCGCCTCACTCGCGCATGAGGTAGGCGGCCAGCCCGCGCGCGATCGCGTCGGCAGCCGAGGCACGCCACCGCGGATCGGACAGGAGCGCGGCGTCCTCCTCGTTGCGCAGGTTCCCCGCCTCCAGGAACACCTTGGGCACGGTGGACAGGTTGAGTCCGCCCAGATCCGTGCGCTCGTCCAGGCCGTCCTCGGCGAGGTAGTCGGCGTAGGGGACCTCGGAGCCCTCCAGGTACTCGCGCCGCAGGTCCTGGGCGAGCAGGCGCGAGGGCTCCACGATGTCCTCGGTGAACCCGTCGACCTCACCGGGGGCGATCACGTGGAAGCCCCGGCCCGACGGGGGGCCGCCGTCGGCGTGGATGGACAGGGCGGCGTCGGCCCCGGCCTCGTTGCCGATCGCGGCGCGCTGGTCGATGCAGGGACCGACGCCCTCGTCGTCGTCGCGGGTGAGGACGACCGTGGCGCCGTCGGCCTCCAGCCGCTCCTTCACTAGCAGGGCCATGTCCCAGTTGAACTCGTGCTCGGAGTAGCCGTCCTCGGTCTCGGCGCCCACGGTGTCGCAGGCCTTGCGCTCGGGGCCGGCGGAGACGAGCTCGCTGATCTCGTCGACGGCCTCGGCGTTGCCGCCGTTGTGTCCGGGGTCGATGAGGACCACCCGTGTGCCGAGCGGTCCGTCGCCGGCGGGGGCACCGTCGTCGGTCCCGGGATCCTCCGGCGGCGGCGCGGCGTCACCGGGTCCCCCGGGCTCGGCGTCGGTTCCCTGGTCGCCGTCCTCGGGACCGGGCAGCGGGATCGCCGCGGTCGGGTCGCCCCCGGGCGCGGCACCGGACCCGCTCGCGCACGCGGTGGCGAGCAGGACGGTGGTGGTCAGGGCGAGGACGGACAGGGCGCGGGCGGCGCGGCTCCGGGGCCCCGACGGTACGGAGGCGGGCATGCCCACAACCTAGGGCATGCGCGGTGGGGCCCGCCCCCGCCGCATGACGCACCACGGGGCCGGTCGGTTGACACCGCATTGTGTGAAATTCGGCGGAATTGGGCGTGAGCGGAGGGTGGTGTCCGGCGCCGGCGTCCATTGACGGGGGGCGTGGAGTTCCGTTCCGCGGCGGCCATTGTCCGGGGCGGGGCCTTCCTCGAACCGGGCCGCGGACAAGAGTCCGCGGGGTTCGGAGGCGCCGGATCCGAGGGTGGATGACCTGCGGGGCACGCGATCGGCCTTCCTTCGCGCCACGCGTCCTCATTCTCAAGGACGCGTGTCGTGCGTCCAGGTTGACAGGATTGCGAAAAAAATCTTGAAGGGAATGGTTCGGTCGCCTAGCGTGATCCATTCGCCAGTGTTACCTATTTGTCATCACATTTCGGATGATTCGAACTTTGCCTTGACGCTATGGTTCTTTCTGGAAGCGGGACGCCGTCCCACTCTTGGTTGACGAGTCCCCACTGTCCTGGGGCCGGCGCGTCCTCGCTTCCGGTTGACAGGCCCCTCAACGGCGCCTGTCATCCCCCTGACAACCCCTGGGCCAGCCGCTCCTGAACCTCGTGGACTTCCCCGCGTTCCGAGGATGTGGAGTGCGCCCGGGCCAGCCCCACCCATACGGGCTGGATTGATCCGAATGAGGATGACCTTGAAGATCAGTCCCCGTTTCTCCGCGCGTCGGATCGCGCAGGGCGGCGCCACCTTCGCGGCCTTCGGCGCCCTCACCCTGGCCGCCGCCATGCCGGCCGCCGCCGACACCACCTACGGCTGGGGCTTCGCCACCGCCTCGGGCGGTGAGGCCACCGCCGCCACCGACGTCACCCAGTCGGGCTCCGCGTCCGGCACGACCGGCGGCCTCATCCAGGTGGACGACTGCTTCTCCCTCGACGCCGAGACCACCGCGACGGTCGGCGCCAACGGCGTGACCGCCACCACGGTCATCAACAGCGCGCGCATCGAGCTCACCCAGGAGTGCCTGAACGAGCTCCCCGAGGACGAGCTCCCGGTGCCTGACGAGGACGACGAGAACGAGGACGACGAGACCGTCGACCCGGACGAGTCCGACGAGCCGGCCGACGACGAGAGCGTGGACCCGGACGAGTCCGACGAGACCGAGGACCCGGACGCTGACGCGGACGAGACCGAGGAGCCCGTCGAGACCGAGGACCCGGACGCTGACGCGGACGCGGACGAGACCGAGGAGCCCGTCGAGACCCCCGAGCCGACCGAGTCCGACGCGGCCGCCGAGTCGACCGAGGTCGTCACGCTGGACGAGGAGAACTCCACCACCGTCAGCGCGAGCGGCGAGCCGATCGTCGACATCAGCGTCACCGGTGCGAGCGTCACCACCACCCAGTCGTGGGACGGCGTGGTCGACCACTCCGTGAACCAGGGCAGCGCCACCGGCGACGCCCAGGTCTTCGGTGACCACTACGTGGACACCTCCGAAGAGGACGGCGTCACCTGGAACGACGGCGTCACCGACCTCTACGTGACGTTCGCCGCCGACGAGTTCCAGGTCACCTACTACCTGGGCACCACCGCCGCGGCCGTGGCCACCGTCGCGGACGGCGGCAACGGTGGCGGCAACGGTGGCGACGACGGCGACGAGCAGAACCCGCCGGCCCGTGACGGCGACCAGGACGAGGAGCCCGCGCCCAAGGCCGCGCAGCCCCTGCCCCAGACCGGTTCGCCGATCGTCGGTCTGATCGGCGCCGGTGCGGCCATCGCCGCCGGTGGTGCCGCCGCCGCCTTCCTGGCCCGTCGCAAGAAGACCGCCGCCACCGCCGAGGAGAACGGCGAGGGCTGAAGTTCGAGCTGAGGGTCTGAGGGCCCGACACGGCCCCGGGGACGAGTTCCCCGGGGCCTTTTCGTCGTCCGCGGGCGGCACACGGAACTCCCGGGGGTGGGGGCCGCGTTAGTCCCTAGTAGACGCCGGAACGCGAGCCGGGCACCCCGCACGGGCCGCTTCCCGTGTCGTGGTCCACGGACTAGGCTCGCCGTGGGGCACTTCGGTACCCCGAAGGCCCGGACGGCCGCGCCGGGGGGACGATCCCTCCCGACCCGCGGTCACCGCGAACGACGACAGGCACACGCCGACCGGGCCATCCCCCAGATGCAACAGGAGCGAAGTCGTGACCCCCCACAGACCGACCGCCCGCCGCGTTCTCGCCGGAGGCACCCTGTTCATCGCCCTGGGTGCGCTCGGTGCCGTCTCCGCGGCCCCCGCCACCGCCTCCGCCACCCCCCTCGTGTGGGGCCACGCCCAGTCCTGGGTGGCCGACGGCGACCTCGTCACCGGCTACTCCACCGTCATCGGCTTCGGCGGTGACACCGAGGAGAACACCCCCGCGGACGCCCTCTTCGGGCCCCTGGCCGACTACGCCGACGTACGGGGACGCAGCAGCGCCGTCGTCGACACGGACGGCGCGAGCGCCCGGTCGACCGTGGACTCGGCGACCGTCCGGCTCGGCGTGGACGACCTCGCCGACCTCGGCCTGCTCGACCTCCCGGACGGGGCGGCGCGGCCGTCCGCGAGCCCCAGCGCGCAGGAGAGCTCCGCGCCCTCACCGTCCTCGGAGCCCGAGAACGACGTCCAGGCCGACCCCGGGACCGCTCCGGACTCCGGTGACGGGTCCGACGGCCCGGTCATCGCGGAGGAGAGCGGACCGGAGCCCGAGGAACCGGTGGAGGAGGACGAACCCCGGCGGGAGCCCTCGTCCGGGCCCGCCGCGGAGTCGCCCTCACCTAGTGCCTCGCCGAGCGACGGCGAGGACGCCGACGAGGACGTGGTCGTGCTGGACGACACCAACAGCCGGACCGCCTCCGGGACCGACAACACGGTCGAGTTCACGCTGTCCGAGGTGACCGGCACCGCCGACGCCGCGTTCGACGGGACGACGGACGCCTCCCTCCGGCACGGCGACCTGACCGCGTTCGGGGTCCCGGTCGGGTCGGTGGACCAGGACGGCGTCACCGTGGAGGACACCCTGGAGATCCTCGGCGAGGACGGCGACGTGCTGGAGACCGTGCCCGTGAGCGTGCGGTTCGCGGCCACGGAGGCGACCTTCGACGACGAGGACCGTGACTGGACCGGCAAGGGCGTGCGCACGGCGCTGACCGTGTGGATCCAGGTCGGCGAGGACGTGGAGGACGTCCTCAGCGTCGACTTCGCCGACGCCTGGGCGCTGGGCTCCACCTTCGGGGACGCCGTCGGATCGCCCGATCCCACGGACCGGCGCACCGATGCCAGTCCGAACCCGACCAGCGCGCCGAAGGCGACCGACAGCCGGCTGGCGACGACGGGAAGCTCGCTGGCGGCCCTGGTGACCGCGGCCGTGGTGGCGGTCGGCGGCGGCGCGGCCGCGACCTTCCTGGCCCGCAAGCGCACCACCGCGCTGGATGACCAGATCGGGGACTAGCCGACCATCGGTCGCGGAAGCGGTCCGGGTCGTCACCGGGAGTGAACGCACAGGGCGGGTCTTCGTTCTCCGAAGACCCGCCCTCGCACTGCACTGGCCGACTTTCACCCGGGCTCTCCACCCGGCCTCGCGCCGCCCGAACTTCGTTTCGTCATCAGCCGGAGTACGTCCGGCCGTTCCCCCCGGAATCGGCACAGACCGGGGAGATCACTCCGTACGCTGGCTGGGGATTCCGGCCAGCAGGGCACGGACCTCAGTCTCGCGGTAGCGGCGGTGTCCGCCCAAGGTGCGGATCGAGGTCAGCTTGCCCGCCTTGGCCCAGCGTGTCACGGTCTTGGGGTCCACGCGGAACATGGTGGCAACCTCGGCGGGGGTCAACAGGGGCTCCGCCTCGGGCGTGCGAGTTGACATGTGTACGGCCTCTCCTCCTGGATCTGTGTGCCGATCCTTGAGCCTTCATCCTGGCACTTGACCCGGATGTCCAATATTTCCTCTAGGTCTATATTGGCATCACCCGAGGTGATTGTGCGACCACTCCAAGCAACTTTGCACGTGGGAGGCCAAAGAAAGCCGCCCGTGGCCGCGTCACGCTAAGTGATTCTAGCGACACGTTTAGTGGCATGTGGCGTATTCGGTCAAAACTTCGTTCTCGGGCCTCGTTTTTCTCGATCCGGAGAGTCCGAAGTGCTACGTGGGCTTGACCGAAACCCCTCCTCCGAAGGTGGGCGCCTGTGGCGGCGTCCCTGGTCGGCGGCGGTCTGAGGGGAGGAGGGGTGGGATGGCGGGCGGGAGTGCCGCCGGTCCCGGGTGGCGGACGGAGCCACGCGGATCCCCGACGTGGCAAGGGTTTCGTGGTGACACAGAGTGCGGTACGTGAGGGGACGGCTACAGTCTAAGCCGATCCCTATCGGGCGTTATGCCCAGTTTCACCACGCTTGATGTGGAGCATCGTCGGCGTCCGAAGTCGCACCGTCGTCACGTGCGGAAAGTCCCGAGACGAACCCGAAGAAACCTGGTGTACCAGGTTGCGACACGGCGTGGCGCACCGTCGGCGGCGCACTTTTTTCACGACACCGACCCCCTGCGTGTCCGCGAAAACGTGGGAGAGCGATGACCCTCAGTTGGCGTGCTCCAGGGCGCGTACCGACCTCCAGCGCCGCGTGATGCGCCGGCGCAGCGCCGTCACCATCTCGGCGTCGCCCTTGGCCAGTGCCTCCACGGCGGCCGAGACCTCGCCCACGGAGTGGTCGTCACTGAGGTGTTCGTCGCTGAGCAGGTGGGGGAGGCCGCCGTAGTCCAGCTCCAGCAGCGAGTTCGGGTGCGCGGTCAGCGACAGCCAGTCGACCAGCTGTTCGGTCGAGGCCGACACCGCGTGCGTGCCCAGGTGCTCCCGCAGCACGGCCACGGTGTGCTCCAGGCGCCGCCTGGCCATCGAGGTCCGCGTCAGGTACAGGAGCGTCCGGGTGGAGTTCGCCGACAGCACCAGGCAGCGCTCACGCTCCTCGAAGGGCACGAACCAGGCGACGGGGATGGTCCAGTTGCTCGACAGGATGCCCGGGCGCACCTGGGCCCCCGAGCCCTTCCACTCCTGGTAGTCCTCCTCCACCCGCTCCGCCTCCGCAAGGGGCACGAAGGCCTCGCTGACCGCCACCGGCATCGTGGTCGTGAACTCGGCGAAGGCACGCCAGGAGCGCAGCCGGGTCTGCCACGGGCACACGTACAGGCGCTCGTCGACCCGGCGCAGGTAGGCGTCCCCGCTCTCCTCGGCCGGGGCCACCACGGGCGGCGTTGCGATGAGTCTGCGCAGGCTCGCGGTGTGCTCGGCGGACAGCGCGTTGATCCTGCGCGGTCGCTCCGAGGACATGGAGTACTTCTCCCAGTACCGTCGGTCGCGTACCGGGAAGGCGTCGATCGGCTGGTAGACGCGAAGGTAGGCGGTGTAGGGCAGCACGATCGCATCGTGGCACAAATCGTGGTGCGTGGCACCCACCGAATTCCCCTGGCCGCAGGCGAGGTCGGTCGTGGACCACACCCGTCACACCCGGGTGGCGTAGGCAGGGCGGGGCCCGACCAGGTACGGTTGTACGTGTACGTAAGCTGGCGCCTGTCGTCAGTCGCGTTTGACGGCCGTCAGCCCGATAGTGCGGGTTAGTAAGTGATCTGGGGTTCGTCGGAACCCAATCGTTGAGGGGGTCGAGCCAATGGGGCGCGGCCGAGCCAAGGCCAAGCAGCAGAAGGTCGCCCGGAAGCTCAAGTACAGCTCCGGCGGGACCGACCTTGATCGGCTGCGGTCGGAGCTGGGTGTCGCTGAGGACGAGGGGTCTCCCTCCGGGCCGTCGGGTCCGGACGACTCCTACGGAGATCCTCCAGACGACCTGGTCGACCGTTACGCGGATCTAGCCGATAAGTACTCGGACTCCGACAAGTAGAAGTCGTCGGTCCGGTTCTTTCAGGTCGCTCGGACAACAACCGCTGACCTGTGACTCCGCTGGCTCAACCGAGGCAGCGGGCAGCAGGTGGATATAGCCGGTGCGAACCACGCTCGTGGTTCGCACCGGCTATGTTCGCACCCTCGTGTCGCCCACCACCGGCCCAGGGCCGTTCCGCGGTGGGGGAGGGGCGTCCTCAGCCGAGGAGTCCGGTGCGCGGCCTGTGTCACGCGTTGCCGTGGTCGCCGGTCAGGGTCGCCTGGCCGGCACCGGGCACCACATCACCGAGCCGCCACGCGGTGACGCCGCGTTCGGCGAGCACCTCCAGAGCGCGCTCCGCGTCGCCTGCCGCGACGATCGCCACCATGCCCACGCCCATGTTGAACGTGGCCTCCATGTCCTCGCGGGCCACCTCGCCCTTCTGCGCCAGGTAGCCGAAGACGGGCTCGGGCATCCAGGTCGAGCGGTCCAGCCGCGCGTCCAGGTGGTCGGGCAGGGAACGCGACAGGTTCGCGGCCAGCCCGCCGCCGGTCACGTGCGAGTAGGCGTGCACCTCCACCCGCGCGGTCAGCGCCACGCAGTCCTTGGCGTACACGCGCGTCGGCGTGAGCAGGACCTCACCGAGGACGCCGCCCAGTTCGGGGACGTGCGCGCGCAGGTCCAGCCCGGCGCGGTCCACGATGTGGCGGATCAGCGAGTAGCCGTTGGAGTGCGGTCCCGACGAGGCCATCGCGATGACCGCGTCGCCCTCGCGCACCCGGTCCGGGCCCAGGATGGCGTCGCCCTCGACCACACCGGTGCCCGCGCCCGCCAGGTCGTACTCGTCCGGCTCCATGGCGCCCGGGTGCTCGGCGGTCTCGCCGCCGATCAGCGCGCACCCGGCCTGGGCGCAGCCCTCGGCGATCCCGCCGACGATCTCGGCGATCCGCTCGGGGACCACGGCTCCGCAGGCCACGTAGTCGGTCATGAACAACGGCTCGGCGCCGCTGACGACGAGGTCGTCGACGACCATCCCGACCAGGTCGATGCCGATGGTGTCGTGCTTGTCCATCGTCCGCGCGAGCATCACCTTGGTGCCCACGCCGTCGGTGGAGGTCGCCAGGACGGGGTCCTTGTACTTGGCCGTGTCCAGGCGGAACAGGCCGGCGAAGCCGCTGGCGTCGGTGACCTGCTCGGGCCGTCGGGTCCGCGCGACATGGCGCTTCATCAAGTCGACGGCGCGCTCACCGGCGGCGATGTCGACGCCCGCGGCCGCGTACGCGCCCGTCGCCCCTGTGCTGTCGGCTGCCACGCGAGTTCTCCTCGTGCTGTGTTCGGGTGGTGGTGCGGGCCCGGCGCTCCCCTTCCAGGGCACGCCGCGGCCCGGCCGCGGCGGACCGGTGCCCGGCACCGTTCCGCCGCACGGCTCGTCAGTTGGTGGCCAGCTTCTCGTCCTTGGGCGTGCCGCAGGACTTCTCCAGCAGGAACTTGCCGCGGGAGTCGGCGTCGACCTCGATCGGGTACACGCCGTCGAAGCAGGCCCGGCAGAGGTTGTCCTTGGGCACCTCGGACGCGGCGATGAGCTCGTCCAGGTCGATGTAGGCCAGGGAGTCGGCGTTCACCGAGGCGGCGATCTCGTCCACGGACAGGTTCGACGCGATGAGCTCGGCCCGGGTGGCGAAGTCGATCCCGTAGTAGCAGGGCCACAGCACGGGCGGGCTGGAGATGCGCACGTGCACCTCGGCGGCGCCCGCGTCGCGCAGCATCCGGACCAGGGCCCGCTGGGTGTTGCCGCGCACGATGGAGTCGTCCACGACCACCAGGCGGCGGCCCTCGATGACCTCGCGCAGCGGGTTCAGCTTGAGCCGGATGCCCAGCTGGCGCAGGGTCTGGCTGGGCTGGATGAAGGTGCGCCCCACGTAGGAGTTCTTCACCAGTCCCTGGGCGAAGGGGATCCCGCTGGCCTCGGCGTAGCCGACCGCGGCCGGGGTGCCGGACTCGGGCACGGGGATGACCAGGTCGGCCTCGACCGGATGCTGTTTGGCGAGGCGGCGGCCGGTCTCCACCCGGGTGGAGTTGACGTTGCGCCCGGCGATGGTGGTGTCGGGGCGGGCGAGGTAGACGTACTCGAACAGGCAGCCCTTGCGCTGCGCCGGGGCGAAGCGCTGGGAGCGCACACCGCGTTCGTCGATGGTGAGCAGCTCACCCGGCTCGATCTCGCGGACCATGGTCGCGCCCACGATGTCCAGGGCGGCGGTCTCGCTGGCGACCACCCAGCCGCCGGCGTTGGAGGCCTCGCCGAGGCGGCCCAGCACGAACGGGCGGATGCCCTGCGGGTCGCGCGCGGCGTAGAGGGTCTGCTCGTCCATGAACACCAGGGAGAAGGCCCCCTGGACCTTGGGCAGGAGCTCGCGGGCCGCCTGCTCCATGGTGCGCCCCTCGCCGTTGGCGTAGTCCGCCAGCAGGTTGGTGAGCACCTCGGTGTCCGTGGTGGCGCCCCTGCGCGAGTCCGGGAGCATGGCGGCCAGTTCGGGGGTGTTGATCAGGTTCCCGTTGTGGCCGAGCGCCAGACCCCCCTCTCGCGCGGAGTAGAAGGTGGGCTGCGCGTTCTCCCAGACCGGGGAACCGGTCGTGGAATAGCGGCAGTGGCCGATCGCGAGGTGGCCGCGCAGGGAGTCCAGGGTCGCCTCGTTGAAGACCTGGGAGACGAGTCCCATGTCCTTGTAGACGACGATCCTTTCCCCGTCGCTCAGTGCGATGCCCGCGGATTCCTGACCGCGGTGTTGCAGCGCGTAGAGGCCGAAGTAGGTGAGCTTGCTGACTTCTTCGCCGGGAGCCCAGACCCCGAATACACCGCAGGCGTCCTGCGGGCCGCGTTCGAGCGGATCGTGGTCCATGGAGAGCCGGCCGTCGGAGTACGACACACCCACAGCTTAGTGCCTGGTCCCCGGGTCGGGACCACCCGGGGGATGATCCGACCACAACGGGAGGAGTTCGGACAGGTCGGAACGGGCTCCGCTGGCCTGGACGCGGTGCTCGGCGAGGGCCTCCGACCAGGTCGCCCGGCCGGTCGCCAGCCGCAGCCAGGTGAGGGGATCGGTCTCCACGACGCCGGGCGGCGTCCCCCGCGTGTGCCGGGGACCCTCGACCGCCTGCACGGCCCCGTAGGGCGGGACGCGGACCTCCAGGCTGTTGCCGGGGGCCCGTGCGGCGAGGACGGCCAGGGTGGCGCGCACGGCGGCCTTGACCGCGGGTCGCAGGGGCTCGGGGGAGCGCAGGACGGCCAGGGCGCAGGCGGCGCAGGCCTCCTCGTCCCCGCCCTGGAAGGGCGGTTCGCCGAGCGCGTCGAGCTGGTCGTCCAGGGCGGCGCGCAGCCGGCGCACCGCACTCGCGGTCATCGCAGCGGGGGTACCGCGCCGGCGGCGTCCGTTGAGGGAGGCCCGCTCTTGCGCGGAGCGGTCCTCGGGCGGTGGTGGGTGACGGGTGGGCATGACCAAACCCTAGGCTGCCGCGCCGGAGGCGGCTGGGCGGCGGAGTGTTATCGCTCACTCCGCCCGGCTCCCCGACCGGTCGCGGTCCGGGCCGTGGCAGGGACTTCGGTGGCCCTGATCACGGCGGGCGAACGATCCCGTTAACTCAACTGGGACTTGTCATTGCGGGGGAATGGACCGAAGGTGGACATCGGACGGATCGCGGGGGCCGGTCCTACCTTGTCCGCACGATTGGGTGATTCCTGTCTCAGCGCACCGCTGGCCAGTACGGGCACGAGACGGTAGCGTCCCGAAGCGTCCCGGTGTTGTTGAGATTGGGAGGATTGCGATGGAACCCGTGTGCCATCGAGTTCCACGCACGGACATCGACAGATGAACAAGGGGTGACCCGGCGCGGAGTGCCCCGTTCCCCCTCGGGGTAGAAGCCGCGCCGCCTCGTGCTGTCGAGCTGGTCCAGCTGGTCAGCGCCCTTACCATCCACCAAGGAAGACCACCGCACCATCGGGAGAAGACGTGCGCCTGCGCTTGCGCCCGCGTGATGACAGTTACTACGAGATGTTCACCGACTCGGCGAACAACCTGGTCATCGCGGCCCGCCTGCTGGTGGAGCTGATGAGCGACGGGGCCGACAGAGAGGCCATCACCGAGAAGATGCGCGCCTGCGAGCACGCGGGCGACGACGCGACCCACGCCATCATGCGTCGGCTGAACAAGAGCTCGGCACCTCCCATCCACCGGGAGGACATCTACCGGCTCGCCTCGAACCTGGACGACGTCATGGACTCCATGGAGGCCGCCGTCGACCTGATCGGGCTGTACGGGCTCGAGCGGCTGCCCAAGGGCATCATCGACCAGATCGAGGTCCTGGAGCGCGCCGCGGAACTCACCGCCGAGGCGATGCCCCGACTGCGCACCCTCCAGGACCTCACCCGGTACTGGATCGAGATCAACCAGCTGGAGAACCAGGCCGACCGCATCTACCGCAAGCTCCTGGCCCGCCTGTTCGGCGGCGAGTACGACGCCCTGACGGTGCTCAAGCTCAAGGATGTCATCGAGGAGCTGGAGACGGCCGCCGACGCCTTCGAGCACGTGGCCAACACCGTCGAGACGATCGTCGTCAAGAACAGCTGACCCGCCGACCCTGCTCCTGCGAGGCGTGTTCGGGCGCCGATCGAGAAAGCGCTGTCCGACGGCGCCCGAACAGAAGACCCCCGACGTTCAGGTGGACGGTTCCGTGTACGCCTCCAGGGTGATGGCCAGCGCCAACCGGGCGCGGGGGCTGTCCAGGTCCAGCGAGGCGACCCCCGCCATCCTGCGCATCCGATGCCGGACGGTGTTCGGGTGCACTCCGAGCTCCCGGGCGGCCCCGTTCGGGTCGCCCAGAGCGCCCAACCAGGCGCGCAACGTCTGCGTGTACCGGGTGCCGTGCTCGGCGTCGTGCGCGACCAGGTCGGCGACCGGGCCGTCGACGGGCCGGCGCCCGGACGACGACGCCATGCGCAGTCGGTGCACCAGCACCTCGTCCCAGGACTCGTCGTAGGCCGGCACCGGGCGATCCACGCCACCGGGCCGGGAGGCGTGCAGCGCGAGGCTCTCGTCGGCCTCACGACGGCTGGACGGCAACCGCGCCAGGTCCGCCGGGCCGCCGATGCCGGCGTTCACCGTCACGTGTGAGGGCAGCCCCCGGGTGGTCGCGGCCAGCCACTCACGGGCGGGCGCCGGATCGGGTCCGCACGGCAGCACGGTGTACACGGTGCTGCCGAACACCGTGCTTCGGCCGGGCCGCGACCAGCCGAAGCCGGTGGTGGCCCGCTCGAACGTCATCAGGGTGGCGGAGTGACGTTCGTCGGGGGTGTGCGCCTGCAACGCCAGCACCCGGTGCGCCGTCGCGGCCAACCCCAGTCTCCCCGCCGCTTCGGTGGGGTCCATGGCGTCCTCCAGCAAGCGGCTCACCAGGTCGGACTCCACCTGCCGCTCCAGATCCGCGCTCACCCTGGTGCGCAGCATGTGCAGGGCCACGGTCCGGGCCCCCTCGGCCAGCAGCGCGGAACGTTCCTCTCCCAGCGGCCGATCGCACACGACCCACAGGGAACCGAGGAACTCGCGACCCACGCGAACGGCCACCGTGGTGCGCCCGCCCAGGCCCAGAGCCGGTGCCGGAGGCAGGTGAAGCGGCTCGGCGGAGGACTCCAGGTGCGCGGTCACCCCCGTGCGCTCCATATGGCGTTGGAGCTCGTCCGAGACCCGCCGCCCCAGGATGGTGTCCCACCGGGCCCGGTCGGCGTCCGTCTGCCGCTGCGAGTAGGCCAGGAGGCGATAACGCGGATCCTCGATGGTCACCGGCCCCTCCACCCGCTCCGAGATGGTGTCCGCGAGCGCGGGCAGGTCGGCCGGGCCGCGCCCCGCCTCGGTCTCGCCGCCCTCCAACACCAGCCCGTAGACCACACCGGCCACCTGCCCCCAGGACACCGACGGGTCCACGACCACCAGGGCCACACCCCGCTCGCGGGCGTTCGCGGCGGCCTCGGTGTACTCCAGGTCCCCGGCGGACTCCGCGGGGCGCACCAGCACCGCCACGGCGCCGGCGCGCTCGGCCAGCTCCACCGCGAGCGAGGAGTCGTCCACACCCACCGCCAGCAGGATGTCCCCCTCCTCCCGGCAGGGAGAACCGGGGTCGTGCAGGGCCACCCCGCGGAGCACCGTGCCCGGGGCGGGGCGCGAACCGACCAACCTGGCTCCATAGGTACCGAGGATGGTGACCAACCGGTCCAGAAGGACCACAGCGTTCTCCCTCTTGTCGTGAACCGACTCCAGCGTAGGCCGAGATTGTGTGGATCGGACAAAGGACGGTCCGAGGTTCCCGTGCACACTGTGGTGACAGAGGGCGCACAGTGCCTTCTTGTCGTCGTGCACAGGGAGAGGTCATGGCCGGTAGGGGCGCGGACGTTCCGCGTACCGTCGCCGTCGTCGGCGCCGGGATCGTGGGCCTGTCGACCGCGTGGTTCCTCCAGCGGTACGGGGTCGGGGTCACGGTGGTCGAACGGGACACGGTCTCCTCCGGCGCCTCGTGGGGGAACGCCGGCTGGATCGCGCCCGGACTGACCATCCCGCTCAACGACCCGTCGGTCCTCGGCCACGGCGTGCGTGCGGTCCTGGACCCGAAGTCCCCGCTGTCCATCCCGCCGACCACCGACACCGGGCTGCTCGGCTTCCTGGCCGCCTTCGCGTTCAACAGCCGCCGCTCCACCTGGGAACGGGCGCTGCACGGCAACGCACCGCTCAGCTCCGTGAGCCTGGACGCCTTCACCGAACTCGTCGAGGCGGGCGTGGGCCTGCAGGACGGGCCCAAGATCGAGGACGCGCCGGTCACCGCGCTCTTCAGCGGTGAGAAGCGCGCCGTCCACCTCCTCGCGGAGCTGGACCGGATGCGGGCCGCGGGGCTCCCGCTGTCCTACGCGGCGCTGGACAGGGGCGCCGTCCGGGCACAGAGCCCGTTCGTGTCGGACACCGTCCGCGCCGGCGTCCGGATCGACCACCAGCGCCACGTTCACCCGGGTCTGTTCACCCACGCGCTCGCCGACGCCGTGCGCTCCCGCGGGGGCAGCGTCGTCGAGGGGTTCCGGGTGACCGGGGTGGAGGCCCGTGGGGACGGTTTCCGTCTCCGCTCCGCGCATGGCGAGACCGAGACGGCGGACGCCGTGGTGGTCGCCACCGGCGCCTGGCTCGGCCGCCAGGGCCGTCCCTGGGGCGTCACCGTCCCACTGCGGGCCGGCCGCGGCTACAGCTTCACCGTGCCGACCGACACACCGGTCCCCGGGCCGCTCTACCTGCCAGAGGCCAGAGTCGCCTGCACACCACTGGCGGAGGGACTGCGGGTCGCCGGAACCATGGAGTTCCGCGATATCGAGGCCCCGATGTCGGAGGGACGGATCTCGGCGATCGCCTCCTCGGCGGAGCCCTATCTGACCGGGGTCGACCTGGCCGGCCGCACCGACGCATGGGTGGGCTCGCGCCCGGTCACCGCGGACGGTCTGCCGATCATCGGCGAGACGCGTATCCCCGGCCTGTACGTGGCCGGTGGACACGGCATGTGGGGCTTCACCCAAGGCCCGGCCACCGGCCGCATGCTGGCCCGAGCGATCGCCACGGGCCATCCGCCCGAGGCACTGCGCCCCTTCGATCCACTCCGGTGAACGACCGTCTCGTCCACCGGGCGCCCCGCCGCATCGTCGGTCGGGCGCCCTTCCACTTCCAAGGGGAGAAACATGATGTCCAACGACAGCCGCGTCTGGATCACTCCGGGTGCCCACCGTCGGCTCACCGTGGAGCTCGCGGTGCTCCAGGGCACGGCGGAACCCGCCGAGGCCGAGAGGATGGGGATCCACCTCGTCGAGGGTCCCGACGCCCGTGAGGCGCGCGTCCACAAGATCGAGGACCTCCTCCGGGACGCCGTCATCGGTCAGGCTCCGCCGGACGACGGTGTCGCCGAGCCCGGCATGGTCCTGACCATCCGCTACGCCGGCGACCCCGACACGGAGACCTTCCTGCTCGGCGCTCGCGAGGGCGTGTCGGGGGAGGCGATGAGCGTCTACTCACCGGGCTCGCCCCTGGGCCGGGCCCTGCTGGGCGCCGCCCGCGGGGAGCAGCGCTCCTACCAGGTCCCCAGCGGCGAGACCGTGAGCGTCACCCTCGTCGAGGCCGTTCCCTACGGCGCCTGACCCACCAGGGCCGCCCGTCGGGAGCGGCCCGAGGGCGACCAGCGATCCTCCTGGATCACAGTCCCTGGATCGGACGACGCGGTTCGGTGGGGCGGGACAACAACGCGGCCAGGTACTCGTAGAAGGCATCGGCGTCGACCGCCTCGACCACCGTGGCGTTCGGTTCCAGGCCGTGCACGCCCCACGACATCGCGGAGTAGCCGCGGGTCAGCTCACCGGCGGTCTCCACGTCCACGTGGTAGCGGCCGGTGCGCAGGACCAGCTCCGGGTGGAGCAGGACGGCGGCGGTGAGGGAGTCGGGGTGCGTGGTCCCGTCGATGCCCACGCTGCGGTCGAACTCCAGCGTCGGCCCGCACACCCGTGTGAAGAAGTCGGACAGCGGGGTGCCCAGGGCGGCGATCCCGTCCAGGCGCTCCTGGCCGAACACCGCGTCGCGCAGCGTCAGGGGGTCCCACGGGATCACCGTGATCTCGAAACCGGCCGCGAAGACGGCCTTGGCGGCCTCGGGGTCGACGAAGAAGTTGAACTCCGCGGCGGCCGTGATGTTGCCGCGCGCGTTGTTGGAGCCGCCCATGACGTAGAGCGCGCCCACGTTGCGGACGAACGCGGGGTCCTTGGCCGCGGCCATCGCGATGTTGGTCAGCGGGCCGATCGCCACGACCGACAACGCGCCCGGGTGCTCGGCGGCCAGTCGGATCAGCGCGTCCACCGCGTGCTCGGATTCGGGCTCCAGGCCGGTCTGGTCCATTCGCAGCCCGCCGGAGCCGTCGCCGTGGACGTTCTCCGCGCTCACCCAGGGGCGCGTGAGCGGCGCGCGGCAGCCGAGGTGGACCGGGACGTGGCGGTCCGCCACGTTGAGCGTGAGGAAGGCGTTGCGCACCTGCTGGTCGAAGCCGACGTTCCCGGCGACCATGGTGACGGCGCGCAGGTCCGCCGCGGGATCCAGCAGGCCCACCAGGAGGGCGACGCAGTCGTCCTGGGCGGTGTCGGTGTCGATCACCAAGGGCACGGTCATGGGGGAGCTCCTCACGGTTCGGATTCCAGAGAACCTACCGGAACACGGGCCCCGCATCACCTCGGGATCAGAGCTCTGAGCTGGGGTTATCCAGGCGGCCACACCATCACCGGGCGCACACCGCTGCTTTATCCGAAGCGGCCGGTGATATAGTTCTCGGTCTCCTTCTGCTCCGGGCGGGTGAACATCTGGTTCGTCTCGCCCATCTCGATCAGCTTGCCGGGCTTGCCCGGGGCCGAGAGGTTGAAGAAGGCCGTGCGGTCGGACACACGCGCCGCCTGCTGCATGTTGTGCGTGACGATGACGATCGTGTAGTCCTCCTTCAGCTGGTGGATGAGGTCCTCGATCGCCAGCGTCGAGATCGGGTCCAGGGCCGAGCAGGGCTCGTCCATCAGCAGCACCGACGGCTTGACCGCCGTGGCCCGCGCGATGCACAGGCGCTGCTGCTGACCGCCGGACAGGCCCGCTCCGGGCTTGTTCAGCCGGTCCTTGACCTCCTCCCACAGGTTCGCCCCCCGCAGCGAGCCCTCGACCAGGTCGTCGGCCTGCGCCTTGCTCATCCGCTTGTTGTTGAGCTTGGCGCCGGCGATGACGTTGTCGTAGATGGACATCGTCGGGAACGGGTTGGCCTTCTGGAAGACCATCCCGACCTCGCTGCGGACCATGACCGGGTCCACGTCGGGGCCGTAGATGTCCATGTCGTCCAGGAGCACCTTGCCCTCGGCGCGGGCGCCCGGAGTGACCTCGTGCATCCGGTTGAGGGTGCGCAGGAAGGTGGACTTGCCACAGCCGGACGAGCCGATGAACGCCGTCACCGATCGCGGCTCGATGGTCATCGACACGTCTTCGACGGCGCGGAAGTCGCCGTAGTAGACGTGGAGGCCGGAGACGTCGATTCTTTTCGCCACTGGATGGTTCCTCGTGAGTTCAGGTGCCGCGCGCGGAGCGTGGGCGGTGGTCAGCGGGACTTGGGCGCGAACAGTCGGCCGATGAGACGGGCCAGGAAGAACAGCAGCATGACCGTCAGGATCAGGGTCAGCGCGGCGCCCCAGGCCCTCTCGTAGTTGACGGCGTCGCCCATGCGCACCTGGGAGTAGATGAAGACCGGGAGACTCATCATCTGGCCGTCGAACAGGTTCCAGTTGATCGACACCGCCGAGGACCCGGCGGTCAGGACCAACGGCGCCGTCTCACCGATAACGCGCGCGATGGCGAGCATGATTCCGGTGGTCAGTCCCGCGGCGGACGTGGGCAGCACCACCTTGGTGATCGTGCGCCACTTGGGCACGCCCAGGGCGTAGGAGGCCTCGCGCAGGTCCCGGGGGACCAGGCGCAGCATCTCCTCGCTGGAGCGCACCACCACGGGGATCATCAGCACGGCCAGCGAGATCGCGCCCGCCGCGCCGTTGGTGTGCCCCGGACCGAACAGCATCATCCACAGCGCCACGACGAACAGTCCGGCGACGATGGAGGGGATGCCGGTCATGACGTCGACGAAGAACGTGATGACGCGCTTCAGCCGGCCCTCCGCGTACTCCACGAGGTAGACGGCGCACATCACGCCGATGGGCACCGCGATGAGCGTGGCCATGCCGGTGATCGCCAGCGTGCCCACGATCGCGTGGTAGACGCCGCCCGCGTCCATGCTCGGGAGCACGCCGTTCATCGACACGGTGAGGAAGTAGGCGTCGAACCGCGCCATGCCGTTCTGGGCCACGGTCCACAGGACCGACACCAGCGGCAGCATGGCCAGCAGGAAGCACCCGTAGACGAGCGCGGTGACCAGTCGGTCGGTGGCCTTGCGGCCGCCCTCCACCCGCGCGGACGCGGTCACGACGATGGCGGTGTAGGCCACGGCGGTCAGGATCGCCCACAGGGCGAACCCGAAGGTGGAGAAGGCCAGGAGGACCCCCGCCACGACCGCGGCGGTGGACGCCAGCAGGACGGCGGGGAAGCGGTGCGGCAGGGCGCCGCGTCGCAGGTCGAACTCGACCCGGCCCGCGTCGGGCTCGGGGGGCTGCGTGGTCGTCGTGCTCATCAGGACTCCTTGCTGCCCCGCGCCACGATGTAGCGCGCGCCCATGTTGACGGCCAGGGTGATCGCGAACAGGACCAGGCCCGCGGCGATCAGCGCGGACACTCCGTAGCCGGTGGCCTCCGGGTACTGGAGGGCGATGTGCGCGGCGATGGTCTGGTTGCCGCTCTGCAGCAGGTGGAAGGACATCATCAGCGAGGGCGAGAGGATCATGGCCACGGCCATGGTCTCGCCGAGCGCGCGGCCCATGCCGAGCATCGCGCCGCCGACGATCCCCGACTTGCCGAACGGCAGGACGGCCAGCCGGATCATCTCCCAGCGCGTCGCGCCCATGGCCAGCGCGGCCTCCTGGTGTCCCTGGGGCACCTGGTGGAAGACGTCGCGCGACATCGCGGTGATGATCGGCAGGATCATCACCGCGAGCACGATGCCGGCGGTGAGCATGGTGCGCGCGGAGGTGGAGGCGGGTCCGGCGAACAGCGGGATCCAGCCCAGGTGCTCGGCCATCCCCTCGTAGAGGGGGACGAGCTGCGGGGCCAGGAAGCCGATGCCCCACAGGCCGTAGACGACGCTGGGGATCGCGGCGAGCAGGTCCACCAGGTACCCGAGTAGGGACGCGAGCCTGCGGGGGGCGTAGTAGACGATGAACAGCGCGATCCCGATGGCGACCGGAGTGGCCAGCGTCAGGGCGATGGCGGCGGCGAGCACGGTGCCGAACGCCAGCATGCCGACGCCGAAGGCGGGCGACTCCCGTTCGTTGGCCTCCCACACGTCGGACGTGAGGAAGTTCGCCGTGTTCGCGGACAGGGAGGGCCACGCCTGGATGAGCAGGAACGCGGCGACCCCGGCGAGGATCGCCAGGATCAGCAGGCCCGAGCCTCGGGCGAGCCCGGCGAAGGCGGCGTCACCGATCCGGCGCCGGCCCGCGGGCGGCCGTGGGGCCGCCTCGGGCGCGTCCGTGGTCGTCATGGGTGCTCCGGTTCGGGTTCGGGGCGGTTCGCCCGGTACGAACGGGTTCGTCCGCGCGTGCCGGGTCTCGGCGCGTGGTGGTTCCGGTGGGACCGGGTGGCTCCGGTGCGCATTCTGCCTCCCGGAGCCCGCTGTGGCGCGGATGTGGTCGGTGGAGGTCCAACGTGTCACGGCCATCTCGCGCGCAATGGCCGTGTCGCACCGAATGTGAAGGTAGGCGGCCTAGGTGACCAGTTGTCCCAGGGAAGGTGAACGGAAGGTGAACGGCAAATCGCACTCCCGTGGCGGAAGGTGGTTGCTCCGGTGAATGTGACGATCGGCACGTGCCGGAGGGGGGTGGCCGCGGTTCCTCCGCGGTCCGGGCGGGGGCCGTGCGGGGTCAGTCGCCGGGTGCGTACATCACGTCGGTGTCCCACATCCCGAAGCCGAGGGACTCGTAGAGGCGGACCGCCGCCTCGTTGTCACCGTCGACGTACAGGTGCACCCAGGGCAGCCCGGCGTCACGGAGGTGGCGCAGGCCGGCCAGGGTCAGCGCACGGCCCAGACCGCTGCCCTGCCAGTCGGGGTCCACGCCCACCGCGTACACCTCGCCGACCGCCTCGGTGTCGGAGAGCCCGGCGCCGTCCTGGTGGACCTTGGTCCAGTGGAACGCGGCGACCGAGCCGTCGGTGGTGGTGGCGAGGAAGAAGCCGTGCGGGTCGAACCAGTCCTCCACCTCGCGCTGGAGGAGGTCGTCCAGGGTGAGCTGGCCCTGCTCGGGGTGGTCGGCGAACGCGCGGGCGTTGGCGGCCAGCCACGCCTGCTCGTCCTGGCCGACCACGAACGGCCGCACGCGCACCCGGGCGGCCACGTCGGGGCGCAGGTCGGGTTCGGGGAGTTCCGGAACCGCCCAGGGGCCGCCGGGCGCGTCGGCGGGGACGTCGCGCAGCGGCATGCGCATCTTGTGGAGTTCACGGACCGGGCGCCAGCCGTCGGCGGCGGCCACCGCGGACGCCTGGGGGGTCCGGCCGTGCGCCCACACCCGCACGCCGTGGGGACCGGCGTCGGTGTGGACGGAGTGCAGCAGGGCCTTGCCGTGGCCGCGGCCGCGGTGGGCCGGGTCGACCACGATCTCACCGGAGTCGGGCTCGCCGTCCACGCGCTCGATGAACGCGAAGCCGACCACGCGGCCCTCGACGGTGATCACGTGGAAGCGGCTGCTCCCCGAGGGGGCGCCGTGGCGTACGCGCAGGACGGTGTGCTCGGACAGGGGGGCGACGCCGTCCGCGCGTCGGGCGGCCTCGGCGATCGCCAGGACGTCGTCGGCGGGCTCGCGGGCCAGGTCGTCGGTGACCAGCGGGGTACTCATGGGGCGAGATCCTACGTCCCCGGGTGCGCGGGGGCGTGCGCCAGGCCCCGCGTCGGGCGCTGTGTCGGACTCGGCCGTGCTTTTCGCAGCATTCCGCGCACACGGCGATCCCCCGCCCGCGGCGCGGACGGGGGATCGGGGCGTGGGGGCCGCAGGCCGGTCAGCCCTTGCGGCGCTTGCCCTGGTAGCCGGCGCCGATCCGGACCCTGCGGGCCGGAGCGAGCGGCGTGGCCAGGAGCAGGGCCAGCAGGAGCGCTGCCAGCAGCACGGCCGGAGCCCAGTTGGGGCCCAGGTCGCTGGTGTCGGCCGCCACCTCGGTGCCGTCCTCGCCGGCGCCCTCGTCCTCGCCGGAGGACGGCGTCACCAGCGGCAGGTCGGCGAGGTCCTCCGAGCCCCCGGAGATCTCCGGGAGGTCGGCCTCGTTCCGAGGCAGCGTCGGGATGTCGGAGTCGCTGGTCGGCACGTCGTCCACACCGGACCGCGAGGTCGGCGTGGAACCGGAGCCGGAACCGGAGTTCGACCCGCCGGAGCCGGAGCCGTTCGAGGAGTTCGACGAACTCGGGCTGCTGGGAGTCGCGGACGTGGAGGGCCTGTTCGAGGGCGTGGAGGGCGGGGACGAGGAGCCGGAGCCGTCCGTGCCGTCGTTACCGCCGGTGCCGCCCGTCGGCCGCTCCGTGGGGGAGGGCGTGGGGCGTTCGCTCCCGGCCGGCGGGTCGGGCGGCGAGGGTGTGGGAGTCGGGGTCGGGGTGGGAGTCGGGGTCGGGGAGGGCTCGGGGTGGTACACCGCGACCGACCAGGCGCCCGTGGACGTCGTCACGACCGACGCGGAGTCGATCGAGGAGCAGCCGGTCTCGGCGTCGGCGAGCGCGTACGCCAGCGTGGCGACCACGTCGGTGTCCCGTCGGGGCGAGCCGGTGACCTGTCCGGCGTTCACGTCCTGTCCGGGTTCGACCAGCTGGGCGGAGAACCCCTCGACGGAGAACTCCGGGATCTCGACGGTCAGGCTCACCAGGCAGATCGACGCGTCGCCGGTGTTGGTCGCGGTGACGGCGTTGGGCTCCGCCGCCGAACCGAGTCGCACCCGGTCGGCGGAGCGGTCGAACGCGGCCGCGGCCGAGGGGGTGGGAGGAGGGGTGGAGGGGCTGGGCGAGGGTGAGGCCGAGGAACTCGGCTCGGTGGAGGACGAGGGCGAAGGGCTCGGTTCGGCGTTGGCCGGCGTGGCCAGGGCGACGAGACTCGATCCGACGAAGACCGCGCAGAGGGGGATACCGAAGCGACGTCTGAGGGGCATGTGAGCGCTCGCGGCGGTGGTGGGCATCGGGGCGGGTCCCTCCTTAGGGCGATGCGCCTGACTTGCCTCACCCGCCCGGGGGGCGTTCGCCGCGCCAGACGACCCTGCGTGCGGGTGCGCCACAGATCCTAGGCGTTCTCGCTCAGTTACACGAGCCCTGCACAGGGTGTGGTTCGAGGTCGTCACCGAGCGGGGACACGCGCGTGACCTCCGCCGTGGCCCGCGCGGGCCACGCGGGCCGGACAGGACGAGTCCGGGGCGCCTCGCGCGAGTGCGCGGCGCCCCGGTGCTCATGGCGTGTGTCGCGGACGGCGGACCGTCGCGCGCACCGCACTCCTACCGCGTGGGCTCCGAGGCCCGGGCGGACGGGAGCTCCACGTCCTCGGCCGGCTGTGCCTGCGCCGCCTTGGCGACCGGGTCGGGCACGAACCGGTAGCCCACGTTGCGCACGGTGCCGATCAGGGACTCGTACTCCGAGCCGAGCTTGGCCCGCAGGCGCCGCACGTGGACGTCGATGGTGCGGGTGCCGCCGAAGTAGTCGTAGCCCCACACCTCCTGGAGCAGCTGGGCCCGGGTGAAGACCCGGCCCGGGTGCTGGGCCAGGAACTTGAGCAGTTCGAACTCCTTGAAGGTCAGGTCCAGGATCCGGCCGCGCAGTCGGGCGATGTAGGTCGCCTCGTCGATGACGAGGTCGCCGCGGCGGATCTCGTCGGGGTCGTCGGTCCCGGCCTCGGCCGAACCCACGGCCAGGCGCAGCCGCGCCTCGACCTCCGCGGGCCCGGCGGTGGCCAGGATGAAGTCGTTGACCTGCCAGTCGGGGGTGAGGGCGGCGACGCCGCCCTCGGTCAGGACCACCAGCAACGGGCACTCCAACCCCGTGGTGTCCAGCAGGCGGCAGAAGTTACGGGCGGTTGCCAGGTCGGTTCGCGCATCGACCAGAATGGCGTCGATGGGCGCGTTCGAGTTCCCGGTCGCACCGGACGCCAGGAGCGCTCCCGCCTCCGCCGGCGCCACCCGCACGGAGTGCAGGAGGAGCCCGAGGGCAGGTAGAACGTGGTCAGACGGTTCGTTCGAGTTCGTCAGTAGCAGCAGATGGCTCATGCGTCTCTTCTCGTCATCCCGCGCTGTGCGGACGATCGAAGGCGCCTTTGCCCCCGGTGAAGATGTGTTTAATACGTCGCCTCCGAGCAACACCAAGGATAATCAATAGATGGCGAAGTGCACTATCAGGTACTGGGCAGCGGCCAAGGAAGCGGCGGGAACCGCCGAGGACCAGGTCGATGCCGACACCCTCGGAGCGGCCCTGGACGCCGCGTGTCTCCTTCATCCCGACGACCGATTCCTGCGGGTACTCGGGGCTTCGTCGCTTCTGGTGGACGAGCGGCCGGTCGGCAAGAGGCCGCACGGTGAGGTCGCGGTGGCCGATGGGACTGTGATCGAGGTCCTACCGCCGTTCGCCGGCGGGTGAGGGCCCCGACAAGTGATGGGAACCGGGAGGAAACATGAGTGAAACCCCCGAGTGGGCGGGGCGGGCGCGCGTGGTGATGCTGGGCAAGCCCGGCTGCCACCTGTGCGCGGACGCGTGGACCGTGGTGGAGCGGGTGACCGACCAGCTCGGGATCAGTCGGGCCGAGGTCGACCTGAACGGGGTGGACGCTGCCGACCGGGAGGAGTACTGGGACAAGATCCCCGTGACCTTCGTCGACGGGCGCCAGCACGACTTCTGGCGGGTGGGCGAGGCGCGGTTGCGCGCGGCCCTGGGGGTCTGACCACGTACGCGGAGGCGGCGCGGAGAACACGGCACGGATGTGCGTTCTGTCCCTCATCCGGATGATGTGAAGTCATGTTTCCGGATTGTGGTTTCGGATGCCATTGGTGAGAATTTTTGGTCCCCACGTCACAAGCGACCCCACTTTGTGCGCGCTTTCACAAGCACGTAATCTATGAGTGACCGGGAGGCGCGGCGTCACCGGCCCCCACGGTGTGCCGCGCAGTCCGGGCCCGTTCGATTCGATCTCCCCCCAGGAGCGCCCGCCTGTGACACGCCGCCCACCCCGGCCCCGGGAGAGGGGAATCCCCGAGGCCACCGTCGCCCGGCTCCCGGTCTACCTGCGCGCCCTGCAGGCACTCCAGGACCGTGGCACCCTCACGGTCTCCTCGGAGCACCTCGCCTCGATCGCCGGTGTGAACTCCGCCAAGCTCCGCAAGGATCTCTCCCACCTCGGCTCCTACGGCACGCGAGGGGTCGGCTACGAAGTCGAGTACCTCGTGTACCAGATCTCGCGTGAGCTTGGTCTCACCCAGGACTGGTCCGTCGCCATCGTCGGCATCGGCAACCTGGGCCGCGCTCTCGCCAACTACGGGGGGTTCGGCACGCGCGGGTTCCGTATAGCGGCCCTGCTCGACGCCGACCCGTCCGTGGTCGGCAGGACCGTGGCGTCGCTCGACGTCAGGCATATTGACAACCTGGAGGACGTTGTCCGTTCGATGGGCGTTTCCATCGGCGTCATCGCCACACCGGCGGCCTCCGCGCAGGGCGTGGCGAGCCGGTTCGTCGAGGCGGGGGTGACCAGCATCCTCAACTTCGCGCCGGTCGTGCTGAATGTGCCGGACGGGGTCGATGTGCGTAAGGTCGACTTGTCCATCGAACTCCAGATCCTCGCCTTCCACGCCCAGCGCAGGGCGGACGGCGGCAGCGGACGGGGCGTGGACCCGGCAGGGCTGGAACTGACGTGAGAACGACGCACCCAGGCGACGGGGCCCGGGCGGCGCGAGGCGCGCGAGCCGGAGCAAGCGGGGGCCGCCCCGCCGCGACGGGGACCGTGCCCGAGCATAGAGACGCAGCGTCATGGGGGCGCTGTGGTGCCTGCGTAGGAGAATGCGGATGAGTGTCCTGGCCGTGGGGTTGAGCCACCGGAGTTCGCCGGTGGCGCTGCTCGAGCGCGTCGCTCTGAACGGTGAGACCCGGACCAGGGCGGTCGGCGAGATGGTCGCCTCCGAGGCCGTCAACGAGGCGATGGTCGTCTCCACCTGCAACCGGACCGAGGTCTACGCCGACGTCTCCGCCTTCCACGGGGGCGTCGCGGCCATCACCGAACTCCTGTCGTGGCACACCGGCGTCGCCCTCGGCGAGCTGTCCGACCACCTCTACGTGCACTACGAGGACCAGGCGGTCCAGCACCTGTTCTCCGTCACCTGCGGCCTGGACTCGATGGTCGTCGGCGAGGGCCAGATCCTCGGCCAGGTCCGCGACGCCCTCAAGCTCGGCCAGGAGGCCGGCACCGTCGGCCGCGTCCTCAACGACCTCGGCCAGCGCGCCCTGCGGGTGGGCAAGCGCGCCCACACCGAGACCCACCTGGACCACGCGGGCGCCGACATGGTCAGCTTCGGCCTGGAGCACGCCCTGGCGCACCTGCGGCCCAGACCGGACACCGCCGGACCCGCCCCCACGGTCGGCCAGACCACGCCGGTGGCCGGCGCGGTCCCGCCCGCCGCCTGCCCCATGTCCGGCGCCGAGGCCCCGTCCGCGCGGAGCACGGCCGCCGACGGCTCCGGCGAGGCCGCCGCCGGACCGCTGTCCGGACTGCGCGTCCTCGTCCTGGGCGCCGGCTCGATGAGCGCCCTGTCCGCCAACACCGTGGCCCGCCAGGGCGCGCGGACCGTCGTCGTCGCCAACCGCACGATGGAGCGCGCCGCCCGCCTGGCCGAGTGCCTGACCGAGGCCTACGACACGGTCGGCTCGCGCGCCGTACCCTTCCCCGACGCCGCCGGCGTCCTGCCCGAGGTCGACCTCGTCATCTCCTGCACCGGCGCCCAGGGCCTGGTCCTGACCGCCGACGCCGTGGCCGCGGCCGACACCGGGCGCACCACGCCCCTGGTCTTCCTCGACCTCGCCCTGCCCCACGACATCGACCCCGCGGTGCGCGACCTCCCGCACGTGTCCCTGGTCGACATCGAGGACCTGCGGCAGGCCACCGCCGCCACCCGCGACCGCGAGTCCGGCCGCTCCGGCGCCCTGACCGTGGTCCGCGAGATCGTCGACGAGGAGGTCGCCGAGTTCCGCACGGTCCGCCGCGCGAACGAGGTCACCCCCACCGTCGTCGCCCTGCGCGCCCAGGCCCGGGGCGTCGTCGAGTCCGAGCTGTCCCGGCTGCACGGCCGCCTGCCCGCCGACCTCGACGACCGCGCCCGCGAGGAGATCACCCGGGCGATGCGCCGCGTGGCCGACAAGCTCCTGCACCGTCCCACGGTGCGGGTCAAGGAACTGGCCGCCGCGCCCGACGGCGAGGCCTACGAGGCCGCCCTGCGCGAACTCTTCGACCTCGATCCCAAGACGCCGGAGGCCCTGTCCTCGACCGCGCGTCCCACCACCGCGGCCGAGGCCGCTCAGGAGCAGGTGTAACGGGTTCCCCCTCCTGAAGGAGGGAGCTCTCAGCCCGCGTGGCTGGGGGAGCGCCGTTACCAGCACTAGCCATCACCGACAAGGAGGTGACCAGATGGCTACGTTTCACGTAGGGCAGAAGACCCACCAGACCGTGCTTCCTCAGCGGCCTGCTCTGGAATTCGCGTCAGCAGACATCCCCGGGAACAGGGACGAAACGGGGCGCGTGGACCGCGATGCGGTACCCGGCGTGGAACATGTGCGAGGGGAGACGCTCGATGCTTCACCTGGTGTCGAGCGCGTCACCCCCGACCCTGAGGTCGGGGAGAAGGCCCGTGAGGGCCACTCGTCCCGCGAGGGACAACCAATGGTGTTCGTCATTGACAAACACGGCCACCCGTTGCAGCCCACGTCGCCGGCCAGGGCACGCAAGCTGCTTGCCAAGGGCAGTGGCAAGTTCAACGTGCGCACCGCCTACGGCACAGTGCAGGGCATCCACCACCGCCACGTTCACTTGCTACAACGCGCGGACGGCTACGCTTACACCACACGGAAGGAGGCAGGGGTTGCCTCCCCGGCATAGAGCCGGAGCAACGCCCCATAGCATCTGATGACCGCGAATCCCGCCGGCGGCACACCGGCCAGGCTCGGCACCCGCCGCAGCACCATGGCCACCACCCAGTCCCGGATGGTCGCCGACGCGATCACCGAGCGCACCGGGCACCCGATCGAACTGGAGCTCATCACGAGCTTCGGCGACGTCACGAAGGCCCACCTGACCCAGCTCGGCGGGACCGGCGTGTTCGTCAACGCCCTGCGCGACGAACTCGTGGCCGGCACGATCGACTTCGCCGTCCACTCCCTCAAGGACCTGCCGACCGTCCCCGCCGACGGCCTCGTCCTGGCCGCCATCCCCGAGCGCGACGACCCCCGCGACGCCCTGTGCGCCCGCGACGGACTCACGTTCGACGAGCTGCCCGCCGGGGCGAGGATCGGCACGGGCTCCCCGCGCCGCGTCGCCCAGCTCGCCGCCCTGCGCCCCGACCTGGTCTACGTGTCCATCCGCGGCAACGCCGAGACCCGCCTGGGCAAGGTGACCTCCGGTGAACTGGACGCCGTCGTCCTCGCCTACGCCGGACTCGGCCGGGTGGGCCGCAGGGACGCCGTCACCGACGTGTTCGACGTCGATCGCATGCTGCCCGCCCCGGGCCAGGGCGCCCTGGCCGTGGAGTGCACGGTCAAGCGGCGCGACGACGACCTGGGCTACCTGGCCGCCGTCGACCACGCGCCCACCCGCGCCTCCGTCGTCGCCGAGCGCACCGTGCTGTCCGTCCTGGAGGGCGGCTGCGCCGCGCCCGTCGGCGCCTTCGCCGAGTACGCCGACGGCCGGCTGCGCCTGCGCGCCGCCGTGGTCGCCACCGACGGCACCGCCGCCGTCCGGGGCGAGCGCACCGCCGACCTCGCCTCCGACCACGACCTGGACGCGGCCGTCGCGCTCGGCCGGGAGCTGGCCCGCGAGATGATCGGCGAGGGCGCCGACCGCATCGTCGCCGCGGCCTTCGCCGAAAGGGACACACCCTAGGGTGCGTCCCGTGAACACTCGCCCTGTTGCGCGACGCCCCAGCGGCGCCCTCGCTTCGTTCTCATCAGTCGACAGGAGACCCACCCTGACTCCCTCTTCGGCCTCGCGAGGCCACCACTGGACCGCCGCTCACGACGGGCGGTGTCCAAGGGACACACCCTAGAACCAGACGGGCGGGGCGCCGACGTGGCCGCCGCCGCCCAGCCGTCACCGCCCCGGGCCCGCACACCGGGGCACAGGCGACCCACACCCGAGGAGCCAGTACGTGAACGCCAACGCCATCCCCCGTCCGGAGGAGTCGCGCCCCGCCCCGCGCCCCGGGCACGTCGCCCTGGTCGGCACCGGCCCCGGCGGCGCCGACCTGCTCACGCTGCGCGGCGCCGAGCTGCTGCGCCGCGCCGACGTGGTCATCACCCTCCGCGAACCCGCGGCCGAGGAGCTGGCCGGCTTCCGTACCGAACTCCTGGAGCACTGCGCCGAGGACGTGTCCGTGATCGAGGCCGCCGAGTGCGGCGGCGACATCAACACGCTGGCCGTCACCCGGGCCCGTGAGGGCCGCAGGGTGGTGCGCCTGTACTCCGGCGACCCGTTCTTCGGCTGCCGCGGCGCCGACCTGGTGGCCGCCTGCCGTGAGGCGGGCGTGGAGGTCGAGGTCGCCCCGGGCGTCTCCTCGGTCACCGCCGTGCCGACCTTCGCCGGCATCCCGCTGCTGGGCGATGGCCCCGAGGTGCGCCTGCTCAACGCCCGCCCGCACGGCGACACCGAGGTCGACTGGCACGAGGCGGCGGCCAGCGACGCCGCGCTGGTGATCCTGGGCGCGGACGCGCCCCCCGGCGAGGAGCCCGGTCACCAGGGTCCCGGCTTCGACGTCATGTGCAAGACCCTCATCGCCGGCGGCCGCCCGCCGGCCACCCCCGTCGCGGTCGTGCGCGCCGGCGGTACCACCCGTCAGACGACGGTCACCTCGACGCTGTCCCGGCTGGTCGCCGAGCTCAAGTCCAAGGACGCCAAGGGCCACCACGTGACCGCCCCGGCCCTGATGGTCGTCGGGGCGCCGGTGGGGCGCCAGCCCGAGCTGTCCTGGTACGAGACCCGCCCGCTGTTCGGCTGGCGCGTGCTCGTGCCCCGGACCAAGGAGCAGGCCGCCGCCCTGTCCGACCAGCTGCGCGGCTACGGCGCGGTGCCCGAGGAGGTGCCCACCATCTCCGTGGAGCCGCCGCGCACCCCGCAGCAGATGGAGCGCGCCGTCCGCGGCCTGGTCACCGGCCGCTACCAGTGGGTCGCCTTCACCTCCACCAACGCGGTCCGGGCCATCCGGGAGCGCCTGGAGTCCTACGGCCTGGACGCGCGCGCCTTCGCCGGGGTCAAGGTCGCCGTCGTCGGCGAGGCCACGGCCAGGGCCGTACGGGACTTCGGCATCCAGCCCGACCTGGAGCCGCCGGAGGACGCCCAGTCCAGTGCGGGCCTGGTGTCGGTGTGGCCGCCCTACGACGCCGAGATCGACCCCATCGAGCGCGTGCTGCTCCCGCGCGCCGACATCGCCACGGAGACCCTGGCGGCCGGACTGGACGAACGGGGGTGGGAGGTCGACGACGTCACCGCCTACCGCACGGTCCGCGCGGCGCCCCCGCCCGCGCCTGTCCGAGAGGCCATCAAGGGAGGTGGTTTCGATGCGGTGCTGTTCACGTCGTCCTCCACGGTGCGCAACCTGGTGGGGATCGCGGGCAAGCCGCACAACACCACCGCCATCGCGGTCATCGGCCCCGAGACCGAGAAGACCGCGATCGAGTTCGGCCTGCGCGTCGACGTCGTGGCGTCCAAGCCGTCGGTTTCGGCCCTGGCGGAGGCGCTTTCGGAGTACGGTGCCGCCAAGCGCCGTGAGGCCGTCGAGGCCGGCAAGCCCGTCCTCAAGCCGAGCCAGAAGCGCCGGGGCCGTCGCCGCAAGGTCTGACGTCCCACCCGCCGCCACCCTTGACCGACGCCTCCGGCGCAGCACCACCCGCCCGCCCTCGACCGACGCCTCCGGCGAGGTAGCACCCGTTCGTCCACAGCCATGAGGAGCCCGAATTGACCGCCTCCGACGCCGCCTTCCCCGCCGCCCGGCCGCGCCGCCTGCGCCGCGGGGCGCCCCTGCGTCGCCTGGTCGCCGAGACCCGGGTGCGGCCGGAGAACCTCGTCCTGCCGATGTTCGTCAAGGAGGGCCTCACCGAACCGGTGCCGATCTCCTCGATGCCCGGCCAGGTGCAGCACACCCGCGACAGCCTGCGCAAGGCAGCCCAGGAGGCGGCCCAGGCGGGCGTGGGCGGCGTGATGCTGTTCGGGATCCCCGAGCACAAGGACGAGCGCGGATCCGGGGCCGACGACCCGAACGGCGTCGTGCAGGTGGCGCTGCGCGACCTGGCCGCGGACGTCGGGGACGAGATGGTGGTCATGGCCGACCTGTGCCTGTGCGAGTACACCTCGCACGGCCACTGCGGGCCGCTGGAGACCGGCGGGCACGTGGACAACGACCTCACCCTGGAGCGGTACGCGGCCATCGCGGCGGCCCAGGCGGAGGCGGGCGCGGCCGTGGTGGCGCCCAGCGGCATGATGGACGGCCAGGTCGCGGCGATCCGCCGCGGGCTGGACGGCGCCGGGTTCACCCAGGTGCCCATCCTGGCCTACGCGGCCAAGTACGCGTCGGTGTTCTACGGGCCCTTCCGGGAGGCCGCCGAGGGCGCGCCGCAGTTCGGTGACCGCTCCGGCTACCAGCAGGACCCGGCCAACGCCCGCGAGGCGCTGCGCGAGGTCGCGCTGGACGTGGCCGAGGGAGCCGACATGGTGATGGTCAAGCCGGGCCTGGCCTACCTCGACATCGTCGCCAAGGTCGCCGAGGCCTCGCCGGTTCCCGTGTCGGCCTATCAGGTCAGCGGGGAGTACGCGATGATCGAGGCGGCGGCCGAGAAGGGCTGGCTGGACCGGGAGCGCGCGATCGTGGAGACCCTCACCAGCTACCGCAGGGCGGGGGCGGAGCAGGTCCTCACCTACTGGGCGACCGAGGCGGCCCGCCTGCTGAGGTAGTACGACCAGGCCCTTCGCCCCGGTCGCGGTCGCCGGGCGGGGGGTCAGGAGACGTCGGCCGCGCCTGGATCTACACATCACCACCGGGGGTTCCATGGCCGACGTCCTGTACCGACGTAAGCGACGGCATGCGGCGGACAGCATGCTGGAGTCAGCGCTGCGCTACGCGCGGCTGGGGTGGCCGGTGGTGCGGGGCGCCGCGCCCGGCCAGGACCGGGCGTGTACCTGCGACCGGATGGGCTGTCCGGACCCGGCGGCGCACCCGGTGACGATGGCGTGGGGTGTGGAGGCCAGCACCGACCCCGAGCGGATCCGCGGCTGGTGGACCGCGACCCCCGACGCGAACGTGATCCTGCCGACCGGCCGGGTCTTCGACGTCTTCGACGTACCCCGCGAGGCCGGGGTGATGGCGCTGGCGCGGATGGGCCGCTCGGGCGTCCCCGCCGGTCCGGTGGCGGCGGTGGAGGCCTCCCGCTACCTGTTCTTCGTGGCGACCCGGTCCCCGGTGGACGAGGACGAGTGGTGGTCCTGCCACCTGGACACCGTCCCGGAGTCCGTGGAGGCGACCCCGGGCCTGCGGTGGCACTGCCGGGACAGCTTCGTGCCCGGCGCGCCCTCGGTGCTGCCCTCCGGCGGCCGCGTCACCTGGATCCGGGCGCCGCGCGACGAGGACGGCGCGGGCGTTCCGCTGCCCGACCCCATCGCGGTGCTGGACATCCTCTCCGACGCCAGCGAGGAGTTCCCCGACCGCGGCTGATCGAGGGTGCTCGGAGCCGGCCGAGGGCCGGAACGAGGAGGGCCAGGGGCTTCGCGTGTTCGACTTCGGGCTGGAGGGCTACCGGCCCCGGTGGCTGAACGGCCGGGCCGCCGTCACGGCGGCCCAGGGCCCGCGGCTGCGGTCGCTCGTCGGCCGACCCTTGAGCGGGGTCCGGCTGGTCTGGGACCTCCAGGACGACGAGTGGTTCTGCGACTGCCCCGTCCTGCTCGACTTCGACGGCGAACAGGTGGAGCTCAACCACTCCAGGCTCGACGACCTCTCGATCACCTGGAATTCCATCGACCCGCGCGGGCCCGTCCGATGGGACGGTTTCGACCTGCGGTGGCGCCGCGACGAGAGATCCGAGGCGCACGCGCTCCAGGGTCAGCTCCTCCAGGACGTCGAACTCCTGACATGGGCCGGCCGGCGCCCGGTCCGCAGATCGAGGGACCCGGACCTGGGGACCGTCGACGTCCACTTCCGGTTCCCCCGGGGCGGGCTGACCGTCCTGAACGCCCTGGACGAGAACGGGCTGGCCTTCGGGCCGCCCGCCCCGACCTACCGGCGCCACCCCCTGCGCTGACGCGCGGCCCCTGATGCCCGGAGTCCGCGTCCGGTGGGTGCCCGGGGCCCTCGCGCCCGGCGGGCGCTCGGTGGGTCCGTGCGGGGCGGTCTCACCTGGGGCCCTCCCCGTCCGGCAGGTACGGCCGGGCCTGGGCCCAGAGGTCCGCGGGCCGACCCTGGTCCGTCCACCAGGCGCTGGAGGTCAACCGACCCCGGCCGCGGTAGCGCAGCATGATCGTGACGTGGTCCGGCGACGCCACGAATCCCCGCAGCGCCGGCTCGTTCCGCCACACCGACACCGAGCCGCACGCGCGTCGCCGCGGCTCGGTCCACAGCCACATCCCGACCGCGCCGCCCAACCGGGGCCAGGCCCGGCCCAGCGCCCGCCCGGATCGGTGGATGCCGGGCAGGTCGTACCACCTGTCGGCGTGGAAGGCGGTGACCGCCAACAGGACGGGGCCGGTGACGTCGGCCGCCGGCCCCGGCGTCCACGCGCTCCTCAGCACGGCGGTGTCCACGTCGGTGTGCGGCCGACCAGACCCAGCAGCCGTGCGAAGCCGTCGGCCTCGTCGGAGACCGGGACGAGGGCGGCGAACGGCGCGCCGGGCCCGCGCAGACCCGGGACGTCCGCCCACCGGGAGGCGATCAGCAGCGCGGCGGCCACCGACTCCTCGTCGGGGTCGTAGGGGACCCCGAGGGACACGGCGACGTCCCACCCGTGCACGAGGCAGTCGAGGAAGTGCATGGCCATGGCGGATCGGCCGGACCGCACCCCGAACTCGCGGATCTCGACGGGCCGCTCGTCGATGTCCTCCACGGCGAACGCGGCGGTGACCTCGGCCGCGGACTCCTGGTAGGCGCGGTGCGGGTCGGCGCCGAGCTCGCCGCCGTCCCATAGGGAGCGTGCCACCCGCAGGCCCGCGGCCGCCGCGGCGAAGCCCCGGTTCTCGTTCACCAGGTGTCGCAGCAGGTCGCCCAGGTTCCAGTGCGCGCAGGGGGTGGGCCGGGTGAGGTGCGCGGGGCCGACCTGGGCGATCGGCCCTCGGGCGGCCTCCAGGGCGCGCCGGTCGAGGTCACGCAGGTCCAGGGAGCGCGTGTCGAGGGAAGACGTGTTCACCACTCCTTTAATAGCACGAACGATCGTGCTTTTTTCTGGAGGCTAGCACGGCGGACACGTATCGGCCCAGTGTTCGTGGGCGGCGGGTTCCGGGCCGCGCGGACCTGGGCCGTGCCGCCCTAGGCGGTTCCGTGTCCGCCGACCCACAGGGCCAGGGCGGTGCGGTCCCGCAGGCCGAGCTTGCGCAGGATGCTGGTGACGTGGTTCTTGGCGGTGCCCTCGGTGATGAACAGGGCGCGGGCGATCTCCCGGTTGGTGGCGCCGGTCCCGACGAGCCGCGCCACCTCGGCCTCGCGTTCGGACAGCGGCGAGTCGGAGCGCGGGGGAGCGGGCGCGGCCGGAGGATCCAGCGCGGCCACCAGGAGGTCGGCCGCCGCGCCGCCGAGGACGGTCTCCCCGCGGGCCGCCCGGCGGATGGCCGACACCAGTTCGTCGGGCGGGACGTCCTTGAGCAGGTAGCCGCGGGCTCCCGCACGCAGGCCGCCGAAGACGAGTTCGTCGTCGTCGAAGGTGGTGAGGACGACCGCGGCCACAGCGGGGTGCTCCATGCGCATGCGGGCGATGAGCTCGATCCCGTCCATGCGCGGCATGCGCGCGTCCACCAGCGCCACGTCCGGGGGCGGTGCGGCGGCCAGGAACTCCAGGGCCTCGATCCCGTCGGCCGCGTCGCCGACGACCTCCACGCCCTCCTCGATCTCCAGCAGCTTGCGCAGCCCCTGCCGCAAGAGGATCTGGTCGTCCACGACCAGGACCGACACCGGTCTCACGCCACCCCTCCCGCCGTCAGCCCCGCGGGCCGCCGCGCCACGGGGACCCGCACGCTGAGCCGGAAACCGCCGCCGGCGCGCTCGCCCGCGGTCACCGAGCCCCGCACCGCCCTGACCCGCTCGCGCAGTCCGCGCAGACCGAAGCCCGACGCGAGGGCGTCGGTGTCGGCGCCCCCGCCGTTGTCGGTCACGGTGACGGTCACCTCCTCGGCCGAGGCCGTCACCGCTACCTCGACCCGGTCCCCGCCGGAGTGGCGCATCGCGTTGGTCAGCCCCTCCTGGAGCGCCCGGTAGCAGACCAGTTCGGCTTCCGGGGCGAGGTCGCGCGGCCAGTCCCCGGAGTCGGTGAAGTCGATGCGCACGCCGCCGCCCTGGAAGGACTCCGCCATCGCGCGCATCGCCGACGCTCCCGCACGCCCCTCCAGGCGCAGCGGGCGCAGGGCACGCACCCAGCGCCGGGTGTCGGTGAGGGCCTCCCCGGCCAGTTCCCGGGCCTGTTCCACCTCGTCCCAGGCCGCGTCGGGGCGGGAGGTCCGAAAGCGCAGGGCGTTGGAGAGGGTCATCGTGAGGGCGGTGAGGTAGTGCCCGGTGCTGTCGTGCATCTCCCTGGACATCCGCGCCCGCTCCTCGGCCACCGTCAGCTCCCTGACCCGGTCCGCGTGTCGGCGCAGGTCGGCGTGGGCCGCCTCCAGTTCGGCGAGCAGCTCACGCGTGCGCTCGGACCGCTGGGCGGAGACCACGAGGCCGATGAAGGCCACACCCGACAGGAACGCCAGGAACAGCAGGCCGGCCGCGTAGGTCAGGCTGACCGACAGCGGGTCCCCGGGCAGCGCCAGGGTGACGACGAGGGCCGAACCGGACAGCAGGGTGGCGTAGCCGAGGAGTCCGGCGAGCCCGAACACGGCCACCGCGTTCATGGCGGCCGCGCAGACCAGAAGGAAGACCGTGGAGTTGCCGAAGAACACCACGTTCAGGGAGATGACGAGGAAGAGCGCGCTGGCGGCCCTGCGCGGCCACGGGGCGGCGGGGGACCAGGCCAGGAACGGCCACAGCGCGAGGACGAGGACCAGGCCCACCGCGCTGGAGAGGACGAACCCGCTCAGCAGCGGGTCCATCTCCCGGAACGCCTCACGGCCCTCGACGGCGATCGCCAGGCCCATGGTCAGGCCGGTGGTCACGCCCGTGCCCCAGAACAGCAGGTCGAGGGCACGGGGCGGGCGGTGCTCGCGAAGTTCCACCCAGGAGGACAGGTCGGGGAGGGGCGTGGGCGACCTCATGGCCCGAGCGTATCCGGACGGGGGGCGGTCCAGGGGAGCCCGCGGATGTGCGGATGGCACGTTCGCACCATGACCTCCGGCATGCCGCCCCGCCCGGCGCAGACGTGACCGGCCCATGCCCGCGGGTCGATGTGCCGCCCCCGCTTCGCTCCGTAGATTTCCGGTGACGGTGGCGGACGGACCCTGAGGAGGAACGGTGCGAGATGTGACGGTGAGCGGTCGCGATGGCGGAGGCGGGGCCCCCTTCCCCCGGACGGGGGTCTTCCTCACGGCACTGGCGGTGCTGCTGATGCTGGTGGTGTCGGCGGTCCTGTGGTCGGACCTGCCGGCGCAGGCCTCCGGGAGCGCCGCGTTCGGCGGGGACACGTCGCGGCCCCCGCGCCTGGTGATGGCGCTGGCGGTGCCGGGGGTGACCGTGATGATGGTCGGCTGCGTGTCCCTCGGACTGCTGCTCGGCCCGGTGCTCGACCGGAGCCTGGGCCTGCCCCGGCAGTGGTCGGGCCGGGCCGGCCGGGCGGTGGTGAACGCCTTCCTGGTGCTCATCGCCGTGTTCCTGCTGGCCATGCACACGGTCCTGCTGCACGTGGAGGCGGACCGTGCGCTGTTCCTGCCCCTGGAACGGCTCCTCATCCTGCTCACGGCGGGATTCCTGGCCGGATTCGGGCTGCTGGTGGGGCTCATGCGCACGCCGGCCCGGAAGGACCACATGCTCGGCCGCTGGTGGGACCGGGCCCGCCGCCCCGTGGGCGCGGCGGTCGTCGCGGTCGGCGCGTTGGTCGCGGTGGCCGGTTGGCTGCTTCCCGAAGCGGTCTACGCCACGCCCCTGGTCGGCCTGCTCGTCCCCGCGATCCTCCTGGGATGCGTGGTCCCCCTGATCGGCGACCAGAGCTGGAAGCTCGGGGACCGGAGCGGTCGGTGAGAGCCTGCCCCAGGCCGCCGTCAGGGCCCGCCGCTTCGGGCGGGGCCGCGCGGCGGCGGCCCCGCGCCGGGGACCCGGGTCAGATCCGCGTGGCGTTGACCACGATGCCGTCCTCGTCGCTGTAGAGCCACTCGCCGGGCACGAAGGCGACGTCGCCGAAGGTCACTGGCACGTCCACCAGCCCGGCGCCGTCCTTGACGGACTTGCGGGGGTTGGCGCCCAGGGCCTTGACGCCCAGGTCGAGCCCGGCCAGGGCGACGGTGTCGCGCACGGCGCCGTGGATGACCACGCCCGCCCACCCGCCCGCCACGGCGGAGTCGGCGATCATGTCGCCCATGAGCGCGCTGCGCAGGGAGCCGCCGCCGTCCACGACCAGGACGGCGCCCTCGCCGGGGGTGTTGAGGACCTTCTTGACCAGGCCGTTGTCCTCGTGGCACTTGACGGTCCGGATCGGCCCGTGGAACCGGGGGCGGCCACCGAGCTGCCGGAACTGCGTGGAGCAGCTGCGCAGCGTGTCGCCGTGGTCGTCGATGAGGTCCGCCGTGGTGAAGGTCGTGGCCATGACAGCTCCGATGGGTGCGATGACGGGTGGTCGCCCCCAAACTACTGACCGGTCACCCCGCATTCCTTCGTCGGGGCGGCGCGTCTCCTTCGTCGGTACGGACGCTTTCGCGGCTCCGGCGGTCCCCATCGGGTGGCAGGATGAGGAACTTCTCGTTCACGAATCCCCGGGAGTTCTGTCACCTGTCGGACATCCGTGCGTTGTCCGACCATCCCCCTGTCGTGTGACTTCTCCCGATCGCCCTGGAGAGAGATGATCACGGAGATCCTCCACGTCAGTTCCGCCTGGTCGCGCGCGGTGGTCGGCGCGGTCGCCGAACTCGACCCCGCGTGGCGGCACGCGTTCGACCTGGGCACCGAGCTCCTGCTCGGCGTCTTCGCCGTGCTGTTCCTGGCCTCGTGGTGGCGCGCCCGCTCCATCGACGCGCGCACGGTCGGCCTGGCGCTCTTCGCCCCCGTCGCCACGGTCGCCGCCTATCTCGTCAGCCGCACCATCAAGGAGGCCGTGGCCCAACAACGCCCCTGCCAGGCGATGACCGACCTGGTCACCGCGGCCGTCTGCCCGCCCGCCGGCGACTGGTCCTTCCCCAGCAACCACGCCGCCATCGCGGGCGCCTCCGCCGCGGCCCTGATCCTCGTCTGGCGCCGCATCGCCGTCGTCATCGCGGTCTTCGCCGTGCTGGAGGCCTTCTCCCGGGTCGTCGTCGGCGTCCACTACCCGCACGACGTCACCGTCGGCCTCCTGGTCGGCGCCCTGGTCGCCACCCTGGTCTCGCTCGCCATGGCCCGGCCGCTCACCCTGCTCGTCGGCCGCCTCGCCGCCGTCGAACGCCTGCGCCCCCTCGTCCGCTCCGCCCGGGCCGACCGCCCCGGCGCAGCCTCCGACGACGAGCGCACCCCCACCCCCGCCTGACCCGGCCCCGCGCCGTGTGCCCCGCCTCCGACCCCCGGCGGCGGGGCATACCTGTTCCCGGCCACGCGCGCGTGGCATGCTGAGGACGTTCGGATTTTCCACACAGATAGCGGCCAGGGCGCCGATTTCCGGGGGAGAGGGTCGAGATGCTGCTGAGTTTCCGCGTCGAGAACCACAAGTCCATTCGCGACGAACAGCAACTCCTTCTCACACCGGTCTATGAGGACTCCCGCCCCGCGGACGCCGACTGGAAGGCGACGACCGTCGCCGGGGTCTTCGGTGCCAACGCCTCCGGCAAGTCGAACGTCCTCGACGCGCTCTCGTTCATGCGGGCCACCGCACTGTGGTCCTTCCGTATGAACGAACCCGGCAAAGGCGTACCGAGGCACCCGTTCGAGCTGGATCCCCGCTCTCGTGAGGAGCCGTCGACCTTCGTCGTCGACCTCGTGACCGAGGGCGTGCGCCACACCTACGGCTTTTCCGTCGATGACGACCACGTGGCGGAGGAGTGGCTGTACAGCTACCCGAAGCAGCGGAAGCGAGTGGTGTTCGAGCGAGACGACGAGGCGTTCACCTTCGGTGACGGCACACCCGCCGAACTCCGACAGGTCGTGGGGATCACGGCACGCAACGTCCTCCTCCTCTCAGTCGCGGCTCAGGCCGAGCAGGAGGTGGTACTGCCGGTCCACCGGTGGTTCTCGGACGAACTGCTGTTCGCGGAGGATCGGCGCCCGGAGCAGCCGAGGTGGTTGCGCCACGGCTCGGTTTCCACGGAACACGTACACGCTCTGGGAGACCTGCTGAGATCCGCTGACACAGGGATCCGGGAGGTGGAGCTGGCGGAGCTCGACGACGCTCCCGCGTATGTCGTTGGGGGGCACCACGCGGTGACTGATCAACAGGACCCGACGCATGCTGGTGCACGAAACATGCTGGTGCACCTGTCACCCGGTTCTGGAAAGACCCACGCTTTCGCGCGAAGTCTGAGCCTTGCGTGGGAAAAGCGATCCCCCACGCTCTTGTTCCACCACGAGGGCGAGGGGGTGGCCCGGCCGCTCACGTGGGGCGAGGAGTCCCTCGGTACCCGGGCGCTCGCCGCCGTCGGCTTCGAGGCGCAGCGCGTCCTGGAATCCGGGGGAGTGCTCGTCGTGGACGAGATCGACGCCAGTCTGCACCCCTACCTCTCCGCGCGGATCATCGCCCTGTTCCAGGACGAGGAGCGCAATCCCCAGGGTGCGCAACTGATCTTCACGAGCCATGACGCGGCCCTCCTCGGGCGTGTCCGGGGCGAAGAAGTCCTCAAACGCGATCACATCTGGTTCGTGGCCAAGGACGGCGAAGGCAGCACCTCGCTCTATCCGCTGAGCGACTTCAAACCGCGAGCGGACGACAACCGCGCCCGGCGCTACCTGACGGGCCGCTACGGGGCTGTTCCGGACGTGGACGACGAGTTGTTCCGCGACGCCCTCCGCCGAAGGGAGCAGGAACCGGAGGAAGCAACCCGGTGAGCAAGCGTCGCAAGCGTGAGAAGGAGACGGACCTTCGGCGCCGTCGTCCACATCGGGAGGAACAGCGTGTCTACCTGGTCGTCTGCGAGGGGGAGACCGAGAAGCGCTACTTCGACACCATGAAGCGGCACCCGGACGTCCGGCTGCACACCGTGCACGTACGCAAGTCCAAGCATCCCCAGAGCGAGATCGTCGTCAGGAGCGCATCCCAGGCCGCCCGTGACGAGTACACGGAGGTCTGGGCCGTCTTCGACACCGACGGCCAGGACGTGACCGGACTCGTCCGTGCCGCCGAGCGTGATGGGGTCGAGGCGGCTCCCTCCACTCCGACCTTCGAGTCCTGGCTTATCCTTCACCTCGTGGACCACCGTGCCGCCATCGAGTCCGGCGCCAAAGCGGAGAAGATCCTCACAAGGCTTCTTCCCGGGTGGGACAAGGGCGGTACCCACTTCAAGGACTTCGCCCACGGGCTCAAGGACGCCTGCGAACGAGCAGCCCGTCTGCCCGAGGGCGCGGACCCCAGCACCGGGGTCCACCGGCTCGTCCACGTCATCCTCCGTGACTGACCCGCTGCTCAGGGCCCTGGCGGAGGCGCCGGTGCGGGGCGGGTCACGGTCAGGTCGGCGGGCACAGCTGACACACTGGTGACGTGGGTACTCAACAGACTTCCGCAGAGCTCTTCGAGCGGGCGACCGCCGTCGTCCCCGGTGGCGTGAACTCGCCCGTGCGCGCCTTCGGCGCCGTCGGCGGCACCCCGCCCTTCTTCGCCAAGGGTGAGGGCCCCTACCTCACCGACACCGAGGGACGCCGCTACGTCGACCTCGTCTGCTCCTGGGGGCCGCTGATCCTGGGCCACGCCGCGCCTACGGTCGTGTCCGCCCTCCACCACGCCGTCGACGCCGGGACCTCCTACGGCGCTCCGACGCGGGGCGAGGTCGAACTGGCCGAGCTGATCGTCGCGCGCACCCCCGTGGAGAAGGTCCGCCTGGTCAACTCCGGCACCGAGGCGACCATGTCCGCGATCCGCCTCGCCCGCGGCTACACCGGGCGCAGCAAGATCATCAAGTTCGCGGGCAACTACCACGGCCACGTCGACGCCCTCCTGGCCGCCGCCGGATCCGGCCTGGCCACCTTCGCGCTGCCCGACTCCCCGGGTGTGACCGGCGCCAGCGCCGCCGACACCCTCGTGCTCCCCTACAACGACCTGGAAGCCGTCGAGCGGGCCTTCGCCGAGCACGGCGACGACATCGCCTGCGTCATCGCCGAGGCCTGCCCCGCCAACATGGGCGTCGTCCCGCCCAAGGCCGGGTTCAACGCCCGCCTCAAGGAGATCGCGCACGCCAATGGCGCCCTGCTGATCCTCGACGAGGTCCTCACCGGCTTCCGTGTCTCCGCCTCCGGCTGGTTCGGCCTGGAGGAGGTCGCCGCCGACCTCACGACCTTCGGCAAGGTCATGGGCGGCGGCCTGCCCGCGGCCGCGTTCGGCGGCCGGGCCGAGATCATGGACCGCCTCGCGCCGAACGGCCCCGTCTACCAGGCCGGCACCCTCTCCGGGAACCCGCTGGCCACGGCGGCCGGACTCGCCACCCTGCGCGGCGCCACCCCCGAGGTCTACGCCCACATCGACCGCGTCTCCGCGCAGGTCGAGGCCGAGGTCTCCAAGGCGCTCAGCGCCGCCGGGGTGGTCCACCGGGTGCAGGGCGGCGGCAACCTCTTCACGGTGTTCTTCACCGACCAGGAGGTGACCGACTTCGACAGCGCGCGCACCACCGACACGGCGGTCTTCTCGGCGTTCTTCCACGCCATGCTCGACCAGGGCGTGTACCTGCCGCCCGCCGCCTTCGAGGCGTGGTTCTTCTCCGCGGCGCACGACGACGCGGCCATCGACCAGGTGATCTCGGCCCTGCCGCGGGCGGCCCGGGCGGCCGCCGGGGCGCAGGGCTGACCGGACCCGACACCGAGACGAGGACGACCACGATGACCACGACCACCGTCGTGCACCTGCTCAGGCACGGAGAGGTGTACAACCCGGACAAGGTCCTGTACGGCAGACTTCCCGACTACCACCTCAGCGACCGCGGCCAGCGCATGGCCGAGTCGGCCGCCGAGTGGTTCGAGGGGCACGACGTCGCAGCCCTGTACTCCTCGCCGCTGGACCGCACCCAGCAGACCGCGATCCCGCTGCAGAAGATGCTGGACCTTCCGGTGACGCTGGACGAACGCCTCATCGAGGCGGACAACAGGTTCCAGGGGATGTCCCTCTCGGCGCGCTCGATGCGCGATCCGCGGGTGCTCAGGCGGCTGTACAACCCGTTTCTGCCGTCCTGGGGCGAGCCCTACGCCGAGATCCTCGCGCGGATGGTGTCGGTCATCAAGGTCGCCCGCAAGGCCGCCTGGGGCCGTGAAGCGGTCTGTGTCAGCCACCAGCTGCCCATCTGGACGGCCCGCCGCGCGGCCGAGGCCAGGCGCCTGTGGCACCGGCCCGACCGGCGCGAGTGCAATCTGGCGAGTGTGACGTCACTGACCTTCGCCGATCACCGCCTGGCCAGCGTCAGCTACGCCGAACCGGCCGCCGCACTGTACGGCGACGGGCCGTCCGTCCCCGGGGCGTGACCCGGACCGCACACCCGTCGCGGTAAGCTGGGCCTTCGGGTGCGGTAGGCGTGCGTTTCCAGCGTCGGCCTCCCCGGGGTCCGCCCCGGATCGCCCGGCACCCGCGCGTGCTCCGTACGCGCCGGTGCCCGGCGACCCCAGCAGCGCATCCGAACCCCTGCCGGTGCACACCGCCAGCGGTTCGGCATGTCCGTACGCATCGTCAGCGAGAAGGTGATCCCATGGGTTCCGTCATCAAGAAGCGTCGCAAGCGGATGGCGAAGAAGAAGCACCGCAAGCTGCTCAAGCGCACGCGTGTGGCGCGTCGCAACAAGAAGTAGGACCGGTCGCGGCGAATGTCGTCTCTCCGCGGGCGTGGGCGTGCCCCAGGGCTCGTCCCCGACGCGGAGACACCTTCCTCCTTGCGTGGCGTTTGCCACCGCTATGGAATTTTCTGGGTGAGGCGCCGTTGTGTCTCACGGGTCGCGGCCGCCGGTTCACCCTCAGGGTGAACGGTCCGCGGGCCGCCCGGACCTGACTTGCCGTCTTCCCAAGGAACGTGTCGCATGACTCGTGTCGTCCTCGTCACCGGTGTCTCCAATCCGCTCGCCGCCAGGGTCGCTCAGGCCCTGAGCGCGGAGCCCGGGGTGCGCCGGGTCATCGGAGCCGACTCCGCCCCGCCGCCGCGCGCGGTGTCCGCGCCGCGGGCGTCCGCCGACGGCGGGCAGGGCGGCATCGAGTACGTGCACGTCGGCCTGCACGACGAGAGCCTCGGGCAGATCGTCGCCGACTCCGGGGCCGATCTCATCCTGCACCTGGGCCTGGACACCGCGCGCGGCCCGCACCGCGAGGACACGCTCATGGGCACCATGCGGGTGCTCTCGGCGGCCCAGCGCTCGCCGCACGTCCAGCGGGTCGTGGTCCGCTCCAGCGCCAGTCTGGACGCCGACGACGCCGCCGAGGTCGAGCGCGACACCCTCGGCCTCCAGCGCCGCCGCCCGGACGTGTCCGTGGCGGTCCTGCGCCTGGCCAACCTCATCGGCCCCTCGGTCGACACCCCTCTGACCCGTTACCTCGGCGCGCGCTTCGTGCCCACCGTGCTCGGCAGCGACCCCCACGTGCGCTTCGTGCACGAGGACGACGCGGCCGAGGCCCTGGTCCGCATGGCCCTCAGCGACCGGACGGGGCGCTTCGACGTCGCCGGCGCCGATTCCGTGCCCCTGTCGGACTGCCTGCGCCGGGTCGGCGGCCAACGGCTGCCGGTGCCCGCCCGGGGCCTGAAGGTCCTGCGGAGCATGGCCAGGCACGGCCGTATCGACTACGCCAGTTCGAGCAACGCCCGCGCCGTGAGCGCCGCCCGCCTCGCCACCGGGATGGACACCGCGCCGCTGGAGCAGGCGCTGGACTGGACCCCCGCCTACAGTTCCCCGCAGGCGTTCGAGACCTTCGTCGGCAGCCGCGCCCACGCCGTCCCCACGCGGGGCGCCGGACTCCGGCCCGTCCACGTCCTCGCGCTGGCCAGGGCCACGCTGGGCCGCTGAGGCCCCCTCACCGCTCGATCCCGCCGCCGACGTGCGTCGGAGCCCCGGCAGGCGGCCCCGACGGCCCCCTCGCGCTCGGAGCGCGCCGCTACGCCCCTTGCCGCCCCCTCGTCGCCCTCGACCGCCCGCGTCGCTCTCGCGGCCCGCTCAGAGCGCTCCAGCCGTCCGGCGCTGCCTGATCGCCCGCATCGCCACCGCTCCGGCCACGGCCCCCGCCATGGCGGCCGGCACGGCCACCTTCAACGCCCTGCGGTGCCGTCTGAAGTCGTGCACGGGCCATCCGTGCGTGCGCGCGTACCGGCGCAGGTCGCCGTCCGGGTTGACCGCGTGCGGGTCCCCCACGAGGGACAGCAGCGGCAGGTCGTTGGACGAGTCGCTGTAGGCCGAGCACGAGTCCAGGTCCCACCCCTCACGGCGCGCGAGCGCGCGTACGGCCACCGCCTTGGCGGGGCCGTGCAGCAGGTCGCCGTTGAGCCGCCCGGTGTACACGCCGTCCAGGCTCTCCGCCTCCGTGCCCAGCGCGCCGGTCAGGCCGAGGCGGCGCCGGATGATCTGCGCCAGTTCCACGGGCGTGGCCGTCACCAGCCAGACCGGCCGCCCGGCGTCCTGGTGCTCCCGGACCAGCGCCCGGGTGCCCTCCCAGATGCGGTCCGCCATGGTGTCGTCGTAGATCTCCTCGCACAGGGTGACGAGGTCGCTCACCCCGTGGCCCGCGACGAACGCCAGCGCGGCCTCGCGGGCGGCGTCGATGTGCTCGGGCTGCTCGCTCCCGGTGACCCGGAAGACCGTCTGCCCCCACGCGAAGCGCAGGAGGTCGCGGGTGGTGAACAGATCGCGCGAGGCCAGTCCACGGGCGAAGTGGTAGATGGACGCGCCCCGCATGAGGGTGTTGTCCACGTCGAAGAAGGCGGCGCCCTTCGTCGACGGAGGCACGGTGTCGTGAGGCACGGTCGGTCTCCTGGCTCGGATGGGGGCGGTCCGTCGGCTGTGCGATCCGCCCGGGGTGCGCGCTCCGCGGACATGTCCGGCCGGGCGCCGGCCTGCCGCTCGCGAGGGGCGGCGTCCGTGGAACACGCCCTGAAAGCGAGACTACGGCCACTCGCGGGTCCTGTGCGGTCACAGGGATGCGGCCGTAATTCGCGTGAGGAAAGTCACAGTGTGAACTGCGGGTTCGCGCCTCACTCTGCGGGATCGTCCCTGAGACTGTCCGGGCGATCCTGTATGGAGTGCACATCCACCCGTCGGCGTGCAGCATCATTGTCGGGATGGTGACGGTAGGACTGGCATTCGTTAGCGCGTTGGTGGGCTGGAGCGCCACCGCCGCGCTCGCCGCGTACGCCCAACGCCGTCCCGGTGTGGCCGCCGTCGCTTGGCTGGTCGCCGCACTGGGTATGACGGTCGGACTCAGCGCGGCCGTCGTCGGCGCGATGTTCGACTTCGGCGATCTCACCTTCCGCCTGTTGCAGATCGGCGTCAGCCTGATCGGTCCGCTCTACCTGGGCTGGGGCGCCCTCGAATACGCCGTGCGCTCGTTCCAGGGCCGCTTCACCTCGCGCCTGTTCGTCACCGCGTTCACGATCGTCCCCCTGGTCGTGCTGAGCGTGGACCGCCTCAGCGGCCGGTTCGGCGCCGCGTACCCGGGGCTGGCCGACCACTACGACCTCATTCCGCGCGTGCTCGTCAACGGCGCCCAGACCGCCGCCGTGGTCTTCCTGGCCGTCGCCCTGGTCGCGGCCGCCCGGCGCCGCGGCGGGGACCGGGTCGCGGACCTGTCGGTGCTGGGCCTGGTGGCGCTGTCCCTGGTGCTCGCCGTCACGGTGGGCCGCCTCGGACTCGGGCCGGGCGGACCGGTGCTGATGCTCGGCGCCGTCGCCGCGCTGTGGGGCGCCTGCGCGCTCGCCGCCCGCCCCCGCCGCGAGGACGACTACGACGACTACGACGACTTCGACGGTTACGACGACTACGACGACGACTACGACTACGACGACGCGGAAGCCGGACCCGCCGCGTCCATGGAGGAGCCCGTGCGCCGCAAGCGTCGCAACGCCGACACCTACGCCGACCACCAGGGCGGGGCGCCCGTGCGGGAGGCCGCGCCCCAGCGCGGGCGCGGCGTCATCACGATCTACACCCTCGCCGAGGGCCAGGGGTCGGGCTTCGACCAGCTCGCCAACGCGGTCGTGGCCCACGTGGCCGAGCACGAGCCGGACACCCTGATGTTCGCCTGCCACACCGTGCCCAGCGCGCCGCTCCAGCGCATCGTCTACGCGATGTACCGCGACGAGCTCGCCCGGGAGGAGCACGAGCGCCAGCCGCACGTGGTGGAGTTCGCCCGGCGCGGCGCCGCCTTCGTGGTCGCCACCAACGTGATCGAGCTGTCGCTGTCGGGCGCGGCGGCCAGCGACGGCCTCGCGGCCATGCTCCTGCCCCACTAGGCGGGCTCTCGCCGGCCCGCCTGCGCGATCCCCGGGCCCGTCTCCGTCCCGTCCGGCGACGGGATGTCTCGAACAGGTGACTTTGCCCGGAGTCGTAGAACCCACCCGAACCCGGCGGAGTCGAACCCGGGTTGAAGTACCCTTCCCATTGGGTTTGTCATGACCGGTACCCGTCGGGTGCCGTTGGCGTGTGACCTGGACCGGCCGGAAGACCCAGCCGCGAGGCGCGCCGGACCGAAAGAAAGTGTGCTGGGATCCTGATGCGTAAGTTTCTCGTCGTCTTCCTGATCCTCCTGGTGGTCGTCGTCGTGGGGGCCGACATCGCGCTGCGCGGCTTCGCCGAACGCACGGTCGCCCAGCGGGTGGCCCAGCAGATGCAGACCTCCGAGGAGCCGGACGTGGCCATCGGCGGCTGGGCGTTCCTGCCGCAGGCCATCGGCGGCACCTACTCGGAGATCACGATCACCGCGGACAGCGCCACCGTCAACGGTGTGACGCTCGAACAGATCGACGCGACCGCGACCGAGGTCGAGGCGCCCCTGTCGGACCTCGTCAGCGAGCCGTCCGTGGTCGCCGGGCAGGTCGAGGGCTCGTTCGTCGTCCCCTACTCCTACTTCAACCCCCACCTGCCCGAGGGCGTCACCATCACCACCGAGAACGGCGAGCCCCGCATCACCGGTGAGCTGGCCATCCCGGAGCTGGGCGTGAGCACCTCCATCAGCGCGGCCGGGGAGTTCGAGGTCGAGGGCGGCGCCGTCACCGTCACCCCGGTCGACATCGAGGTCGGCGGCGCCCCCGGTGACGTCAGCGACCTGGTCGCCGACATGCTCACCTTCAGCGTCGAGGCCCCCGCGCTGCCCTTCGGGCTCACCGTGACGGAGATGGAGAACGTCTCCAGCGGTGTGCGGATCACCGGCTCCGGCCAGGACGTTCCCCTGATGGGCTCCGAGGCGGCCTAGCTAGGTGGACCCGGTCGGCCTCGCCGTCCTCGCGGTGACCCTGCTCGCGGCCACCGCCTCCGGCCTCGTCTGGCGGCGGGGCCGGGGGCGCTTTCGCGCGCACACCGTTCGGGGCCCGCGTCCCGGCGCCGCCGTGGCGACGGGGACGGCGGCGGGGACCCCGCATCCGCACGAGGAGGAGCCGATGACCGCGCACGAGGAGACCAGGGCCGACGAGGGCGCGGCCGCGCCGCCCTCCGGCGACGTGCTCACGGCGCACGACATCGGCGCCGAGCTGGGGGAGCGCGCCACCCTGGTGCAGTTCTCCACCGTCTTCTGCCAGCCCTGCCGGGCCACCCGCCGCATTCTCGACGAGGTCGCCGGGATGGTCGGGGGCGTGGCCCACGTGGAGGTGGACGCCGAGGCCAGGCTCGACCTGGTCCGCCGCCTCGACATCCTGCGCACGCCCACCGTCCTGGTCCTGGACGCCTCGGGGCGGGTGACCCGGAGGGCGAGCGGACAGCCGCGCAAGGCCGACGTCATCGCCGCCCTCGGCGAGACCGTGGCGTAGCGCGCGCCCGGCCCCTCACGGTCGCTCACAGCCTCTCAGGGTCGTTCCCGGGCGTGCCCGGCCCGGCCGCCGCCGGCGGCGCACGGCGGTGCCGCGACCGGCGCGTACGTGAAGTTTTGTGATCCAGCACACCAGTGACAAACACTGCGGGCGGCCTGTAGCGTCTAAACGTGACTTCCTTGACGAGCGCGTATCTGACGAAGCGACGGGCAGTGGACTTCTGCCGCGTCGCCGCCGCGCTCTGTCTGTGTCCTTAGGGCGGACGGGACCGCGAACCCCCGCCTCCTCCGTGCGACTGGCTCATTCCGTGCACGCGACTGGGGACATCACACCATGCAGGTCGACCCCCGAGGGCAGCGCTTCGCCGCCGCCCTGACCACCCTCGTACTCGCCGTGGCCCTGGCCACCGGAGATCCCCGGATCCTCGGTTTCCAGACCCTGGTGTTCGGTATCGCGGTGGTCGCGGGAGTCCGCCACTCGCCCTACGCGCTGGTGTTCTCCGTTCTCGTGCGCCCCAGGCTCGCTCCGCCCGAGGAGACCGAGGACGCCCGACCGCCCAGGTTCGCCCAGGGAGTGGGACTCGCCTTCGCCGTGATGGGACTCGTCGGTTATCTGGCGGGCCCGCCGTGGCTCGGCGTCGCCGCGACCGCCCTCGCCCTCTTCGCCGCCTTCCTCAACGCCGCGTTCGGCTTCTGCGCCGGATGCGAGGCCTACCTCCTCGGCCGCCGCATGCTGGCGGCGGGAACGGCTCGTTGAGTACGGCGGCCCGACCCCCCGCACGTGGGACCACCGCGTCCCGACCCACGCACCGACCGCACACGCGAAACCGCACAAGAAACACTGGAGGTTCCCTATGAGCCGCTCCGACGTCCTCGTGGACGCCGACTGGGTGGAGGCTCACCTGGACGATGACAACGTGGTCCTCGTCGAGGTCGATGAGGACACGTCCGCCTACGACAAGGGACACATCCGCGGCGCCGTCAAGATCGACTGGAAGACGGACCTGCAGGACCCGGTCCGCCGCGACTTCGTCGACAAGACCGGTTTCGAGGCACTGCTGTCGGCCAAGGGCATCGGCAACGACGACCAGGTCGTGCTCTACGGCGGCAACAACAACTGGTTCGCCGCCTACGCCTACTGGTACTTCAAGCTCTACGGCCACACCAACGTCCGCCTCCTGGACGGCGGCCGCAAGAAGTGGGAGCTGGACTCCCGCGAGCTGGTCAAGGACGTCCCCGAGCGGTCGGCCACCCAGTACACGGCCAAGGAGCAGGACCACTCCATCCGGGCGTTCCGCGACGAGGTCGTCCAGGCCATCGGCGCCAAGGACCTGGTCGACGTGCGCTCGCCCGACGAGTTCACCGGCAAGCTGCTGGCTCCCGCGCACCTGCCGCAGGAGACCTCGCAGCGCCCCGGCCACATCCCGACCGCGCGCAACATCCCGTGGGCGAAGACGGCCAACGAGGACGGCACGTTCAAGACGGCCGAGGAGCTGCGCGAGCTCTACACCGAGGCCGGTGTGGACCTCGACAAGGAGATCATCGCCTACTGCCGCATCGGCGAGCGCTCCTCGCACACCTGGTTCGCCCTGCACGAGATCGTGGGGCTGGGGAACGTGAAGAACTACGACGGTTCGTGGACCGAGTACGGCTCCCTCGTGGGCGTTCCGGTCGAGCTCGGAGAGGCGGAGGCCAAGTGAGCGACAGCTGCGGAGCTCCGGTCGGCGGCGTCGTCCTCGCCGACGTGGACGCGGGAAACCAGGCGGTCATCCAGGGCACGGTGACCCGTGAGGGCAAGCCGCTCAGCGGGGCCTACGCCCGGCTGCTGAACGAGTCCGACGACTTCGTCGGCGAGGTGGCCACGGGCGACGAGGGGACCTTCCGGTTCTTCGCCGCCGACGGCACCTGGAAGGTGCGGGTCCTGGCCTCCCAGGGCTTCACCGGCGAGTTCGCCGTGGAGGCCGAGGTCGGCAAGGTCGTCGACCTGCAGGTCGAGGCCTAGTAGACCGGAGCGTCACCGGCGGGAGCCGGGACGCGCCGGAGAGCGTGCGCGAGGCGCCGGTGGGGACGGGCAACCGTCCGCCACCGGCGCCTCGTCGCGTTCGGACCCACCGGGCCGGCGGTCGTCCACAGGCCGCGGGCGGGGTCTGGCAGGCCGCCGCGCGTCCTGCTTCACTTGAGGGCGGGCAGGTGGCAGCATCAGCCCACACTCCGGTTCCGGCCGGAGTCCCCCGTTGGACCAGACTCCGCTCACCGCACGGGATGGGGAGCGGACCCGCTTCGCGGACGCCTCCCGACCCGTGCGGAGGGCGCCCCGATCCCCGACGCCCCCCACGGCGGTCGGTCAGGAGGTGTTCGTACGGTGCCCACACCACGGTCAGGCGGTACACCCCGAACCGAGGCGGGCCGGACCTACCTCGGCTGGCGTCACGCCGTGCTGCTGCCGGCCCCGGGTCCCGCGCCCCGCCGGCCCGCGCCCGCCGACACCGAGTCGCTCAGCGAGGACTGGCTCAGGACCCAGCGCCACAGCGAGGCGCGGACCAACCGGCCGCTGTACTTCGCACTGGGCGGACTCGCCCTGCTGGCCCTGCTGTGCCCGCTGCTGTGGAGCACGCGCGTCCTCCCGGGCAGTCTGGCCCTCGCCGGCGTCCTCGCCTGCGCCGCGGTCGCCGCGCCCATCGCCTTCGCGCTGGTGCAGAGCCGCCTGGTCATCGCGCAGAGGCTGGAACGGGCCAAGGAGCGCCTGGCCGCCGAACGCGAGGAACGCGACCGCGCCCTGCGCGAGCAGCAAAGCGAGCACGCCCGCGCCCACACCGCGTGGCAGGCGGCGGCCCGCGCCTTCGAGGCCCAGCCCCGCTGGTACGGCGTGACCGTTCCGCCGGGCGTCGGCTCCGTCGTGGTCACCGGCGGCACGGACACCGGGTGGTCGGCCCTGCTCACCACCGTGGGGATCTCCCGACTGCGCGAGGGCGGCGACCTCACCGTCATCGACCTCACCGGGCACGCCGTGGCACGCGAACTCGTCCACCTCGCCCGCAGATGCGCGGTGGCGCCCCGGCGCTGGGTGCTCCCCGCCGACCTGCCCAGGATGACGCTGGGCACCAACCTCGACGCCGGACAGCGCGCCCGCGTCCTGTCCGCGGTCGCCGCCGCCTCCGGGGCGGGTGAGGACGCCGACGCCGACGAGACGCTGCTCCTGCGGCTGATGGAGGTGCTCGGCCCGCACGCCGGGGTCGGTGAACTCATCGGCGGACTGCGCGCGCTCATCACGCCCGAGGGCGACACCGCCCAGGACGACACCGCGCTGGCCCTGCTCACCACCGAGCAGCGCACCCGTGTGCGCGAGCGCTGCGCCGACGACCCGGACATCTGGGAGCGCGCCTGGGAACTGGAGCGGCGCCTGAGCCCGTTCGAGTCCGTCGGCACCCGCGCCGACGACGGCGAGTACGCCCAGGTGAAGATCATCTGCACCGACCGCGCCTCCGGGGCCTCCGCCGCCCGTGCGTACGGCACCTACGCCGTGGCCTCGCTCAGTGAGCTCCTGGAGGTCGGCTCGCCGCGTCAGGGCCCCGGCGCCGCGCCGCGCTCCGGCCGGGTGCGCACGGTGGTGGTGTGCGGGGCCGAGGCCCTGCCCGACGACGAGGTCGACCAGGTCCTGGCGGCCGCGACCGGCGGCGGTGTGGAGGTCGTGCTCATGTTCCGGTCGGCCACGCCCGCCGCCCTGGCCCGTCTGGACGACCCGGCCTGCTTATCGGTGGTGATGCGCGAGCCCGGTGCGACCGCCGAGGCCGTCGCGCGCGCCGCCGCCTCCGCCGGGGTCGGCGCCTTCGGCGACGCGGTCTCCGACCTGCACCGGCTGAGCGAGGTCGTCGGCGAGGCGGTGCGGGGCATGGTGACCGAGGCCGGGACGGACCCCGACGCCGATCCCATGGCCGACATGGAGTCCGACGACCGCTTCTTCCCGTCACCGCACACCGAGTCCGGGGCGGTGATCCGCAACGCGGCCGCCGCCGTCGCCCCCCTCGACCTGGTCCGCCATGTGAGATCGGCCACGGCCTGGGGCCGGGCCACCGCGCAGGCGGCCGACCTCGACACGCCCGTGGCGGCCGTGGACGGCGCGGACACCGCGGTACGCCCGTTCGACCTCGGCGCGGAGGAGCTGCGCGAACTCCCCGACACCGTCGCGGTCGTACTCACCGAAGCAGGGCCTGTTCTCACCGACACCAACCCAGGTATCCTCACCCTGTCCACAGCAACACTGGCCACGGTGGACGACTCCCGTCACACCAGTGACGGTTCCGCCACCCGCACGCGCGGGGGCGGATCCGAGGCCGAGCAGCCCGTCGACGGCGGCCGGCCACGGATCGTCCCACCCGGCGCCGCGGCCGCCGCGGACGGTGGGCGGTCGGAGCAGCCGGCCCCGGTCGGCACCGACGTCCGGGAACGGCGGGTGCCGCCCAATCTGGGGCCGCCGCCCGAGCGGTTGGACTGGCGGGTGTGATCATCCGTGGACATTAGGCTTGGCCAGAGACATCATCCGCCGTGCGGACGCGCGCGGACGCGGGTGATCAAGCGACGTGGAGAGTAGATTGAGCGACCTTCCCTTGCGTGCCCAACTCGCATCGGTCCTGGGCAGGAGTGCGGCCGGCCTGTCCCGCGCGACCGGGCGGGGGGACGGATCCGTCATCGGCGGGCGGGTCGCTCTCAAGGTCGAGCCCGATCTGCTGACCAAACTCGCCAAGGGCCGCCGCCTGGCGCTCATCAGCGCCACCAACGGCAAGACGACCACGACCCGGCTCATCGCCCAGGCGCTGCGCGAGCTCGGCGACGTGGCCACCAACGAGTACGGCGCCAACATGCCCACCGGGCACATCACCGCGCTGTCGCAGAACACCTCCGCCGTCAACGGCGTGCTGGAGGTGGACGAGAAGTACCTGCCGCAGGTGCTGGTGGCGACCCAGCCCGCGTTCGTGGTGCTGATGAACCTGAGCCGTGACCAGATGGACCGCGCCTCGGAGATCAACCTCCTCGCCAAGAAGTGGCGGACCGCGCTCGGCAAGACCAACACCCACGTCATCGCCAACGCCGACGACCCGCTCGTGGCGTGGGCGGGGCTCGGCGCGGCCAACGCCACCTGGGTCTCGGCCGGCCAGCGCTGGAAGGAGGACTCCTGGTGCTGCCCCGAGTGCGGCGGCCACCTCAAGCGGGACACCGACCCGTACTGGGAGTGCCCCGAGTGCGGCCTGTCCCGTCCGGAGACCACGTGGGCGGTGGACAACGACTCCGACACCCTCGTCACGCCGGACGGCCGACGCCACAAGCTCCGCCTGAACCTGCCCGGTGACGCCAACCGCGCCAACGCGGCCATCGCCGCCGCCACGGCCGCCGGATACGGCATCCACCCCGAGCGCACCCTGGAGCGGCTGCGCGAGGTCACCTCGGTCGCGGGCCGCTACACCTCCCTGGTCACCATGGGGGTCGAGGTGCGGCTGCTGCTGTCCAAGAACCCCGCGGGCTGGCTGGAGTCCTTCGCGGTCCTGGACCCGCCGCGGGTCCCGGTGATCCTCGCGGTCAACGCCCAGATCCCCGACGGCAAGGACACCTCCTGGCTGTGGGACGTGGACTACACCGTCCTGCGCGGCCGCCGCGTGTTCGTCATGGGCGAGCGCCGTACCGACCTGGCCCTGCGCCTGGAGACCGACGGCGTCGCCTTCGAGGTCGCCGACCGCGTGGACGAGGTGCTGGCCCGGCTCAAGGCCGAGCGCCCCGACACCACCAAGGTCGACGTCATCGCCAACTACACCGCCTTCCAGCAGATCCGCACGGCCTACGGCCGCGTGCAGTAGGGGAGACCAGCCTCATGACGGACACCAGCAGCACTCTGCGGATCGTGTGGATCTACCCCGACCTGCTGAGCACCTACGGGGACCAGGGCAACGTCCTCATCCTCAAGCGCCGCGCCGAACTGCGCGGCATCCCCACCGAGGTCGTGCAGGTCACCTCCAGCAGCCCGGTGCCCGAGCACGGCGACATCTACCTGCTCGGCGGCGGCGAGGACCGGCCGCAGATCCTGGCGGCCGAGCGCCTGCGCAAGGACGGCGGCCTCGCCCGCGCCGTCAACCGGGGCGCGTGCGTCTTCGCGGTCTGCGCGGGCTACCAGATCATCGGCGAGTCCTACGGTGACGACGAGTCCAACCCGCTGCCCGGACTCGGGATCATCGACATCCGCAGCGGTCGCGGCCAGACCCGCGCGGTCGGCGAGATCGTCGCGGACGTGGACCCCTCCCTGGGCGTGGGCCGCATCACCGGCTTCGAGAACCACCAGGGCCGCACCGCCATCGGCCCGTCGGCGCGCCCGCTGTCCACCACGGTCAAGGGCATCGGCAACGACGACCGCACCGAGGGCGCCTACCAGGGCCAGGTGCTCGGCACCTACCTGCACGGCCCGGCCCTGCCCCGCAACCCGGAGCTGGCCGACCTCCTGCTGCGCTGGCGCGTGGGCGCGCTGCCCGCGGTGGCGCCGTCCTGGGGCGAGCGCCTGCACGAGGAGCGCCTGGCCGCCGCCCTGCGCTGATCCGGGAACCGACGAAGGGCCGGACGGAGACTTCCGTCCGGCCCTTCGCCATGCCCGTGGCCGGTCCCTTCCACCCTCAACGCGCGGCCCGATCAGCCTCCGGCGCGGCCCGCTCCGCTTTCGGCGAGGCCGAGGGTGACTCGGGTCGGCTCCTGCGCGACCTTCAGCTCCAGAATTCCACCGATCGCGCCGATGTAGCAGCGCAGGTGCTCCAGACTGTCGACCTGTCCGTGCTCGATCTGGGAGACGAGGGTCTGGTCGGCGCCCATGCCTTCGGCGACCTGTGCCTGAGTCAGACCGCTCTCCTGCCGCAGTGCCGCGAGCGCGTACCCCATCGCCTCGGCCTCGACGCGCGCGTCGTCGGCTTCGGCGAGTTCCTCGGCCTCGGGCGAGGCCGACCATGGGTTCAGCCGTTCGGCCTCGGCCCGGATCTCCCGCCAGTCCCGGGTCCGCGCTTCCCGGCCGTCCTTCTGGTCGCGGAGGTATTCCAGATCGCGGTCCTCCGCGATCGGAACGTGTTCCTTGTACCAGCGCCTGCCCTGGTCGCCCGTGTCGCCGGCGACCAGGATCACCGCCTGCCGGGACGGACCGAAGACGAAGAGCAGGCGGACCGGCCCCCGCCCCGCGGACCCCGGGCGGAGTTCCTTCAGGTGGCGTGTCCGGCTTCCCCTGATGTCGTTGACCAAGGGGTGCCCCTCCAGGGGCCCCGCCCTGCTCAGGCGGTCCAGGGCGTTCGCGACGAGCCGTGCGGCGACCGGATCGCCGACCGCGAGTTTCAGGTACCACTCTTCGACGGGTTCCAACATCTGGATATCCCACATGCGTAACAACATAAGAGCGCACTCGTCGTTCGGCGCAGCGAAACGCGGGGAGCACCCTCAACACGGTCCGATGGCGGGGAACCGGGGCCGCGCGGCGGCCCTCGGCCGAACAAGACGATGAGCACGGCCGCGACGCGTACCGCATGCCGGGCGCGGCTCAGTGCAGCCTCAGCTTGCCGGGGGCCCAGAAGGGCTTGGCGCGGATGTCGGCGCGCTCCCAACCCCGCGCCCGTACTACGAGAGCGCCCCGGACACCGACCCCGACCGGGATCGATCCGAGGTCAGGCCAGGACGGCGATGAGGGCCGCGGCCACGCCGAGCAGAGCGGCGCCGACGCCGATGCCGGCGGCGATCAGGCCGATCCGGCTGCTGCGGTCCATCGTGCGGGTCCATCCGTCGGCGAGCATCACCTCGTCCACCAGCTCGGCCAACTCCCGGAAGTCCACGTGGTAGCCGTGGGCCGAAGGAGTACGCCGCCGTCGGCCGAGGTGGATCTCCTTGCGTGTCCCCTGCCCGGCACCGTCGGAGAACTGCACGCGCGGCGTCATCCCCACGCCGTCGACCCACCGCATCGAGCGGACGACCTGCTCGCGGCTGTAGGTGCGCCTGGCCGGGTCCACCCGTAGGTTGATGCTGTACTCCCGGCTCATGCGCATCTGGTGGAAGAGCCGCTGCCAGGTCACGTCGGCGACGTCCAGGTGCAGCCGCAGCCCGCCCTGGATCGGCGACACGGTGTAGGGCGTGCCCCGCGTACGTGTGAGAAACCGCTGGTAGAGATCGTCCATCCCGGTCATCCGTCCTGTCGCCTCACCTGGTGCGCCCCCGAGTATGGCCCACCCGCGCATCCGAGAACCAGCGATGGAGGGCGCCCGACCCCGCCGCGGACACCGATCGCACCCGCCCGCCTCGGACACCGGCCGCGCCCGCCCGTCGCGCGGGCGGGCGCGGCCGGTGGACCGCTCACGTCAGGCCCGGGAGGACTCCAGGTCCAGCTCCGCGGCCAGGAAACGGCGCAGGTGGGCGCGGGCCTGGTCGATGCTCAGCGGCGGGGCGCCGCGCAGCCGGCGCAGGGCCAGCCCGTCGACCAGGGCGTTGAAGCGGGTGGTGGTCTCGGCGACGTCGGGGCAGCGGAACTCCCCCTGGTCGCGGCCCCGGGCGAGCAGCGCGGCCACCCGGTCCGACCACTCCTCGTACCGGCGGTGCTGGCGCGAGTCCGGCTCCAGGCTGGCGTCGGCCGCCCAGTTGTCGAACCACAGGCGCCAGTGCCGGTCGGTCTCCGCGCTGAACACGCCCTCGATGAGCGTGGTCAGCCCCTCCACGGCGGTGGCGCACGCCAGCATCCGCTCGCCGAGCGGTCGGTAGTAGGCGTCGATCTCGATCGAGACCGCCTCGCTGAGGATCTCCCGCACACCGTCGAAGTGGTACGTGACCGTGCCGACGGACACCCCCGCCGCGCGGGCGATGTCGCGCAGGCCCACCCGGCTCGCCCCGCGCTCGATGACCAGCGGTACCGCGGCCTCCAGGATGAGCCGCCGCCGCACCTCCGTGGGCTGGCGGGTGCGCTTGTCCGGTGCGACCGCGCGGCGCCTGGCCCCCGTCGAACCGGCGCCCGGCGCCTCCTCGGCCGGGCCGGTCATCCCGCGGTCCTGGGGATCTCGCGGTGCCAGCTCCGGGTGGCGACGACCTCGCCGCCGGAGCGCGCCTCCACCGTGCTGTGCACGACGAAGTGGTCCGCGGTGGCGGTCATTTCGCTCGACGTCCGCACGGAAACGTCCCAATCCTCCCGACGCATGGTGATCTCCCACTCGGATCCTGCCACGGCCGACAACGGGTCGTCGAACCGGATCCGGTACCGCTCGCGCGCCTTCTCCGTGTACACGAGCCCGTTGGGGTAGGTGCGCGAACCCCCGTAGTTGGGGTCGACGTCGAGCACCCACTCGCCGGTCCCCACGTCGTGCGAGACCAGGCGTTCGGGACGGGCCGTCGACGTGCCCAGCTCGACCGCCAGCGGCGTCGCCTGCTCCGGCTCGTTGAACTCCACCGGCGCACGCCCCTCGTCCGCGTCCGCGGGCCGCACCGGAAGCAGCAGCGCGCTCCGGTCGGGCCACACGGTCAGGGCCGGGTCGTCCGGCTGCGGCCACACCCATGGCCAGTACGCGGTCGACACCGCCACCCGGATCCGGTGCCCGGTGGGGAACGCGTAGCCCGTGCCGGTCAGCTCCACCTCCACGTCCTCGGGGGTGCCCGGCTCCCACGGCACCGACCGGTCCCGCCCGTACCGGCTGCCGAGGTTGAGCACACCGCGGGTGACGAGGGTCGAGGCCCCGTCGGGAGCGACGTCGCACACGCGAACGATCACGGTGCCCCGGGGCTTGTCGGCGTCCAGCCGCAGCCGCACCCGCGCCCGGCCCAGGATCTCCACGCGCTCGGTCAGCGGCTCACCGTCGAAGCACGTCGAACGCCCGTCCTCCTCCCGCTGGTCGGGAGGCAGGTCGGTGGCGTTGCCGTAGGGGAAGAACCGGCCCGCGTCCACACCCGTGTGCTGAGGGCTGTGCACCGTCACCGGCGCGCCGCCGGCCGCGCCGAGCGCCCGCTCGGACCAGCGGGTCGCGGGGGAAGGCCAGGCGTCGTCGGTGACCCACCGCCCGGGCCGCTCGGTGTAGGCGGTCGCCGGCGCGACCGGCTCCTGCACCCACGACCGCAGCCGGGGCGTGTCCATGGCGCCGTTGTCGGCGTCCTTGAGCCAGTGGTCCCACCAGCGCAGGGTCTCCTGGAGGAAGCCGATGTGCGGGCCGGGCGGCCGGGCGATGTCCGGGTACTGGTGCGCCCAGGGCCCCAGCAGTCCGCGCGCCGGACCGGGCAGGTGTTCCACCAGCCGCAGCACGGTGTCCCGGTAGGGGTCGGCCCAGCCGCCGACGGCCAGCACCGCGGCGTCGATCGCGGAGTAGTCCTCGCACACGCTCCCGTGCCGCCAGTAGTCGTCCCGGGTCTGGTGGTCCAGCCACGTGTGGACGTACGGCTCCAGCGCGTCGAGGCGCTCCTTCCACATCGGCAGCCACGCGTCGCCGACCGTGAGCGGGTCCGGCGGGCGCGACGTGAACGCCAGCATCGTGCCGGACCAGCCGACCATGTCGATGCCCAGCACCGACCCGCCGATGTAGTGCACGTCGTTGTCGTACCGGTCGTCGGCCGAGCACACCGTGACGATCGCCTTGAGCGCCTCCGGGCGCCGGGCGGCGATCTGCAGCGAGTTGAATCCGCCCCAGGAGATACCGAACATCCCGACCCGGCCGGTGCACCAGGGCTGCGCGGCGAGCCACTCCACGACCGCGACCCCGTCGGCGGTCTCCTGCTCGGCGTACTCGTCGAGCATCACGCCCTCGGAGTCCCCGGACCCGCGCAGGTCCACCCGGACCGACGCGTAGCCGTGGCCCGCGTAGTACGGGTGGCGCTGGGCGTCGCGCGGCGAGGTCCAGTCGCCCTTGCGGTAGGGCAGGTACTCCAGCAGCGCCGGGACCGGGTCGGCCAGGGCGTCCGTCGGCAGCCACACGCGCGCGTGCAGCCGCGTGCCGTCGGCCATTGGGATCCAGTCCTCGCGGACCTCGACGTCGCGCGCGAAGTCCTCTCGGTAGCGCATGTTCCCCCGTTCGTCTCTCGTGTGGGCCCCGTCCGTGGCGGGGCCGGGTGTCAGGACCGCCGACCGGATCCGTCGGTGTGCCAGCAGCGGATCCGGTGGCCGCCGCCCAGGTCGATCCATTCCGGGTCGGGGACCGTGGCCCGGTCCTCGGGGACGGCGGTGTCCCCCGTCGGCGCGGACGCCCCCGCGGTCGCGCCGGCCTCACCGCCGTCCCCGACCGGCCGCGGCTCCAGGACCGCGTCCAGAAGCCGCCGTGTGTAGGGGTGGTTGGGTCCGGTGAAGACCGCCTCGACCGGCCCCTCCTCCACGACCAGCCCGTCGCGCATCACCGCGACCCGGTCGGCGATGCCGCGCACCACCGCCAGGTCGTGGCTGATGAAGACGAACGCCAGGTCCCGTTCGGTGCGCAGGTCGTCCAGCAGGGCGAGGACGGACGCCTGGACCGACACGTCGAGCGCGGTGGTGACCTCGTCGGCGACCACCACGTGCGGGTCCCCGGCCAGGGCGCGGGCGATGCCGACCCGCTGGCGCTGGCCGCCGGAGAGCTGTCCGGGCAGCCGGTCCGACAGCGCCGGGTCCAGGGCGACGTCGGCGAGCAGCTCGCGCGCCCGCTCGTCGGCGCCGCCGCGCTCGGCCAGGCCGAAGAACCGCAGCGGCCGGCGGACGGCCTCGCGCACGATCCGCCGCGGGTTGAGGGAGGTGTCGGCGTTCTGGAACACGAGCTGGACGCGGCGGCGCACGCCCGGCGGCCGCTTGCGCGCTCGCACGGTGAGGTCGCCCTCGCCCTCGCCGCCGGAACCCTTGCCGCCCTCGCCGCCCGTGCCGAGCAGGCGCATCGTCCCGGAGGAGGGCGCGCGCAGGCCCGCCAGGGACCAGGCCAGCGTCGACTTGCCGCTGCCCGACTCCCCGACCAGGGCCAGCACCTCGCCCCGGCGCAGTCCGAGCGAGACGCCGGCCACGGCCCGGTGGGCGCCGTAGTCGATCGTCACGTCGCGCAGCGAGACCACCTCGGGCGCGTCGTCGGGGACCGGCACGCGCTCGCGCACGGTCCGCGTCCCGTCGTCGGCGACCTCGGCCAGCCCCCGGTCGCTGATCCTCGGCACGCTCGCGAGCAGGCGGCGCGTGTACGGGTGCCGCGGCGCGTCGAACAGCTCCGCCGCGGCGGCCGCCTCCACGACCTCGCCCTCCCGCATGACCACGACCTGGTCGGCCATCCGGGCGACGACCCCCAGGTCGTGGCTGACCAGGATCGACGTCAGGCCGAACTCCTCGCCCAACCCGGCCACCAGGTCCAGGATCCGCGCCTGGGTGACCACGTCCAGCGCGGTCGTGGGCTCGTCCAGCACGAGCACCTTCGGCCGCGCCGCCAGCGCCATGGCGATCGCCACCCGCTGCTGCTGCCCGCCCGAGAGCTGGTGCGGGTACCGGCGCGCGATCCCCTCGGGGTCGGGCAGTCCGACCTTCTCCACCAGCGAGCGGACCCGTTCGCGCCGCTGCGCGCGCGTCATGCCCTGCGCCAGCAGGGACTCCTCGATCTGCGTGCCCACACGCATCGACGGTGTGAGCGCGTGCCCCGCGTTCTGCCCCACCATCGCGATGTCGCGGGTGCGCAGCTCGCGCAGGCCCCGCGCGTCCAGGGACAGGACGTCCTTGCCGTCCACCACCACCCGGCCGCCGGTGACCCGGGAGCCGTGCCGCAGGTGGCCGAGCAGGGCGCCGGCGACGGTGGACTTGCCGCTGCCGGACTCGCCGACCACGGCCACCGTCCGCCCGGCCGCCGCCTCGAAGGACACGTCGCGGGCCACGGTCACGTCGGCGCCGCCGGAGCGGTAGGCCACGGACAGCCCTTCGACCCGCACCAGGGGTCCGGACTCGGCGCTGCTCATGAGCTCTCCTTCACGCGGTCGACGCCCCAGGCCCGGGACAGGCCGTCGGCGGACAGGTTCAGCCCGACGACCAGGGTCGCCAGGGCGATGATCGGGGCGAGCGTCGCCCACGGCACCACGACCATGGCGGTGCGGTTCTCGGCCACCATCAGCCCCCAGTCCGGGGTGGGCGGGTTGGCGCCGAACCCGAGGAAGGACAGCGAGCTGATCAGCAGGACCACCCAGGAGGCGCGCATCGCGAACTCCACGGACACCACGTGCGCGATGTTCGGCAGGACCTCGCGGACCAGGATCGGGACGGTGCGCTCTCCGCGCGCCCGCGCGGCGGTCACGTAGTCGAGCGGGGCCACGCCGAGCGCGGCGGCCCGCACCACGCGCACGACCTGCGGCGCGTAGACCACGGTCACGGCGAGCACGATCACCGAGGGCCCGGCCCCGAGCACCGTCACCACCACGAGCAGCGCCAGGATCGGCGGGATGGCCAGGATCGCGTCGAGCACGCGCATCAGCGCGTCGTCCAGCCAGCCGCCCTTGAGCGCCGTCGCGCAGCCCATGACGGTGCCGAGCGCGACGGCGCAGGCGGTCGCGGCGAACGACACCATCAGCGCGTAGCGTCCGCCGTACAGCACCCGGCTCAGCACGTCCCGGCCGTAGGCGTCGGTGCCGGCCCAGTGGTCGGCACTCGGCCCGAGCAGCGCCGCGCCGGGCACGTTGGCCGTGGGGGGATGCGAGGTGAGCAGCGGCGCGAGCAGCGCCAGCAGCAGGTGCAGGGCGACCAGGGACAGGCCGACCACGGCCGGGGTGGACCGCGCGAGCGAGCGCAGCGTCGTCCGGACCGTCCCGGCGGGCCTGGCGGCGTCCGCCGCTCCCACCGCTCCGGTGGCTCCCGTGGCTCCCGTGGCTCCCGTGGCTCCGGGTTCTCCGTCGGGCCTGGCGGCCCCGTGCGGGAACTCGCTCATCGGGCGCTCCTCTCTCCGGTGCGCAGCCGCGGGTTGAGCGCCATCGCGCCCAGGTCGGCGGCGAGGTTGCACAGCACGTACACGGCCGCGCTGACCACGGCGATGGCCTGCAGGACCGGCAGGTCGCGGTTGTGCACGGCCTCCAGCAGCATCCGTCCGACGCCGGGGTAGTTGAAGACGTTCTCGACCACGGCGACCCCGCCGACCAGCCACGCGACGTTCATCGCGATCACGTTCAGGGTGGGCAGCAGCGCGCTGGGCAGGGCGTGGCGCACCACGACCCGGCCGGTGCCGAGGCCCTTGAGCCGCGCGGTGGTGACGAACTCGCTCGCCATCACGTCGATGACGCTGGTCCGGGTCATCCGCACGATGTAGGCGGTCATGACGACCGACAGCGCGATGGTGGGCAGGACGACCGCGGGCAGCAGATCGGCGACCGGCGCGGACGCCTCGTCCAGGACCACGGCCGGCAGGACCGGCACCGTGATGGACAGCGCCAGCACGAGCAGGGTCGCCACGACGAACTCCGGCACGCTCATCCCGACCAGGGTCAGGGTGGAGATCACCGTGTCCGGCCAGCGGTCGCGGTACAGGCCGGCGAGGACGCCCAGCACGATCGAGGAGGTGACCGCGACGGCGATGGTGGCGACCGCGATGAGCATGGTGTTGCGCAGGTGCAGCCACAGGGTCGCCGCGACGGGCTCGCCGGAGACCAGGGACACCCCGAAGTCGCCGCGCACGGCACCGGTGACCCAGTCGACGAACCGCAGGGCGGCCGGGCGGTTCAGGCCCATCTGCTCGCGCAGCGCGGCCACGGCGTCGGGGGTGGCGTCCTGGCCGAGCACCTGGGTGGCGACGTCGCCCGGGAGCAGCTGGACGGCGGCGAACACGATCACCGACGCCAGGAGCACGGTGACGACCGCGGACAGCAGCCGCCTGGAGATGTAGACGATCATCAGGGCCTCAATCCGATGTTGAGGTAGTCGAACTCGAATCCGGACTCGTGGTAGTTGAGGACGTCCCGGGAGAGGCCGACCAGCCGGTCGGCGAACATCGGGGTCATCGCGCCGCCCTCGTCCACGACCATCCGCTGGGCGTCCTGGTACAGGGTGCGGCGGCGGTCCTCGTCGGCCGTGGCGCGGGCGGCGTCGAGCAGGTCGTCGAAGGCGTCGTCGGCCCAGGCGGTCTCGTTGTACGAGGAACCGCTGCGGAAGACCTGGTTGAGCAGCTGGTCGGCCGGGCGCCCGGTGTACCAGTACGTCGCCATGAGCGGCTTCTGCATCCAGATCTGGGTGTAGTAGGAGTCCGCGGAGGTGTTGCGGACGGTGATGTCGATCCCGGCCTCGGCCACGGAGTCGCGGTAGGCCAGCGCCATCGGGGTGAACACCGGGTCGTAGCTGGAGGTGTAGAGCTCCATGCTCAGGCGCTCGTGCCCGGCCTCGGCGAGCAGCGCGCGGGCCCGCTCCGGGTCGCGTTCGACCGCGTAGTCGGTCCAGTAGGGCGTGTCCGGCGGGACCGGGTTGTCGTTGCCGGGAACCCCGGTGCCCTGGAGGGCCACGTCGATGATGTGCCGGGGGTCGTAGGCCAGCTTCATCGCCTGGCGCACGCGCGCGTCGGTGAACGGCTCGGCCGTGGTGAGCATCGGCAGCACGTACCACTGGGCGTTGACCGAGCGCGCGATGGTCGCGCGGTCGGAGGCCTCGACGACGCGGGCGGTGGCGAAGTCCAGGTTGGTCTGCGAGATCAGGTCGACCTGCCCGGCCAGCAGCGCGTTGGTCCGCGCCTGGTTGTCGGTCATCGAGAACATCTCGATGGCGTCCAGGGTGGGCGGTCCCTCCCAGTGGTCGTCGTAGGCCACGATCCGGCCCCGGCCGCCGGGGGAGAAGGAGTCGAGCCGGAAGGGCCCGGTGCCGATGCCGGTCGAACCGATCGTGTCGCCGTCGCCGTCGGGCACGACGTAGCAGTTGTAGTTGGTGAGCAGCGCCGGGAACTCGAAGTTGGGCGTGGTGAGCTCGACCACCAGCACACCCGGCTCGGGGGTGTGCACGCGGCCCGGGTCGATCAGCGGGCCCAGGACCGTGCCCTGCGGCGAGGCGAGGTCGGGGTCGACGATCCGGCGGAGCGTGTAGGCGGCGTCCGCCGAGGTGAAGCGGCGGCCGTCGTGGAAGCGGACCCCGTCGCGGAGCCGGAAGGTCCACACCAGGCCGGCGTCGTCGGCCTCCCACCCGGTGGCCAGGTCGGGAGCGGTGTGGCCCTCCGCGTCCATCCGGACCAGCCGGCTGTACAGGGCGCCGAGGTACTCGTAGGCGGACAGGGAGCTGGCCGGGTCCAGGGTCTCGGCCTGCGAGGCGGGCGGCCGGGCCATGCGCAGCACGCCGCCGTCGGCGGTGGCACCCGTGGCGGCGGCCTCGGGGAGCGCCGGTGCCGCCCGCGGGCCGGACGAGGCGCAGCCGGGGAGCAGGACCGCGGCCCCGAGCGCCCCGGCTCCCCCCAGCAGAGCCGTCCTGCGCGGGATCCGCGGCGGGGCGCCCTCGGCCCCCGGTGAACGCGGCATGTCTTCCCCTCCGTGTGTGCTGCGAACGGATTAATCGTTCACTGAACGATTGATACGACTCTTGCACGATAGGGGGCGGAGGCCGATGATTCAACGGGCGGCGAACTGGGTAGGCCGGACGGGTCATGTGTGCCCGCGCCGCGGACCCGCGCACGTCAGAGGCTTCCGAACGCGGATCGACCGGCTACCGCGCCCCGGCCGGGTTCTGGAAGCGGATGCCGGTGTCCGCGGACAATGCGGCCTTCAACTGCACCGTCGTGTCGTCGGCGAGGACCTCCGTCCGGTCGGCCGCGAGCCCGTCGAGCGCCGCGCGCACCACGTCGGCGGGGTCGTTCAGCTCCGCGTCGCTCCCGGCCATCATGTCGGTGTCGGTCCCGGCCAGGAGCAGGCCGGTCACCAGCGTCCCCTGCTCGGCGAGCTCCACCCGGACGCCGTTGGTGAGGGACCATTCGGCGGCCTTGGACATGGCGTAGCCGTTCGCGCCGTCGAAGACCGACCACGACAGGGCGGACAGCACGTTCAGGACGGCGCCGCCGCCGTTCGCGGCCAGGACGGGCGCGAACGCGCGGATCACGTCGAGCGTGCCGAAGACGTTGGTCTCCATCTCCCGGCGCACCTGCTCCAGATCGCCGAGGACGAGGTTCTGCCGGAGGGACACCCCGGCGTTGTTGATCAGGACGTCGACGTCGGCCGCCGCCGACGCCGCGGCTGCGACCGAGTCCGGATCGGTGATGTCGAGCGCCAGCACCTCGGCTCCGGGGATGTCGACCTTCTCGGGCGTGCGGGCGGTCGCGTAGACCTTGGCGGCGCCGCGTTCGAGCAACTGCAGGGCGAAGTGCCGACCGATACCGCGGTTGGCACCGGTGACGAGGGCTGTGCTTCCGGCGAGCTTCATGCTTTCTCCCGTGGACGGCGAGCGGAGGTGCTCGCGGCGGTGACTGTCTCGATTCACCGTAGGGAGCAGGAGGTGAGCAGGTCGATGACTCACCTACGCAGATCGGTGTCCGTTTGTCGCACGAGGGCACACGCACTGGGTCCGACGGCACCTGGACACCTGCCACTCGCAGGGCGTAGGGTCCGCGCATGGACTTGCTGTCGGACATCCTCACCGTCACCGGCGTGCGCGGGGCACTCGGGGCGCGGATCGAGGGCGCCCAGGGATGGGGCGTGCGCTGGACCCCGACCCCCGGCTCCGCCGTCGTCTACGCCGTCGCCGCCGGAACGGCGTGGCTCACGGTCCCCGGACACGACCCCACACAGCTCATGCCGGGCGACGCCGTGCTGCTGCCGAACGGCGGCGAACACGATGTCTCCGGAGCCCCTGGTCTGCGCTCTCCCGCCTGCGACCACGTCGCCGCGGAGCTGGCACGCGGCAGGGGCGACGTGCTCCGGCTCGGCGAGGGGGAGGTCGCCACCCATATCCTGGGCGCCTCCTACGAGTACGACCACGCGATGTCCACGCAGGTGCTGGCGACTCTCCCCACGGTCGTGCACGTGCGCGGCGACCGCGGCGGCACCTGCCTGGACGACACCGTCCGCCTTCTCGCGCGCGAGATGGCGCACCCGCAGATGGCGACCGCCGTCGTCCTCGACCGCCTGGTCGACATCCTGCTGGTCCAGCTGCTCAGGGTCTGGCTTCTCACCCGGCCGGAGGAGGCGGGGAAGTCGTGGCTGCGCGTCCTGGGCGACCCGCTGGTGACCGACGCGCTCACCCGGCTGCACCGCGATCCGGGCCGCGCCTGGACCACCGAGGCGCTCGCCGCGGAACTGGCCGTGTCACGGGCGACGCTGTCGAGACGCTTCCTCGCCGCGGCCGGGCAGGCGCCGGGCGCCTACCTCACGCAGTGGCGGATGGACCTGGCGGCACGGCGCCTGCGCGACACGGACGACTCCCTGGAGACCGTCGCCCACGCGGTCGGCTACACCTCCGCGCACGCCTTCAACCGGGCGTTCAGCCGCGCCCGCGGGCAGTCGCCGGGACGCTTCCGCGCCGCCGCGCGCGAGGACGCCTCGCGCCCGGCGGCCTGAGATCGGCGCCTGAGATCGGCGCCTACTTCGGGCGGCGGCGCAGGGTGATCTGGGCGTTGGCGCCGGTGTCGGGGTCCACCACGACATCCTGGCCGGCGGCGATCCCCTCGACCTCCAGATCGCTGTCGGTGGGGATCGAGCGCTTGACCAGGCCCAGCGCGATGGGACCCAGCTCGTGGTGGCGGGCCGACGAGCCCACCCGGCCGACCTTGCGGCCGTCGAGTTCGATCGGGGCGCCCACCTTCGGCAGGCGCTCGGCGGTGCCGTCCAGGTGCAGCATGACCAGGCGGCGCGGGGGGCGTCCCAGGTTGTGCACCCGTGCCACCGTCTCCTGGCCCGGGTAGCAGCCCTTCTCCAGGTGCACCGCGCGGCCGACCCAGTCCACCTCGTGCGGGATCGTGCGCTCGTCGGTGTCCACGCCCGCGCGCACCCGGTGCTGCGCGATCCGCTCGGCCTCGTAGGCCCACATCCCGGCGGGCCGCGCCCCGGCGGCGGTGAGCGCCTCGGCGGCCTCGGTCAGCCGCTCGGCGGGCACGAACAGGTCGGTCTCATCCATCGTCAGGCGTGCGACCACGCCCTCCAGCACATCGCCGGCGTCGTCGATCGCCTCCGCGCGCTTGGGGCCGAGGACGGTCAGCACCGCGAAGTCGCGGCCGGGGTCGGCGACCTCCACGCGCAGCATGAAGCGCATCGAGTCCAGGAACGCGGCCAGATCGGGGCCGCGGCCCGGCTCGGTGTGGATCCAGGTGGACTCCCCGTCGTCCACCAGCGACAGGTGGAAGCGCAGGTGGCCCCGCCCGTCCAGGACCAGCGACTCGGTGCCCGCACCCGGGGCGAGGCCGATCGTGAGTTGGCTGGTGAGGTCGTTGAGCCAGTTGAGGCGGTCGTGTCCGCTCACACGGACCACGTCCCGGTTGCTCCGGTCCACCCACGCGGCGGCGCGCTCGATGGCGCGGCCCTCGTGCGCGGGGTCCCCGTAGTGCGCGGCGACGCCGGAGTCGGTGTGCTCGGCGGTTACGGCACCGGATGTGCTCAGCAGCGGCGAAGTCATACAGCCGAGACTAGCCGCCTCGCCACGCCGCTCGCCAACAAGCTTCTGACCTGTGCAAATAGGTGCCGAAAAAACATTTGCCCCACCGGGACCACCAGACGTACTGTCGGTGGCACGCAGGAAAGGAGGTGGTCCAGAAGATGATTGATCTCAGGACTGGCGAGGTGGCCGTCCGCTAGGACGACGCTCGCGTTCGCGACGTCGTTCGCCGCGAATCCACGACGGACACCCGGACCCCGGGTCGCCGGAACTCGTCCGACCGGCCCCACCCCCTCGGTGGGAGGACACCCGGGGTCTGCCCCTGCCCGCGGCCCGGCCGCGGGGCTACTTCTCGGTCGGCCGCGCGCCGGCCTTCTTCAACTGCGCCGACATGTAGGAGCGCAGCTCGTGGCCGCGCGCCGCCAGGTCCCACGCGTAGCCCAGGGTCTCCCGGTCGTCTCCGAAGAGGCCGTAGAGCCGGTGCGAGGCGGTGACCTCCAGGCCGGTGATCGTGTGCATCACCGCGTTGGTGGCCATCTCCACCCGGTTGGCGAACACGTTGCCCAGGTAGGACTCGATGAACCCCTCGTTGTGGGAGATGAGCACCTCGAGGTGGATGATGTTCTTGTCGTCGTCCTTGGCGTACTGCGCGGTGTCGGCCTCCGACAGCGCACGCCAGTAGCCGGACTCCTCCGCGATGACCTCGCCCAGCGTGCCGTCGGCCTTCATCCGCCAGGCCTTGCTGCTGTAGGTCAGGTACGGCGCGTCCGGGTTGTGGGAGAACTCGACCTCCTGCCCGAACTGGAACTCTTCCTCTTCGGCGTAGCCGGCGATGCCGACGCCCTCCCACCGGCCGAGCAGGAAGGACAGTTTCGCCAGATCGGGGTGTACTTCAGCGTCCATGACCTCTGAGCGTAGCGGGATCGGAGCACTGGCACGTCCGCTCGGACCGGCTCCCCGACCCTGCCACCAGTGCGCCCAGGGACGGCCATGCCCAATTGGCCCCGCTTTCCCGAAGAACTGGTAAAGATTGTCTGCGACACGGTGTGGTCACGGGGTGTCGAACCCGCCGTTCGTCTCCTACCTCCGACGCAGAAATAAGGGGCGGCCTGTGTTGCTGGTCATCGGTTCGGCGCTGCTCATCGCCGCGGTCGTCCTCCTGCCGCTCACTTTCATCGGCCTGCGCCGCTGGCTGCGCCAGCGCGGCGTCGCCCAACTGCGTCCCCGGGCGCTCGCCAGACTGGAGGGCCGCCGCGTCACCCTGTCCGGCGTCGCCGCCCCCGGGCCCGCGGGTCCCATCACCTCCGGGCTGGCCGGCGCCGAGTGCGTGTGGCACGGGCACGAGGTGCTGCGGCACTACCGCCCGCTCAACCAGGACGGCGGCACGGTCCGCGAACGCGCCTGCGACCCCATCGCCGAGTACGGCGGCGAGGAGCTCTTCGGCCTGGTCGCCGAGGGCGACCCCGCCGACGGCGACCGCGTCTTCGTCGACCCGGACGACGCCGAGACCCGTGGCGCCGAGCTGTGCCTCAAACGCCTGGTCGGACGCCCCCAGCCGGGTGTGGCCGCCGCCGCGGACGACCTGCTGCCGCGCGTGCGCGGTCGGATCTCCGGGGTCTTCCGCGGCGAGACGATCGAGTTCGAGTACCGCGAGTGGGTCATCCGGCCGGGGGCGCGGGTCCGCGTCAGCGGACGGGTCCAGCTGCGAGAGGGCCGGGTCGTGCTGGTCGCCCCCGAGGGCGGCAAGCTGTCCATCGAGCACGGCATCGACGCCCAGCCCGCCCGGACCCCGCCGCGGCGCCGGGAGGCGGTGGCGCTCACGGTCGCCTTCGGCGCCTGTGCTGTGGCGGGGGCGGTGCTGGTCCTCGTCGGACTGACAGTAGGCTGACCGACATGTCCCGTTCCTTGGTGATCAAGGTCACTTCCGGAGAGAACGACCCCGAGCGGTGCAACCAGGCGTTCACGGTCGCCGCGGCGGCCCTGGCCAGCGGGGTCGACGTCTCGCTCTGGCTGACCGGGGAGTCGGCGTGGTTCGCCGTCCCCGGCCGTGCCGAGCAGTTCGCCCTCCCGCACGCCGCCCCCCTGTCCGACCTCCTCGACGCGGTCCTGGCCGCGGGCCGCGTGACGGTGTGCACGCAGTGCGCCGCCCGGAGGGACCTGACCCAGGACGACCTCATCGAGGGTGTGCGCATCGCCGGAGCGCCGTCGTTCGTCGAGGAGGCCGTGGCCGAGGGAGCCCAGGCGCTCGTGTACTGAGGGCACGCCCCTACGCACGGCGCCCGTGCCACCGGTGGTGGCACGGGCGCCGTGCGGAGCCGAGGCGGGCCCGAAGGCCGTGGGCTCGCTACTTCTTGCCCTGGTTGGCGACGGCCTCGATGGCGGCCTTGGCGGCCTCCGGGTCGAGGTAGGTGCCGCCCGGGTTGCGCGGGTGGAAGTCGTCGTCGAGGTCGTACATCAGCGGGATGCCGGTGGGGATGTTCAGCCCGGCGATGTCGGCGTCGCTGATCCCGTCCAGGTGCTTGACCAGGGCGCGCAGCGAGTTGCCGTGCGCGGCGACCAGGACGGTCCTGCCGGCGGCCAGGTCGGGGACGATGGCGTCGTACCAGTAGGGCAGGGCGCGGTCCAGCACGTCCTTGAGGCACTCGGTACGCGGGTTGAGCTCCGACGGCAGCTTGGCGTAGCGGGCGTCGGCGGCCTGCGAGTAGGGGTCGTCGTCGGCGATGGGCGGCGGCGGGGTGTCGTAGGAGCGGCGCCAGATCATGAACTGCTCTTCGCCGTACTCCTCGCGCGTTTGCGCCTTGTCCTTGCCCTGCAGGGCGCCGTAGTGGCGCTCGTTGAGGCGCCAGGAGCGCTCGACCGGCAGCCAGTGCAGGTCGGCGGCGTCCAGAGCCAGGTTCGCGGTGCGGATGGCGCGCTTGAGCAGCGAGGTGTGCAGGATGTCCGGCGTGATGCCGGCGTCCTTGAGCAGCTCACCGCCCCGGCGTGCCTCGTCCTCGCCCGTCGCCGACAGGTCCACGTCCACCCAGCCGGTGAACAGGCCCTTCGCGTTCCAGACGCTCTCACCATGTCGCAGCAGTACCAGAGTTCCCATGGGGGCAAGCCTAGCCACTCCGCCGCCCGCCCCCACGCGCCCCCGTCGCCTTGGGCCGTGCGGGGCCGTGCGGCGCCCTAGGCGGAGCCCTCCGGCAGGGTCGCGGGCTCGCCGCCCGGGTGCGGCTCGGCCAGGTGCGCGAAGGCCCGGAGGTTGCGCATGTCGTGGCCGCGCTCGGCCCGCCAGCGCCACTCCTTGCGGATCGCCGAGGCGAAGCCCAGCTCCAGAGCGCGGTTGAAGTTCTCGTCGGAGTAGGTGAGCACGCACCCCAGCAGCCGGTCGACCTCCGCGGGCGTGACGCCCTCCAGCGGCAGCCGGCCGCGGATGTACACGTCTCCGACCTCGTCGGCGGCGAAGGCCATCCCGAACATGCCGGAGTTGCGCTGCATCAGCCAGCGGTAGAACTCACCGTGGTTCTCGTCCGGTTGGCGGCAGAAGAACGAGGTCACGCCGAGGCTGTGCGGCCCGACCTCCAGCCACACGAGGGTCTTGAGCTTGGCCGTGCCGGGGATCGTGACGAGGAAGGAGCCCTCCCGGGGCAGCTCCGTCTCCAGTCCGGCCTCGGCCACCGCCTCGGAGATCGCCCTCGCCGCGGCCTCGCGCGCCGTCTGCGTATCCACCTGCGGGTCCCTTCCGGTCATCGGCACGCCGCCAGCGGCAGCGCGCGCGGGGTGATGCTCGTGCGGTACACGTCCAGCAGTTCGTCGACGGTCCGCGACCAGCCCAGCGTGGCGGCGTGCTTGGGCGCCGCCTCCGCCAGCTTGGCACGCCAGGCGGGCTCGGCGATCAGGCGGTGCAGCTCGGTGGCGTAGTCGGCGGGGTCGTGGCCCTCCACCAGGACCCCCGACACACCGCCCGAGACGGCCGTGGTCAACCCGCCCACGCGCGCGGCGACGACCGGCGTGCCGCAGGCCTGGGACTCAACCGCCACCAGGCCGAAGGACTCGGAGTAGGACGGCACCACGGTCGCCGTGGCCGCGCGGTAGTAGTCGGCCAGCCGCCGGCGGTTCTGCGGGGGCTCCAGGCGCACCACGTCGGCCACGCCCAGGGACTCGGCCAGGTCGGTGAGCAGGAGCGGCTCGTCGCGGCCCGCACCGGACAGGCCGCCGACCACACCGACCACCAACCGCGAGCGCAGCGAGGGATCGCGCTCCAGGAGGTCGGCGGCGGCGCGGACGAGGACGTCGGGGGCCTTGAGGCGCTGCACACGGCCCACGAACAACAGGAGTTCGGTGTTCGAGGGCAGGCCGATCCGGCCCAGCGCCTCGGCACGGGAGCCGGGGGTGAAGACCTCCAGGTCCACGCCCGGCGGGATCGTGCTGATCTGGTGGTCGCCGGCCCCGTAGTGCCGCTTGAGCTGGCGAGCCTCGTCGTCGGTGTTGGCGATCAGCCGGTCGGCCTGGCGGACCAGCTGGTCCTCGCCGCGCACCCGCAGCTCGGGTTCGGGCCGGTCGCCCTCGGCCAGGGCGGCGTTCTTCACGCGGGCCATCGTGTGCATCGACTGCACCATCGGCACCCCCCAACGGCGAGCGGCCACCACGCCCGCGCGTCCCGACAGCCAGTAGTGGCCGTGGACGAGGTCGTAGTGGCCGGGTTCGCCCTGCGCCTCGGCGCGCAGGAGTCCGAAGATGAACGGACACAGGTGCTCGGCGAGCGCGTTCTTGTCGAGGTGGCCGAAGGGGCCCGCGGGGACGTGCCGGACGTTGACCCCCGGCGCCAGCTCCACCACGGGGGGCAGGTCGGCGCGGGTCGCGCGGGTGAACACGTCCACGGCCACGCCGCGCTCGGCCATCCGGCGCGCGACCTCGACGACGTAGACGTTCAGTCCGCCGGCGTCACCGGTGCCCGGCTGGTCCAGGGGAGACGTGTGCAGGCTGATGGTGGCGACGCGGGAGGGAAAGGGACGGAGGTCTCCCTCAGGCACGGTTCCAGACACCGGTGGTCCCTCCACGTCGTGTATACAGCCGCTGTCGTCAACAGCGACGAAGGTACACACCATTCCCGCCTGGATTGTCCGAGGGGTCTGGTATAGACGGCCCCCGGCCTACGGTGTAGCGGCCCACCCCGACACCAGGAAGTCGGCGACATCGGGCAAAGCGCGGCCCCACGTCGGGAAATCGTGTCCGCCGCGCGGCTGGAGAGTGGCCACTGTCATACCGCGGTCGGCGAGCAGGTCGGCGAAGCGCTCCGCCTCGCCGCGGATGCTCCCCTCCCGCAGCGGCGTGTGCTCCTCGGTGCCCTCGACCAGCACGAACCGCAGGTGCTCGACGTCGGCGGAGTCGAGCAGGAGGTCGGGGCTGTGGTCCGCCGCGCCCTCGCCGAGCACGCCGTCGGGATCGTCCACGCGAAAGTACCCCGCCCAGCTCGCGACCTGCGCGTACAGGTCGGGGTGGCGCAGCGCCGCGGCGGCCGCTCCGTAGCCGCCCATGGAGAATCCGCCGATGGCCCGCAGTTCCCGCGGGCGCACGTGCTCGCCCTCGACCGCCTCGATCACCGGACCGGTGACGAAGCTCTCCAGCGCGAACCGGCCGTCGGCGGCGTCGGCCCACTCGGTGGTGGCGCCCCGGTTCTCCTGGCCGTGCGGCGCGGCGATGACGAACTCGACCCCGGTGCGGCACATCTCGTGGTCCAGGAGCGGGCCGAGGTCCTGCGCCATGAGGGTCTCGTGCGTGGAGGCCGATCCGTGCAGGAGGTAGAGGACGGGCAGGTCGGCGCTGTCGGGGCCGGGCGGGCGGCGGATCCACACCGGACGCCCGCTGCCGGGGGCGGACTCGTCGGCCAGTGTCACCACCTCGTCCGTGCCGGGCTCGTTGCACACGGCGACCTGGCCGGGCTGGGGGATCGGCGCGGGAACGGGTGCCTCGCGGTCACCGGGGACGAGCAGGCGGCCGGTGGCGAGCGCGGGGTCGGCCTCCGGCGGGTGCAGGCCCAGCCGGTCCGCGACCCCCTCGGGCGGCAGGGTCGCCAGTGCGGCCGCGGCCACGGCGACGACGCAGGAGGAGACGAGTATGACGGCCCGTCGGGAGAATGTCGCGAACACACCGAACCTCAGAGTCGGGACCAGCGGTCACCACGTCCCTCCGAAACACGACGGGTCGCGGATAGTGACTGATTGTAGTCATGCGAGTTCGAGGGGTGGCCGGAATGGTCGATCCGGGGCGCGGTCAGACGTCGACGGGGTGGCGCAGCCGCAGGTCGTCCGGGTAGGGGAGCAGGTAGGTCTGCTCGCGCGCCCAGACCACGTCCTCGGCGGCGCAGTGGTGGCGCAGGAGCGCCACCGGGAGGCTGAGCGGAGCCTGGCCCACCCGGTAGGACTCGATCGCCTCCAACAGGTCGTGTCGGCGGGCGTCGTCCAGGAGCGCGCTCAGCATCCCGAAGGCGTGCTGGAGCGCGTTGGCGTGCTTGCCGCGGCTCGTGCGCACCGCCATCGAGCGGTGGAAGGCCTCCGCGTAGGCGCTCGCGGTCCGCTCGCGCGGGGCGTCGCCCGCCGCGGCGACGATCCGGCCGGTCTCTCGGTAGCCCTCCGGCGAGTGGGACATCAGCTGGAGCTTGTGCCGGGTGTGGAACTCCACCAGGTCCCGGGGCCGCCACTCGCCCGACAGCAGGGACCGGAGCCGGGCGCGGGCGAAGACCCGCTGCACGAAGTGCTCGCGCAGCCCGGGATCCGACAGGCGGCCCTGCTCCTCCACCGGCAGGTCGGGCAGCAGCTCGACCAGCCGTTCGGCGAAGGCGCCGCGCCCCTTGCCGTGCACGCGGTCGGCCGCGTCGTCGAACACCGGCAGGGCCAGGAGGCCGCAGCTCGGCGACTTGTTCTTGAGGACGTACCCGTCCACGTGCTTCAGGCCCTTGAGGTGGTGGTCGGCGACCGCGGCGAGGTCGTCGGTGTGGTCGGCGCCGTCCTTGCTGGAGATCACCCGGTCGGCCTCCCCGATCCGCTGCAGGCGCAGGGTCGGCCGCGGCACGCCCAGGCCGATCTCCGCTTCGGGGCACACGGGCAGCCAGTCCACGTGCCGCCCCAGCTCGTCGGTGAGGAACCGCGAGCGGGAATGGCCCCCGTTGTAGCGGACGGGGGCGCCCAGCAAGCAGCTCGACACTCCGACCACGGGCCTGACCGGTTCCGGATGTGAGGTGGCGCACTGCTGGCTCATGTCCCCACGCTACTGGGTGAAAGCCGCCCCCACCAGGAAGGCGACCTCTAAGGTGATCGTATGACTCCCCTTCGTGTCGGAGGCCGCGTGTGACGACGGCCGTGATCGTCCTGTTCACCCAGGACCTGCGCATCCACGACCATCCGGCGTTGGGCGCCGCCCTGGCCCTCGGATGGCCCGTCCTGCCGCTGTTCGTCCTCGAGGACCGTCTCCTGGACCGGGCCGCCCGCAACAGGAACGCCTACCTGGCGGAGGCCCTCACCGACCTGCGGTGGTCCCTGCGCAGCAGGGGGACCGACCTCGTCCTGCGCCGGGGGGACCCGGCCGAGGAGGTCCTGCGCGTGGCACGGGAGGGCGGAGCGGACACGGTCCACCTCAGCGCCGGGGTCAGCCGCCACGCCGGCCGCCGCGTGCGGAGGCTGCGCGAGGCCGGGCTGGCCGTCCGGGAGTTCCCGGGCCTGACCGTGGTGCCGCCCGGGGAGGTCGTGCCCCAGGGCGGAGACCACTACAAGGTGTTCACCCCCTACTGGCGGGCCTGGGAGTCCGCCACGTGGCGCGCGGTCGAGAAGGCGCCGAGCGCGATCCCCGCCCACGGGTGGCCCGCCCCCGGTGAGCTGCCGCGCTCCCTGGGCGACCGCGGCCGGGGAGAGGCCGCCGCGGACCGGATCACCGGCGGCGAGGACGCGGCCAGGGCCAGGCTGCGCTCCTGGGTGGAGCGCGGTCAGGCCGACTACCCCGACCGGCGGGACGACCTGGCCGGGGCGGCGACCTCGTTCCTCTCGGCCGATCTGCGCTTCGGCTGCCTGTCCCCGCTGGAGGTCGCCCTCGCGGGCCGGGGCCGTCCCGGCCACGACGAGTTCGTGCGCCAGCTCGCGTGGAGGGACTTCCACCACCAGGTGACCGCGGCCTTCCCCGACATCAACCGTCGCGACTACCGGGACCGGGGGCGCGGGTGGCGGCACGACCCCGACGCCGTCGCGGCCTGGCGGCGCGGACGGACCGGCGTGCCCATCGTGGACGCGGGGATGCGCCAGCTCCTGCGGGAGGGGTTCATGCACAACCGGACCCGGATGATCACCGCGGCGTTCCTCACGCGCACGCTGCGGGTGCACTGGATCGAGGGCGCCGAGCACTTCGAGGACCACCTCGTGGACGGGGACGTCGCCGACAACCACGGCAACTGGCAGTGGGTCGCGGGGACCGGCAACGACACACGGCCCAACCGGGCCTTCAACCCGCTGCGCCAGGCCCGGCGCTTCGATCCCGGCGGCGACTACGTCCGCAGGTACGTGCCCGAACTCGCCGATCTGCCGGGCACGCGCGCGCACACGCCGTGGCGGGAGGAGAACCCGCCGCCCGGATATCCGCCGCCGATCGCCGATCCGGGGCACTGACCGGGCGCCGGTCCGTAGACGGCCATTGGGGGAGAGGAGCAGTGGCGTTCACCTCCTCGGCACAGAGTGGGGCCATGAGCTACCAGCACACCCTCCTGCACCTCACCGACGTCCACGCCGTCGCCGAGGGAGCCCTGTACGACTCGGTCGACCCGGTGGCCGGGCTCCGGGCGGCGCTGGACGCCGCCGTCGCCTCCGGCGGTGCGATCGACGCCATCGTCCTGTCCGGGGACATCACCGACCAGGGCGACGAACCCTCCTACCGGATCGTGCGGGACCTCGTGGGCGAGGCGGCCCGGCTCCTCGACGCCGTCGTGGTCGTGGGCATGGGCAACCACGACGAACGCGGCGCCTTCCGGTCCGGCCTGCTGGGCGTCGAGCCGTCCCAGGCGCCCTACGACGACACGGTGTGGGTGGGCGGGCTGCGGATCATCACCCTGGACTCGACCGTCCCGGGCGCCCACCACGGCGACCTCGACGACGACCAGCTCGCCTGGCTGGCCGACCAGCTGGCCGAACCGGCCCCGCACGGCACGGTCCTGACCCTGCACCACCCGCCGATCACCAGCACGCAGCCCCTCATGGGGCCGATCCTGCTGCGACGGCCGGAACGGCTGGCCGAGGTCGTCAAGGGCACCGACGTGCGCCTGCTGCTGTGCGGGCACACGCACGCCGCCTCCATGGGCACGCTGGCGGGGATCCCGGTGTGGGTCGGGCCGGCCAACGCCTACGCCGCCGACCCGCTCACCCCGGCCGAGACCGTGCGGGCCGTGCCGGTGCGGGCCTTCACCCGCGTGGACATCACCCCGGACCAGGCGATGGCCACGCTGGTGCCGCTGGCCCCGGGCACGCCGGTCTACGAGGTCCCCACCGCCGACCTCGCCGAACGCCTCGCGGCCGGCCACTAGGCCGTGTTTTTTGCGGCATTCCGGGCTCGCGGCCGCCAGGACCGCCTCTCGCGGCGTCTCTGTGCTCGTGAAGTACAACCAGGCTGAACTTCGCCCATCGGCTTGCGAGAGACGACCTGACGACCGCGAGCTCACCGAAAGCCCGCAGAAGAACACGGCCTAGCCGGTCTCCAACCGCGGGCCCGGTGGCCGGCGGTGGGCCCGGCGACCGGCCGCGTGGTGCGGATCCGGCCGCCGCACGCCTTGCTCAGGTGGTGTCGAAGGCCCGCTCGAAGGCGGCCAGGGCGGTGTCGTCGAACAGGACCATGCGGATCTCCGGCACGCGTGCCTGCGCCGTGTGGATCGCCTCGGCGGCGATGCGCGCGGCGTCGTCGAGCGGCCACCGGTAGACGCCGGTGGAGATCGCAGGGAAGGCGACGGACGCCGCGCCGAGGTCCTGCGCCAGGCGCAGGGACTCCGTGTAGCAGGAGGCGAGCTGGGCGCCGCGGTCCTCCGTGGTGCTGTGCACCGGCCCCACGGTGTGGATCACCCAGCGGGCGGGGAGCCGTCCGGCCGTGGTCGCCACCGCGTGGCCGGTGGGAAGGCCGCCCCCGAGGTGCCCCGCGCGCAGGCGGCGGCACTCCTCCAGGATCGCCCCGCCGCCCTTGCGGTGGATGGCGCCGTCGACCCCGCCCCCTCCGAGAAGGGAACTGTTGGCCGCGTTGACGATGGCGTCCACCTGTTGCTCGGTGATGTCGCCTTTGGTGACGATGAGACGCGTGTGGTTACTGGTGCCCATGGTGGAACTCCTTCCCGGCGTTCTCCGGCAGTATCGCCGTCGGGTCCGGCACCGGCACGTGATTTCGACTGTTCCGCCACTCCGCGTCCCGTTGACCGGGCCGTCCCGCGCCCCTGAACGGTCGGTCCGGCCGGCCGCCGCCCGGAGTTGGATCGCCTTGCCCGTCGGGTGATCGGGATTTAACCGGGGGTACGACAGCCTGTAGTACTAGCGCCGGTAGACTCGGATCCATGAATCGGCTTGGCGAACTTGAACGCGCGGTGATGGATGTACTGTGGGCACGAAACGAACCAATGACGGTTCGTGAGGTCGGCAAAGCGCTCACCGAACGCGACCTGGCACACACGACCGTCATGACCGTGCTCGATCGGCTCGCCAAGAAGAAGGTGGTGTCCCGAGCACGAGAGGGTCGTGCGTGGCGATACAGCCCGGCCGCGAGTCGTGAGGCCTACGTGTCCGAGCTGATGTTCGACGCCCTCGGTCAGACGGGGGACCGCGACGCGGCCCTGGCCGCCTTCGTCCAGTCCATGGACGGCCAGGAGGCTGAAGCGCTCCGGCGCGCACTCGGGGAAATCGAGCAGCCAAGGAACTAGCCCGTATGGTCAGTGCCGCACTCCTCTCTCTCGTCGCGGTCGGCTGTCTCGTCGCAATGGAAGCACTCCATCGGGCGAAATGGCCATCACGCGGCCCCTACACCGCTGTCATCACCTGGCAGGCCCTCGGCCTGGCCTGGGGGGTGTCGACCATCGGTGCGCTCCTGGCGTTCGGGCTGTCCTCCTACGAGCTGGGCGCCGCGCACGGCGCGCTCGCCCTGGCCGGCGACATCGTCACCGGCCGACTCATCTCCTCCGAGCTCTCCCTGGGCACCGAGGGTGTCAGCCACATCGTGGCCGTGGCGCTGGCCGCCGCGCTGACCCTCGTGCTCTTCTACGGTCTCGTCTCCTCCTTCGTGCAGGTCGTCCGGGTTCGCCGCCGCCACCACGACCTCCTGGAACTGGTCGCCAAGGACCACCCCGACGTGCCCGGCGCCCGCGTGGTGGACCACCCGGCCGCCGCCGCGTACTGCCTGCCCGGCGTGCTGCGCTCCCAGGTCGTCATCAGTGAAGGGGCCCTGGCGGTCCTGGACCGCGCCGAGCTGGCCGCCGTCCTGGCCCACGAGAACGCCCACCTGCGCCAGCGGCACGACCTCGTCCTGCTGCCGTTCTCCTCCCTCAAGCGCGCGTTCCCGCGCGTGCGCCTGGTCCGCACCTACTACGCGAGCGTGGCGCTGCTCATCGAGATGTGCGCCGACGACCAGGCCCGCCGGCACAGCACCAACCGCGAACTCGCCATGGCCCTGCTCCGGTTCGGCGCGGCCGGTCCCGCTCCGGTGCCCGCCGGTGCGATGGCCGCCGTCGAGGAGTCCGAGCCCGACGTCATGCGCCGGGTCAACCGCCTCCTGCGTCCCGACGACGAACTCCCGTACCACGCGGGCGCCGTCATCATGGGCAGCTCAGCGTTCCTGCTGGCCTTCGTCACCTGTCTCTGGCACATCCCCGTCTGAGCGCACCTCTCCACCGCGCAGTGCCCGCTACGGCACAGCGCTCGCACGGCCCGGTGCTCGTTACGGCCCAGCGCTCGCACGGCCCGGTGCTCGCTACGGCCCAGCGCCCGCCAGGGCATGGCGCGCTCCACGCTCTCCAGGCGGCGCCCCGTTGTGATCCCGGCCTCCCCCGGGCACCAATCGCGGACCCGAGCCGTTTACTGTGGAGAGCGGGCGGACCCCCGTTCGGGACGTAGTCGGGAGCGTGCATGTACCTGATCTGGCAGGCCATCTACCTGGCCACCTTCGTGGCCAGCCTCTACGCGCTGATCGAGGCACTGCGCACACCGGCCTCCGCGTTCGAGATCATGGACAAGCAGACCAAGAAGCTGTGGGTCATCCTCACGGGCCTGGCCAGTGGTCTGTCCCTGCTGGCGGTGTTCAGCGGTACCGGTTTCCTCGTCATCATGGGCCTGGTGGCCACCCTCGTCTTCCTCCTGGACGTGCGCCCGGCGGTCAAGGGCAGTCAGGGCGGCCGCAACAACGGCCCCTACGGCCCCTGGTAGGTCTCACGGGTCCCCGGTGGGCCTCACAGGTCCCTGGTAGACCTCACGACCCGGCCCCCTCGGGGCGCCGCTCGGACCGCGGACTCTCGTCCAGGGTCCGCAGTACCTGCCAGAGCGACTCCGCGTAGGCGGGGTCGCTCGTGTAGTGCGAGTGGCCCAGGATCTCGGGTCTGCGGGCCTCGCCCGGCGGCGCGTCGTAGGACCGCGGGTCGGGCAGCGGCTCGGCGATGTCGAGCACCTCGTCCTCCCCGATCTCCCCGGCGGCGTCGCGCATGCGCACCGGACCCGCGATGGCGTCCGTCGTCCGCCACAGGTTGCGCCAGTCCGACACCCGGGTGCGCAGATCGGCGAAGGCCACCGGACCGAAGTAGGCCGGGAAGTACCGCGCGTACAGCCGGTGCAGCGGCGACCCGTGGGTGATGAGCGCGATCCGGCCCTGGACGTCGGCGGGCAGCTGCCACACGGTGGCCGCCGCCAGCACCGACCCCTGCGAATGCCCCGACAGCACCACGCCCGTGCCGTCCCTGGCCATGCGCGCCACCCGGGCGGTCAACTGCGGAACCGCCCGCTCCGCGTAGGAGGGCGGCGCCAGCGGGTGCGCGACCCGCGGCCAGAACGTGCCCACGTCCCACAGGGCGCCCACCGCCTGGCGGGTGGGCCGGTCCCGGTAGGCGCTGCGCCCGATCCAGGCCAGCCCCACCAGCGCCAGGCCGCCGATGAGGGAGCCGACGGTCACCAGCCCCGTCACCGCCTCCTGGGCCAGCAGCCCCAGCCGACCGGAGACCGCCGCGTTCGCGGTCACCGCTCCGGCCACCAGGTTCCCGGACACCACCGCGTACAGCACCAGCACCACCAGCAGCACCGCCGGTGTCAGCAGTGCCACCAGTACCGCCGGCAGCACCTCCGTGAGCCGTCCGACCGCCCGCGCCCGGGCGATGTCCCAGGTACGCCGGTCGCGCACGCTGCGGGCGTACTGCTCGGTGACGGCCGGTACGTGGGCCCGGGTCCCGCGCCGGACCTCCAGCGCGAGCACCGCCACCGTGCCCAGCGCGATGGCCGCCTCGAACGCGAAGGCGAGCTGTAGCCAGGAGTAGGCCGCGGGCGGATCCAGCGGCAGGCAGCCGCCCTCGGCGGAGCCCCGCGTCCCGCATCCGCTCAGCCACAGCGAACCCTGGTAGACCAGCGCTGCGGAGAACCCGCCGCCCAACAACGTACCCAGCACGGCGGTCGCCGGCCCGGCCAGACCGCGCATCGCCGCGCCGTCGTGGGCCCGGTCCACGGCGTAGAGCACCAGCGCCGCCGTCAGCAGCAGCACGGCGAACGTTCCCTGCACGGCGAAGAGCGCGTTGAGCGCCGTGTCGTGACCGGGCAGGCGACCCTGGGCGGACCAGCCCGTACGAGGCCACACCGCGTACACGGCCACGGCCAGCGCGAGCACGATGATGGTGTCGCGCAGGATCCGGCAGACCCGGTCGGCCCGCGCGTTCCACCGCGGATCCACCCCCGGCACGAGCACGCTCGCCGCGCTCACGGCCAGCACCGCGCCCAGGAGCACGGCCAGCGCGAGTCCCGCGTACGCCCGCACGCCCGGATCCGTGTCGCGCCCGAGGTCCTCCTGGAGTGCCGGGACCAGCAACAGCAGCGCGACCACGCCCACGGCCACCGCGATGTGCGCCGACCGCAGCCGGGCCATGGTCTCGCTGTTGCGCCAGAACTCCGCGTGGCTGAGCGGCGCCGCGGCCGCCTCCTGCGGCGGTACCGGCGAGGCCACGACCTCGTAGTCGGCGGCCGTGCGCCGGGACAGCCGCCACAGCACCAACACCACGGTGACCGGCAGCACCGCGCCCACCAGCAGGGACAGGCCCGGGGCGGAGAACGGTGCGTCGGACGTGGCCAGGAAGCCCAGCCAGGGCCGGGCGTCGGCGCACGCCTCGCTCAGCCCCCCGCACTGCCAGGCCACCAGGTCCATCCCGATGCCGGCGGTGGCCAGGGTGATGAGCGCGGTCAGGGACAGCGCGAGCAGGCGCACGCTCGCCCCGTACACGTTGTTGGCCAGCCGGCTCAGCCCCGCGGGCTCGCGGTCCATCCGGCCCGGCCGCATCCAGTACGCGACGTTGAGCAGCATGAACGGCAGGAGCAGCAGCCACAGCGCGCGCGAGGAGCTGCCCGAGGTCAGGTTGCCCCACGCGAAGATCTCCCGCCGCACCCCGGGCACGGTCTCGGTGTCGGGCTCGCGGCGCCACCGGAAGAACCCGGCCAGCCGGTCGCCGCCCACCCGCATGGCGGGCTCGACGTCCAACAGCTCCTCCGCCTGTCCGCCGCTGACACCGTGCACGCGCAGCTCGACGCGGTCGGCGCCGGAACCGGCGGCGGGGGAATCGTCCCGGAGCCGGGGCTCGACGGTGCCGTCCTCGTCCCGGACTCCGGGCACGACGGCCCCGACGTCCTCACGGAGGCGGGCGTCGGCGGTGGAGCGGTCGGAGACGGCGGAGGCCGCCGAGGAGCGGCGCGGGGGTTCGGCGGTGACGGGAGCGGGAGAACCCAGGGGGGAGTCGTGGTCCTGCATATTCAGCATCCTGCCACGCTGAGTGTCCGAGCGACAGCGGTGCCGTAGGCCTGTGGACAACGCGGTCCCGGCCGGTCCGGGCCCCTACTGCACGAGGTCCTCGTCGGGCACGTCCCAGGTGTTGCAGGCGCCCGGGGACTGCTCCTCCCAGCCCGTCCGGGTCCACCACACCCCGTTGTCCTCCGAGCCGTGCGTGCGTTCGGCGTCCGGGCCGCCCTCGCGGTCCGCGGTGGCCGCGGCGTCCGCCAACAGCGAGTCCAGGTCGCCCCCGTCCAACGGGTAGGTGACCCGCACCGCGCCCAGGAACGCGCCCGCCAGGCAGTTGGCCTGGAGCTCGCTGCGGCGCGTCCACGCGTTGCGCCCCGCGGCGTCCGACTCCTGTTCGCGCTGCTCGTGGTAGTACTCCAGCAGCCCGGACTCGCCCTGGACGTGGTGGCTGTACTCATGGGCCAGCAGCGACGCGTACACCACGCTGCGGGTGGCGCCGTTCCACTTCTCCACCACGTCCGAGGTGCCGATGTAGATGCTCATGCTCGCCCGGCAGTAGAAGGCGCCCGCCGACGACGGATAGGGGCGGCACGGGCTCGCGCCCGGCTCGGACCAGAACACCCGTTCCGGGGGGTCGAACGGGACCCCCGCCCGCGCGAACTGGGTCGACCACGTGTCGTCCAGGCAGTCCGACACCGCGTCGAGGAACTCCTCCATCTCCGCGGCCTCGTCCACGTCCGGTTCGTCGACGGGACAGGGCACCGGGCTCAGCCGACCGGTGCCGTAGAGCGGATTGGACACCAGGGCGGCGTGCCCCGAGGGCCGCTCGGGCTGCTCCAGGCGACCCGAGGCCCCCAGCACGCCCGAGCCCCCCGAGGGCTCCTGGACGGGCTTGTCGTCGGCGGTGGCGTCCACCGCCCCGGCCGCGCCGTCGGCCGCCGCGTCCTCCGTCGCCCCGTCGTCGGCGACCGCGGTCCACGACAGCAGGGCCAGCGCGAACAGGGCCGCGAGCAGGCCGCCCACCATGGCGAGCGGCCCCCGGCCCGAGCGGAGCCCGCTCACCGCACCAGGTCCTCGTCCACGTTCCAGGTGTCACAGGAGGCCGGGTCCACGCGGTCCATACCGTGCGCGGTCCACATCCGGCCGTTCTCCGCCGATCCGTGGGTCCGGTCGCGGCCCCGGTCGCTGCGCAGCTCGACGTCGTCGAGGATGTTGCTCCGCTCGTGGTCGCCGTAGCCCAGGGAGTCGCCGGAGGCCCCGAGGAACACGCCGCCCAGGCAGTTGGCCTGGAGCTCGTTGCGTCGGCTCAGCTCGTCGGCCTCCTCCTGGTCCGCGCCCGCCCGCGCGCTGTGGAACTGCGCCAGGATGCGCGACTGCCCCTGGACGTGATGACCGTACTCGTGGCTGATGAGGAACGTGTACGCTTCCGGGTTCTCGTTGTCGGCCGAGGCCGCCACGATGTCCTCCAGCCCCAGGTAGAGGCCCTGGTTGGCGCCGCAGTAGAACGCGGCCGTGCCCTCCGAGGGGAACGCTCCGCACGGGCTGTGACCCGCCGCGGTCCAGTAGATCCGGTTGGGCGAGGTGAACTCCAGCCCGGCCGCGGTGAAGTAGTCGCCCCAAGCCTCGTCCAGGCAGTCGGCGATCGCGTGGGCGAAGGTCTCCACCGACGCGGAGTCGTCCTTGTCCAGTTCCGGGGCCGTGCAGGTGACCTCGCCCAGCTCGCCGATGCGGTAGAGCGGGCTGTCGTCCAGGGGCGCGCTCTGGCCGACCGTCGTGGCGCCCTCGCCCTCGCCCTCGCCCCCGGCCTCGCCGGCGCCGGTCTCCTCCGGGGAACCGCCGTTCACGGCGCCGTCGCTGGTGCCCGCGCCGCTCCCGCCCGGAGACGCGGCCGGCGCCCCGTGCTGCTCGTCGGCCACCGGGTGCGACCACCCGGGGTCGGAGGAGTGCAGGAGTTCGGAGATCGCGAGGAACCCCGTGAACCCCATCGCGGCCAGACCCGCGGCCAGGCACAGCGACACCCCGATGCCCATCCGCTGGAGGAACCCCTGCCGCTCGGACCAGAACTCCGGGCCCGCGGACACGCTCCGGTTCATCTTCGGCCCTCCACAGTGCGCGGGTACGCGACAACGCCCCGTGGCGACGCGGCCCCGTGGGACCGGATAGGCTCTCGCGACATGTGGTGGGTCGGCTCCTGGCGCCCGGCCGTCGCGGTGGCGACGGCTCTTTTCGTGTTCTCCTCGCTGCTCCTGGTGCCCGTCGTGGCCGGGACGCAGGGACGGGCCCACGCCGCGACTGCGGCACCGGGCACCACAGTACCGGGGGCGCGGACGCAGGCCGCTGGCGCTCCGGCCGCCGCGGCCCCGGAGATCCACAACGACATCCAGCTCCGGCTCGACGAACGAGGCGCGCTCCACGGCGAGGAGACCCTTACGTTCAACGGGACCGCGCCCGAGACCTTCACCCGGTCGCTCACCGAGACCATGCTCTACGACACCGACCACGACCGGAACTTCACCGTGAGCGCGGTCACCGCGACCGACCTGCGGGGCGACCCGGTGCAGGTCGAGGCCGAGAAGGTCGACGGCAAGCTGCTCGCGCGCCTCGACACCGCCGGCACCGGCGGCGTCGTGCTCTCCTACCAGGTCATCGGCGCCGTCAGCGAGGTCGCGCAGGGCGTCCAGCTGGAGTGGCGTGCGGTCGGCGGCTACAGCCACCCCGTCACGGCCACCGACGTGACCGTGACCGCGCCCCTGCCGCCCGAGGCGCTCTCCTGTCTGGCAGGGGAGCGGCGCAGCGCGATCTACTGCACCGCCTCCGACATGGGCGAGCACTCCGACCTCGCGCACTTCCTCCAGGCCGAGATGGACCCGGACGACCGTCTCGACATCGTCGTCAACTACCCGCCTGGCACCGCTCAGGGCGAACCCATCCTCACCCGCCGCTGGTCCCTGGTGTCGGCCTTCGAGGTCACCCCGCTGACCTCCAGCGTGTTCGGGCTGCTACTGGTGGTGCTCGTGGGCGGCCTGGTGGTGCTGATCCGCGTCCGGGGACGGGACGAGCGCGCACTGCGCAAGGAGGCCGCCAGGGGCGACCAGGCGCCCGTCGGGACCGGCGACCACGGGCGGCCGCGGTTCGAGCCGCCCGACGGCGTGCACCCGGGCCAGATCGGCACGCTCGTCAACGAGACCGTGGACATCACCGACCTCACCGGCGCGGTGGTCGACCTCGCGGTGCGCGGCTACATCCGGCTGGAGGAGCTGCCCCACGAGCACTTCACGTCCGTGGACTGGCGCCTGGTCCGACTGGACGGCCCGCCCGGGGAGTCCCTGCTGCCCTACGAGTGGCTGCTCATGGACGCCCTGTTCGGCGACAACGCGACCGTGCGCCTGTCGCGGGTGGGATCGCGGAGCACGGTCGAGGACTTCCCCGACCGCATCGACCGCGTGCGCGAGGAGCTGTACCGCGACATGGTCCGGCTGCGGTGGTTCGCGCGCCCGCCCCACCAGGTGCGCACCCGATGGAGCACGGCGGGGATGGCCATCACCGTCTCGGGCGTGATCCTGACCGGCCTGCTGGCGGCGTTCACCTCGGCGGCCTTCACCGGGTTGGCCGTGGTCATCGCGGGGGCGGCCGTGACGGCGGGCGCCCAGTACATGCCGGCCAAGACCAAACTGGGCAGCTCGGTGTTCGCACACACCATGGGGTTCCGCGACTACCTGCTCAGCCAGCGGTCGGCCACCGCGCCGGAGGGGCAGCGGGTGGAGCTGTACTCGCGCTACCTTCCCTACGCGGTGATCTTCGACGACGTCGACCGGTGGGCGAACATCCTGGCCTCGGCCGCGCTCGCCGACCTCAGCGACGAGGAGCTGACCGGCGACGGACTGGCCTGGTACACCGGGCCGCGCGAGTGGCGGATCGAGGACTTCGCCGACTCCATCAGCGCGTTCGTGGTGACCCTCACCGGCATCATCACCAACAGTCGTCGCCTGCGACTGCTCAACCAGCGCAGGACGCGCTAGACGGGTACGGGGCCGCGGGACACCGCGGGACGGACGAAGGACCAGAGGAGGGGGCAGGCATGCGCGCTGTGGTGCAGCGGGTCTCGCACGCGTCGGTGACGGTCGGGGGCGAGGTGGTCGGCGCGATCGACCGGCCCGGGCTGATGGCGCTGGTGGGCGTGACCCACGAGGACACCGAGGCCGACGCGCGCAAGGTCGCGCGGAAGCTGTGGACCCTGCGGATCCTGGAGGACGAGAAGTCGTGCTCCGACATCGGGGCCCCGTTGCTCGTGGTCAGCCAGTTCACGCTCTACGGCGACGCCCGCAAGGGCAGGCGCCCCACCTGGCAGGCGGCCGCCCCGGGGCCCGTCGCCGAACCGCTGGTGGACGCGGTGGTCAAGGAACTGCGCGACCTGGGCGCGGAGGTCGCCACGGGCGTGTTCGGCGCACAGATGTCGGTCGCGCTCACCAACGAGGGCCCCTTCACGGTCATCGTCGAGGTCTGAGGCCCGCCGACGCCGCCTCACGAACCGGGCACCTCCCACGCGTGGGGGACGCCGTCCGTCCGTGCCCAGGCGTGCAGGGCGTCCAGGAAGATCCGGCTGCGGTACACGGTCTCGGCCGCCTCCCTCCGCGAGCCCTCGGCGGAGAGCGGACGCGCTGAGGCGTCCCCGGGCGCCTTGTCCTCGGCGGCTCCGCTCTCGGGCGCCTTGTCCTCGGGGGCTCCGTTCTCGTACACCCCGTCCCACGCGTCCCACTGCTCCGCGAGCCGGCGCGCGACCTCCGCCACCGCCCGGTGGTCGCGCTCGGTCGGCCGCGGATCGTCCAGCCGCCGCACGACGCCGCGACCGAGGTAGATGGTGGCGATGGTCCGCTGCACGCGCTCCAGAGCCAGCCGCAGCGAGGCCGCGGACGTGCGCAGCGCCGGCTCCCGCTCACTCGCGACCAGCGCGGCCACGGCGGCCTCGGCGGAGTGGCGCAGCACGGGCTCGGGGTCGTACTCGTGCCGGTGCGACCGGTAGGTGAAGGCGACCAGCGGGTAGCGGTGCACCATCTCGTCGAGTTCGCGCAGTCCGTCCGCCCAGGAGCGGCAGCGCGTGCGGGTGTCGGCGACGCCGTCCAGCGCCAGGTGCTCCGCGTACATCGTGAGCCCGTCGCCGTCACGGGTGTCGTCGTGGACGGTCAGCGTGATCCGGTTGCGCTCCGCGATGCCGTTGATGATCTCGATGGCGTACGTCGCCATGCCGGTGAACAGCATGAAGCCGGTCGCGGCGCCGAAGAGCGACATCAGGCGGGCGGAGGTCGAGAGCGGGGCGAGATCGCCGTACCCGAGGACGGTGACCGTGCCGCCCGCGAAGTACACGGCGTCCACGAAGTTGTGGCCCTGGCCCCTGAAGTCGGTCTGGGCGGCGAACTCCGTCGCCATCATCGGCCACACGGCCAGGGCGAACCCTCCGGTCAACAGCACCAGCCACAGCACGAACGACCCCGCGACGATGAGGGGTCCGGCCAGCCCGAGGACGAGGCGCTGTGCCCCGCCCAGGCCCCCACCGACGACGACGGCCGTGCGCCAGACGACCTGGCGCACACACTTGGCCGCCCATCCCTCGGCGTCGAGGTGGAGCACGGTGATCGCCGCGTCGCAGATGACCAGCACCATGATGAGGAGGCCGACGAGGGAGAGGTAGCCCATGCCGCTCGGCTACCCGCCGGACCGGGAGTCGACCCGTCCCCGCCACCGGCCGTCGACCGGCCAGCGTCCTCGTCCCTGTCCGCATCCGTGTACCGGCGTCCTGCCCGGAATCGGGCGTTACGCCGGAAACGCGTTCGACAAGATCACAGAGCGTACGGAGGTGGACGCGTTCGGTGGCGGACCACGGGCGCGGCAGGGCCCGGGGCGGAGCCCGGATGCGACGGTCCCGGGAGGTGGCGGGCCACGTCCCGGGACAGAGGATGGGGAGGGAGAGGGGCGGGGCTAGTCCACCGCGGCGGTCACCGGCTCGAACTTGTAGCCCAGGCCGCGCACGGTCACGATGTACCTCGGCGCGCCGGGGTCCTCCTCGATCTTCGCGCGCAGGCGCTTGACGTGCACGTCGAGGGTCTTGGTGTCACCGACGTAGTCGGCCCCCCACACGCGGTCGATGAGCTGCATCCGGGTGAGCACCCGCCCGGCGTTGCGCAGGAGCACCTCCAGCAGCTCGAACTCCTTCAGGGGGAGCTGGACGTGGTCGCCGCGCACCGTCACCACGTGCCGCTCCACGTCCATGCGGACGGGACCGGCCTCCAGGGCGGCGGGCAGGACCACCTCGTCCTCGCCCCGGCGGCGCAGCACCGCGCGGATGCGCGCCACCAGCTCACGGGACGAGAAGGGCTTGGTCACGTAGTCGTCGGCGCCGAGTTCCAGACCGACGACCTTGTCGATCTCGGAGTCCTTGGCGGTGAGCATGATCACGGGGACGTTGGACTTCTGCCGCAGGGTCCGGCACACCTCGGTGCCCGACAGCCCCGGCAGCATCAGGTCCAGCAGGACCAGGTCGGCACCGGTGCGGTCGAAGGTCTCCAGGGCCACGGTTCCCGTGGGCGCCACGGCGACCTCGAAGCCCTCCTTGCGCAGCATGTAGGACAAGGCGTCGCTGTACGATTCCTCGTCCTCGACAACGAGTACGCGGGTCACTGTGCCGCCTCCTGACGGTCGGTGTTCCGGGAGGCGTCGGCCCCTCGGCTCTCGGGTCTGGGCAGACGCAGTGTGAACGTCGACCCGGACCCCTCCTTGCTCCACACGTTCACTTCTCCACGGTGGTGGGTCATGATGTGCTTGACGATGGCCAGGCCGAGACCGGTCCCACCGGTGGCCCGGCTCCGAGCGGCGTCCACACGGTAGAACCGCTCGAAGATCCTTTCCAGGTCCTGCTGGGGAATCCCGATCCCCTGGTCCGCGACACTGATGTCCACGCTGGTCCGGGACACGCCGACCGAGACGGCGACGCGCGTGTTCTTCGGACTGTAGGCGACGGCGTTGGCCACCAGGTTGCGCAGGGCCGTCCCGAGCAGGCCCTCGTCGCCCAGGACGGTGACGCCCTCCGCGCCGCTGCCGACCAGCTCGATGCCCTTGGCGTCGGCCGGCATGCGCACCGCGTCGAGGGCCTCCTCCACGACGGCGCCCAGGTCCACCCGGGTGGGTTCGGCCATCGGCTCCGCGCCCTGGATGCGCGAGAGCGTGATGAGGTCCTGGATGACCGCCGTCAGGCGGGCGGCCTCGGTCTGCATGCGGTCGGTGAAGCGGCGAACGGCCTCGGGATCGTCGCTGGCGTCCTGTACCGTTTCCGCCAAGAGGGACAGTGCGCCCACCGGAGTCTTCAACTCGTGCGAGATGTTGGCCACGAAGTCGCGCCGGACGGCCTCCACCCGGCGGTGCTCGGTCTGGTCCTCGGCCAGGACGAGGACGAGCCCGGTCCCGCCCAGCGGGGCCACGCGTACCGCGAAGGACGTGGCGTCGGGGCCGAACTTGCGGACGGCCACCTCGATGTCGGTCTCCCGGATCACCCCGTCCCGCCGAACCTGCCTGGCCAGGGCCAGGAGTTCGGTGATGACGAGTTCCTCGCCCCGGACGATGCCGAAGGCGCGCGCCGCGGACGAGGCGCGCAGGACGCGGTCGGCGGAGTCGAGCACGACGGCGGACGAGGGAAGCGCGGAGAGCACCTCGGCGATCCCGGGTGGCAGCGTACTGCCGTCAGGACGAGGTGGATCCGGCGTCCGGCGGTCGACCGCGCGGGCTCGGAAGAAGGGACCGGCCATGACACCGAAGACGATGCCAGTCACGAGTCCGAAGATGCCGGTCACGGCGGCGAGAAGTTCCCCTTGCACGGTTCGATCGTAAACGGACGGACTCAGTCTTTACCCGCCGAGGCACCGCGACACAACCGAGCTTCTTCCACCGTTCACCAACTCTTGGCCGACACTTCAAACAACCACTGGGAGCATTGACGCCATGCGCGATACCTACCACGAGGACCTCGACAGCCTGAGTGAACGCCTCGTCGAGATGACCAGGCTGGCCAGGCACGCGGTCGCCCGCGCCACCACGGCGCTGCTCGACAGCGACATCACGGCCGCACAGGAGGTCATCTCCGGCGACGAGGCGATCAACCGCCTCGACCAGGAGATCGAGGACACCGCGTTCAGTCTGATGGCGCGCCAGCAGCCGGTCGCCTCGGACCTGCGGATGATCATCACGTCGCTCTACATGCGCGGTGACCTGGAGCGGATGGGCGACCACGCCGTCCACCTGGCCAAGATCGCCCGGCGGCGGCACCCGGACTCGGCCATCCCCAAGCCGGTCCGCTCGATCGTGCTGGAGATGGGGCACCAGGCCGAGATGCTGGTGACCAAGGCCGGCGAGGTCATCACCGAGCGCGATCCCGACACCGCGCTGGAGCTGGACAAGGACGACGACCGGATGGACCGGCTGCGCCGCAAGCTGCTGCAGCGGATCCTCACCCCGGGCTGGTCGTACGGAGTGGAGGCCACCATGGACGTGACGCTGGTGGGCCGGTTCTACGAACGCTTCGGTGACCACGCGGTCCACGTCGCCGACAACTTGGTGTACATGGTGACGGGCGAGAAGCGGGAGGACTACGAGCCGGAGTCGTGAGCCGGTTCGACGTCGTGAGCCGGCCGTGAACGGGGCCGGCGGCGCGGGGCGGCGTGTCCGGACGGTCGGCGTGCACGGGCGGCCGTACGGGCGCGCACGGGCCGCCGGGGGCCGTCACGGAGGCCGTGGGCCGGGCCGTTCGGGCGGGTCGGGGCCGGAATGCACCGGGGCGCGGGGCGTTCGACGGGGGAGGGGCACGAGGGACGGTCGAGCCGTGCCGAAATCGTGACATGTATCGCTCCGGCGCGGGGAACCCTACCGGTTCGCGCCCCGACACGCATCACCGGCCCCCCTCGGTCCGGCGCGCGAGTCTCCCAGGCCAGCGGGGGTTCCGGCGCTCACTGACCTGGTCCGACCTGGTGCCGGGTCGTTCGGGTACACTTTGTCAAGCCCCAAAAAGGTACCCTTGACCTGCGTGTTCGCAAACCTATTAGGTACGTTAAGTCACAGATTCGTGGTATCCTTGTGGTAGCGGAAGGGGTACCTGTCACATGGCTTTCAAGGTCGGCGACACTGTTGTCTACCCCCATCATGGGGCTGCTCGTATTGAAGCGATCGAGACTCGCACCATTAAGGGCGAGGACAGAAGCTATCTCGTTCTGAGGGTCGACAAGGGCGATCTGACGGTGCGTGTGCCCGCCTCGAACGCCGAGGATGTCGGCGTTCGTGACGTGGTGGGTCAGGAAGGCCTGGACAAGGTCTTCGAGGTGCTGCGCGCACCGCACACCGAGGAGCCCACCAACTGGTCCAGGCGCTACAAGGCGAACCTGGAGAAGTTGGCGTCGGGCGATGTCAACAAGGTCGCCGAGGTCGTTCGGGACCTGTGGCGCCGGGACAAGGAACGCGGTCTGTCCGCCGGTGAGAAGCGGATGCTCGCCAAGGCGCGGCAGATTCTCGTCAGCGAACTCGCACTGGCGGAAAAGACCAACGAGGACAAGGCGGAAGCCCTCCTCGACGAGATTCTGACGGGCTGAGGCACGGTCGGGAATCGCGTAATTGATGACGAATATGCCTCGGGTGGGCGTCGGAACCGACGTCCACCCGTTTGCGCCTGGACGAACCCTTTTCCTGGCCGGTTTGGAATGGCCGGGAGAAGATGGGGTCAGCGGCCATTCCGACGGTGACGTCGCCGCGCACGCGGCGTGCGACGCGCTGCTCTCGGCCTGCGGGCTCGGGGACCTCGGATCCAACTTCGGCACGTCCGACCCACGGTGGAAGGGCGCGTCCGGTGCCGCGCTGCTCACCGAGACCGCCGCGCGCGTGCGCGCGGCCGGGTTCGAGATCGGCAACGTCGCGGTCCAGATCATCAGCAACCGGCCCAAGTTCGCGCCCCGGCGCGCGGAGGCCGAGAAGACGCTGTCAGAGGTCGTGGGAGCGCCCGTGAGCATCTCGGCGACCACGACCGACGGCCTGGGCCTCACCGGGCGCGGAGAGGGCATCGCGGCCGTCGCGACGGCCCTGTGCGCGCCGGTGGACTGAGCGCACGGACGACTGAGGAACAGCAGGGCCCCGGGGCTCACACATTCGCATGTGTGCGCCCCGGGGCCCTTCGTCATGCCCTGGCCGCCGGCGGCCGGCCCCGTGCGGATCTACTCCTCCGGGCGCAGGGGTTCACTGCGCACGCGCCGGGAGGGCGGCTCGACGGAGAAGTCCGGCATCGGAGGCCGCGGCGGCTTGAGGACCATCGGCCGCTTCCCCACGGGTGTGCGCAGCGGGCGCTTGCGCAGGACGGGGCGCTGCGGTTCGGGGCCGGGGCCTGCGTCGTCCTCGGGGGCCGCCTCGGACGAGGCCTCCGGCTCCTGAACCGCTTCGGGTTCGGGCTCCCACGCGGGCTCCGGTTCCGTCCCGGGCCGGGGGGCGGCGCGGCGCTCGAAGCCGGGCCCCGCCGCGGCTTCGGGCTCGGGGTCGGTCGGCGGTTCGGGCTCCGGTTCCGCGGTGGGCCGGGCCGCTCCGGGCGGTACCGATCCCGGGGCATGGGACGCGCGGGGCGTTCGGTCCCGCGGAGCGGGGTGTGCGGCCAGGGGCGGCACCGGGGGCTCCGGCGGGGGCGGAGGCTCTGGTGTGGGCGGAGGCGGGGGCGAGGGCTCCGGCGGGGGCGGGGTGCCGATGCGGAAGGCGGCACGGACCTCCGGGCCCGTGTCGTGGTCGAGCGCGGGCGCCGGTCCCTCGGGCACGTCGGAGAAGCCGGTGCGATCGATGCCCCCGCCGCCCCAGGGTTCCCCGGGCTCCTGCGCGATCGCGGGATCCTCGCCGGGCGGGGTCCACACCGGCGGGACGTAGTCGTCCAGCGCGCGGGTGGGGGCGTCCTCGGCAGGCGGTTCCCAGAGGTCACCCGGACGGGCGGGCACGACCGGGTCGAAGGACTCGGTCGGGGTCTCGTCCGGGGACGGCGCTTCGGCAGGGGCGGAGACGGCGGAGACGTCCTCGTGCGCGGTGCGGCCGGAGTGCGGTGCCGGCTCGTCCGGCTCCTCGTACACGGCCCGCGCGCCGCCGTCGTGTTCCACCGTGGTGTCGTGTGCGGGCGGGGCCTCGGTCTCCAGCAGGGGTTCGGGCTGCGGTTGGGCGGGCTCCGGCGGGGCGGCGTTCGCGACCCACGTGTCCGGCCCGTCGTGCTCGTGCACCTCCGACCCGTCGTCCTCCTCCGCGCCGTCGTGCTCCTGCGCGCCGTCGTGCTCCTGCGCGCCGTCGGCGTCCTCGGCGGTGGCCGGGCCGGGCGCCGAGGGCTCGTCGAACGTGACGGGCGGGGGTTCGGGCGCGGACGGCTCCTCCGTCCGCGCGGCGAGGGCGCTGACGGACGCGAACGGCTCCTCGTCCTCGTCCTCCGCGCCGATCGGCGGCGCCACGGGGGCCGACAAGGGTTCCAGTGCCGGGGGCGCCGGTGCCGGGGGCTCCGGGGCGGCCAGGGGCGCTTCGGCCTCGTCCGAGGTGGGGTCGCCGGGTGGCGGCTCGTGCTGGAAACCCTCGTCGCCGAAGTGCTCCTCCGGGGCGGCGGGGGCGTCGTCGTCGGACCCGGTGTCGGCGGGCTCGGGCCGGGCGGCGCCGGGCACCACCGGGACGGTCTCGACGGCACGCTTGATCGGATTGTCGCCGCGGCCCGAGCGCCGGGGCAGCGGGACCGTCGGCTCGGAGGCCGTCGGCTCGTTCGGGGCCTCGGCCCGTGAGTCGTCCCGTTCCGGCGCGTCGTCCTCGGGGGCCTCGGGCTCCGCGCGCAGGCGGCTCACGGGCGGTGCGCCGTCGTCGACCGCGGGCCGGGACGTCGGCGAGGTACGGATGACGGTGTCGTCGGAGGAGCCCAGACGCAGCAGCCGCGTGCTGAGGTCGTCCTCCTCGTCCTCCTCGTCCTCCTCGTCATCGTCGAAGTCGTCCACGGGCGGAGCGACCGCGCGGGCGGGCAGCACCGTCGTGCGGTCCTGCGCCGGTCGCGGTCGCGGGGCCACCCGGCGCCGGCGCCGCACGTGCGCGCGAACGGCCACCCACAGCAGGAAGGCGATCAGGAGCGCCACCAGGGGGGCGACGGCGACGATGACGTTGGCGACGCGCTGGTTCACCGACTCCACGAGCCCGAAGTTGTTCAGGAGCATGGCGGTCGCGGCCGCCAGCACCAGCACCGGGATCAGGATGACGTCGACCCACAGGCGCTCTCTCGGCCGCGCCTCGCGCAGCATGTAGCTGACCCAGAAGGCCATCAGGACGAGCAGCGCGTAGGTCGCAGGGAACACGTGGGCCAACGGGCTCGCCTCGTGTCCGCCGTACTCCGCGAACTGGAAGATGCCGTGGTAGGAGATGACGAGGGCGCACACGGCGATGACGCCGACGAACAGGGCGCCACCGACGAGAGCACCGGCTCCCGAGCCGCGACCTGCGGGCCGACTGTTCCGTGTCCCTGTCTCGGGGGCGTTGTTGTAAGGGGCCATCGCCATCGCAGCGTAGTCCAGCCGGTGGCGCTAACACGAGATTCCGGCCGATTACGGTCGCTTCCCGATCGGACGAGGTCGTGCCGTTCTGTAGGCGTTTGTCAGGTTTTGCAGGCCGCAGAAGGCGGGGGTCGGCGGCGGAAGCGAGTTATCCCATGCCCCGATGTCTCGAATACGGTTCAGTCCATATCCCGGCCTCGACCTGTCCGGGAGCCGATTCAGTACAGCCACAGGGCCCGTTTGTGACGCGGGTGCGAGGGGAAAGCGGATACGCTTGACAACGTGAGTCTGCGCTTCTATGACACCAGTGCCCGACAGGTCCGCGAGTTCACCCCACTGCGTGAGGGGTGCGCCTCCCTGTACCTGTGTGGTGCGACCGTGCAGGCGCCCCCCCACATCGGCCACATCCGCTCCGGTGTCAACTTCGACATCCTGCGCCGCTGGCTGACCCACCTGGGCTACGACGTCACCTTCTGCCGCAACGTCACCGACATCGACGACAAGATCATCAACGTCGCCGCGACCGAGGGCGTGCCGTGGTGGAAGGTGAGCGAGCGCAACCAGCGCGCCTTCACCGAGGCCTACGACATCCTGGGCTGCCTGCCGCCCACCGTCGAGCCGCGGGCCACCGGACACGTCCCCGAGATGATCGACCTCATGCGCCGGCTCATCGACGCCGGACACGCCTACGCGGCCGAGGACTCCTCCGGCGACGTCTACTTCGACGTGCGCTCCTACCCGCGCTACGGGGAGCTGTCCAACCAGCGCCCGGACCAGGTGACCGAGTCCGCCGACGCCGCGCGCGACAAGCGCGACCCGCGCGACTTCGCCCTGTGGAAGGGCGCCAAGCCGGGCGAGCCCAGCTGGGACACGCCCTGGGGCCGCGGCCGCCCGGGCTGGCACCTGGAGTGCTCGGCGATGGCCACCAAGTACCTGGGGCCGACCTTCGACATCCACGGCGGCGGGCTGGACCTGGTCTTCCCGCACCACGAGAACGAGCTCGCCCAGTCGCGGGCGGCCGACGACGGCTTCGCGCGCTACTGGCTGCACAACGGCCTGCTCACCGTGGGCGGCGAGAAGATGAGCAAGTCGCTGGGCAACTCCCTGCGCATCCCGGACCTGACCGAGAAGGTCCGTCCGGTGGAGCTGCGCTACTACCTCGGCCAGGCGCACTACCGGTCCACCATCGACTACTCCGACGCCGCGCTCCAGGAGGCGGCCGCCGCCTACCAGCGCATCGAGGGCTTCGTCACGCGCGCCGTCGAGGTGCTGGGCGAGGTGGTGCCGTCCGCGGACGTGCCCGCCGAGTTCGCCGCCGCGCTCAACGACGACCTCGGGGTGTCGCAGGCGCTCGCCGTCGTACACGGCCACGTGCGCGAGGGCAACACCGCGCTGAACGCGGGAAGCAAGGAGAAGGTCGCGGAACTGGCCGGACAGCTGCGCACGATGCTCGGCGTCCTCGGACTGGACCCGCTCGACGAGCAGTGGGCCAGCGCCGACCAGGGGCTGCGCGAGGTCGTCGACGCCCTGGTCGCGGTCGCTCTGGAACAGCGCCAGGCGGCCCGCGTCCGCAAGGACTACGCGGCGGCCGACGCGATCCGCGACCAGCTCGCCGAGGCGGGTGTGGTGGTCGAGGACACCCCCCAGGGGCCGCGTTGGGACCTGCGGCGCGGCTGACGAAGGACACACGCGGTGGCGCGGCGGCGTTAGTCTGGAAGTTCGCCGCCGCCCGCGCGCTGGTCGGCGGATTCCACCAGCCGGACACATGAGTGCTTCCGGCATGCTCGCGCGATGATGTACGGGGAGGCGGCGACCATGCCGGCGAAGAAGAGCAAGAAGGGCCCGACCAAGGGCAGTGGCGGTAAGGGCAAGCGTTCCCTCGAGGGGAAGAGCGGCACCCTGCCCGCCAAGGAGCGGCACTGGTACCAGGGCAAGCAGCGCGCCCGAGCGGCCAACCGCGCGGAGCCCGGCGGTCTGCCGGGAGCGCGCAACGAGCGCCGCGGTGAGGGCGCCGACCTGCTGATCGGGCGCAACCCGGTCGTGGAGGCGCTGCGCGCGGGCATGCCCGCCACGCGGCTGTTCCTCTCCAACAGCCTCGACCCGGACGACCGGGTCAACGAGGCGGCCAAGCTGGCCGGCTCCCAGGGCGTGGACATCGTCGAGGTGAACCGCACCGACCTGGACCGGCGCTGCGAGAGCAACGGCCTGCCCGACGCCACCCACCAGGGCATCGTGCTCCAGGTGCGGCCCTACCAGTACTGGGCGCCCGAGGGGCTGCTCGACGCCGCCAGGGAGTCGGACACCCCGCCGCTGATCGTGATGCTGGACGGCGTCACCGACCCGCACAACCTGGGCGCCATCGCGCGCTCGGCCGCGGCGTTCAACGCGCACGGGATCGTCATCCCCGAGCGGCGGTCGGCGAGCGTCAACATGACCGCGTGGAAGACCTCCGCCGGCACGCTCGCGCGCCTGCCCGTGGCCCAGGCCACCAACCTGACGCGCGCGCTGGACGCCTTCAAGAAAGCGGGCCTGTTCGTCGTCGGCCTCGACGCCGAGGGCGACACGCAGCTGCCCGAGCTGGAGCTGGCCACCGGCCCGCTCGTGATCGTGGTGGGTTCCGAGGGCAAGGGCCTGTCCCGCCTGGTGCGCGAGGCCTGCGACGTGGTGGCGAGCATCCCGATCGGCGGCGCCGAGTCCCTCAACGCCTCCGTCGCCGCCGGTGTGGCCCTGTACGAGGTCGCCCGCCGCCGCGGCGCGTCCGCGTAGGGCGAAGAGGTCCCGGAGCACGCTCCGGGGCCCGCCCCCTCCCGCGGTCCGGGGCGGACGCGCGGGAGGGCGGCGGGGCTCCCCTGGATCGGCCCGGGAACGGGATTCCGACAGGCCACGCGGGCACGCGGGTGATGGTTCTCGCTCCTGCGATGTCCCGGCACTCGCGTGACCGAGTAGGCCTGGAGGCGTTCGAACCGGTACCATTCGGGTGGACGCGCCCGAGGTCGTCAGGCTTTGGGAGCCCGCCAGCGTAGCTCAATTGGCAGAGCAATCGCCTTGTAAGCGATAGGTTAGGGGTTCAAGTCCCCTCGCTGGCTCTCACATGGTCTGACCTGGGAGAACGTGTAAGCGACTGCATCACCTAGTCGGCTACACCGCTCGAACAGGAATCGCTTAATGGCCTCCAAGCGACTGCGGAGGGGCCCGCGCAACCTCGCGGCAGGCTCCCTGATGCTCCACATCGACTCCTTCACCCTGGACCTCCAGGCCCGTGGACGGAGCGATCGAACCGTCAAGATGTACCGCGACGCGGTGGCCTGGTTCGCCGGTGAGCACCTGCTCACCGGGGGCGAGCCCAACGCCATCGACACCCAATTCACACCCGCTGACAAGGCCTTCCGATTCACGCCTGTCAGCGACTGGGAGCAGGTCACCCGACAGCACGTCCAGTCGTGGGTGGTGCGGCTTTCCCGCCGCAAGCACTGCGACGGCTACGTGAACAACCAGTACCGGTGCCTGCAGCAGTTCTTCAAGTGGTTCGCCTCCGAAGAGGAAGTGCCGAACCCGATGACCAAACTAGAACCGCCTTCCATCGCTGACAGGCCGGTCCCGGTCTTCAGCCAGGACGAGATCACCCGGCTGTTCGCGACGGTCAAGGGCAAGGACCTGTGGTCGCGCAGGGACCTGGCGATCCTGCTCCTGCTGAGGGACACGGGCATCCGCATCATGGAGCTGACCGGCCTCACCAGGGAGGACCTCTCGCTCCTGGAGCGCGAGGCCAAGGTGACGGGCAAGGCCGGTAAGTGCCGGACCGTCAAGTTCACCTCGGAGGCCGCTCGGGCGCTGGACCGCTACCTGCGCAAGCGCGCCTCGCACCGGTGCGCCGACCGCCAGAGCCTGTGGATCTCGCCGAAGGGCACGCTCACTTCGGATGGGATCTACCAGATGGTGAAGCGCAGGGCCGCCCAGGCGGGAGTAACCGGGGTCTACCCGCACCGGTTCCGGCACCACTTCGCGCACACCTGGCTCGACAACGGCGGGGCGGAGGGCGACCTGATGGAGCTCAACGGCTGGGACTCTCCACAGATGCTGCGCCGCTACGGGCGTTCGGCTGCGGCGTCGCGGGCACGGCGCGGCTACGACCGGATCATGGGCACCGACCGCTGACAGTTCACACCAAGGGCGGCTCCGATAGGGGCCGCCCTTCGGCGTTGCCGGACGCCTTCACCGAGAAAAGTGGTCAAGGTTCGGCCAACACCAATCGCTTATCGACTCTGTCAGCGGACAGAGCGTGTCCGTCAGCCGGGGATTTATCACTGTCATCGCAGGTCAGTGGCCATGTCAGCGGTTCTGAAAGCCGCTGCAGGGCTTGGACTCTCCTTTCTCGGGCCGATCGGTCGGTTCGCGCCCCGGTGCGCGTCCGGTCAGACTCTCGTCCGCCCATCGCACGTGGCCTGCTCGCCGGCGGTCAGATCTGCGCACGCCCACCGTCAGCCGGGCCCTCTTTCGTGTGTCGGGTCATCACCGACCGACGAAGGGGAGCCGCTATGCGGAACGGACCACTGAAGAACGCCGAGCGCGAGTTCCTGAAGCTCGACCTGGACATCGCCGACCTCGTCGCACTGCTCGCACCGTTCGTCGACGACCGCCCCACGACCCTGCTCGAACTGCGCGGCGCGCTGCTGGGGGAGTCCATGGCGCGCGAGGTACGCGATCGAGTCTGGCGCCGAGTGATTGCCGATGCCCGGGATCGCGAGGAGTTGACGGTGGCCGCCCTGGGATTGGCCATGGCCAGCGGGTGATCTCGCTGTCCACGAAACACCGGATCCGGGCGACGTTGCGCAGCGCGTTGTCGGATGCGGTGCGCCGTCCGGACCTGGCGGTGTCGGTGAACGTCGCCTCGCACGTGCGACTCCCCTCGTGCCCGAGGGTCAAGCCCATGGTGTGGACCCCCGATCGGGTCCGCCAGTGGAAGGCGGACGGGACGGTGCCTGGGGATGTGATGGTGTGGACGCCGGAACAGACCCGCGTCTTCCTGACGCACACGAGGAAGTACCGGTGGCTGTGTGCGATGTTTCCACCTCATTGCCGTCAAGGGACTACGCCGGGGCGAAGCAGCCGGTTGCCGTGGTCGCACACGCGCCGGACGGACGGGCAGGTCGACATCCGGGTCAAGGTGGTGCAGTTGGCGTGGGAGATGGTGACAACGACACCGAAGAGCGCGGCAGGATATCGCACCATCACCCTGGACAACGACGTTGGGAGTGTTGTTCTGTAGTTTCATGGTCGGCTCTCCTCGGATACAAACCCAAGTGCCGCAGGTGAGTGAGACCATGGACGGAGATCGCACCTCGACGAAACGGCACGAACATGGACCCCTTGGCTCTCTGGTTCCTGGGTAACGCCGTTGGGCCCGACGCATACCAGCGCACTCTGAACTCACTGAGCCCCCAGTCGGCTGAAGACCGATTGGCAAGGTCCGTTCGTGATGCTGTGGGCCGGTACCCCAAGGGTGTCTTCCGTCGTTGGTACCGAACTGAGGATACCTGGCTGGATCTAGTGGCTGGCGGTCAAGAGTCGTTCGACTCGCTCGTCGACCGCCTGATTGCGATGTCCGCTGGCAATGTCTGGGGGAGCGCTATTCAGCGCGATCGGGCTGAAGCCATCGTGCAGGCTGTAGTCAGAGGCTTTATGGCGAGCCTTGATCCGTCTGAGGCGGTTGCTGCAGCGGACTATCGCTCTACCCAAAGGGACTCTGAGCTCGATCAGAATGCAGAGCATCGGACAACGCAACTGCGGAGCCATCTTGATCAACGCTTCGACATTGTTGAAAGGCAATTCGGGGCCACGGCAAACTTCGATTCTCGAGTAGCTGAGTTGCCGGGGCCGGCTCGACCGTACTTTGCGGAGCTTGGCGCGACGCAGGAGACGACACGGCTCCTAGACATCGCTGCTGCAGATTCTCCACGTACAGCTCTTGTCCAACTGGCCGCAGACATCCCGCTGTGGCTCAGAGATGCCAATTCAAAAACATTGATGGCCGCAGCGGAACTCTGTCGCTGCTATGGCGTACACCAAGGGGCTGGCCAGCTGTTCGCGCTTGCTGCGGATAGATCAGCGGACCGTGCGTACTTCTATGCTCGGGCAGCAGCGGAGCTCGAGATATCTGGAGATGGCGACCGATCTCGCGAATTGATCCAGCAGGCAATATCTCTCAGTACCGCAAAAGAGGTCGAGGCGATTAAGGCCGCACTCGTAGGTGACCCCGATCGTGTTCTCTCCCTCTTGTCTGAAGAGGACGCGCTCGTCGAACCCTACCTCGTATCGATACGTCTTTACGGACTTCGTGCAACCAGAGAACTCGATGACGTAATTGGCTTCCTGGCGTCGGCCCTTAACAGATATCCCGAATTTTCAGGGATAAGGATCAACCTAGCTTGGGCGTACCTGCAGCGCAGCCAATCACCCACGACGACCAGTCGCACAACTGACCGCCAGGCGGCATTGGATCTCAGCCTGGAAGCGCGGCAGCTAAGGCGTACCTGGCGAGCAGAGGCCGGTGATGCTGCGCACGTCGCTTGCCAGACAGCTCTCGCACTTGGTGACTATGACCAGGTAATTCGGATCGGGATGGCTCCACCAGATGGAGAAGCGTGGCCGTCAGAAGCATCCAACACGGAAGTGAGGTTGTCGGTCGCTCAAGCAGCGCTGGCTTCGGGCCAGACGGATGTGCTTAGGACAGTTGTCGATCTCGTCACTGATAGGTTCCACAGGGCTATTCTCCAGGCCGAGGTGCTGCTGAACACCGATGCTGAAAGAGGTGTGCTTCAGGCCGCATACGACGCTGTCTGGGGGGAAATTTGCGGGGAAGAGCAGCGAGTCCTCTACTGGCTGTCGGGTGCAGCGGCTGGAGTTGACCTCCATGGCGTAGACGAGCTCACAGGCCGGGACGATGATGTGCCGCTACTGGTTGAGGCACAGCTGTACATGGCCAGGGAAGAGCATGAAGCTGCTGTCACGCTGCTACGACGGGGTCAGAGAACTGAATCCACGACACGGCTTCTTGTGGATGCACTTATCGGGATGAATGACATCGACCGGGCAGTTGATGAACTCAAGGTTGCGGCAACACGGTTCAACGACATCACTCATCTCGTGCGTGCTGTCGAAGTGCTTGGGCGAGTAAGTCGCCTGAATGAAGCCGCGGAACTTGCGCAGGAGGCACTGCAACGCGTCCCACAGACGTTGAGGGCCGCCCGGGCGTTTCTTCATGAGGTTCTCGTTGAACGAGCAGGAGTTGCTACCGCGTGGGGCGATATGGCGGTGCGCAGCCGTGCCTGGATTGATGACCTGGGCCCATCGCCACGAAATCGTTGGCACCTCGTACTCGCGCTCCATAATGGTGGAGATCGGGAAGGTGCCTGGCGAGTTCTCCGAGAGCCACCAGTCCTTCGGCCTTCGACAGCGAGTCAAGCTCGTCTTTGGGCGGTCCTGGCCGCTCAGGAATCTCCCAACCCCGAGGTCGCTGAAGAAATTCTCGCTCTCGTCGACGCTTACTCGGATGACGCAGAGCTTGCCCGAATCGCTGTCGGCCTCTTCTTTGGTCGGGGCGATGAGACCTGGGGTGAGGTTCAGCCGGAGGCAATCAGTCGATTCCAGGAACTGCTCTCGGACAACGCTGTCGACTATGGGTCAGACGAAGATGCTGGGGTATTTATCCTCGCGGGCACAGTCGAGGAGATGTTTGAGCAGCTAAGGCCGTCGCTTGAGACAAACGCTCGGACAACCGCCGAAATGGAAGAGAAGGTTCGTCAAGGTTGGCCGTACGGGCTTCTGGCATCCGTGGGGCATCGGCCTTATACTGCTGTGCTGATCCATCGGGCTGCTGGATGCCTGCCGATTGCAACCGTGGACCGACACCAAACGGAGGCCGAAGTGGAAGCGGCGCGGGCGGCTCTCGGACGATCCATTTCGATTGACGCCAGCACACTTGTGATCAGCGGATACATTCGAGACTTGTGGCCCCACCTTCGTGGCTCGTTTTCTCGCCTTGACTTGCCGCAGCCAGCGCACGCTGATGTCATCAGAATGGTAGATGATTTTCGCAGTCCAGTTCATGGGACACTGTACTTCGACACATCAGTTGAGGCTGTCCGCGGTGCTGAAGTAGATCCAGAGATCCAGGAGCGATTGCTGGAGCATGGAGAGTGGGTTGCGGCTCAGATCGCTGATCTCAGAGTAGTTGATTGGCCACACCTCTCGGTTCTCAGAGAAGGGCTCAATGACAGGTTCCTGCCCTGGCTGGCGGCTCTCGACATGGCGAAGTCACAAGGACTTCCCCTCTGGTGTGACGACCTTGGCGTAAGGTCCCTCGCGCTGAGCGACAACGTTTCGGTTTTCGGGACTACCGCTCTCATCACGGCGCTGACCGAAACATCAGCGATCGAGGAGGGTACGGCTCAGAGAGCGCTCCGTAAGCTGCGCGAGGAGTACGTTGTTGACCTCCCATTCGATGCTGACTGGCTTCGGTTGTCCGCTGCATCCGATGAATGGCGCCCCGGGCCGAGCGCCTTCTACTTCTCCCGTCCGGGTGCCTGGGTCGACCTTGAGAACACGTACAGGGCCTGGTCCGAACTCGCTCAATCGGCTGCTGAGGCAGAGCATGTCCGTGTTGCGGGTTGGGTGCATGCAGCGGCATTGGGTCTCGCCAGCGCCGTGGATGGGGCGAAAGCATCGAACGCGCTTGCGGCAATCGCTGGTAAGGGCATCGTCATCACGTACTTCGATCCAGAAGCGCTGGCCGCGTGTGTAGCCAGAGTACGCGAAGTTGCGCTCGCCGCCGGTATTCGCAATCCTGTGCCGACTCTGGTGGCGACCTTGTTCGAACAGCTCACGGAAGCCGTAGGTGCAGAGACTGCCGCTCGACTCGTCATGTCAGAGCACCTTGCGGATGAAGATCGAGCAGTCGCCCGGGATCTCGTGTTGGGGGTGGTGTCATAGCGTCGTAGCAACATCCGAGGTCAGAAGGGGTGCTGTGTGACGACGCGACGGCCGTTGACGCTCCAGGACCGTGAGGAGATCGCGATCCGCCACGGGCGGGGCGAGGGAGTCCGCCAGATCGCCCGCGCCCTGGACCGGAAACCCTCCGTGGTCAGCCGGGAGATCCGCCGCAACACCAGCAAACGCGGCTACCGCGCCACCACCGCCGACCAGCGCGCCCGCAAACGCCGCTCCCGCCCCCAACAGCGCCGCCTGGACACCGAACCGGTGCTGCGAGAGCGGGTCCTGGCCGACCTGGGCCGGGGCCGCACACCCCGCCAGATCGCGGGCCGGTTGAAGCTGGAAGCCGAGGACGCCAGTGTGGAGCCCATGGAAGGCTCCATCCCCGCCGGCGGCGAACGCGTCTCGCACGAAGCGGTCTATACGTGGATCTACGCGCTGCCCAAGGGCGAGCTCGCCCGGCTGGGCGTCATGCTCCCCTCGGCGCGCACTGCCCGCCGCCCCCGCAGGAAGAACGGCCTGTCGGGCGGGCGGATCGTCGGGATGCGGTCGATCCGCGAGCGCCCCGCCGAGGCGCAGGGCCGCCGGGTCCCCGGGCACTGGGAAGGGGACCTCGTGATCGGCAGGGAGGGCCAGACGGCCGCGATCACGCTGGTGGACCGCCAGACCCGGTTCTGCGTGGTCCTGGCCCTGCCCGGGGGCAAGAAGGCCGACCACGTCGCCGACGTGCTGATCGACCACGTGTCGGGGCTGCCCGGGCTGGTACGCAAGTCGCTGACCTGGGACCAGGGCACCGAGATGGGCCAGCACGCGGCCCTGACCACGGCCACCGACCTGCCGGTGTTCTTCGCCGACCCGCGCAGCCCCTGGCAGCGGCCCACCAACGAGAACACCAACCGGCTGATCCGCGAATATCTGCCCAAGGGGACGGAGATCCCGCAGCACCAGCCGTACCTGACCGCGATCGCCGAGGAACTCAACAACCGGCCCCGAGCGTGTTTGGGGTTCCACACGCCGCAGGAGAAGATGCAGCAGCTCCTGCTCGAAGGACCGGCCCAGGACGAGGGTGTTGCTTCAACGAATTGACACCACCGGGAGTTAGGTCAACACCTTGGGATTCATAGCGCGGCCCTGCGACCTAGTTTCCAGACTCGGGTGCTGGGATTGCCTCCCGTCACTCATGAGAACCGGGTAGCCGTCGAGGGGGTGTTGGGTTCGGTCGGCATTGTGTCGCTGGAGGCATTCCGGTAGGCGGTCGAGCGGCCCGCTTGGCTGGTGCTGCGGGACTATGGGAGGGCCCGTCGGTACGGGTGGGGACGGGGTGTGAACAGGGGTCTGGTCCCATCTCGGTCCCACCCTGGGCCCATCAGTGCGGCGAGTCCTCTGAGGCCAGGTCGCGAATCCTGTCTGACCTGGGGTTTTGTGACGCACCCGGTAGGGTTTGAACCTGCGGCCATCGGATGAGAATGAGAGGCCAAGGTGACCGGCAAGGCCAATGAGTGCCGGTCGGTGAAGTTCGCCTCGGAGACCGCTCGGGCGCTGGACCGCTACCTGCGCTAGCGTGCCTCGCACTGGTGCGGCGACCGGCCCGTGGATCTCCCTGCACCGGTTCCGCCACCACTTCTCGCCATCTGGCTCGACAACGGTGGGGCGGAGGGTGACCTGATGGAGCTCAACGGCTGGGTCTCCCCGCAGATGCTGCGCCGCTACGGGCGTTCGGCCGCGGCGTTGTGGGCGCGGCGCGGCTACGACCGGATCGTGGGCACCGACCGCTGACAGCCCACACCAGGTGCGGCTCCGTCAGGGGCCGCCCTTCGGCGTTGGGGGGCACCTTCGCCGAGAAACCTGGTCAAGGTTTGGCCAACACCAATCGCCTATCGGCTCTGTCAGCTGACAGTCTCCGCCGGTCAGCCAGGGATTCAGGTGTGTCATCGCAGGTCAGTAGGTATGTCAGCGGTTCTGAAAGCTGCCTGGGGCTTGGCCGCTCTTTCCCCGGTCCGATCGGTCGGTTCTCGCCCCGGTGCGCGTCCGGTCAGACCCTCGTTCGCCCACCGCACGCGGTGCGTCCGCTGACCGCCAGATGTGCGCACGCCCAGCGTCAGCCGGGCCCCTTTTCGTGTGTCGGGTCATCACCGACCGACGAAGGGCAGAGCCACCATGCGGAACGGACCACTGAAGAACGCCGAGCGCGAGTTCCTGAAGCTGGACCTGGACATCAGCGACTTCGTCGCGCTGCTCGCACCGTTCGTTGACGACCGCCCCACGACTCTGCTCGAGCTGCGCGGCGCACTGCTGGGGGAGTCGATGGCGCGGGAAGTGCGCGACCGGGTCTGGCGTCGCCTGATCGTCGATGCCCGGGACCGCGAGGAGTGGATGGTGGCAGCCCTGGGATTGGCCATGCCCGCGTTGAAGGCCTCGGCGAAGGACCTGTGCAAGGGGCTGGACCCGCGCGCCGCCGAGGAGGTGGAGGAGGAGATCCTGGCCGGGTTCGTCGCCGCGCTCAGGCAGGCCGATACCGACTGGCACCGACTGGCGTGGACGCTGCGCTGCCGTGCCCACCGCTCCGGGCTTCGAGCCCGCAAGGAGGCGCTGGCCCAACCGGTGCCCGTGGCCGACCTGCGTACCACAGTCCTCACACCGACCGGCAACCCGGACATGGTGCTCCAGGCCGCCGTCCACCAGGGAGTCATCAGCCCGGAGGAGGCAGACGTGATCGGTCGAACGAGGCTGGAGGGCGTCTCCTTGACCAGCCTGGCCCGGGAACGCGGCGAGGCGTACTGGCGCATGGCCAAACGCCGCTCGCGCGCCGAACGCCGGTTGGCCGACGCGGTCCGCTCGCGCCGGGTCTCAGCCCGTGCACTGACGCTCTCCGTGGCGTGACCAGCGCGGAGCCGATCGCGAGAACGACTGGCCCGCTGTCCAATTCCGCGACCCCTCTGGCTTTCTTCCCAAGTGAGGACGGTTCCAGAGGGGGCGCGATGGCACGGCCGCACAAGAAACGACCAACTGGGCGAGCGTGGCGGACGGGTGGCTGTGTCCTGGGAGCGGTCTTGGCGCTCGTGGTGATTGCCGCGGCTCCGGCGTGGGCCGACCTCGGTGACGCGCACTTCTTCGCCTACCAGTTGAAGGACGTCATCCGTCGGCTCACCCGCCTGGGCCAGGCGCTCGCCGTGTCGGTGGCGACGCTGTTCATCGTCGTGGCGGGTCTGCGCTGGATGATGGCCGGTGGCGAGCCTGGGGAGATCGACAAGGCCAAGCGGGGCTTCCAGAGCGCGGCGATCGGCTACGGCATCGCGATCGCGGGACAGGCGATCCTCTACGCCCTGGACTTTCTCGGCGAGTTCGAGGGTCCGCCATGAGGACGCTGCCGAGGGATCCCGACAGTAGTGGCGCGCCGGGCGCGGGTGACGGGGGCGAGAGCGTCGGGCTGGAGGAGGAGTACGCCGACGTCTTCAACTGCGGAGTCCTGGAGGTCTCCTGCCACATCACTCACTGGTTCCACAGCCTGGTCCTGGGCATCCTCGAACCGCTCTTCGGCTGGATCGCCGGAAGACTCTTCGCCACGCCTGGTCCCACCGACGGAGTGACCGGGATATGGCAGGGCTCGGTCACCACGGCCAACGCCCTGTACATCCTGCTCATCATTGCGGCGGGATTCGTGGTCATGACCCACCACAGCCTGCAGGCGCAGTACGGGGCGCGGGAGATCCTGCCCCGCCTGGCGGTGGGGTTCGTGGCCTCCAACGTGTCGCTGGCCGTGGTGGGTCTGGCGGCCGAGGTTTCCACCGAGATCGCTCAGGCGATCAACAGCGACGGCATCGATACACAGACGGCCTCCCGTCACCTGGCTAACAGCGCGACCCCGTTCCTGGGGGAGGAGGCCACCGCCGTCGTGCTGTTTCTGGTGCTGTTCGTCGTCCTGCTGGTGGTGTGGGTGATCGTCGAGATCGTCCGCGTCGTCATCGTCATCCTGCTGATGGTGGGCGGGCCGTTCCTCCTCATGTTCCACGCGCTCCCGCAGACCAACGGGCTCGCGCAGATGTGGTGGCGTGCCCTGGCCGCGGTGTGCCTGGTTCCGATCGCCCAAGCGGTGGCCTTTGTGGCGCTGATGCGGTTGTTCTTCGAAGGCGACGCGGAGGTGTTCTTCGGCGCCCACCAGATCATCCATGGTGAGGCCAACCTCTTCGACCTTTTCCTACTCCTGGTCCTGGTCTACGTACAGATCCGCATTCCGTTCTGGGCTTTCCGGGCCGTGCGGTCGTCGCCAGGAGCGGGCCGCTCGCCCGCCGCCAGCCTCGCCAAGACCCTGACATGGGCCCTGGTGATGAGTGCCGCGACCGCTGCCACCGGCGGGACGGCCGCAGCAGGGGCCGCCGCCGGCGGTGTGGGCGGCAGGACCGGGGCGCTGCTACGGGCCGGGCGCCACATGGGTAGGAGCACCACCGCGCCTCGGGCGGTTCTCCCTCGGCGCGTGCGTACCTGGCGTTTCAGCACACAGACCGCATCAGGTGTGCACCGCGCGACCACGTCGTCCATGGCGCGACCGCAGCCCGCGGCGAACGGAGCGGCAGGCCAGGGATCGCCGCTGCCCGGGCACCCGGAGGGGCCAGAGACGAGCGCGAGGCACTCGACACCGACTCGCCCTGCATCAGGGCGGGCCGCAGGGCCTGGACTGCACCGCCGGCCAGGACGTGCCCATGGGCAATCGACTCCGCCCTCACCCAGCCACGCCTACCCCATGCCGTGGCGGGCCGCTGGCCAGGAAGCACGGCGGAGGTTCGGCGGATACGGGGGAGCGGCGGCCCAGGATTCGAGCGGCACCCACGTGGGGCGCCGCCCCCGTTGGACCGCGTCCCACGCCGCTTCGACGCCACCGCGACGCAGCCCGATCCCACCGCAGCGGCGCGCCATTGCGTGGCCACAACGCAGGCACAGGACCGGGACACATCGAATGCCCGTCACTCGTCGCTGGCCGTGGCACCGACCACGGCGCTGAGCCGGCCACCGAAGGAAGGGGTCCCGCCCATGGATCAGGACGTGTCCACCTGGCACGCACGCATCCCCGCCGACATCGACCGACCCGAGCCCATCCTGTGGAACCTGACTGCCCGCCAGCTTCTGGTCATCACCCCGGCCATGCTCACCGGATGGGCACTGCTGTCCCTGCTCCTCGGACGGGTGCCCACCTGGCTCCTGGGTGTGATCGCGCTCGTGCTTATCGCCCTGGCCTGGGTGCTCGCCTGCGGCCGCAAGGACGGCATCGGCCTCGACCAGATGGCTTGGCTGGCCGCGCGCTGGAAGGCCACACCTCGGCGCCGACACCCGCCCGTCCCCGTCGTGAATGAGCACGGCATCGTCGACGCGGGAGGACACTCCGCCCTCGTCCTGGCCTGTACCAGCGTCCCGTTCCACCTGTTCTCCGGAGAGGAACAGGACCAGGCCCTGGCCACGTTCGCGGGCTTCCTCGACGCACTCAACGCACCTACCCAGATCCTCATCCAGCGCCGCCGGATGGACCTGACCCCGCATGTGGACCGGCTGCGCTCCGGTATCGGCGACCTGCCGACCCCGCTTCAGCGGGCGGCCCGCTCCCACGCCGCGTTCCTGGACGACCTTCAGCACAACTACGACCTGATCCACCACCAGGTGCTCCTCGTGCTGACCGCCCCCGGTTCCCCGGGCACGGCCGCAGACGCGCTGTTGCGCCGAGCCCAGGACACCGCCACCCACCTCGGGGCGCTCGACATCCGCGCCCGAGTCTGCGACGGCCCCACCGCCGAACGCATCATCCGGGACTCCCTCCAACCGAACGCCACCACCACGGCCAGGGAGGAACGACGATGACGCACCCGCCGGACATCCGCCTGCACCCGCGCCACCTGGACATCGACGGCCAGCTCACCCAGACCATGATCGTGACCGGCTACCCGCACGATGCGCGCGCCGGATGGGCGGACGCGCTGCTCAACTACCCCGGGCACGCCGACATCGCCTTCCACATCGTGCCCGTTCCGGGCCCAGTGGCCGCGCACCGCCTGCGCCGACGCCGCGCCCGGCTGGAATCGGCTTGGCGCAGCGACGCCGCCCACGGCCGTCTGGAGGACCCGCAGCGCACCGCTGCAACTCAGGACGCCGCCGACCTGGCCGAACGCGTCGCGATGGGGGAGAGCCGACTCTTCCGCCTGGCCGTGTACATCACCGTGCACGCCCCCACCATCGAGCAGTTGGCCGCCGACGTGCACCACCTGGCGGCCCTGGCCGGATCGATCCTCATGGACCTGTCCCCGGCCACCTACCGCCCTTGGGAGGGATGGCGCTCCACCCTGCCCCTGGGCACCGATGCCCTGCGCATGACTCGCACCGTGGACACCGAAGCCATCGCCGCCCTCATGCCCTTCGCCGGAGCGGACCTGACAGCCGATTCCGGCGCGACCGCCGTCGTGTACGGGGAGAACGCGCACTCCGGCGGGATGGTGGTCTGGGACCGGTTCCACGGCGGGCTGGACAACTCCAACGCGATCATCCTGGCCCGCAGCGGGGCTGGGAAGTCCTACCTGGCCAAGCTCGAACTGCTGCGGTCCCTGTACGCGGGGGTCCAGGTCAGCGTCATCGACCCCACCGACGAATACGGTCGGCTGGCCGACGTCGTCGCGGGCAACCGCGTACGCCTCGGACTGGAACAGGGGCGTCTCAACCCCTTCGACCTGCCCGCCACCGGCGAACAGGCCTTCTCCCAACGGGTGCTGTTCCTGCACACCCTGGTGGCCGCCATGGTCGGCTCCCTGCACGCGTCCGAGAGCGCCGCCCTGGACCGCGCCGTCCTGGCCGCCTACGCCGAACGCGGCATCACTCAGGACCCAGCCACCTGGGACCGGACACCCCCGGTCCTGGCGGACCTGGTCACGCGCCTTCGCGCAGTTGCTGGCGAAGTCGACCACGCCAGCGCCGGGACCGGCCTTGCCGACAAACTCGCGCCCTTCACCGATGGATCCCACCGCGGCCTCTTCGACGGCCCCAGCACCGCCCGCCTCACCGGCCACCTGACCGTCGTGTCCCTGCACCACCTGCCCGAGCAGCTCAAGACCGTCGGTCTCCTGCTGATCCTGGACGCCCTGTGGCGCCAGGTCAGCGCTCCCGGCCCTCGGCGGCCTCGGCTCATCACCATCGATGAGGGCTGGACGCTGCTCCGCGATCCCGTCGGCGCCCGGTACCTGTTCCAGCTCGCCAAGAACGCCCGACGCCACTGGGCCGGACTCACTCTCATCACCCAGGACGTCGCCGACCTGCTCGCCACCGACCTCGGCCGAGCCGTCGCCGCTAACGCCGCCACCCAGATCCTGCTTCGCCAGGCCCCGCAGAACCTCGACGCCGTCTGCGAGTCCTTCCACCTCTCCCACGGAGAACGCCAGATCGTCGCCACCACCGAACGCGGCAGCGCCCTCCTGGCTGCCGGGCAGCACCGCGCCGTCTTCCGCGCCATCGCCTCACCCGTCGAACACCGGCTCATCACCACCGACCCCGCCGAACTCGCGCGAATGGAGAACCACCAGTGATCACCGTCAACCTGATGCTCCTGGCCACCATCACTGGATTCGCCCTGCTGCTGTGGATCGCCTCCGTGTTCGCCCTGCGCTGGATCCGCCATACCTACCTGGCCAAGGGCGCCCACACTCTGGAGATCCACGCACCGCCCACCACGACCATCGACCACGCCCAGGCCTTCTGGACCACCGTGCTCGGGCTCCTGCGGCCACGCTGGACACACCGCCTCCTCGCACCGCACCTGGCCTGGGAGTATGTGGCATCTGAGCGTGGAGCGCGCATCCAGCTGTGGATCCCCGGCGCCGTCAACGTCGGGGCGGTCGAGCGTGCCGTGGCCGCCGACTGGCCAGGCGCCACCACCCACCGGGTCCCCACCACGAGCGCCATCCCGCACGGAGCGCACACCTTCGGCCGGTGGATGGGCATGGCCCGAGGCGACCACTACCCGCTGCGCACCAAGTTCACCGACGACCCCCTGCGCAACCTCTTCGGGGAGCTCTCCGACCTCTCACCGGGACAGCACGCTGTGGTTCGTGTCTGTGCACGCCCCGCACCCGCACGCCGAGCCGCCCGTGTCCGCGATACCGCCGCACGCCTGCGCGGCCTGCACACTCCGCTCGTCCCCGACCCACTCACGCGACACACCGGGTCTCGAACGACCGTGCTGCCGGGCATCACCGACGACGTCCGCGCGATCCTCACCAAAGCGTCCTCACCGCGCCTGGCCTGCCAGGTCAGCGTCCTACTCACCACCGAACACGCCAGCGTCCAGGCCAGGCAGCGCCTGCGCGGACGGAGCCGGTCCGTCGCCGCGACCCTGGCCGCCTACACCTCCGGCCTCAACTCCCTGCGCCGACGCTGGATGCCCTTCCCCAACCTGTGGACGAACCGCCGCTACCTGGCCCGCGGCTACCTGCTCAGCACCACCGAACTCGCTGCCATCGCCCACCTGCCCACCGACCCGGCCGTCCCCGGGCTCACCCGCGCCGGCGCCCGCCGCGTCGCTCCCAGCCCAGACGTGCCTCGCTCCGGAAGAGTCCGTGTCATCGGCGAAGCCGACGCCGGACCACGGCGCCCCATCGCCCACGGCATCGCCGACGCCCGCCAGCACACTCACATCATCGGCAAGACCGGCTCCGGCAAATCCACGCTCCTGGCCCGGATGATCTGCCAGGACGCCGAAGCCGGACGCAGCGCCCTGGTCATCGAACCCCGCGGCGACCTCGTCCTGGACGTCCTCGACCGCCTGCCCAAACGCGCCATCGGCCGCACCGTCGTCTTCGACCCGGCCGACTCCACCCCGCCACCGCGCATCAACGTCCTCCAACTCGGCAGCCCCGATCACGCAGCTGACACCGTCACCGGCATCCTGCACCGGATCTACGCCGACTCCTGGGGACCGCGCACCGAGGACATCCTCCGAGCGAGCACCCTCACCCTCGCCCGCGCGAAGGACCCCGGCCTGACCATCGGGCACATCCCGCGCCTGCTCGCGGACGACGCCTGGCGTACTCGGATTCTGTCCGCGGCGAGGATGAACGGGGCCCTGGCCGACTTCTGGCGCTGGTACGAACGACAGTCCCCGCAGATGCGCGCCGCCGCCACCGACCCACTGCTCAACAAGCTCCGCGCCATCCTGCTGCGGCCCTGGGCAGCGGCCGTTCTGGCCTCCGGCGCCTCCACTGTGAACCTGCCCGCCCTGCTCGACCATGGCGGCCTGGCCCTCGTGCGCCTGCCCAAGGGCCACCTGGGCGAGGACACCTCCGCGCTCATCGGCACGCTCGTGCTGTCCGCCGCCTGGAACGCCATCACCGCTCGCGCAGCCGTTCCCGAAGACCGACGCCCGGACACCGCCGTCTACCTCGACGAAGCCGCTAACTTCCTGCAACTGCCCGGCTCGGTCGCCGACATGCTCGCCGAAGCCCGGGGCTACCGCGCGGCCATGGTCCTCGCCCACCAGGACCTGGGCCAGCTCCCACCGGCCACACGCACAGCCGTGGCCACCAACACCCGCACGAAGATCTTCTTCACCACCTCACCCGCCGACGCCGCGATACTCGCCCAGCACACGCTCCCGCACCTGAACGCCCACGACCTGTCCCACCTCGGCCCCTACCAGGCCGCGGTCCGCACCATCCACGGCGCTGCCGAACTCCCGGCCGCGACCATGCGAACCCTGCCCCTGCCCGACCCCGTCAAGGGCCGAGCCCGTCAGGTTCGTAAGGCCGCCCGCCGCTTCTCCCCACCACCGACCCGTACTCGGATGACGGACCCGCGTCAGGAGGGGACACGATGACGGCCACGATCGCACTCACCGACCGCGACACCCGCATCCTCCGGGCCCTGCACACCCACCGGGTCCTGACCACTCCGCAGATCGGAGAGCTGTTCTTCAACGGGACCTACTCACGAGCCGCGCAGCGCCGACTTCTCAAACTCGCTGAGCGAGACACAGTGGACCGGTTCGTGCCCCGGCAAGGCCACTGGAACGCCCCCTACCACTGGACACTCGCCCTCGAAGGGGCGCGCATACTCGCCGGACGACAGGGCCTCACACCCCAACAGATCGGCTACCGGCCCGACGCGCAGCGGCGCATGCGCATCTCCAGCCAGTTGCCCCACACCATCGGACTCGCGCAGTCCTACGTGGCCTTCGCGACCAACGCCCGCGCCACCCAAAGCGCCAGCTTGCAGCGCTGGTGGCCACAGGCCCGATGCCAGACGAACTGGGGCCGGCACGTCCGCCCGGACGCCTACCTGCGCTGGCGGCAGAATGACACCGACGTGGACGCCTTCGTCGAATACGACACCGGGACTGAACCGCTGGCCCGCGTCGCGGCGAAGATCAGCCGCTACCGCAACCTCGCCGAGGAGACCCAACTCCGTTCCCCGGTGCTGTTCATCGTCACCGGCCCGAAGCGGCTCACCAACCTGTGCCGCGTGCTCGATGTCGGCGGCGGATGGGTGCCCGTTCACGTGACCACCCTCGACCAACTCACTTACCCGGGGCCGGCACGTCCCATCTGGCGCCGAGCAGGAGATCCCGCCTGCACCTTGCGCTCGATGATCGAGCTCACCTGACCGTGCTCAAACTCGCCCTCGGCGGCGCCATCGCGCTCCTGGTACTCGTGCCGATGATCGGCTCGGTGGGCATCGGCAGCCAGGAGCGCCAACGCCAGTCCGAGACCGCCCCAGGGAGGATCGCCGGCATCCCCGACGTACTCATGGACGCCTACGTCACCGCAGCAGCCCGCCTGGAGGAACTCCACCCCGGCTGCACCGGCATGACCTGGGCCATCCTCGCCGGAATCGGTCGTGAGGAGTCCGACCACGCCGCCGGCCACACGATCGCCGCCAACGGCGACACCACCCCGCCGATCATCGGCCCGCTCCTGAACGGGACGGGCGTCGGCAACAACTGGACCCCGCACCACGACACCGACGACGGCCGCTGGGACAGCGACACCACCTACGACGCCGCCGTCGGCGTCACCCAGCTCCTGCCCGCCTGGTGGGCCGACCGCGGCGTCGACGGCAATGACGACGGGGAGGCGGACCCGCACAACGTCTACGACGCCACCGCTGCCACCACCGTGGAGCTGTGCACCAGCCACCCGCAGAACACCGTCGACTTCACTGACCGCGCGCAGCTCCGCGAAGCTCTGTACCGCTACAACCCCTGGGACACCTACGTCGACAACGTCCTGTCCCACATCGACGAGTACACCGCTATGAACCTCGACGATCCCACCGCACACCAGGTGCCCGCCGATGCCAGCGAGCGGGGGAGAACCGCCGCTGAGTGGGGCCTGGCCCAGGTCGGCAAGCCCTACGTCTGGGGCGGCACCGGCCCGCACGGCTTCGACTGCTCCGGCCTGACCATGAAGGCCTGGGAAGCCGCCGGAGTCTCCATCCCGCGCGTAACCACCGACCAGGTCAACTTCGGAACCTCCGTCACCTTGGACGCGCTGGCCCCCGGAGACCTGCTTTTCTACGACACCGGCGGTCCCGGTGCCCCGCCTGCCCACGTCACCATGTACGTCGGCGACGGCAAGATGGTCAACGCCCCGAGCACCGGCAAGAACATCCGCGTCGAGCCGGTCAACGGCCCCTACTACTCCGCCCGCTTCATGTCCGCCACCCGCCCGGGATAACCCTCACTCGGTCCCTGCTCGCCCTTTTCGGCTTTGGCGGCCGTGCTGGTGCTTATCGCTGCTGCTTCGCGGTCATTGTCCCTGGCAGAGAACGGTTCATCTGTCGGCCATCATGCTGAGGTACGGTCTACCTCCGCGGGTGTGGGGACGAGGGTGATGCCCCCCCGCGAGTGCGCGGGCGAGACCAGCCTCGGATTCAACGTCTACCCCCACGGGTGCGCGGACGAGAACTCGCGGGCATCGATGCACGAACCCTTACCGGGACTACCCTCACAGGCGCGGGGACGAGCGCGCCAGTGCAAGGACGGAGTACACGGCGAGCGGACCACCCCCGCAGGTGCGAGGACGAGCAGTAGTGGTCCGCGATCTGCACGTATGGCGGCGGACTACCCCTGCAGGCGCGGGAACGAGTTTGCTTCTCCTCTCCACACCCTTCCTGACCTCGGGCTACCCCTGCGGGTGCGGGGACGAGCAGTTCTGAGACTGCGGCGTCGAGTAGCTGCTCGGACTACCCCCGCGTGTGCGGGGACGAGGCGGTCCTAAGGTCATCAACCGCCGGTTCTACCCTCGCAGGCGCGGGGACGAGACGGTCTCGCCCTCCCACAGGTACTCCGGCAACGGACTATCCCCGCAGGCGCGGGGACAAGATCTCGCATTCGCTCTCCGATATCTGGGCCTGCGGGCTGCCCCCGTGCGGGTGCGGCGACGAGAAGTCCGGCGTACGCAACCGGGGCGCCATCACCGGACTACCCCCGCAGGCGCGGGGACGAGGCGAGGGTGTCCCCGGGGGCGTAGGACGCGAGCAGACTAACCCCGCGGGTGGGGGGACGAGGCCGCCCAGACGATGGTGCACAGCGCAAGTGCCGGACTACCTCCGCGCGTGCGGGGACGAGGGGCGCACGTGCGTCATGATCACGCCGAGGTGGCGACTATCCCCGCGGGGGTGCGGGGACGAGGCGCGAACCGCGGCATCCTTGCCGTCCAGCAGCGGGCTACCCCCGCGGGTGCGGGGACGAGACCGTGGACGACCTCGATCGCATCGCCGCTCACGGGCTACCCCCGCGGGTGCGGGGACGAGGGGGACGGCGCCCTCACCCACCTCAGTCACGGTGGACTACCCCCCGCGGGTGCGGGGACGAGGCTCGGACGGCGAACATGTTGCGCTGCCACAGGGGACTACCCCCGCGGGTGCGGGGACGAGGTCGACCACCAGGAGGACACCGACGTGGACGACGGACTACCCCCGCAGGCGCGGGGACGAGTCGTAATCTACGCAAACCGTCCAGAGCAGCCCAGGACTACCCCCGCAGGCGCGGGGACGAGCGGAAGATCCTGGACGCCACCGCGTCGGCCATCGGACTACCCCCGCAGGCGCGGGGACGAGATCAGGTTGAGCTTCTCCAAGCACACCCGCGACGGACTACCCCCGCAGGCGCGGGGACGAGCGCCGGAGCGGGACCCGCGGCCGAGCGCGATGCGGACTACCCCCGCAGGCGCGGGGACGAGGTGCTGGATGCCCTCACGATGGGTGAGCGCGCCGTGGGCTACCCCCGCAGGCGCGGGGACGAGATCAGGTTGAGCTTCTCCAAGCACACCCGCGACGGACTACCCCCGCAGGCGCGGGGACGAGCGCCGGAGCGGGACCCGCGGCCGAGCGCGATGCGGACTACCCCCGCAGGCGCGGGGAGGAGTGTACTCCGCCAAAATCGTCACAGTGTGTCACCGGACTACCCCCGCAGGCGCGGGGACGAGCCGGGTGGGCACGGAGGTCAGGTGTCGGGGCGGGGACTACCCCCGCAGGCGCGGGGACGAGAGCCGGTCCATCGGCGTGGACATGCCGTCGGCGGGATTACCCCCGTGGTGCGGGTACAAGGTAGTGCCCTTCTCTGGGTGGGGCGGCGGCCGGGGACTACTCCCGCAGGAGCGGGGACGAGGCGGTGCCGATCTCCAGGATCCGCGCGCCCGGGATCACCCCGGCGGGTGCGGGGGCAAACAGGCGCGCTCGGCGCGGTAGGCGTCCCACCGCGGGCTACCCCCGCAGGCGCGGGGACGAGCTGTTTGTGCAGGCCGAGGACGCCACCAACGGGGGACTACCCCTGCGGGTGCGGGGAGTCAGGCCGACCCAGGATGTGCGGAGGGATCGGCGGATTACCCCTGCGGGTGCGGGGACGAGATGACCTGATCTGCAGTCCAAGCCATCGCGTGGGGACTACCCCCGCAGGCGCGGGGACGAGTCCGTGGGCGTCGACTACGGCACCACGAACCCGGGACTATTCCCGCAGGCGCGGGGACGAGATCTCGCATTCGCTCTCCGACATCTGGGCCTGCCGGCTACCCCCGCGGGTACAGGGACGAGGAAAACACCCGGCGGGACGTGGACGTGGCCCTGGGACGAGGCCTCGCCGTCCGCCCACAGGGCCGTGCGGTGCGGGCTACCCCCGCGGGTGCGGGGACGAGCTTGGTCTCCCCGGGCACTGCGACGACCTCTCCGACCTACCCCTGCGGGCGCGGGGAAGAGGGTGGGGTGAACGTCCAGACGATCGAAACCGACGGACTACCCTCGCGGGTGCGGGGACGAGCAGGACGCGGTCAACCTTCTGTGGGCCCAGCTGGGACCACCCCTGCGGACACGGGGACGAGGCCTCGGCAGGGTCGGTGGGCGGGTCCCAGATCGGACTACCCCCGCGGGCACGGGGACGAGCTACTCCAGGAGGCTGGTCTGCCCGGGGACCTAGGACTGCCCCCGCGGGTGCGGGGACGAAGCGGTCCCTAAGGTCATCAACCGCCGGTTCCTGGGACTACCCTCGCAGGCGCGGGGACGAGCGGACGGCGGACTCCCACGCGGTGCCCTTGGCCGGACTACCCCCGCGGGTGCAGGGACGAGCAGATACACGAAGCTTGGATGGGGTCGCTCTCTGGGCTACCCCCGCGGGTGTGGGGACGAGCCCAGTCCGCCGACGTTGGCCTTCCAGCGCTCCGGGCTACCCCTGCGGGTGCGGGGACGAGTCGCTGGTCAGGCTCCTGGACCATTTGAATGCAGGGCTACCCCCGCAGGTGCGGGGACGAGCTTCCGGACCGGCGGCCGTCAGGCCTCATGAGGGGCTACCCCTGGGCCCGCCGGGGACGGGCAAGACGCACCTGGCGATCGGGTTGGGGATCCGGGCCTGCCAGGCCGGGCACCGGGTCGCGTTCGCGACCGCGGCGCAGTGGGTGAACCGGTTGGCTGATGCTCATGCGGCCGGGAGGTTGGAGGCGGAGCTGGTCCGGTTGGGTCGGTATCCGCTGCTGGTGGTGGACGAGGTCGGCTACATCCCGTTCGAGCCGGAGGCGGCCAACCTGTTCTTCCAGCTGGTCTCGAACCGCTATGAGCGGGCGTCGTTGATCGTGACGTCGAACAAGGCGTTCGGTCGGTGGGGCGAGGTGTTCGGGGACGACACGGTGGCAGCGGCGATGATCGACCGCCTGGTGCACCACGCGGAGGTGGTTCCGCTCAAGGGTGACAGCTATCGGTTGAAGGACCGGGATCTGGGTCGGGTTCCGCCATCGGCCGGGACCACTCGTTAGCAGTTCACACGCGAAAGGAGGGGTCAACCTTCAGGCGTCGTGAGGGGGTCACTTTTCGAACGTCGTTGACACGAGCTCGGCGCCGGGCCGATCGGCTGGATCCTCGGGGGGCTACCCCCGCAGGCGTGGGGACGAAAGGGAGCGGGCAGTCAGGGGCTGGCGGGGCCCTGGACTACCCCCGCAGGCGCGGGGACGGATCGGTGGTATCCCCCGGGTTGGAGAACCACCCCGGACTACCCCTGCAGGCACGGGGACGGAGTCCTTCTCTACGGCGTCGAGGTCGAACACGTCCGGACTATCCCCGCAGGTGCGGGGACAAGCCTGGTCACCACTACGGGCCTCCGGCCGAGGACTATCCCCGCGGGTGCGGGGATGAGACCAGGGAGGGCCGCGGTGAGCCACACCCGCGCGGACTATCCCCGCGGGCGCGGGGACGAGTTCGACCCCACCACCCAGGACGCACCGGAGGGCGGGCTACCCCCGCGGGTGCGGGGACGAGATCCACGGAGACACCGCCGTGAACGCGCTCGGCGGGCTACCCCCGCGGGTGCGGGGACGAGGGGGCGGACGTCGGACGGGCACCGGGTGGCCGGGGGCTACCCCTGCGGGTGCGGGGACGAGCGGGCTGATGCGGGGGGTGACCAGTCCGACCGCGGGCTACCCCCGCGGGTGCGGGGACGAGCGCGTGAGGAGCTGGTGGCCGCAGCGGAGCGGGGGGCTACCCCCGCGGGTGCGGGGACGAGCGGACATTCGAGACCAGATCATCGCAAAGGCGAGGGCTACCCCCGCGGGTGCGGGGACGAGGGTGTGTGGGGGGGTGCGAAAAAGGCCGGCACCGGGCTACCCCCGCGGGTGCGGGGACGAGTCCGCCTGCGGGGTGTCCACGACCGCGATCGTGGGGCTACCCCCGCGGGTGCGGGGACGAGTCTGGGGTGAGCTCGTGGAGCTCCTGGAGGAAGGGGCTACCCCCGCGGGTGCGGGGACGAGGCTGACGGTCCAGTCCAGCACCGGCAGGTCCGCGGGGCTACCCCCGCGGGTGCGGGGACGAGCTGGTCGACGAGCGACGCCAACGACGCGACCGCGGGCTACCCCCGCGGGTGCGGGGACGAGCGCGCCGCACAGGCGGCCCTGGGTACGGCCGCCGGGCTACCCCCGCGGGTGCGGGGACGAGACCTCCTGGCCGAAGAAGTTCGTGGTCTTGTACGGGCTACCCCCGCGGGTGCGGGGACGAGCGCCCGCACGGTTGCCGCCACGTACGGATACGGGGGCTACCCCCGCGGGTGCGGGGACGAGGCCCCGCCGTCTCGTCACCTGTTCCCGTGGCCAGGGCTACCCCCGCGGGTGCGGGGACGAGCTGCGCACCCTCGGCGATCGGATCATTGACCGGGGGCTACCCCCGCGGGTGCGGGGACGAGCGGTGGAGCAGCAGTTCCTCGGGCACGCCCACGGGGCTACCCCCGCGGGTGCGGGGACGAGCGGTGGAGCAGCAGTTCCTCGGGCACGCCCACGGGGCTACCCCCGCGGGTGCGGGGACGAGCCCGGTCGGCCGCACCGGACGCGCGGGTCGGAACGGGCTACCCCCGCGGGTGCGGGGACGAGTACCTGCACGACTGCGTAGAGGCCATCCCGCACGGGCTACCCCCGCGGGTGCGGGGACGAGGTCGGCAACCTCGTCGACGACCCGGAACTCAAGGGGCTACCCCCGCGGGTGCGGGGACGAGGCCCGCCAGGTCGAGGAGGACTGGGGGCCCCGCGGGCTACCCCCGCGGGTGCGGGGACGAGTGCGCGTCGCGGGTGGCAATCACGGCGGGCACCGGGCTACCCCCGCGGGTGCGGGGACGAGATGAGTGTTGTCCTTCGTCAGCAGCGAAGACGAGGGCTACCCCCGCGGGTGCGGGGACGAGGATGGCCTCGCAGATGGCGAGGCTGCGGGCGGCGGGCTACCCCCGCGGGTGCGGGGACGAGCGCGAACGTGTCCTCGCTGGACTCGTCCCTGCTGGGCTACCCCCGCGGGTGCGGGGACGAGTCCTGGTTTGGTGTTGGCCAGGGCCAATGCAAGGGGCTACCCCCGCGGGTGCGGGGACGAGCTGTCCGAGGTCATCGAGGGCCTGGCGCTCGACGGGCTACCCCCGCGGGTGCGGGGACGAGTCTCACCGACGAGATTGAGGCGTGGGAGGTCGCGGGCTACCCCCGCGGGTGCGGGGACGAGATCACCTACAACTAGCCCCAAAGTGCCCCCGCCGGGCTACCCCCGCGGGTGCGGGGACGAGTTCCACTGCATGCGGAGCCTGATGCGGCGCTGGGGGCTACCCCCGCGGGTGCGGGGACGAGAACACCTACCCGGTCGATGTGCTCACTCAGGCGGGGCTACCCCCGCGGGTGCGGGGACGAGATCTCGACAGGTGCCCTGCGCCACGGCGCGAAGGGGCTACCCCCGCGGGTGCGGGGACGAGGAGCGCAGGATCAGCTCGACCTGGTAGGAGCCGGGGCTACCCCCGCGGGTGCGGGGACGAGACCGTTTCACCCCGGTGCACCCGTATGGCGTGGGGGCTACCCCCGCGGGTGCGGGGACGAGGTCCCACTGGTTGCGCTGCCAGATGTCCCACACCGGGCTACCCCCGCGGGTGCGGGGACGAGGACCCCTAAACCTTGCGAACTCGGTTGGTGAGGGGGCTACCCCCGCGGGTGCGGGGACGAGTTCTCGCTGGAGAGCTTCCACAGGAGGCGGCGGGGGCTACCCCCGCGGGTGCGGGGACGAGGTCCTCAGTCCTGAGTCGCTCAGATGCAGTCGGGGGCTACCCCCGCGGGTGCGGGGACGAGCGGGGGTCAGGGCACAAAAAAGCCCCCGCCCGGGGGCTACCCCCGCGGGTGCGGGGACGAGGGTCGTGCCCGCCTTCCTGCTCGAGCCCGTCAGGGCTACCCCCGCGGGTGCGGGGACGAGGCGTTCCAGGCGCATGTCTTGCTCGCTGCGCTCGGGCTACCCCCGCGGGTGCGGGGACGAGCCTTGATGACCTGCGCTTTTAGGGCCCGATGGTGTCGTTTTCATTCGGTTGCGAACCCTTTCGAGGTTGGGCAGAGTAACACTCCACCGCAGCTTCGCAGTGCGCGCCGGATTGTCGTAGCCGTGTGCCACAGTGCGGTCCCGCCGTCAGAACCCCCATTCCTGCCCAAGGAGAACACCAGTCTGATGTGCGTTCGTCGACAACAGCCAGACCCGCCGGTGGAAACCATCTTCCGCGAGCTCGGCCTCAGTAAGGAAACCCAGTCCCACCTCGGCGCACTCTGGGGCAAATCGCGCAAAAACGGCGGCGGAAAAATCAACCTCCTGTTGAGTCACCTACTCGACAGCGCGGCCGTGGCCGAGCAGCTCTGGGAACACTACCTAGCACCCAGGACACGGAGCCTCCTAGGCCGCATTTCCGGCGGTCAGGGCAAAAGGTTCTTCATGTGGCTGTGCGCCATGCACGACTGCGGCAAGGCCACCCCCGCATTCCAGGCACTCGACGCAGAAGGAGCCGCACGGGTCCGGGCGGTCGGCCTGACCTGGAGAGACCGGCGGTTGAGCAACAACCGCTGGCGACACGACAAGGCCGGCGGCCACCTCCTGCTCACCGTCCTCAAGCAGCACTGGGAGGGCACCGAACACATCGACTGGGTCTGGCCCCTCGTCGCCGGTCACCACGGCGCCTTTCCCTCCAAGAGCCAGGTTCTGCGCTCCTCCCAGGCGAGGGACGACCACCAGGGCGCCAAGCTCCCAGGATGGCCGCAGGTTCAGCACGCGCTGGTCGCCGTGGTGACCCGCGCCGTGGGCTACCAAGACATCCCCGCTCCCCAGCCCGTGCAGGCGCCCTCCAGGGCCGAGCAGATGGCGTTGTCCGGGCTGATCATCATGGCGGACTGGATCGCCAGCAACCATCAGCACTTCCCCGGCATCGAGCACATCTCGCAGGTCAGCCTGGTCCAGGCGCGTACCCGGGCTGAGAAGGCCGTTGAGGACCTGCGTCTGCGCGGTGGATGGGGTGCCCTCCAGGTGCCCGACCTCGAGGACCTGGTGGCCGCTCGATTCGGCGACCCTTCCCGGCCCTTCCAGAAGATGCTCGTGGACGCTGTCCGCGACATGGCCGAGCCCGGCATTGTGGTCGTCGAAGCTCCCATGGGCGAAGGGAAGAGCAAGGGAGCCTTCGCCGCCGCCGAGATCAAGGCAGCGCGGTTCGGCTGCGACGGGGTGTTCATGGGCATGCCCACCCAGGCCACCAGTGATCCGATCTACTCCCAGATGCGCTCGTGGGTGGCCGGCTTCGACTCGGAGCTGGAAGCCCAGGTGGCCCTGCTGCACGGCAAGAAGATGTTCAACCCCCACTGGCGCGAACTATGGGATCCGGCCGACGGCTCTCCTGATGCCGACTACACCGGTGTGGACTGCGACGAGTTCGGCATGGACGACCCCTTCGGCCTCTCGACGCACGCGGAAGCCGAGCGCTTCGGGCCCGCCCTGTGGTTCCTGGGCCGCAACAGGGGTCTGCTCACGCCCTTCGGAGTCGGCACCATCGACCAGCTCCTCTACGCGGCCACACGCACCCGCCACGTCATGCTCCGATTCGCGGGTCTGGCCGGCAAGGTCGTCATCCTCGACGAAGTGCACGCCGCCGACGTCTACATGAGCTGCTTCCTCACCGAAGCCCTGCGATGGCTCGGCCAAGCGGGAGTCCCCGTCATCCTGCTCTCGGCGACCCTTCCGCCGGCCCAGCGCACATCGCTGGTTCAGGCCTACCTCCAAGGAGCCCTGAGCGCCGCGGACACCTACGACATCGGCCCCGTCCCAGATCCTGAGGGCTACCCGTCCGTGACCACCGGCCACGTCGAACAGGGACGGCCGGTCATGAGGGCACAGAGCACGGTGAGCTGGCGCGAGGCGAGCACGGTCCGACTTGAGTGGCTCCCGGACGTGTCCGATGAGGGCGAGCCGATCGCCGAGCGCATCGTCCAGGAAACAGCCGAGGGCGGAGTCGTCCTGGTCATCCTCAACGAGGTCGACCGCGCCCAGCGGGTCTTCGAGCAGCTGCACACCCGCTACCCCGGCCAGGTCCACCTGCTCCACGGCAGGCTCTGCGCCGCCCACCGCGCAGAGAGGACGGCCGAGTGCGTGCGCCGGATGGGACCAGGCGCCAAACACCGCGAGCGGATGATCGTGGTGGCCACGCAGGTGGCCGAGCAGTCGTTCGACGTCGACGCGGACCTGCTGGTCACCGACCTGGCCCCCATCGACCTGCTGCTGCAGCGCATTGGTCGGCTGCACCGCCACACCGGTACCGCTCGGCCTGAGCACTTCCGCCTCCCGCGCGTGCTGATCACCGGCACCGTGCCCGATGAGTACAAGCCCCAGATGCGTGCCGCCTCCGAACACATCTACAGCCGGTACCTGCTTCTGCGCAGCGCAGCCCTGGTCAACCAGTCACCGGACGGCTGGACCCTGCCCGATCAGATCCCCACTCTGGTGGCACGCGGCTACGACGGGGAACCCGTCTGCCCACCCAAGCTCCAGGAAGACGAGCGCGCTTCGGGCGCCGAGTGGGCCGTCACCGAACGCAACCGCAGCGCAGCTGCGGAACACTTCCTTCTCACACGCGCCGACCCTGGCCAGTGGGCCGCTCCCACACTGCAGGGCCTGCACTATAAGAGCGCCGGCGCTCGGGAGGAGAAGGACCTCGAAGCCGTGGTCCGCGACGGTCCGCCCACCGTCGAGGTCCTGATCGTCCGCCACAACGGCAGGGGCTATACCGCGCTGACCGGTGAGTGGATCGGTGTGCACGGCGAGGCCAGTGAGGACGTCCGGGAGGCCGTGCTGGGCGGACTCACACGCCTGCCCGCCCGTCTGACCAAGGCAGCCGAGGAACTGCGCCCCCTGGACGGATGGACGGACGACCCCTGGCTGCGATACTTCCCCGCCCTGGTCCTTGGGCCTGAGGGACGGGCGGACCTGGGCACCGAACGCGTCCGCTACGACGACAGCCTCGGCCTCGTGACCAGGCGCAATAAATGACGCACTGACAGTGCCCGAAATAGATCGGGTGTTTTCCCCAAAAAGCCGACACCGCAGCCGGTGTCCGATAAACTCTCGAACGAGCCGATTCCCCCTCTTGTGCCTTAGGTGGTCTATTTCGTGTGCAATCTTGTCGATGATCCATGGATTCCATTGAGTTCACCCCAGGGCGAGATTCAGGAGCACTCCCTCCAAGAAGCACTTGTGGAATCGCATTGCTACTCAGGGCCCGCCTTCCCTCGCCCCACGCTCTTCCCTGCGGTGCTGCGCCAGGTCCTGGTGCCCGTTCTCCTGGACTCCATCGGCTCTCCCCGCACGACCCAACAATGGGGCCAGTGGTTCTCACAGGGCAGTTTCGACTCCTCGCAGCGACAGGCCATCGCTGACTACCTCGAAGAACACCGCGATTTCTTCGACCTGTTCTCCGAGAGCCACCCTTTCGCTCAGGTCGCAGGTCTGGAAAGCCCGACCAAGGAGACCAAGGGCAGCGCACTTCTGATCCCCTCGATCGCCACGGGAAACAACGTCCCGCTCTTCTCGACGCTGACCGAGGCCGACACCCTGCCCCTACGGCCGGCCGAAGCCGCGTGGTGGCTGCTGAACACCCACTGCTGGGACACCGCGGCCATCAAGACCGGCGCGGCAGGGGACTCCCAGGCCAAGAACGGCAAGACCACAGGCAACCCCACCGGGCCCCTGGGGCAGTTGGGCATCGTCATCCCCACCGGGGCCACGCTGTTCGAGACCCTCATGCTCAACCTGCCGCCCCGCACCCCCGTCCGGCGCAGCGGCGACCGGCCGCAATGGCGGGCCCGCGACCTTCGCCCACAGGACCAGGCCACAGGCATCGCCTCGCCCGGATCACCCGAGTGGTCCATCCGCCCGGAACTGGGCCTGATGGACCTGCTCACCTGGCAGTCCCGCCGGATCCGGCTCGTTCCCCAGCAGACCCCTGACGGGGTGCGGGTGACCAGGGTCGTTGTGTGCGCAGGAGACCGTCTCAGCCGCATCCCGGAAACCGAACCGCACACCGCATGGACCTGGGTCGCCAAGCCCCGCAAGAACCAGTCACAGTGGCGCCCCCGGCGCCACCGCCCCGGCAGGGCCATCTGGCAGGGACTGGAATCCTTGCTGGCCGTCAACCTCCCCGAAGGCGGTGACGGGGACCGGGAAGTGACCAGCGACCTGCTCCGCCGGATCTTCGACCTCCAAGTCGACGACGCGCTACCCAACACCTACCCGTTGCGGATCACCGCCGTGGGCGTGGTCTACGGAAACCAGTCCGCGGTCGTCGAAGACGTCATCGCCGACGAGATCCCCCTCCCGATCACCGCCCTGTCGGCCGATGACCGCACCAGGGACCTGGTCACCGAGCTAGTCGATCAGGCCGACACACTCGCCCGGGCCTTGGACCGCATGGACGTCGACCTGCGCAGAGCCGGCGGCGGAGACCCCATCCCCTGGGACAGAGGCCACCACCCCGGAGCGGGGCTGCTGCACGCTCTGGATCCACTGGCGCGGCGGGTCCTGGCCCTGACCCAGCACCACGCCGATGACGACGAGCACCTGGACCGGGTCATGCATGCCTGGGAACAACGGGCCTGGCAGATCAGCGAGCAGCACGCCGAACGCCTCCTCGACGCCGCCCCCGCCCATGTCTTCGCAGGACGCGAGATCGACAAGCGCCTGTACTCCGAAAGCAGTGCGCAGCGGTACTTCCGCGCGACTGTGCGCAAGAAGCTGACCCGGCAAGCCGAGCACCGCCAGGCGCTGAGCCCCGAAGGAAACTGACATGTCCCAGACCGAACAGCCATCACGCCACCAGTGGGAACGGTTCTCACTCACCGACTCCCAGGCGGGCCGCGTCCTTGCCGACCTGCGACGCGGTCTCGGCCGCGAAGCCGGCGACGTCCCTGAAATGTGGACCTACTACACCACCCTGGACAAGGAGGGCCGGCGCACGGCCGCCCTCAAGGCCGAACACGCCGCCCTGAGCCTGTTCGGTGTGCACCAGCAGTCCCAGCGCACCCCCATGCACCGGCCCGGAGTAGGGCTGGGCGAAGCCGCCCTGAACCTGTACCTGCTCGCCAGCGCCAACCAGGACGCGATCGATGGACGCATGAACATGATCGCGACCTCCACCGACAGCATCGAGCTGTTCGGTCACCTGCGGGGCCTGGTCACGCTGCTACGCGAACAGGCACAGCCCCTCGACTACACCCAGCTCTTCCGCGACCTGCGCTACTGGGACGACGCCCAGCGCCGTCCCTCCATCCGCCGACGCTGGGGCGGCCAGTACACGGACTGGCACAAACGCAACGCCTCTGCCTCGACCCCTGCTCGCGACAACGCCTGACCCATCCGGACATCCACGCAAGGAGCCCCTCATGACCAAGCGCCTCTACCTCGACCTGAGCATCCTGCAGACCGTGCCCCCGTCCAACCTCAACCGAGACGACGCTGGCACCCCCAAGCACGCCACCTACGGCGGTGTGCGCCGTGCACGCGTGTCCTCCCAAGCCTGGAAGCGCGCCGCCCGTGTTGAATTCGCCGAGGCTGTGCCCCAGGAGGACCGCGCGACCCGTACCAAGAAGATCCTGTCCCTGCTGACCGCACGGATCGAAGCCCGCACGGGGCTCACCACCGAAGCCGGCCAGCGCTTGGCCGCCGCCCTGCTCGAACCACTGGGCATCACCAAGTCCACGAAGAAGGAGGAGCAGTCCGCCTACCTGCTCTTCTTCGGCCGCCCCCAGCTGGACTCCATCGTCGACCTGATCGGTGACCGCGCGGCGCAGCTCGCGGACTTGGACGACAAGGCCCTGCAGGAAGCCTTGAAGGACCTGGACGTGCGGGAAGTCCTGCGCACCGGCCACCCGGCCGAGGTCGCCCTGTTCGGCCGGATGGTCGCCGACCTGCCCCGTCTGAACGTCGACGCCGCGGTCCAGGTCGCCCACGCCCTGTCCACGCATGCGGTCACCACTGAATTCGACTACTACACCGCCGTCGACGATGAGAACCCCGACGAAGAGACCGGCGCCAGCATGATCGGCCGCGTGGAGTTCAATGCGGCCACGCTCTACCGCTATGCCACCGTGGGCGTTCACCAGCTGCGCGAGAACCTCAGCGATGACGCCGAGACCGCTCAGACCGTCCGCCGATTCGTGGAGTCCTTCGCCCTGTCCATGCCCACCGGGCACCAGAACAGTTTCGCGCACCGCACCGTGCCCCACCTGGTCCTGGCCTGTGTGCGCACCGACCAGCCGGTCAACCTTGTCTCGGCCTTCGAAAGGCCCGTCCTGGGCCAGATGTCGGGCATCGCCGAACAGTCCATGGTCAAGCTCGCAGAGGAAGCTCAGCAGATGTCGGCGACCTGGGGCATGGCGCCGCACCTGACCCTGGCCACTTACGCTCCGCTCGGCGAAGGTGCGGACAAGGTCAAGGAAGCCTTCAGCTCCAGCCTCGCCTTCCCCGCGCTGCTGGACCGGGTGCACGGCGTGGTGGAGAACTGGCTCCGGGACGGGAGTGGGAAGTGAGCAGCGACCGAGCCGTCCTGTTGCTCCGATTGGCGGGGCCGTTGCAGGCCTGGGCCACGCGCCCCGAGCACGGACGCCGCGACACCCAGAGCCGACCGACCAAGTCCGGTGTCCTGGGCCTGCTCGCCGCGGCCCAGGGCCGCGCGCGTGGTGAGGACATTACCGACCTCGTCGGCCTCAGCATGGCGATGCGGGTGGACCAGGCAGGCGAACTGCTCCGCGACTACCACACCACCAGTGACCACCGCGGGCTACCGCTCCGGTCAACACAGGTCAACGCCAAGGGCGAGCAGAAGCTCACCTCCCCGGTGAAGTCCACCTACGTGACACAGCGCTTCTACCTCCAGGACGCCGTGTTCGTCGTCGCGCTGGCCGGACCGGGAGCGCTCATCGACGGCTTGGCCGACGCGGTACGCAACCCGGCCTTCCCCCTCGCGCTGGGCCGGCGATCGTGCCCGCCCACACAACCGGTCCTGCTACCGTCGCCCGACCTGGGCGAACACGGGCAGGACGTCGAATCAGTGCTCCGCAGCACCCCGTGGCAGGCAGGCCACAAAGCGCACCAAGCCCAGAAGAAGACCAAGAACCCCGAGACCGTGCGCCTGCAGGCCACGATCGAGGACAGCAATGGCGAGTACACCGAAGAGGACGTCCCGGCATCCTTCACCTTGGGCATGCGCACCAGAGGCCAGCGCCGGGTGCGCCACATCACGGTCTCGGTTCCCACCGGACTGCCGCCCTCAGTGCACTCCAGTCGCCACCGTGAAGACGATGCCCACGACCCCTTCGAAATCCTCGGCTGGTGAGACCGTGCCCTACCTGTCGCGTATACGCATCAACCCCCTTCGCAGCGGCGCCCAGCCCCTGCTGCGGAACCCCCATCGGATGAAAGTGGAGGTCCTGGGCGGGGTTCCCGCGCGCACCTCGGACGAGCCGGTGCTGTGGCGTCTGGACACCTTCGACCCGCACCAACCGCATCTGCTCGTTCTCACGCACACCAAACCCAGCTGGGACCACATCGTCGAGCGTGCCGGGTGGCCCGGCGCCGATGGGGAACACGCACTCGTGCGTGACTACGAGCCGCTGCTGGCCCGACTTGCCATCGGCCGCGAGTTCGCCTTCCGAGTGACCGCCAACCCGGTGCAGTCCACAGCCGCCCCCGAGAAACTCACCGAGCATCAGCGCAAGGCGTTGGAGAACGCTCCCGAAGGTGGAGGAGATGCCCCTCTGCGGCGCGGATTCCGGGTCGGGCACCGCACCGCCCACCACCAGACGCAGTGGCTGCTGCGCAGGGTCTCCAAGGCCGGGTTCGAGATCCCGCCCGCACGCACCGCAGAGGCCGGCGCTCCTGGCATGCCCGAGCAGGGCACTGCTGCCCCGGACCTGCGCCTGGCGTCCAGCAGGCAGTTGCGCTTCAACAAGAAGCACAACGACAAAGGGAGGACACCACCGATCACACTCATGACCGCCACGTTCGAGGGAAGGCTGCGCGTCACCGACCCCGAACTCCTGCGGGCCGCACTGCTTACCGGTCTGGGGCCGGCCAAACGCTACGGGTGCGGACTGCTGACCCTCGCTCCCCTCAACGAAAGTGGGAACCGTGGCTGAACCCTGGTGGAAGGCCAACCCGCAGGACTTGTACCAGCTCGAGGACCGCATCTCCAGCGTCTACGTCGAGCGGTGCCACATCGACCGGGACGAGAACGCGGTCGTCTTAGTCAACAAGGAACGCACCGTCCGCATCCCTGCGGCCTTCATCGCCGTTCTCCTGGTCGGCCCGGGTACTCGCATCACCAACGCCGCCGTCGCGCTCGTAGCCGACTCAGGCACTGCGATCTGCTGGGTGGGCGAACGCGGGGTGCGCATGTACGCCGCCGGGATGGGCCCCAGCCGCGGCTCGCAGCTCATCCTTCGCCAATCGTGGCTGGTCACCCGACCAAAGGAACGGCTCAGCGTGGCCCGGCGCATGTACGGGAAGCGGTTCCCCGGCGAGGACACGAGCACCCTGACCATGCAACAGCTGCGCGGCAGGGAGGGCGCGCGGGTCCGGAAGCTCTACCGCGAGCACTCCCAACGCACCGGAGTGACCTGGGAGCGCCGCGAGTACAAGCCCGGCCAACCCCACGCGGCGGGGGACGACGTCAACCGGGTGCTCTCCGCGGCCAACTCCGCCCTGTACGGCATCTGCCACAGCGTGATCACGGGCATCGGCGCGAGCCCCGCACTGGGGTTCGTGCACACGGGGTCGTCGGTGTCCTTTGTGCTCGATATCGCTGACTTGTACAAGGCCGACTACACCATCGGTCTGGCCTTCGACCTGGCCAAGGAGGGACGCGTCAGCGAACGCGACGCACGCCTGGCCCTGAGGGACCGGGTCGCAGAGGGCAAGCTCATGCCACAGATCGTCCGTGACATCAAATGGCTCCTGCTGCCCGAGGACGAGGAACTGATCGACCGCGACCTGAGCGGGCTGTGGGACGAGAAGCAAGGTGTGGTCGAGGGCGGCGTCAACTGGGGTGAGGAGATCTTCGACGAGGGCGGCTTCATCGCCGTCATCGGCCCCGAAACTCCGCAGGCTCCCACAGAGGGCACGGCTGGGGGGAACCCGCAATGACGGTCGTGGTGCTCATCGCCGCTCCGGAGGGGCTTCGGGGCCACCTGACACGGTGGATGGTCGAGACCGCCCCCGGCATCTTCATCGGTACCCCCGGAAAGCGCGTCAGGGACCGATTCTGGGAAGTCCTCGCCGAACGTATCGGGGACGGCCAGGCCGTCATGGCCGAGCCCGCCAAGAACGAACAGGGGTGGGCTGTCCGGACAGCAGGGAGGGATCGCTGGAAACCGGTGGACTTTGACGGAGTGATGCTCATGGCCCGACCGCGCCGATAAACGTGCAGGTCAAAAAACCTCGTCCCCGCGCCTGCGGGGGTAGCCCGCTTGCGCGGACTTGACAAACAGGCCATACTGCCTCGTCCCCGCGCCTGCGGGGGTAGCCCGCTCAGGCGGCGGGCGCGGCCGGCGGGCGGCCACTCGTCCCCGCGCCTGCGGGGGTAGCCCGGCCCGCGAAGCAGCGAAGCTGACCAAGACCCACTCGTCCCCGCGCCTGCGGGGGTAGCCCGCGGTGGATGGAGTCCGGGGGGAGCGTCGTCTCCTCGTCCCCGCGCCTGCGGGGGTAGTCCAGCCTCGGCGGTGCGTATCGTGCGCACACGGGCCTCGTCCCCGTGCCTGCGGGGTAGTCCGATCCACGAGTGTGACGGCGTGGAGTTCCTGGACCTTGTCCCCGCGCCTACGGCGTTAGTACCCCGACGGACGCACCGATTGCGCCACGTGCGGCTCGTCCCCCGTGCCTGCGGGGGTAGGCCGGGCTACCCGAAGTCCCAGGACTCCGCGACTAACTCGTCCCCGCGCCTGCGCGGCGGTCCGCCGCCACGGCCAGCCGGTTCTTCAGGCGTCAGGTCGCCGAACGATCCGTCAGGAAGATGGCTGTGTTGGGGCGTATCGTCCCGGTGGTCAGTGGTCGCCCGGCCCGGTACAGGCTCGGTGACATTATGGATGTCCTCATCGCCCCACGGAAGGCCACAGCTTGAACGTAGCGATCATCGGAGCGAGCGCGGGTATCGGCGGCGCTCTCCTGGCCTTCACCGCCGCGTTCGGGGTCCAGTTCGTCGCGGGACGCCAGAAGCACAAGGAACACCTCGCCCGACTCGGGGGCCAGTTCCTCACCCACGGGGCCATGTACGCGGACGCGCTCCACCATGCCTTCAAGAGCCGAGACCAAAATGAGGCTCTGACCCCGGCGTTCCAGACTCCGTACTACAAGGAGACCATCGAGGCAGCCACGGAACTCTCCCTGCTTGGTGGACGACGTGTCGCCTTCCAGGTCCAAGTCGTCATGGGTGCAATGAGCAGTCTGACCCTCGTCACTCTTCCTGATGTCGAGCGTGAGGTTTGGGTCTCAGCGATGGTGAACTTCGGCGCTGAGCGCCTGGAGCTCCAGCATCTCCTTCGGAAGGAGCTTGGATCAGGGCGCCTGTCGGATGATGACCTGGGGCATGATGAGCCCGACATCGAAGCACCGACTTCGACGCACACTCCTTGGCGCTGAAACACGAATTGCCTCGCCCTCCGCAGAGGACGGGGCAGATAGAGCGGATGCCAGTTCTTTGCCGGAAGATCGGGGCGGTAGGTGTCGGGCACTCGTCCCCGCACCCGCGGGGGTAGTCGCATGCCGTTGCGCAGCCCGACCTTGTGCCCGCGCCTGCGGGGGTAGTCCCATCGAACGGGGGACCTACGACGTCACCGCGCCCGCGAGGAAATTCCGTACGGCATCGAATCGGGTGAGGAGCACAGGATCTAGTCCCCGCACGTGCCCGCGGGGATAGTCCCCCGGACCTGTCCATGGTCGCGACGGTGGCCGCCTCGTCCCCGCACCCGCGGGGATAGTCCCGTGCCCACACTCGCGGGCTGGGCTCGCTGCTCCTCGTTCCCGCACTCGGGTATAGTCCGGTACTCATCGCGACCGTCGCCGAGGAGACCGGCTCGACCTCGCATCCGCGGGAGTAGTGCCCCACATGAGCAGGCCCAGGAACCACCGGACGCTCGTCCGCGCACCCGCGAGGGTAGCCCGGGAGTGACCGTGGACGAGCAGGCCGCATGGGACTCGTCCCCGTACCCGCGGGGGTAGTCCGCGTTCCACGTGGGAACGGGACCGGATCAATGACTCGTCCCCGCACCCGCGGGATGGTCCGGCCGAACACCGCACCGTGTGGGAGTCCCGCGCCTCGTCCCCGCGTCTGCGGGGGTAGTCCGGCCGGGTGGCGCTGGCTGACCCGCAGTCGCGCCTCGTCCCCGCACCCGCGAAGGTAGCCCGGCGTGCGGCGGATGGGCCTACGTCGGCCCGCTCCCGTCCCCGCACCTGCGGGGGTAGTCCGTGGTCGAGACCCACTTCGTCCACCTGGTGTCCCTCGTCTCCGCACCTGCGGGGCAACTCGGCGATCCCCGCCTGCTCCTTGGCGGCGGAGCACTCGTCGCCATGCCTGCGGGCGTAGTCCAGTCGCGAACTTCGACCACGGGCCTTCGCTGGCCTCGTTCCACCGATAGCGGGGGTAGTCCGTCCCACAGGAACCCCGACCAGTAACCGAGTACTTCGTCCCCGAGCCTTCGGGGATGTTGATGGTGACGATGAATCCGTCGGCGCAAGTCAGTTCAGCCTCGCATTGAAGATGGCGCCGCATCCCGGCGTCTGGCGTCCACTTCTCGACAATCCTCAATTCTCGGCCGAGGTAGGGCAACGTGTCCCCGTGACATCTCGTGTTCAAGCAGCGTGGTCACCTGTGGCCAACCAACCCTCATTGGCGCGAAGATCTCCCAGTACCGGTGATAGGCGCGGCAAAGTGAGCTGAGTCCGAACGGCGCCGTACCGGGCGGGATGGAGCGAGTGAGGCGTCGTACCGCTGCCCCAGCACCTCGTGATGCCGGGGCGATCCCATGGCCGAGGATCAGCGTGGAGGTACGCACGGCGTCCAGCATGTCCGTGTCCGCGTGGTCGGTGAACCTGTCGTGGATCAGTTCCGGCCAGGGTCGACGTGTCCGTGCCCACGCCAGTCTCTCCAGCCCGGACCCGAGGTCAACGGCCAGGCGCCGGGGGTCGTTGCCGTTCCACAGCAGGACGATGTCTCCTAGCCCGATGCCCGCGTGGTGGAAGCGGAGCGTGACCCCCTCGACTTCGCGGCGGCGCCACACCCTCAGATCCCCGCTCAACGTGACATGGCGAGCGTGCAAGCCCACGCGTGAGAGTACGGATAACCAGGCATCAAAGGCCTCGGCGTACTCTTCGACTCCGCTGATCGGGCGCACGTGGGAGAGGTTGACGAAGGAGGTCAGGAAGCCGTCGAGGAGCCGTCCGTGTGTGTCCCTTCGGCCGGTGAAGCGCACGACGGGTTGGGGGAGGAACCCTTGGCGGTGGGTGAGGTCGCGTCCCTGTTTGAGTAGGGGGTCGAGGGCCTGCACAGCGGAGACGACCAGGTCGGTGTCCTGGCCCCACCGCAGTGGCAGGCCCCGGGCACGCCTGACGCCTTGGGCCGCGTAGGCGTCCTCGATCAGTGCCAGGAACGCGCCCCAGGGCAGGGGACAGCGCGCGGGTCTGTAGGCGGATCCTCGATGAGCGTGCCGGATCCGAAGTCGGGTTCCGTTGGTCTCGATTTCCCAGTTGGGACCCAGGACGCGGCCGAGGTGGTGGGGGATGAGTTGGGGGTCGGGTCCCTCCGTCACGGCGTCCTCGCGAGCGCTTCGAAGTGTCGTTTGACGTCGAAGCGGTCGAGTCCGACCTCTTGGACACGTCGATGCGGAAGCTCGGACGCTTCCTCGATCGCCTGGGCCAGGGACTGGGCAGCGGTCTCATCATCCACGGCCGGATTCAACACCACCTGGCTACCGGTCTGCTCACACAGCGCAGCCTCCACACAGGTGCCCTTGCTCCAGGCGAGCGCCGCGATGGGCGTTCCCGCGCGAAGGGCCTCCCCGAAGACCGCCGCTCCGGCCTCCACGTAGTCACGGGAGTAGGTGTAAACGAAGACTTCGGCGTGGCGAAAAGCGCCGGTCTTGGCCGACCCGCCGAGTTCCCCCACCCACTCCACATGGTCGGCGGAGAACAAGCGCTGGTGCCGGTGGACGAACTCGCTGTCAAAGACCGGTCCCACCACGCGGATACGTCTGCCCAGGATTTGGGCCGCTCTGATCGCCAGATGGGGGCTCTTGTCCTCATCCACGCGGCCCACCCACACCAGCCCCTCACCGTGCGCGGAGGCCGGTTCTCGCTCATCCAGCCCGGCGTGTACGGCCAGTTCCTGGATCGGTTCGTGTTCGCGGTAGCGATCGGCCATCTGCCGCGAGTAGCAGTAGAGCCTGCGGCCGATTCCGTCGAAGGCGTTTTCACCGTGGTGGAAGTCGGGAGAGTGCTGGAAGGTGGCGACGCCGCAGCTGAGGGTGTCGGCGGTCTCGCGCCATGTCGAAAGTGACGGGTACTCGTGGCCCACGACGAGCAGGTCGTAACGGGACTCCCGTAGCGCCTTGAGTTCTGTTGATCCGGCCCCGACGTCCTCCAACCGGATCGGGTGGCGCTTCCACTCCGGGCCGAGATCATCGCGCCAGTCCGGACCAAGGAGGTGGACGTCGGCGCCCGCAGCCCGGGCTCCGAGAGCAGTGGCCCACAGCCACCGCTCGATTCCGCCGTATCCGTGGGGTGGGAAAGCGTAGGTTCCGGGAAAGTCGCAGACGCCGACGAGCAATCGTTACTCCTGGGGGGTTCCGTCCGCCGCGATGCAGCGGTATCCGAGATAGGGGGTCAGTGCTTCGGGAAGCACGATGGAGCCGTCTTCCTGCTGGTTCTGCTCCAGCAGGGCGGCCAGGGTGCGGCCGATGGGCAGCCCGGAGCCGTTGAGGGTGGCCACGGGAGTGGTCTTGCCGTCGGCGCCGCGGGTGCGGATGTTGGCCCGCCGAGCCTGGAAGGTTCCGCAGTCCGAGACCGACGAGATCTCGCGGTAGGTGTTCTGGCTGGGCAGCCACACCTCGATGTCGTAGGTCATCTGGGCGGAGAAGCCCATGTCGCCGGCGGGCAGCAGGATGACGCGGTAGGCCAGGCCGAGTTCCTTCAGGCAGGCTTCGGCGTGCCCGACCATGGACTCCAGTTCCTTCTGCGAGTCCTCGGCCGCGCACAGGCGCACCATCTCGACTTTGGAGAACTGGTGCTGACGCAGGACGCCCCGGGTGTCGCGGCCGTAGGAGCCGGCCTCGGAGCGGAAACAGGGGGTGTGCGCTGTTAGCGCGAGCGGGAGTTCTTTGGCCGGGATGATCTCGTCGGCGTACAGGTTGGTCAGGGGCACCTCGGCGGTGGGGATGAGGTACAGGGACCGGTCCGCCACCCCGGTCTTGAACAGGTCTTCCTCGAACTTGGGCAGCTGCCCGGTGCCGGTCATGGTGGCCGGGGTGACCAGGAACGGCACTCCGTGCTCGACGTAGCCGTGGCGCCGGGTGTGGATGGTCAGGAACAGGGAGGCCAGGGCTCGTTCGAGTTCGGCTCCCACACCTCGCGTGACGGTGAAGCGGGGGCCCGAGAGTTTGGTGGCGCGCGCGAAGTCGAAAATGCCCATGGTTTCGCCGAGATCGACGTGGTCCTTGGGCTCGAAGGAGAACGCCTGTGGGGTGCCGATCTTGCGCACCTCGGTGGCGAACTCTTCGGAGTTTCCGTCGGGCGTCTCGTCGAGGGGAAGGTTCGGGATCCCGAGGAGGAACTGGTCCAGTTCCTCCTGGACCTTCTCCTGCTCTACCTCAATCTCGCGGATCTGCTCCTTCAGCTTGCGAGCGTGCTCCTTGAGATCGGAGATGTCACCGCCCTCCTTGGCGGTCCGCTGCACGTCCTTGGCGACGCGCTTGGCGTCTGCTCGCATCTCCTCGGCGGATCGGATGCTCTGCAGACGTCGCGACTGGAGAGACTCCAGAGAGGACAGGTCCAGGGAGTAGCCGCGGCGGGCGAGCTTGCGAACGGCTTCGGGACCAAGGTCGATCAGTACGCGGGCGTCATGCATCGGATTCGGTCTCCTCCAGGGATGTGGGCACTGGCCCGGGCAGGCAGAGGACAGTGCGATCGTCCTTTGACGATATCCCCGAGCCGCCCCCGACCGTGCTGGGATCAAGCTCCTCATGGAGCTCATCGCTCAGGTGGGCCACCCATTCGTGGAGGCGTCGGTCAGTAACAGCGAGGGGTTCCAGGTAGGAGGCCTCGGGGAAGAAGGTCGGGATGCTGGCCTGAGGACCTCGCGACTGGAACCAGTTCAGCACCGAGAGGAGGAGTCCGTGCGCGACCACGAGTCGGGGCGCTTCGGTGGTGGGCAAGAACGCGCATCCACTGAGCATCCGCAGCAGGGCTTCGCGCTGGGACTCCCGGGAGCCCGGGGGCCGCGCGCTGGGTCCGTGCCTCCTCAACCAGGCGGCGTACTCCAGGAAGGGACGCCCCTCGAACACCCCGTAATCGGGCTCGTTCAAACGGGAGTCAACCGATTGAGGGCAGTCGATCCCGTCCAGCACCAAGCGGGCCGTTTGCCGCGTCCTGGGGAACGAACTCGTCCAGCAGGAGCGAACGGCCATCCCACGAACGCGAGGGCTGATCGCTCGTGCTTGCCGGACGCCTTCCTCGTCCAGGACCACCGGGACATCCGGATTGCCGTTGACGAGGTAGCGCGCGCTGTAGGAGGTACGCCCGTGCCGGACGAAGTAGGTGGTCACCAGGCCACCTCCGCTCGTCGCAACAGAATTCGCATGACCCGGGCCATCATCGGAGCGCGGGTGTCACCGACCTCCAAGTAGTAGAGAAGCCCGTCCAAGCACGTCGCCAGGCACCATGAGCGCAGCCGTCCCTCCCCGATCCCCGATGTCTGAGCCGCCAGAGCGAGGCGTTCGTCGGTTCCTTGTCCGAGCCGGTAGTACACGATCCAGAAGGCCCAGTCGAAGACCGCGTCCCCGTACATCGGAAGGGGGTCGAGGAGATGGGGGCGCCCCTGTTCGTCGCAGGCGGTGTTCTCCTGGTACAGGTCTCCGTGAAGGACTGTCCGGTGGTGACGCGTCTGCTTGAGAGATTCCAGTTCTCGCAGCCCAGCCTGGAGCAGTGGACGAGGCGTCTCCGGATTCAGGGCGTCCAGACGTTGGACCACTCGGGGCCGCACCACCTCGTCGAGGTAGGAGGACAGCTCTGGGAACTCACGGTGTTCCTCCATGGCACGACCCTGATCGTGTGCGGCCTGGATGACTTCAGCGATTCTTCCTTCGTCATCGCCTGAGCGCTGGCCACCTCCCGGCCGTCCTCCGATCAGCGACAGGGCCGCGACCGATCGCTCCCTGTCGAATTCCAGAACACGGGTTGCCGGAACAGCCGACCAGAGCCGCAAAGCCGTGATCTCCCGGTCACAACGACCACGATCCGGCCATGCCTTGAGTAGGACGAGTTCCCCCGCTGGAGAGAGGGCGAGCGCGAGGATGGAAGCGTGCCCGGCGTCGTGGTACTCCACTGGGGTGAGCCCCCATTGCAGTCCCATGTCGGTCAGCGTCTCCGGGACCGTTGACAGCCAGTCCGTGACGTCGGGACCGTAGTGCGTGAGGAGCCGATCACGGCACCCCGGTGGCGGGCTGGAAAGTCTGGACCCAGTCAGCTCAGGCATACGCCCTCCCGGACAATCTCGTTCGTCAGGTCAGGGAAGGATGCCAATGCCTCCGCAACGAGCGCCTGGATCTTGTCCGGCTGAGCATCCTCTGCGGCGAGTCGGACGAGGATTCGTCCGGGCTGGTCGAGCGGCTGCCCAGTAGTGCTCACCAGATGGACTTCGGCGTACTCGCCGGTCTCCTCGTGGAGGCGGTGGGCGAGGCGCTCTGCGGCCAGGTTGTAGAGCTTGCCGACGTGGTAGACGGGGTTCTTGCCGTTGGCGCCTTCCATGTTCATCGGCCGCAACGGAGTGATGAGCCCATTGACCCGATTGCCCCGTCCGACGACACCTTCGTCCCCGGACTCGATGGAACTGCCGGTGTAGGTCAGGTAGAGCTCATCGTGGGAGGGCACGTCACGGGCGTTGAGCTGGATGTTGACGCTGGCCCCCGGAAGCCGGAGCCCTGCGATCCGGTGGCATTCAGCACGAACCGTTTCCGCGTTGCGAAGGTAGGCCGTACGGCTCGTCACGTGGGAAGACTTCTGCGGGACGCACAGCACCAGGTCCGCTTGCTCGCCGTCCCAGGAGCCCATCACCTTGACGTCGCTCCCGCACCACGGGTGCGCGTTCGTGAACGGTCCGGGGGAGGAGAACGTGTCAGCGAGTTCGCGAATGAGCCCCTCGAAAGGGCTCCTCGGAGCCCAGCCTGTCCCCAACGACGTGTCGTTCGCCAATAGGGTCCGTCGTTCACGCAGGTCACCGGTATCCCGAGGCGCGAACCACCTACTGCGTTCGGGGATGTTTTCGCCGGTGATCACGGCTCCAGGGCTGGGGTTGGCGGTGACGTTGAGCGCGATGTCCAGGTGCCCGACGGCTTCAGGAAGTCGCTCCTGGAAGAACGCGTGCACGGTCGATTCGACCAGTTCTCCCACGGGGAGGATCTCGTCTCCACAGCGATGGGCGGCCCGCCCGTTCACGAGCACACGGATCGGTGCGACCATTCGGCCCCCGCCGTAGCGGACCTCGCTCGCTCCGCCCAAGAGGGCCAGCTTGTCGAAGTTGTGGTGCAGGATCACGCCGAAGCGCTCCAGGGTGAAGGCGCTGTAGGCCCTGGACAGTGCTTCGGCCAGATGGTCGGCCATGGTGTCGGGGTGCCCGAGTCCTTTGCGTTCGACGATGCTGACTGTGTCGTCGAACGGAACCCCGGTCCTGACGGTCAGCCGACCCGCTTCGGTGCTGGGTTCAGAATGCTCCATGCGTACTCCTGGCTTTGTGGTCGAAAGTGGCCGCGTGGTCCTGGGCGGACGCTCGGCGAAACGGGCCTATCGGGGGACCCCCAACTCGAACGCCTTGGTGATGGCGCGAGCGGCGATGCGGGATACGTCCGTGGGTTTCGGTTCCTCCATCAGTTGGTGGAGGTCTTTCCTGCTCGCTGCTCCTAGCCCTGGGGTAGGTCGCCGGTCCAGCCAGCGGAACAAGCGCCAGGCCATGACGGGGCCGGGGACCTGGAGTCGTTCGAGCTGCTCATGCTGGATGTGCCAGGAGACGGTGCAGTACAGCAGGTCGCGGAGTACATGGAAAAGCGCGTCCGCTTGGTCGCAGGCGGCCGGCCCACGAGCACACGCCTCCCAGTCGACGACTGAAACGTGGTCACCGCTGGAGATGAAGTGCTCTGCCTTGAGGTCTCCGTGTAAGTAGACGGTGGGCCCCAGAGCGAGACTGCCGACAGCGGCGCCGAGGTCGTTCCACCAGGGTTGTGCACGAGCAGCGGATGAGAATTGGCCCATGAGGAAGTCACTGTGGGTGGATGTGTCTTCGGCCGATCGGTTCCACCCAGCTCCTGGCCGTGTGTCAGGTGGTGCCACGTGGATCCTGTGGCCGAGTTCGATGACCCGCTCCACGAAGGTGCTCAAGCCGTCCTGTGTCTCGACCGTGCCGCGGTCTCCCGGCAGGTAGCGAAACACGGTCCACGCGGTGGATTCTGTCGCCCCGGCACCGAGTACTTGTGGGACGCCTACTTCGAGCCCGCTGGCTACGGCTATGGCGATGCCCTCGCGCTCTTGGCGGAGTGACGGTGTGATCCCGCGGTACTCCTTGAGGAAGACTGTGCCCGACTCGTTCGTGAACGTGCGTGAGAAGGGTTTCTCGTGTCGGAGTCGGAACGGTCCGAACGGCGCGCCCGCTGGCGCGTCACAAGGCGTTCGTCCATCGTCCTGGGCAGGCTTGGGTGTATCGGAGCAGGTGAACGCGATCGACAGCGGATCACACCCGAGACCACGCGGATCATCGTGAGGGTGGATGGAACGCCGGGCTGGGAGGAAACCCGTCGTGGTGCTGATGTCGCCGTCTCGCCGATTCATGGGGCCGAGCTCCCCGCTGTGGAAGATCCGTCGAATACACCGAGAAGTCTCGTTCGGATCTGATCCGTCGGGTAGTGAGAGGATCTCCCGGCCGAAAAAGCGACGTCAGAGCCACTCCCACCCGTCAAGGTGAGAGTCGATCGCACGTCCAAGGCGTTCCGTGGGGAGGAACTCGCTGATGACATCGAGGACTTCTCGCAGTTAGCGTGTCGTGGAGAGCGCCTTCACGGAAAGCAGGACATGCCTTCTGCCACGACCACCTGCCATGACCTGAGCTGCGCATCTCGCATCCGGGAATCGATGCGGAGTGCTGCTGGAGTACTGGCCCATGACGCCGGTCCAGACGGACTCCGAGAACGGATCGCCCTCGCGATCAGCAAGTGTTGTGGTCACCCCCGCCTCAAGTGCTTCCGACTGGCCGCGGGATGGACCGTCGCCTCTGCGATCGACAACTTCCACCGGATGTGTGATCGGGACGGATTCAAGCGGCGCGGGCTCACGGAGCGCTCCTGGCGCCAGTGGGAGGCCGGCGATCGACCGAGCAGGGACTACGAAGACTTGTTGTGCAGGCTCTTCGATACAGGTCCGGTACAGCTCGGCTTCGCTGCGGATTACACCCGCCGCGTGGTCGTCCGCGAGCGGGACCTGGAGTTACCCCGTCCTCGGATTCCGATGGCGTTGCCGCTTCTGAAGGGTACTGGCGGTCACGCTTCCTCGGTGCTCACCTTCGGGCACTCATTCCAAACCGAGGCCGAAGTGATCATGTCAGCGGCCCGCGAATCCGCGCACTTCACGCAATATGCCGGAAGGACCAACGTGGGACCTCACACCTTGGATCAACTCGACGCCGATCTCAGAAACCTTATCAAGGCCTACCCCGGCCGCCCGGTCTTCCCCACCTTCCTGGAGCTCGTCGACCTACGTAACCGTGCGTTCGAGTTGCTGGAGGGACAGCAGTACCCGAAGCAGGGACGGGACCTGTATCTCATCGCCGGGGTCACCTGCGGTGTCCTGGCGAACGCGTCCTTCGACCTCGGGCACATGGATGCGGCGGCGACCCAGGCTCGGACGGCCTACCTGTGTGCGGAGCTGGCCGGTAGCGACTGGCTGCGCACATGGGTACGCGGTATGCAGAGCTTGATCGCGTACTGGGGCGACCACTTCGAGGAAGCCATCAGCCTTGCATCCTCCGTCAGGGAGACCGTCTCTGGACAGGGATCGGCTGCCGTTCGGCTGGCCAGTATCGAGGCTCGGGCCCACGCGCGGGTGGGCAACGCCGAAGGTGTGGAGACGGCTCTGGCAGCCGCGGCGAACGCTCGAGAGACTGCCGACCATCCGGACGAGTACGGCGGAATGATGGCCTTCCCCGTGGAGAAGCAGCTTTTCTACGGCAGCACCTGCCAGGTGTGGTTGGGGGGCCGACCACGGTTGCACCGGGCCGCCCGGGAAGCCTCCCAAGCGGTTTCGATGTTCGAGCAGGCCCCGCCGGGCCAACGACGCGTCGGGGAGATGTGCCTGGCCCGCCTCGATCTCGCTGCGTCACGTCTTGAAACGGGCGAGCTCGATGGCACGGCCGAGCAGGTACACGCAGTCTTCACAGACGCCGCGAACCGGCGTACGGACAGCGTGAAACGCAGGCTCCACCAAGTGCGGATCCAACTGGAGGCTCCTGAGGTGCGTACCTCGCCTCTGGCCGCCACGCTTCGTGATGAGATCATCGAGTTCTGTGCCCCACCGGCCCCTGCTCTCCCCGAAGGACATACGCCATGACCAGCCCAGTCACAGTCGGCCTTCTGCATCCCGGCCAGATGGGCGCCGCAGTCGGGCACGAGCTCACCAAGGCTGGCGTCCATGTCCTGTGGTGTCCGGCTGGCCGAAGTGAGGCGAGTGCCCGGCGAGCCGAGCAAGCCAGGTTTGAAGCCGTCCCAGAGCTGGGGGCTTTGCTGGAGCGCTCGTCCATGGTGATCTCCCTATGCCCACCTGCAGCCGCAGAGGAGACCGCTGATTCGGTGAGGGAGGAGGGTTTCTCCGGTGTCTTCGTTGAAGCCAACGCCATCAGCCCTGACCGTGCGGCACGGATTGCGGCAGGCATGGTCGGTCACGGCGCACGCGTTGTGGACGGGTGCGTCATCGGCCCGCCGCCCGGGGGCACCGTCGCTACACACCTCTACCTTTCCGGAGAAGGGGCGGATTCAGCCGAGGTCGCGGAATTGTTCGCGGGTACGGTCGTCGTCCCGCTTCAGATAGAGGGGCAGGTAGGGGCCGCCTCGGCGCTGAAGATGGCATACGGCTCCTACCAGAAGGCCGCATGCGCCTTGGCTGGTGTCGCACAGGCACTGGGCAGTGCCCACGGGGTGGATGAGCACCTGACGGCGGAGGCTCGCCGTCTGGCCAAGTCCCCTCTGGCTACTCCGGAGTACCTGACGGGTGTGGCAGCGAAGGCGTGGCGTTGGGCTCCAGAGATGCGGGAGGTGTCTGAGAGCCTGGTTGCCGCCGGCCTTCCACGGGAGATGGCCGAGGCCGCCGCCACGGTGTTCGACTTCTGGGAATGGGACAAAGACGACCAGGAACTGTCCTTGCCACAGGTTCTGGACCGGCTTAAGCGCGACTGACAAGGACTCCACGGGGTTGCCGCTGCGCAGTTTCATGGCTTCGGAGCCGAGCTTGAAGGCGTCCCAATCGGGTTTGGTGTAGGTGAGGCTGGAGGAGTTCGGCCTGGCTGGCTACGTCGGTGAGGGTGGAGCCCGTCCGGGGCTAGAGATCGGACGCTCCAGCCCTGACCCCTTTCACGAAGGCGTCCCATTCGCCGAGTGCGAAGAAGTGGGGCTGCCCTCCAGGGTTCTTGGAATCGCGGACGGCGCGACCACCATCCGGGAGTTCCGCGACCTGTACACACTGGCCCGCACCAGTGCTGTAGCTGGAGGTGCGCCAGATGAGTCTGCTGAGGTCTTGGGGGCCTCTGTCGCTTCTCATACGTTCAAAACCTCTCGTCCAGGACCTGCTGGATGTACTTGATCGACTCGTCAGGGTTGAGCGAGCTTGCTTGCACGCTGTCGAAGATCGCTGAGTACGTCGACACCTCAGTCGATCCTTCTTCGAGGTAGAGGGCGCCCATCTTGTACTCGACGTACACGATGTCCTCGAAGTCGATGCTTGGGAATGGGCTCTCGAACCCCATGATGGCGAAGCTGCCTGCGATCGCCGCGTGCCCACCCACGTCGAAGGGGAGGACCCGGAGATCGACGTTCGGCAGGCTGGCTCGTTCGATCAGTAGCTTCAGTTGGTCCTTCATGACGTCGCGTCCTCCGACGCGTCGAAGCAGGCTTGCTTCGTTGACGACTGCGCTCAGCCGAAGGGGGCGCTGCTCGTCCAGGAGGCGTTCCTGACGTTGCATCCGGACAGAGACATATGAGTCGGAGAGGTCGGAGATTCCGATTTCGGACTTCACCAGAGCACGGGCGTAGTCAGGCGACTGGAGTAGGCCGGGGATGAGGCCGTCCTCGTAGTTGCGCAACGTGCTCGCTTCGGCCTCGAAGCTCACGTATGCGGAGAACCAGTTGGGGATCTCCTGATACTTCTGCCACCAGCCGCGCTGCTTGGCGCCCCTGGCCATCTCCATGATCGTCGTGCACACGTCGGGGGCCAGGCCGTAGTGCTCAGCCAACAGCTTCGCCGTCCCCACGGGGATGGGGTTCTCGCCGTTCTCGTACTTGCTCAGTGTGCCCGGGGTGACATCCGCGTAGCTAGCAGCGGCAGAGGCCGTCTTTCCTGCCTTGATCCGGCTCTCCCTCAGCACTCTGGCCAGGGTTCGCCGGGTGACCGTAGTGACGCTTTGGGCCACTGCCTACCTCCTTGGGGGTGCTCATCTCAAGTCTGACGTATGCGACACCAGTGTGCCACTTTGAACAACAGTCATATGGGAAAGTTTCCCAAACGCTCTTGTGATGATCGATGGTTTCCAGGCAGACTCTTAGCGTGGCGGTCGATGATCAGCTGCCAGGTGAGTTCGGCTCATGCTGTGCCGCCTTGCCTCAGTTGCTGGTGGGCGGCGACACGAGCGGGCCGCTGGAGTCGTCCGGCTGTGCGCGTCCCGGAGCGAGCGTCAACGTGGCGCGTTGTGTTGCGAATCCTTGTCCTTGAGGAGGTCTAGATATGGCAAGTCCAAGCGGTCCACCCCCGGATCCTGCCGTGGGCAGGTGTGTGATCCCGCGTCCGAGGTGTGGCCAGAAGGAGGATCGGCGGGCGGCGGGTGGGTTGCCGGTGAGGGTGAAGAGCCGGCGGAGCGGGCTGTCCGCGGCCTACTTCGACGGGAATCCGGAGCAGGTCCGCCGGATCCGCACCTGGTGCGAACAGGCCACCCGGCTGGATGAGGGCCAAGCGGCGCCGGTGGTGATGGTGGTCAACGAGCTGGTCACCAACGCGATCGCCCATTCAGCGTCGGGCGGCCGACATGGTCGGGTGAAGGTCGTGGTGGAGGTCCTGCCTGGCGACTTCGTCCTGGTGGCGGTGACCGATGACGGTCCCAGCGCGCGGCAACCGATCACCGTCCCCCACGTCGCTGGCTGTGACGGAGACTCGAGCGTCCGTGGGCGCGGTCTGCTCCTGGTCTCGAAGCTCTCGGAGAAGTGGTGGTGGACCGGCTACTCAGGTGGTCCGCTGACCGTCTGGGCGCTGATCGACCCACAGCGCGATCCCGACGACTGAATCAACATTCCCGCGTCGCCGAGGTGGGAAGCGCGGCCTTTCGGGGGCCATTGACACCCGCCTTGAGCCGCACAAATGAAGATGCCCCGTCCGGTGAGTCAAGGCACCGAGCCGGGGCGTGACAACCACCTGAAGCACCAGGAGGCCATCATGGAACAGCCTAGCGGGCGCCACCGCAAGCCGCGTCGAAGCCTCGCCGGACAGGTTTGGGCCATCGCCGCAGCGATGCTCGCAGCGGCTCTGGCATTCGTGTTCGTTCCGCGGACGTTCAAACGACAGCCAGCCGCAATCACCCCGGCGCCTGAACGGCGGGCACTGCCCACTGCGGCCCTGCCCCAGCACGCCATACGGGACCTAGACGGCTTCCCCACCGCGCAGATGTGGTCCGCCGCCACCGAGGCGGCATCCACACGATGGGGCGGAAGCTATCGCTTGGGCGATCCCGACAGCGTCCTTGAGGACGTTCACCCCGACGAAGTTGCGGGCGCTTTGGTGCGCCCCTACATGCCACCGCCACCTCCTGTGGGGCAGCTGGTCCCTCGTCCCCGTCTGCCGGAGGGTGACCTGTTGGAGGCGGGACCGACGTCGCCGCCGGATGACTTGGGGGACCTCACCGCGGCTATCCGTGTCTACCTCGAGACCGTCGGCCGAGCTGGGGGACGATCATGACCAGGACGGTTCTGCCCCCACCTGCGGAGGCGATGGCCTGGTGGGATCACCGGAGGTACGCGTGCGATCTCGCGCAGGTGGGCCAGGTCCGCCGTGACCTGGCCGACGACCTGGCGGAGTTCGACTCCGACGTGGTGGACTCCGTGCAACTGTGCGCGGCCGAGCTGGCCGCCAACGCCGTCAAGTACGCCCCCGGAGGCTGGTTCTCCCGGGCCTTGGCGATGCCGACCCCGTCCACGCTGTGGCTGGCGATCATCGACGAAGGTTGCGGGGTTGGCCTGCCTTGTATCCCCTCCGACCGAACCACGGATGAGTGGGAGGTGGCCGAAGGGCAGCGGGGATTGCTGCTCGTCGACGCCTTGGCGAAGGCGTGGGGTCACTATCCCGTGGGCCCGGGGAGTGTGAACCTGGGGATCGGAGTGTGGGCGACCTTCGTTCTCGAGCCGGACCAGGTGCCAGTCGGACTCGGGGGCCTCATCATGTCGCGATGAGCGGATCCGACTCTCACTCGTGAGAGGCGTGGCGGGCGGTGTCCACTCGGGCGCCGCCCGTTCTGTGTGTATAGGGATGGGTGTCGAACTATTCGCGAAGTGCCCTCTATGAATGATTTTTCGTTAGACGCCGATTTGGACACCTGAGTTCTGTGAGGTTGTCGACAGTTTTCCGCCGAGGCGATGACCGAAAGCCCTTGTGGGCACCGGGTTCCACGAGCTACGTTCACATGCATCGCTAAGAGTGATCAAGAAGTCACTCAAAGGAGTCTTCTGTGGTGATGCGTGGATCCCTGCTGTCGGCTCTCGCTTTGGTCCTGGCAGCCGGGTGCTCCGGTGAGGGTATGGCTGACACCGAATCAGCCTCGCGCACCTCCACCGTTCCAGAGGAAACGGAATCCGAATCCGCTCGCTCTGAAGAGGAGGCCGTGGCTGCCTACCTGCAGTTTTGGGACGCGATCGTGCTGGCCTCGGCGGAGATGGACCCGGAGCATCCTGAACTTGAAGAGCACGCCACAGGCCAGGCACTGGAGTTGGCGCAGTTCGGTGTGCAAGGCGTGCTGGACGAGGGCCACGGTATGGAAGGGGAGCTCAACCTCGACCCGGAGGTGAGCTCTGCCGAGCCTGAATCTGCTCCGACCACGGTCGAGATCGACGACTGCCAAGTCGGCGGCGACTGGCGGACCGTCGGCACGGAAGAACCCGAGATGGACCGGGTTCTGGTCACGGCCACCGTCGAGCGCGACGTCTTCGACTGGTGGGTCACCAAGATGCGCATCTGGGGAGATCACACATGCTGAGTTCGTCGCTGCTGACGACGCTCGGCGGTGTTTCCCTGATCCCACTCCTGGCTGTCGCGGCTCCAACGGACGGTTCTTCCGAATTCCGAGGTCTGGCGACATGCGGCCAGGCCGGTGGGGCAGCGTGCACGGTCAGCGCCGAGTCCGAACGCCATGGTTCTTCGTTGAATGGTGGGTCGCCGCGCCCAGGAACAGGTAGCGGTGGGCCGGTGACGTTGTCGGCGGAGCCGGCGTGCGTGGCACACGAGACCGATGAGCCGGGCTGGTCGTGTCGGGCCACGGGGCTACCCGGGCCCGCATCGCCGGATGGCGAGGTGACTATCAGTCCGCGCGCGGCGGCTGAGCAGGCACGGGCGTCGATGTCCCTGCCTTCACCGACCGTCCGCTCCTCCCCTGGATTTGCCACCTTCTCGGTCGTGCGCTTCCCGTTGTGGCTGTGGGTGGAACGCTCCGGCTGGGAACCGGTGAGCGCGACTGCGTCGGTTTCGGCGGGATCGGTGACGGTCACGGCCACACCCGACGCTCTGCGCTGGGACATGGGCGACGGCACGGTCGTGGACTGCGATGGCCTGGGCACCGCTTTCTCTGCCGCGGTGCACGATGCCGAGGAGCCCTCGCCGGACTGCGGCCACACCTACACCCGCGCCTCCCACCGACAGCCGAACGGGCGCTTCCCCGTGACGGCCACGGTCAGGTGGTCGGTCGAGTGGACGACCACGGGCGGGGGCGGCGGCACCCTGGACCCCTTGACGACCAGCAGCTCCCAGAGCGTGCGCGTGCGCGAGGTGCACGCGTTGGTCACTGACGGCTGAGACGACCACGGATGGAGGATGCGTGATGGCGACAGCAACTGAACCCCACTCAACCGATCGGCAAGGTATGAGATCGCGACTTGCTCCCACGCGCCGCCGCGGCTGGAAGCGGCCCTTCGCGGGTGTCGCGGTGGTCGTCCTGGGCGGGATCGTGGCCGCCTGGGCGGCGGGCCATGAGGACGAGCGCGTCCCGATGGTGGTCACCGCGCACGACATCACCGCCGGAGACGTGCTCACCGACGCCGACGTCCGCGTCATGCACGCCCTGGGGGTGGAGGAGCTGGACCTGGTGCCGGCGGACGGAGCCGTCGGTGAACGGGTGGCGGTGCCTGTCCCGGCCGGGACGGTGCTGACCGGCGCGATGCTTGCCGACACCGCCGCCTGGCCCAAGGGCGGGCACGCAGTCCTGGCGGTCGACGCCCCACTAGGGATGCTGCCGGCCTCGGCGCGAGAGGGCTCATCGCTGCAGGTCCTCGGTGCGGAAGAAGGGAACCCGCTTCCCGCCCGGCTGCATTCGCTGGGGGAGGAAGGCGAAATGAGCGGCTCACGTGTCATCGAGCTTCTCGTGGCCGCTGAGGATGCCGCAGCGGTCTCGAACGCCGTCGCCGAGCCGGGCGCGCGCCTGGTGCTGATGTCCGAGGAACAGGAAGCCGAATCCACAGGGGGAAGCGCATGATCATTGCGGTGTGTTCGCTTTCGGGAGCGCCCGGGGTCACTACGGCGGCGACGGCCTTGGCCGCGTTGTGGCCATCGGGCCCGCTCACCATCCCGGTCCTGGTGGAGGCCGACGCCAGTGGGGGAGACCTGGGTGCCTGGCACCGGTTGACCGGGCGCCCGGGACTGGTCTCCCTCGCGGCGTCGGTGCGTGCCGTGACGCAACCGGACCCGGACGCGGTCCAGGAGGAGGACGGGACGCGGCGGGTGTTGCTCAAGCACGCCACCGAACTGCCCGGCGGCCTGCGAGTCCTGCACGCCCCGCCGACCGCGCACGAGGCGGCCGCGGTCGTGGCGGCACTCGCCCGGCGAGGGCACGTCCTCGACGGCGGAGTCACGGTACTCGACCTGGGGCGGGTGATGCCCGGAACCGCCAGTGCGCACCTGCTCGCCATGGCTGACGCCGCCGTCTTCACGGTCGCGGGCGATGACGCCGCCCAGATCTACCGAATCTCCCGCTGCCGGGAGGTCCTGGACGCCCTGTCCGAGACCGGTACCCGTGTGGGCCTGGCCGTGCGCGCAAGCCGGTTCTCTGACGCCGAGATCACCGCCGAGACCGGTTATCCGGTCTGGGCGAACCTGCCCACCGACTCCACTGCGGCCGCCTACCTGCGCGGTGCGGCCATCGGGCCGCGGAGCCTGCGCGAACGCTTCGCGGCCTGGTCCCACACCCGGCAGGACCCCGACAGCGTCGAGTGGATGCCTCTGCTGGCCACGACCCGCCGCCTGGCGGAACGCATCGACGATCTGCTCTGCCCGATCGCCGAACCCCGGTCGGCCGTCCGCGAGCTGGAAGGCGCCGCCGCATGACCCTCGTCCATGTCTCCGCCGACCTGATCGACATCGCCGACCGCCTCGCAGCGCACGTCACCGACGAACTCGTGCGCCGCAGTTCGGCTGACGACGCACTGACCGAACACACCCAGCACAGCCGTACACAGCGGGAGCAGGCTGACGCGATGCTGTCAGCCCTGCTGGAGGAACACGCCTGCCGGGCCCTGACCGGAGCCGCCCACGCCCTCACCGAGCAGGAGGAGCGGTGGGTGCACGCACGCGCCCTGGCACACGTGTGCGGACTCGGCCCCTTGGAAGCGCTGCTGACTGAACCCGGCGTGCGCGACATCCACATCAACGGCACCCGGGTGTTGGTCGACCTGGGTGACGGCCGGCGCGAGGAACGCCCGCCCGTGACCTCCTCCGACGACGAACTCGTCGCCTTGGTGCAGCGGCTCGCCGGACAGGCGCCGGGAGGGGAGCGGCGCTTCGACCTGTCAGCGCCCCTGCTGTCCATGGAACTGGCCGACGGCGCACGCCTGTCAGCGGTCATGGGAGTCTCGCGTCGGCCGGCGGTCACCATCCGCCGCCACCCCGAGCAGGAGCTCACCCTGACCGATCTGGCCGCTTCTGGCATGCTCACCGCCCCCGTGCGGTCGTTGCTCACGGCGGCCGTCCGGGCACGGTTGAACGTCATCATCGGCGGTGCCACCAGCTCCGGCAAGACGACCCTGCTCCGGGCCCTGGCCCGCCACATCCGGCGCACCGAACGCGTCATCACCATCGAGGACGCTTTCGAGCTCGGACTGTCGGCCGACGAGGACCTCGACTGCCTCGCTCTGCAGGGCAGGCCGCCCAACACCGAGGGCGCTGGGGAGGTCACCCTGGCCGACCTCGTGCGGCACGCGCTGCGGATGTCCCCGGACCGGGTGATCGTCGGCGAGACCCGGGGCCAGGAGACCGTCGCACTCCTGCACGCGATGACCATGGGCACCGACGGGTCCATGGCCACGATTCACGCCTCCTCCTCCGCGCAGGTCTTCACCAAGCTCGCCACCTATGCCGCCCAGTCCCGGGAGCGGTTGTCCCTGGAGGAGAGCGGCATCCTCATCGCCTCCGCCGTCCACCTGGCCGTGCACATCGACACCGGGGCCGACGGGACCCGGCGCGTCACCAGCATCCGCGAAGTCGTCGGCTCCGAAGGCCCGCAGGTCATCAGCAACGAGATCTACGCCGCCGACCACGGCGGATTCACCACGTCCCTGAGCCCGCAGTACACCCGCAAGCTCACCCGGATCGGCTTCGACCCCGCCTCCCTGTTCCGGGGGCAGCGATGACCACTGCCCTCCTCGCCTCCTTGGGCGGTGCCGCGGTCGGACTCGGCATGATCCTGCTCGCGCCCGAGATCACCGCCGCACTGCCACGCCTTCACGCCCGCGCAGTACCCGGCCGCGACGCCGCGGTGAAGGCGGCGATCGCGGGCCTGGCCGGGGCGATCGTCTGGGGCCTGACGGGGTGGCCGGTCGCCGCCGCCCTGGTTTCCGTGGCCGCCTGGTGGCTGCCCAGGGTGCTCGGCCCCGACCGGGCCACCGGCGCCGAGGTCGAGCGGATCGAAGCCGTCGCCGGCTGGGCCGAGCAGCTGCGCGACCTCATCGCCGCCGCCTCCGGGCTACGCCAGGCCATCTGGGCGTCGGTCCCCATCGCCCCGCTGCCGATCCGGGCCGACGTCCACACCCTCGCCCAGGACCTGACCGACGGAGCCGACCTGGACGACGCGCTGACCGCCTTCGCCCACCGGGTCGGCAACGACACCGCCGACCTCGTGGCCACCGCACTGTCCATGGCCACCCGCCGCCACGCCGCCGACCTGGGCACCCTGCTGGGAACCCTGGCCGAAGCCGCCCGCGACCGCGCCTCGATGCTCACCCGCACCTCGGCGTCGCGGGCACGCACTCGGACGTCGGTGCGGATCATCATCGCCTCCACTGTCGGGATGGTCGTGGCCATGGCCGTCTTCAACGGCCCCTACTTCGCACCGCTCGGATCCGTCAGCGGCCAGCTCGTCCTCGCCCTGGTCGGTGGCGTGTGGGCGGGCGCGCTGTGGTGGCTGGTCCGACTGTCCAGCCCGCAACGAGCGCAACGACTTCTCGCGCCGAAGACCGGGGGGACCGGGGTATGAACATGTTCGTGTTCGTGGCAGCGGTGGGCGGAGCCGCGGCGGGATTCGGGCTCTGGCTGACCGTCCAGTCGCTGCGCCGCCCCCGCTTGGACGAACTCCTCCCACCACTCGAGGACCACGACCCGGCTTCAGGCACCCCCAGCGCCAAGGCACACACCAAAGAACTCGGTGCGACCATGCTGCGCCGATGGGGATGGCCGGGGGAGCGGGCACAGCGCGACCTCGCCGTGTGCGGCAAGGACATCGCAGACCACCGCACGGAGTCGACCACCGCCGCCATCGCGGGCCTGGCGCTGTGCGCCTGCCTCACCGCCTCCGGAGTCCCACCGGCCTCACCGATGCACCCGGTGGCCACACTGGTTTTCGGACTGCTCGCCCTCGCCATCGGCCTCCTGACCCCGGGCCTGCACCTGCGCAAACAGGCCGCCCAGCGCCGCGATCACCTGCGCGCCGCGACCTCCGTCATCGCGGACCTGGTCGGCGTCGCCCTCGCCGGAGGAGCAGGAGTCACCGGCGCCCTGACCGCCGCGACCATGCGCGGCAGCGGGCCCGCCTTCACCCAGATCCGCCAGTGCCTGCACGAAGCCAACCTGCGCACCCGCCCACCCTGGGACGCCCTCGCCGACCTCGCCCAACGCACCGGCGTACGCGAACTCGACGAGCTCGCCTCCTCCATCCGGCTCGCCGGAACCGACGGCGCACGCGTGCGCGCATCAGTACGGGCCAAGGCCACCTCGCTGCGCACCCACCGACTGGCGGCCATGGAAGCCCGAGCCAACGAAGCCACCGAACACATGACCCTGCCCGTCGTGCTCCTGGTACTCGGCTTCCTCCTGCTCATGGGCTACCCAGCGATCGTGCACGTCCTCACCGGATTCTGAGCCAGCGAAAGGCGAACACCCCATGCGTCAGCACCTGCCCCGGGCCCTCACCACGTTCGTACTCGATCGGCGTCGCCGCCGCCACACCACCGACGATCGGGGGTCCGCCTCCACCGAATACGTGCTGCTGCTCGTCATCACCATCGGCATCGTGACCACGATCGGAGCCATCCTCACCCCGATGATCGTCTAGGCCGCGCAGGGCATCGACCTCGGTGTCGCCCCATGAAGCGCCTGCTACCGCGAGACGACCGCGGTGCGGCGGAGATGCTCTTCGCCATCCCGCTGATGTTCACCATGCTGCTGGGCATCCTGCAATACGGGCTGTGGGCCCACGCCCACCACCGCGCCCAGGCCATCGCCACCGAAGCACTCGCAGCAGGCCGCGCCTTCGAAGCCACCGAGCAGGACGGACGCGAGCGCGGCCACACACTGGCCGAAGACCTCGGCGGCACAGTCCTGGACGACATCCGAATCCAGGTACAGCGCCGCGACGGCACCACGCACGTCGACGTGGAAGGGACCTCCATCGGACTGCTCCCCGGATGGAGCCCTACCGTGTCCGTGACCCTGACCGGCCCGATCGAACAGCCCTACCAGGCGGACCGATGACACGGCGACGAGACCGCGACGGCGACCGGGGCAGCGCCTTCGTGGAGATGATCATCCTCATCATCCCCGTCCTACTGGCCTTCCTTGCCCTGCTCACCCTCACCGGCCGCACCTACGCCGCCGCGCTGGCCGCCGACGCACTCGCCTACGCGTCAGCCCGGTCCGCTTCCCTGCACACCGACCAACGTGCGGCCCAAGCAGCCGCCGAACAGGCGCTGAACGAGAGCGTCGGTACCTGGGGACGCGCATGCCGACGCGCCACCGTCGCCCTGCACCCAACGAACGTGGGTTCGGCATCGGTCGTACGCGCCGAGGTGACGTGCACCAGCCACCGCGACGACCTCGCCATCCTGCGGGTGCAGCGCGAGCGCACCATCACCGGCCAGGCCACCTCGGTCATCGACGTCCACCGCGAGGAGGTGCCCTGATGCTCCACGGAGGCCACCCCAGCGCGTTCCTCATCGCCATCGCGACCACCCTCATCGCCTGCCTCGGCCTGGTCCACGACGGCGCTCACATGCTCCGCACCAAGACCCAGACCACCACCCTTGCCCACGAAGCCGCCCGCGCCGGAGCACAGGAACTCGACCCGGATGGGCTCCGCGCCGGCACGGTCGCACTCGACCGCACAGCGGCCCGGGCCGCTGCACAGCGCCATGCCCGGCAAGGCGGCGCCCGGGGGGATGTGGATGTCAGCGCCGACACGATCACGGTCACCGCCACGATGACCCACCGACCGGCGGTGCTCGCCGTCATCGGTGACGTCGAGATCGCATCGCGAGCCACCGCCACCGCGCACACACCGTGAGCTGGCTTCGGAGGGGGAACCAGGCCATGAACCCGACACGAACCGTCCTGGGCGGCGGCGTCATGCTCGCCCTGCTGATCGGCCCACCCGTCGTTCTCACTCGCCACGGTTGGCCGGTCGGGGAGGAGGTGACCTGGGGTTACCTGAAGCTGTCGCTGTTGAGCGCCACGCTCCCGCCGAGTGTGCTGCACGCACTGGTGCTCGCAGCCCTGTGGGCTTTGTGGGTCGTGTTCGCGCTGCTGGTGACCGCGGACCTCGTCGCCCTGGTGCGGGGGCAGGTGCCCAGGATCGGACTGTTGCGCCTGGCCATGACCGGCCTCGCCGGATCTTCGGTCGTCGTGACCGCTCCTGCTGTCGCCGCCGTCGCACCCGCTGACAACACACCGACCGACAGCGCACCGGAGGTTGACAGCCACGAGCCGGCGCACGTTCTGGAGCGAACCCGCACGCTGCCCGGGTTCGGGTTCGACTCCGCTGAGCTCACGCCCACGATGCAGGACGAACTGCTGCCCACGGTCGAACTCCTCCAGCTCTTCGGCGATCCCGACCGCGAAATCGTCGTCACTGGGCACACCGATGCCTATGGCCCCGACGAACACAACCGGGACCTGTCCCAGCGCCGAGCCGACAGTGTCGCGGCTTACCTGACCGAGCAGCTCGGCGAGAGCTGGACCGTCACCACCGAGGGCCTTGGCTCTGACCAGCCACGCGACCATGCCGACCTGGGCCCGGCCGCCGACCGCCGAGCTGAGATCACCTACACCCTCACCACCCAACAGCAAACTCCAGCTGACGCCGAGCAGGAGCCGGACGAGGCAGGCACTGACACCGAGGCTGACGACGCGCTGACCGACGGTGCACAGGACACCAACGGGTTCCCTGGTGGTGCGGTACTCGCCGGAGCCGTCGCCGGGGGAGCGGTCGGCGCGGTCGCGGGACGTCTCACCGCCCCAGGACGACGCCGTAAACACCGGGCCGGGAAGGATACGGAGTGCGGGATCTCCGACGAGGTCTCTGAGTACGTCGACACCGACCAACCGATGGGAAACCCTGTCTCGGTCACCAGGGCTACCGACGCGCCGCTGATCAGCGACGAAGGCCACATCCGCATCGCCGACAACCTCAGCGTCAGCGCTCGCGATGGGCTCGGCATCGTCGGTACCCACGCTGTGGCGGTGTGCGCCTCCCTGATCGGCCGTGCGCTGGCCGATCCGATGACCAGGGTCATCACCACTCGCGACATGATGACTCGAGCAGGCGCTCCCGACCGGGTACGAGCAGCAGGGCTGGTGGTGAGCGCGGACACCGCGTCAGCGATCACCGAGGCGGAGCTGGCCTACATCAGCGCGGGCGGACCGAAGACTGAGTCGCATCGGACCCTGCTACTGGTGGAAGCGCCCGAACACGCGCTCGTAGACGACCGGTTGCGCACTCTCGCCCAGGGGACCGAGGACAACGACCTCGTGGTCGTGGTGCTTGGAGAAGAAGGGCACACACCGGCGATCCGCTGCAACGTAGCCGAGAGGGTCCACGTGATGTCCACCGACGGGTCCACAGCCACCTACGAAGACCTCCGGCTCCTGCACATCGACCGGGCGACCTTTGCCGCGCACTTCAACACCAGCACTGATACTCCGGACTGCCCAGCACCGGACGAGTCCGAAGCCGAGGAAGAGGGCGATGTGCCTGCGGACGCGGAGCAGGCCGAGACCTCGAGGCTTCCGCCGGCTGGGGACGGCACTCAGAGGATCCAGCTCCGGCTGTTCGCGCCTCAACCTCGAATCACGCATGCGGGCGTCGATATCAGCACGAAGATGCGCGCCGCTTCACGCAGGCTCCTGGCCTACCTCGCCCTCCACCCTGAAGGGGTCGGCACGGAGGCGCTGACCGACGCGCTCTTCCCGGATACCACCGAGAGCAAGGCCCGAACTTTGCGCAACACCGCCTGCACCAGTGCACGCGGTGCCATCCGTGAGGCTCTGGACGACCCCGCGGCCGAGATCATCGATGTGGCCTCGGGCCGCTACCAGATCCGCCGCGAGGCCATAGACGTGGACGTGTGGCGATTCGATGCCGAACTGAAGGCGGCCGGCATGGTCAAGGAATCGGGAGAACGTCTCGCTCGCCTCCGGTCAGCGTCAGCGGAGTACACCCAGGAACTCTTGACCGAGGCGGACCTGCCGTGGATCGAGGCGAAGCGCCAGGCCTACCGTCGCGCAGCCGCCGAGTGTTTCGTCAGCCTGGCCAAAGCTGCTGACAGCCTCGATCAGGCCATCAGGTGGCTGGAGAAGGCCGTGGCCTCCGATGACCTTAACGAGGCCGTCTACCAGGGGATCATGAGGACCCAGGCAGCCCTTGGACGTCCCGACGCGGTGCAACGCACCTACCAGGACCTGAGCGAACGCCTCAAATCCATGCGCGCCCGCCCCAGCGCCGCCACGAACAAACTCTTCCACGAACTGACTGAGGCGTCAGCCGTATCCACGGGCTCGGCTCCATGCCGATGAGCTGGCTTGACTAGTGGGGAGATTCTGGTCTTCCCCGCCGTGGTCACCACCGAGCGGTTTGGCGTCGCGGGCCACGAAGGCACAGGTCGAGCGGCGCGGGCAGTGAGACGTTCGAGGTCGCGTTCGCCTTCGTGCCCGCGTCCGGTCCGAACCATGCGCCATCGGCACGGCGGCGACGGTCGTCCAACGGGACCAACGGGGGTACGGCCGAGGTCCGGAATGGTCTGTGATCGCAGCACCACCCCCGCCCACAGCGAACGGTTGATCCGCTGGCGAAGCCCACCACGATAGGGTTCGGGCCTGCCCCGCTTGTGTCGCTCTGCCGCGCGTGGAAGGTGCATCCGGTGGCCAGTCTCAGGCCAGCCGGTAGACCGCCAGTTGTCGATCAGCGACCAGGCCGCCGAAAACGTGGCGGCCGACATTATCAGGTTCGACGGGGGATCCGTTCATCTTTTCGATGCGCCGGAGCCCTTCGGCCGACACAGTGAGTCGGGTCAGAAAGGCGTCCTGCTCCAAGAAGTAATAGACTGTGAGTTCATGCAGATGCGCGGAGTCGAGGGCGCGCAGGACCTTGGCCAGCATCAGGAGTTCCTCGGCATGTTGGCCAGCCGGGTAGTCCCATGAGACTTGAGGGCGCCAAGTCGCGTTATCCATGAACACTGTAGTCACGATGACCCTCACGCCCTGGTAGACCGCCCTCAACAATCTGCCGCCCGAAACCGCAGGATGCGCCTCCACACCAAGGGCGTCAGCGAACAGGTCCACCGTGCGCACCTGGTTGTCCTTGTCCACTGCCGTATCCAGCTGGAAACGGATCGTCGGCTCGGTCGAGTCCACATCCTTGAGTGAGACGTCCAGCGGAGCCGGATGCAGCGGGGCCACGATGTCGAGGATTCGTGCGGCGGTGTAGGCCAATGACAAGGGACCGAGGTCGAGCCTGATGGAGGGAAGTCCCTCAGCGCTGCGAAGTTGGACTGTGTTTTTTTCCTGCCAGGATTCCTCAACGTACTCCCTGCCTGAGCTCTCCCCTTGCTTTTGGTGATCGGCGGAGGTCCGTTCGCCATTGTTGAGAAGTTCGATGTCCTGCTCGCCGCGCACCGCGGCCTCGGGGTCTCCTACTGAAGGGGGTGGGGTAGGGGAAGGTGTCGGATTGTCGACGGAGGCCTTCTGCCACAGTCCCAGAAGACGGTCGACCTCAGCGTCGGCGTCGGCGCCGCGGATCACGTCGGCCAGGACCTCGGTGATCATCTCCACCGCGCCCTTGGTCGGCAGAACCGGCTTGGTCAGGGTGTCGTGGACCTTGGTATGGGACATAGGCACACCCTTGGCCTCCAGGGCCCGCCGGATCTCTCGGGAGGAGGGCCAGCCGGCCCGGTGGTGCAATTCGTGCAGCGCACGATTGAGCTCGCCGAGTGGGCTCGAAGGGACGGGGGGACGCTTCCAAGGCTGGGGCACGCCAGACCTTTCCGGTTAGTGTCAACCACTGTCAGAAACTGTCAGACATTCTGTCAGCAACAGCCTTGGGATGTCGGGGGACTGTCAATGTTTGGCCGGTCTTGGACGCGGGCGTCCTGACACGTCCACGCGGCCCCGGGGAGGGGCCACGCTGATTACATCCTGATCGCTCACCCTTGGTGGAGGAACCCCATGCCCGCACTCACCGTTTCCGACCTGCTCGTGGAGCTGGCGGTCGCGCTGTTGGGAACGGCCGAGAGTTGGCCGCTGCTGCTGCTCGTGCTTCTCGTCATCGTTCCGGCGGTGTGGTCGCGCGACGCCCGCCGTCGCCGTCGGGCCCGGCAGGTCCTGCGTCTGCTGCGCTCCCCGCGCCAGCGCCGTGCCGCTGACGAAGAGCCCCATTTGTAACCGCTCGCTCCGGTCCGAACATCGACCCGGACAGGGTCCGGAACGCAAGAACGGTCCCGCCCCTCGAAGGGGCAGGGCCGCAACGGAGCGTCGCTAGGAGCGGTGTGCTAGGAGCTGTGTCGGCGGGCCTCAGCATCCCGAGTCGGTGTTCCCTTGGGCGCTAGCCGCAGCCACCGGCGCTCGAGTCCCTCGGGGTTAAGGAACATCGGAACAGGATCCGGAGTTAAGGGTTCCGCTAGTGGTCGCAGCTGGGCTGCCGCAGTAGAAAACACGCCAGGTCCTGCAACCATCGGTTGCGGGACGTCGCACGCGGGCGAGGCGTATCATTCCTGTTCAGTGTGCGTAGAGGGCCAGATCGCACCGATCAGCCATGGCTCAACCACTGGCTTCAGTTGCTCTGCGAACGGATTATGCGTGTCCAACGCCATCTGTGTCGCCCACTGCCGTACGGCGCCTGCTGCCCAGTCGGCCAGTTGCAACTGTGGGTGGGCTGTGCTGTCCGCGAAGTCGATCTCGATGGCCCGCAACTGCTCCATGAACTGCCCCGGGCGAGCTGGGTCGGGCAAGAGGTGGATCGCGCGCAGGAGCGCGGTATTGCGGCTGATCACTTTGGACTCATCGTGCACAAGCCGGAACCGCCCGAGAGTGGTTCCGAAGTCCAGGCCTAGGCAGTACAGGGACGGTACCGCCGGGTCGAGCGAGTCTTTCACTGTGCCGGACGCGATGTCCGCAGCGGTCTCATCGGCAACTTCTCGGCACAGCTCCAGCAGCTCAACCCATTCGATGAACCAGGTGTCCGCCACGGTGGCCTTGAACGACCACAGAGCAGTGAAGAAATCGTCGGTGGTCACCCGCTTCCGCATCCAGTCCACAAACGCCTGCAGAAGACGGTCGTAGGCAGCTTGGTCCCCGAAGACTGGTCCGCACGCATGCAGCATGTTGGCTAGGCCCAGCGCCTGATCGTCTTCGTACAGGTTGAACCCGTCCGCGTGCGCAAGCGGTTCGACTAGGAGGTCCACCAACTTCGTGATCACCATGAAGCGTTTGTGCACCACGTAGACACGGACGCTGTCCGGGGGCAGTTGCGCAAAGGCCCACAGCAGCGCTTCCCGTCCGCGCCCCGCCCTAGCCAAAGAGCCGTATTTCGGCTCCCCCTGCGTGGTCGGGAGTCGGGAGCGGACCTCAGCCACGGTGGCCGAGGCTGCGTCATCGGGCAGGTGGACCCCAGCTACAGTGAAGACCGGCTGGTTCGGGTCAAGGAGGTTCTCACCCGAGTTGCTTGACTCGTCAACATAGACCACGGGCAGGCCAGAGAGACTCATCCCTTGAGCATGCCGGGTCGGCGGGTGAGACGGTGAGGGGTTTCGCACATCAAGGCTCGGTTCTCCCGAACACCCGGCGAGGGGCAAGGTGGCCGATCCGTATTCCTTAACTTTACCTCGGAGAGGTACCGACAACGCGTGTCGGCCTTGCAGGGCTCTCAGCCACCCTCCGCCCCATCCCGGCCGGGTCCCGGTGGCAGGAGGGCCAGGGGGCCGGAGTCTTGCGCCAGCCATCTGTGCGGGTGGCCGTTTTCAGCCAAATCTGTCCGCAACCCCTGTCTGCGGTGAACAATCGCCCCTATGGGACGTAAGTGGATAGGGACGTGGGCTCTGGGCGTGGTCGCGCTGGTCCTGGCCAGCTTCTGGGCCGCGCCCCAGCTCTTGCCCGACTCGGGCTGGGGGTTGAACGAGCTCGGCCAGATCGCCGGGATCGCCTCTTTGGCGGTGGGTGTGGCGGCCCTGGTCGTGGCCGTGCTGGCGATGCGTTCCACGACCCCGGGGAGCAGATCCGGTGAGGTCGCCTCCAATGCGTCGGGCACGACCAGCACGCTCCGCGGCGATGTGTCGGGCACGGCCGTTCTGGCCGAGAGGGTCGAGGGCGGCGTCAACAATACCCACATCACCCACTACACGGTTCAGCAGGAACCGGCGGCAACAACAGCGTTGGACGGGATGCCTGCCCCGCCGGGCCGGCTCACCGGCCGAGGCCGGGAGCTGGAGGAGCTCCTGACCTGCCTGGACCCTGCCGTCGGCCCGAGTAGTGCAGCCTCGGTGGTGGTCTTGACTCTCTCGGGGATGGGCGGAGCGGGCAAGACCGCGCTGGCGTTGAAGGCGGCGCAGACCGCCTCAGGCGCCGGCTGGTTCTGCCGCCACCTGTTCGTGGACCTGCGCGGTTACGCCCCCGGCGCCCAGCCCCTATCCGCGGAAGCGGCGCTGGACGTGCTTCTGCGCCAGATGGGGGTCGACCCTGCGAACATTCCTCCAGGGGTGGTGGAGAGGTCCTCCTTCTACAGGTCCGCCCTGCAGGCCCTGTCCCAGGCCGATCAGCGAGGGCGTCCGGTGCTGGTGGTGGCCGACAACGCCAACTCCGTTTCCCAGGTGTGGCCCCTGCGGCCTGGCGCGGGCGGGCACCGGCTGGTGGCCACCAGCCGCGGAGGCCTGCATTCCCTGCCCGAAGCCCGCCATCTGAACCTGGGCGTGCTCGAATCCGAAGCCGCCGTCGCGCTGCTGTCCTCGGATCTGGCCGCTCACACCCCCGGCGACCCCCGCGCCGACGATCAGGCGGGGCTGAACCGGTTGGCTGACTTGTGCGGATGCCTGCCGTTGGCCTTGGAGATCGCCGCCGCCTACCTCAAACGTGCCCCCCATCTGACCCCAGGCCGGTTGGCCGACCGGTTGCAGAACGCCGCCTCCCTGGTTGACAAACTGACCGACCCCGACCGAGCCGCGGGCCAAGAACGGGTGCTGCGAGCGGTCTTTGACACCTCCCTGACCCACCTGGACCCGGCCCCGGCCCAGGTGTTCATGCTCGTGGCAACCACACCGGGCCCGACCATCTCCACAGATGCAGCCGCTGTCCTGACCGGGCTGCCCGCCGCAGAGGCCCAGGAGGCGTTAGAGGAGTTGGCAGCCGCGCACCTGCTCACCCACCCCGCCCCCGGGCGGTGGGGGGTCCACGACCTGCTCGCCGACTACGCCCGTACCCACCCCCACCCGCCCACCGGCCGCGCCCGAGCGCTCGGGCGGCTTCTGGACCACTACACCATCACCGCCGACGCTGCCGACAACCATCTGCGGGCCCTGCCCGGGCAGCCGGTCCCCGATCTGTTCCCCGACCGGGCCACGGTGCTCGCATGGCTGGACACCGAGCGGACCACCCTGGTGGCTGCGGCCCTGGCTGCCCCCACCTTCGAACACGTCCGGGCGGCCATCTTGCTGCCACTGCATCTAAGCCAGTACCTGTACCGCGGGCGCTACTTCGAGGACCTGGAACAGGTCTCGCGTTGTGCCCAAGCCACCGCCCAGACCACCGGTAACCACACATGGGAAGCGACAGCGTGGAACAGCCTCGGCGGGGCGCTGACGGAGATGCGCCGGTTCAAGGAAGCGATCGAGGCCCACACGCGCGCATGCGAGCTATATCAGCAGGTCTGCGACGTCCACGGCGAAGCGATGGCGTGGGGCAACCTTGGTGTGGTGCTGGCCGAGGTGCGCCGGTTCAAGGAAGCGATCGAGGCCCACACGCGCGCATGCGAGCTATATCAGCAGGTCTGCGACGTCCACGGCGAAGCGTCAGCGTGGAACAACCTCGGCTCGGCACTGACGCAGGTGCGCCTGTTTGAGAAGGCCATCGAGGCCCACACCCGCGCATGCGAGCTGTATCAGCAGGTGGGTGATGCCCACCGCGAAGCGTCAGCGTGGAACAACCTCGGTGTAGCGCTGCGGCAGATGCAGTGGTTCGAGGGGGCCATTGAGGCCCACACCCGTGCACGCCAGATCTTCCACACTGCGGGTGATGCCCACGGGGAAGCGATGGTATGGAACAACCTCGGCCTGGTGCTGCGACGGGTGGGTCAGTTCGCCAAGGCTATTGAGGCCCACACTCGCGCATGTGAGCTCTTCCAGCAGGTCTGTGACGCCCACGGCGAAGCGCAGGCGTGGGGCGGCCTCAGCGCGGCGCTGCTGAAGATGAGTCAGCGGGTTGAGGCGGTCAAGGCGATACAGCGGGCAGTAAACCTGTTCGAGGCCACCGGTGACGAACACCGGGCAGCCCGCTCGCGGGAGCTGCTTGCGCGGATCCAGCCCGACAACGATGACCTCGTCTGACCGGACACACTCCGGCCCCCGAGGACCCGGCAACAGGACAGTAATCCGTGAGTAGCTTCGCTACTCGGATGTCCCTCACGCCGTGAGGTGCCATTTGGGTAACGCCGGATTCTGCTCTCGTGACCCTCGCGCCAGGAGCATCGTTTAGGTAGCACGGGTTTCTGTTCGGAGGTTCCCCGCGCGGCCTGCGAGTGCACCCCGGCAGGCGTGACCTAGAACGCCGCGAAGGCGGCAGACTCGGCGTATGCGACGAACCTGGGTGTGGATCCTCGTGGCCGTTGGGGCGGCCTCGTTGGCCGTGCTGGGCGCCTCTCTGCAGCTGCCCGGGCTGGAGGAGCTCTCCTGGGCCGCGGGGATCGGGGCGTTCGTTCTGGCCGCCGCAGCCCTGGTCCTGGCCTGGCCACGCCGCACCCCTTCCTCTCCAGCGCCGGCACCCTCGTCTGCCACGGCTGGTGTGCAGGTGGACAACCACACAGGCGATATCCACGGCACCGCGCTACAAGCCGGGACCATCCACGGGCCGGTCAGCGTGCACCCCCCACCTACCCCGGCCTCACCGGTGCCGGGGTGGGTGCAGGTGGCCCTGCCCGCCCGTCAGGCCGATGCGCACGAGTTGGGCGCCCACGACGCCCTCCCCGGCCCTGCCGACGACGGCCTGCCCCCTTACGTGCCGCGGGACGTGGACGGCGAACTCGACCGTCGCCTGGCCGCGGCGGCGGCTTCGCTGCGCGGCGGGCTGGTGCTGGTGGCCGGGGCCTCGACCGCGGGCAAGACCCGCGCTCTGGCCGCAGCGCTGGCCCGCGGCCTGCCCGAGCGGATGCTGGTGGCCCCGCCTGAGGACGCCGACCTGCGCCTCCTGCCCGCCTGGCTCCAGGCGAGCGCCGGAAGCGCACCGCGGCAGTGGGTGGTGTGGTTGGACGATGTGGACCGCCACCTGAGCGCCTCCGGTTTGACACCGGCCCTGGTCGCTCAATTGGGCCGGGCCGGCGCGGTGGTGGCCGCCACCATCCGCAGGGAACGGCTGGACTCCCTGCGCCCCAGTGCCACGGACCCGGCCCCGGGCGCGGAGGGGGTGGGGTATACGGTTCTCAAGACCTCACCGGTCACCCTCGATCGCCTCTGGAGCGGGCAAGAGCGTGAGCGTGCCAGCACCAGCGGCGACGAGCGCCTGGTCCGGGCCGCCGCCGATGAGCGCTTCGGTGTAGCCGAGCAGCTGGCTGCAGGCCCCCACCTGCAACAGGCCTGGGACCACGGTCCCGACGGCGGCCACCCACGCGGATACGCGCTGGTGGCCGCAGCGGTGGGCTTGGCCCGGGCCGGGCTGACCAGCCCGCTGACCCGCGAACAGCTCCACACCGCCCACACCGCCTACCTGCCCCATCCGCCGCCCCTGCCAGAGGAGACCGACCTGGCCTGGGCATGGGCCACTTGCCAGCGCAGCGGCCTGGCCGGACTACTGGTACCCGCCGACCCCGAAGGCCGCCGGTGGCGGGCCTTCGACTACCTCACCACCCAGGACCCCCTGCCCGAAGCGATCTGGCACGCCGCCCTGGATATGACCACCGACCAGGACCGGAACGATGTTGGGCTCACGGCCTACCATGCTGAGCGGTCCGACATCGCCGAAACAGCCTGGCGCCCTCTGGCGCGCCAGGGCGACACCTTCGCCATGTTCCACCTCGGGATCCTGCTAGCGGAGTCGGGGCGGAAGGCGGAGGCCGAGATCTGGTGGCTCCGAGGTGCTGAGCAGGGCGACACCGGCGCGATGAACAACCTCGGAATCCTGCTGGCGAAGGCGGGACGGACAGAGGATGCCGAGGCCTGGTGGTTCTGGGCCGCCAACAAGGGCGACAACACCGACGCGACAGTCAACCTCGGGAGCCTGCTGTACACGGCGGACCGGAAGGCGGAGGCCGAGAACTGGTACCAAAAAGCCGCCCAGCAGGGCGACACCGGCGCGATACTCCTCCTCGGGTTACTACTGGTTGCGTCGGGGCGGAAGGCGGAGGCCGAGATCTGGTGGCTCCGAGGTGCTGAGCAGGGCGACACCGGCGCGATGCTCCTCCTCGGGTTCCTGCTAGAAGAAGTGGGCCGGATGGAGGAAGCCGACGAGTGGCGGCAACGGGCTCAGGAGACGGGGGATCTTGGGTAAAGACCGCTGCGTCGTCGGGGCGCGCTCGGCCGCTGCTGGTGTCGCCCGGTTCTGACCCCCGACAGGTGAGCCCTCCCAGCTGTTGAGAACAGCTTGGTCTCTGGGTTCGGTGGGGCAGGCACTGACACTCACATGGTTGCCGTGGTCGGTATACCCGGCCGGTGCGGCCAGCATCGCGTGGAGTCGCTTCGTGCTTGTTCCGAGGCGCCCATGACTATGAACGGCTCTTGTGACCGTTGCCGCTTGCAGAGGGTTGTCAGGGTGTTCGCCGTGGTGTTCGTTCCACAGGTGAACAGGGGTGCAGGCGCTGACAGCGCAGGTCGGGGCAGGTGTGGGGTGTTCGTGTCAGCGCCCCGACATATATAGCGTCCTTCTGGTCGCTTCCTGAGGCGGGTGGGGGATGGAGGAGGCGCGACAGGCGCGCGAGGTTCGTAGGGCGGTGGGAGTCCAATCCGCGGGTATGGGTGGCTTCTTTGAAGGGTGAAGAGCGGTTCGGATCACCTGGAAGGGATGCGCGGATGCGGCGTTGGGACGAAGGTCAGCGGTGCCAGGCCGGCGAACGGGCGTGTGCGGCTGGAGACGTGGTGCGTCACGGTGTGCTGCGGCGGCCGAGCGCCTGTCAGCAGGCGGAGGAGTCCGTGGTGCGGATCGCGGACCAGGAGGAGCGCCGGGAGCTGCTGGCGGACCTGCGGGCATTGGTGGCCTACTTGGAGAGGAACCCGCATCTGCCGGTGGGGGAGATGACCCGGGTGGAGGTCACTTACTTCCCCGAGGGGTGTGACGGTCACCAGGAGGACGAGGTCGTGCGTCTGGCGGGGATGCTCGGGGTGCTGCCACGGAGGGAGGGGGAGCACTACTCGTGTGAGCGGCGGTTCGGGCAGGCCGCCTACCGGGTGGTGTCGATCCCGGAGTCCGTCAGGACGAAGGAGAAGGTCGCCGCGGTGCACGTGGGCCCGTTTCGCCGCTGGCGTTGATGACACGCGCGGGTCGGCATCGACGTCAGTCAGGGGTGGAGGGGGACGGGGTTGGGCACGCACGAGTTGAACGGGCGTATCGGTGCGCTGGAGTCCTGGGCGCGGACCACGGACAGGGCGGGGCGCACGAGTGCTGCACGGAAGGCTTCGCCTGCGTCACTGGAGTACTGGGTCGAGCGGGTGGACGGTGAGATCACCGATCCAGACGAGCGGCGCAGGGCGGCAGAGGCCGCGCAGAGGGCACACATGCTTCGCCTGGCGCGGGCGAGCGCAGTCGCGCGGCGCCGGAGACGGCGGGAGTGAATGAAACGCGTTCTATCGGCTCTCTCGGTGTGACGGGGGTGGTCGAACGAATCAGAACGTGGCGCGGCTGACGATGAGGGGTAGCCCTGGGAAGGGGCGCCCCTCGCTTCGTGTCAGGTGAGCACGGAGTCAGCCAATTCGCGAATGACGTGAATGGTTTCCTTGGCGCTTTCTTTGCTGTGCTGGCGGTTTGTGTATCGGGGTCTGCGATGGGTGGTCGGACGAAGGCCTCTTGATGGGCGCTGAGGCGGTGGCCTGGGGATTGCCTCGATGGAGGTGTGGTGACGAGGGGTATCCGCTACTCTTGCAGTTGTGGTCGGGGGCTTATCCACAAGGGTTCTACGAACCGCTTGCGGGCGACGGCTCTCCGGCCTACGCTGGAACAGCAATCGCTTATCGGGTTCTCGCTAGCGAGAATCCAGCGTTTTTGCAGGTCGCTACACCGTTGGGAAAATATCGCCTTGTAAGCGATAGGTTAGGGGTTCAAGTCCCCTCGCTGGCTCTCACCTGGTCTGACCTGGGACATCTTCAGGCGGAATCACGCCGCTGACCGCTTCACCGCCTGAAGAGGTATCGCCTATGGGCACCACGCGTGTACGCCGGGGACCGCGCAACCTTGCCGCAGGACCCCGACGAATAGGTACACCAGGCCCTCACACCTCACCGCAGGCGGGGGTGTAGCAGCGCGGGCAGGCCGCGTTCCCCATGCCCCACCCCAACACTGCTACTCGGGCAGGTTCTCCGAGCCAACCAGCACAAGGCGGAAAAGCTGGTTCGGCCCGCCGTGACGGGTGTACTGAACGATCGGCGCGTGGTCATCGGTGCGGATCTCATGGACGTCCAGCCGCTTACCGGCAAACGTCCCGATCTCGAACAGGCTCTGGCCGACCGGGTCGAGGGAGTACCGCTGGTTCGGACCGCCGCGTGCCTGTTCAGGGGCCATGTGCGCGGGTGTGCCCACGATGAAACCCGTCCTGGTGACCCGGGTCGCGATGGGATCGGCTGCCTCCGCAATCAATGCCGAAATCGAGGACCTTCACGACGCCGGAGGGGGTGACGAAGAAGTTGGACGGCTTGATGTCCCGGTGTACGAACCCGTCTTTGTGTGCGTCCGCGAGCTCCTCACAGATCTGTATACCCCACTGGCCCACGTCACGCAGAGCGACGGAGCCTCGTTTCAACACCACGTCCAGGCCCTCGCCGCGGACCATCTCCATCACCAGGAAGGGGACACGGTCATTCCCCGCGCCGGTCTCGCCGAGCTCGTGGATGGTCACGATGTTGTGGTGCTGTAGTCGGGCGGTGATCCGTGCCTCGCGCAGGAAAGAGCGTTGTCTCCCGCAGGTGACTCGCGGCAAAATCGCGCGTACAGCAGAAGGTAGTCGGCCTCGCTGTACCCGAGCTGGGCCAGCCTCAGCAGTTGGGCCTGCAGACCGATCTTGATCGTCAAGGCCACTCCTCCGGCGTCAGCTTTCCCCGGATCGAATCCCACATGAATGCCTTGATCCGGATTCTGGGCGTACTGCTCCCGGGTGGCTGACGACATCCTCACGTTGGTGAGCCCGCCGCGACCGCTGCGAACGCGTGGGTACCCTCGTGAAAGAGAAGGATCTCCAACATGTCCGCAGGTCGGATACCGGGGTCGGTCAGGCCATGGGGGCATGGGAGGGCTCCATCGTCGAGGGGTTTCTGTCCGGGGCATGGACAGCTCCACAGATCCTATGGAGGCCGAGCGCTTCGACCCCAGCGGCCACTGGAGACCGAGCTATGCTGTAACTCGTGTAGCAAATCGGGGGTGAGGAGGGTTGCTACAGGATTTGGCGGTAAAGCCGTGGCCTTAGCCCTGAGAGGGCCCCTGCTCCGCGATGATCTCCTCATGGATTACCACGCTTCTCGCGCCGAGCGACTTGAATCCGAGTTCGGCGCCCTTCGGTTCTACCGCGAAGAGTTGGAAGGGACCGCCGGGATCTTCCGCGATGGCCGTGGGTGGTCCGGCTCCGATCCGTCCGACCTCGCGCAGTACGCCGAGCTCGACGGCACACCGGAAATCCTGGCCATCATATCGCCCTACATCACCCACATCATCCGGTTGTTCGGCAACTGGATCCTCAACTGGAGGAAATCGTGGAAACCGACTACGAACGCAGACTTCGCGAGACATTGGAGAAGTTCAAGTCGCGCAGTTCCATACGAACGGAAAAATACGACGGGGGACCGTTGGCTGTTTACATGGAACGCGCCGAAGACGCATTTGATATCATCCAGAAAGTGGAGGAGATTCCGCTATCTGAGGAACTGGCCAGAAACTTTCACCGTCATTCACGCCTCTTGTTCGCCTGGCGGGCTCTGGGCCCGTTCACGGCGATCGCAGGTGAATTCCATATCATGCACATCTGCGAGGCGGTGATACGTGGCGTCCCGACATCGCTGATCAACCCGGCGGCCCCCGAAGAAGTGCGGCAGCTGGTCGAGGGGTTCAAGATCTTCGAGACCCATCCGGTGGGAGGGACCGGCACCTACTCCGCGCTGAGGCTCACCCGGAACCGGGACTCGCCGGAGATCTGGTACTTCGACATCAGGCAGGGTCCCACTCGGCTCCACATCGGCTACGGCGACTACCTCGACGTCATGTTGCGCACCATGGGCCTCTACGACTGGCAGTACCTCTTCGCGGAGCCGGATCCGGACAACTACGGGCTGCGCGCCTCACTGCCCTACCTGCGCGATGGGCTCGACTTTCTCGCCGATGAATTCCCCGATGACGACCTGTCGGATCTCCGGGCCAGATTGGAGGAGCGTAGGCGAATCATGGGCGAGGAACCGTAGAGGTGCGAGCCCGTAGGCGGCCGCTCTGGTTGTGCGCGCCGGAGTCGGGACCGTCGCAGGGCAGGGGTGGGCAGCGCTTGTCCGAGCCGTCGCCTCCCCCGGGGCGGCAGTTCCACATCACCAGCAGATCGCGTGCGTAGTACCGGGTCCGCGGGTACCACTGGCGGCTCCCGTCCACGGTGGGCGGCAGCGTGTCGGGACGGCGGTTGATCTGCTTGACGGTCCTGGTGTCGACCCCGTCCAGAAATCGACGCGCTGCTGGCCGCCGCGCCCGGGCTGACGGTGCTGGCCACCAGCCGCCGTACCCTCGGCTCCGCCGGTGAACACGTGTGGCTGTGGCTCCTCTGGCGGTGCCGGAGGGTGGAGACCGCGGCGGGGCCGCGACCAACCCGGCGGTCAGGCTCTTCGCCGGCCGGGCCGCGGCGGCCTGGCCGGACTTCTCCCTGACCGAGACCAACACCGCTGACGTCGCCGGCCTGTGCCGTCACCTGGAGGGCCTGCCGCTGTCCATCGAACTGGCCGCCCGCTGGACGCGCACCCTCTCACCCCGCCAGATACGGGAGCACTTCCTCGACCGGCACCGCCTGCCCTCCCCGCCCGCCGGAGGCAGTGCCCGCCACCAGGGACTGCACACCGTCCTGGACCACAGCCACGACCTGTGCTCCGACCAGCAGCGGACCTTGTGGTCGCGCATGTCCGTGTTCGCCGGTCCCATCACGGCCGAGGACGTGTGCTCGGCCGCCGGGTTCGGCCCGTTGGAGGCCGACTCGACTCGGGCCGCGCTGGACGCTCTGGTCGATCAGTCCTTCGTCGTCCCGGTGGGCACCGGCATGGAACTCGGATGCACGCTGCTGGAGACCGTGCGCGGCTATGGGCACCGCAGGCTGGTCGAGTCGGGCGAGGAACCCCTTCTGCGTGAACGGCACCAGGAGTGGTTCATGGCGCTGATCCACCGGGCCTACACGCACAGCTACGGGCCTGAACAGGCGTACTGGCTGTCCCGGTTGCACACCTGCATCAACGATGTCCGCCTCGCGCTCGACCACGCCTGCCAGGAAGCGAACGACCCCGCACATGTCAAGGTCGCCACCGCCGACCTGTGGCAGTACTGAATGGTCAACGGGCGCCTGGCCGAAGGGCGGAGCCGGTTGGAGCGCGCACTGTCGCTCTCGTCCAAGCCCACCTACGCCCTGTGTCGTGCCCTGTGGGCCTACGGGTACATCGCCTTCGTACACGGTGAGCACGGTGCGGCACGCGACCGCGCCGAACGCGCCCTGGAGGCGGCACTGAGTCCGGGGCATGCCGAGTCCGAGTACGGGGCCCGGGTCCTTCTGGCACTGACCGCCCTCGGCCGTGGTGACCTGTCCCGCTCACTGGAGCTGGCTCAGGGCCCATGGAGCGTGGCGGGACGGTCGGGGTTCATGGACCAGCTCTGCGCGTCCGTCACGGGTCCGGCCTACACCCTGCAGGGACGGTCGGGCGAGGGGATGGTGTGGCTCGCCAGGTCGAGTGAGGTGGCCGAGCGACACGGGGAGATCTGGCACCACTCCTACAATCTCTGGGCCATGGGTCTGAACATGCTCCTGCGCGGTGACCGGTCGGCCGACGAATGCCTGCGTCGCGCACTCGGGCTCAAGGCGTCGATCGGTGACCGCCTGGGACTCCCCGCCGTGGTGGAGTCCCTGGCCTGGCACGCGCAGGAGCAAGGAGAGGACGAGCACGCAGCCGTCCTCCTGGGCGAAGCGGAGGCGTTGTGGGCCATCACCGCTCCGCGCCTGTTCCGATTCGACGGCCTGGTAGCACTGCATCAGGGCACACACGGACGGATCCGGGCATCGCTGGGACGGCAGCGTGCGGAGGAACTGATGGAGCGGGGGCGCGGGATGGGTTTCGAGGACGTGGTGCGGTTGGCGGCGGCTGAAACGTCGAGGGGTGTGGACGAGAAGTGCGGGCGAAGACCCTCTCACCGAAGATGAACGCATCTCGGCTCGTCAGCTCACGGCGATTCAAACCGGCCAACCAGTCCAGACGGGCGTCGGCGCGATCGGCGACCACGTCGTTGATGAGGTGGCCGAGGAGGAACACCTGGCCAGCCCGGCCAGGACGGCGGCCGTGACCTCGTCGCCTCGCGGAAGGAGTGCTCAACGGACTTCGAGCGCGATGTCCTCCGGTTGTTGACGGCCCGTGGTCTGCGTGTCCTGTCCGAAGGCGAGCTGGACGCGATGGTCGATCTGGCACTTCCGGGCAGTGACCACGGGGCGGTGCCGGTACGTCGTGCGCTCTTCTCTCCGGAGGACACGCATTGAGGACGGGCTGCGCCGTTCTCAGGCGCTCGGCCCGTTCTCGGCCTTGACGTTCCGGGCCGTTCGGGTGGGACGGGGCTTTCCCTCGCGGCGGCGAGTGCGGAGTTCGTGGACCATCACCGACAGCAGCCACACCACGGTGAGCGGGATGACGAACCACAGCATGGCGGCGCTGAAGGGTTCGAGCACGGCGTGATCGGTGGCCTGCACGACCAGGTAGGTGATGTAGGCGACGTAGAAGCCGACGAGCAGCGCGCCCTCCCAGCGGGCGACGTCCAGCTTGGTCAGGGCGATCGGCAGCAGGATCAGGGCCACGGCCACCATGATCGGCAGGTCGAACCGCAGGGCCGCCGGCGCGATGGCGATGCCGTCCGGGGAGATGATGGCGGTCAGGCCGAGCACCGCGCCGATGTTGAACACGTTGCTGCCCACGATGTTGCCCACCGCCATGTCGCGCTCGCCCCGCAGCACGGCCACGACACAGGTCACCAGCTCGGGCAGCGACGTTCCGACCGCGACCACGGTCAGTCCGATGAGCAGGTCGCTCACGCCCAGCGCCGTCGCGATCGCGCTGGCCCCGTAGACCAGCAGCCGCGCCCCCGCCACCAGCAGGGCCGTGCCCAGGATGACGAGCCCCACGTCCAGCAGGACGCGCTTGGCGCGCGCGGGCTCGGCGGCCGCGTCGGCGTCGTCGGGGTCCGCCTGCGCGGCGGCCGGGTCGTCCGCCGCCCGCCGTCGGGAGACGAGGACCGTGACGGTGACGTAGGCCACCAGGGCCGCGAGCAGCACGGCGCCCTCGACGCGGCCCAGGTTGCCGTTCAGGGCCATCAGGAGCACCGCCAGGGACAGCAGCGCCATCACCGGGATGTCGGCCCGCACGACCTGTGAGTTCACCGCCAGGGGGACGAACAGCGCCGCCGCCCCGAGGACCAGCAGGATGTTGGCGATGTTGCTGCCCACGACGTTGCCCACGGCCAAGCCCGGATACCCGGAGAGCGCGGCGTCGGTACTGACCGCCAGCTCGGGCGCCGACGTCGTGAACGACACCACGGTCAGGCCCACGACCAGCGAGGACATGCCCAGACTGCGGGCCAGTGACCCGGCGCCCCGCACGAGGGACTCGCCTCCGGCCACCAACAGAACGAACCCCGCCACGAGGGCGAGAACCACCAACGCGTTCACGTGAACCCTTCGATCGCTCCACCCCGCCGTGCTGGGCATACCCATGCACCGCGGGGACTTCTCATGCAGGCCACAAGGTATCGCTCGACCGCGCCGGTGCCTGCCGAGACCGGCGGCGGTCGTGTCCCCGAACAGGATCTCCATGCCGGAGTCTGCGCGCGGGGCCGGGGGCTCCCCCTTGCGGATGTGTCCGCCACGCTCGGCGGCCGGGTAGGGCACCGATCCCCCGCCGCGCCGACGGGCGCACGTGTCGATGCCGCCCGAACCCGAACGACTCCTCGCGCATCGGATCTTCGAAGGATCCGTCGGCGACGCGGGCGGATCGACACCCTCGACGAAGGCTGAGGTCAGGCGTGCGGTCACCCGGAGCGCAAGTGCCACGTGCCGACGGGTGGACCCGGACCGCGGTGGTGGGAGCTCTGGTCATCGCCGCCCTCTCATTGACCGCCGTACTCGGGCTCCTCGTGACACCGGCCGACCACCATCTGGGCTCACACGAGCGCAGCCCCTGCCATCCCCTGGTCCCGGTGGTGTTCCATCCGGACGACCCCCGGTTCCGCAACGAACGGCTCAATTCCTGGACCAGGGAACAGTGCGCACTCGCCCGACGGGAACGGGCCACCACGGTCGTGCTCGCCGCGGTGCCACTGGCCGCTCCCGTGGTGGTCGGCGTGTGCGGGCTGCTGGTCCGGGGCACCCGGCTCGACAGCGCCCCGGACAGGAGGGCCTCATGAGGACTCGGGGCCGGAGGGGAGCTCCACCGACTGGCGGTGGTGGAACACGTTGAGCGGGTCCCAGCGCTTCTTCACCCGTTGCAGCCTCGGGTAGGCGTCCTTGTAGTAGAGCTTCGACCACCGGTCGGGCGACTTGTTCCAGGACGAGTCGTTGAGGTCGGCGTCCGGGTAGTTGATGTAGCAGCCGTCGGTGGCCTCGCCGATCACGGGGACGCCTCCGGTGGAGGCGAAGGTCTTGCGGTAGATGTCGCGGATCCACGTGATGTGCCGCTCCACGTCCGACTCCTGCTCGATGCGCTTCCAGTAGACCTGGAACTGCAGCTTGAGGATGGAGTCGCGCTGGGGGACGGCGGTCGGCCGGGGCGGCCGGTTGACGGCGCCGCCGTAGGAGTCGACCTGGATCAGCGCCTCCTTGTTGACGTAGTCGGTGTAGTGCTTCTGGCCCAGGTAGTCCCACATGGCCTGGATCTGCGCCGCGCTGAAGGGGCGGCGCAGGTAGGCGGACTTGTACTTGCCGCAGCGGTTCTCGCCGGAGCCGTTGATCGCCTGGGTGGCGGTCAGCCAGGGCAGTGTGCGCGGCGTGCGCATGCCCTGGATCGGCGGGTGCTCGCCCATGGGTGCGGCCATCTGGCCGGACGTGGGCCGGATGCGGCCGTCGACGGTGTCGAGGAAGTGCTCCAGGGCCTGCGCGCCCTGGGGATCGTCGTCGTCGACCTGGGCGAGGAGGCCGATCTCCCCGTGGCTCATGTGGTTGAGCTTGAGCATCGCGAACAGCTTCCCGGACGCCTCCTCCGGGTCCTGGTGGTCGCGGAAGTACTCGCCGTAGGCCGTGACGAGCTTGGCGAACTCCTCCTGGGTGAAGTCCGCCCACTTCCAGGAGCGGGCGGTCAGGAGCACCTTCGAGGGAGGCTCGGGCAGGTCGCGGAACCAGAAGCGGGTGACGACCCCGAAGTTCCCGCCGCCGCCTCCGGTGTGCGCCCACCACAGGTCGCGGCGGTCGGGGTCGGGGTCGTCGCGGGTGGCCAGGACGAGCTCGACCGACCGGTCGGGGCGCACCACCGCGACCTCCACCGCGTAGAGGTAGTCCACGGTGAGCCCCTGCTGCCGGGAGAGCAGGCCGAATCCGCCGCCGGTGATGTGGCCGCCGGTGCCCACGGAGTAGCAGGAGCCGCCGGGCAGGGCCTTGCCGCTGAGCGGGTACAAGTGGCTGTACGCGTGCCAGTTGGTCGCCCCGGCCTCGACGCAGTAGGCCTCCAGACCGGGGTCGAAGTAGATCCCGCACATCGGGCTGACGTCGAGGATCACGCGGACGTCGTCGCCGCACACGAAGTCCTCGTAGCAGTGGCCGCCCGACCGCACGGTGATCCGGGTGCGGTCGGGGTGCCCGCTCTCCTGGTTGACCGCTTCGGACAGGGCGCGGGCGACGCCTTCGGGCGACCCCGTCAGCCGGACGTAGTCGGGTCGGGCGATCCAGCGCTGGTTGAAGCCCCGACTGAGCGCGGCGTAGCGCTTGTCGGAGGGAGCGACGGTGGTGGTGGGAGGGATGCCGTGGCCATGGGGCATCGGAGCCGCCTGTCCTGGGAGGGAACGGGACTCCAGCTGGATACCCGGCGTGACCGGACGCGAAAAGTGATCATGTCACTTCTGTCGGTTATGGACCCTGGTCACGGCTTCGAGTGTCGCGCCGAAACCGGTCCGCCGCCGTGAAGTCGGCCCCTGCCGGGACAGGCCAGGGGCCGCCGCGTGTACTCGGGGCGACCGGCCGGGCTCCCGCCGGCCGCCCCTCGTCCCGACCGGCCGCCCTCGTCCGGGTCAGGTGCCCACGTACTCCGCCAGGTGCTCGCCGGTGAGGGTCGAGCGGGCGGCGACGAGGTCGGCCGGCGTGCCCTCGAAGACGATGCGGCCGCCGTCGTGGCCGGCGCCCGGACCGAGGTCGATGATCCAGTCGGCGTGCGCCATGACCGCCTGGTGGTGCTCGATGACGATCACGGACTTGCCGGAGTCGACGAGCCGGTCGAGCAGGGCGAGCAGGTGCTCGACGTCGGCCAGGTGCAGGCCGGTGGTCGGCTCGTCCAGGACGTACACCCCGCCCTTCTCCGCCATGTGGGTGGCCAGCTTGAGCCGCTGGCGCTCGCCGCCGGACAGCGTGGTGAGCGGCTGTCCGAGGCGCAGGTAGCCCAGGCCGACGTCGTCGAGCCGCTTGAGGACGGCGTGCGCGGCCGGCGTGCGCGCCTCGCCCTCGCCGAAGAACTCCTCGGCCTCCGCCACCGACATCGCGAGCACCTCGCTGATGTCGCGGCCGCCCAGGCGGTGCTCCAGCACGGAGGCCTGGAACCGCTTGCCCTCGCACTCCTCGCATGTGGTGGCGACACCGGCCATGATCCCCAGGTCGGTGTAGATGACCCCGGCGCCGTTGCAGTTCGGGCAGGCGCCCTCGGAGTTGGCGCTGAACAGCGCGGGCTTGACGCCGTTGGCCTTGGCGAACGCCTTGCGGATCGGGTCCAGCAGCTTGGTGTAGGTGGCCGGGTTGCTGCGCCGTGAACCGCGGATCGCGGTCTGGTCGATCGCCACGACGCCCTCGCCGGCGGGGATCGACCCGTGGACGAGCGAGCTCTTGCCGGAGCCGGCGACGCCGGTGATGACGGTCAGCACGCCGAGCGGGATATCGACATCGACCTCGCGCAGGTTGTGCGCCGTCGCGCCGCGGACCTCCAGAGCGTCGGTCGGTGTGCGGACGCCGTCCTTGAGCCGGGCGCGGTCGTCGAGGTGGTGGCCGGTCAGGGTGTCGCTGCCCCGCAGCCCCTCGACGGTGCCCTCGAAGCAGACGGTGCCGCCCTCGGTCCCGGCGCGCGGTCCGAGGTCGACGACGTGGTCGGCGATCGCGATCGTCTCCGGCTTGTGCTCCACGACGAGCACCGTGTTGCCCTTGTCCCGCAGCCGCAGGAGCAGGTTGTTCATCCGCTGGATGTCGTGCGGGTGCAGGCCGATGGTGGGCTCGTCGAAGACGTAGGTGACGTCGGTCAGCGACGACCCCAGGTGGCGGATCATCTTGACGCGCTGCGCCTCGCCGCCGGAGAGCGTGCCCGCCGGCCGGTCGAGCGAGAGGTAGCCCAGTCCGATCTCCACGAACGAGTCGAGAGTGTGGCCGAGCTTGTCGAGCAGCGGAGCGACCCCCCGCTCCTGGTCCTGGAGTCCGCGCACCCAGTCGGCGAGGTCGCTGATCTGCATCGCGCAGGCGTCGGCGATGCTGACGCCCGCGATCTTCGAGGAGCGCGCGGCCTCGCTGAGCCGGGTGCCGTCGCAGTCGGGGCAGGTCGTGAAGGTGACCGCCCGGTCCACGAACGCCCGGATGTGCGGCTGCATCGCCTCGCGGTCCTTGGCCAGGAACGACTTGCGGATCTTGGGGATGAGCCCTTCGTAGGTGAGGTTGACGCCCTCGACCTTGACCTTGACCGGGTCGTGGTACAGGAAGTCCCGCATCTCCCGCTTCGTGTACTCGCGGATCGGCTTGTCCGGGTCGACGAAGCCCGACTGCGCGTAGACCTTCACCGTCCACAGGCTGTCCGACTTCCATCCGGGGATGGTGAACGCGCCCTCGCTCAGCGACTTGGAGTCGTCGTAGAGCTGGGTGAGGTCGATGTCGTTGATCTTGCCGCGCCCCTCACAGCGCGGGCACATGCCGCCGGTGACGCTGAAGCTGCGCCGCTCCTTGGTGGTCTGCCCGCCGCGCTCCAGGGTGACCGCGCCCGATCCGCTGATGGAGGCGACGTTGAACGAGAAGGCCTGGGGCGAGCCGATGTGCGGCTGCCCGACCCGGCTGTAGAGGATGCGCAGCATCACGTTGGCGTCGGTGGCGGTGCCGACGGTGGAGCGGGGGTCGGCGCCCATCCGCTCCTGGTCGACGAGGATCGCGGTCGTGATCCCGTCGAGGACGTCCACCTCGGGGCGGGCCATCGTCGGCATGAAGCCCTGCACGAAGGTGCTGTAGGTCTCGTTGATCAGCCGCTGCGACTCCGCGGCGATCGTCCCGAAGACCAGCGAGCTCTTGCCCGAGCCGGAGACGCCGGTGAACACCGTCAGCCGCCGCTTCGGGATCTCGACGCTGATGTCCTTGAGGTTGTTCACACGTGCGCCGTACACGCGGATGAGGTCGTGGCTGTCGGCCTCGTGCTGTGCGGGCGACGAAGCGTCGTTCCCCGTGGCCATGCTCATCGTGTCTCCGTTTGTGAGGGCGGGAAGGGTCGGTGACCCGGAAGGTCGCCTCTGGTGCAGGACCAGGGGCACGTGTAGGAACGCGGCGCGCGCGGTACGCGGTGCCGACCGCGGTCTGCGGCGGGGCGGACGCGGAAGCGGAAGCGGCTCAGCGCAGTTCCTGGATCCGGATCATGTTGCCCGCGGGGTCGCGCAGGGCGCAGTCGCGGACGCCGTACGGCTGGTCGACGGGTTCCTGGATCACCTCGGCACCGCTCGACCGCAGCCGCGCGAAGGCGGCGTCGAGGTCGGGGGTGGCCAGGTTGACGCCGGAGTAGGTGCCCTTGGCCATCATCTCGGCGATGGTGCGGCGCTCGTCGTCGGTGACGCCGGGGTCCGCGGCGGGCGGCTCCAGCACGATGGACGTGCTGGGCTGGTCGGCGGGGCCGACCGTGATCCAGCGCATGTCGCCGTAGCCGACGTCGGCCCTGACCTCGAAGCCGAGCGTGTCGCGGTAGAAGGCCAGCGAGGCGTCGGGATCGGTGTGCGGAAGGAAGCTCTGGTGAATCGTGATGTCCATGTGAGTCAATCTAGGCTCGGGCCCTGGGCCGGCGCTTCTCGATTCCTGACCGGTCGGGTGACCTGTTTGGCCACGCACGAGGGCATCCCCTCCGTCGCCCGCTCGGCCTCGCGCCGGTACACGCTGGGCGGCATGCCCACCAGCTCGGTGAAACGGGTGCTGAAGGTGCCCAGCGACGAACAGCCCACCTCGAAGCACACCTCGGTGACGCTCAGGTCCCCCCGGCGCAGCAGGGCCATCGCCCGCTCGATCCGCCGCGTCATCAGGTACGAGTACGGCGACTCTCCATAGGCCTGCCGGAACCGCCGGCTCAGGTGCCCCGCCGACATGCTCACACCCCGCGCCAGCGCCTCCACGTCCAACGGCAGCGCGTACTCCCGGTCGATCCGGTCGCGCACACGCCGCAACCGGGCCAGATCACTCAGGTGCTGTGTCGCGGAGGTGGTCACGTGCGTGATCGTGCCACGTCCCACCGACATTGGCCAGGGCGACATGTTCGAGGGGCGGTCAAGGAACGACAGGGCGCGCACGCGCCGACGGAGCGGGGCCCGCGCGAGCGGTGCGGGCGGCAGGGCGCGCGGGTCGGGGCGCGAGTCGGGACGTGGGCCGGGATGCGCACCGCACACGCCTGATGCGGCCGGAGGGGCACGTGCGATGCGGACAATGTCCGACGGTGGGGGTAAAGTCCCCTGTTCCGGGATCGCGCTCTTTCGAGGCGCCCCTGACACTCGGTGCCCACCCCGGTCCGTCCGCACCACTGTCATGGGGGATCCGGTATGCCCAGAGTCACGGGTCGGGAACGGCTCCGTTACTGGTTCGACGGAACAATGTCCCGGGGAACGCCCGCGCTGATCGGCTGGCTCGCCGTCGTTCTGGTCTCGATGGTCGCCGCGTTCGGGGTCGCCACGTGGCTGTTCGTGCCCAGGGACGGCGCGCTGGAGGGCAAGGGCTTCCTCGAGACGCTGTGGATGACCTTCGTGCGGGTCACCGACCCCGGCGTGATCGGCGGCGACGACACCTCCAACGTGCCCTTCGTCGCGTTGATGCTGGTGGCCACCCTCGGCGGCGTCCTCGTGTTCAGCGCGCTGGTCGGCGTCATCGCCAGCGGCCTGGACAACAAGATCACCGAACTCCGCAAGGGCCGCTCGCGTGTGCTCGAACAGGGCCACACCGTGCTGCTCGGCTGGTCCGAGCAGGTCTTCATCATGCTCAACGAGCTGATCCAGGCCAACGAGAGCGAGCGGCGCGCGACCGTGGTCGTGCTGGCGGACCGGGACAAGGTCGAGATGGAGGACGAGATCCGTGAGCGGTTCCCCCGGACGGGGACCACGAAGGTGATCTGCCGGACCGGGAGCCTGCTCAACCCGCACGACCTCGGCATCGCCAACCCCGACCAGGCCCGCTCGGTCATCGTCGTGCCCACCGGCCCGGAGGAGCCCGACCACGAGGTCGTCAAGACCCTGCTCGCCCTCGCCCACCGGTCGTCGGCCCACGGCGGTTCGGCGAACGTCGTCGCGGCGGTCAACGAGTCGCAGAGCCTGCGGGCGGCGCAGCTGGCCGGGGGCCGGGGTGCGCACGTCGTGGACGCGGGCGACATCACCTCCCGCCTGGTCGTGCAGACGGCGCTCCAGTCGGGCCTGTCGGCGGTCTACACCGACCTGTTCGACTTCGGGGGCGACGAGATGTACATGGTCGAGGAGCCCGCGCTGGTCGGACGCACCTTCGCCCGCGCGCTGTTCTCCTACCAGACCTCCAGTGTCCTGGGCCTGCGGTCGGCCGACGGCCGCACGGTCGTCAATCCGCCGATGGACACGGTGATCGGACCGGGCGACGCGCTCGTGGTCATCGCGGAGGACGACAGCACGATCCGGCTGGGCGGGCGCCCGTCCGGGATCGTGGAGGAGGCGATCGTGCGGCCGCGCGCCAAGCGGACCGCCCCGCGCCAGATCCTGGTCATGGGCTGGAACGAGCGCGCCGAGCGGATGATCGAGCTGCTGGACGACTACCTCTCCCCGGGGTCGACGATCCACGTCGCGGCGGAGCGGTCGGACGTGCGCGAGACGGTCGACGACCTCCAGTCGGGGCTGCGCCACACCAAGGTGGTCTTCGCCGAGGCCGACACCACCGACCGCGGCTTCCTCGAACGGGTCGACTTCTCCCACTACCAGCACGTCATCGTGCTGACCTACGACCATCTCGAACTCCAGGCGGCCGACGCCCGGACGCTGGTGGCGCTGCTGCACCTGCGCGACCTGGCCGAGCGCCGCGGCGAGCGGTACTCGGTGGTCACCGAGATGCGCGACGACCACAACCGCGAGCTCGCCCAGATCACCCAGACGGACGACTTCATCGTCAGCGGGAAGCTGATCAGTCTGCTGATGACCCAGATCTCGGAGAACCGGCACCTGAGCGCGGTGTTCGACGACCTCCTCGATCCGGAGGGCTCGGAGATCTACCTCAAGCCCGTGGAGGACTACGTCCGGCCCGGTGCGGTGATGGACTTCTACACGGTGCTGGAGTCGGCCCGGCGGCAGGGCCACACGGCCATCGGCTACCGGATCCAGGAGCGGTCGGGGGAGGAGGACTTCGGCATCGTCCTCAACCCGGACAAGCGCGAGCGGCTCCGGTTCGCCCCGGGTGACAGCGTCATCGTGCTGGCCGAGGACTGACCGGGCCCCTGGCCGGGGACTGACCGGGCCCGGGGTGCGGCGCGAGGAACGGTCTAGATCGTTGATGGGAAATTCCTGAAACCCCTGCGGACACAGGGAAGGGCGTCGAAGATCGGTGTGTGAAGACTGACCTTGACGCCCTTCTGACAGCACTCTACGTCCACCTGGACGACGATGTGATCCCTTCTGCCAAGCAAGCCCGCGGACCAGGCCGGCCGCGCCTGCTCACCGACGCGGAGCTGATCTGTGTGGCCGTGGCCCAGGTCCTGCTGCGCTGCGACGACGAACGCCGCTGGCTACGGGTGGCCCCGGCTCGGATCGGCCACCTCTTTCCCCGCCTGCCCGGCCAGTCCGAGTACAACCGGCACCTGGCCCGCCTGGCCCCGCACATGCTCACCGCCATCGGATGGCTGGCCCGCCACACCCCGACCTGGCACGACAACCTGCGGCTGATGGACGGCACCCCCGTGCCGTGCGGGGCCTCGCGCACCACCGTGGAACGCTCCGGTCTGGGCGAAATGTGCGGCTACGGGCGTGATGCCTCCCACCACCGGTTCTACTGGGGGTCCAAGCTCGTGCTCGTCACCACCGCCGAGGGCACCGTGACGGCCTTCTCCCTGGCCCACCCCAAAGAGCTGGACGAGCGCAAACAAGCGCTGCACCTGCTCCACGCCCAGGAGTGCGCCCCGGGGCCGTGCCCGATCGTGTGCGACAAGGGCTTCGCCGGGGCCGGAATCGAGCAGGCCGCCACCGATCTGGGGCACGTGCTCATCCGGCCCCGGCGCAAGGACGAGCCCAAGGACAGGGCCCGGGTGTTCCCGGGCTGGCTGCGCCAGCGCATCGAAGCCATCATCTGGACGCTGAAGAACCAGCTGGGGTTGGAGCGCCACAACGCCCGCACCACCGAAGGGCTCTGGGCTCGGGTGTGTCAGAGGATCCTGGCTCTGAACGCCGCGATCTGGCACAACTGGCAGATCGGAGCCCCCATCAAGCGGTCGCTGGTGGCTTACGACCACTGACCAGGACACATTTTCCCATCAACGATCTAGTGTCCTGATTGGTTATTTCGTTTATGGTTGTGGGATGAGTGCTCCTGGACCGAAGCTGCCGCCGCTGGAGCTGAGCGATGAAGAACGCGCCGAGCTCCAGCGGTGGATCAGACGACGCAAGACCGCACAGGACCTGGCCCTGCGGGCGCGGATCGTGCTCGCCTGCGCCCAGGGCCTGTCCAACGCCCAGGTCCGCCGCGAGGTCGGGGTATCTGCGCCCACGGTGACCAAGTGGCGCCAGCGCTTCATCGCGCACCGCTTGGACGGCCTGACCGACGAACCAAGGCCGGGACGACCGCGCACGATCACCGATGCCCAGGTCGAGGCGGTGGTGGCCGCGACCCTGGAGAGCACACCCGCCCCTGACACCCACTGGTCCACGCGCTCCATGGCCGAGCACACCGGCATGACCCAGAACGCGGTGTGGCGCATCTGGAACGCCTTCGGCCTGCAGCCCCACCGGCAGGAGTCGTTCAAGATCTCCACCGACCCGTTCTTCATCGACAAGGTCCGCGACGTGGTGGGCCTCTACCTGGACCCGCCTGAACGGGCGGTGGCTCTGTGCGTGGACGAGAAGTCCCAGATCCAGGCGCTCAACCGCACCCAACCGGTGCTGCCGATGATGCCCGGCACCCCCGAGCGGGCCACCCATGACTACGTGCGTGCCGGGGTGACCAGCCTGTTCGCCGCGCTGGACACCGCCACGGGCCAGGTGATCACCTCCATCCACCGCCGCCACCGCGCCATCGAGTTCAAGAAGTTCCTGGCCAAGATCGACCGCGAGGTCCCCGCGGACCTGCAGGTGCACCTGATCCTGGACAACTACGCCACCCACAAGACGGCCGAGGTCCGGCGGTGGCTGGTCCGCCATCCCCGGTTCCACCTGCACTTCATCCCGACCAGTTCCTCCTGGCTGAACCTGGTCGAGCGGTGGTTCGCCGAGATCACCAACCGGCTGATCCGCCGCGGTACCCATCGCAGCGTCCAGGCCCTGGAGAAGGACATCCGCGCCTGGGCCGCGTCCTGGAACGAGAATCCCCGACCCTATGTGTGGACCAAGACCGCAGAGGAGATCCTCGAATCCCTCGCCTCGTACTGCCAACGCATCAGCAAGCGAACTAACCAATCAGAACACTAGGGCGTGTTTTTCTGCAGGCTTTCGGGTGAGCTCGCGGTCGTCAGGAACGTCTCTCGCCAGACGATGTGCGAAGTTCAGCCTGGTGGTGCTTGACGAGCGCAGAGGCGCCGCGAGAGGCGGTCCTGGCGGCCGCGAGCCCGGAATGCTGCAAAGAACACGGCCTAGGGCATGGCGCGCTCGACGAGGTCGGTCACCAGGTCGTGGACCTGCTCCTCGGGGTAGACGTCGGGCAGGGTGATCCGCTCCAGGATCAGCCAGTTGAGGGACAGGACGAGCTGGAGGACGGTGGTCCTGTCCCCGGGGAGCCCCGACTCCAGGTGGAAGTCGATGTTGGCGTCGATGTCGGCGCGGATGCGCTCGGTGAGCAGGCGGCGCAGCTCGGGGCGGCGTGTCGCCTCCAGACGCAGTTCGATCAGCGCCAGGTAGCCGGAGCGGAAGGAGGTGAGCCGCTCGACCAGTTCGTGCATGAGGGCGGTGACCGTGGCGCGGTCGCGCGGGCCCTCCTGCGCCAGGGCGATGACGGCGGCGGTGGGTTCCAGGCGCTCGTAGAAGCGGTGGCCGATCTGGGTGAGCAGGGCGTCGCGGTTGGCGAAGTAGTTGGACGCCGTCCCGCCCGGGACACCGGCTTCGGTGTCCACGGCGCGGAAGGTCAGGCCGCGCATGCCCTCACGAGCGAGGACTTCGATGGCGGCGTCCAGCAGGGACGCGCGGCGCTCGGGGTTCTTCCGCATGCAGGGGCTCCTCGGGGTTGACACCACTATGAGTGTAGTACTACGTTCTCACCACGTCATTCGAAGTACTACAACTATAGTGATCAGGAGCCACCTGTGCGAAACACCCGTACCTTCACCCTCTCCCTCGACCTCCCCGGCCTCGACCTCCCCGGCCTCGACCTCCCCGGCCTCGGCCTGCCTGAGCTCGGCCGCCCCGACCCCGCGCTGCCGACCGCACTGCCCCGGGTCGGCGCGCCCGTCGTGCCGCCGGTGCGCCACGAGCGCCGCGGCCGGCCGGAGCGGCCCCGTTCGGCTCCGCGTCCGCGGCCGATGCGCAAGCCCGGCGGAGTCCGCTGACCGCGCTCGCTCCGTCCGGGGGCCCTCCACCGTGCGAACGCCGCCGCGGGCCGGGCCCGCCCGCACGCGATCCCGCCCGGTCGGCCTCCGGGGCGGCCGACCGGGCTCCGGGCCGGCCCCGGCTCCCACCTGCGACGAGGACGGATCGGCCCGTCGTGTCGCCCGCCCGCCGAGCCGCCCGGCGGGCGATACTCGGCCCATGCGAAGCGGAATCCTCCGTCACGTCCTCCCTGTCGACCAGCGCCGGTCGCTGGACGATCTGGCGGACGGTGTGGACCTGTGCCCGGGGACCTCCCGCCCATCGACGACCTGGTCGCGCGGCTGGAGGGAGAGATCCCCGGAATGATCCCCGTCGTGGTCGAGACGACCCAGGGGGAGCGCGTCGAGGCCGGCCGGACCGGGAGCCGAGGAGGGCGGTCATGAGGTGGAACGTCGAACGGGCACGGGAGCGGTTCGCGGCGAGCCGTGTGGCCAGGCTCGCCACGGTCGACGCCCTCGGACGCCCGCACCTGGTGCCGGTGACGTTCGCCGCCCACGCGGACACGGTCGCCATCGCCGTCGACGACAAGCCGAAGCGCTCCCGGGCGCTGCGCCGACTCCGCAACATCGCGGAGAACCCCCGGGTGTCCCTGCTCACCGACGAGTACAGCGACGACTGGGAGCGCCTGTGGTGGGCGCGCGCCGACGGGTTCGCCCGTGTCGAGCACGAGGGCCCGGCCTGGTCCGACGCGCGTGAGCGCCTCATCGCGCGCTACCCCCAGTACGCGGCGGCGCCGCCGGACGGGGCGATCATCCTGGTGACCGTCGTGCACTGGTCGGGGTGGTCGTTCCGGTGACCCGGCGGGCGGGGGCCGCCCTGCCCTGGGGTGGACACCACCACGGGCCCGGGTGGCGGCCGTACCCGGGTCGGTCCGGGGCCGGGAGCGAGGGCGGTCACGGACCGCCAGCCGAAGACTCCGCTCCCGGCCGGGACAGGTGGGGTCCCCGGAGCGGCTGTGGCGCGGAGCCGACGGGCGGGCGGTCCTACAGGTCGTCGATCAGGGGGAATATCTCGGGGAAACGCGACTCCGGGTCGATCCATCGCACGAGGTCGGCGAAGTCGGCCGTGACGAGCTCTCGCTCGCCTCCGACCCAGCCGGAGTCCAGCCCTTCCTCGGTGAGGAGCCGGGCCAGATGGTACCGGCGCCAGGCGATCTCCGTGAACGCCACGAGCGACGAGGCCAGCGGTTCCTCGTTCGGATCCGAGGAGAGGTTCGCCACCCGGCCCGTGCCCCGTTCGACCCGGAACGGGCGACCGCCCTGGTCACCGGCGAGCAGGTGGAAGTCCAGGTGGCGCGGCCCCGGCCCCCATCGCGGAGTGCTCGAGCTTTCGTACCCGTGGTGGAAGAGGGACGCCGGTAGGCCGCAGGTCCGCAGGGCGCGGCGCCCGCTCTCGGGAACGTCCCAGGCGTCCGTCCCCGGGACGTGCACACGGTCCTCGCCCGAGGCCAGATCCCGCACGGGTCCGGTGACCGCCCACAGGTGGCGCGCGTGCCAGGGGTCCATGCGGGTCCGGTACAGGTCGAGCACGGTCCGGTCGAAGTCGCAGACCTCCCACCGCTCCACGGCGCAGGCGTGTGCGGCGCTGGCCGTGACGAGCAGTTGGGGGTCGGCCGTGCCGATGGTCCACAGGAAGGAGGGCAGGGGCTCGTCCGGGTCGTTCATCGCCGTCCGCCGTTCGGTGTCGGATGCCGTATCCGAACGGAGGCTACGGGGCGGGGGTGACGGTTTCGCGACCGCTCTGGGCTGGGCACTTTTCATCGATCCCCGAGCGCTGTACATTAGGCAAGGCTAACCTAAGGAAGCTTGTCGCTTCCGTGTCGCTTGCCAGGAGAGGTCGCGTGCGCCAGTACCACGAGTTGAGGATCCCCGGTCGATTCGACCCGATGGCGGCCGTCGTGCGGCTGGCCGGTTCGGGACTGTTCGAGGACCACGTCGTCTACGAGCGCGAGGGCCGCTGGTGGCTGGCCGGAGACCGCCTGGCCGAGGTGGTGGCCGACGCCGACAGCCTGCGCGCCGGGGGCGAGCGCCCGCTGGAGGCCGTGCGCGCGCGGTTGGCGGGCGCGGGGGTCTCCGGCTGGAACGCCTTCGGCTGGGCTGCCTTCGAACTCGCCTACGCGCTGGCCGGGCGCCCCGCTCCGGCCGGTCCCCTGCTCCACCTGTTCATCCCCCGTACCGAGGTGCGGCTGAGCGCGGACGCCGTGCTGATCCGCAGCGTGGACGAGGAGCGGCTGGCCCAGGTCCGCGCGCTGGTGTGCGCGCCGGACCACGGGGCCCCCGACGAGGCCACCCCCGTCGACACCGGCCACGAGGCCGGCCGCGACGCCTACCAGGCCGCCGTGGCCAAGGCCGTCGCCGATATCCGAGCGGGGCTGCTCGGCAAGGTCATCCTCTCCCGGGCCGTCGACGTCCCCTTCGAGGTCGACCTGCCCGCCACGTACCTGCGGGGCAGACGCCACAACACCCCCGCCCGCTCCTTCCTGCTGAACCTGGGCGGCCGGGAGGCGGCCGGGTTCAGCCCCGAGACCGTCGCCGAGGTCACCGCCGACGGCCGGGTGTGCACGCAGCCGTTGGCTGGCACGCGCGCCTTCTCCGGCGGCGGCGCCGCCGACGACGCCCGCCGCCAGGAGCTGGAGACCGACCCCAAGGAGGTCTTCGAGCACGCCGCGTCGGTCAAGCTCGCCTGCGACGAGCTGGACGGGATCTGCGCACCCGGCAGTGTCGCGGTGAGCGAGTTCATGGCGGTCAAGGAGCGCGGCAGCGTCCAGCACCTCGGGTCCCGGGTGGGCGGCAGGCTGGCCGAGGGCCGGTCCGCCTTCGACGCCTTCGCCGCTCTGTTCCCGGCGATCACCGCCTCGGGCATCCCCAAGGCGCCCGCCTACGACCGGATCACCGCACTGGAGGACACGCCGCGCGACCTGTACGCGGGCGCGGTGCTCATGGCCTCCGCCGACGGCGCCCTGGACGCGGCGCTGGTCCTGCGGGCGATCTACCGCAGCGGGGAGCGCGCCTGGCTGCGCGCCGGAGCGGGCGTGGTCGCCGACTCCACGCCCGAGCGGGAGTACGAGGAGACCTGCGAGAAGCTCGGCAGCGTCGCCCCGTACGTGGTGCGCAGCGCCCGCCAGAAGGCCGCCGTCTAGGGCGGGTGTCGGCGGCACTCGCCCAAGGGCGTAGGGCCGCCGGACACGTCCCGGGACGCGGCTCGGCGCGCGTCCCGGGGCGTGTTCGGCCAGGGCCGGACCCTCCGGGACCCGACCTGCCGGGACCGGCCCCTCCGGGCACCGCCCGGGGGCGGCCGGAGCGGTGGACCGCCCTGGCCGCCCCCGGGCGCGCCGCTTCACGACAGGCCCTCGACGAGGGCCTTCTTGTTCACCTTGCCCACCGCGGTGTACGGGAACTCGGCGCGCACCTCCACGCGGTCGGGCAGCTTGTAGTCCGCCAGACCGCGCTCGCGCAGGTACGCCGTCAGCTCCCTGAGCGCGGGCGGCTCCGCGCCGTCGCGCACCCGCAGGAACGCGCAGCCGCGCTCGCCGAGCATCGGGTCGGGCACACCCGCCAGGGCGGCCTCCAGGACCGCCGGGTGGGTCATCAGATGGTCCTCGACCTCCTCGGTCGGCACCTTCTCCCCGCCCCGGTTGATGACGTCCTTGACGCGCCCCTCCACCACCAGGTGGCCGGTCGGCAGCCGCCGGACCAGGTCACCGGTGACGTAGAAGCCGTCCGGTGTGAACGACCGGGCGTTGTGCTCCTCGGCCCGGTAGTAGCCGCGCAGGGTGTACGGCCCCCGGGTCAGCAGCTCCCCGATCGCGCCGGGCGCCACCTCCGCGCCCTCCGCGTCCACGACGCGGATCTCGTCGTCCTCGCACAGCGGGCGCCCCTGGGTGGTGGCGACCACGTCCTCGGGGTCGTCCAGGCGCGTGTAGTTCAGCAGTCCCTCGGCCATGCCGAACACCTGTTGGAGGGCGCAGCCCAGTTCGGGCCGGATCCGCCGGGCCGGCTCCTCGGCCAGCCGTGCCCCGCCCACCTGGAGCAGCCGCAGGCTGGACAGGTCGCGGCGGACCACCTTGACCGCCTCCAGCCACAACAGGGCCAGCGACGGCACCAGGGCGGTGACGGTCACCCCCTCGCGCTCGATGAGGGCGAAGGCGTCCGCGGGGCTGGGGCTCGGCGCCATCACGACCGTCCCGCCCGCGTGCAGCGTCCCCAGGACCCCCGGGCACGCCAGCGCGAAGTTGTGCGACACCGGCAGCGCCGCCAGGTAGACGGTGTCCGCGCCCAGCTCGCAGACCTCGGCGCTGGCGCGCAGGTTGTACGCGTAGTCGTCGTGGGTGCGCGGGATCAGCTTGGGCAGCCCGGTGGTGCCGCCCGAGAGCAGGAACAGCGCCACCGAGGACGGCTCGGGTTCGGGCAGGTCGACCGGGTCGGCGTCGACGTCGGCCAGCGCGGTGTACGGGCCGGGGTCGCCGTCGACCAGGACCCGCACGGAGGCGTCCGCCACCTCCTCGGCCAGCACGCGGAAGTCGAACCCCGCGTGCCGGTCCGGGATGACGTACGCCGTCGCGCCGCTGTGCCCGAGGAGGTAGGAGATCTCGCTGCGCCGGTGCGCCGGGAGGGCGTACACCGGCCGGGCGCCCAGGCGCAGCAGGGCGAACGTGGTGACGAGGAACTCCGCGGTGTTGGCCAGTTGGACGACGACGTTGTCGCCCGCGGCCAGGCCCGCCCGGTGCAGTCCCGCCGCCCGGCGGTCGGCCAGCGCGTCCAGCTCCGCGTAGGTGAGCCGGGTGTCGCCGTCGACCAGCGCGGTGCGGGCGGGGTGCCGCGCGGCGGCACCCCGCAGGACCTCACCGAGGGTGGTTCCGGTCCAGTAGCCGCGCTCGCGGTAGCGCGCGGCGAACTCCTCAGACCACATCGGGGTCGGCGCCCTCGATCAGCTCGGCCAGCTCCCGGATCACCGGCGCCAGCTTGGCGTGCGACATCGGGGTCTCCGCGTGCCAGGAACCGACCTGGTCCGCCTGCACGGCGGGCAGCTCGGCCCAGGTGGGGATGTCGGCCATGTCGTCGACGGGCAGCGAGTTGGGACGGGTGTCGGCGAGGATGACGTCCGCCTCGTAGGTGGAGGCCTGCTCCCAGCTCAGGTCGTGCCAGTTGGGGGCCTCGCCGCCGTCGGGCTCCACGAAGTCCACGCCCTGCGCCTGGAAGTAGGACAGGTCGCTGAAGAAGCCGGGCTTGGCGACGTTCATGAGGTCGGCGGTGGTGTTGGTGGCCATGACGGACACGTCGGGGTTGGCCTCGGTGGCCTCGGCGAGCTCGGCGGAGGCGGCGTCGAAGTCCTCCTGGGCCGCGGTGACGGCCTCGGACTCCACGTCGGCGCCCAGCGCGGCGGCCAGGTCGGTGAACTTCTGGACGGCCTCGTCGGCGGGCACGCCCTCCAGCTGGACGGCCAGGATGGGAGCGGCGTCCTCGATCTGGTCGGTGGACTCCTCGGGCACGTACCAGAGCGCGTCGCCGTAGGCGATCGTGACGACCAGGTCCGGCTCCAGGGCCAGGTAGCTCTCCATGTCGAACTCGCCCCACTCGGTGCCCACCGACGGGGTCTCGGGGTCGACGTCGCCCGCCTGGGGGTCGGGTTCGCCGTCGGCCAGCTCGCGCGGGCCGAACACGGCGGTCGGCTCGAAGCCCAGGTCGACCAGGGCCGCGGCGGCGTTCACCTGGACGACGACGTTCTCCGGCGGCGCGTCCAGCGAGATGGTCTGGCCGCTGTCGTCGGTGTACTCCCAGCCCTCGCCGGAGCCGGACTCCTCGTCGGCGGACGTGGTCGGCGCGGTCGAGCCGCAACCCGCGAGGAGGACGGCCAGGGTCGCGCCCGTGGCGGCGACGGCGGCCGGGTGGCGGCGCGCCGTGGTGGTGAGGATGCGCATGTGCGTTCTTTCTGATCGGTGACGGGGGATGGAGGAGGGTGTTCTGGAGCGGGGTCTCAGGCGCTGTCGGCGCAGCGGTGGCGGCCGAAGGGGACGACCAGCGGGGTCCCGCTGAGCGGGTCGCTGATCACCTCGCAGCGCAGTCCGAAGACGTCGGCGACCAGGTCGGTGGTGATGACCTCGCCGGGCGGTCCCTCGGCCACGATCGCGCCGTCCTTCATGGCGATGATGTGGTCGGCGTAGCGGCCCGCGTGGTTGAGGTCGTGCAGCACCATCACGACGGTGCGGTCGCCCGCGTGGTTGAGGTCGGCGATGAGGTCGAGGACCTCGATCTGGTGCGCGAGGTCGAGGAAGGTGGTGGGCTCGTCCAGCAGCAGCGTGGGGGTGTCCTGCGCCAGTGACATGGCGATCCACGCGCGCTGGCGCTGCCCGCCGGAGAGCTGGTCCACGGGGCGGTCGGCCAGGTCGGTCAGCCCGGTGGCGGTCAGGGCCAGGCGCACGGCGGCGCTGTCCGAGGCCGACCACTGCCGCCACATGCTCTGGTGCGGGCTGCGGCCCCGCGTGACCAGTTCGAGGACGGTCATGCCCTCGGGGGCGGTGGGGGACTGGGGCAGGATGCCGAGCCTGCGGGCCAGGTCGCGGGTGCGCATCCGGTGGACGGACTCGCCGTCCAGGAGCACCGATCCGGACCGCGGGCTGATCAGGCGAGAGAGCGTCCGCAACAGGGTGGACTTGCCGCAGGCGTTGGCGCCGACGATCACGGTGGTGCGGCCGGGCGGGACGTCGACGTCCACGTCCTCCAGCACGACCCGGTCGTCGTAGGCCACGCGCAGGGAACGGCCGGACAGGCCGGTGCCCGGTGCGGGGGTCCCGCCGGCGGTGGCGGCGGTGCTGTCGGCGGGTGTGTCGGTCATTGCTCAGGCTCCCTGTCCGGTGCGGTTGGCGCGGGCGAGCAGCCACATCAGACCCGCCGCGCCGACGAGTCCGGTGACCACGCCGACGGGCAGATCGAAGGGGCGGGCGGCCATGTCTCCGGCGAGGACGATGAGTGCCCCGGTCAGCGCGGACACGGCCAGGGGCGGGGTGGGCCGTCCCACCAGGCGCAGCGCGACCTGGGGCGCGATGAGCGCCACGAACGCGATGGGACCGGCGGAGGCGGTGGCGAAGGCGGCCAGGCCCACGGCGGTGAAGAGCAGGACGGCGCGGCTGCGCTGGACCGGGACGCCGAGCCCGCGGGCGGTGTCGTCGCCCAGGGTCAGCGCCGCCAGGTGGCGGCCGAGCGCGAACGCCACGGGCAGCAGGACGGCGACGGCGGCCGCGAGCGGAACGACGTGCGTCCACTCGCGCATGTTGATGCTGCCGGTCAGCCACACCACGGCGCGCTGGGCCTGGAAGAGGTCGGCGCGCTGGAGGAGGTAGGCGGTGATGCTGGTGCACAGCGCGGAGATGCCGATGCCGATGAGGATGATCCGGTAGCCGCTGGCGCCGTTCTTCCAGGCCAGAGCGTAGATCGCCACCGCGCTGGCGGCGGCGCCGAGCAGTGCCAGGGCGGCCGTGGACAGGCCCGCTCCCACGCCCAGGACGAGCCCGGCGACCGCGGCCGCGTTGGCGCCCGCCGTCACGCCGATGACGTCCGGGCTGGCCAGGGCGTTGCGGGCCAGGGTCTGGAAGATCGCGCCGGAGACGGCGAACGCGGCGCCGGCCAGCACCCCGACCAGGGCGCGCGGCAGGCGCAGGCGGTAGACCACGTCCACGGTGGCCTGGTCGCCGTACCAGAACAGGGCGCCGATCGCCTCGGCGGCGCTGACGGGGTAGCGGCCGGTGACCAGTTCCGCGCCGAAGGCGGCCACGACCAGCACGGTGAGGACGGCGCCGACCAGGAGCGGCCGGGGACGCCAGGCGCCCGAGGGGCCGCGCCGCACACGGTAGAGCGTGTGCGAGCCGAGGCGCTCGGTGTGCAGAAGGGGGGTTCGGGTGGGGATGGCCATCACAGCTCCGGGAGACCGCGTCGTCGGACCAGGGCGATGAAGAAGGGGGCACCGAGGAACGCGACCACGATGCCCACGTGGATCTCCGAGCTGCCGGAGAGCACCCGGCCGAGGACGTCGGCGCCGAGCAGCAGGATGGGCGCCAGGACGGCGGAGTAGGCGAGGACCCAGCGGTGGTCGGGGCCGGTGATCGCGCGGGCGATGTGCGGTACGACCAGGCCGACGAAGGCGATCGGCCCGCACACCGCGGTCGCGCCGCCCGCCAGGAGGGTGACCGCGAGGATGCCGCGCAGCCGGACCAGGCGCACGTCCTGGCCGAGGGAGCGGGCGACGTCGTCGCCCAGGGAGAGGTTGTTGAGCGCGGGCGCGGTGGTGATGGCCAGCACGGCTCCGGCGAGTATGAACGGCAGGGCCTGGAACAGGGGCGCGCGGTCGGTGAGGTTGAGCGAGCCGACCGCCCAGAACCGGTACTCGTCCAGGGTGGCGGCGTCCAGCAGCAGCATCGCTCCGATGGCCGACTGGAGCAGCGCGCTGACCGCCGCGCCCGCCAGGGCGAGCTTGGCGGGGTGGGCGCCGCCGCGGCCGAGCCCGCCCAGCGCGTAGACCACGGTGGTGGCCACGAGCGCTCCGGCGAACGCGAACCAGATGTAGCCGTAGAGCGCGGTCACGCCGAACAGCATCGTGCTGAGGACCACGCCGAGGGCGGCTCCGGCGCTGACCCCGAGCAGACCGGGGTCGGCCAGCGGGTTGCGGGTCAGCCCCTGCATGAGGGATCCGGACATGCCCAGGGCCAGGCCCACTGCCAGGCCGAACAGCGTGCGAGAGAGGCGCATGCCGTTGACGATGGCCGAGTTCTCGCCCGCTTCGGGGGAGAACAGGAGCCGCAGCACCTCGCCCGGAGGGATGCTCTTGCTGCCGATCATGATCGACAGCACGAGCACCGCGGCCAGGGCGAGGGCGGCCACGAGGAGGCCGACCACGCGTGGCGCGGTGCGGCGCGCTGAGGGGGTCGTCACGCGAGTCACAGGGGGAGCATAACCGATCTCTTAGGCAAGGCTAACTTAATCTCGAATTTCCTGCCGGACCGTGTCCTACCCGCGCGAACGTGGGAAAACCCGTGTCGCGCGGGAGGTTCGCGGCGTTCGTTCGGCCCACCCGGGCTATTGAAGCTTAGGCATGCCTAAGCTAACATCCGACCGCGGAAGCGGTGCGGGCAGGTCCCGTGCCGACGCCGATCAGGACGGGAGCCCACGTGAGCGAGGACCGGCGCGTACGCAGGCGTGAACTGCTGCGCAGGATGCTGGCCGACGCCGAACTCGGCGACGGGTCCGCGAGCGCGGGGTCCGGCCCCGGGTCCGCGGACGCGGATGACGCGCGCGGGGGATCCGCGTCGCGGGGCGCGGGATCGGAGGATTTCGCGCGGGAGGGTTCCGCACCGGGGCACTCGCGGCCGGAGGGCTCCGATGCCGGGGGCTTCGGACGGAAGGGTTCCGATGGTGAGGGCTCCGGTGTCGAGGGTTCCGGTGCCACGGGCTCCGCGCTGGGGACGGCGTCCGCCGCCTCGCCGCCGTCCTCGGCTCCGCTCTCGTCCGCCCAGCGCCGGATGTGGACCCTCCAGCGCCTGGACCCCCAGGGCACGGCCTACACGCTCTGCGCCGCCGTCGGACTGTCCGGCCCCCTCGACACCGACGCCTTCCTCTCCGCCGTGTCCACCGCCTGCGCGCGGCACGAGATCCTGCGCACCGTCTACCCGGACGCCGCCGCCCAGATCGTCCGTCCGGACCTGGCTCCCGCCCCGGAACTCATCGACCTCCCCGGCGCCTCCGCCCCCGACAGGGCCGTCGCCGACCTCGCCGCCGACCTGGGCGCCCGCCCCTTCGACCTGGCCGCCGAGGCCCCGATCCGGCTGCGCCTGCTCCGCTTCGCCCCCGACGAGCACGCCCTGCTCCTCGTCGTCCACCACATCGCCTGGGACGACGCCAGTTGGCGGGTGCTCCTCACCGACATCGCCGACGCCTACGCCGGTCAGGACACGGCGCCGCCCGCCCTGCGCTACGCGGACCACGCGGCGGCCGAGGCGCACCGGCCCCCGCCCGCGCTCGACTACTGGCGGGACCGGCTCACCCCGGTGCCCGAGCCCCTCCGCCTGCCCCTGAGCGGGCGTGCCGGAACCGGAGAGCGGGGCGCGCGACGCACCCGGGTGCTGCCCGCCGACGTCGCCGCACGCCTCACGCGGGCCGCCCGCGCAGCCGCCGTCACCCCGTTCATGCTGCTCACCGCCGCCACGGCCGCGGTCCTGTACCGCTACACGGGCGCGGACGACATCGCTCTGGGCACCCCCGTGGTGGACCGCTCCGACCCCCGGACCGCGGACGTCGTCGGCAACTTCGGCAACACGCTCGTCCTGCGCTGCGCGGTGGACGGCACCCGCGGGTTCGCCGACCTGCTGGCCCACGTGCGCCAGGTGTGCACGGGCGCCTACGCCCACGCCGACGCCCCCTTCGACCGCCTGGTCGGGGAACTGGCCCCCGACCGTACGGCCGACCGGTCCGCGCTCTTCGATGTGCTGTTCTCCCTGCGCACCGACGTGCTGGAGGGGTTCGAGCTCCCCGGGGTCCGCGCGCGCGACATCCCGGTCCACAACGGCACCGCCCAGTTCGACCTCGCCCTGGCCGCCGTCCTCACCGCCGACGGCCTCACTCTGGAGGCCACCCATCGCACGCCCGCGCTGGCCGCCGAGACCGCCGACGCGCTGCTGCGCCACACCGACCGGCTGCTGCGGGCCGTGCTGGCCGACCCGGAACTCCCGTTGGACCGGGTCGACATCCTCGGCGACGACGAGCGCGATCGCGTCCTGCGCCGGTGGAACGACACCGGGGCGCACGTCCCCGCCACCACGCTCCCCGCGCTGCTGGCCGACCAGGTGGAACGCACGCCCGACGCCGTCGCGGTCGTCCACGAGGGACGGCGCCTGACCTACGCCGAGTTCGACGAGCGCACCGACCGCCTCGCCGCGGTGCTGCGCGCCCTGGGGGTCGGGCCCGAGCGGACCGTCGCCCTGCTCCTGCCCCGCTCGGTGGAGCTGGTCACCGCGATCTGGGCGGTCCTCAAGGCGGGGGGCGCGTACCTGCCGGTCGACCCCGGCTACCCGGCCGACCGGATCGCCTTCATGATCGACGACGCCGCTCCCCAGACCGTGCTCACCTTCGGCGACCTCGCCGACCTGCTGCCCGAGCGGGCCCCGCGCCTGCTCCTGGACTCGCTCGACCGGACGCCCGCCGCTCCGGCCGAGCCCGCTCCGGCCGCAGACTCCGCGGCCGAACTCTCCGGGGCCGAGCCCGCTCCGGTCGAGATCGACCCCCTGCACCCGGCCTACGTCATCTACACCTCCGGCTCCACCGGTCGCCCGAAGGGCGTGGTGGTGCCGCACGCCGGGATCGTCAACCGGCTGCTGTGGATGCAGGACGCCTACGGGCTCACCCCGGGCGAACCGGTCCTGCAGAAGACCCCGTCCAGCTTCGACGTGTCGGTGTGGGAGTTCTGCTGGCCGCTGCTCACCGGGGCGACCCTGGTCGTGGCCCGGCCCGACGGGCATCGCGACCCCGCCTACCTGGCCGAACTCATCCGCGCGGAGGGCGTCACCACCGTCCACTTCGTGCCCTCGATGCTGCGTGCCTTCCTCGCCGACCCCACGGTCCCCGAACGCTGCGCGGGACTGCGCCGGGTGCTGTGCAGCGGAGAGGCGCTGCCCGCCGACCTGGCGGCGTCCTTCCACCGGCTGCTGCCCACGGTGGAGCTGCACAACCTGTACGGCCCGACCGAGGCGTCGGTCGACGTCTCCGCCCAGATGAGCACGCCCGACCAGGGCACGCCGACCGTCCCCATCGGCCGCCCGGTGTGGAACACCGCCCTGTACGTGCTGGACCGGAACCTGGCCCCCGTACCGCCCGGGGCGCCCGGTGAGCTCTACATCGCCGGGGCCCAGCTGGCGCGCGCCTACCTGGGCCGACCGGACCTGACCGCCCAGCGGTTCGTCGCCGACCCGTACGGGCCGCCCGGCGCGCGCATGTACCGCACCGGCGACATCGCGCGGTTCGACCACGCCGGAGCCCTGGAGTACCTGGGCCGCGCCGACGACCAGGTCAAACTGCGCGGGCTGCGGATCGAACTCGGCGAGATCGAGGCGGTGCTGAGCGCCCAGCCGGGCGTGAGGGGCGCCGCCGTCGCGGTGCGCGACGACCGGCTCGTGGGCTACCTGGCCGGCGGAGACGAGGACCAGGTGCGCGAGGGCGCGGCCGCGGCCCTGCCCGACTACATGGTGCCCGGAGTGTTCCACCCGGTCGACGAGCTTCCCCTGAGCCCCAGCGGCAAGCTGGACCGGGGGCGCCTGGCCACGGATCCGGCGTTCGCGCCGGTCACGGCGGCACGCTCCGGCCGGGAGCCCCGCACGGACCGCGAACGGCTGCTGTGCTCGCTGTTCGCCGAGGTGCTGCGACTGCCCGAGGTGAGCGCCGACGACCGGTTCTTCGGGCTCGGCGGCGACAGCGTGCAGGCCATCACCCTGGTCGGCCGGGCCCGCTCGCGCGGGCTGGAGTTCACCCCGCGCGAGGTGTTCGAGCAGCAGACCCCGGCCGGGCTGGCGGCGCTCGCGCGCTCGGCCGACACCGCCGCGGGGCACGCGGTGGACGGCGTGGGACCGGTACCGCCCACGCCCATCGCGGAGTGGCTGCGCGAGCGCAGCGCGCCGGGCGGGCACCGCGGATTCGGTCAGACCGTGGTCGTCCAGGTGCCCGCGGGGGTGCGGGAGGCCGACCTCGCCCGCGCCGTCCAGGCGGTGCTGGACCACCACGACGCGCTGCGCGCCAGGCTCGTGCGCGACGGCGGCCCGTGGTGGCTGGACGTGCCCGCGCCGGGCGCGGTGCGGGCGGAGGACGTGCTGGTCAGCGCCCGGGTGGACGCCGGGGCGCTCGACACCGCCGTCGAGGAGCACCGGGCCGCCGCCGAGGCCGCGCTCGACCCGGACGCGGGGGCGACGGTGCGCCTGCGCCGGCTCGACGCGGGGCCGGACCGGCCCGGGCGCCTGGTGTGCACGGCGCACCACCTGGTCGTGGACGCCGTGTCGTGGCGGATCCTGCTGGGTGACCTGGCCGCCGCCCACGCGGCGGTGGCGGCGGGGGAGGAACCGGTGCTCGACCCGGTGCCGACCTCGCTGCGCGGCCACGCCCAACGCCTCGCCGACCGGGCCGCCCGACTGCCCCGGACCACACGTCCCGCCGAACTCACCGGTCCCGCCGAGCTCACCACCACCCTCGATCCCTCTGACACCACGGGTGCCGGGGCGCGGACGGGTCGGCTGCCGCTCGTGCGGCCACTCGACCCCCAGGCCGACACCGCCGCGACCACCCTCCGGCTGGGCCGCGCACTCGACGCCGAGCGGACCCGGGCCCTGCTCGGCGACGTCCCCGGCGCCTTCCGCACCGGCACCGAGGAGGTCCTCCTCACCGCCCTCGTCCTGGCCGCCGCCGAACTGCGCCGCGCCAAGGGCGGGCACGGCACCGCCCTGGCCGTCCACCTGGAGGGCCACGGCCGTGACGGCGACGACGACCTCACCCGGACCGTCGGCTGGTTCACCCGCCTCTTCCCGGTCCTCCTCGACCCCGGACTCGTCGACGTGGCCGACGCCCTCGACGGCGGGCCCTCCGCCGGACGGGCGCTGCGCCGGGTCAAGGAGGCCCTCGCGGCCGCGCGGCGCAGCGCCGCCGACCACGGTCTGCGCCGCTACCTGCTCGGCGAGGACACCGGCCCCGCTCCCGAGGTCGCCTTCAACTACCTGGGCCGGTTCACCGGCACCGGCGGCGACTGGCAGCCCGTGAGCCTGCACGCGGGCAGCGACCCCGAACTGCCCCGCGCCCACGCCCTCGAACTCGACGCCGTCGTCCTGGACCACCCGGACGGCCCCCGGCTCACGGCCGACTGGTCCTGGCCCGAGGGAGTCCTCCCCGAGGACGACGTCCGCCTGTTCGCCGACACCTGGGTCCGGGCCCTGGACGCCCTGGCCGAACACGCCGCCCGCGGCCCCGCCCGGCTCACCCCCAGTGACGTCCCGCTCAGCGGTCTGAACCAGGCCGCCATCGACACCCTGACCGCCGACGACCCCGGCCTCCAGGACGTCCTGCCCCTCACTCCGCTCGCCGAAGGCCTGCTCTACCACGCGGCCCAGCCCGGCGCCGACCCCTACGTCGTCCAGTTCACCGTCGACCTGGACGGCACCGTCGACGAGGGCGCGCTGCGCTCCGCCGTCCGACACCTCCTGCTGCGCCACCCCGTGCTGCGCACCGCGTTCCGCACCACCCCCGACGGCCGCCCCGTCGCGGTCGTCACCGACGCCGTCGGCGACCCCCTGCGCGTGGTCGCCACCCACGACCCCGCCGCCGTGGAACGCGCCGAACGCGACCGCCCGTTCGATGTCGCCGCCGCGCCCCTGCTGCGCCTGCACCTGCTGCGCGGGCCCGTCACCCGGCTCGTCCTCACCTGCCACCACCTGATCCTCGACGGCTGGTCGCTGGCCCTGCTCCTGCGCGAACTGCTCGCCCTGTACGCCGGAGCCGACCTGGCGCCCGCCCCCGACCACCGCGCCCATCCGACCTGGCTCGCCGCCCGCGACGCGCCCGCGGCCCGCCGCGCCTGGGAGCGGGCCCTGGACGGGGCCGCTCCCACCCTGATCGCACCCGTCGACGCCACCGCGCCCCCCGTCCGGACCACCGTCGAGCTGCCCGGCGCCGAGGACCTGGCTGCGCTGTGCGCCCGACGCGGCTGGACCCTCACCACCCTCCTCCAGGGCGCGTGGGGCCTGCTGCTGGCCGGTCGCACCGGCCGCGACGACGTCGTCTTCGGCACCGCCGTCTCCGGCCGACCCGCCGACCTGCCCGGCGCGGAGTCCATGATCGGGCTGTTCACCAACACCGTCCCGGTGCGGGTCCGCGTGCGGCCCGGCGAGAGCGCGGCCGAGCTCCTGGACCGGCTCCAGGCGGAACAGGCCGCCCTCCTCGACCACCAGCACCTCGGTCTGGCCGAGCTCCAGCGCGGGCACGGCACGCTCTTCGACACCCTGCTCGTCGTCGAGAACTACCCCGACGTGCCCCTGGACGCCGGCCCCGGCCTGCGCGTCCTGGGCACCGACGGCCGCGACGCCACCCACTACCCGCTCGGGCTCACCGTGATCCCGCGCGGCGGCCGGCTCACCGTGTCGGTCGACCACCGCGCGCCCGCCTTCGACGACGAGGCCGCGCGTACCGTCCTGGACCGGTTCGCCGCCCTGATCGCGGCCATCGCCGAGGACGCCGACCGCCGGGCCGGGGACCTGGACCCCTGGACCGACGAGAGCCGCGCGGCGGTGCCGGTCGGGGAGCGCACCGAGTCAGGGCCCGTGGGACCGGACGGCGCGTCCGCGCGCGACCCCCGCGAGGCCGTCGTCCGCGAACTGTTCGCCGACGTGCTCGGCGTCGATCTGGCCGACGTCGGCCCCGACGACGACTTCTTCACGCTGGGGGGCCACTCCCTGCTGGGCATCCGACTGGCCGCCCGCCTGCGGTCCGTGCTCGCCGCGGACCTGCCCGTGGCCGCCGTCCTGGCCGCCCGCACGCCGGCCCGGATCGCCGCCGCACTCGGCGGACCGGCGGACGCGCACCCCGAACCGGAGGCGGCCGACCGCGGGGAGACCGAACCCCTGTCGTTCGCCCAGGAGCGGCTGTGGTTCCTGCACCGACTCGAAGGCCCCTCGCCCGCCTACAACATCGCGGTGGCCCGTCACCTGGCCGGGCCGCTGGACACCGGGGCGCTGGACGCCGCGCTGGCCGACACCGTCGAGCGCCACGAGTCGCTGCGCACCGTGTTCCCGGAGGTCGACGGCACACCCGTCCAGGTCCTGCGGCCGGGCGCCGACACCGGCCTGGACGTGCGGTCGAGCACGGCCGACACCGTGGACGCCGACCTGACCGCAGCGGCACGGTACCCGTTCGTCCTGGCCGCCGAGACACCCCTGCGCGCCACCCTGTTCCGCCTCGGTGAGCACGAGCACGTCCTGCTGCTGACCGTCCACCACATCGCCGCCGACGGCTGGTCCCTGGGCCCGCTCCTGCGCGACCTCGCCCGTGCCTACGCCGCCCGGCGGGCCGGGCGTCCACCGGAGTGGGAGCCGCTGCCGCTGCGCACCACCGACCACGCCCGGTGGCAGCGCGAGGTCCTGGCCGAGGGCGAGCGGACGGAGTTCTGGCGGTCGGCGCTCAAGGGACTGCCCGAGGAGACGCCGCTGCCGCTGGACCGGCCGCGCCCCCGGGAGTCCCGCTACGACGGAGGGCTCGTGCCCTTCGCCGTCGACGACCGGCTGGCCTCGGGCGTGCGCGCGGCCGCCGCCGCGCTCGGGGCCAGTCCCTTCATGGTCTGGCAGGCCGCCCTGGCCGCGCTGCTCACCCGGGCGGGCGCGGGCACCGACATCCCGGTCGGCACCCCGGTGGCCGGCCGGCTCGACACCCGCCTGGACGACGTGGTGGGCCTGTTCGTCAACACACTCGTGCTGCGGACCGACACCTCCGGCGACCCGGCCTTCCGGGAACTGCTGGACCGGGTCCGCCGCACCGCACTGGCCGCCTACGAGCACCAGGAGGTGCCGTTCGAGCGCGTCGTGGACGCCGTCGACCCGGCCCGCTCCACCGGCCGCAACCCCCTGTTCCAGGTCATGCTCGCCTACCAGAACACCGGCGCGGCCGAGTTGGACCTGCCCGGCGTGCGGTCGTCCATGCGGGTGGTGCGCACCGGTGTCGCGCAGGTCGACCTGACCTTCACGGTGGTGGACGGCGCCGACGGGATGGCCGGTTTCGTGGAGTACCGCGGCGACCTGTTCGACCGGGCGACGGTCGAGGCGCTGGCGGCGGGCCTGACCCGGCTGGTGGAGTCGGTGCTCGCCGACGTGGACGCACCGCTGTCCGCCCTCGACGACCACGGGCTGCCCCGGTGCCGCCCGGTCCCGGAGCCGCACCGCGGGCCGGATGCGGATCGGGCGACGGGAGCGGAGCAGAAGTCGTCTCCGCACCTCGACCCTGACCTTGACCTGGACCGGGCGGTGGATTCGACTCGGGCTGCGGACCTGGAGCCCGAACCCGAGCTGACCGCTTCCCCCGAACCGGCTCCGCGATCGGCGGGCGACCGGCTGCGCGCGGTGTTCGCCGACGTCCTCGGTCTGGCGGAGGTCGGGCCGGACGAGGGGTTCTTCGCGCTCGGCGGGGACAGCATCGGCGTGATCCGGATGGTCGGCGCCGCCCGTTCGGCCGGACTGCGCATCGACCCCGCGCAGGTCTTCGAGCACCAGACCCCCGCGCGGCTCGCCGCGGTCGCCGTCCCGGTCACCGGGGCCGGCGCCGCCGCCGAACCGCAGGACGCCGCGTTCGGCACGGTGCCCGAGACGCCCGCCCTGGCGTGGCTGCGCGAGCGCGCCGCGGGGAACCCGGACGCGGTCCGGGAGTTCGCCCAGACCCTCGTGGTCCGGGTGCCCGAGGACGTCGACCGCCGACGGCTCACGCTGGCCCTCCAGGCGGTGCTCGACCGGCACGACGCGCTGCGCGCCCGACTGGAGCCCGGCTCCGAGTGGACGCTGCACGTCGGCCCGCCCGGATCCGTGGCCGCCTCCGCCTGCCTGCGCCGGGTCCCGCTCGACCACGCGTGCGCCGGTGACCGGGAGCCGTCGGTGTCCGGCCACCCGAATCCGGGCGCCGTGCCGAGCCGCCCGGGCTCGGGCCTCACCGGAGGACCGGCGACCGAACCGGGCGGCTCGCGGGTCGACCCGTGGGACCCGGACCGCGTCGCCGCCGAGGCGGACCGCGCCCGCGGCGAACTCGACCCCGAACGCGGTCACGTCTTCCGCGCCGTGTGGCTCGATCCCGGGCTCCTCGTCCTCACCGCCCACCACCTGGCCGTCGACGCCGTCTCCTGGCGGGCCGTCCTGTCCGACCTGCGTGCCGCCTGGGACGACGGCGCCACCGCACCCCGCCGCGGCACCTCCCTGCGGGGCTGGGCGCGGACCCTGCGCGAACGCGCCGACGGCCCGGCCGTGCTCGCGCACCTCCCGCTCTGGCGGGCGGCCGCCGCCGACCCCGCGCCCCTGCGGTTGATCCGAGAGGTGGACCCCGCACGCGACAGCGCCGCCACCGCGCGAGGCCTCACCCTGCCCGCCCGCGACGCCGACGCCCTGCGGCGCACGGCCGAGCTGGTCAACGGCCGGCTGGACGACGTCCTGCTGACCGCGCTGGCCCTCGCCGTCCGCGACCGGGCGCACGGCCGCGGCGGCGTCCTGCTCGACCTGGAGGGCCACGGCCGCGACGGCGACGCCGACCTGTCGGCGACCGTCGGCTGGTTCACCAGCTTCACCCCCGTCCGGCTCGACCCGGGCACCGCCGATCCGACACGGGCGCTCAAGGCCGTCAAGGAGCAGCTGCGTGCCCTGCCCGAGGACCGGCACGCCCACTCCCTCCTGCGCCGCCACGCGCCCGACGACCCCCTGCGGCCCCGGATCTGCTTCAACCACCTGGGCCGGCTGGACACGGGCACGGACCCGTGGACGGTCGCCGAGCACACCGTGTCGATCGACGGCACCGGGCCTTCCCTCCCCGCCCGGTACGCCCTGGATGTCGACGCGGTCACCCGCCCCAGGCCCGGCGGCGCGCCCGGCGCGCCCGACGGCGGGACCAGTGGGGCCGGTGGTCCCGGCGAGGACCTCACGCTCACGCTGCGCTGGCCCGTCGGGGTCCTGGCCGCCGCCGAGGCGCGTGCCCTCGCCGACGCCCTCGGCGCCGGCCTCGACGCCCTGGCCGCGGCGGGACAGCGCCCCGACACGGGCGGACACACACCATCCGACCTCGCCCTGGTCAGCCTCGACCAGGACGAGATCGACGAGTTCGAAGCCGAATGGAGCCATCGTTGACCAGGACCGGACTCGACGACATCTGGCCGCTCGCCCCCCTCGCCGAGGGCCTGCTCTTCCAGGCCGAGTCGGCGGACGTGGACGTGTACACCGTGCAGCAGGTGCTGGAGGTGGAGGGCGACCTCGACACCGCACGCCTGCGCCGCGCGGGTACCGCCCTGGTGCGGCGCCACCCCGTCCTGCGCTCGTGTTACCGGCGCCGGAAGAACGGCACGGCCGTCGCGCTGATCCCCACCGCAGCGGAGCCCGCCTGGGAGGAGGCCGACCTGTCCGCCGACTCCGACCCGGAGGACGCGGCCCGGCGGTGGGCCGAGGCGGAACGGTCACACCGGTTCGACCTCGCCGAGCCGGGGCTGATCCGGTTCGCCGTCCTGCGCCTGGGCGCGGGGCGGCACCGGCTCGTGCTCACCCACCACCACATCCTGCTCGACGGCTGGTCGCTGCCGGTGCTGGTCACGGACCTGTTCGCGCTCTACGAGGCGGAGGGCGGCGGGGCGGAGCCGCCGCCCGCGACGCCCTACCGCGACCACCTGGCGTGGCTCGCCGGCCGCGACCGTCCGGCCGCCGAGGCCGCCTGGACCCGAGCCCTGACCGGGCTGTCGGACCCCACCATGGTCGCGCCCGGCACCTCCGGGACGGGACTTCCCGACCACGCCACCATCGCCCTGACCAGTGCGGAGACCGCCGCCCTGGACCGGTGCGCCCGGGACCTGGGCGTCACCGTCAACACCATCGTCCAACTCGCCTGGGGCACGCTGCTCTCCCGCGTGCTCGGCCGCACCGACGTCGTCTTCGGCACCACCGTCTCCGGACGCCCCCCGGAACTGCCCGGCGTCGAGTCGATGGTGGGCCTGTTCATCAACACCGTCCCGGTCCGTGTCCGCCTCGACCCCGCTCGGACCGTCGCCCAGACGCTCACCCGGCTGCGCGAGGAACAGGCCGCCCTCCTGCCCCACCAGCACCTCGGGCTCGCCGACATCCAGCGGGCGGCGGGCGGCGGCGACCTGTTCGACACGCTCGCCGTGTACGAGAACTACCCCTTCGACCCCGACCGCGCCCTCGAACCGGCCCCCGGCCTGCGGCTCACGCCCGTCGCCTCCACCGACGCCACCCACTACCCCCTGGCGCTGACCGCCCTGCCCGGCCAGACACCCGGCGCGCCCCTCACCCTGCGCCTGTCCCACCGGACCGACGCCATCGCCCCCGCGCACGCGCGGCGCCTGCTCGACGCCGTCGCCCACCTGCTCCGGCAGATCCCCGACGACCCGCAGCGGCCCGTCTGGCGGCTGACCCTGCTCGACGACCGCGGCACCGAACAAGCGATACGGGAACGGAACGCCACCGGCACCTACCCCCGCACCACCCTGCCCGCCGAGTTCGCGCGCCGGGTGGCGGAGCGGCCCACCGCCGAGGCCGTGGTCTGCGAGGACGAATCACTCACCTACGAGCGCCTGGACGAGCGCACCGACCGCATCGCCGCCGCGCTCCAGCGCCGTGGCGTGGGCCCTGAGAGCGTGGTCGCGGTGGCCGTGCCGCGCGGGGTGGAGCTGGTGTGCGCCCTGGTCGGCGTGCTCAAGGCCGGTGGCGCCTACCTCGCCCTGGACCCCGACCACCCCGACGAGCGCCTCGCGTACATGGTCGGCGACGCCGCTCCCGGCTGCGCCCTCACCACCCCCGACCTGGCCGAGCGCCTCGCCGGACCCCTCGACGGCGTGCCCCGGGTCCTGCTGGGCGAGGAAGAGGAGGACAGCGGACGAAGGCCGGCCGTTGAGGGTGGCAGCCCCCCTTTTCGCGCGGCGTCCCCGGGGCGATGGCGGGCGACGGGCGGGCAGGGCAGCGGCCGGAGGCCGGCCGTTGAGGGTGGTAGCCCCACTCCTCGCGCAGCGTCCCCGGGGCGATGGCGGGCGACGGGTCGGGACGGTGAGGACCCGCCCCGGCCCGTGGACCTGCGTCCCGAACACCCCGCCTACGTCATCTACACCTCCGGCTCCACCGGCCGCCCCAAGGGCGTCGTGGTCCCGCACGCCGGGGTCGCCAAACTCGTCGCCACGCACACCGAACGCCTGCTCGTCACCCCCGAGAGCCGGGTCAGCCAGTTCGCCTCCCCCGGCTTCGACGTCGCCTGGTGGGAACTGGTCCAGGTGCTGTGCACCGGCGGCACGCTCGTCGTCGTGCCCGCGCACCGCCGCGTCGCCGGCACCGCCCTCACCGACTACCTGCGCGACCAGCGCGTCACCCACGCCATCCTGCCGCCCGCGCTGCTCGCCGCCCTGCCCGAGGAGGCCCGCCTGCCCGAGGGGATCTGCCTCCTGGCGGGCACCGAGGAGGTCACCCCCGCGCTGGTCGACCGCTACGCGCCCGGCCGCCGCATGTTCAACGCCTACGGGCCCACCGAGGTCAGCGTGAACTCCACGCTCGGCGCCTGCCGCCCCGGGATGAGCGCGCCGGTCCCGATCGGCCCGCCCGACCCCGGGACCCGCGCCTACGTCCTGGACGGCGGACTCAACCCCGTGCCGACCGGCGTCGTGGGCGAGCTCTACCTCGCCGGGGACGGCCTCGCACGCGGCTACCGCGGCCGGGCCGGCCTCACCGCCGAGCGCTTCGTCGCCGATCCCTTCGGGCCGCCCGGCACCCGCATGTACCGCACCGGCGACCTCGTGCGCTGGAACGACGACGAGGCACTGGAGTTCGTCGGCCGCGCCGACGACCAGGTCAAGATCCGCGGCTTCCGGGTCGAACCGGGCGAGATCTCCGCCGCCCTGCTGCGCCGCCCCGAGGTCGCCGCCGCCGTGGTCGCCGTCCACGAGGAGGCGCCCGGGCAGCGGTCCCTGGCCGCCTACCTCGTCGCCGCGGCCGGGCACACCCTCGACCCGGACCGGCTGCGCCGCGCCCTGGCCGCCGAACTGCCCGCCGCGTTCGTCCCCGCGGCCTTCGTGGAACTCGACGCGATCCCGGTCCTGCCCAGCGGCAAACTCGACCGCTCGGCCCTGCCCGCGCCCGACACCGCCGCCCGCGCCGGCGGACGCGGTCCCCGCGACCCCCGCGAGGAACTGCTGTGCCAGGTGTTCGCCGAGGTATTGTCGGTGCCCACCGTCGGCATCGACGACGACTTCTTCGGCCTGGGCGGCCACTCGCTCCTCGTGCCCCGGCTCACCGGCCGGATCCGCGCCGTGCTCGGCGCCGACCTGCCCCTGCGCACGGTCTTCGAGGCGCCCACCGTCGCCGAGCTCGCGGCCCGCGTGGACGGCGCGCGCGTCCCCGTCCCCCTGGTCCGCCGCGATCGGCCCGCCGAGCTGCCGCTGTCGTTCGCCCAGCAGCGGCTCTGGTTCCTCCACCGGATGGACGGGCCCAACCCCTCCTACAACATCCCGTTCTCCGTGCGCCTGACCGGCCGCCTCGACACCGCCGCCCTGTCCGCCGCCCTCGGCGACCTGGTCGCACGGCACGAGAGCCTGCGCACCCTCTTCCCCGACGAGGACGGCACGCCCCGCCAGGTGATCGTGCCCGACCCGGCCGTCCCGTTCACCGTCGTCGACACCGCCCCCGACGAGCTGCCGGGTCCGCTGTCCGAGGCGGCCCGGTACGCGTTCCGGCTCGAGGACGAGATCCCCGTGCGCGCCACCCTGTTCCGGCTCGGCGAGGACGAGCACGTCCTGCTCGTCCTGGTGCACCACATCGCCGCCGACGGAGCCTCGGTCCTGCCGCTCCTGGCCGACCTGGACCTCGCCTACCGGGCCCGGCTGTCCGGCCGCGCGCCCGACCGGGAGCCGGTGGCCGTGCAGTACGCCGACTACGCCCTCTGGCAGCGCGAACTCCTGAACGAGACCCCCGGCGGCCCGCTCGCCGAACAGGTCGGCTTCTGGTCCCGGGCCCTGGCCGGCCTGCCGGACGAACTCCCGCTGCCCACCGACCGGCCCCGCCCCGCCGTCGCCGGCCGCGCCGCGGGGGAGGTTCGGCTGCGCATCGACCCCGAGACCCACCGGGCACTGCGCGGCCTGGCCCGCTCCACCGACACCAGCCTGTTCATGGTCTTCCAGGCCGCCCTGGCCGCGCTGCTCACCCGGCTCGGCGCGGGCACGGACATCCCCCTGGGCGCCCCCGTGGCCGGTCGCGGCGACGACGCCCTGGAGGACCTGGTCGGCTTCTTCGTCAACACCCTCGTGCTGCGCACCGACACCTCCGGCGACCCCGGTTTCCGCGAACTGCTCCGCCGGGTCCGCGACTTCGACCTGGCCGCCTACGCCCACCAGGACGTCCCCTTCGAGCGGCTGGTCGAGGAGCTCAACCCGCCGCGCTCACTGGCCCGGCACCCCCTCTTCCAGGTGATGCTCGCCTACCAGTCCATGCCCGAGGGCGTCCTCGCCCTGGGCGACCTGGAGGTGCGGCCCGCGGACGCCTCCACCGGGGAGGCCAAGTTCGACCTCTCCCTGGACCTGACCGCCGCGGACAGCGCCGACGGGGTGGACGGCGTGCTGCGCTACCGCGCCGACCTGTTCGACCCGGCCACGGCCGAGGCCGTCGCCGACCGCTACTCCCGCCTGCTCCGCGCGGTCCTGACCGACCCCGACCGGCCCATCGGCACGCTCGACCTGCTGGAGGCCGCCGAGGCCGACGCGGTCCGCGACGCCTGGCACGGGCCCGACCTGCCCGTTCCACGCGCCCGCACCCTGCCCGCGCTGTTCGCCGCGCAGGCCGCCCGCACCCCCGACGCCACCGCGGTGGTGTGCGCGGCCACCCGGTACACGTTCGCCGAACTCGACGCCCGCGCCAACCGGCTCGCCCACGAACTGCGCCGACGCGGCGCGCGCCCCGAACGGATTGTCGCCCTCCAGCTGCCCCGTTCCGCCGAGACGCTCGTGGCGATCCTCGCCGTCCTCAAGTCCGGCGCCGCCTACCTGCCCATCGACCCGGAGTACCCGGCCGAGCGGCGGTCGATGATCGTCGCCGACGCCGAACCGGTGCTCGTGGTCACCACCTCCGAGCAGGCCCCGTGCGGCAACGCCGACCTGCTGTACCTGGACCGCACGGACCTGTCGGCCGACTCCGCGCTGCCCGCGACCCCGCCCGTGGCGGGTCCGGCCGAGCACCACCCGGCCTACGTCATCTACACGTCCGGGTCCACCGGGACGCCCAAGGGCGTGGTGGTCGAGCACCGCAGCGTGGTCAACCTGTTCACCTCGCACCGCGAGACCCTGTACCGCCCGACCGCGGCGCGCGCGGGCGGCAGGGCGCTGCGGGTCGCGCACGCCTGGTCCTTCGCCTTCGACGCCTCCTGGCAGCCGCAGCTGTGGATGTTCGACGGGCACGAACTGCACATCGCCACCGAGGACGACCAGCGCGACCCCGACGCCCTGGTGGCGCTGATCGAGCGGGAGGGCATCGACTTCATCGAGGTCACGCCCTCGCACGCCATGCACCTGGCCGCCGCCCGTCTCGTGCGCGGCGGCCGCAGCCCGCTGCTGGTGCTGGGCGTGGGCGGCGAGGCCGTGCCGCCGTCGCTGTGGCAGGAGATCCGTGAGCTGGAGTCCACCGAGGGCTTCAACCTGTACGGGCCCACCGAGGCCACCGTGGACGCGCTGTCCGCGCGGATCGGTGGCACCGCGCGCCCCCAGATCGGCCGGCCCACCGCCAACACGCGCGCCTACGTCCTGGACGGCGGGCTGGCCCCCGTGCCGAGCGGGGTGGTCGGCGAGCTGTACCTGGCCGGCGACGGTCTGGCGCGCGGATACCTCGGCCGGGCGGCGCTGACCGCCGAGCGGTTCGTCGCCGACCCCTTCGGGCCGCCCGGGACCCGCATGTACCGCACCGGTGACCTGGCCCGGCTGCTGCCCGGCGGCGGCGTCGACTACGTGGGCCGGGCCGACGACCAGGTGAAGGTGCGCGGTTTCCGGATCGAACTCGGCGAGGTCACCGCCGCCCTGTCGCGGCTGCCGGGGGTGGCCGTGGCCGCCGCCGACGTGCGGGAGGACCCCGCGGGGCGCCGCTCACTGGTCGGCTACGTCGTCGCCGAGCGCGCCGACGCCGAGCGCGCCGACGCCGAGCGCGCCGACGCCGAGCGCGCCGACGCCGAGCGCGGTGGGGACGAGCGCGGCGGGGGAGAGCAGGGTGGTGGCGGGCGCGGCCCCGACGTCCGTACCGACGTCGACCCGGCCGTCCTGCGCGCCCGGCTCCTGGAAGTGCTGCCGGTGTCCATGGTGCCCGGCGCGTTCGTCGAACTCGACGCCCTGCCCCTCACCGCGCACGGCAAGCTCGACCGCGCCGCACTGCCGGACCCCGTACCCGTCCCAGACCACCGCCCGCCCGGCACCCCGCTGGAGGAGCTCATGTGCCGGGTGCACGCCGACGCCCTCGGTGTGCCCTCCGTCGGCGCCGACGACGACTTCTTCGCCCGCGGCGGCCACTCGCTGATACTCGTGCGGCTGCGGGCCCGCATCGAGAAGGAGACCGGCGCGCGCCTGCCCATCGCCGACCTGTTCACCCACACCACCCCGGCCGAGCTCGCCGAGCGTGTGGCCGCCGACCCCGGAAGGACCCTGTGATGACCAACCCGTTCGAGGACGAGGACGGCCTCTACCTGGTGCTCGTCAACGACGAGGGCCAGCACTCGCTGTGGCCCGCCATCATCGAGGTGCCCGCCGGCTGGCGGGTCGCCCATGACCGCGACACCCGCCAGGGCTGCCTGGAACACATCGAGCGCACCTGGACCGACCTGCGTCCGGTGAGCGTGCGGGAGGCCGGATGAGGTCCCCCTACCCGGTCGCCGAGCACGACCCCGAGCACCGGTACGACCCCTTCCCGCTCACCGACCAGCAACAGGCCTACCTGCTCGGGCGCACCGGCGCGTTCGAGCTGGGCAACGTGTCCACGCACGCGTACTACGAGTACGAGGGCGAACTCGACACCGACCGCTTCACCCTGGCCTGGCGCCGGGCGATCGAGCGGCACGACGCCCTGCGCACGGTGATCCTGCCCGACACCGGTGAGCAGGTCGTGCTCCCGGACCCGGGCGAGTTCACGCCGGAGGTCGTCGACCTGCGCGGCGCCGACCCCGAACCGGAGCTGCGCCGCGTGCGCGAGCGGCTCTCCCACCAGGTCCGACCGGCCGGGGAGTGGCCGCTGTTCTCGGTGGTCGTGAGCCTGCTGGACGAGGGGCGCAGCCGTGTGCACGTCAGCTTCGACGCACTGATCCTGGACTACCTCAGCTGGCAGCTGCTCATCGCCGACCTGACCCGCTTCTACCGCGATCCCGACCTGCCGGTCGATCCCCTCCCGATCACCTATCGGGACTACGTGCTGGCCGAGACCGCCATCACCGGTACCGACCGGTATCGGCGGGCCGAGGAGTACTGGCGGGGCCGGACCGCCGCGCTGCCGCCGGCCCCCCGGCTGCCGCTGGCCGCCGACCCCGCCACGGTGGGCGTTCCACGCTGGTCCAGCCGTCTGGCGACCCTGCCCGACGAGCGCTGGCGGTCGGTCAAGGCCACCGCCGCGGCCCACGGGCTCACCGCCTCCACGGTGTGCCTGACCGCCTTCGCCGAGGTGCTCGCCGCGTGGAGCGAGTCGGGCCACTTCGCCCTCAACGTGCCCCGGATGAACCGGTTCCCGCTGCACCCCGACGCGGGCGCGCTGCTCGGCGAGTTCGCCTCCTTCTCGCTGTTGGAGGTGGACCACCGCGACCCCGACGTGCCGTTCGCCGAGCGGGCCAAGCGGTTGCAGCGGACCTTCTGGACCGACCTGCAGCACCAGGAGTACCCGGGTGTGCGTGCGCTGCGCGACGTCGCGCGTGCCACCGGAGGGGGACGCCGGGCGCTCATGCCGGTGGTCCTGACCAGCACCATCGGGTTCACGCCGGGGGAGGAGCCGCTGCTGGGGCACACCCTGCCCCGGGTGTTCGCGGTGACGCAGACCCCGCAGGTGTACCTGGACACGCAGATCGAGGAGTCCCCGGCCGGGCTGGTGTACAACCTGGACTCGGTGGACGCGCTGCTGCCCCCGGAGACGGCCGACGCGCTGTGCGCGGACCTGGGCCGGATCCTGGACCGGCTCGCCGACCCCGAGGCCTGGAACGCCCCCGAACTCCTCCGGGACGCCGAAGGGACCGTGGGGGCCGGAGGGACCGCGGGGGCCGAGGGCCTCCGCGGTCCGGTGGCGCCGATCCCCGACGACCTGGTGCACGACGCCTTCGTCCGCCGGGCCCGCGCGCACCCCGACCGGGCCGCCGTCATCGCACCCGACCGCACACTCACCTACGGCGAGCTGTACGGGCTCGCCGCGCGGGTGGCCGTGTGGCTGCGCGCGGGGGGCGCCCGTCCCGGGGGCCCCGTCGCCGTCCTGCTCGACAAGGGCTGGGAACAGGTGGTGGCCGCCTACGGTGTGCTCCTCGCCGGGTGCCCGTACCTGCCGTTGGACGCCGCAGCGCCCCCGGCCCGGATCCACGCCCTCCTCGACCAGGCGGGGACCGAATCCGTCCTGGACGCCGACACGCTCGCCAAGGCCCTCACCCTCCCCGAGCAGGAGCCGCCGCCCGCGACCGCAGGGCCCGGCGACCTGGCCTACGTCCTGTTCACGTCGGGCTCGACCGGCCGGCCCAAGGGCGTGATGGTGGAGCACCGCGGGATGGTCAACGCGCTGGAGGCCACCCGTGCGGAGTTCGGCGTCGGACCGGACGACACGTGCCTGGCGGTCACGGCGCTGCACCACGACATGTCGGCGTTCGACCTGTTCGGGGTGCTGGGCGCGGGCGGGACCGTCGTCGTTCCGGCGGCCGACCGCGCGCGCGACGCCGATCACTGGGCCGAGCTGGCCGACGCACACGGCGTCACCCTGTGGAACTCGGTCCCGGCGATGATGGAGATGCTGCTGGCCGCCGGACCGGCGCCGCGCTCGCTGCGCACGGTCTTCCTCGGCGGCGACTGGGTGCCGCCCCGGCTGGCCGCCGACCTGATCGACCAGGTGCCGGGGATCGACGTCGTCAGCGTCGGCGGACCCACCGAGACCACCCTGTGGAACATCTGGCACCGGGTCGTCCCGGCCGACCTCGACCGCGCCACCATCCCCTATGGCCGACCGATCGCCAACACCGCCTACCACGTCCTCGACGAGCGTGGCCGGGAGCGGCCCCCGGGCGTGGTCGGCGAACTGTGCTGTGCCGGGCCGGGTGTGGCCCGGGGCTACTGGGACGACCCCGAACGCACCGACGCCGCCTTCACCGAGCGCGCGGGTGAGCGGATCTACCGCACCGGCGACCTGGGCCGGGTCCTGACCGACGGCACGATCGAGTTCGTCGGACGCGCGGACGCCCAGGTCAAGGTGCGGGGGATGCGGATCGAACCGGGGGAGGTGGAGGCCGCCCTGCGCGCTCGGCCGGGGGTGACCGCCGCGGCCGTGGTGGGCGTGCCGCGCGCCGACGGCCGTGGGCACCGGGCCATCGCCGCGCACGTCACGGGCGACGTCGATCCCGACGCCCTGCGGGACGCCCTCGCCGAGCGTCTGCCCGACCACCTCGTGCCCGCCTCCGTCACCGTGCTGGACGAGCTGCCGCTCACCGGCAACGGCAAGGTGGACCGCGCGGCGCTCGCGGCCCGCTCGGAGGCCGCGACCTCGACCTCGGCCGAGGATCGTGAGATCGAGGCACCGCGCACCCCGCTGGAGCAGACCATCGCGCAGATCTGGGCGGAGGTCGTCGGCCTGGACGCCGTCGGGGTGGACGAGGACTTCTTCACCGTCGGCGGCGACTCGGTCGCGGCCACCCGGGTGCTGGTGGAGCTGCGCGAGGCGCTGGACCGGCCGGGTCTGCCGCTGATGGCGCTGCTGTCCACGGGCACGGTCGCGGGGATGGCCGATGCCCTCCTGGCGCAGGACCCCCGGCTGGGTCGCGTCGCCGAGATGTACCAGCACGTCCTGGCGCTGTCCGACGACGAGCTGGAAGCGGGGTTGGCCGGATGAACCCGTGGTTGCGCCGACTCGACGCCCGGCCCCGGGCCGGCCGGATCCTGTTGTGCTTCCCGCACGCCGGGGGCGCGGCCAGCACCTACCGGGCCTGGCCCGCGCTGGTGCCCGGCGACGTCGAGACGTACGCCGTGCAGTACCCGGGGCGCGAGACGCGGGTGCGCGAGCCCCTGATCGACACCATGGACGCCCTGGTCAAGGAGGCCCTGGCGGCGATCGAGCCCGAGCTGGACCGGCCGGTGACGGTGTTCGGGCACAGCATGGGGGCGTCGGTCGCCCACGAGTTCACGCTCGGGCTGACCCGGCTGCGGCCGGGGCTGGTCGAGCGGCTCGTGGTGTCGGCCCGCCCGGGGCCGTTCGCCCAGCGGACGCCCGCCCGGCCCGTCCACGAGCGCGACGACGCGGGGGTGCGGGCGGCCCTGGTCGCGCTCGGCGGTGGCGGGCAGGAGGTCCTGGACCACCCGGAGCTGCGGGAGCTGCTGCTGCCGATGATCCGCAACGACTTCCGCCTCATCGAGCGCTACCGGCCGAGTGCCGGGGTGCTCGACGTCGACGTCCTCGCGTTCTCGGGCGACGCCGACCCGTCGATGCGCGCCGAGTTGATCGAGGCGTGGGAGGCGGCCACGACGGGGCGGTTCACCGGCCGCGTCCTGCCCGGAGGGCACTTCTACCTGCACGAACACCTGCCGGAGGTGGTCGCCGCGACCACCGAGCCGGTGACATCTGACCGCAGCACCCGAAACCGCAGCACCCGAGCCGAGGAGAACGCCATGCCCGATTCCGACGAGATCACCGCCGCTCTCAGCGTCGAGGGACTGCGTGCCTCGATCGCCGAGGTCCTCGGTGTCGACGCGTCCGAGGTCACCCCGGAGGCGGGGTTGTTCGAGCTGGGGCTGGACTCGATGCGGATGATGCAACTGTCGGTGCGCTGGCAGGCGCTGGGGCTGGAGGTGCCCTTCGCGGACCTGGCGGAGAAGCCGACCGTCGAGGCGTGGTCGGAGCTGCTCACCGCCTTGGCGGCCGAGCAGTCCTGAGCCCGGGGCTGGTCCCGCGTCTCTACCGGCGGTCCGCGCCCCTGGTCATGTCGAGCCAGGCGCGGACCGCCGCCGTCAGGTCCCCGAGGTCGTCGGGTGGCCGTGGTCCCGGCGTTGCCAGAAGGTCGCCCCCGCCCTCGGACGGCCGTGGGCGGGGCACCGGTAGCGGTCGGGCCTGGGGAAGTGGCGGCGGAAACGGCGGCATGTAGGGCCGCACGAGCGCGCCGGGATCCTCGTCGGATGCGGGGGCGAACCGCACTGGCGCTGTCGGTGCCTTTCGTGCGGCCGGCAGTCGGACCCGTTCGGGCGCCGGACCGAGCGCGGGACGCTGTCGCCGGGGCGTTCGGGGAACGAACACGTACGCCAGAGCCGCCGCGAGGACGGTGGCGGCCACGCGCCGGACCTGCTCGGCCAGACTTCGGCTCGGCCTGCGGTGCCGCCCGCTAGGCTGGTTCATCGATGGCCTCCTGGTTGCTTCAGGTGGTCGTCAGGCCCCGGCTCGGTGACTCCACTCACCGGACGGGGCGTCTTCGTTCCTGCTGCTCAGGCGGGTGTCGATGGCCCGGGGGCTGCGCTTCCCGCCTGGTGCTTCGTCGAGGGCTCAGACTTGGGCGAGGTCGTGATGGGGGTCGATCAGCGCCCACACGGTCAGAGGGCTGCCCGCGCAGCCGGTCCACCACCACTTCTCCGACAGCTCGTGCACCAGCTGTAGCCCGCGCCCGCCCGCGCAGAGATCGTCGGCCTGCTCGGGGATCCGGGGGAGACTCGTCGGTTGTCCGGTGCGCGGCCCGTCGTCGGTCACCGACACCAGCACGATCTGGCCGGGCAGAGTCTCCACGGTGACCCGAACCCGCCCGCACCGGTTGCCCGAGGCTGAGTGCCGAACGGCATTGGTCACCAGCTCGCTCACCACCAGCTCGACCGAGTCGGTGTGCCCACGCTCCAGTCCGGTCGCTACCCGGCTCCAGTCCCGGATGCGGCCAACCTGGTCGGGCCTGCCGTCGAAGTAGGCGGACGACACCCCCAGACGCCGGCTCCGCACGCGTACCGGCAACCCACCCACCACCCGCCGGTCCTCGTTCTGGCCACACCTCGGCCTCGGTATCTCGAACCCACCCATCACGAACCTCCTCGCCTCGTCCCTGGCAGCCGAGCCCACGTCCTCGTCACACAACGGGATCGCTTGAAAACCCAGTGTGCATTGCTCCGCTCAAGAAGACAAGTTGCTTTACGAAGTTCCTTTTTGAAGTTCCCTTCGCAAGTGCCGTGACCGTGCTGTGGCATCCTGAGCCCATGAACACCAAGGCCTCCCGCCCCACAGCGCCGACGGTCGCGCGATGGATACTGGCCAGGGAACTCCGGCGTCTGCGGGGCGACCGCCCCTTCAACGAGGTCGTCAAGCTCGCGCGGACGCAGGCCTCATCCCTGTCCCGGTGGGAGTCAGGGAAGGCCGATGGGCAGGTGCCCGGTGTGCACAGCCTCGAACGGCTGCTCGCTCAGTACGAGGTCGGGCCGGACGAAGTCGCCCGCATCATGGAGCTTCGGGAGATCGCCCGAACCGCTGGGTGGTGGCAGGGGCACGATGTGGACAAGCACTACGGCACCTACATCGGCCTTGAGGAGGCCGCGTCCGAGATCTCAACGTTCGAGACCCAGATCGTCCCCGGCTTGTTCCAGACGGAGGACTACGCCCGTGCGGTCATTCGGGCGGTGCACGCGGTGAATCACACGCCCACGGCCGACATCGAGGACAGGGTGCAGGTCCGTATGCGTCGCCAGGCAGCCTGGGAGGAACGCGGGGCGCCGCACGTGTGGGCGATCATCGGAGAGGCGGCCATTCGCCAGCAGGCCGGGGGCGTGCCCACCATGCGTGGACAGTTGCAGCGCCTTCTGGAACTGAGCGATATGCAGGAGCGGGTCACCCTTCAGGTGCTCCCGTTCACCGCCGGCAGCCATAGCGCCATGGAGATGGCCTGCTTCACCGTCCTCGACGTCACGGACGCGGGCCTTGCATCCGTGAACATCGAAGGCCCGACCGCAAATCTCTTCTTGGACTCCCCATCGGACGTCGCGCACTACCGAAGAATCTTCGAGCACCTGCGCAAGGCCGCTTTGAACACGCCTGACAGCCAAGCCCTCATAGCCCGATTGAAGAAAGGTTTCGAATGACGGACAACATGGAGTTCCGCAAGTCCTCCTACAGCGGCGGATCCGGCAACTGCGTCGAAGTCGCGGACCTGCCCGGCGAAGCCGCCGTAAGAGACACGCAGAACCGCGACCTCGGCTACCTCGCCTACCCGAACGGTGAGTGGGCAGCACTCCTCGCCACACTCAAGCCGTGACTCACGGAGAGCGAGCGAAGCAGCATCGGAGCATGGATTTGTATAGGGCTTGACCTCATGGCCGCAGATCGGAAGAGAGAACCCCCATGGACATCAGCGCAGCGCGGTGGCGGAAGTCCAGCTATAGCAACCCCGATGGACCGCAGTGCGTGGAAGTTGCCGACCTGGAGGCTGAGGTCGCCGTGAGGGACACACAGAACCGTGGGCTCGGGCACATTGACTACCCCAGAACCGAATGGGCGGCCCTCCTCGCTGCGCTAAGGCCGTAGGTCACCGAGCTTCTGTTGAAGCAGTGGCCTGGTGCTGGAAGAAACCGAAGAGGTGTTCCTCGGGAGCCCGTGGGCTAGGATCGCGAACCGATGAGCCGGTGCGCTTCATCCGTCCGCTCCTGAGAGAGGGGCAGTAGACCCCCTTGGAGAAGGAGATCGGGAATGACCGAGCCGCGCATCCACGTCTTTATCACCTGGCACAAGAGCAGCTACAGCACCAACGGTGGCGACTGCGTGGAGGTCGCTGAACTGAGGGCCGAGACCGCTGTGCGCGACACACAGCACCGCGACCTCGGCCACCTGGCCTACCCGAACTCTGAGTGGACGGCACTCCTCCTCGCGCTCAAGCCGTGAGCCGCTGAGGGACTCCGCGCACCTTCCTGATGGGCGGGAGCGTCATTTGGCCAACCCAAGCTGCTCACGAGATCAGGAGGACGTGTCATGGGCACGATGTCTACGGAGCCTGAAGGCGGGCCCGGGGTCGGACGTGATCTCACCGGGCACTTGTTGGTTCCAGCAAGCTGCGTCGAACGCTATGAGCGGCTTCTCGAAGAGCATGAGGACGCCGACGCTGTGCGCGTCTCCGCCGAAGTCAAAGCGGGGCGTGAGCAGGTATTCACCCACGAAGACGTTTGGAGAGACGAAGGGTAAGTCTTCGCTGCGCCCTGAATGGTCGTCGCGTCCATGCGTCCCCGGCAGGGCGACCGAGCCAGCGACTTCAGCGGCACGCTGTGCCGATCAGGGTTCCCACATGGTCGGGCTCCGGGGCGGTCTCAACCCACACCTTCACGTCTGCAAAGCCGTGGCCTGTCAGGATCTCAGCCCACACCTCCGGTTCGTAGGCCCAGCGGTACACCCACACCTGGCGCCCATTGAACCCTCCCCCGTACACGCCCTGCACACCGTAGGATCCGGGGACCGCGGGGGCGTGGGAGAAAACGAACCGGCCACCGGATTCCAGGCGGTTGTACACCAGAGGGAACAACACCTGGGGGTCGGTGAACCACGCCGCCCCCCAGATCGAGTAGATCGCCTCCCACCGCCGGTCGGTACCGCCCAGGAACTCGGTCACGTCCGCGTGGTGGAACTCTGCGCCCAGGTGCTCCCACCGCTCCCCCGCGGCGCGCACCGCCGCAGGTGACACGTCCACCCCCGCGGCCTTCACCCCGTGGGAGTCCAGCGCGGCGACCGTGTTGCCCCGCCCGAATCCCAGCTCCAGGGTTGTGGAGGGTTCACCGAGGAGTTCGAGGCCGGGCCCGTGTTCGGGGAATTGGGTCCACTCCAGGGCCGGGACTTCCTCCGACTCCTGCGGGGGAATGCCCTGGTTGTATCGGTCCCAATAGCTGGAGACGTCCGTGGTCGGGTTGACCATGATCGTGGTCCTTGCGGCTTCGGGTGACAGGACCCCCACCACGGTAGCCACGTCACGACTGGGACGTCAGGGGAACCGCGAATGAGGCCGACACTTCCGCAGTGTGGCCTTCCCAGGCTCTGGCCGGACCGTCAGTTGTGGCCCGCCGGATGACCAGCACGGGTCTCATCTCGGCGACAACACTGGCGAAGCGCAGGTCGAAGCCTTTCGGCCTGGCTACGGTCGCTGCGTCACCCGCGCACATCCCCACGGGCAGCCCGCTCCTCTCCGTGGTCACCCCCTTGATGAGGAGCCCCGTGAACAAGACCTCCTGGATCGTCACCGCAGCGGCAGCCGCCATGGCCCTGATGGTGGGTTTTGGCGCCGGCTGGTTCGGTAATCAGGCCTACCTGCGGGCCCAGCTCAGCAGCGCGTTCGAGGACCTCAACACGGACATGGCAGACGTCGCCCCCGACGTACCCGAGGACATGGAAGCGATGGAGGAGTACGAAGAGGACTCGGACGTCATCGTCTCGGACAACCTTCCGGACCCGGTGGCAATGGGTGAGACCGCCTCTGACGGGATCTGGGACATCACTGTGACGGGTGTGGAGCGTGCGGACCAGGTCAACGGTTCCTACTCCAATGCCGTCGCTTCGGACGGCTGGGAGTTCGTCATCCTCGATGTGGAACTGGTCAACGCCTCCAACGGCCCGCAGACCCCTGAGATCGACGGCTCCGAGATCATGGACGCTGAGGGCAACCGGTATGCGTACCACTCGGATGCCGCGTTCGCTCTTGATGATGACGACGCCATGTACTCCGAGGTCAACCCGAACGGGACGGCGACCCTGCGTATCCCGTTCGAGGTGGAACCGGGCATCGAGGTGGCCACGGTGCTGCTGTCGGGCACATGGGATTCCCCGCAGGTCGCCGTGTCCGAGATCAATGAGGGCTGACCAGCAACGATGTGCCTCGCTGCTGGTTCCTGGCCGTGGTCCCTTCGGCGTTCTTGACTCTGACACCGTGTCAGTCCCTTCACTAGAGACACCATGCTGACCATCGGAGAGTTCGCCAAGCACGGAGGGGTGTCGGTGCGCATGCTCCGGCACTACGACTCCATCGACCTGCTGCGTCCGGCCCACACCGACCCTTTCACCGGCTACCGCCGCTACGAAGCGGCCCAGCTCGCCCGGCTCAACCGCGTCATCGCGCTCAAGGACCTGGGGTTCACCCTGGAACAGGTCGGTGCGATCCTCAATGAGCGCCTCAGCGCCACCGAGATGCGCGGCATGCTGCGCCTGCGCCGCGCCGAACTGGCTCAAGTCGCTGTCGAGGTCGAAACACGCCTGGCCCGGGTCGAGGCGCGTCTCCGCGTCATCGAGAGTGAGGGAACCATGTCCACCGACGACATCGTCATCAAGCCCCTGCCACCGGTTCGCGTCGCCGAACTGACCGGCACCGCCGCCACCTTCGAGCCCCAAGACATCGGACCGGTCATCAGTCCCCTGTTCGAGGAGCTGTGCCGACTCCTGAGCGCCGCGGGCGTCGACCCGGTCGGTCCTGGCCTGGCCCGCTACGAGGACGTGCCCGACGGCGGCATCCTCGTCTACGCCGCGATGCCGGTGGCCGCCGGTGTGCACGAGGTCGAGGGGGCAGAGGTCGTGGAGGTGCCGGCCGTGGAGCGGGCCGCCACCATCGTGCACCGTGGCGCCATGTCCGAGGTCCTGCCCACCGCCCAGACCCTGGCCCGCTGGATCGAGGACAACGGCCACCGCGCCGACGGCTACACACGTGAGGTGACCCTGGCCGCTCCCGACGACCTGCCGGGTTGGGTGACCGAGATCCAGGCCCCGCTCGCCTGACCCGACGGCTCCATCCGTCTCGTGACGCTGAGGAACCAGCGGCACGTCCCGGATCGCCCTCGCCACCTCCGCGCATCAGCATCGCGCCCGCCTTCGTTTCGAGTCCGCCAGGACCGCGATGGGGGTGGGCGTGCTCTGTCCGGGGACGGGCGGCGAGGGCTACGGTGTCGGGATGCACATGGACCTGGTGACGATCGTGGTGGACGAGTACGACCCCGCGATCGCGTTCTTCGTCGACGCGCTCGGCTTCGAGCTGGTGGAGGACGCCCCGTCGCTGACCAACGACGGCCGTGCGAAGCGGTGGGTCGTCGTCCGGCCGCCGGGCGGAGGCGCCGGACTCCTGTTGGCGCGCGCGGACGGCGAGCGGCAGTCGGCGGTCGTGGGCGACCAGGTCGCGGGACGGGTGGGGTTCTTCCTCCGGGTGGACGACTTCGAGGAGTCGTACGCGCGGATGGAGGCGGCGGGCGTTCGGTTCATGACCGAGCCGCGCGATGAGCCCTACGGCCGGATCGCCGTCTTCCTGGACATCGCGGGCAACCGCTGGGACCTGTTGGGCCCGCTCGGTCCCTAGGAGCCGCGATGAGCCCTCACTCCGGAAGGCGGTGCCTTCGACCCCTATCGAGGCGCCGAGACTGGAGTGTTCTGGGCCGTGCGGATGAGCCATTCTCCCGGCAGGGTCTCGCATCAAGGTCATCGTCAGAATGCCCTCCATCGCATCCCTGCCTCCTTGGCCGTCATCCGGCCCCTGGGCTCGATCGCCGGCCCTGGCGGACCTCTGGCGGGCGTGGAGCACGGCGATCTCTGGTGTGAGGAAGGAAATGCCCTCGACGGTGTAGGTCACGGAGATGTCGGCTAGGGGGCCGCCTTCCGCGAAGACGAAGGCCTGTGCCTCGTAGAGGCGGTCGGCGCCGAACACGAGGTTGCCGCTGAAGTTGATGAAGGTCGTGTCACGGGAGAAGAGGGCGTTCATCGCCTTGGCGTCGTTAGCGTTGAAAGCATCCTCGTAGCGCGCCACGATTTCGGTGACGTCCTTCTCGACGCCTGAGGGTGTGGTCCCCTCGTTGCGGTTCATGGTTCTCATGGGAACTCCCGGGTCGGTTTTCGGGTGGGGGACGGCTTCGGTACCGACTCTGTTGCCTCAACATTGGTTGAGGTCAACTGCCGCAAACGCGGTATTCGGTCGCATGCTGGTTCGTCGCCCGGCGAGGTTCTGGGGCAAGGGCCGGATCGTCGTGGTGATCGACCGCGCCGCGGGGAGAGCGGGCTGCACGTGGGCGCTGTCGATCGCGCTCATCCAGCCTCCTTGCGATCGGGGGGCAGTCCTGACCTTGTGCCCGGCTTGTGCCAGGTGTTCGAAGAGCTTCTCGCTGGCCGGAGGCGACTTGACAGTCCGGCTGTGCGGTCCCGGGTTCGTTGAGTAGGCTCGGCGGAACCGGGTGGAGAAGGTGTCTGAATTGGGCGGTATGTCTGTTTCTCCACAAGTTGCAGAAAAGGGCACATCGGCCAGCTAAACGCGCAGGTCAGGAAGAGTGCTCCCCGCGCACGCGGGGATGGTCTGGTCGAGGTCGACCGCCGAGCCCTGGAAACCTGGTGCTCCCCGCGCACGCGGGGATGGTCTCTCACGCAGCGGCTCGCCGTCGAGGCGCTTCGAGCCCTCCCCGTTCGTGACTCGTCACGGCTTCGGGGCCGGCGCGGCCGTCTCATACCGCGGGCGGCCGTCGGGCCGGTAGACCTGGATCGACACCCCTCTCGGGGTGGACCGCGAGTCGACCAGGTCGAGCGCCGTGTCCGGGCCGCTGTCGGGGAAGAGCCGAGTGCCCTCGCCGAGGACCACCGGGCAGATGAGCAGGACGGCCTCGTCGACGAGCCGGTTCTCGAACAGCCAGCGGACCAGACCTCCGCTGCCGTGCACCTGCAGCTCACCCGGCTGCGTGGCCTTCAGCTCGGCGATGGCGGCCGCGACGTCACCGGAGAGGACGGTCGTGTTCGCCCACCCCGGTTCGGTGAGGGTCGTCGACGCGACGTACTTGGGCCGCGTGTTCAGGGCCGCGGCGATGGGGTTGTCGTCCGGGTTCGGCATCACGCCCCAGTAACCGGCGAAGATCTCGTAGGTCCGGCGTCCGAACAGGAACGCGTCGGCGCGCTGGTAGATCCGGTTGAGGAACGTCGCGGCCTCGTCGTCGAAGTACGGCATGGCCCATCCGCCGCGGTCGAATCCGCCGCTGCGGTCCTCGTCCGCTCCGCCGAGCCCCTGCATGACGCCGTCAACGGTGATCCATGTGGTGGTGGTGAGCTTCATGAGCGTGGTCTCCCCTGTTCCCTGGTTGGGTGTCGCTCGGTCTGACCAGGACACCCGACCGAACTCATCGGCCGCATGCCGATCCGTGCGACCGATTCTTCCGCGCTCGGCGCGAACACGGCCCGCGTCGGTGGTGCTGTACGTGCACGGTCTATGGAGAAACCCGAGGCACACGGCTTGCGTGCTCGACAGTCGCCCGCCGGATGACCAGTACGGGTCTCACCTCGGTGACGACGCCGACGAATCACCGGCCGAATTCTTTGCCACTGACTACGGTCACTGGCGTAACCTGCGCAATCCCCCACGGGCAGCCCGCTCCTCTCCGTGGCCACCCCCTTGATGAGGAGCCCCGTGAACAAAACCTCCTGGATCGTCGCCGCAGCGGCAGCAGCCATGGCCTTGATCGCGGGCTTCGGTGCCGGCTGGTTCGGCAACCAGGCCTACCTGCGCGCCCAGCTCAACAGCGCGTTCGAAGACTTCAATGCAGAAATGGGAGACGCCGCTCCCGATGTTCCCGAGGACATGGAAGCGATGGAGGAGTACGAAGAGGACCCGGACGTCACCGTCTCGGACAACCTCCCCGACCCGGTGGCCATGGGTGAGGCCACCTCTGACGGGATCTGGGACATCACAGTGACGGGCGTGGAGCGTGCCGACCAGGTCAACGGGTCCTACTCCAACGCGGTAGCTTCGGACGGCTGGGAGTTCGTCATCCTCGACGTGGAGCTGGCCAACGCCTCGAACGGTCCGCAGACCCCCGAGATCGACGGCTCCGAGATCATGGACGCCGACGGCAACCGGTATGCGTACCACTCGGATGCCGCGTTCGCTCTTGATGATGACGCGTATCCCGTTCGAGGTGGAACCGGGCATCGAGGTGGCCACGGCGCTGCTGTCGGGCACATGGGATTCCCCGCATGTCGCCGTGTCCGAGGTCGACGAGGGATGACCGGCAGAAACGCACTTCACTGCTAGTTCCTGGCCGTGGTCTCCCTCCGTGTTCTCCCCGCGCACGCGGGGATGGTCGCGACACGGCCGCCCTCGTCGCACCCGTCCGGGGAGGTGCACCGCGCACTTCCCCGAACGGGAACCGTCACAGCTCGGCTTCGCCGTAGGGCACCAGTCGCACCGGGCCCAGCAGCCCGTAGTCCTGCCGGGCCACGTCTTCATAGACATCCGGACGGAAGGCCCGCATGCGGTTGATCAGCGTGGAGGCCACCTCGACCTGGATCGTCTTGGAACCGCTGCGCAGCCAGGGGCCGACGTCGACCACCGTGTCCTGCTGGTCGCAGGGAGGGTGATCGAGATGGAGGTGGTGAACCGGTGCATGGGGTGCTCCTGCGACTCGTTGTTTCTGACAATGGAAAAGCTACGTTGCATTCGACAATCGCGCAAGGGTAGTGTTGCGATTCATCATCTTACTAGCAGTTCAAGTGAATAGTTCCGTTGCGATGACCTAGAAGACAATGCAACGACCAGGGCCATGCTCGTTGCAATGTAGTGGAGTGAGCGCTAGGCTTGCCACAGCACCCACCACCACCCCCGACCACGACGGAGACCGCGATGCCGGGAGGCAGACTCACCCAATCCGAACGGCGGCAGATCGCGATGGGGCTGGCCGACGGCTTGGCCTACGCCGAGATCGCCCGGAGCCTGGAGCGTCCGACCTCGACCATCACCCGCGAGGTCATGCGCAACGGCGGCCCCACCGCCTACCGCGCTGACCTGGCCCAGCGCGCCACCGAGCGCCGCACCCGTCGCCGTACCGTGTCCCGGGGGACACAGGCGCCCGCGCAGGAGCACGGGCGCGACGCGGACGCCGTGCGTGAGTACGAGGAGACCTTCACGACCGTCTTCATGCAGGCGGGCCTGCCCAAGATGATGGCGCGGGTGCTGGTGTGCCTCTACATGACCGACTCCGGCAGCCTCACCTCGGCCGAGCTCGTCCAGCGCCTCCACGTCAGCCCGGCGTCCATCTCCAAGGCGATCTCGTTCCTGGAGGGGCAGGGCCTGGTGCGCCGGGAGCGCGAGAGCGGACGCCGCGAGCGCTATGTCGTCGACGACGACGTCTGGTACCAGTCGATGGTGGCCAGCGCCCGCTCCAACGCCCAGGTCGTCGCGACCGCGCGGCAGGGCGTGGCCATTCTCGGCTCCGGGACCCCGGCCGCCGCCCGCCTGGAGAACATCGCCCGTTTCCTCGACTTCGTCACCGAGAGCCTCACCCGGGCCTCGGAGCAGGCCCGCGACGTCCTGCACTCGGACACCGGTGCCGTGCCGGGCGGGACGGCCGAACCGGACGCGGAACGCGGTTAGGCCGAGGCCGCCCTCCTCGAACGGCCTGACGTCGTCGAGCAGGCCGATCCGGCCCTCCGGCCCTCCGGCATCCGGTCGGCGCCCCGCGGCTCCATGTCCAGGGGGGACGGGTCGCCCCCCGGTGCCGGCCCGTGGCCGGGCTACCGGCGTGCCGACCAGGCCTTCCACAGTTGCGCGTACGGGCCGCTCGCCCGCACCAGCTCCTCGTGCGGCCCCGACTCGACCACGCGGCCGCCCTCCAGCACCACCACCCGGTCCGCTTCGGCGGCCTGGGTGAGTCGATGGGCGACCACCAGTCCCGTGCGCCCCTCCAGAGCGCGGGTGGCGGCCTCCTCCAACTGGCGGGCGCCGGCGCTGCCCGCGTCGGCGGTCGCCTCGTCCAGGACCGCGATCGGACGGTCGGCCAGGACCAGGCGGGCCAGGGCGACCTGCTGGGCCTGGGCCGCGGTGAGCTTGTGCCCTCCGGTGCCGACCACCGTCGCCATGCCCTCCGGCAGGGCCTCGACCCAACCGAGCGCGCCCACGGTCTCCAGGGCGGCGCACAGCTCCTCGTCGGTGGCCTCCGGGCGGGCCAGGCGCAGGTCGTCGGCCAGGGGCCCGGCGAACACGTGCACCTCCTGGCTGATGAGCGTCACCGCCCGGCGGGCCGCGATCGGGCCCGTGGCGGCGAGGTCGAGCCCGCCCACGCGCAGCGAACCCTCGGCCGCGGGGTGGATTCCCGCGACGAGCTTGGCCAGGGTGGACTTGCCCGCGCCGCTCGCTCCCACCAGGGCGACCCGTTCGCCCGGCGCGACCTCCAGGTCGACGTCCGACAGCACCGGCAGACCGGGGCGGTAGGAGTGCCCCACACCGCTCAGGGACAGCGAACCGTCCGGCTCGGGATGGCCGTCGGACTCCTCCTCGGCGGGCAGGTCGCATACGCCGATCATGCGGGCCAGCGCCGCACGGGCCTTCTGGGCCTCGTCGGCGAGCCCGATCGCCGTGTTGATCGGGGCGAACAGGTTGTGGAAGTACAGCGCCGCCGCCGTGGCGGTGCCGATGGTCGCCATGTCCTGGCCCACGAGCCAGTACCCGGCGATCAGCACCCCCGCCAGCCCGATGAACTCACCCAGGTTGAGCAGCGAGAACAGGCGCGTGGCGAGCCGCATCCCGGCCACGGCCAGGTCGGCGGCCCGCTGGGAGGCGCTCCCCACCCGCCGCGTGTGCTCGTCGGCCAGGCCGAAGGCGCGCACGGTCCGGGCGCCGCTGATCGTGTCGAGCAGCCGGTGCTGGCGCTCGCCGACCGCCTTGCGGTGCTCGTCGTAGACCGGTCCCGCCAGCTTCAGGTACCGGTTCAGTGAGTACATCTGCACCGGAACGGCCAGCAGCACGGCCACCAGGAACCGCCAGTCCAGCAGGGCCAGGGCGCCCAGGGTGAGCACGATCGTGAACAGCGCCTGGGCCAGCCGCGGGAAGGCGTCGCGCACCGCGCGCGTCACCACCGTCACGTCGCCCGTCACGCGCGAGGTCAGGTCGCCCGACCCTGCCAGTTCCACCTGGTCGAGCGGCAGCCGCAGCGCCCGCGCGACGAACCGCTCGCGCAGGTCCGCCACCACGCCTTCGCCGAGCCGGGCCACTCCGGCCACGCCCAGGGCGTTGCCCAGACCGCTCAGGGCGGCGATGACCAGCAGCAGCGCGATGGGCACGATCAGGGAGGAGGGCTCGCGGCCCTGCGCGACGAGGTCGACGATGTGGCCGAGCACCGGCGCGGTCCCCAGACCGACGGCGGTCGCGCCCACCAGTGTCACCACGGCCCAGGCGGCGGTGCCCTTGCGGGCCATGACGAGATCGACGACGGCCCGCCGGACGCGGGGGGCCTCGGCGGTGGGCAGGAGCGTCATGCGAACACCGTCTCGCGGTAGGTCTTCAACGTGCGGGCCAGGTCCTCGTGGCTGCCCTGGGCGGCCACGGTCCCCCCGTCCAGGAACAGGACCGTGTCGGCGGTGTCCAGCAGGGCGGGGCTGGTGGTGACCAGTACCGTCGTGCGGCCCCGGCGCAGCGCGGCCAGGCGCTGCGCCACGCGTGCCTCGGTGACGGTGTCGACGGCGGTGGTGGGGTCGTGCAGAACCAGGACGGGCGGGTCGGCCGCCAGGGCCCGGGCCAGGGCCACGCGCTGGCGCTGGCCGCCCGAGAGCGAGCGTCCGCGCTCGGCCAGCCGGGTCCGGCGACCGTCCGGGAGGGCCTCGGCGACCTCGTCGGCGGTCGCCGCGTCCAGGGCGCGGTCGATCGGCCCCCGGGCGGCGGCGGCCACGTTGTCGGCCAGGGAGGTCTCGAACAGGGCGGCGTCGTGCTCGGCCACCAGCACGGCCCGGCGCAGGTCCTCCAGGGCGAGCTTGGCCACGTCCACCCCGTCCACCTCGACCGATCCCTCCTCGGGGTCGGCGTCCCGGGCCAGGCAGGCGAGCAGGTCGGCGGCGGCCCTCGGATCCGGGGCGACCACGCCGACCAGGCTCCCGGACTCGACACGGGCGTCCACTCCGTGCAGGGACCCGTACCGGACCCCGTCCAGGCGCAGTTCCCCGGCGGGTTCCGGCGGCAGCGACGCGCTGCCGTCGGGGACCGACCAGGGGGACTCCAGGACCTCGGCGATGCGCTGCGAGGAGGCGCGCGCCTGGGCGAACACGCCGTTGACGAAGGCGAGCACCCGGAAGGGCCCGTGCAGGAACTGCGCCAGGCCCACGGCGGCGACCAGGCCGCCGATGCTGACCTCGCCGCGCATGGCCAGCACGGCCCCGGCCAGGGCGACGGCCGCGATGAACCCGCCGGTCAGGGCGAGTACGGCGCCGTCGTGCCCGGCCTGGGCACGGGAGGCGCGCAGCGCGGAGAAGAGGGAGGCGCGGCTGGTGGTGCGGTAGCGCTCGGAGGCGGCGGTCTCCGCGCCCAGCCCCTTGAGGACCCGCAGTCCGGCGACGAGGTCGGCGGCGGTGCCGGAGGCCTGGGCCGCGCGTTCCTGCTCGCCCTCGCTGCGCCGGGCCAGCGGCCGGCTCACCAGGTGGGCGAGGTAGAGCAGTGGGGGAGTCCCAAGCAGCACCAGCAGCCCCAGCGGAACCGAGATCCGGAGCAGGGCGGCGGCGCTGACCGCCAGGCCGGCGATCGAGGCGACACCGAGTGCCAGCAGGCCCACGGCCATGCCGACCCGCTCGGCGTCCCCGGAGGCGATGTTGGTCAGCGCGCCGGGCAGCCGGCCGTGCTCGGCTCCGCCCCGCGGGTCCAGGACTCGACGTGTCAACCGGAGCCGGAGTTCGTGGGCGGCCTGCTCGGAGCCGCGCTCGGCGATGCGGGCCGCGAACCGGTAGCTGAAGGACAGGACGACGAACGCGCCGCCGAGCACCGCCAGCCACAGGGCCAGGGCTCGTGGGGAGCCGGTGGCCACGGCCAGGTCGATCACCACGCCGATGATGACGGGGACCAGGGCCTCGCCCGCCTGGTGCCCCGAACCGAGCACCGACGCCGCGGCCACCCGGCCCCGCTGGCCCGCGACGGCCCCGCGCAGCACGGCACCGCCGGACCGTCGGCCCTTCGTGGCGCCGCGCGTCCCTTCGGCACTATCAGCACCTTGCGTCGTGCCTGTCCCTTCGGGCACGCTCGCGTCTGAGGACGCGCGGGTCCCTTCCGGCACGGTCGCGCTTAGGGACACGTCGGTCCCTTCGGGCACGTTCGCGTCTGGGGATGCGCTGGTCCCTTCGGGCGCGCGGCTCTCTTCCGGCACGGTCGCGCTTAGGGACACGTCGGTCCCTTCGGGCACGTTCGCGTCTGGGGACGCGCCGGTCCCATCGGCCTCGCGTGCCCCCTCAGCCCCGTGCGTGCCGTCGCCCTCGGGTGTGTTCCCGCCGGTCGAACCGGTGTCGTCTCCGGCCGCGCTCACGTGGTGGACCGGGGGTGCGGCGTGAGGTACCCGCCCATGCTGCGGAAGTACTCGCGGGCGGCGAACTCGGCCCCGTCGTCGGTGCGCACGCGCTCGACGACCACGCCGTGCGCGCGCCCGGTGCGGGCGTCGGGTCCGGCGACGATCACCACGCCGTCGCCCTCGGGGTAGAAGATCCGGCCGGGGGTGCCGCCGTAGCGCCCCTGCGAGACCGACGCGCGGGTGATCCGCAGCCGGCGCTCGCCATGGAAGGCGAAGGCGTTGGGGTAGGGGTCGGACTGCGCGCGCACCAGGCGGTCGATGTCCGCCGCGGGCAGGGACCAGTCGATCCGGCTGTCCTCCTCCGCGCGCTTGTGGAAGAAGCTGGCCTTGGAGCGGTCCTGCGGGATCCAGTCCGTGCTCCCGGCGGCGATCCGCTCCAGGGAGGTGTGCACCACCGGCGTGATGAGGTCGACGGTGGCGTGGAACAGGTCCGTGGCGGTGTCGCGCGGGCCGACCTTGACGGCCTGCTGGTACACGATCGGGCCGGCGTCGAGCTCGGCGTCCATCTTGTGCGCCGTCACCCCGACCTCCTCCTCGTCGTTGAGCAGGGCCCAGATGATCGGCGAGAAGCCCGCGTAGGCGGGCAGCAGCGAGTCGTGCACGTTGAGCGTGCCGTGGCGCGGCCGGGCGAAGATCTCCGGGGGCAGCCAGGTGCGCCAGTTGTTGGCCACGATCAGGTCCGGGGCGACCTCGTCCAGCCGTGCGACCAGCGCCTCGTCGGGCCGGTTGCGCTCGATGACCTCGATGCCGTTCTCCGCCGCCAGGTCGGCGACCGAATCGGACCAGATCCGCTCGTAGGCGTGCTCCGACGGCGGGTGCGTGACGGCGAGGACAACCTCGTGGCCGGACTCCAACAGAGCCCGCAGTGTCCGGTGCCCCCAGGTCTGGTAACCGAACATCGCGATGCGCATGGAGGTCCTCCTCGTGTTGGGGTGGCGGCGCCCCAGTAAAGCAAGGCTTGCCTAAGGAGGCAAGCCTGGAAAGTCCGAAAGCAGGGGGATCCCTGGACAAGAACTTAGGTTAGGGTTACCTTCGTTCACGGGTCGGAGTGTGCGGCCCTGTGCGCGTCACGTGACCACCGCGAGCGAACCAGACGGGACCTCCACCGAGATGGGAATTGGTATGTCACAAGGACTTCCGGCCGACGAGCCACCGATCCACGACCTCATCGGCGTCGGCTTCGGACCGTCCAACCTCGCACTCGCGATCGCCGTCGCGGAGCACAACGCCGCGTCGCCCGACCAGGCCGTCACCGCGCACTTCCTGGAGCGCCAGCCGCATTTCGGCTGGCACCGGGGCATGCTGATCGACGACGCCACGATGCAGGTCTCCTTCCTCAAGGACCTGGTCACTCTACGCAATCCGGCCAGCCGCTTCACCTTCCTCTCCTACCTCAAGGAGCGCGGCCGGCTCGTCGACTTCATCAACGCCAAGAGCCTGTTCCCGCTGCGTGTGGAGTTCCACGACTACTTCGAGTGGTGCGCGGCCCGGCTCGAAGGCGACGTCTCCTACGGCCACGAGGTCGTCGAGGTGCGCCCGGTGGAGACCGACGGCCAGATCCGCCACTACGACGTGCTCTCCCGCGGCGCGGACGGCACCCCCGCCGTGCACCGGGCCCGCAACCTGGTCCTGGCCACCGGGCTGCGCCCCCGCCTGCCCGAGGGCATGGCGACCGGCGAGCGCATCTGGCACAACAGCCAGCTCCTGCACCGCGTCGGCTCCATCGACACGGCCGAGGCCCGCCGTTTCGTCGTCGTCGGCGCCGGGCAGAGCGCCGCCGAGGTCACCGCCTACCTGCACGAGCGCTTCCGCTCGGCCGAGGTGTGCGCGGTGTTCTCGCGCTTCGGCATCAGCCCCTCCGACGACAGCCCACTCGCCAACCGGGTCTTCGACCCCTCCGCGGTGGACGACTACTTCGGTGCGCCCGAGGACGTCAAGCGCATGATCATGGGCTACCACGCCAACACGAACTACTCGGTCGCCGACCTCGACCTCATCGAGGACCTGTACCGGCGCACCTACCAGGAGAAGGTCCTGGGCGTGGAGCGGCTGCGCTGGTTCAACACCTCGCGTGCGGTGGAGGCCGACGACACCGGCTCCGGCGTGCGCGTGGTGGTGGAGTCGATGACCACCGGCAAGCGCACCGACCTGGACGCCGACGTCCTCGTCTACGCCACCGGCTACCGCCCGAGCGACCCCCTCGCCCTCCTGGGCACGGGCGCCGAGCGCTTCCACACCGACGACCAGGGCCGGCCCATGGTCGAGCGCGACTTCCGGGTCACCTCCGACGCCGCCGTCCGGGCGGGCGTCTACCTCCAGGGCGGAGCCACCGAGCACACGCACGGGATCACCTCGTCGCTGCTGTCCAACAACGCGGTGCGCTCGGGCGAGATCCTCGACTCGATCCTCCAGCGCCGCCCCGAGGACGTCCCCCGATCGGCCGTGGCCGAGCCCGCCGCCGTCTGATTCGGGACCGGCCAGCGCGGCGGTCGCACGGACCGCCCGGTGAGTAGGATCCGGGGGTGGGCGGCCACCCCCGGACCCCCACCGTCCCCCATGGAGCGCACAGACCATGAGCACTGCCCTGGAACCGCTGCACTCCTCCGATCCGGCCGAGCTCGGCGGCTACCGCCTGCTGGGCCGGCTGGGAGAGGGCGGACAGGGGACCGTCTACCTGGCCGAGGGCGGGTCAGGGGCGCGGGTCGCGATCAAGGCGCTGAACCAGGAGGCGATGGCCGACCCCGGCATGCGCAAGCGGTTCGTGCGCGAGGCCGAGGCGGCGCGCCAGGTCGCGTCGTTCTGCACGGCGGCGGTACTCGCGGCGGACGTGGACGCCCACCCGCCCTTCATCGTCAGTGAGTACGTCGCCGGGCCCACGCTGCACCAGCGCATCCGCGGCGGCGGGCCGATGACGGGCGGCGACCTGTCCAGGCTGGCCGTGGCGACGGTGACGGCGCTGGCGGCCGTCCACGAGGCGGGGATCGTGCACCGGGACCTCAAACCGGGCAACGTGATCCTGGGTGAGGGCGGGGCCCGGGTGATCGACTTCGGCATCGCCCAGGTCTCCGGTGGCGCGGGGACGGTGACCACGTCGGTGATCGGTACGCCCGCGTTCATGGCACCGGAACAGATCGCGGAGGGTCGGGCGACGGCGCTCTCGGACGTGTTCGCCTGGGGCGCGCTGGTGGCGTTCGCCGCGACGGGGGCCTCGCCGTTCGACGGGCCGACGGTGCCCAACGTGCTGCACCGGGTGATCAACGACGATCCCGATCTGAGCCGGGTGCCCGAACCACTGCGGCCACTGGTGGCGGCGGCCCTGTCCAAAGACCCGGCGGCCCGGCCGTCGTCCAAGGACGTGCTGGTGTCCCTGCTCGGTCGGGGAAGCGTTCCCGACGACGGGGGAGCCGCGCCTCTCGCGGCGCCGAGCGTACCGGTGACCCGTGTGGAGCCCGCCGTCCGACCGCGCGCGGTCCCGCGGGCGACCGACCACCGGATCCCCGCGGCCTGGCGCAAGGTCCGGGCCGACGAGCCGGGGAGAACGGTCCTCGGTGAGCGGTACCAGCCGCCTCAGGGGTGGGCGGTGTTCCTCGTCGGGTTGATTGTCGTGATGCTGTTGATCGGCTTCGTCGTCGCCTACACGCCCACGTACTGACCGAGGCCGGTCCCGCCGGGGCGCCGGACCGGACCGAAGGGGGTCCGGGGCTCGGCCAGGTGCGGTCCTCCCGGTCCCGCCGGGGCGCCGGGGCGTCAGCCCTCGGAGTGGCCCAGCTTGCGGTCGGGGGCGATGCGGTCGCGCACCAGCCGCTTGAGCTCCGCCGCGTCGGTGAACGCGGCGTCGCTCTTGCGCGACCACACGCTCTCGCCGTCGAGCCGGACCTCGAACACACCGCCCGTGGCCGGGACGAGGGCGACCTCGCCCAGCTCCTTCTCGAACGTCGTCAGCAGTTCCTGCGCCATCCACGTGGCCCGGGGGAGCCATCGGCACTGCGTGCAGTACTCGATCTCCAACCGCGGCCGCCTGTGCTCCAAGGTCATGGCCCCAGCATGGCACGGGCCCATGAAACGGCGGCCTCGCGGGGGAGTGCGCCGCGAGGCCGCCGTCACCTCGGGGAGTGGAACCGAGGTCTTCTCCGGGAGGAGTCCGAGGGGTCAGAGACTGATGCCGAACGCCCATCCGGCGAAGGCGTACATGGTGAACATGACCATGAAGACCGCGATGACGTTGAGCCAGATCCCGCCGCGCAGCATCTGTCCGATGCTGACCTCGCCGGAACCGAACACCACCGCGTTGGGCGGCGTCGCGACCGGCAGCATGAAGGCCATCGACGCGGCCAGCACGGCCGGCACGACCAGGGTCATCACCGGCAGGTCCATGCCGAGCGCGATCCCCGCGACGACCGGGAGGAACGTGGCGGTGGTCGCGGTGTTGCTGGTGAGCTCGGTGAGCAGCAGGACCATGGCCGCGATGACGAACACGACCACCCACGTGGGAACGCCGTCCAGGACGCCGACCTGCACGCCGATCCACTCGCTCAGACCGGTGTCGCCGAACTGCTTCGACAGCGCGATGCCGCCGCCGAACAGGAGCAGGATCCCCCACGGGAGGCGGACCGCGGTCTCCCAGTCGAGCAGGCGCTCACCGTTGCCGACCGGGATGAGGAACAGGGCGACGGCGACGGCGATCGCGATGACCGAGTCCGAGACGCTGCTCAGGAACGGCACGGCGCCGGCCACGGTCTCGTTCCTGGCCAGCAGCGGGATGACGATCCACGAGCACGCGGCCAGGGCGAACACCGCGGCGACCAGCTTCTCGCCGCGGGTCACCGGGCCCATCTCCTTGAGCTCCTCGCGGATGAGGCCCTGGGCCCCGTCCAGCTTCTTCGTCTCGGGCGGGAAGACGAAGCGGGTGAGGACGACCCAGGCGACCGCGAGGAAGACCACGGCGAGGGGGACGCCGACCATCATCCACTGGCCGAAGCCGATGGTGATGTCGTAGTTCTCGGCGAGGAAGCCGACCATGAGCGCGTTGGGCGGAGTGCCGATGAGGGTGGCGACCGACCCGATGGAGGCCGAGTAGGCGATGCCCAGCATCAGCGCGGTCGCGAAGTTCGCGTCCTTCTTGCCGCCGCGCAGCTGGGTGACCAGGGCGACGACGGAGACTCCGACGGGGAGCATCATGATCGCGGCGGCGGTGTTGCTCACCCACATGGTGATGAAGCCGGTCGCGAGCATGAACCCGCCGATCAGCCGGACGGGGCTGGACCCGACGGCCGCGACGATGCCCAGGGCCATGCGCTTGTGCAGGTTCCACTTCTGCATGGCCAGGGCGAGCATGAACCCGCCCATGAACAGGAAGATGACGTCGGCGCCGTAGGAGGGCGCCACGTCGGCGATGCCGACCTCGGGCAGCAGGATGGGGAACAGCACCATCGGCAGCAGCGCGGTGACCGGGATGGGGATGGCCTCGCTCGCCCACCAGGTGGCCATGAGCACCGCGACACCGGCGGTGATCCTCCCACCGGTTCCCAGTGAGTCCGGCAGGACGGCGAAGAGCAGCAGTCCGAGGACGGGGCCCAGGACCAGGCCGATGATCTTGGCGCGGCTGGGTTCGGGCCGGGCCGCCTTCTCCGTGGTGAGAGCGGGCAGGCCCGCTCTGCCGCGGGCTTCCGAGGTCGCCATGGCGGTCTCCTCCTTCGAGGGGGACGGGGAGAACGGGCGGGACGGCGCCCGTCACCCGACGGGAAACCAGCGGCGACGACGCTGTTGCCTCGGGGTTTCCCAGATGTTTCTCCGTGGTGTGAGTGATGGTGGTCACTGTGGTCCGGGGCACGCAATTTCGCGGGGAAGAGTTGGGATTCCCTTGACATTGCCGCACCGTGGGTGATTCTCGACGTGCCGTGGGTGATCGGCGCGGGTGGGAGGCGTGCCCGCCGCCACCACTGACGCGAACCCTCGCGAGGGACCGCGCGCGGGTGGCATGATCGGGCCGACGTTCGATGATCGACGGCGGCGCGGAGAGGGCGATATGAGCGAGATTCCCGCCGGGGGAGACCTCGGCCGCAGTCTGACCGGTGAGGCCGGCGAGTTCGGTGAGTTCGGCGAGTCCGAGGAGGACGAAACCATGCGCCTGCGGGCCAACGTCCGGATGGCGTTCGTGCTGTGCGTGTTCGTGCTCTCGGGCAGCGCCTTGGCCTTCGTGCTCGTGGCCTGAGACGGTCGACGGGTCAGGACGGCGGGTGCGCCCCTGAGACGGGACCGCGCCCGCCGTCGACGGTCGGGCGGCCCACGCTCGATCAGCGCGCGCCCGTCCGGGACGCGGCGGACGACTGATGGCCGTGCGTGCTCACGCGGCATCGTTCAGTGGTTCCGCTGAGGAGCGAAGCGCACTTCTCCGGCCGCTCGCGTACGCGCCGATGGAGCGCGCGTTCATCACTCACGGTGAGGATCGGGGGCATCGGGTGACGGTGTGACTCGGTCAGGTGACGGAAGCATCATGATCACGTCACCTCGGACGTCACCTGTCATCCCGCCATGGGTGTCGGATGTCCTTTTCATGTGCCCTGTGCGTCCGATGGTCGCTCAGTGTGCCCGTGTCCGTGTCCGTGTCTGTTCAGGTCGGGCGGCGCTCGCCCGCCGACCCGCTCTCGCGAAAGGTCCTCCATGAGTCTGGCGGTACACCTGGGCCGTGTCGGCGAACGTCTCAAGCCCTCGGCCGCGCGCGAGCGCGCCGAGGAGCGCCGCCGCCAGGCCGAGGCCCAGGCGGAGGAGGAGCGGCGGCGGGCCAGGATCGCGGCACGGCGCGCGGAGCTGCTGGACGCCGACCCTGCCCTGCGTGCCTTCCGCGCCGACGGCTCGGCGGAGGAGGAGCTGATCGGGCGCGTGGTGGACGACTTCACCACCGCCGACGCCCGCGCCCACCACCTGCGCCTGGTCACCGATGTCCTGGAGGCCGCCGGGATCGACTACTTCCTCGTCCCAGGCCACGAACCGCTGCGGCACGTGGTGGGCGTCCACCGCCAGGACAGGAAGCGCCTGCTCAGCGTCCTACGCGATGCCCACCGCCGCAGCGCCGTGTACGCGGTCAAGCCGGGCCCGGACGGCGCGGAGGCCGTCCGCTCGGCCTACGTGGACGGGGCCCTGGACGCACGGATCAAGTCCGGCTCGGTCATCCGTTTCACCGAGTACCTGCTCGCCCCGGACGGGCGCTGCCTGACGGGGGCCGAGTACGGCTGCGACGTCGAGTTCTGGCGCGACGGTGAGGCCGTGCTGGCCGGATCCGGGGCCGACAAGGTGCGTCGGCGGGTGCGGGTGCGCCTTCCCGACGACGCCATGGCCGACTCCCTGGTGGCGCCGCGCCCCAACCGGGTCGCCGACGTGCTGCCCCACGAGTACCGCAAGCACGCCACCGTGACCGTGGGGGACCGGGTCCACCCGACCTACGAGCCCTTCTCCCACCGCCGGGCCGACGAGGTCGACTTCCCGATCGACGCCGTCTACACGTGGGTCGACGGCGCCGACCCCGAGCACGCCGCCAAGCGCGCCCGGTACCGCGAGGGCCGCTCCGGGCTGGCCTCGCACGCGGCCGGCGCCTCCCGCTACACCGACCACGAGGAGCTGCGGTACTCCCTGCGCTCCCTGCGCATGTACGCGCCCTTCGTCCGCCGGATCTTCGTCGTCACCGACCGCCAGGTGCCGCACTGGCTGGACCCGGACGCGGAGGGGGTGACGCTGGTCGACCACCGCGACATCTTCGCCGACCCCGACGCCCTTCCCGTCTTCAGCTCCCGTGCCATCGAATCGCAGCTGCACCGCATCGAGGGCCTGTCGGAGCACTTCGTCTACCTCAACGACGACATCTTCGTCACCGCGCCGGTCGGCCCGGAGCACTTCTTCTACTCCAACGGCATCGCGCGGCTGGCGTTCTCGCCGCACCAGATCGGTGTGGGCGAGCCGGTTCTGGAGGAGGCCGCCCCCAACTGGGCGGGCAAGAACGCCCGTGCCCTGCTCCAGGAGTCGTTCGGCGCCTACATCACCAACAAGACCAGGCACGTGCCGACCGCCCAGATCCGGTCCGTGCACCTGGAGCTGGCGCAGCGCTACCGGGAGGACGTGGAGCGCACGGCGCGGTCGCGTTTTCGCGACCCGGCCGACGTCGCGCTGACCACGACGCTCTACCACAACTACGCGCTGCTCACCGGGCGCGGCGTGCCCACGGAGTTCCGGGGGCGATACGTCGACATCGGCGCCGAGGGCGCCCCGGACCGGCTCGCCGCCCTGACGGCGCCGGACGAGGCCGCGCGCTTCGACTTCCTGTGCCTGAACGACGTCGACACCTCACCGGAACGCCAAGAGGAGGTCGGCCGGATGATGCGCGCGTTCCTGGAGTCGCGCTTCCCGTTCCCCGCACCCTGGGAGCGGGACGGGCCGCCGGCCTGAGGCGCGTCCGGCCGGCGATGACGGGCCGGCCCCGAGCAGGGGCCGGCCCGACGGCCTAGGCGGCGCGGCCGATCACCGTGTCGGCGACCGCCTCGGGCACCTGCGCGTACGAGGTGAACTCCATGGTGAAGTTCGCCCGGCCCGACGACCGGCTGCGCAGATCGCCCACGTAGCCGAACATCTCCGACAGCGGCACCACCGCCGACACCGCCTTGGCGCCGTACCGGTCCGCCATCGCCTGGACCCGGCCGCGACGGGCGTTGAGGTCACCGATCACGTCGCCCATGTACTCCTCGGGCGTGGTGACCTCCACGTCCATCACCGGCTCCAGCAGGACCGGCTCCGCACGCGAGGCCGCCTCCTTGAAGGCGTCCAGGCCGGCGATGCGGAACGCCAGCTCGGACGAGTCCTCCGTGTGGAAGGCCCCGTCGAGCAGCGTCACGCGCACACCGGTCATCGGGAACCCCGCGAGGATCCCGCGGCGCATCGCCTCACGGCAGCCCTCGTCCACCGAGGGCACGAACTCCTTCGGCACCCGGCCGCCGGTCACCCGGCTGACGAACTCGTACCCGCCGCCCTCGATCGGCTCGACGGCGATCCGCACTCGCGCGAACTGCCCCTTGCCACCGGTCTGCTTGCGGTGCGTGTGGTCCACGTCCCGCACGGCTCGGCGGATGGTCTCCCGGTAGGAGACCTGCGGGCGGCCCACACCGGCGTCCACCTTGAACTCCCGTCTCATCCGTGTCACCAGCATCTCCAGTTGCAGCTCGCCCATACCGCCCAGGATGGTCTGGCCGGTCTCGGCGTCGGTGTGCACGCGCAAGGACGGATCCTCCTCCACGAAGCGCCCGATGGCCGTGCCGAGCCGGTCCAGGTCCGACTGGGAGCGGGGTTCGACCGAGACCTCGATGACCGGGTCGGGGAAGTCCATGGACTCCAGCACCACGGGGGCGCTCGCGTCGCACAGGGTCTCGCCGGTGGCGGTCTGCTTCAGACCCATGACGGCGACGATGTCGCCGGCGCCCACCGAAGCGATCTCCTCGCGCTTGTCGGCGTGCATGCGGTAGATCTTGCCGATCCGCTCCTTTCGCCCCTTGGGGGAGTTGAACACCTGCGAACCGGCGTCGATCCGGCCCGAGTACACGCGCAGGAACGTCAACCGGCCCAGGTGCGGGTCGCTGCTGATCTTGAAGGCCAGGGCGGCCATCGGCTCCCCCTCCTTCGGGGAGCGCGTGACCACCGGATCCGGGTCGCGGGGGTCGTGGCCCTCCACCGCCCCGGCGTCCAGCGGGGACGGCAGATAGCGGACCACGGCGTCCAGCAGCGGCTGGACCCCCTTGTTCTTGAACGCGGTGCCGCACACCACCGGGGTGAGCAGGCCGTCACCGCGCGCGGAGCCGACGGTCACCCGGCGGATCGCCGCGTGCAGCCGGTCGTCCGCGGGCTCGACGCCCTGGACGTACAGCTCCATCAGCTCCTCGTCGTGCTCGGCGAGCGTCTCCAGCAGGCGTGCCCGCCAGACCCGTGCCTCCTCCGCCAGCTCCTCGGGGACGTCGACGACCTCGTAGTCGTCGCCCGGCCGCGCCGCGGCCGGCCAGACGAGCGCCCGCATCCGGACGAGGTCGACCACGCCGCGGAAGTCCGCCTCGGCCCCGATGGGCAGATGCAGGACCAGGGGCACCGCGCCCAGGCGTTCGGTGATCATGGCGACGCACCGGTGGAAGTCGGCGCCGACGCGGTCGAGCTTGTTGACGAAGCACAGGCGGGGCACGCCGTAGCGGTTCGCCTGGCGCCACACGGTCTCCGACTGCGGCTCGACACCGGCCACGCCGTCGAACACCGCGACCGCGCCGTCGAGCACGCGCAGACACCGCTCCACCTCGACGGTGAAGTCGATGTGGCCCGGGGTGTCGATGATGTTCACGGTGTGGTCGACACCGTTCAGCGGCCAGTGGCAGGTCGTGGCCGCGGACGTGATGGTGATGCCGTGCTCGCGCTCCTCGGGCAGGAAGTCCATGGTGGTGTTGCCGTCGTGGACCTCGCCCACCTTGTAGGAGACGCCGGTGTAGAACAGGATGCGCTCGGTCGTCGTCGTCTTGCCCGCGTCGATGTGGGCCATGATCCCGATGTTGCGGACCTGGGCCAGCGTCGTGGTGGCCATGGGGTGTCCGTCCTTTCGTGGGTGTTCGGGCGACGAGCCAGGGGCGAAGACGGCGACGGTCGGGGCCGCGCCGAGGGCATCCGTAGAGGGTGGCGCCCACCTCGCGAAGCGCTCGGTGGGCGAGGGCGGCGACGGTCGGAGCCGTCCGGCCGGTTCGCCTGGCGAGAGCGTAGACGGCGCCGATCCACCGTTCCAGGGGTTTTCGCGCGGTGGGGACCCCGCCACGTTCCCTAGGGGGATTAATTCATTGCCTAGGGCGATTAGGCATTGTTAGCGTCGCCGGAATGAGACCCGTGACCGAGCGCGAGATCCGCGCGTCCTTCGTGAACTGTTCCAGGGGAGAGGCCAAGCGCCTGGCCCTGCCGCGCGACCTCTCCGAGAGCCCGTGGGAGAACCTGGACTTCCTCGGCTGGCGCGACCACACCGCGCACGAGCGCGCCTATCTCGTCGTCGAGCGCGAGGAGGGGCTGGTGGGGGTGGCGCTGCGCCTGGCCGGCGGCCGTGACGGCTTCCGCCGCAGCATGTGCTCGGTGTGCCTGACCACCCATCCCGGCCAGGGGGTCACCCTGATGGTGGCGCCCAAGGCGGGCAAGGCGGGGCGCGACGGCAACTCGGTCGGCCTGCGCATGTGCGCGGACTTCGCGTGCTCGCTGTACGTGCGGGGGCTGAAGGAGCCCGAGCCCGGTGGCCGGTTCGAGGAGTCGCTGACCGTGGAGGAGAAGGTCACGCGGGCGATGGACAACCTGAAGGGGTTCGTCGCGCGGCTGTCCGCGTGAGGACCGAACGCGGGGCGGTGGGGCGGTTCTCTCCGCCCACCGCCCCGCGTCCACGGCTTCGGTCCGGAACCGTGGTGTGTTCGGCCGCCCCCGCCTCAGTCCGACGGGAAGCGCGGCTCCACCACGGTGTGCGGTCCCGGGTAGATGAGCCGTTCCTCCCCGTCCGGGAAGCGGACCACGTACGGCGGTCCGTTGTCGGCGCCCTTCACCTCCACGATCCTTCCGCTGTGCTGGCCGTCGCTGCTCGCGACCCCGTGGGTGTGGACGTAGTCCCCGATCGACGCCCGCATACTGTCCCCCGTTCGACGCCGCCGGTCCCTGGTGCCGGCCTATCGGGGACGTACCCGGATCGTTGACCTGCCGAAACCGGCGGCATTTGGGGCGAGTCGCCACACCGTGGGAGGAACGGTGCGCCTCTGCCCGCGCGGATTCCCGGATCGGCGTCACTTCCGGGGGGAGTAGGCACAAGGGGGTAGTCGGGCCCTTCCTAAGCACTGATGCCCCTGACGGCCGGGCTTTCTAGCGTGGTGCGCACGACGACTCATGCGAGAGGGGCGACCGTGCTGACGGTAACCGCGCTGACCAAGCGCTACGGCGGGAGGACCGCCGTCGACGACCTGACCTTCACCGTCGAGCCCGGACGGGTGACGGGCTTCCTGGGTCCCAACGGGGCGGGCAAGTCCACCACGATGCGGCTGCTGCTGGGGCTGGCGCGCCCGACCTCGGGGCAGGCGCTGGTCAACGGTCGGGAGTACGCGCGCCTGGCGGCGCCCGCCCGGGAGGCCGGTGCGCTGCTGGACCCGCGCGCCGCCCATCCCGGACGCACCGGGCGGGCCCACCTCGTGGCCAAGGCCCTGATCACCGGGGTCCCGCGGAGCCGGGTGGACGAGGTCCTGGACGAGGTCGGTCTGACGGAAGTGGCCGGGCGGCGGGTGGGCGGCTACTCGCTCGGCATGCGCCAGCGGCTCGGCGTCGCGGACGCCCTGCTGGGCGACCCGGGGGCGCTGCTGTTCGACGAACCCGTCAACGGGCTGGACCTGGACGGGGTGCGCTGGATGCGCGAGCTGACTCGCCGGCTGGCCGACGAGGGGCGCACCGTGTTCGTCTCCAGCCACCTGATGAGCGAGATGGAACAGGTCGCCGACCACCTGGTGGTCGTGGGACGGGGACGGCTCATCGCGGACGCGTCGCTGGGCGAGGTGATCTCGGCGTGGTCGCGGACCCACGTGGTGGTGCGCAGCCCGCAGGCAGGCGCGCTGGGCGCGCGGCTGGAACGGCTGGGACCGCCGGTGCGGGTGGAGGCCGCCGGCGACGGCGGCCTGCGGGTGTTCGGCCTGACCGCGGAGGCGGTCGGTGACCACGCCCACGAGGTGGGAGCCCGGGTGCACGGGCTGGCGCGCGAGGAGGCCTCGCTGGAGCAGGCGTACCTGGAGCTGACCGGCGAGACCGTCGAGTTCGGCGCGCACGGCAAGGAGGCGGCGGCATGAGGGGAGTGGACGTGAACGGGACGAGGACGGGCGAGCGCACCGGCCGGACGGGGGCCGGGCAGGCCCGGCCCGCGGGGTTCGGCCGGGAGGTCGCCGCGGAATGGGTGCGGCAGGCGTCGCTGCGATCGACGTGGTGGTGCGTGGGAGCGGCGATCCTGGGCCTGGCGGTGTTCGCGGCCATGATGGGCTTCTCCTCGCTGTCGCGGATCACGGAGAACGCGATCGAGGCGGACTCCTCCTCGTTCGTCCAGCTGCTGTCGCAGGGCCACTTCTACATCGTGCAGTTCACGGTGCTGACCCTGGCGGCGCTGGCCGCCACGGGCGAGTTCGGCAACGGCAGCGTCACCAGCACCCTGCTCTGGACGCCCCGGCGCGGGCGGCTGCTGGCGGCCCGGTCGGTGGTGACCGCGGGGCTCGCGTTCGTCATGGGCCTGGGCGCGACGGCGGCCGGTGTGGCCGTGCTGGCCCTGTTCCTCGGCCGGTACGTGGACGTGGACGTGCTGGAGCTCCTGGGGACCGGCGTGAGCGCCGGGGTGTGCATGGCGCTGTTCGCGGTGGTGTTCGTGGGGATCGGCACCGCCCTGCGCGGCACGGCGGGCACGATCACCGTGGGCTTCCTGCTCCTGCTGGGTGTGCCGCTGGTCATGCAGCTGTCCGGGGTCGTGTTCCTGGACGACCTCGCCGCGCTGCTGCCCGGCCTGGCCGGGATCGAGTTCTACGCCGGCGGTGACGTCGGCTTCTACACCTCGCCCCACGACGGGGCGGTCAACGTCGCGACGGTCGTGGGATGGGCCGTGGCCGCCCAGATCGTCGCCCTGGCGGAGCTGCGCGTGCGCGACGTGTGAGGGTGCGGACGGAAGGGCCCGGACGCGGGGAGCGTCCGGGCCCTTCCGTCCGTGCGCCGGGTCGTCAGGGCGCGTCCACGAAGGCGATCTCGGGGTACTCGGCGGAGGGGCCGTCCAGGAGCGGCTCCTCCTCGTCGCGCAGGTGCGCGTCGAAGTAGGCGGTGACGTAGGCGCGCTGGGCGGCGACCGACGCCGCCGGGTCCACGGTGCTGATCGCCCCCGTGACCCGCTCCCGCCAGACGCGGTGGTCCACGCCCCGCCCCTCCTCCACGGCCGGGAAGACCCACTGGTAGTCCATGAGGCTCATGTGCTCGCCGTGCGTCATGAGCAGCTCCAGGACGGGGCCGGAGGAGGACGACCGGAACAGCCGCAGGTCCTCGTGGTGGCCGCTGGTGTGCGGCAGGTCCCGCCCGCCGGCGGTCCCGGCCATGAAGAGGGCGAACGGCCGGTCGGCGCCTTCGGTCGTGGCGTCCGCCCACGCCTGGTCCCCCACGTGGTAGGCCATGCTGCCGTCGAGGTTCATGCCCGCGTCCACGCGGTCGTCCGCCAGCATGACCTGCGCCGTGGTCAGGCCGCCCGCGGAGTGGCCGAACATCCCGGTCCGGTCGGTGTCCAGGGACTCCGCCAGACCGTCGGGCAGGGGCTCTCCGCCCACCTGGGGCGAACCGCCCGCGGCCAGGTCGTCCAGGGCGTCCAGGACCAGTCGGCTGTCGGCGGTTCGGATGGTGATCGCCTCCCGGTAACTGGGGGTCTCGCGGTCCGGGACGCGGGTGCGCAGCACTCGGCCGTCCGGGAGTTCCACCGCGTCGGGCTCGTAGGGGTGGTCCATGGCCGCCACCACGTACCCCTGGGAGGCGAGTTCCTCGGCGTTGGCGGTGTTGAGGGAGCGGGAGACCCCGAAGCCGGGGGAGAACAGCACGACCGGGAACGGCCCCGCTGTCAGGGCGGCGTCCGCGTCGGCGAACGCGTTGGCACGCGAGGAGTCGAAGTCCACGGCCGAGCGCGGCAGCCCGACCTGTTCGAGGTCGGAGGCCAGCGCGGAGCCTGTGGCGGGGGAGACGTAGGGTGCGTGCTCGTCGGCCTCGTCCGGCTCGGCCGGGTACCAGAGGCTGACCATGACGTCCCGTTCCGTGGCACCGTCCACCCACGGGTGGCCCCGAGCGGGGTCGACGAGGTGGAGGTCGGTCCGGCCGACCTCGTGCGGGCCGGTGGGTTCGGGCGGGGAGAGGACCACACTCCCCGGGTCGGTGACGGCCGCGACCGCGGCCGGAACGGCGCAGGCGGTGGCCAGGACGAGGGCGGCGGTGGCGTAGGCGCCGCGGCGCGTGGGCGGACGGCCCCGGGCCGAGCTTCGAGTGCGTGTGATCATGCCGGAATCCTCACGCGCGGCGGCCGTCCGGCACATCATCAGGACGACGGCGACCGCCTAGGCACAAAGGGGTAGGGGCGGCCGACGGGTGGGAACGACGGGTGGGAACGACGGGTGGGAACGACGGGTGGGAACGACGGGTGGGAACGGCGGATGGGAGCGGCGGGCGGGAGCGGCGGGCGGGAACGGCGGGCGGGAACGGCGGATGGCCGCGGATACCAGGAACGAGCCTCGGGGCGGCCCTGGGTCTCGGCGGGTACGGCCGACGGCGCTGCGCCCGAACCGCTGTGGCGCGGGTGCGCGGTGGAGCGGGGGTCAGGAGCCGTCGACGAGCCCGGCCTCGTAGGCGAGCACGGCCGCCTGCACCCGGTTGCGCACGTCCAGCCGGGTGAGGATGGAGCCCACGTGCACCTTCACCGTGCCAGGGGCGATCGCCAGGCGGCGCGCGATCTGGTCGTTGGACCACCCCTGCCCGACCAGGGTGAGGACCTGGCGTTCGCGGTCGGAGAGCGCGTCGACGCGCTCGCGCGCGATGGCGCCCCGGGACAGGCGCGGCCCGGAGGCCCCGAGCTCGTCGATGACCCGGCGCGCGATCTCCGGCGACAGGTACGCGCCGCCGTCGGCGACCGCGCGCAGGCCCGTCACCAGGTGGGTGGGGTCACCGGACTTGAGCACGAACCCGCTCGCGCCGCCGGAGAGCGCCCGGGCGATGTAGGCGTCCTCGGAGAACGTGGTGAGGATGACCACGGCGGTGTCCGGATACCGTGCCGCGATGGCCTCGGTCGCGGCCAGCCCGTCGGTCCCCGGCATCTGCACGTCGAGCAGGGCGATGTCGGGGCGCAGGTCGGCGACCAGTTCGACGGCGGCGGCGCCGTCCTCGGCCTCGCCCACGACCTCCAGGCCGGGGACGGCGGTCAGGATCGCGCGGATGCCCGCCCGCATCATCGCCTCGTCGTCGGCGAGGACCACCCGCAGCGGGACCTGGGCACCGTCTGGTTCACGCACGCGGTCAGCCTAACGGTCGATCCGGTCGAACTCACCCTTGTCCGCGAGCACGCCGTCGACGAAGCAGAGCCGGTACACCGGGGGCAGACCGCCCTCGGTGGTCACCAGGTAGAAGTCGCACTCGGCGCCGGGCGGCTCGGGGGGAAGCGGATCGACGGACCGCTCGGGATAGGCGAACCGGGGCAGGACCGGCTCGACTTCGGCCCGGGTGTCGCCCACGGACAGGCGCTCGTAGCTCTCCGGCGGCAGCACCGAATGGGCACTGATCCACGACAGCAGCGAGAAGCCGACCACGGTCAGTACGGCGGCCAGGGCCAGCGGGACGCCCACGGCCACGGCCAGGGAGCGGCGGGCGCGCACGCGGACCTCGTCGTGGGCGCGCCGGGTCTCGGTGGGCTCGCCGCCCGCCCGTGCGCCCGCGGTAGCCGGTGCCCCGGGGCCCGCGTCGGCCGGGTCGACGCCCGCGTCGCCGGTGTCGGGGACGGTCGCGTGGACCGCGAACCCGCGGCCGGCGCTCCCCGCCCGGAACGTGCCGCCGAGCCCTTCCACCTGCGCGCGGAGCGCGGCCAGCCCCGAACCGCCCTGCCCGTCCCGCGGCGGTACGGCGCCGCCGTGCCCGGCGGGGCGATCTCCGGCGGGCCCCGTGTCCTCGACGTCGATCCGGGTGCGGCCCGCCAGGCGCACGACGGTGACCGCGACCTCGGTGCCCGGGGCGTACCGGGCCGCGTTGGTCAGAGCCTCCTGGACCACCCGGTGGGCCGCCCGCCCGCCCGGCTCCGCGGGGTCGGGGTCGGGGCCCTCCCGCAGGAGCCGGACCGCCATGCCCGCGTCGGTCGCGCGCTGGACCAGGTCGGCCACGGGTTCGGCCGCGGGGACCTCGGTCTCCTCGCGCAGCACACCGATGATCTCGCGCAGCCGGAGGTTGGCCTCGTGCGCCGACGCGCGCAGCTCTGCGGCGGCGTCGCGCTGCTCGGGAGTCTCCGTGGAGGCCATCTCCAGAGCGGCCGCGCGGACGGCGATCAGGGCGAGGTCGTGCCCGAGCGAGTCGTGCATCTGCGAGGCGATCCGCGTGCGTTCGCGCAGGCGGGCGCGATCGGCGTCGGCCGCGCGCGCCCGCTCCATGCGCTCGGCGACCTCCCATCCGCCCCTGGCCAGGCGGTGGTGCCAGGGCAGGTACCGCCCGAACAGCCATGGCGCGACCACGGTCGCAATGGTGACGAGCGCGGCCCCGAGCCAGTCGACCAGCCGGGACAGGAAGTCACGGGCGTCGGAGCCGGAGACCACGGCCTGCGCCGCGACCAGGCCGAGCAGGATGAGCACGACCGTCAGCGTGATCGTGATGACCGGTCCGACCCGGGCCGAGCGCTGTCCGGCGAGAAAGGCGATGACGGCGACGGTGACCAGGGGCACGAGGCTGAGCCGGTCGACCAGGCCCAGGACGAAGACGAACTGCTGTCCGAGGGGGAAGGCCGTCGCGACGGCGAGGGCGGCGCCGGGTCGGGAGCGCGCCAGGACCAGAGCCGCGGTGAGGCAGAGCAGGGCCATGGCCGTCTCCGCCACGATCAGGGGCGACGGTGTGTCGATGAGGTCGAGGACGGTCGCCGTGGCCAGGACCGCCCACAGGAGCAGGTCGGGGAGCAGGTGCGCCCGACGCCGCAGAATCTCGCGCATGCTCCCAGCGTCTCCGATCGGCGAGGTGATCGCGCGCACGGCGCGGCGTTCGGTGGACGCCGCCGCGGCCGCACGGCGCGCGCCGACCGACTCTCGTTTGTCCTCTGGGGGCCGTGCGCCTTCCGGTAACCGGGCGCCTTCCGACTCCCGTGTGCCCTTCGGGGGTCGTGTGCCTTCCGACCCCCGTGTGCCTTCTGGGGGCCGTGCGTCTCCCGGTACCCGGGCGCCTTCCGGCCGCGGTGCGGGTCCGCGTGTGTCCATGCCGGAATCCTCGCGTGTGGTGCGGGCCCGGGCATCACCGGGAAGTCGGTCGACCGGTAGGCACAAAGGAGTAGTGGAGCCGGTGGACCGTGGCCCGGGGGCGGCGAGCCCCGGGGGCATGCGGTGCGGCCGGTCAGCGCGGGACGAGGCCGAGCAGGAGCATGTCGACCACGCCGACCAGCGTCGACTCGACGTCGGGCCGCGGCGAGGAGCCCTTGATCGTCGCGAACCCCTGCAGCGTTGCCGCGACCGCCAGGGCGATGACGGAGGGGTCGCCGTCGATGATCTCACCTTCCGCCTGGCCCTCGGCGATGGTCCGCATGACCGTGGCGACGAGCCGGGACACGGCCTCGGCCATCTCCTCCGGGGACCCGGAGTCGTACTTGCGCGTGTACATCAGGTCCATGAGGGCGGTGTTGTCGAGCGTGAACCCCACGTACTCGCCGGCCAGGGCCTGGACACGGTCACGGGTGGCGCCGGGGGTCTCGGCGGCCTTCGCGAGCCGTTCGGTGAGGCGCTCGAATCCCGAGAGGGCGAGGGCGTCGAGCAGGGCCTGCTTGTCCGCGAAGTGCCGTTTGGGCGCGGCGTGGCTCACTCCGGCCTCGCGGGCCAGCTCACGCAGCGACAGCGCCGCCGGTCCGCGCTCGGCGAGTGCGCGCTCGGCGTTGGCGAGGAGGACGGCGCGCAGGTCACCGTGGTGGTAGCGGTGCTCGGCCATGGGTCAAGCATAGACCGATGTTGACGATGTCAGCATGGGTGTCGTTGACCACGTGTGCGGGGTGGGCCTAGTGTTCCGGGATGAGCATGGACGCCGTCACCCTCCCCGATCTCAGCGGCCGCACGGCGATCGTGACCGGTGCCAACAGCGGCCTGGGCGTCGAGACCACGCGCATGCTGGCCGGCATGGGCGCGCGGGTGGTGATGGCGGTACGCGACGTGGACAAGGGCCGCGAGGCCGCCGACGCCGTGCGGGGGGAGACCGAGGTACGGTGGCTCGACCTGGCCGACCTCGCCTCGGTGCGCGCCTTCGCCAAGGAGTGGAAGGGCGACCTCCACCTGCTCATCAACAACGCCGGTGTGATGGCCATCCCCGAGTCCAGGACCAAGGACGGCTTCGAGACCCAGTTCGGCACCAACCACCTGGGCCACTTCGCCCTCACCAACCTGCTCCTGGAGCACGTCACCGGCCGGGTGGTCACCGTGTCGTCGTCGCTGCACCGCAGGGCGCCGGGCATCGAGTTCGACAACGTCGACCTCGTGGGCCGCTACACCCCCTATCGGGCCTACAACCAGTCCAAGCTGGCCAACCTGCTGTTCACCCTGGAACTCCAGCGCCGGCTCGCGGACGCGGGCTCGCCGGTGCTGGCGGTCGCCGCCCATCCCGGCTACGCGGCCACGAACCTGCAGTCCCACTCGGGCAGCCGCGTCCAGCGCGCACTGCTCGCCGTGGGGAACAGGGTCTTCGCGCAGAACGCCACCGCGGGCGCCCTGCCCACGATCTACGCGGCGACGCAGGACGTGCCCGGCGCGGCCTACGCCGGTCCCAAGAACATGGGCGGCCAGCGCGGTGCTCCGGCCCTGGCCGGGCGGAGCGAGGCCGCCTGGAACAGCGTGGCCGCGCACCGCCTGTGGGCCCTGTCCGAGGAGCTCACCGGGGTGACCTTCCCGCTCACGTCGTCGACGGGCTGATCCGGACCGACCCCGCGGGCGCCCGGGGCCGCCCGGGGCCGCCCGGGGCCACCCGGTCCTACGGCGTGAGGGTGAGCTCGTCCGTCGCGGCCGTGCGGACGGCCTCCTCCGACACCACGAACGGCAGGGTCTCGCCCTCGCTCCACAGCGCGAGCTGGTCGTCGTAGTTCGGGTGGAAGGCGTGCCCCGAGTTCCCGGTCAGGTGCACCCAGGTGGAGGCGTCGCGGTCGGACAGGTCCACCACCATGCGCATGGACGGCACCGCCGTGATGCCGTACCCCTCGTGGGGGTCCCAGCCGGTGGCGTTGACGATGGACGATCCGCCGGAGCTCTCGACCGGGCCCCGGTTGAACAGCCACTCCACCGGCCCGATGCCCGACGTGCCGAACGACTCGTGCGTCGCCGTGAGCGTGTGCAGGTCGCCCCAGCGCCAGTCGGCGGGGTCGTCGCCGAGCAGCTCGGTGAGCTCGTCGGCCGCCGCGGTCATCGCCGCGGCCAGCACCTCGTCGCGGCCCGCGGCCTCCTGCCCGTCCCACCACGCGGACTCGGGGTCGGCCAGCAGCCCGCCGACCACGTACATCCCGCGGGAGCTGCCGTTCATGACCACCGGGTCCAGCTCGTCGAAGAGCAGCGGCAGCAGGTGGCGCCAGGTGGCCTGGTAGAACGCCGCGCCGGCGGAGTCGGGGTCGGTGCTCTGGTCCCAGTCGCGCAGCAGGTCCTGGGCGTGACCGGCGGTCCCGTCCACCTCGACGTCGAGGAGGTGGGGGATCACGCTCTCGGCGGCGGCGTGGAAGGAGTCCAGCTGGATGCGGGACATGTCCGCACCGGTGAGCGGACCGTCGGCGATCGCCTCGTTCAGGAGGTCGTGGATCCGCTGGCCGCGGTAGCCGTAGTCCCAGTCGTCGGTGAGCCGGTAGGGGTAGTCGGCGTCCACACCCGACTGGTTCGCGGTGACGATGACGCCGGATTCCGGGTTGTGCACGCTGGGCAGATCGTCGAAGGGGATGTACTCCTCCCAGTCGTAGGCGGAGTCCCATCCCGGTGCCGGGTAGCGGCCGTCGCCCTCGCCCCGGACGGGGACGCGGCCGGGTGCCTGGTACCCGATGTCGCCCTCGTTGTCGGCGTAGACCAGGTTCTGCGCGGGCACGTCGAACCGGCTCGCCGCCGCACGGAAGTCGGACCAGTCGCGGGCGCGGTTCAACCCGAAGATCGAGTCGGCCGTGGTGCCCGGCTCCAGGGCGGTCCAGCTCAGGGCGACCGCGTACTCTCCGCCCGCGCCCTCGCTGCCGTCGCCGCCCTCTCCGTCCTCGTCGCCGTCTCCGTCCGCGCCGTCCTCGCGGGCCGCGGCCGGGTCCTGCGCGATCTCGGCCAGGTCGGCGCCCGCCTCGGCGTCCGAGAGCAGGGGGCCGTGGTGGGTGGAGCGCACGGTGATGTCGACGTCGTCCCCGTCGGCCACCGCGATGGTCTCCTCGCGTGTCTCCAGGGGCAGGACCTCGTCGTCGACCACGTAGCCCTCGCCGTCGATCCGCTCGACGTACAGGTCCATCACGTCGGGGTTGAGGTTGGTCAGGCCCCAGGCGATCGACTCGTTCTGTCCGATGATGACGCCGGGCAGACCGGAGAAGCTGAACCCGCTGACGTCGAAGGGGCAGGCGTCGCTGAGCTCGGTGCAGTGCAGCCCGATCTGGTACCAGGTGGAGGGCATGGACGCGCCCAGGTGGGGGTCGTTGGCCAGCAGGGGGAGTCCGCTCTCGGTGTGGTCGCCGCTCACGACCCAGGAGTTGGAGCCGATGTCGGGGCCGCCGGGGCCGAGCAGGTCGGGCAGCCGTTCGGCGCCCTCGGCCACGCCGGCGACGGCGGTCAGGGCCGCTTCGGGCAGGTCCGGGACCGGGCGCGCGTCCGGTGCGGGGCCCTCGCCGGAGGCCGGACCGCCCTCGGAAGAGCGTTCGTCATCGGAGGAGAGTTCTTCGGGGGCGTGCTCTCTCGGGGCCCGCCGCTCGTCGGCGCGGGCGTCCCCGGCTCCGGGCTCCTCGGTGCCGCCGTCGGCGGCGACCCCGTTCAGCTCGTCGGTGGCGGTGATCGGCGCGTGCCGGTCGAAGGGGTAGGCGGGGTAGAGCTCGTCCACCTGCTCCCCGCTCAGGCCGGCCGCCACGAGCTGGGCCCGCTCGGTCTCCTGCTGGAGGTTGCCGCCCAGGTCCCAGGCCATGGCCTTGAGCCAGGCGAGGCTGTCCTCGGGGGTCCAGGGTTCGATGGTGTGGCCGCCGTTGAGCGCGGAGAGCAGGCCGTACTCCAGCCCGGCTTCGGCGCCCTCGTGCTCGTCGAGCCAGGCGTTGACGCCCAGGGCGTAGGAGTCCAGGTAGTCCTGGGTGTCCGGGTCGAGCAGCTCGTACTCCTGCTCGGCGACGTGGCGCCAGCCCATCGTGCGCAGGTAGGCGTCGGTGGCCACCTGGTCCGGGCCGAAGAGCTCGGCGGTGCGCCCGGCCGTGACGTGGCGGCGGAAGTCCATCTCCCAGAAGCGGTCCTGGGCGTGGGTGAAGCCCTGCGCCATGAACAGGTCGTGGGAGGTGTCGGCGTACACGTGCGCGACGCCGTGCTCGTCGCGGAGCACGGTGACGGCCGACTCCAGCCCGGGGAGCGCGAGGTCCCCGGTCGTCTCGGGGAAGGACCGCCGGACGGTCCACACGCCGAGGAGTGCGCCGACCAGGGCTAACGCCACGATCGCTGCTATAGCCCCCAAAAGCGCACGAAAGAGGACATGTTTCCGCATTGCACTCATGTCGGGAACTCTAGAGTGCTCCAGCTCACAGCTGCCACCGATCATGTGCCCCGGAACCAATTGTTACCAACTGGTAAGGGCGTTCCTCGGGCGCTCCCCGGGCGCTGCTGGGGCGGTCGGGGCGGTGGCGCGGGGCGGGCGTCAGCGGTCCTCGGGTGGAGCGGCGGGCTTGCGGGGGCGGTCGAGCAGGAGGTCGGCGACGCGGCCGAGGACCTCGGCCCGGGGGCGTGCGAGGTCGGCGGCGAGGAAGTGCGGGCCGATCGCCGCGCAGAACGCGAGCACGCTGCGGGCCTCGACCTCGTCGGGGTCGGGGCAGAAGGTGGAGATCATCTCCCGCAGCAGGTCCATGCGCCGGTTGTCCACCCGGCGCATCCGCGCGGCGACGGCCTCGTCGCGCCGGGCCCAGTCGCGGACGGCGAGGTCGATGGGCAGCAGGCGGTCGTCGGAGAAGGTGAGCATTCCGGCGCGGTGGATCTTGGATTTCGGATCGCCGCCCTCACGCTCGACGCGCTCGATCACCTCGTCCGTGCTCTCCCGCTCCCAGGTGTCGAGCATCGCCGCGAGTAGCGCGTCGCGGTCGGCGAAGTACCCGTAGAAGCCGCCCTTGGTGACGCCGAGCCGCTTGGCCAGCGCCTCCACGCGGACGGCGTCCGGGCCGCCGTCGGCCAAGGCGCGCAGTCCTTCCTCGATCCACCTCTCGCGCGGCGTGCGAACAGCGCCCATGAAGTGATCCACCTCACATTCCACTGGTGTATACGGGACCGTATATGAAGCCCTAGCCTCGAGTTATACGCCATCGTATATGCGGTGGCAGGGGCGGAGCGATCGCCGGACCCGCGCCGTCGGCGGGGGCCGGCGCGCCAGACCGAAGCGGCACCGTCGCCCCCGGACGGAGAAGGCGGTAGCAGCCATGAGACTTCCTCACCCGGCCCACACCGATCGGCCGTGGCGGATCCACGCGCTCACCCGGGACTTCCGGCTGCAGGACGTGTGGTCGTACCGCATGCCCGGCGCCGGAGCCGGCGACTTTCCCGCGGCGCTCGCCGCGCTGCGGGCGGCCGACCGGCCCGAGCTGGAGTCCCCGGCGGTCCGCTTCCTGTTCGCGGTGCGCTGGAAGCTCGGCGCGCTCCTCGGATGGGACGAGCCTCAGGCGAGCGCCAGCGCGCGGGTCCCGACGCTGCGGGACCGGTTGCCGGAGGACCTGCGCGGACTCGCGCCCGGACCGGGCCCGGGGAACGAGCCGCTCACCCCGGTGTACGAGCTCGACGACGAGTGCGCCGGCGAACTGGTGAACAGGACCGTCCACACGGTCATGCACCTGGGGTGGGTACGGGCCGACGCCGGCGAGTACGAACTGCGTATGGCGGTCCTGGTGAAGCCCAACGGGCTCCTCGGGAAACTGTACATGGCCGCCATCGCCCCGTTCCGGTACCTCATCATCTATCCGGCGCTGACCCGGCAGTGGGAACTCGCGTGGCGGGAGCGCGCTCGCCCGGAGCCGATCGAGGGGGATCGGGCGGGCGGCGACCGGACCGCCGGGGCCGCGTCCGGTGGCGACCGCGCGGGCGGGGCCGCGTCCCGTGGCGACCGCGCGGCCGACGAGCCGGGCACCGTCCACGGGTACCTGGGGGAGCACGAGCTCCCCGCGTCCTTCCGCGACCCGGGACCGCTGACCGGCTTCGACTACGTCGACCTGTTCACCCGCACCACGTCCGAGGCGGCCACCTCCGAGGAGTGGGCCCGGGCGATGTTCGGTGACGTGCCCTCGGCCATGGAACGCTTCATCTGGCGGGGCCTGCTCGGCCTGCGGCTCAGCCGCGGACGGTCGCCCCACACCGTGGCCGGGTGGCGGATCGCCGAACGCGGCCCGGACTGGATCCGGTTGTCGGCCGCCTCCTGGTTCCTCACCAGCGACCTGCTCATCCGGGCGGGCGACGGGCAGGTGTCCCTGCTGACCTCCCTGCGCTACGACCGGTTGCTCGGCCGCGTGGTCTGGCCGCCGCTGTCCGCCGTCCACCGGCGTCTGGGTCCCGGACTGCTGCACGAGGCCGCCGCGAAGATCCGCGCCGAGCGCGGCGCACGGACGGCCCCGTAGGACACCGGCGCGGTGCCGGAACCCCTGGGTGCCGTGCCCGGTCCCACGACCCCGAACCCATGCCCGGCGCACCCACCGCGACCGTGTACCCGGCGCCGCGCCCGGTCCCTCGCCTCAGATCCGCCGCCCGCGGGCGGCGGCCTCCTCGCGCAGCCGTGCGACGATCTCGACCGCGGGCCGCTCCTCGGCGGCGCGGAACCCCTGACCCGCCCACAGCGCCATCCCGCCGGGATCGCCCTCCGCGGCGGCCGCCGCCCGCAGCGGCCTGGTCATGTGGTGGACCTCCGGATAGGCGTAGCGCTCCCCGGGGTGCTCGCGGACGAACCGGTTGACCAGGCCACGGGCGGGACGTCCGGTGAAGGCCCAGGTCACCGCGGTCTCGGTGAAGTCCGGATCGGCCAGGGCCGCCTTGTGCGCGGGCTGGGCACCGCTCTCGGGGCACCGCAGGAACGCCGTGCCCAGCTGGGCGGCGTGGGCGCCGGCGTCCAGCACGGCCGCGACGTCGGCCCCGGTCATCAGCCCTCCGGTGGCCACGACCGGCACGCCGACCGCCTCGACCACGTCGGGCAGCAGGTCGGGCAGCGGCCGGTCCCCGCCGGTGCGGGGGTCGTAGCAGCCTCGGTGCCCGCCGGCCTCCAGGCCCTGGACGCAGACCCCGTCCGTGCCCCGTTCGACGGCGACGCGCGCCTCCGCCACCGTGGTCACCGTGATCATCGTGGCCGAACCCGCGCGCCGCAGCCGCTCCAGGACCGCGGCGTCCGGACAGCCGAACGTGAAGGTGACCAGGGGCACGGCCAGGTCGCACAACAGGTCGATCTTGTCCCGCCACGCGTCGTCGTCGTGGCGCGGTTCGCCGAGCTCGGTGCCGTACCGGCGGGACTCGGCGGCGAGCTCGGTGCGCAGGTCGCCCAGCTCCGCCGGAGCGGCGACGGCGGGGGAGGGCACGAACACGTTGACCCCGAAAGCGGACGTCCCGCCCTCCCGTACCGCGCGGACCTGGTCGGCCACGTCCTGGGCCGTCCGGTAGCCCGCGGCGAGGAAGCCCGTGCCCCCGGCTCCGGCCACCGCGGCCACCAGCGCCGGTGTGGACGCGCCGCCGGCCATCGGCGCCTGGATCAGCGGCCGCTCCGCGAGCAGGTCCTTCAGAGCCATGTGAGCCCGCCTTTCACATCCGTGCCGGAAGGCTAACAGGGACGCTTGTCCCGGCCCGGAAAAGGGGCGGCCCCACTCAACCGGAGTGTTCGCCCGCCCGCGGTTCCCCGTGCGCGGACCCCACGCGGACCGACTCCGGGAAGAGACGGGCCGACAGCGGCGTGAGCAGAGCGATCACCGCGCTCACGCCCACCAGGACGCAGATCGTCATGGGAATTCCGTTCAGCTCCCACAACCACCCGAACGACCATTGCGTGGCCGCGTACGTGACGCCGCTCACGACCGCCATCGCGGAGAACATCGTGTTGCGGTTGGCGTCCGAATACATCAGCTGCTGCCAGGCCGCGGACACCACACCCGTCACACCGAGAAAGAATTCGGCGATGACCAGCCCGGGGACCAGCGGCAGCCACCCGAAGGCGAGCAGGGCCAGGGGAGCCCCGGTGGCGACGGCGAACACCGGCCCCCACACCTGGGGCCGCAGCCGGTCGGTGAAGCGCGAACAGGCCGCGCCCGCCATCAGCCCGAGCGTCATGAGAAGCAGCACCAGACCGTTGAGGCGCACGTCCTCGCCGTAGGCGGCCCGCAGCAGCGGCTGCCACGCCATGATGAGCGTCGCCATCACCACGCCCGTCGCCACCGACAGCGCCACCAGCGGCCAGAAGCGCCGGCCGGCGATGGCCACGACCGACTCGCGCAGGATCGCCAGGACCGAGACCCCCGGACGCCGCCGGTCAGCGGGGAAGCACAGCGGCGTCAGGGCGGCGAGCACCACCAGTCCCGCCCCGGCGACGAGCACGAGCGTGCCCGCCTGCGCCCACGAGCCGCCGACCAGGACGGACGCGGCGCCCAGCACCGAGCCGCCGCGGCCGGCGACCTGCCCCAGCCGCACGGAGCGCCGCACCCGCCAGGCGCGGTCGTGGTCGCCGATCCGGTTGATGACGATGGCGGTGAGCGTGCCCGACTGCAGGCTGTGGCCGCACACCCCCAGGGCCAGGCCGAGCACGGTCGCCGCGATCGCCTCGGCGCCGCCGAACACGGCGAACCCCGCGCCCCACGCCGCCAGGCCCGCGCACAGCAGCCGCCGGTGCCCGTAGCGGTCGCCCAACGCGCCGCTCGGCGCCTCCAGCACCATGCCCAGCGCGATGTTGGCGGCCAGCATCGACCCCAGCGCCCACGGCTGCACGCCGCGGTCCAGGAGCACGGTGACGAACACCGCCCCGTAGACGAAGTCGGCGCAGGTCGACAGCAGCGTGAAGAGCGCGTAGCGGTTGCGCAGGGGAATGGCGCCCGATGCCGTGGCCGCGTCCAAGGTGGGACTTTCCGTTTCGTGAGGGCGGGATATCACTTCCACGGGTGATGCGAGGATCTCCGTGAGTGACGAGAAACGCTAGCACGCCGTTCTTTCGGCGAGCCATGTGTTTTTCCCGGCGGCGGTACGGAAAAATCCCGTGCGCGTCGCTCCGACCAGCAATAGTAGACTTTTTCTACTAAGTAGACTACAAAGTAGACATCGGGCCGGGGCAACGGATCACCGTTCCGCCGCGGCACCGTGACAGGAGGCACCCATGAGCGCAGCCGCCCAGCCGGCCCGACCGCCGCTGTCCCGCGACTCCGTCCTTCGCGCCGCCCTCGCGATCGTCGACCGCGAGGGGCCGGAGAAGCTCACCATGCGGCGCCTCGGCGGCGAACTCGGTGTGGACCCGATGGCCGTGTACCGCCACGTGCCGAACAAGTCCGCCCTGTTCGACGGCATCACCGAGGTGATCTGGGGCTCCGTCGACGTCGACGGCATCGACGTCGCGGGCACCTGGCGGGACGAGCTCGTCGGCGTCATGCGCTCCCTCCGCGACGCGCTCCGCGCCCATCCGCGCGCCGTGGTCATCCTGGGCACCCGACCCGTGGCCGGACCCGAGCTCTTCGCCCTCCTGGAACGGATGCTCGGCCGCCTGGCCGCTGCCGGGATGCCCGCGAACGCCGACGCCGCCGAGTTGCTGAACATCCTGGTGACATACACCACCGGGCACGTCCTGGCCGAGGCCGGTGAGCCCGTTGGCGGCGAGACGGACCAACCCAGCGACCCGGGGCTGAGCCTTTCGACCCATCCGCACCTGGCGGCCGTGCTCGCCGACGGCTGGGAACACGACCCCGACCGGGCGTACGAGCGCGGGCTGCGCGCGTTCGTCGACGGCTGGCGCCGCGCGCCCGAACCCGGCGAGCGACCGTGGTGACGCCGCCGACGCGTGCCGCCGAAGCGACGCGGAACGGCCTGACCCCGTTCGGGCTCTCGGCGTGGCTCCTCTTCGTCGTCCTCGCCGTCGTGATCTCCCGAAGAAAGGGCATGCGGACCATGGAAGCTCGACACGAACGGCGCGTTCGCCACACGAGCGGGGTGGCGCCGTGAAGTCCTCGCTGAACCTGCGGCATGCGTTCAACGACCTCAGGCGCAACAAGGGCGTCAACGTCGCGCTCGTCGTGATCCTCGTCCTCAGCGCGTTCATGATGGCCACCGGGGCCATGGTCATGGAGCGCCTGGTCGGATCGGTCGACCGGCTCTTCGAGGAGGCGAAGGCGCCGCACTTCATCCAGATGCATATGGGCGAGTACGACCCGGACGCGCTGGAACGGTTCGCCTCGGAGCATCCGGAGGTCGACGCGTGGCTCGTCGAGGAGATGATCGGCTTCGACAGTGCCGCCATCGCCTGGCGGCGTCCGGCCACGGGCGAGTCGGGCGACCTCTCCGACAGCCTGATCGACAACCTCTTCGTGGCGCAGAACGCCGAGTTCGACTTCCTGCTGGACGAGACCGGGGCGATCGCGCGACCCGCCCCGGGCGAGGTCTACGTGCCCGTGGCCTACCAGCAGGAGTACGACCTGCGGGTCGGCGACGAACTCACCGTGCGGACCGACTCCGAGCTTAGGGAGTTGGAGGTCCAGGGGTTCGTGCGCGACGCGCAGATGGCGTCCTCACTGTCCTCCTCCACGCGGTTCCTGGTCGCCGAGGAGGACCGGGTGACCCTGGAAGAGGCCGGCGGCGGCAGCCCGGAGATCATCGTCGAGTACCGCCTGACCGACCCCGCCGCCTCCACGGACCTCCAGCGGGCGTACGAGTCCGAGGACGGGCTGCCGAAGGACGGCCCGGCGATCACCTACCGGCTGATGCTCCTGATCTACGCGCTCGGCGACGGCCTGGTGGCGCTGGCCCTGGCGTTCGCGAGCCTGGTCCTCATCGCCATCGCGCTGCTCAACCTGCGCTTCGTGATCCGCGGGACGCTGGAGGACGAGGTCCGCGAGATCGGCGCGATGAAGGCCATCGGCCTCCCCCACCGGACCATCGCCGGCCTGTACCTGCCGAAGTACCGTGTGATGACCCTCCTCGCGTGCGTCATCGGGGGTGCCCTGGCCGTGGTCGCCACCCGCCTGCTGACCCGCGGCATCCAGGTGAACTACGTCGAGGCGCCGCCGAGCGCCGTCACGGTCCTGGCGCCCGTGCTCGCCCTGGTGTTCGTCTACGCGACCGTCCTCGGCATCTGCCGCGGCGTCCTCGGCGGGGTCCGCAGGATCCAGGTCGTGAGCGCCCTGGTCCACGGCAGCGTCCACGACGAACGGCAGACCGCCCGGCGCGCCAAGCGGCAGGCGAGGCGGGTCCGGCGGACCAGCCTGACCGCGTACCGGAGCGGGAACCTCAGCGGACGCCTGACCCTGCTCGACCTGCGCGCCGAGAGCGGGCAGTGGGTCCTCATCCCGATCGTCTTCCTCCTCGCGACCGTCCTGATGGTGCTCCCGACGAACATGCTCAGCACGTTCGAGAGCCCGCGCTTCATCACGTACATGGGCGCTCCGGAGGTCGATCTGCGCGCCGACATGCAGTTCTTCGACGATGTCGACACCGTGCGCGCGGACATGCTCTCGGCGATGGAGGGCGACGACCGGCTGACGGACGTGCGCGCCTTCGCCCACGTGCCGCACGAGGTCGACGTCGTGGTCGAGGGGGAGCAGGTGAGGGATCTGCTGCCGGTCGAGGTGGGCGACTACTCCGGTGACACGATCGAGTTCTTCCAGGGCGAGCGCCCCGGACCAGGACAGATCGCCCTCTCCGTCCTGGCCTCGGACGAGTACGGAGTCCCGATCGGGGACGAACTGACCATCCACCGGGACGGGGAACCCACCACGCTCATGGTCAGCGGCGTCTACCAGGACATCACCGGGGGCGGGCACAGCGCCAAACTGCACGGCGAGGCGGCGACCGGCGCGGTCGGCCACGTGGTCTACGCGGACGCGGTGGAGGGAGCCGACCTCCAGGCCGTCGTGGACGAGTACGACGAGCGCTTCCAGGAGGCCTCCGTGCTCTCCATGCCCGAGTACGGCCGGCAGACGCTGTCGAACCTGACCGGCTCCTTCAGGAGCACCGCGGTCCTGGCCGGGGTGTTCGGGCTCGGCGTCGCGACGGTGATCACGGTCATGTTCCTCGAACTGCGCCTGACCAGGGAGCGGACCAGGATGGGCCTGCTGTCCGCCATCGGCTTCTCGACCAGGGAGATCATCGCGCAGGTCCGCGCCAAGATCCTCATGGCGGCGGCCCTGGGCACCGTGCTCGGCCTGGTGTTCACGGCGACGGCGGGGGAGTCCCTCGTCAGCGGGCTCCTCTCCCTGTCCGGGCTGGGGGTCGTGGACCTGGACTTCATCACGAACCCGCTGCTCGTGTACGCGGCCTACCCGGCCGTCCTGATCGGCGCCGGATACCTCGGCGCGGTACTGCGCACCGCACGGCTACGCCACGCAGACAAGAGCACGTGGCTGACAGGAGGATAGGAACCGATGCCGATCGCCGGCGCCGCCATGCTGCAATCCCGGGAACTGACCAAGACCTACTACTCCACCGATCCACCGAGCCGGGTGCTCGACGGCATCGACCTGACCGTCGGGCGAGGCGAGTTCCTCGTCGTGATGGGCGCGTCCGGTTCCGGGAAGTCGACGCTGCTCTACAACGTCAGCGGGATGGACCGCCCGACGGGCGGGAGCGTGGCCCTGGAGGGACGGGACCTGACCTCGCTGAGCGACAGGGAGATGAGCCGTGTCCGGCTGACCCGGATGGGGTTCATCTTCCAGCAGGCGTACTTCCTGGCCAACCTGAGCATCCGGGACAACGTCCTCCTGCCCGCGCTCAAGGCGGCGCCCCGGGAGAAGGCCGTCGCGATCGCCCGCGTGGACGCGCTCCTGGAGCGGTTCGGCATCGCGCACGTCCAGCGGCACGGCATCACCCAGGTCTCCGGAGGGCAGCTGCAACGGGCCGCGATCTGCCGGGCGCTGGCGTGCGAACCGGCGGTGCTGTTCGCCGACGAGCCGACCGGGGCGCTCAACAGCAGCATGTCGACCGAGGTCATGGACGCGCTCACCGACGTGCACCGCGAGGGGACGACGATCGTCATGGTGACGCACGACCCCGCCTGCGCCGCCCGGGCCGACCGCGTGATCTACCTCCGGGACGGGCTGGTGGTGGACTCGCGCGACCTGGGGACGTGGAGCGCGGAGCGGTCGTCGCGACGCGAGGACGAGCTGTACGCGTGGCTGCGGGACATGGGGTTCTGAGCGCTCGGCCGGTGCGGCGGCGCGCCGGGGGCGCGTGCCCCCGGCGCGGCGCGTGATGGCGTCGGTGTCGGCCCGGCCGGGTTCAGGGGGTGGGGGTACGGGTCCGTTCGGGCCCGGACAGCGGGAGTCGGAGCGTGAACGTCGAGCCGACCCCGAGCGTGCTCTCCACCGTGATCGAACCGCCGTGCAGCTCGGCGAGGTTGCGCACGATGGCCAGCCCCAGGCCGCTCCCGCCGGTCTGCCGGCTCCGGGACTTCTCCGCCCGCCAGAACCGGTCGAACACCTGCGGCAGGTCCTCCGGGGCGATCCCGGCCCCGGTGTCGGCGACCTCGATCACCGCGTCCGGACCCTCACGGCGCGCTCGAACCGTCACGGTCCCGGGCGCCGAGGTGTGCCGTAGCGCGTTCCCGACCAGGTTCCCCACGGCCTGCGCCAACCGCGTCCGGTCGGCCCGGAGCACGACCCCGTCCGCCTCGACGATCAGACGCAGCCCGGCTTCGTCCGCGCGCAGCCGGTGGCTCGCCACGACCTGCTCGACCAGGGACCCGGCCTCCACCGGCTCCGGCGACAGCCGCAGCTTGCCGGCGTCGGCCAGCGCCAGGTCCTGGAGGTCGTCGATGATCGCCTGGAGGAGCAGGGTCTCGCCCACCAGCATCTCCATCCGCTCCGGCTGGAGGTCGGCCACACCGTCCTGGGCCGCCTCCAACCAGCCCCGGAGGTTGCTCAGCGGGGTCCGCAGCTCGTGCGAGACGTCGCTGACCATGGCCTTGCGCTGCTCCTCCAACCGCTCTAGGTGCTCGGACATCTCGTTGAAGGCGGCGGCCAGCTGGCCGAGCTCGCCGGAGTCGCGCACCTCGACCCGACCCGCGCCCTCGCCCGCGCGCATGCGCAGCACCGCGCCGGTGAGGGCACGGACGGGACGCGCCAGCCGTGTCGAGACGGTCACGCTCACCCCGACGGTCAGCACCAGCACCAGCAGCACCACGCTGGAGACCCGCAGCACGCCCTCACGGGAGAGGGACAGCCCGGCGGCCGGGTCCTCGGCCGGATCGTCGATGAACAGGAGCGCGGCCGGGGCCACGTGCGGGTCGAGCAGCTCCCGCCGGGCGGAGTCGACGCAGTCGGCGCTGCGCTGGTCCAGCTCAGGTGAGACCGGTCCGGCCCACGCGCCATCCGGTTCCGGGAGCAGCGGCTCTTCCTCAAGGGCCGTCCGCTCCTCATCCAGCAACTGCGCCTCGGCCTCCCGCTCCTCCTCCAGCGCGCGTTCCCCCTCGTCCGTGGTCTGCGGCGCCTCGTCCGGGGCTCCGTTTCCGCCGACCGGCCCCCACTCCTCCTCGACCGGGCCCGCCCCCGACCCCGGCTCCTCGCTCGGATCCGCAGGGGGAGGACTGGCGTCCCCCGGCTCCAGGGGGGCACGGGCGTCGTCGGCGGGTGATGGGGCCACGGGGTCGGCGCGCTCGGGCGTCATGCTCGCGGGGACCGCCTCGGGGAGACCGGTCGCACCGTCCATCCGGAACTCCACCCCCTCGCCCCCCGGGTCCAGGCACGGCTCGGTGAGTCCGGCCAGAGCCGCGAGCGCGTCGCGCTCGGTCCCGACCGGCTCGTCCAGGAGCTCGAGCCCGCAGTCGAACCAGATGTCGGCCCACATGCCCTGGTCGGACTCCGAAGCGGTCACGGACGGCCGTCCGCTCGGTCCCACCTCCACCTCGGCGGTGATCCCGTACAGCTCCATGAGGCAGGCGGTGCCCTCCTCCGCGAGCTCGAGCAGCCGCGCCCGGTCTTCGGGGTTGAGGGCGAAGGGCCCCACCGCGCGCGGATCGATGCGGTCCACCCCCTCGGGCACCAGCGTCACGTCCACCGCGAGCGGGTCCACGACGGAGGAGGCCCGGGGCGGCAGCGCGGCCGGGGAGTCGGACCCGGACTCGGCGGAGTCGGCGATGGGCCGGCGGTTCTCCGTGGCCAGCGCGATCCGCCGACCGGTCTGCTCGGAGAGCTCCTGGACGGTCGCGTCGACGCCCTCCCAGCTCGGGTGGGTGGCGGCGTAGCCGACGAGTTCGTCGTGGATCCGGGTGTCGGAGGCCAGGGTCTCCCCCTGTTCGACGCTGAGGGACTCCGAGGTCCCCTGGACGGCCAGCCACGCGGTCGCCGTGATGGAGCAGACCGCGACGAGCACCGAGCTCGCCAGCAGGCGGGCGCGCAGGCTGTGCCGCAGGGAGGTCCTGCGCCGCGGTCGGTCGGGGCGTTGTCGCTGGTCGATGTCCTGCTGCCGGTCGGTGTGCCGTGGCCGGTCGCTGTGCCGCGGCCGGTCGGTGTCCTGCTGCCGGGCGCTGTGCCGCGCCTTCTCCCTACGCCGGGGCGGTGTCATCGGCGGGCCCGATCAGTTTGTACCCGACCCCGTACACGGTGACCAGCGACGCGGGCCTGCGCGGGTTCGGTTCGAGCTTGCGGCGCAGGTTCTTCACGTGTACGTCGATGGTGCGCTCGGTGATGAACCGGCTGATGCCGTGGATGTGCTCCAGGAGCTGGGCGCGGGTGAACACCCGCCCTGGCTGGGCGGCGAGCGCCGCGAGCAGTTGGAACTCCGCCCGGGTGCAGGACACCGCTTCCCCGCCCAGGTGGACGGTGCGGCGGGCCGGATCGACCGCCAGTGCCCCCGCCCGCAGGACGGGGTCGGCCTCCGCAGGGACCGCGGCCCCGGCCCCCTCGGCCCCGCCGGCCGGGCGCCGCGCCCGGCGCAGCAGCGTGCGCACCCGCGCCATCAGCTCGCGCGGGCTGTAGGGCTTGGTGACGTAGTCGTCCGCTCCGAGGTCCAACCCCGTCAACAGGTCCTCCTCGGTGGCGCGGGCGGTGAGCATCAGCACCGCGACGTCGGACTCGGCGCGCAGGGCGCGGCACGCCTCCAGGCCGCTCATGATCGGCATCATCACGTCCAGCACCACCAGGTCGGGCCGGTCGCGGTGGTGCGCGGCCACGGCCGCGCGCCCGTCGTGGACCAGGCTCACGCGGTGTCCCTCGTGTTCCAGGTAACGCCGGATGAGGTCCGCCTGGTTCACGTCGTCCTCGGCGACGAGCACATGGGCCACGTGGATACCTCCGCTCGGGGGCCTGGGGGCCTGGGTGTGGACCGATCGTATGCGGCCGAATGCGGGGCCCATCAGGGCGTGGGGAAGGCACCCCAGGTCAGAACATCGCGGGCACATGACGGGAACACGACTTCTTCACATTCGTACGCCAGTGTTCGGTTCGTCCGGTGGGGGCGCGCCTCACCGGACATGTTCCGAAGGCGGTCGGGAACCGGGCGATGCCCGAACGGCCGCGTCCCGTGAGAAGAACCCGGATGGTTCCCCATGCTTCGATCTCCACTCGCCCCGCACCCGGCACGGACCCGGCACCGCCAGGTCCTGACGCCGCTGGCGGCGGCCGCGCTCCTGGCCGCGCTGACGGCCTGCTCGTCCGGTTCCCCGGAGGAGTCCGAGGGCACCGCCGCCGACACCGCGGGCGCGGAGGAGGCGTCAGCCCCGCTCGCTGCCGAGATCGCCACGGTCACCGGCAGCGAGATCGAGGTGATGACGGAGAAGGACGGCGGCGAGGTGCTGGAGACGCTCGCGAGCCCCAACGACTTCGGTGAGGACCGCGCCTTCCTCGTCGAGAGCAACGAGGGCGAGTGGCTGGAAGTTCTCCTGCCGGTCCGCCCGAACGGCACCACCGGTTGGGTGCGCAGCGACGAGGTGTCGCTGAGCGGCACCGACTTCCGCGTTGAGATCGACATGGCTGGGTTCGAGTTCGCCGTCCACGACGGTGAAGAGGAGGTGCGTAGCGGCGTGATCGGCACGGGGGAGAACGACACCCCCACCCCGCCGGGCCGGTACTACTTCACCGAACTCCTCCAGCCTCCGGACCCCGATGGCGACTACGGCGTGTACGCGTTCGGGCTGAGCGGGTTCTCGGAGTCCCTGGAGACCTTCGCGGGCGGCCCCGGCCAGTTGGCGGTGCACGGCACCAACGACGAGAGCGCGCTGGGGCAGCAGGTGAGCCACGGATGCGTCCGGGTGTCCAACGAGGACATCACCTGGATGGCCGAGAACCTGCCGATCGGCACCCCGGTCGAGATCTCCTGACGTCCCGTTTCCCCCACTCCCGATCGCCGCGGCGCGGTACCGCGCCGTCGATCAACCACACAGACAACCGAAAGGTCGACCATGCGACTGAAGTCCTACCTGCTGATCACCGGAATCACGGCGGCGGCCCTGTTCGGCGCCGCCCCGGCTTTCGCCGAAGAAGTGGCCCCGGATCCCACCGACGCCCCCTCCCCAGTGGAGTCGGCGCCCGAGCAGGCCTCGCCGGACCCCATGCTCCCGACCGACGAAGAGTGCCAGGCCATGCTCGATGAGCGCGGCGCCCCCTGGACTCCGGAGGAGGAGATCGACCTGGGGAACGGCGCGACGTGCGAGGAGATCATCGCCGAGTGGGAGGAAGCGCGCGACGAGGAGCGCGCGGATGAAGCTGGGAACGGGGCTCCTCCGGCCCAGCCCCAGCCGGCCGACCCGAACTACACCGGTTGATCCCGGCGTAGTGCGACCCGTGGGCCGGTCCGAGGACCGGCCCACGGGCCTTTGCGTTCCCGGATGCCGCTGGTCAGCGAGTCATCGCGAGATACGTGCGGATCGCCTGGGTGAGGTCGCTCAAGTCGTCCGGATCGCTGGGGACGGGCGGTGCGGCGGCCTGTGGCGTGGCCAGTAGGTCGCCTTCGGGTGCGCGGGGCCGGGGAATGAGCGGTCGAAGCTCGGGCGGTGGGGGCGGCGGAGGCATGTAGGGGCGCACCACCGGCCCTGGGCTCTCGTCCGGCTCGTCGGTCCTGTTCTCTTCGGGGGCCGGGGCCGGTACGGGTGCGGCCGCGAGTTGGCGGCGTCGGGGGAGCGGGGGGAGCGCGAGCTGTTCCCGCTGCGGTCGGTGGGGGACGAAGACGAACATCAGAGCCGCCGCGAGCAGCGTGGCCGCGACGGCCCAGACCTGTGCGGCCAGGCTTTGGTGCGGCCGACGATGGCGGCCGTTAGGCTGATCCATGGATGACTTCCTGCGCTATCAGGTGGTTGTCGCGCCCCGGCCCGGTGGCTGCAATCACCGGACGGGGCATCTTCATGTCTGCTGGTCGGGGCGAGTGTCAATGGCCCCGCAGGGCTGCGCTTCCCGCCTTCGTGACTCGGGGTCAGTCCTCGTCGGCTGAGCGATTGGGGTCGATCAACACCCACACGGCCAGCCCTTGGGGGTGGTCGGTCCACCACCACTTCTCGGAGAGCGCGGAGACCAGGGCCAGGCCGTGCCCGCCGACGCTCGGTTCGTCGGCTGGGGTGGGGATGCAGGGTCGGGTGACCCGGCGGCCCGCGCGGGCGCCGTCGTCGATCACCCTCAGCAGGACGAAGTCGCCGGGCATGACCTCCACGGTGACCCTGACCCGCCCGTACTGGTCTCCGGAGGCCGAGTGCTGGATCGCGTTGGTGGCGAGCTCGCTGACGATGAGCAGGACCGGCGCGGCCCGTTCGTCGTCCATGCGGACGGCCTTCTGACACCACTCACGGATCCGCTTGACCTGGTCGACCCGCCCGTCGAAGTAGCCCGTGCACTCTCCGCGCCAGCGGTTCTTCTTCCGTACCGGCATCCCACCCACCACCCGCCGGTTGCCGTTCGGCCTACCTGGGACCCGCTTGCTCGGCTTCGCCATCGCTGGTTCTCCTCCACCAACAGGGGTTTTGACAAGGCGTGTCACGACCGTGAGCATGCGCAGACCCATGAGAAGTCGGCACCTAATGTGATCGCGCTGACACGCTGCATGATGATCATCCATCGTGGAACCTTCTTCAGCAAGCGTTCTCAGAAATCTTTTTCAAGAAGCTTTCTGTGATGAGTTCTGTAGCATCAGCCCTGGGGCCACCCAGACACGGGGCTTCACGGGATGCACCGGTTGCTCCGCGACCGGCGACGAGGATGGGGAGGAACGTGGCGCGAGCACGTGGCCCGGCCGGCAGCAAACGCAAGCTGGGGCTCTGGTTGAAGGAGCAGCGCACGAAGGCCGGGTTCACCGGCAAGCAGGTCGCCAACGAACTCGGATGCGGGGATCCCAAGGTCTTCCGAATGGAGGGCGGGCACGCCATCCCCAGCAAGCTCGAACTCGACCATCTCTTCGAGCTCTTTCAGGTCGATGACCAGAGGGAACGCGAGCTGATTCGCCAACTGGCGGCGGACGCCAAGTCACGCCACTGGACGACCGACTTCGAGAGCGTGATGCCGCCCAAGTTCGACATCTATGTCGGACGTGAGGAGGATGCGACGAGCCTGCGCGTCTACGAGACGCACCTCATGCACGGGCTGCTCCAGATCGAGGGGCACATGCGCCCACTCCTCGCGGCCACCAACCCTCAGGAGCCAGCTGAGGACGTCGAGCGACTGGTCGAGTTCCGCACACGCCGCCAACTGGTCCTGACTCGCGAGCCCGATCCACTGAACCTGTGGGTCGTCATGGACGAGACCGTTGTTCGCAGGCCCATAGGCGGCACCCAGGTGCACCGGGAGCAACTCCAGCACCTGTTGAAGATCACCGAGCGTCCGAACGTGAACATCCAGATCATCCCGGAGAGCGTGGGCGCCCACGCTGGGCTGAGCGGCCCGTTCACCATCCTGGACTTCGAGCCCGATGAGCCCGAGATGATCTACATCGAGGGCCAGGGTGGAAACCTGTATCTGGACAAGGCCCGCGAGATCCGTCGGCACAAGCAACTGTGGAATCACATCGTCGACGTCGCGATGTCCACGGCCCAGAGCAAGCAGTACATCAAGAAGGTTATGGAGGATCTGCCGTCATGATTCACCCCTCAGGCGACCCCCGCCCCACGTCAGCCGAGATCACCGAGCAGTCGTTCACCAAGTCCTCGTTCTCCGGTGGCCAGGGTTCCTGCGTCGGCATCAAGCGCTTCGGCGACTGGACCGTGGTGGGCAAACACGAACTAGCAGCCGCCAGCCCCACGCTGATCTTCCCGAGAGCCGACTGGGACGGGTTCTGCGCCCTGGTGGCGCGGGGGGAGAGAACGGGGGTTGGCGAAGTCGCGGCTGCCTTCACCTCTGACGGAGGCTTCACCCTCACCGAAACGAGCAACGTAGGTGCCCCGACGATCGTCTACGACCGGGACGAGTGGGAAGCCTTCAAGCTCGGCGTCGAAGCCGGTGAACTCCGCAGCGGCGACCCTCGCGGCACGCTCGTCAGCTGACTGCGTACTGGCGGCCGCGCAACTCCGCGATGCGTGCGTCGCGGTAGTTTCGAGACATGGATCGAACCGAGGAGAGCCAGGGCCGCTGGGTGGTGCACGGCGAGCGCACCCTGTACGACAACCCGTGGGTGCGGTTCAGCAAGGCCGACATCACCACCCCCTCCGGCCGCAGGTTCGAACACCACGCCGTCACCCTGCCCTCAGCAGCGGTGATCGCGATTCTGAGCCGGGTTCTTGGTACCGCGGGGCATTTCCGCATCGACCACATAACATTGTGTGCCTTATGGCAACGCAACGCCAACTTCGGCGACGCAGCCGCACCATAATGCATTTTTACACGTCAACCGCGAATTATGGAACATCCCAAACACATCAGGCGTGCGTGCTAGACTAAATTTGCGATTGCCCACCACTCTTGCCGTTCATTCCTTTCCCGGGAAACTGTCTCTCCCCGCTCAAGGCAACCCCGGAGAGGTCGGCGCAAGCCCCGAGAAAGGCGGCGGTTGTCCCCCCACGACGAACCCCTCCAACAGGTTCCCCTCTTCACTGTCCAGCACCCCGACGGGAGACATACCCCCGTCCCCGCCTGGTTCATGACATGGATGCGTCTAGGCATGGACCTGGCCTTGGGGAGGGCGACACCGCGGCGTTGGCAGAAGCTGGTGATTGCGGTGTCCGCCCCGAGCTTGGGCATGAGTGCCGCAGCGATCTCCTTCGGGTTCACGTGGGCGCGCTACTTCCATGCCGGTGGCGCCGATCCGTCCGCGGTCCCTGATATCCCCTTGGAACAGCTCGCCCCAGGCCGCAGGGCCTGGTTTCGATTCACTAAGAACGTAGTCGTGGGTGAGTACTACGGGACGGGTCCGGGAGGCCGGATCTGCACGTCGATGGCGACTTTCCAGCCCGAGCGCCTCGAAGAGGTCCGGCCCCTGCCGCCGGGGGTGGGCATCAAGGACGTGAACCTTCCTCTCACCCCGATCTTGGACTCCCCCGAGACGCGCCAGCTCAGAAGTGCCCTGAACGGCCGTGAGCCACTGCCATTCATCACCTCGTGGAGTCAGACGCTAGTTGTCATCGGATCAGTGAGCCGACTGTCCCAGGAGATCGACGTCGCCATCACTCCCACGGGCCAGCAGGAGCCCTTCCCTCTGAGCGCTTTCGTCCGGCCCCACCGCCAAGACGATCCCCTGGGCTGGCGTAGTTTCTTCGCCTCGGTCGACACGGACGCTCCTGCCTGGGAACCCTGGGAGCACCCACCCGAGCTCATTATCCTCAACGGAGCCCGGGCCACGAGTCAGTGGCTTCACGAGTGCCGGGCGCCCGTGGTTCTTTCGGTCCTGGACAGGTCGGCCCCCGGTGCAGAATGGGCGGCCCAGACTCTGCTGCAGAACCGTGCTCACAGCGGTTTCGACACGTTGGGGCCGACCGACGTGTCCTGGTCTCCGCCTCCCGGATGTGAACTCCTGGCCTTCGGGAGGGACGAATGAATCCGCTTTTTGCTACCGACGCTCTCTACTGCACCGCCCGGCGGCCGTCGGTCACCCGCCATTTGGTCCCGGACCGGAACGGGCATCGCTTCGTCCGGGCGGTCGGGGATCTGCACCACGACCTTGAGGAGGAGGCATCCGACCTGGAGTGGAGTGAACTTATTGGCCGCGCCGTCGCCGCGCGCTGGCGCAGTGTGATCGACCCCGTGCCGTTCAGCTCCCCTGACTCCGTCACCGCCGACCTCCTGAAGCCACTGCCTGAACTGACCGCGCCTTTGTTCGGCAGCCTCGATACCTTCAGGGAAGAGCTTCTCCGAGAGATGATGGACGCCAGAACCGCTCTGCTGTCTTCGAACAACCGGGCGCGTCGCGATGCCCTGATGGAGTGTGTGGAGGTCGGTGACCCGGAAAGCACTTGCGTGGTCATTGGCAACCACCGCACCGCGGTATCCCTCGGCTCCTGGCTGGCCTCGAGCTCCCACCCACGGCCAGTACTGAGCCCCCGAGAGTACCTCCACCAGGCGAGGGGGACATGGGACTTCGCGGTGCTGATGGGCCCTGTCTCCTGGCTGGGCGCGTCCCTGGTCACCGCGTCGCGGGCGGACGAGACCGTCATCATCCAACCTGACTGGATTCGGGATGACGACGAATTCCACGGCCTCTTCGCCCCCGAGGTGAGGCCGACCCGCCCCATCACTGTCAAGGTGCGTTCCGTGGCGATCCCAGCAGTGGAGGAAAATCGCCCGGTGCCGTCCCCGGCACCTGAACCTGAGGCTCACCCGGCTACCGGCCGCGCGGAATGGGAGCCAATTCCAGCGGGGGAGTTGACCTCGGAAATCGACTGGTCGGCCATTATCCGCAGGACCCGGGCGTTCGACCCGGATGACGAACTCGAGATGGGCACAGAGACGGTTCACCGTGTGTCGGCGAGACTGGTCCTACTCGGAGGTGACCGGGCCGCGTGGCTTCCGGAAGAGGGCCACGCCGTCCGGCGTCTGCTCCCGAACGCTCCCGAAGGAGAGCGGATCGTCAGCCTCCCCCTAGCCGAACTCGCCCCAGGCATGTTTCTACTGCTCCGCGCTAACGGTGAAGGCCAGGCCGTCCCCCGGCGTGTCACAGACACTCACCTGGGCTCTAAACGCTCTGAGGTCCGCCGACTACAAGCGGACTGGAAAGCACGCTTGGACCGCGCTTTGAAGAGTGAAGGGCCTGATGATCTCAAGCGACGGGTGCGCAATCAGGGTGCGATCACAGTGAACCCCGCGTACTGGTTGACTGAGGACTGCCTGCGACCACAGCGCGACCAAGACTTCCTGGCGCTGCTCCGAGCACTTGGAGCGCCTGAACCCGCACGCTATGTGGAAGCCGGCAAGTTCCTGCGCAGCGCTCACTCCAGGGCGGCACACAGCCTGGCTCGGGCTTTGGAGGGTGAAGCCGAGGCCAGGGACCTCACACAGTTGCGTGTCGAAGGCCATCAGGCCCTGGCCCTCCCAGAGTTCCCCGAAACGGCCGAGATGGTGGCCTTTCAGGTCCTGGCGATCAGTCCCGATCCCAAGTCGGTCCCCTCCTCAATAGTCCGACGTCCGCTCCGAGTCCAAGGAACCCCATGGCTCGTATGATCCCGCCGGTCCCCCACCCAGACTCGCCGCCGGGCGAGAAACGGCTCTTCGACCGGCTCCGAGAGGACCCCGGTACCGAGGGCTGGACCGTCCTCCATTCCTTGGACATCGCCAAGCACCAGCGCCAAGTAGCGGGAGAGGCGGACTTCGTCGTCATCGCACCGGAGCTGGGAGTGCTCTGCCTCGAGGTCAAGTCGCATCGCAGGGTGCGCCGAGACGGGGAGGGCCTGTGGCACTTGGGCAGCGACGCACCAACCCAGCGGAGTCCTTTCGGTCAGGCAAAGGGCCAGATGTACAGCATTCTCGAGTTCCTCCATCGCAAGGGAATGGACCTGCGTGACGTCCCCCTGGGATGGGCCGTATGGTTCACCAGCGCCAACGCGTCCGTCCTGGGCACGAATCTGGAGTGGCATGACTGGCAACTGCTCGACCGCGCAGACCTCAGACCGCCGGTCTCCACGACCCTGGCCGAGGTTATGCGTCACAACCGGGACCATCTAGCGGAGAAGACTTCGCGCTTTGCCGCCTCGGCTACGGGCCCCGACACCGCCCAGTGCCGACGGATCGCGCAGGAGCTGCGACCCACCTTTGAGGCTGGAGTTCTCCCCGCAGACATCCGGGAAGCCCGTGACACCGAACGGGTCAGATTCCTGGACGAGCAGTTGGAGGCCCTAGACGTGATGGAGGACCAACGCCGTGTCCTCTTCACCGGGGCCGCCGGTACCGGCAAAACCTTCCTGGCCGTGGAGGCCGCTAGGCGTGCGACTGGCAAAGGGCTCAAGGTCCGCGTGCTCTGCTTCAACAATGCGCTCGCAGGGTGGATGGCCGACACGCTAGGCGATAGCCCCGAGGTATCCGTCTCCACGCTGCACAGCCTGATGCTGGAGGTGACCGGTGCCCATGCGCCCCCGTCTCCCGGCAGGCAATGGTGGGAGGAGGAGCTCCCGGAACTGGCAGCCAACATCCTGCTGGAAAACGGTGGTTGGGAGTGCGATCTGCTGATCGTGGACGAGGCACAGGACCTATGCGCCCACGAGAGCTACCTGGACCTTCTGGATCTGCTGGTGCCGGGCGGGCTGGCCGGCGGGAACTGGCTCATGTTCGGTGACTTCGACCAACAGGCGATCTACGGGTCCGAGGATGGTCGAGTACTGCTCGATCAGCGTTCACCCCAACACCACCAGCACCGCCTTTACCGGAACTGCCGCAATACCCCCCGGATCGGGCATATGGCCATGAAAGCCTGTGGGCTTGAAGGGCTCTACGCGGGATTCCGGCGCCCGGATGACGAGATCGACGTCACAGTGCTCGCCTACAGCGATGACCGGGAGCAGGAAGGGCACCTGATCTCTGCTCTGAAAGAGCTGCGCGAGAACCACTACCCCGCAGAGCAGATCGTCGTGCTCTCCCCGAGAAAGGACGGGATGGTCATGCGCATGCGCGACAGCGCGACGAGTGGCCGAATCGCCCCCTACGGCCGACACGGAAAGCGCACCTCCTACAGCACCGTGCACGCGTTCAAGGGGTTGGACGCACCAGCCGTTGTCATTACCGACATCGATTCCGCGGACTCAGACCGCTACCGATTCCTGCTCTACATCGGGATGAGCAGGGCAGCGGACCGGCTTGTGGTGCTCGCGCACAAGAAAGCGGTCGGTGACATGTTGCAGGCCATGACCGGCGGAGAGGACCACACGTGACCACCTTTCACGAGTCCCGCGAGGACATGCACCGGGGACTGGTGCATGAGCTCGTGGGCCCGGGCCCACGCCGCCCCGGACGCCTCCCCATCGACCCGGACCGGCCTGTAGTTCCCGATGAGGAGGCGGCCACTAAGGTTTGGTTTGACGCCGAGACCGGCGAGGAGATCCTGACTGGTGTCCGACCGACCAACCGATACGGCGTCGGCGTGCTCTACCCAGCCCTCAAGGACTCCGAGGGTACGCGCGCAGGGCAGTCTGAAGAATCCAGAGTCGGAGGTACCCCCGGTCTCACCGTGACCGGTGAACTCAGTGAGCCCTCCATTTCCGACACGGTCATGGAGCAACACTTCAAGAAGCTCGCCCCGGTCAGCGGCAGCACTGACGACAGTGCCGACGAGGATCTCGACCTGAGCCTGGCGAACGCGTTCGACCCCTCTTCCCTAGGGGTGTCGGTCAACGCCGATCTACCGGACGGCGCGCGGCTGGTCGTGCGCGCGGAGATGGGCAGGTACGAGAAGTTGACGGTGACGCAGCAGAAGGGGGGAAAGGAATACCCGTGCTGGGTGCGCAAGCCGGTCACCGTGACTGCGGTCTTCGCTGCTGAGGACCTGCGCGTCGAGGAGGGGAGGCGCCGAAAGGTCACACCGACGACTGGTCCCGAACTGGTGAACGAAGGCACGTTGAGTATCGACGTCGACGCCTTCAGCCGCACCATTGACGGTAACCACCTCATCACGTTCGTCCTCACCAACAGGTCCGAGACCACCGGCCGCAGGAGCGACGACCGGGTCCTCTTCCAAGCGGGCTTCGACGTGATAGCGGAGGGCGCCGCCTTCGCCCCCTACCCGGAGCTGCGCACCGGCGGTGCCGAAGACGAGGAAAGGCAGGAATTGGCTCCGGCGGAGGAGGCGGAATCCATCGCGCTCCTCTACCGTCGGCACCAGACCTTCGCGCTCGGCCACGGGTGCGCCGCCGACTGGGAAAAGGAACCAGGCGAGACCGTGTCTTGGGTCAGGGCCGAGTGCCTGCCCTCCTACGAGGCTCCCAGTATTACCCCGACGATCCTGCTCCCTTGCACCGACCGGCGTCCTGGCGCCGATCGGGAACTCACCGTCGACATGCGCCCACTGGCCGACCGTGAGCGCTGGAAGGAAGCCAACGAGCAGGTCAAACAGCTGCTGGACGGCTACGACGGCTGGATCAAGCGGAAACGGCGGGAGATCGGGGATCTGCCCGAACGGCATCGGGCCGCGGCCGAACGGCACATGGCGGACTGCGAGGCCGTTCTGGGGCGGATGCGTCGGGGCTGGCGGCGGGTGCACAGCGACCCTGAGGTGGCGACCGCCTTCCGGCTGGCCAACCGGGCCATGCTGGATCAACAGGCGCGTGCGGCGCTGACGCCGCGTCCGACCATAGTGGAACCGGCCGGGCTCCGGATCGACGAGCCCTTCCCCACCGGTGAAGTCCCTGTGGACCGCGGAAAGTGGCGGCCGTTCCAGATCGCCTTCCTGTTGTCGGTCCTGGTGTCGATCGCTGACTGCCACGACGAGGACCGGGAGCTGGTCGATCTGATCTTCTTTCCCACTGGAGGCGGCAAGACCGAGGCCTATCTCGGTGCGGCGTCCTTCGCCATGTTTCTGCGACGGTTGCGAGATCCGAGGGACATTGGCACCGACGTCCTCATGCGGTACACACTGCGATTGCTCACCGCACAGCAGTTCCTCCGCGCCTCCTCGCTGATCTGCGCCATGGAACGGATCCGAGACCGGCGCCCTGAGCGTGATCTGGGCGGGGACTCCTTCAGCATCGGCGTGTGGCTGGGCAGCGCGACCACACCGAACAGGCACGACGGGCAGTACGGGTCAGTCAAACTCCACCAGAAACTGTGCAAGGAACCCGCCACAGCGGCCAACAAGTTTCTCCTCACCCGCTGCCCCTGGTGCGCTGCGACTATGGGCCCCACTGAGGCCCAGCGCAAGGCGGCGCCCCGAAGTGGGGTCAGGCGCCAGCCGGCCATCATCCCCGGATACGTCAAGGAGGGGAACAAGGTGGTCCTCAAGTGCCCGGACCGCCGGTGCCCGTTCAGGGACGGGCTTCCTCTGTTGGTGGTGGACGAGGACATTTACGAGAGCCCGCCCTCCATGGTGATCGGCACCGTTGACAAGTTCGCGATGCTGCCATGGCGCCCGGAAGCCCGTGCTCTCTTCGGGCTCGGTCCTGACGGGAACCGTCGTACTTCGCCTCCGTCTCTGATCATCCAGGACGAATTCCATCTGATCTCCGGTCCTCTGGGTTCCATGGTGGGTTTGTACGAAGGGATTGTGGAAGCTCTGTGCATCGATCACTCCCAGGAGAGGGCCAGTAAGCCGAAGATCGTCTCATCCACCGCCACCATCATGAACTACCGAGAACAGACCCAAGCGGTCTACGCGCGCCAACGTGTCGCCTTGTTCCCGCCGCCCGGCCTTGAAGCCAGTGATTCCTACTTCTCCACCTGGGCGCGTAACGAGGCGGGCCAGTTGTTGCCTGGGCGCCGCTATGTCGGAGTCCATGCCCCCACACTTGGATCTATGCAGACCCTGCAGGTGCGTGCGAAGTCAGCGCTGCTGCATACCGCGGCCAACCTCGATGAGGAGCAGCGGGACCCGTGGTGGACCAACGTGTGCTTCCTCAACAGTTTCCGGGAACTGGGCAACTCGTTGTCTCTCCTGCAGTCGGACATCCCCGATTACCTGCGGGGTATCCGCCGCCGCGAGCGCCTGGACACGGTCCGGTACCTGCGAAACGTTATGGAACTGACCGGCCGCCGCCGCAACGACGAGATCCCCCGGGCAATCGATGAGCTCAGCACTGCCTACGAGTCCGGACAGGCTGTGGACGTGTGCCTTGCCTCCAACATCATCGAGGTCGGGGTGGATATCGATCGCCTGTCGCTGATGACGGTCGTGGGCCAGCCCAAGACCACGGCTCAGTACATCCAGGTGACGGGCCGGGTGGGCCGCAGGTGGTTCGAGCGGCCGGGCCTGGTGGTCATGCTCTACGGGGCGGCCAAACCCCGGGACCGTTCCCATTTCGAGCGCTTCCGGAGTTACCACGAGCGCCTATACGCCCAGGTGGAACCCACCAGTGTGACCCCGTTCGCCAAACCGGTCACCCGCCGTGCCTTGCACGCCGCGGTGATCGCACACATCCGGCTGACCCAGCCGGACAGTCTCAAGCCCTTCCCCTACCCTGAGCACTTGGTGCGGAAGACCACCGCTCTCCTGCAAGAGCGGGTTGAGGTCGTCGACCCCGAGGAGTACGAGGCGGTACAGGCCGAGTTGGAGCGCGCGGAGGAGGAGTGGCGGGCCTGGCAGCCCACCGATTGGGAGGCCAATCCCTACAGTGGTGACCCGCTCAACGGGCTCATGCGCTATGCGGGCAAACCCGCCCCGGACTCAGTTCCGAGCAGGTACTGGGAGGTCCCCACTTCTATGCGCGACGTGGATACCGAGTGCCGTGTCACGATTACTCAGGACTACCACCAGGAAGGGCAGTCATGACCAGTGGCAGCATCCGCCGGTCTCAGTTGATCTCCCCATTCGGTGTGGGTGCCATGACCGTCTTGGTGGACGGGACCTCCGTGATCTCAGCGGGGCTGGACTACTGGTTCCGGCCTGCGAGGGAGGACGACGAGGTCAATCCCGCTGAGTTCCGTATCGAGGAGTGGCGTCTGCGGAACCGGCTGAAGGTCGACTACTTCCAGGCGCCGCCGCCCTACATCACCTCCCATGAGGACCCAGACAAGAGGCACAACCTCAGGTTGAGCATTCCTTTCCTGAGGTTCCCCGGCTGGAACTTCTGTGCTTACTGCAGGCGGCTTGTCAAACGCCCTTATCACTTCAGGGGTCGGCTGCACTGCGAGGACGAATCACATTCCGAGGGGGCCCGGTCCAGGCGACGGCGGGGCAAGGGCCCAGTCATGGCCCAAGTGCCGTTCGTCGTGATCTGCGAGGAGGGACATCTGGGCGACTTCCCGTGGGAAGAGTGGGTGCACGGGAGCGCCGAGCCGGGGTGCAATGCCGTGCTCCGGTTGAAGTCCTCGGGCGGAGGCTCCCTCGCCAACCAGAAGGTGCACTGCGACACCTGCTCGGCCGAACGGAGTCTGACCGGGGTCACTACGGCCGTGTCTGTAGGGACAGAGGACGGTTCGACCACCGTGCTGAGCAGGGATCTGGACAAGTCGAAGGCGGAGTACACCTGCCGGGGCTGGCGCCCTTGGCTGGGCGAAGCAGAGGAGGCCTGCGGCCGTCCGGTCCGAGGTAGTCTCCGCGGGTCCTCCAATGTCTACTTCCCCCTGGTAGAGAGCTCTATCTATTTGCCCCAGGGGTCCAGCACGGTGCCTGAGGCGCTCTTGCGGTTGCTTACTGGGGCACAGTTCAGTCCGGCCTTGACTCTCCTCAAGACCTCCCCCCACGCCCCTAGGGTTGACACTCTCCTCAGGATGGACACGAGCGACGCCTTGTCCTGCTACCGTACGGAGCAGATCGAGGCGGCGCTGAACGAGATCCTCGGTGGCAAGCACCAGCGTCCCGGTGAGCAAGGCGATCAGGCGGAGTACTCGCTCGATACCATTTCCCCCGCCGACTGGCGGCGCCCTGAGTACGCACGCCTGCGCGATGAGATGGACAACCCCAACCTGGTAGTCGCGAAACCCAGGGAAGAGGACTACGGCGACGTCGTCAGGGATGCCTTCTCCCGGGTCCGGCTGGTCGAGGTCCTGCGAGAGACTCGAGCCCTGTGGGGTTTCACCAGGGTGACCTCCCAGAACGTGACCTTAGAAGTGGGCAAGTCCCGCCTTCGTCGCTACCCGGCCCGAACCGGACACGACTGGCTGCCCGCCTACACCGTCAAGGGTGAGGGGATCTACCTCGAACTCGACGGCAATCGGCTTCGAGAGTGGGAAGGGCGCGCGGACGTGCGAGCCCGTACTGCCAACCTGTCCTCTCGGTTCCATGAGGCCCTGGGGAACCCTGACGACGTCACCCCCAGAGTTGTACTAGTACACACCATCGCGCATCTGCTCATTAACCAGCTCATCTTCGACTGCGGATACAGCACAGCCTCTCTGCGGGAACGGCTCTTCGTCTCCGACGGTGAAGAGCGTCCCATGGCCGGGATGTTGATCTACACTGCGGCTGGCGATGCCGACGGCACCATGGGCGGCCTGGTCCGGATGGGTAAACCAGGTAACCTGGAGCACGTCTGGGCCTCGGCGCTGGACAACGCTGAGTGGTGTTCCACCGACCCCATCTGTATGGAACTCGGTGAGACCGGCCAGGGGCCTGGCTCCTGCAACTTGGCAGCGTGCCACTCATGCGCCCTCTTGCCAGAGACCTCCTGCGAGAAGTTCAACCAGCTACTCGACCGGGGTCTGGTGGTTGGCTCGCTCAAAGAGCCGGGCATGGGTTACTTCTCGATCTAGGGGCTCTTTGGTTGAATACCGACAGCCCGGAGCCAGTGGTGGTACTGCTTGAGTGCTGAGGGAATCCCCCGGAGATCCGCCAGCGCAACGAATCAACTTTCTGGGCACCTCTTAGGCGAACCGTTCAGTGCTGAGTGCAAGCCATATCACTTCCGTGAAGGGCTGAGAATCTATCGAAGGCAGACAGGATATATCTACATAGCGAGCGATTCTGGAGAGCTCAAACTCCAAACTCAGGCCGCTATGCTGACGCAGAGCCGACTGGCGGCAGCGAGATGGTGCCGAACGTGTACTTCCTGTTCCGGGACACCCCAGTTCTCGGTGAGAAGAGCTGGGCCAAGGCCATGAAGCCCGGTATCGGTGCGGAGATGTTCACTGCGGCGATCACCACCTACTCGGACGAGTCCCTGGCCTGGGACTCCGAAGCCCTCAAGGGAGCTCTTGAACAGGCCGGGGCTGCCCAAGGGCTCAAACTCGGCAAGGCTCAAGCGCCGGTCCGGGTCGCCTTGACAGGCCGGACGGTCGGGCTTCCGCTCTTCGAGTCACTGGAGTCACTGGAGTTGCTGGGGCGCGAACGCACCCTGGAGCGGCTCCGGGCGGCGTTGGAGCGACTCAACCCCTGACGGACCTCAGCGAGTCGGTTTGGTATTGAAGCCGGAAGCGGCGCAGCACAGATCTACGTGGTGTCCTCATCGATAGCAGCTCACCAGGAAGGTAAATCTGGTGCTACCTGTCTGCCGAGCTGAGGTATTCCACCGGTGATCACTGTCGCGGGTACCTCGAACTTGCAGGATTCCCACCTCCCTATGCCAGAAGCATCGTGTGGTGCGTTGTCTTTGAGCCACGAGCTGGGAACGGAGCCCACACCGGAGACCTCGAGGTCAGAGGTCAGGCGCACGGCTACGAGGATCCAGCAGGGATCACGGAGCATCACCTCGTACTCGTGTCGCGACAGGTAGATGCTGAGCCGTCCGCTCCGGGTGGTGCTTTTTACCTCCAGATGGGCGGAGGAGGGACCTCGGGTGAACGAGATGTCGTACCCGAACCCGTCAGACCAGGCCGCGACATGATCCACCAGGCTGCCTGGAACATCGCTCAGCAACGAGACCAAGGCGGCTTCTCCTGCCGCACCGACCCGTTTCCTCGCTGCGGTGTCGACTTTTCCCCAGCTGGACACGACCTGCTCGTAGACCCCGTCTGCGTTCAGTCCTAGAACTGCGCCGGTCGTGACGAGGTCTGAGGGCAGCTCGTCGGGAGAGTGCACCAGGGCGTCGGCATCCTTGACCCAAGGAGGGGCGGACTCTTCGAGGATCGCGCTCAGCACTTGGTTGGCGCTCGGGGCTGGAGAGCTCTCACTCGTCAGGAGCCCCGTCTCGTTCAACCAAGCGAGCGCCGTTGCGTACTGGGTGGGTGTCAGGTCGCTGAACTCCGTATGGGTGGTCAGCAGTGCCTGGGCACGGCGAATGCCCCCGCTCGTGGGAAGTATGTCCAGCCATCGCTTCGCGGCGAGCAGGATGGGGTCAGGGGGCCGCACGTAGGTGTCCCATAAGGGCCTGGATGTCACCCTGGTCGAAGTCAGCTCCGACTGAAGGCTCCTCTTCTAGGTCTGCGAGCTGCTGTACGGCGGGATCGTCCAGGATCCCTCCCAAGAAGGCCAGCTTGCCTGCGAGGCGAGACTCCACCACATCGTCGATAGTGCCTTCGGAAGCAAGAACCGTGATGCGGGTCTTGACGTCGGGTGCGAGCCCGAGGCGGTGGATGCGGTCGAGGCTCTGCAGAAAGCGCCCTGCGGCGAAGTCCCGGTCCACGTACACCGCGTCGTGGCACTCGTGGTGCAGGCTGATGCCCTCGCCGAGCGTGGCAGGGTTGGACAGCAGGACCATGCAGTCCGGGTCGCTGCGGAACCGGTTGATCTGCTCCTCGCGGTCTTTGGTGCCACCATGCACGACGGCAGGGCCGAAGGCTGAAAGGACTCGCTGGAGCGTGTTCAGGCTACGGATGAATGTCGACCACACCAGCGTCTTGCGTCCCTGCGCGGCGTTCTCACGGACGATCGCTAGGACCTCCTGGTACTTCGGAGACATCTCGTAAGCAGGCAGATCCTGCATCAGCTGGTACAGCGAAGAGTCTTCAGGCACCGGTAGCGGAGGTACCTGGTAGGCGAGAGGCTCGTGCGAGGTGGTCCCGACGGCCAAGAGAGCTGGACTGGTTGCAGCCATCAGCATGTAGACCAGGACGCGGCCGAGAGCCTGGAAGTCTCCCTCATAGCCGGTTGCCCTGGCGGAGAACTGCCCGACGAGAGCTTCATAGATCTCAGCATGGAGGGGCGGCATCGGCAGGCGGCGGACAGTAGTCTCCACCGGGGGGAGGTTGAGTTCTCCCTTGGTCGTCCTGGTGAACAAGGGCCGCAGAATCCGGCTGGCCTCAGTGAGATCTCCCCCCGCGACAGCTCGGAGGACACTGATCCGACCGGTTCCCGGCCACACGAAGCCGAAAAGGTTCTCTAGGTCCCTGGCACCATTCGGTGCCGGCGTGCCTGTCAGGATGAGACGACGGCGGCTCCGGGGTCCGAGAGCAAGACAAGCTGCCCCGTATGCGCCCTCTGCTCCCAGTTTCATCCGGTGGGCCTCATCGAGAATGATCATTGACGGGCGTTCTGTTAGCCACCGACCCAACGAGTTGACCATGTTGGGCAGCCGCTCGTAGTTGATGATGACGGCATCCGGGGACGACGCCGAGGGCCCGTTAACGATCTCCATGTCCAGCGGAGGGGAGAAACAGACGGTGTTCTCGTACTTCCAGGCGTCGTAACTCGACTTGGGGCCGACGACGAGTAGACGCTCGATGCCCTGCTGGTGACGCAGAGCCTGGAACACTGCTAGGCCGACGCGGGTCTTGCCCGCCCCGGGGACGGAGAAGTTCGCCCCGTGGCGCAGCGACAGTATCTTCGCGATGTCCCTCTTCTGGAACGAGGTGAGATCACCAGTCCACGCAGGGCCGAGGAGATCAGGGACGGCGTCGGGGCTCACTGACCCCGACGAGCCGGGTTCCTCCAGTTGGGCGGATACCGTGTTGGCATCCTGGAGTGAGTCGACCACCAGGGTCTGCAGGTGTGGGTCCCAGACGACGTCGCCTTCGGCTTGGTGAGGCCAGCTGCTGAGGGCCTCGAGATTCGTCAGCAGGTCGTCGAGCTCGACCTCGATGCTGCCGGTTGAACGCTGTGAGCTGGTGCGAAAACTGAGCGCCAACCGGCGCAAGTCGTTCTCCAGACCGGGGCGGACAACGAGCCGTGCGTGCGTGACCTCAGCAGACAGACCGATTGTGAGGCTGGGGACGGAGGTCGACATCACTTGTCCCGAACCGCGTCAAGGAGCCAGGCCACACCTTCTCCGGGAGCTGAGTAGGTGCGCCCTGCTTGCCGGGCCAGGGACTCGAGGCTCGTACGGAGCACAAGGAGTGCGTCGTCGAATGCTTCGTCGTCAAGTGCGCGCTTAGCCTTCGCCTCGGCGAATTCGTTCGCGCACTGCGTTACGTAGTCAGCCGCATCGGTCAGCCTCTCGGGCACAGCGGTCTGGCGCTTCACGAGCTCGGCATTCTGGCCAGCGAGTTTGACCGCGGTGTCAAAGGTGTCTCGCGCCTTCCTCATCAGTGCAGACGCGTCAGCAATGTCTGTGGGAGATGCACTCTTGCTGTCCCCAGCCACGGCCTTGGCGCGCAGCAGCTGGTCCGTGAGCGCCTTGACCTGAGCGGAGTCAGTGCTCTGCTGAGGGAGGATTGCTTCCGGGATCCCGGGTACAGCCGCCCGATGCGGGACGGCTGCCTTAGTTTTCAGGTCTTCGGGAAGGCGGCTTTCGAGGTAGCGAGTGTAGAAGTCCGACTCGGCGAGCCGCAGGGAGGTCTTGGGGTAGTCGAGCAGCACCATGGCCAGGCGAGACTGCTTGAGCCGCTGCGCGGCCTCGGGGTCTTTCGCCGCCAGTTTGGTGTAGTCGCGGTGAAGCTCGCGCAGCTTCTCCTGGTGCTGCTCGAAGTCGATCAGCCTCAGGGCAGAGGCCCCATCGTCAGACTTGCTGCGGTCGATCGCCTCGAGGATGAGGCCGTAGACCCACCGGTCCCGCTGCAGCGTGGGGAGCTTGATGTTGAAGTCTTTGGCGACATCTGTCTCGGCGCGCCCGCGCCCCACTTCTTCGTCGATCGCGATCAGGCGATTGATATAGGAGTAGTCACGTCGACGGTCCTTCCGGAGCTGGAGGGAGAGCTCGACGTCGTTGATGTCCTGCCGAGAGGTGTCGTCAGGGAGGACCCCGACCCGGATGTTCTTCTCGCCCAGCTCCTGGAGCGCAGCCGCCCGAGTGTTGCCGTCTACCAGGATGCCGTACGGGCTCACGATCCCGGGCTCGCGCTGGCCGGAGTCGTCCAGTTCGTCCATCAGGGAGGTGTAGTCCGGGTCCACCTGGTCCGGGTTCGCAGGGCGTTGCCTGAGCAGGTCGCGGAGGTAGTCCTGTGCCTGCTGTCCCCAGGGGTCCTCCTCAATGGCCCTGTCACGCTCCGGATCGAGTGTCCTCTGGGCACGGATGCGGTGGGTGTCCGGGTTGAAGTAGAGCAGGTCGACCGGCATGGAGATCACGTAGAGGTGACGCGGCTCGCCTCGCCAATCGATGGTGATCTTCGCGCCGTTCTCGGACATTGCCTGGTTCAGCCGCTGCTGGATGATGCCCTTGACGTGCTCTCCCCGGGGTGGGGCGCCGAAGGTGGAGGACATGGGGAGGGCTCCTCGAAGGGTGGTAGATGTATTGCCTGGATCACCGTGGTGTCATCCTTGCACGGGAGTACCTACTGAAACATACAGCTGGGGTGTGACACCGCTGGTGGATGGTCTCTACAGGGAAGGGTTGCGGGGAATCGTGGCGAACAAATGAAGTAAGTTCTCGGCGGAGTTCCAGGTTACGGCCGTGTAGTTGGTGATCCAGAGTGAGCAACCCGTCGCGCAGGCGGCGAGAGCGGCCGCTCTCACAGCCTGACCTGCAAAACGACTGTCCGAAAAACTTGATACAGCCCAGTCAATACCTAGGCGAATCTGGGGAGTGGTTGCTGCACGAGACGAAGCGAGCACTGCTGACGGGGTCAACATGCAGAAGCAGGAGTAGATTATGGAACAGCCGACCTGGAACGACCCGGAACTCGCGGCGGGAACCATGGTCCGAGGGGCTCTCTGGCTCATTCAGGTTGTGGGCGAGGGGAACACATTCACGAAGAGTCAACTTCGGGATGCATTCCCTGGTGTCTCTCAGGCAGACCGTCGTATCCGGGACCTGCGTGATTATGGATGGGTCGTGTACTCGAATACGGAAGATGCGACGCTGACAGCGGAGGACCAGAGGTTCGTCAAGGCGGGGGTCCCAGTCTGGGATTCGAAGGCTCGACGCGAGGCTGCTCCGAAGAAGGCGATTTCGAGCAAGGATCGTCAGGCCGCGCTCGCCCGCGACGGATACATGTGCACAGTGTGCGGTATCTCCGGCGCTGAGCCCTACCCCGATGACATGGTAACGACTGCGGTCCTCGCCGTCTCGAGGCGTACTGTAGTGGGCCTTGGTGGCCACGAGACCGTCGTGCTTGTGACCGAATGTAAGCGCTGCAGGGCAGGGCATGGTGATGCTGCCATTGACGTAACCGATGGGATCGCGGCAACCGCTGACCTGGGGGCAGGCGAGTTGCGCCGCCTGTTGCGTTGGATGGAGCGGGGGCGGCGAGGCGCTACCGCGCTTGACCGCGCATGGTCGGCCTATCTTCGCGTACCGCCCGAGCAGCGAGTTGAGATCACTGAAAGGATTCGGAAGATGCAGTAGCAGGTGGCCGCAGGGTATGCGGTTAGCAGGTGAGATGGCCTCGAGAACCAGGTTCATGCCCTGGCGCGAACTGCAACCTTGATGCTGCTCTTTCTTTTCGTGGTTGCTGCTAAGCGAGAAGGATGTGCTGTTGTCGGCGCTGCTGAGGGGAGTCCACTCCGGAGTCCCCTCTGTCGCTGTCACGCGGATGCTAGCCAAGGGGACAGACATTCCGACTGCTGCTCTTCTCTGACGCGAAGCTATCTACGGAGGCGCTCCTGCACCTGGTCCGGACGGTTTTGAAGCGATCTTCATGTTAAAGCGCGGAACGAAGGGAGTCGAGGATTTGTTCTTGGGTCAATAGAGGGTGCTCTTCGGGATATGACCGAGTCCACGAAGGTGGGGAGAATGGAAGCTTGGAAAGTACCGGAAGGCTCTTGGGCGTCATCGGCCGCCAACCGGCGGAGCATGCGCGGAAACCGGAGCCGGGACACCAAGCCGGAGATCGCCATCCGGCGCCTGGTACACGCGGTCGGCCTGCGCTACCGGGTCGCTGCTAAGCCGCTGCCCGGCATGCGGCGCACAGCAGACCTGCTCTTCGGCCCCACCAAGGTGGCGGTCTTCGTGGACGGATGCTTCTGGCACGGGTGCCCGGAGCACTTCGTGCCGCCCAAGACGAACCCGGACTACTGGGACGCGAAGATCGGCGGGAACACTCAGCGTGACCGCGATACCGACACGCGTTTGGCGGAGGCAGGGTGGCTGGTCCTGAGGTTCTGGGAGCACCAGGACCCTGCCGAATGCGCAGACGTTGTGACGGAGGCAGTCTCAGCGCGTAAGCGTGAGCTGTCGGGGGGCAAGGTCCTCGACTAGCCCCTCGAACTGCTCCTCCGGCTGCTCGGCATTGGCGTCGCACGCCCGGAGCGCACGGATGATGGACTCTCCGACGGCCTGGGCGACCGGCGGCGGGAAGGCGTTGCCGACCTGGCGGTAGGCGGCCGTCTTGCGTCCCTGGAACTCCCAGCTGGTGGGAAAGCCCTGGATGATCGCGGCCTGCTGCACTGTCAGCTTGGGGCCCCGCTCCCCGTACAGGTCCCGTTCCTTGTCCTTGGTCTGGCCGTGCGGGTCGGCTACTCCGTGGCCGTCCACTCCGAGTTCGGCCCACGCGCGCTTGGCACGGGTTGGCCCCAAATCCGCGCCGCCGTGCTTCTTTGAACCTCCGACGAGAGTGGGAGCGACCGTTCCCTTTTCCAGGGCCCTGCGCCGCCACTTCTCGTAGTGCCTGCGGCCCTTTGCGGAGCTTCCGAACCGGGTCCGCATGGTCTCGTCGAGGGCTTCTGCCACCGTGACGAGCTTCCCACTGCCCCGGGAAGGGAGGAAGTGGGCCGCTTCCGGCTCCTTCATAGCCACCAGGATGGCCCTCGGCCGCAGTTGTGGGACACCGTAGTCGCGTGCCTCAAGCACGTCCCAGCCGAGGATCCGGTAGTCCAGGCTCTCCAACCGTTCGCGGATCCTGGCCCGGTAGTCACGGAACTTGCGTTCGGGCTCGAGCAGGCCGCGCACGTTCTCGATCATCACGGCGCGGGGCTTCAGCTCCTCGACCATGTCGAGCATGACGGGGAACAGGTCGCGCTCATCGTCTTCGCCGAGCTGTTTGCCGGCCAGGGAGAAGGGCGGGCACGGGACGCCACCTGCCAAGAGTGCCAGTTGCTCGTCTCCGAGGACCTTCTGGAGGTGGTCCATCTCGAAGTCGGTCAGATCCCACTCTAGGACGGAGCAGTCTTTCCAGCGGTGTTTGCGGATGTTGTGCCGAAGCGTTTGAGCGGCATGGGGATCGACCTCGATCAGTGCGCGGTGGTGGAATCCGGCGTTGTGCAGGCCGACCGCTTGGCCGCCTGCCCCCGCGCAGATCTCCACTGACGTGTACGCGCCTGCCCCGTCCGGCATCGTGACTCCTCCTGCTGGTTGGGCCACGGCAGAGCGGGCCGTGGCATGACACTCGTCGAACACCCGATCGATAAGTGTGCAGCCAGCCTAGATGGTGGCATGAGAGCACGGACGGTTTCCAGGAGTGCTGGAGAGAAAGTCCACGTCGTAGGATCCGGGATGTTTCTAGTGTGCGATTCTATGCGCGGAGTGGGACGTTCGGGCCATGTGTGACTCCGGGTTGTGGACAAGTAGTTACTTAGAGGAGTTCGCCGGGCTGGTGTGAAAGAGGGGGACCAGGACCTCGTCGACGATCTCTTCGACCATCTCGTCGCTGATGGGCTCGTGGTGGAAGAGGAAGTGGTTCCTCAGCAAGGCCTGTCCCACCTCCATGCGGCGGGGGGTGAGGGCGTCGGGGCTGATCTCCCCTCGGGCTACGGCCCGGCGGGTGACCTCCTCCATCATCTGGCGGCCCCTGCCCTGGGCGTGGGCGCGCACCCGGTCCATACGCTCCTGGGACAGTAGGACCTCCGCCATCAGGCCGCGTAGGGCCTGTCCGGCGGGCCCGCCGAGGAGCCGGGCCGTCTGGCGCAGGACGGCGACCAGGTCACCGCGCAGCTCGCCGGTGTCCGGCAGCTCGCCCGGGTCGGGGATCACGCTGTACACCGCGTCCATCACCAGCTCGGCGCGGGTGGGCCAGCGCCGGTAGAGCGAGGCCTTGCTGGCCCGCGCCCGCTCGGCGACGCCCTCCATGGTCAGCGCCGCGTAGCCCCGTTCCTCCAGCTCCTGGACGGTCGCGTGCAGGATGGCCGCGATCAGGGCGTCGCCGCGGCGGCGCGGGCGCTTGCGGTGGTCGGTGGTCTGCGGTTCGGCGGCCATGACCGCATCCTACGAAGCCGGCGTGACCCGGCCGGTCCCGCCGTCGACGGTGATCCGGTCGCCGTCGTTGAGGGTGGTGGTCCCCGTGCCGGAGCCCATGACCGCCGGGATGCCGTACTCGCGCGCCACGATCGCCGCGTGCGAGGCGACCGCCCCAGTGTCCACGACCACCGCGGCGGCCCGCTGGAAGAGCGGTGTCCACGAGGGGTTGGTGTAGGGGCACACCAGCACGTCGCCGCTGTCCAACCGGTGGAAGTCCGTGGCGTCGAGGATGATCCGCGCCGTCCCCGTCGCGGTGCCGGCACTGGCCGGGGTTCCGGTGACCAGGGCGTTCCCCGTGTTCTTCGGCGGGAAGACGCGGGCCGGGTCGATCAGGCGCACACCGGTGAGCTCGGCGCGCTTGGCCGCCCGGGCGCGAACGAGAGAGCGCAGCCGCTCGACCTGTTCGGCGGGCATCGCCTCGACGTCGGCGACCTCCTGGACCTCCTCCAACCGCAGGTGGAAGACGTCGAAGGGCTCGTCCACCACCCCCGCCTCGACCAGCCGGGCGCCGATCTCCAGTAGGGACCGGCGCAGGGCGGGCAGGCTCGCCGTGAAGTAGAAGTGCGAGTCCTCGCGGAACGCCATGCCCTGCTGGGCGGCGCGCACCCACCGGGTCATCCGTGCGCGAGCCCGCGTTCCGCGCAGGAGCGGGTGGGCGAGCAACCGGGCCAGCGCCCGTTCGGAACGGGACCCCCGGTCCTCGCCCCGCGGCTGGTCCACCAGGACCCGCACGAGCCCGATCACGCTCTCCGGCGACTCGGCGAGCGTCGGCGGGCTGACCAGCAGCGGGGTGGCCGTCTCGCGGCGCCCGAACTCGCGCCGGAAGGCGTCGAGCTCGCCGCCGAACGCGCCCACGGGGCCGGTTCCCTCACGGACGGCGGTCAGTATCTCGGCCGGATCCGCGGTCGCGAACAGCTCGCGCAGCTCGGGCACGGCCCGCACCCGGTCGGCGAGGCCCTGTAGGGCCTGGTTGGCGTCCTCGGTCCGGGTGCGCGCGCCGCCGATCAAGTCGCCCAGCAGCGACCGCCGGCCCAGGAGCGCGGTGGCCGCCGCCAGCCGCCCCAGCGCGAGCGCCGCGCCGGGCAGGTAGGCCGACCGCAGCTCACGGCACGGCCCCATGAGGGCGAGTGCCCTCTCGGGTACCCGCAGCAGCTCTGACCAGGGAAGGGAGGGCAGGTCTAGTTCGTCCAGAGCGTCGGCGTCGCGCAGGAAGCGCGAGAGCACGGGGTCCTCCCGCCAGGTGTTGACGTCGTGCCTCCGGGCCCGGTGGACCAGCTTGAAGGGTGTGAGCAGGGCGCGCGGCGCGGGGTGGGGCGCGGGCGGAACGAGCTCTACGACCACCCCGTCCTCCTCCCGGAGATAGTCCTCGAAGGCCGCGGCGATGCCGAGGTCGGCCATGAGGTCCCGCATCATCTTGGCGGGACCGAGCCCGAGCCACGTGCTCACGTCCATGGGGTAGGGGCGTGTGGGGATGTACTCGGTGAGGATCGAACCGAGCAGGCGCTGGCGCCGGTTGAGCGGGACCGAGAGCGGCGGCAGGGCCGTCATCGGGCGGGCCTGGACGATGTGGGCCTGCCCGTCGCTGATGCTCCATTCGATGTCCTGGGGCCGCCCGAAGTGCGCGGCGATCGTGCGGGCGTGCGCGGCCAACTCGGCCAGCTGGTCGTCGGTGAGCAGGCGGCCCCCGCCGTCACGGGGGGAGTCCTCCCGCGCGACGCCCCCGCCGGCCTCGGAACGGATGACCACCTCGCCGCGCCCGGCCGACCAGTCGAGTAGGGCGCCGCGCTCGTCCAGGACGTAGTGGTCGGGGGTGACCAGCCCGGAGACCACGGCTTCGCCCAGGCCCGCCCCCGCGTCGACGATGACCCGGCCGCGGTCGCCGGTGACCGGGTCGGCGGTGAACATGACACCGGCGACGTCGGACTCCACCATGGTCTGCACGACCACGGCGATCCGCACCTCGGTGGGGTCGATGGCGCGCTCGTGGCGGTAGGCGACGGCCCGGTCGGTCCACAGCGAGGCCCAGCAGCGGCGGACGGCGTCCACCACCGCGTCGGCGCCGATCACGTTGAGGTAGGTGTCCTGCTGCCCGGCGAAGGCGGCGCCGGGCAGGTCCTCGGCGGTGGCGCTGGAGCGCACGGCCACGGGGACGTCGGTGCCCAGGTCGGCATAGGCGGTGGTGATCGCGGCGCGCAGGTCGTCGGCGACCGGCGCGCCCTCCAGGTCGGCACGCAGCGCGGCGGCGTCGGAAACGGTGGAGGAGTCTGAGGCGGCGCCCGCGGCGCCCGCGGCGCCCGCGGCACCCGCGGCGCCCGTGGAGGCGTCGGGAGTGGCGGGCGCGGTCCCGCCACCGGACCCGGCGGCCAGCTTCGCGTCGAGCCCGACCGCGCGGGCCGCGGCGGCGTAGGCGTCCGTGGTGACCACGAACCCGGGCGGGACGGGCAGCCCCGCGCGCAGCAGTTCGCCCAGGTTGGCGCCCTTGCCGCCGACCTCTGCGAGGTCGTCGGCTCCGAAGGAGGCGAGGGGGGAGACGAGCCGGTCGTGTGTCATCGGGACTCCTCGTTCAGTGCGGTGTGGGCCGTGGTGCGCAGGGGGAGCGCGGGGAAGGCGAGCGTGAGCAGGAACGCCAGGCCCAGGAGGGGCGCCATCGCGAGCAGGGCGGACGGCACGGCGGAGCCGAAGGCCGCCTCCACGAGCCCGCGCGTGGGCTCGGGCAGGGCGGCGATCGCCTCGGGGGACAGGGCGCGCGGGTCTCCCACGCCCTCCGGCACCCGCGCGTGGAACGAGCGGGTGATGAGGGCGCCGACGACGGCCACGCCGACGCTCGCGCCCACCTGGCGCAGGAAGAGGACGGCGGAGGTGGCCGCCCCCAGATCGGCGTGGTCGACCGCGTTCTGTGCGGCGAGCATGACCACCTGCATCACCAGGCCGATCCCCAGTCCCACGAGTACCAGCAACGCGGTCAGCGCACCCGTGCCCAGATCTGCCCCGAACAGCCCCAGCAGGGTGAGGCCGATCGCCGCGACGGCCGTTCCGACGATCGGGTAGCGGCGGTAGCGGCCGGTCCGCGTGATCAGCCGACCCGACACGACCGTGCTGACGAGCGCCCCGGCCATCATCGCGGTGACCAGCAGTCCGGCCCGCGTGGCCGTGGTGCCCAGGCTGACCTGGGCGTAGGCGGGGACGTAGGTGAGGGTGCCGAACAGGCCGAACCCGACGAGGAAGCTCACCGCCACCGGCAGGGCGAACGCGCGGTCGCGCAGCAGGCGCGGCGGCAGCACGGGGTCGCGCGCGAACGCGGCGGTCAGCGCCCACAGTCCGATCACGACGACGGTGCCGAGCAGCAACGCGGGCAGGGCCCACGCGGGGTAGGCGTCGGGCCGGGCGAGCCGGTCGGCGGTCAGGACCACGCCGACGACGGTCCCGGCCAGGGCCGCGGCCCCGGCGTAGTCGACCGGCGGGCGGCCTTGGGGGCGCGGCAGCCGCAGAGTCAGGCTGAGGGCGGCCAGGGCGGCCAGACCGAGCGGCGGGTGGACGGCGAAGATCCACCGCCAGGACAGGTGGTCGACCACGACCCCGCCGAGCAGCGGGCCGCCCACCGCCGCGACCACGTAGACCGCGCCGAACAGGCCCAGGTAGCGGCCGCGTTCACGAGGGCTGACGATCTCGCCGACGATCGCCTGCGCGCCGATCATCAGACCTCCGCCGCCCAGACCCTGGACGACGCGGGCGGTGACGAACCCCGGGAGGGTGGTGGCGGTCGCGGCCATGAGCGCGCCGGCGACGAACAGCAGGACCGCGGCCTGGATGAGGGGCTTGCGGCCGTAGCGGTCGCCGAGCCTTCCGACCAGCGGCATCACGGCCGTGGCGGAGACGAGGTAGGCGGTCACGACCGTGGGCATGTGCTCCAGTCCGCCGAGGTCGCCGGCGATCTCGGGGAGCGCGGGCGCCATGGCGGTCTGGTCCAGGGCCGCCAGCAGCATGGCCAGGAGCAGGCCCGGGAGGGCGAGGGCCACGGAGGTCGTTCGCTGTGCCACGAGACCTCCTCAAGTAGAGAACGGTTAGTTCTCTAGTAGGCTAGCCCGCGGAGTTAGTGAACGCAACGTTTCCTCTGGCTTGATCTCAGGAGAACCCGGCCCGCCGCAGACGACGACGGCGCCGCTCGTGGGGCGGCGCCGTCGGGGCGCGCAGGCGTGCGCGTACGCGGGAGCAGGGGCGGCTACCGTGCGGCCGCGGCCGTGGCAGGGCCGCCGGCGGCGAGTCGGTCCAGGTCCCAGGGGTCGTGCGCGGAGAACACGCTCACCTCGTCCCCGTGCAGTCGGGCCAGCTCCCGCAGTCGCGCCTGGTTGCCCAGCCGGAGCGCGCGGTCCACCTCGGCCGAGTCCTGCACCAGGTCCAGCTCAGGGTGCCCGGCGGGCTCGTCCGGGTCCATCTCCCCGTGGAAGTAGTAGGCGTCCCCGGCGTGCAGCAGCCACCGCTCCCGCGACCCGCCCCCGCCATCGACGCGAACCGCCACCCCGCTGTGCCCCCGGGTGTGGCCGCCCAGCGGTACGAGCAGGATGTCCGGCGGCAGGCCGTCGAGCGGCCGCACCGTGTCGAACCCGAACCAGCCCTCCCCGCCCGCCGCGCGGTCCGCCGGATAGCCGACCCACCGCGGCCGGTGGGCCCAGTGCGCCGACCGGTAGCGCCCGGTTCCGGGCGGCAGCGGGTTCGGTCCGGTCGCCGCCGTCAGCTCCTCCTCGTGGAGGTGCACCCGGGCGTGCGGGAAGTCGGCCAACCCGCCCGCGTGGTCCACGTCCAGGTGCGTCAGCACGATGTGGCGGACGTCCTCGCGCTGGTAGCCCAGGCGCTCCACCTGCCGGACCGCCGTCTCCTCCAGGTCCAGCCGGGGCGCGGTCATCGCGATGAAGTCCGGGCCCAGCGTCGCCTCCGCGTCGCGGACGTCGTTCGTGCCGAAACCGGTGTCGACCAGGACCAATCCGTCGTCGGTCTCCACGAGCAGGCAGTGGTTGACGGCGGGCCGCGGGTCCAGTTCGCGTCCCCCGACCCGGATCGCGCTGAGTTCTCGCATCGATCCGCAGTTGAGGTGGTGGACGTGCATCGTGTGCTCCTTCGAAGAGTCGGCCCAGGGCCAGGGCCTGCTGCGGCGTGGCCGGGTCGCTGGTTCTGCGGAGTGGCAGAACTATAGACCGATCGGTCTACTTATTTCTAGCCCAAGCCACCCCCAGCGCCTTCGGGCCCGCCCGCCTTCGGATCCACCCGCCTTCGGATCCGCCGCAGGGTCCCGCATCGGCGGTCCGGGGGAGGTCGGCCCCCGGTCAGTGGATACGCTCGGCGCGACAGGCACACCTTCGGGGAGGACGAAGAACATGACAGCGACCGCAGTCGTGACCGGCGCCAGCAGCGGAATCGGGGCCGCCACCGCGCGCGGACTCGCGGCCGAGGGCTACGACGTGGTCCTCGTCGCCCGGCGCGCCGACCGGATCGAGGCCCTGGCCGAGGAGATCGTCAAGGCCGGCCACAGCGCCCGCGCCGAGGTCCTCGACGTCACCGACCGGGCCGCCGTGGACGCCTTCGCTGAGGCCCTGCCCGCCTGCTCGGTCCTGGTCAACAACGCGGGCGGCGCGATCGGCAGGGAGACCGTCGCCACGGGCGACCCGGCCGACTGGCGCGCGATGTACGAGGTCAACGTGTTGGGCGTGCTCCACATGACCCAGGCGCTGCTGCCGAAGCTGATCGCGAGCGGTGACGGCACGGTGCTCGTCGTGTCCTCCGTCGCCGGGCACGTGGTCTACGAGGGCGGTGGCGGCTACGTGGCCGCCAAGCACGGCGCGCACACCCTGGCCGCCACCCTGCGGCTCGAACTGTGCGGCGAGCCCGTGCGCGTGCTGGAGGTGGCGCCGGGGATGGTCAAGACCGAGGAGTTCTCACTCAACCGGTTGCGCGGCGACGCCGAGGCGGCCGAGGCGATCTACGACGGGGTGCCCGACCCGCTCAGCGCGGAGGACGTCGCCGACACCATCGTCTGGGCGGTCACCCGGCCCCCGCACGTGAACATCGACCTCCTGGTGGTGCGCCCGCGCGCCCAGGCCGCCCAGCACAAGGTCCACCGGGTCAAGGAGTAGGGAACGGTAGCCGCTCCGACCGGCGGCCCTCGCAGGAGTCGGCCCCGGGCGTCAGGCTCGGGATCGCCGGTGCCACTCATGGCCGGATCCGGCGACGGCTGCCGGTCGGCCGCGCTCCCGCCTCCGCCTCCGGCTCACGCCCCGGGGCGCGGGGCGCGGGCCGCGCGGCGGCGGGGCGGGGCCGGTTCGAGGCCCGGGTCGGGAACGCGCGCGGGCACCTCGCGGTCGGCGAACGGCAGCGTGCCCGCGTAGCCCACGGTGACCGGCGTCGGCGCCGACGAGGTCTTTCGCGTTGAGGCGCCCGGGATGGACCACATCCCCGACGCCGACCGGCACGGCGGTCCGCGCGACCTGTTCTGGGTCTGGTTCGGCGCCAACCTGACCTTCATTTTCGTCATCAACGGCGCCCTCGTCGTCGGACTCGGCCTGGGGTTCTGGGCGGCCGTCACGATCTTCGCGGTCGGCGCCGCGCACCAGAGCGATAGTAGAAGTTGGTGGGGCAGCCGTCAGGGCATGCCGTGTCTTTGGACGTGCCGTTCAGTCCCTCGGGGATCCATCACGTGATCTTTTGGGATTCGCACCCACATGCCGCTATGACTCCGCTACTGTCGCGGCATGTCCAGGTACAGGTTGTATCCCACGGGCGCGCAGGAGCAGGTGATGCTCGGCCACTGCGCGCACGCCCGGTACGCCTGGAACCTGGCGTTGGAGGTCAACGCTACGTACCGTAAAGGCGGGGTCCGGCGGGAGAAGCCGGTTCGCTATGCAGGGATGTGCCGGATGCTGTCCGAGGTGCGCCGTACCGATACCACCGGCATGGACCCCGAGACGGCTGCTGAGTTCGCGTGGGTGGCCTCTGGCAACGCTGACATCCAACAGCAGGCCCTCAAGGACTTCGACCGGGCCCTGTCGAACTTCCTGGGCGGGTCGCATGGGTACCCGACCTGGCGCAAGAAGTACCGCAGCGAGGGCTTCCGGGTCATCGGCAGCGGGCGAGTGCCCGCCTACACTCCAGACGGGGAATTGGTGCTCAATGCCAAAGGCAGGCAGGTCCACCACCGTCAGGTTCTAGTGGGAAAGCTGAACAGCAAGTGGGCGCAGGTCAAGGTGCCCGGGTGCGGTTGGGTGAAGTTCCGCCTCACACGCCGTCAGTTGCCGGACGCCAAGTCGTTTCGTGTCACCTATCGCCACGGGCAGTGGCATGTGGCCTTCGCTGTCGTCCCCGCCCCGATCCCGTCGCCCGGTAACGGCGAGGTGGTCGGGATCGACCGTGGGGTGGTGGTCACCGCCGCGCTGTCGGACGGGCGGACACTGAATTGCCCGCAACTCACCGGCAAGGAGAGGGCGACGGTTCGCAAACACGAGCGCCGAGCAGCCCGCGCTCCCAAGGGCAGTGCCCAGAAGAGGGTCGAGCACGCCAGGGTCGCCCGGCTCAAAGCCCGGGAGGCCGCTCGGCGCAAGGACTGGTGTGAGAAGACGTCCACGCTGCTGGCTCGCACCTTCGACACGATCCGGTTCGAGGACCTGCAGATCAAGAACATGACCCGCACCGCGCGGGGCACTGCTGAGGAGCCGGGCCGGAACGTGCGGGCCAAAGCGGGGTTGAACCGGGCGATCCTTGCCCAAGGGTGGGGGCTACTCCGTACCCGCACCGGGCACAAAGCGTCCGGCAGGGTCGAGGACATCCCGCCCAAGGACACGAGTCTGCGGTGCAGCGAATGCCAGTGGATCGACAAGAACTCCCGCAAGAACCAAGCGACGTTCGTCTGTACCCACTGTGGCTTCACCTGCAACGCTGACACCAATGCTTCCAACAATGTCGCGGCAGGACAGGTCGAAAGACCCGCCCCCCGAGGGGTTCGTGCCGGAGGGACGACCAGGCGCAAGTCTGCGGTCAAGAACGTCCGTGAACCTCAGCCCCGATGGGTTGGAATCCCCCTCTTTTAGGGAGGGGGAGGATGTCAATTCGACGCGCACGCCGACACCGGGAACATCGACTTCGGCTCGCTGCTCGGCCACGGCCTGCCCATGCGGCGGCTCATCGAGTCCGGAGCCGTGCGCGGCGACCGGTTCGTCCAGATGGGCCTGCGCGGCTACTGGCCCGAGCCGGAGACCCTGGCGTGGATGGCCGAGCAGGGCATGCGCTGCTACGAGATGAGCGAGATGGGCGCCCGGGGGCTGAACGCCTGCCTGGACGAGGTGTTCGCGCTGGCCACCGACGAGTGCGAGGAGGTCTTCCTGTCCGTGGACGTCGACGTCGTCGACCCCGGCATGGCCCCCGGCACCGGCACCCCCGAACCGGGCGGGATGACCTCCCGAGAGCTGCTCGACGCGGTGCGCCGGATCTGCGTGGAGCTGCCGGTCGTGGGGCTGGACATCGTGGAGGTCTCACCCGACCACGACCACGCCGACATCACGGCGATGCTGGGCAACCGTGTGGTGCTGGAGGCGCTGTCGGGGATCGCCGCCCGGCGCCGGGGCCTGGGCTGGGACCCGACGCGGCCCTTGCTCGACGGCCTCGGGCACTGACTCCCGCGGGGACTCGGGCACTGACACCCGCGGGGGCCGGAGAGCAGCAGGACAACGGGAGACGGAAAGCGGAGAACCGGCGAACCGTTGCACCGGCGAACCGGCGAACCGGCGAACCGGCGCAGCGGTGCAGCGGCGCATCGGAAAACGGCGCACCGGCGCATCGGCGTCGAGGGGAACGGGGGAGTGAGGAGTGTGAGGGGCGTGGGGTGATGGGCGCTACCGGGCGCGCCCACCGGAACGCGGTGGCTCAGGGCTGTGCGGGCCCCTTCGGCCGGGTCAGGCGGCGTCCATGTCGGAGGACAGCAGCTCCACCAGTTCGTCGAGCGCCCGTTCGGCGGCGCCCTCCTCGGCGTCGTCACAGGTCAGCGTGACCGTCTCGCCGTGGTCGGCGCCCAGCGCCATCACGGCCAGCATGCTGCGCGCGTCCACCGGGTCCTGGTCCGGGCGGGCGATGAACACGGGCAGGCCGGTCTCGTTGACCGCCTTGACGAACAGGGTGGCCGGTCGGGCGTGCAGCCCGAGCCGTGAGCCGATGGTCACGGTGCGCTGGGTCGGCATGTCGTTCCTTTCAGTCGGTGAGGGGGTACGTCGGTACGTCTACGTCAGAGCCGGTCGATCCGCTGGTGCGGGTCCGGCTCGGCCACCACGGTGGTCTCATGGGCGGCGACGTCCTCGGGGGTCGGAACGGTCGTCCCGGGCAGGGACACCGCCGCCGCTCCCCAGGACACGGCACGCGCCAGCCCCTTGTCGGGGGGACCGTCCTGGCTGAGGAAGCCGGCCAGCGAGCAGTCGCCCGCGCCCACCGTGCTCCGCGCCCGGACGAGGGGACCGCGCGCCCACCAGCTGCACGTGTCGTCGACGAGTATCGCGCCATGTCCGCCCAAAGTCACCAGGGCCTGTTCGTTGCCCCAGGACAGAACCTCCCTGGCCGCCGTGACGACCTCGCCGACGGTGGGAAGACCACGGCCGGCCAGCTCCTCCAGCTCCTCGTGGTTGGGCTTGAGCAGGGCCACCGAACCCGCCCGCGCGGCCTTGGCGAGGGGCTCGCCGGAGGAGTCCAGGGCGAGCGGGACGCCGTACCGGGCGGCCAGTTCCGCGACGCGGACGTAGAAGGCGGTGTCCGCGCCGCCCGGCAGGCTCCCGCACGCCACGATCCAGTCGGGCCCACGGGCCAGCTCCTCCTCCACCACGTCCAGGAGGGCGCCGAGCTCGGCGGTGGAGAGGACGGGTCCCGGGGCGTTGAGCTTGGTGGTGGTGCCGTCGGGCTCCGCGACCGTGATGTTGGCCCGCGTCTCGCCGTCGATGGGCACGGTGGCGCGCGGCAGGTCGCCGAGCAGCGCGGTCAGCTCGGCGCCGCCGCCTCCACCGACGGGGAGCACCGCCCGCGTGGGGACGTCCGCGCCGCTGAGCGCGCGCGCCACGTTGACGCCCTTGCCCCCGGGATGGGCGCGGGTCGCGCGCACCCGTAGGACCTCGCCCCGAATGAGGCCGTCCACCTCCAGGGTGTGGTCCACGCTCGGGTTCGGCGTGAGGGTCAGGATCATCGGTGGCTCTCTTCGACGGTGTCTGCGCGGCCCGGTCTGACTGTGTGAGTGTCTTCGATTATGTGTGTTTGGTTGTGTGTGTCAACAGTGGTGCCCTCCTGTGGTCGCCGTCCGGTCTGCGGTGCCGGGGGAGGGTGGCGGAGTCGTCGCGGTGCCGTCCTGCCTGTTCGAGGCGTTGTGGGAGGAGGGTGGCGATGGACGGTCGCGAAGGTGTGCTCTGTGGGTGTTGCCGGGATATTGATGGAAGCTACCACTTGTGTGTGGTGGGCAACACGTCTAAGCTCACTGAAAACCACACCGAAACACAGGTGATCCAACATGTACGCGGAAGAACGCCAGCAGGTGATCCTCGAACGCGCCCGCCGTGACGGCCGGGTCGACGTCACGGGGCTCTCCTCGGAGTTCGACGTCACCTACGAGACCATCCGGCGGGACCTCACGGCGCTCGAACGCCACGGTGTCCTGCGCAGGGTCCACGGCGGCGCGATTCCGGTCGAGCGACTGGGCTTCGAACCCGCGCTCAACGTGCGCGATTCCGTGCTGACCGACGAGAAGGAGCGGATCGCCAAGGCCGCGCTCGCCGAGCTACCCGAGGAGGGCGCCATCCTCCTCGACGCCGGCTCCACCACCGGACGCCTGGCCGAGCAGCTGCCGACCGACCGCGAGCTCACCGTGGTCACCAACTCCCTCTCCATCGCACTCACACTCACCACACGAACCAACATCAACCTCATGCTGCTCGGTGGTCGCCTGCGCAACCGCACTCAGGCCACCGTCGACGCGTGGGCCCTGCGCTCGCTGGCGGAGTCCTTCGTGGACGTGGCCTTCATGGCCGCCAACGGCGTCTCCGTCGAACGGGGTCTGACCACACCCGACGCGGCCGAGGCCGAGGTCAAGCGGGCCATGATCTCCTCCTCGCGCCGGGCCCTTCTCCTCGCGGACCACACCAAGGTCGGCAACGACCACTTCGCGCGCTTCGCGGGAGTGGGGCAGCTCGACACGATCATCACCGACACCGGCCTCGCCGCGGGGCTCGCGGACGAACTCGAGTCCGCGGGACCGCGAGTCCTCACGGTCTGACCCACGCCCACCTCTCACCACCATCCGGCTCGGCGCCTCGCCGGCCCGCCTCCCAGGAGGTCTCCCCCCATGTCCAACCAGCAGACCAGCGAGCGCCTCGCGTCCGTGCGTTCCGGCGTCCAACGCTTCGGCGGCTTCCTGTCGAGCATGGTGATGCCCAACATCGGCGCGTTCATCGCCTGGGGCCTTCTCACGGCCCTGTTCATCGAGAGCGGCTGGACGCCCAACGCGACCCTGGCCGAACTCGTCGGGCCGATGATCACCTTCCTCCTGCCGCTGCTGATCGCCTACACCGGCGGCCACCTGGTCTACGACCGGCGCGGCGGCGTGGTCGGAGCGGTCGCCGCGATGGGCGTCATCGTCGCCGCGGACATGCCGATGTTCCTCGGCGCGATGGTCATGGGCCCGCTCGGCGCCTACCTGATCAAGAAGGTCGACCAGGTCCTCCAGCCCCGTACGCCCACGGGCTTCGAGATGCTGGTCAACAACTTCAGCGCCGGCATCCTGGGCGGACTCCTGGCGGCCCTGGGCGTCTACGCGGTGGCCCCCGCGGTCACCGCCATCGCCCGCGGGCTCGGGGCGGGCGTGCAGTTCCTCATCGACATGAGCCTGCTGCCGCTGGTGTCGGTCATCGTCGAGCCGGCCAAGGTCCTGTTCCTCAACAACGCCCTCAACCACGGCGTCCTGGGACCGCTGGGCGTGGCCCGGGTGGCCGAGCAGGGCAAGGCCATCGAGTTCCTCATCGAGACCAACCCCGGCCCCGGCCTGGGCATCCTACTGGCCTGCCTGTTCTTCGGGCCCAAGATCAGCCGCGCCACCGCTCCGGGCGCGATCATCATCCACTTCTTCGGCGGCATCCACGAGATCTACTTCCCGTACATCCTCGCCCAGCCGAAGCTCATCCTCGCCGCGATCGGCGGCGGAATGTCCGGTGTGGCCACCTTCATGGTCATGGACGCCGGACTGCTGGCCACCCCCGCACCCGGGAGCATCATCGCCCTCATGGCGGTGACCCCGCGCGGGGACCACCTCGCCGTCCTGGCGGGCGTCACGATCGCCACCCTCGTCTCCTTCGCGCTGGCCTCGGCCCTGCTCGGTTTCGGCCGGGCCGAGCGGCGCGCCGCGAAGGAACAGAAGGAGGCGGCCACCGCACAGCAGAACAAGGAGGCCACGTCATGACCACCATTCAGGGGTCCGACATCCGCAAGGTCGTCGTCGCCTGCGACGCCGGCATGGGCAGCAGCGTCATGCTGACCAGCCAGCTCCAGCGCACGCTCAAGCCGTACGGCGTCACCGTCGAGCACGCCCAGGTGGACCGGGTGCCCGCCGACGCCGACGTGGTCCTGTGCCACTCCGGCCTGCTGTCCCGCGCGCGGGGCAACCTCCCCGGCAAGGTCGTCGTCGGCTTCCAGATGTTCATGGGCGATCCGGCGTTCGCCCGCCTGGAGAGCGCGGTCAAGGAGGGCGGTCCCCTTGCCGACTGATCTCGCGCTGACCGCCGACGCCGTCCGGCTGGGCAGCACCGCGGCCGACAAGGCCGAGGCCATCGACCAGTGCGGTGCCCTGCTCGTCGAACTGGGCGCGGTCGAGCCCGGCTACGTGCCCGCGATGCACGAGCGCGAGGCCTCGGTCAGCACGTTCCTCGGCGAGGGCGTGGCCATCCCGCACGGCACCGACGCCTCGCGGGCGCTGATCAACCGGACCGCCCTGGCCTTCGTCCAGTTCCCCGACGGGGTCGACTGGGACGGGAACACCGCGTACCTGGCAGTCGGCATCGCCGCCTCCGGGGACGAGCACATCGGGGTGCTGTCCGCCCTGGCGACCGTGCTCAGCGACCCCGAGCGGGCCCAGCGGCTGCGCTCGGCGTCGGACCCCTCCGACGTGCTCGCCCTGCTCGGCCCCGGCGCGGGCGGCTGAGGGCGGACCGCTCCGTCCGGCCGTCCGCGACCGGGCAGGGCGGGCCGTTCAGCCCGGCCCCGCGCCGCCCCAGGCCCTCGCGCAGTCCCCGGCCGCGCCGGCGCCCTGACCTCGCGCCGCGCGCATGCCCCATCGAGCCGCTCACCCCGGCGCGGCGGTCCACTCCCCGCCCGCGCCAGGGCTCCCCGCGTCGCCGTTCTCGGCGCGGGGAGCCCTTTCACCATCACGAAAGGCACCACCATGCTCGTCGCCCGCTTCTACGCCCCCGGTGACATCCGCCTGGAGCAGGCACCCGAACCCGCCGTCGGCCCCGGCCAGCTCAAGATCGCCGTCGCCAACTGCTCCACCTGTGGAACGGATGTGAAGATCTCCCGCCACGGCCACCACCACATCGACCCGCCCCGGGTGATCGGGCACGAGATCACCGGCCGGATCAGTGAGATCGGCGAGGGCGTCACGGGCTGGTCCGAGGGCGACCGCGTCCAGGTCATCGCGGCGATCCCTTGCGGCGCCTGCCACGAGTGCGAGGCCGGCCGGATGCCCGTGTGCTCCCGCCAGCAGTCCATGGGCTACCACTACGACGGCGGGTTCGCCGAGTCCATGATCATCCCCGAGGCCGTGCTCGCCGTCGACGGCGTCAACCGGGTGCCCGAGAACATCGACCTGGCCGAGGCGTCGCTGGCCGAACCGCTGGCCTGCGTGCTCAACGGCCAGGAGATCGCGGGGGTCGGCGAGGGCGACACCGTGGTGGTCATGGGCGCCGGCCCCATCGGCTGCCTGCACGTGCGGCTGGCCCGCGCCCGCGGCGCCGCCCGCGTGTTCCTGGTCGACATCAACCGGGGGCGCCTGGACATGTCCGCCGACGTCGTCCGGCCGGACGCGGCCATCGCCGGTGAGGAGACCGACGCCGTCGCCGAGGTCCTGCGCCTGACCGGAGACCGGGGCGCGGACGTCGTCATCACCGCGGCCGCCTCCGGGCGCGCGCAGGAGGACGCGCTGCGCATGGTGGCGCGCGGCGGCCGGGTCAGCTTCTTCGGCGGCCTGCCCAAGGACAACCCGATCATCCAGCTGGACTCCAACCTCGTGCACTACCGGGAGATCTCGATCTTCGGCGCGAACGGGTCCAGCCCGGCGCACAACCGCCGTGCCCTGGAGCTGATCTCCACGGGCGCCGTGCCCGTCGCCGACCTCATCACCGAGCGGATGAGCCTGTCCGACGTGCACAAGGCCATCGAGACCGTCGCCTCGGGGACCGCGATCAAGGTGACGATCCAGCCGTGACGCCGCTCCGCCCCACTGGCGTCCCGGCGCCTTTCACGGTTGGGTGTGGGCGAGGCATTCGCACACGCCCGCTGGTCCAGGCGATGGGCCGGGGTGAGCCGAGACCGATCGACGACCCGAGCCAGGAGCGATGATGCCGCAGACCGGCCACCCAGACATTCCCACACCCAGGGACGCCGCCCGCGAGGGCGCGTCCGCGGAGGGGCCCGACCACGCGGCTCCCTCCACCGGTTCCGCCCCCGCCGCGAGCGCCTCCGCGGCCCCCACCCGGCTGGAGGGGATCCCCGCCGCTCCGGGCGCCGCCGTCGGCCCCGTCGCGCGGATGTCCGCGCCGCCGACCCTGCCCGAGACCCGTCCCGCCTCGGCGGGCGCCGAGGCCGAGGCCGACCGGGCCCGCCAGGCCCTCGAACGGGTCGCCGAGCAGTTCGACGCGCGGGCGGAGGGCCTGGAGGAGGAGGCCGCCGCGGTCCTGGGCGCGCTCGCGCTCATGGCCCGTGATCCCGAGCTGGCCCGCCGGACGGCCGAGCGCACGGGGCAGGGCGATCCCGCGGCGTGGGCGGTCCACGCCGCCTGCGGCGCCTACCAGGAGCTCCTGCTGGCGGCCGGGGGCTACCTGGCCGAACGGGCCGCCGACCTCGCCGACATCCGCGACCGCGCCGTCGCCCACCTGCTCGGCCTGCCGATGCCCGGTCTGCCCGACCCCGGACGGCCGCACGTGCTGGTCGCCGACGACCTCGCTCCGGCCGACACCGTGCAACTGGACACCGAGCAGGTCCTGGCGGTCGTCACCCTGCACGGCGGTCCCACCAGCCACACCGTGATCCTGGCGCGGTCGCTCGGCATCCCCGCGGTCGTGGGCTGTCGGGGCGCCGACGGCCTGGTCGACGGCACCCAGGTGGCGGTCGACGGTGACACGGGACGGGTCGACGTCGACCCGGACGAGGAGCGGTCCGCCTCGATCCTGCTGCGGGCCCGGCGCCGCGGTGAGCTGCTGGCCGGCTCCGTGGGGCCCGGTCGCACCGCCGACCGCGCTCCGGTGGCCCTGCTGCTCAACGTCGGCGAGGGCGACCCGGACGAGGCCGGAGCGCACGACAGCGAGGGCGTGGGACTCCTGCGCACCGAGTTCCTGTTCCTGGAGCGCTCCGAGCCGCCGACGGTGGCCGAGCAGACCGCCGTCTACGCGCGGCTGTTCCGCGCCTTCGACGGCCGTACCGTCACCGTGCGCACGCTGGACGCGGGCTCGGACAAGCCGCTGGCCTTCGCCGGAACCGGACCCGAGGACAACCCGGCGCTGGGCCGGCGGGGCTTTCGCACGGCCCGCGTGCACCCGGAGCTGCTGACCGACCAGCTGGCGGCGATCCGAGCCGCCGCCGACGGGTCCGGCGCGCGGGTGCGGGTGATGGCGCCGATGGTGTCCACCCCGGCCGAGGCGTCGGAGTTCGTCGCGCTGGCCCGGGAGGCCGGGATCACCGAGGCGGGCGTCATGATCGAGGTGCCCGGCGCGGCCCTGCTGGCCGACCGGCTGCTGCCGAGGGTGGACTTCGTGTCCATCGGAACCAACGACCTCGCGCAGTACACCATGGCCGCGGACCGGACCCTGGGCACGATGCCGGACCTGCTCGACCCGTGGCAGCCCGCGCTGCTGGAGCTGGTGGGCACGGTCGGCGGAGCGGGGGAGCGGTCCGGGCGCGCGGTGGGCGTGTGCGGCGAGGCCGCGGCCGACCCGCTGCTCGCGGTGGTCCTGGTCGGGCTGGGCGCGACGAGCCTGTCGATGGCCGCGCCGGCGCTGCCCGCGGTGCGCCACGCGCTGGCCCACCACACGAAGGCGGAGTGCCGGAGCCTGGCCGGGCTCGCCCTGGCCGCCGCCACCGCGGCGGAGGCCAGGGAGGCGGTCCGCGCCGCGGCGAGCCCGGACGTCGCCGACCTCTGAGGCGGAGCCGAACCCGGTCGGCCCCGAACGCGCGCACGAGGACGCCCCGCGAGCAGCACGGCTCGCGGGGCGTTCCGCTGTCCGCTGTCCGTCGTCGGCTGTCCGCTGTCCGCTGGCCGGGTTCTCGGTGGCCCGGAGGCGCTCCGGTGCCCGGTGTCCCGGGGACGGGTCAGCTCGGTGGCGCCGTGGAGCGGCCGGGCCCGCAGGTCCGGTCCGGCGTGCCCCAGTCGCCGTCGAGCACCTCGGGAAGCAGGTCCAACTGCCGCAGGCACGCCCGCGGCAGCTCGTCGAAGTCGGATTCGGCGGCCAACCAGGCGCCGACCCCCGTGTTCACCGCCGCGTAGAACACCGCGGCCGCCAGGTCCGGCCGCGGGTCGGTGGCCGGGTCGACCCCGGCGCGTTCGGCGACCACGGCCGCGAGCTGCTTCTGCCGCACGTGGCAGTACCGCATGTGCGTGGCCAGGAGTTCGGGGCTCTGCTTCATCAGCTTGGCGGCGCCGCCCCGCAGCATCATGGACGCGCGGTCGACGCGGTCCCACTGGTCGCTGAGCGCGTTGCGCAGCGCGACGAGCGGGGGTTCGCCGCAGGGGCGCTCGCGCAGGGCGTCGAAGAGGTGCTGGTCCACGCCCTCCAGCGCCTCCAGGAGGAGGTCCTCCTTGGAGGGGAAGTAGCGGAAGAACGTGCGCTGGGAGACCCCCACCCGGGCGGCGATCTCCTCGGTGGTGGTCGCCTGGTAGCCGTTCTCGTGGAACAGGCGCAGCGCGGTGTCGAGCAGGGCGTCGTGCAGCTGGGCCTTCTTGCGTTCGCGCAGGCCGCCGGTCGGTGCCTCGGTGCTCGTCGCGCTCATCGCCGTGCCTCCACCAGGGGTCGTTCTGCCTGGAGCATACCAGCGCGCCCGATGTAAGGTCAGTCACAGACAAAAGTCAGTTGCTGACAAGTGTCAGTGGTTGCCATAATCTTGCGGCAGACGTCGCGACCGCAAGGGGACCCCATGACCGCACAGACCACCGCCCCACCGACCACCCGGGCGGGAGGACTGAGGAACAGCCCCTGGGGCACCCTGGTCGCCATCGCCTTCGGCGTGATGATGGTGGCCCTGGACGGCACGATCGTCGCGGTCGCCAACCCCGCCATCGGGGCGTCCCTGGGCGCCTCGCTCGCCGAACTCCAGTGGGTCACGCACGGCTACCTGCTCGGGCTCGCCGTCTTCCTCATCACCGCGGGCAAGCTCGGTGACCGCTTCGGCCACCGGCGCACCTACCTCGTGGGAGTCGTGGGATTCGTCCTGTCCTCGGTGGCGATCGCGCTCTCCTTCGGCGTCATCATGCTCGTCGTGTTCCGCGTCCTGCAAGGCGTTTTCGGCGCCCTGCTGCTGCCCGCCGCGATGGGCCTGCTGCGCTCCAGCTTCCCGCCGGAGAAGCTCGGCCGGGCCTTCGGCGTCTTCGGCAGCCTCATCGGCGCGGCCACGGCCGGCGGACCGATCCTCGGCGGCGTCCTGGTGGGAGCGTTCGGCTGGGAGGCGGTGTTCTACATCAACGTCCCGGTCGGCGCGATCGCCCTGGGGCTCAGCCTGTGGCTGCTGCGGCCCAACCAGGCGACCGACCCCGGCTCGCGCATGGACGTCCCCGGCATCATCCTGCTCAGCGTCGCCATCTTCGCGCTAGTGTGGGCGCTGGTCGAGGCGCCGACCGCGGGGTGGGGCGCCCCCGTCACCCTCGGATCGCTCGGCGCGGCCGTGGTCGTGGGCGTGCTGTTCGTGCTGTGGGAACGCCGTCCGAAACACCCGCTGGTCCCGCTGGCGCTGTTCGCCAACCCGTCGATCTCCATCGGCACCGTGATCATGGTGTTCATGGCGGTCAGCCTGATGGGGTCGCTGTTCTTCATCACCTTCTACCTGCAGGGCGCGCGCGGGATGAGCCCGGCGCAGACCGGTCTCCAGCTGCTGCCGATGACCGGCATGATGGCGATCACCTCGCCCATCGCGGGCCGGATCCTGGACCGCGTCGGGCCCCGGATCCCCACCGCCGCGGGTCTGGTGGTGAGCACGATGGGCATGTTCATGCTCTCCCGGCTGACCATGGAGACCTCCGTGGTCTACCTGTCGGCGGCCTTCATCCTGCTCGGCATGGGCCTCAGCCTCGTGATGACCGGTGCCACGGCCGCGATCATCGGCGCCGCGCCGATGCGGTTCGCCGGGGTCGCCTCCGCGGTCCAGCAGGCCGCGATGCAGCTCGGCGGGTCCCTGGGGACCGCGGTGCTGGGCGCCGTGATGTCGGCGACGATCATCTCCACCCTGCCCGGGCGCCTGGCCGACGCCGGCCTGCCCGCTCCGGGCGCCGACGAGCTGCGGGCCGACCAGAGCACGGTCGCGCAGGGCGGGGCCGTGGTGCCCGAGGGCGCCGCCCCCGACGTCGCCGCCGCCGTCACCGAGGCCAGCAACCTGGCCTTCCTCAGCGGGTTGCAGTGGGCGTTCGGGATCGCCGCGGCCCTGTTGGCGCTGTCCGCGGTGATGTCCCTGTTCATGCGCGGCGGGATGACCGGAGCGGGCTCCGAGGACGAGGAGTCCGAGGGTGCGGCCGTGCCCGCCGTCCACGTCTGAGGGGTGTACGACCGAGGGGGAGGGCCCGTCCGCGGGTCCTCCCCCTCCGCCGTCTGTCGGTCAGGTCGTGTAGTCGGCGTTGATCCGGATGTAGCCGTCGGTCAGGTCGCAGCCGTAGACGGTGAACGCGCCGCCGGCGATGCCCAGGTCGACGCTGATGACGACCTCGTCGCCCTTCATGTGCTCGGCGGCGCGCGCCAGGGTCTCGCCGGTGGCCGGGGTCGGGAAGGTCTCCACGTCACCGAAGACGATCCGCACCTTCTCCGGCACGATGTCGGTCTCCGCGTCGTTCTTGCCGACCGCCATCGCCACCCGCCCCCAGTTGGGGTCGGCGCCGTGCACGGCCGTCTTGACCAGCGGCGAGTTCACCACGGACTTGGCGACCCGCTTGGCCTGGGCGTCGTCGCGCGCGCCCGTGACGCGCACCTCCAACAGCTTGCCCGCGCCCTCGCCGTCGGAGGCGATCTTGCGCACCAGCGCCAGCGCCACGTCGTAGAGCGCCGACTCGAACGCGTCGGCGTCCACCCCGCCCGCCAGCCCGTTGGCGAAGATCGCCGCGGAGTCGCTGGTGGAGGTGTCGGTGTCGATGCTCAGCGCGTTGAACGTGCGGTCCACGACCCGGCGGAACACCGCGTCCAGGACCGGCTGCTCCAGCTCGGCGTCGGTGAAGAACCAGGCCAGCATGGTCGCCATGTTCGGCTCGATCATGCCGACGCCCTTGGCGATGCCGGTGATCGTCGCGGCCCCGACCTTGGCCGAGACCGCCTTGGGCTCGGTGTCGGTCGTCATCATCGCCGCCGCCGAGCGGTCGAGGTCGGCCGGGGGGAACTGCGCGGGAAGGCCGTCCAGGAAGGCCCGGACCTTGTCCATGGGGTAGGGAACGCCGATCACCCCGGTGGAGGCGATGAGGAGCTCCTCCGGCTCCACCCCCGCCGCCCGGGCCACACGCTCCTGCACCTCGCGGGCGTGGGCCTCGCCGGTCATCGTGGCCACGTTGGCGTTGCGGGCGATGACGGTGACCCCGCGGGCGCGGCCGTCGGCGGCGGCGCGGCGGCTCAGGACCACGCTGGACCCGGCGAACCGGGAGCGGGTGAACACCGCGGACACGTGGGCGGGGACCTCCGAGACGACGGCGAAGAAGTCGTCCTTGGGATCCTTGATCCCGATGTTGCCCGCCACGCCGCGGAAACCGGCGGGTACGGGGGTCTGGTTGCTCATCATCCTCCTCGGGCTTCGTGGCGTCAGACTACTCACCCGCGTGCCCCGCCCTGATTACGGCTACGACCTGCGAGGGTTTCGTCCTGTACGGACGTGGCGCCGGAGTGACAAGACTCCGGTAACGGGGTATCCGCCGAATGCGAGTGGACACCCGGGGGGAGGCGTGTTGTGCGTGATGGTGACTGGCTCACGGAGACGGGAGCGCAGATCAGAGGCGTCCTGAAGGTGATGGTGGACGCCCAGTGGCTGCCGGGCGGTGCCGCCGTCATCGGCACGGGCGGCATGTGGGAGTTCGTCGCGGTCGGTCGCGTGGACGAGGAGGACGACACCGCCCCGGACGTCGCCTACGACGCGGCGAGTCTGACCAAGGTGATGGCGACGTGGCCGCTCGTGGGCCAGGCGGTCGCCGAGGGAATGCTGGACCTGGACGCACCGATGTCCGAATACCTGCCGGTGGAGGACCTACCCGGAGGCGGAGTCACCACCCGGCAGATCCTGACCCACACGAGTCGGCTCAATCCGGTCACGTGGCTGGAGCGGTACGTGGGCACGGACGAGGACCTGGCCCGGGCGCTGCTGGCCGACCCGCTGGAGGACCCGGGGTACGCCTACGTCGACCGGGGGTTCATCGTGCTCGGCCTGCTCCTGGAGCGCCTGTACGGGACGGGGCTGGACCGCCTGGCGGGCGACCTGTGGGACGAGCTGGGGATGCGTTCCACGAGCTACGGGCCGCTCGCCCGCTCACCCGGGGTGGCGCCCACCGAGCGCCGCCTGGCCGGGGCCGCGCCCACCTGGGGCGTGGTCCACGACGAGGCGGCGGCGCTCATGGGCGGGGTCGCCGGGCACGCGGGCATGTTCACCACCGCCATCGACCTGGGCGCCTTCGCGCGCGAGGTCCTGCGGATGCACGAGGGCGGCGACGGGGCCATGCCGTCGTCGTACGTGCGGGCGAGCTGGCAGCCGCACGTGGACGCCGGGCAGGGCCTGTGGCGCGGCCTGGGCTGGCTGATCACCCAGGAGGGCGTGGTCTACCACAACGGGTTCACCGGGACCAGTCTGTTCCTGCATCCGGCCAGCGGCCGCTACGTGGGCGTGCTGACCAACGCCGTGCACTACGGGCGGGACCGGACGGGGCTGGTGGACCTGCGGGCGGCGGCGCGCAACGCGCTCACGCCGCAGGAGCACGGATCGAATCCGTGAGGGCGGTGAGGAACGCGGCCAGTCCGGCCGGGCCGTCGACGACGAGGTCGGCGGCCTCGGCCACGGCGGTGACCTCGCTGGAGGACGCGCACACGGTCAGGCCGGGGGTCCCCGCCGCGCGCAGCTCGCGCACCGCGTCGAACGCGGGCAGGTCGCCGAGGTCGTCACCGCCGTACAGCAGGGTCCTGGCGCCCGCCGCGGTGGCGAGCGCGGTCAGTGCGGCGCCCTTGTCCACACCCTGTGGACGAAGCTCGATCACCATCCGGCCGGGCTCCACCCGCAGGTCGGCGCGGGCCGCGAGCTCCTCCAGGTGAGGGGCGAGCCGGGCCAGGGCGGCGTCGGGTTCGGAGGTGCGGCGGGTGTGCACCGCCAGGGAACGGCCCTTGTCCTCGATGAAGGTGCCCTCGGGGGCGCCGACGCGGGCGAGAAGGCCGGGCAGCTCGGCGCGGACCAGCTCCACGCCGGGCGGGGGCTCGGCGGCGACGAGCTCGCCGTCGGACCAGCGCTCGGCGCCGTAGTGGCCGAGCACGGTCAGGTTCGGGACGCGCTCCAGCCCGCCCAGGTCGACCACGGTGGCGGCGGCGCGGCCGGTGATCACCGCGATCGTGCCGATGAGCGGGGACAGCGCGGCCAGCGTCGCCACGATCCCGGGGTAGGGGGCGGACTCGCGCGGATCGTCGACGATCGGCGCGAGCGTGCCGTCGAAGTCGAAGGCGACCAGGGCGGTGGCCGGTTCGGCCAGAAGCGCGGTGAGCGCGGCGCGTCCGGCGTCCGTGCTCGGCTGGGGCAGGGACATCGCAGACCTCTCCGGAGGGGACGGGTCACGGCGGCGGGCAGGGGACGCCAGACTATCGGCGCGCCCCCGCCCGTTCCGGTCCAGGCCCCTGTGTCGGGGGATCGTCGGCTGTGGGGGATGGGACGGCCGTGGGGGATGGGACGGCCGTGTGCGGTGGGCAAACGGGGTGGCGCGGGGATGGCCCGCGCGACACGCCCGGCGGGCGTCGACCTTCCTCATGCGGAGCGTCGGCGCCGACGGGGGCCGGAGAACACGGTGGCCGCGGTGTGTGGGGACGGAACGCCGTCAGAGCTGTATGCCCAGGCGGCGGGCATTGCGCTGGCGGCGGCGGTCGGCGCGCAGACGGCGCAGCCGCTTGACGGTGAGCGGGTCGAACGCGAGCGCCTCGGGGCGCTCCACCAACCCGTTCAACAGCTGGTAGTAACGGGTCGCGGAGAACCCGAACTCGTCACGGATCGCCTGCTCCTTGGAACCCTCGAACTTCCACCACTGGCGTTCGAAGGCGAGGATGCGCTGTTCGCGTTCGGCGAGAGCCGACTGACCGTGGTCGGTCGGACCGATATTCGGCATGGGACACCCCCTGGACGGGAAATTGGTTTGTCCGGATCGGCGCGACTCATGCTAGCGACTCGACATGCCGCGTGCGGAGGGGAAAGCCCAGGACTGGCACCGGGGATACAGTTGCGTTCCCTGACCACGAGTCCCTTGTTCGCGCCGGAAACCTGTGCTCATGGCAGGATGTGGAGGGTCCGGGGAGGGCCGGGGAGAACGCCGACCGCATCGTTTGAGGGAGCCTGACGTGCTCGGGGGCAACAGCCGCAACAGGACGCACAAACGTCACCTACGAACGGCGGTGGCCGGCACGGCCGCGGCCGTGTTCGGGTTCGCACCGGCCCCCGTCGCGGCCGACGACATCCCCGACTTCCGGCCGGAGCAGTGGGGTCTGATCTCCATCGGCGCCCCGGACGTGTGGGAGGAAACACAGGGCGAGGGCACCACGGTGGCCCTGCCGGGGTTCGCCGTGGTCGAGGACCACCCGGACCTGCGCGACAACCTCACCGTCGACACCGAGTTCGGCGAGGGTGGCGATGAGGTGACCGGTACCGCCGCGGCCGCGCTCGTGGCCGCGCACGGGCACGGCATGGACGCCGACGGCGGTGTGCTCGGCGCGGCGCCGGACGCCGCGCTGCTCGCGCTGCCGACCGAGGACGACCTGCCCGGGGCGGTGCGGCACGCGGCGAACGAGGGCGCGCCGGTCATCCTGCTGCCGGAGAACGACGGCGGGGACGACCTGGCCGCGGCCACCGAGGAGGCCGCCGGGTCCGGCGCGCTGGTCGTGGGGCCCGCCGACGGCGGCGACGACCCCAACGTTCTGGCCGTGGCGGGCGTGGACGAGGACGGCGCGCTCATCCCGGACTCGGCCGAGGCCGGCGCGATCGACCTCACCGCGCCGGGAGCCGACCTGGACACCGCCGACCCCGAGCTGGGCGCCGCCCAGGTCACCGGCACCCCCTACGCGGCCGCCATGGCCGCCGGCGCGGCCGCCCTGCTGCGCACGCACTACCCCCAGCTGGGCCCGGCCGAGATCCGCACGGCGCTGGTCGAGGGGTCCCAGCAGGGCCCCGACGGGCTGCCCGCCCTGCACGTGCCCACCGCCGACGCCGAGGCGGGCGGGACGGCCGAGGACGTCCCGATGATCGACGAGGACCTGGCCGACCGCGCCGACGAGGGCGGTGGCGTCCCGGTGTGGGCGTGGTTCGCCAGCATCGGCGCCGTGCTCGTGCTGGGGGTCCTGCTCCTGGTCGTGTGGGTGCGCCGCTCCAGCGCCGACCCCTACGGCGTCAAGGCCGAACGCGCCGCGGAGGACGAGCGGATCGCGGCCGAGCGCGCGGCCGAGTCCGGGCCGGAGAGCCGCCGCAGGCAGAAGGGCGGCCGCCGCCGCAAGCCGCGCCGCGGCGCCTGACGCCCCAGGTCACCACACCCGGTGCCGTGGCGGTGCCGCCCCGCCGCCGCGCCCGCGGTCCACGTCCCGTCGGTGCGGCGCCCGCAAGGGCGCGGTACCCGCCCTTCCACCGCGTGCGCCGGGGCGGTATACACGTCAGGGACCGGATTTCCGGCGCGACAGGGACATGTGGGGCGTGGTGAGGCGTGGACGCGGGTGTCGATGATGTCGGTGGCTACCGGCTCATCAGGGAGCTCGGCCGTGGCGGGTTCGGCTCCGTGCACCTCGCGCGGGCTCCGGGCGGTGGTCTGGCCGCGGTGAAGCTCCTGCACCTCGCTCCGGACACGGATCCGCGCTTCGCGCAGATGTTCGCCCGCGAGGTGGAGGCCGCGCGGCGCGTCAGCCCCTTCTGCGTGGCCCAGGTCCTGGACGCCGACCCCCACGCCGCGCGGCCGTGGATCGCCACCGAGTACATCGAGGGGCGCACGCTCGCGGAGGAGATCGACTCCGAGGGCCCGCGCGGCGACGGCGCCCTCCAGCGCCTGGCCGTGTCCACGGCGACGGCGCTGTCCGCGATCCACGGCGCGGGGGTCGTGCACCGCGACTTCAAGCCCGAGAACATCATGCTGGGCCCGGACGGCCCGCGGGTGATCGACTTCGGGATCGCCAGGGCGTTCGAGGAGACGGCGGGCTTCACCGCCACGTCCAGGATCGGGACACTGCACTACATGGCGCCCGAGCAGTTGGAGGACGCGGCCCGGCTCACCCCGGCCCTGGACGTCTTCGCCTGGGGCGCGGTCATGATCTACGCCGCGAGCGGGCGCCACGCCTTCGCCGGTCACAGCCAGACGGCGGTCATCAAGAAGATCCTGATGGACGAGCCGGACGGCTCGGCGGTCCCCTCGCACCTGCGAGAGCTCGTCCTTCGTTGCCTGGAGAAGGCACCGGAACGCCGTCCGAGCGCGCACCAGATCCTCGACACGCTCCTCGGGCGCCCCGGGCACGGCACGGCCGCCGAGGCGGCAGTGGAGGCGGAGGAGACGGAGGACGCGGTCGCGACCCGGATCGTCACGCCGGAGGGGACGCTCCTCCAGCCGACTCTGCGTGAGACGCTTCGGCCCCAGGTCGGGGCCCCGGTGGCATCGCCCGCGGACTCCGGCACACCCGCGGCCCCGGAGCAGGACCGGACTCCCGCCAGGGAGCGGTCCGGTGCGCCGCTCCGGTCGGACGCGCCGGCCTCCCCGGAGCCGGTCCCTCCGTTCACGTTCGCCGGGCGGTTCCACGACCGGTCGGACACGCTGGCCGAGGCGATGTGGGCGAACCCGCGGGCCGCGGCCGAGGTCTTCGCCGACCCCGACGAGCGCGCGGCCCTGGCCGCCTGGGTGATCGAGGACCTCCGGGACGCGCGGATCGACCGCGGCCTCTTTCGCCGGCGGCCGGCGGACGCCGACCTCGCGGTCGCCCGGTTCATCGCCCAGGTGCGGCCGGATCTGCCTCCCGCCTACAAGGGGCGGGAACTCCCGCTGTCCGCGCTGCGGGAGGCCGCCGAGCGGACGCCGGACGCGATGGACTCCGGCCTCGACGTCTCCCTGGAGGTGTTGGAGGTGATGGCCGAGCACGGCTGCCAGGACGCCGCCCACACCTGCGGGGCGGGAAGCGGCTGCGACGAGTACCGGCGGCTGGCGGAGACGGTGCGGTCGGCACTGGGCGTCTACCTCACCGCGAGCGCTCCCTACGTGTCGTGGCTGTCCGATCCGGACGGCGTCGGCGACCGGATCGGTGAGGAGGTCGCCGAGACCCCGTTCGTCCTCGCGGCCCTCGCGCCGCGGGCCTGGAGCGAGAACGTCCAGCGGCACCGCGCCCGCGTGCCCACGCTGTGGCGGTCGACCCTGCCGGAGGTGCCCCCCGCGACGGCGCCGTTGGCGGAGCGGATCGGGCGCGCGATGGTGATCCCCGTGTTCGCGCCCGCCCTCCATGCCCTCGCCGATCGGGGGCGCGAACTCGAAGGTGAGAAGCGGCGCCTCCAGGACTACGCGAACCGGGAACGGGCGCGGTCCCGGGGCCAGAACTTCGGCGGCTACCTGGGGGCGGCCGCCGCGGCAGTCCTCCTCATCACGGTCGCGGGCGGAGGACTGGTCTCCTTCGACTGGCCGCGCTTCTGGTGGGGGCTGGTCCTGGCCGTCGTGGCCTACTTCGGCGTCTTCGCGCTCGTCCACCACCTGGTGCTGAAGGAAGCGGAAGTCCCGAGCGAGGGGGAGGGCAAGGACCTGTACCCCGCCGTGGAGGGGGCCGCGGAGAAGGCGGACCGGGCCGACGCCGCGGCCGCCGAACTGGGCAGGGAGACGCGCCGGCTGCACGCGCTCAGGAGCCGTGCGCCGCGTCCCGGCACGCGGTGAGCGCACACGGGGCGGAGCGAGGGCGGGCGGACGGCGACGCGAGCCCCGCGCCCTCAGGGGGCCTTCCGCCGGCGTGACGCCAGACCACGAGAGTGTGCGCATGGTGCCGGAGTGTGCGCCCGCCGCGCCCGCCGTCGCTCATGGTCACGGCGGCGTCGACACATCGTGAGAAAGTCGTGCATGTGCATATGTAAGCACCGTCAGATGCCTTGACGTGGGCGGACGAGCGGAGAAGGCTTTGTGGAATGTCACCCCTTGAAGCGTCTCCGTTGCCCTCACGAGGCGAGCCCGTGCGCGAGGCCCCCGAGTCACGCAACCTCGTCAATGGGCGTGTGCACATCATTCCCTATGACCCCAAGTGGCCCTACCTGTTCAAGCGGGAGGCGGCGCGCGTGCGCGGGGCGCTGGGCGAGCGCGCCCTGCGGATCGAGCACGTGGGCTCCACCGCGGTGTCGGGCCTGCCCGCCAAGCCCTGCGTCGACATCCTTCTCGTCGTCGCCGACGCCTCCGACGAACCCGCCTACGCCGCCGACCTCCAAACCGCCGGATACTCCCTGGTCATCCGCGAACCCGACTGGTTCGAGCACCGGCTCTTCAAGGGCCCCGACGTCAACCTCAACCTGCACGTGTTCGGTGAGGGCTGCGCGGAGGTGGACCGGATGCTCCGCTTCCGTGACCGCCTCATCGCGGACCCCGGCGCGCGCGAGCGCTACACCGCCCGCAAGCGGGAACTGGCCGAGCGCACCTGGCAGCGCGTCCAGGACTACGCCGACGCCAAGTCCGGCGTCATCGAGGAGATCCTCGCCGAGGTGGCGGCCGCCGAGTAGGACCCTCCGCCGGCCGAGGGCCGGCAGCACCGGGAGCGCGTCCCGTTCCACCGACGGCGGACGCGCTCCGAGTCATGCCCGGGGCCGGTAGAGTGTGGCCGGTATAGTTATTGGTTGCGTGAGGAAGGCGCCGCATGGTCGAGATCCTGAGCCCCGCCGAGGTGTCACGAGCGAGGGACACGGGCGCCCTGGTCGCCGACATCCTGCGCACGGCGCGCAGCCGTACCACGGTCGGCACGAACCTGCTGGACATCGACCAGTGGGCCCAGGCCATGATCCAGGAGGCCGGCGCGCAGTCCTGCTACGTCGACTACGCGCCCTCCTTCGGGCGCGGCCCGTTCGGCCACTACATCTGCACGGGCGTCAACGACGCCGTGCTCCACGGACTGCCGCACGACTACGCGCTCGCCGACGGCGACCTGCTGACACTCGACCTCGCCGTCTCCCTGGGCGGCGTCGCCGCGGACGCGGCCATCAGCTTCATCGTGGGCGAGTCACGGCCGCCCGAGAGCGTCGCGATGATCCGCGCCACCGAACGCGCGCTGAGCGCGGGGATCGCCGCCGCCGGGCCGGGGGCCCGCACCGGGGACATCTCCCACGCCATCGGCGCGGTGCTCAGCGCGGAGGGCTACCCGATCAACACCGAGTTCGGCGGCCACGGCATCGGATCGACGATGCACCAGGACCCGCACGTGGCGAACACCGGACGGCGCGGCCGGGGCTACAAGCTGCGCCCCGGCCTGATGCTCGCCCTGGAGCCGTGGGTCATGGCCGACACCGCCGAGCTCGTCACCGACCCCGACGGCTGGACGCTGCGCAGCGCGACGGGCTGCCGGACCGCGCACAGCGAGCACACGATCGCCATCACCCACGACGGGGCCGAGATCATCACCCTGCCGAGGTAGGCACGCGGGCGGCCGCGAGGCGTACGGGACTGGCCGCGAGCCGCGCGGGACGGCCAGACGCGCCGGAAGCGCCGGAAGCGCGGAGCGCCCCGCGCCTACCCGAGGGAGCGCAGCTGGTCCTGGAACCACTTGCGCGGCGGCAGCGCCACCGCCGCCTCCCGCAGGCCCTCGCGGCGCTTGCGGCGCTCGACCTCGTCCATCGACAGGGCCTGGTGCAGGGCCTCCGCCGTCTCGACCGTGTCGAACGGGTTGACCAGCAGCGCGTGCTCGCCCAACTCGTCGGCGGCGCCCGCCTCCCGCGAGAGCACCAGGACCGAGTCCCGCTTGGAGAGCACCGGCCCCTCCTTGGCCACGAGGTTCATCCCGTCCCGGACCGGGTTGACCAGCAGGACGTCGGCCAGCTGGAACGACGCCAGCGAACGCGGGTAGTCGTCGTTGACCTCCAGCACCAGCGGGGTCCACTCGGCGGTCGCGAACTCCTCGTTGATCTCCTTGGCCACGCGCAGGACCGCGTCGGTGTACTCGCGGTACTCCGGCACGTCGCCCCGGCTCGGGTAGGCGAACGCCAGGTGCGTCACGCGGCCGCGCCACTCCGGGTGCGCCGTGAGCAGCTCCCGGTAGGCCTCCAGGCCGCGCACGATGTTCTTGGACAGCTCCGTGCGGTCGACCCGCACGATGAGCCGCGTGTCGCCGACGATCTCCTCCAGGGTCTCGCGGCGGGCGGCCACCGCCGGCTCGGCGGCGCTCTCGTTCAACCCCGCCTCGTCCGCGCCCAGGGCGTGCACGCCCACGCTGATCACCCGGCCGCCGTAGTCGACCGTGCGGCGGGCGAGGTCGACGTCGGCGCGCAGGATCTCGGCGCAGCAGCGCAGGAACGCGTCGGCCCAGCGCGGGCTGAGGAAGCCGAGCCGGTCCGCGCCGAGCATGCCCTCCAACAGCTCGCGCGCGACCTGGGCGGGCAGCATCCGGAAGTACTCCGGGGGCGCCCAGGGGGTGTGCGAGAAGTGCGCGATGCGCAGGTCCGGGCGGCGGGTCCGCAGGATCCGCGGCACCAGGGCCAGGTGGTAGTCCTGCACCGCCACCCGCGCGCCGTCGGCGGCCCCGCTCACCAGGGCCTCGGCGAACGCGTTGTTGTAGGCGGTGTAGTCCTCCCACAGGCGCTGGAAGTGCGAGCCGAACGAGGGCTTGCCCGGGATGTCGTACAGCATGTGCTGCACGAACCAGAGGGTGGAGTTGGCGACGCCGGTGTAGGCGCCCTCGAAGGTCTCGCGGGGCATGTCGATCATGTGCACGCGCATGCCGCCGAGGTCGTGGGCGCGGTCCAGCCGTGCCTCGGGGGCCTCCTCGGCGGCGCGCCGGTCGGCGTCCGACAGGGCGGCGCACACCCAGAGGCCGTCGATCTCGGTGGCGACGGAGATCATCCCCGAGACCAGTCCGCCACCGCCGCGACGGGACTCCAGGGTGCCGTCGTCGGAGACCGAGAAGGACACCGGTCCCCGGTTGGAGGCGATGAGGATCTGTGCCTTGTCCACGTGCTCGTCCTCTCGAAGGCGCGAATGCGACTGGGGTAGGGCTGTCGGGGTACGTCGACGCCTGCGCGCGCGTCGGGCGCTCCTTCATGTTTCGCCTGCGGACGGCCTCCCCAAACCCGCTCCAGGTCAGCGGTCGCTCAGGTCACACCGGCGAAACAACGCACGTGCACGCGCCGTGACCTGACCGGGGCCGTCTCACCATGTGAGTCACATTGTGTAACGCGGATCACCCGGCGTGGAAATCGGGCCGACACGTCCGTTACAGTGACGGTGCGGATCCGACAGGATCGGCGCAAAACTTCATATTGCTCATCCAGAGGGGTGGAGGGACCGGCCCTGCGAAGCCCCGGCAACCATCTCGGTACGCGAGACTCACGTTCCCCGTGAGGCGACCGAGACAGGTGCCAACTCCGGCCTGGGGTCAAGGTGGCCACCAGGGAAGATGAGGGGAGACGCCTCGCCATGGCGATTACCGCCGCTGAACCCACCTCCGTCCGCTCCTTCGGTCCCGGGACCGCCCTGTCCTGCCGCGAGTGCGGGCAGCGCTACGAGCTCACTCCCAAATTCGCCTGCGAGTTCTGTTTCGGCCCCCTGGAAGTCGCCTACGACTTCGGGACCGTCACCCGCGAGGACATCGAGAGCGGCCCCAACAACATCTGGCGCTACCGCTCCCTGCTGCCGGTCCCGACGAACGTCGCCGAGCTGCCGAACATGAACCCCGGCCTGACGCCGCTGGTCAGGGCCGACCGCCTCGCCGCCGAACTCGGCTTCGACTCGCTCCACGTCAAGGACGACTCCGGCAACCCCACGCACTCCTTCAAGGACCGCGTGGTCGCGATCGCCGTCGAGGCCGCCCGCACCTTCGGCTTCACCACCCTGTCCTGCTCCTCCACCGGCAACCTCGCCGGCGCGGTCGGCGCCGCCGCCGCGCGGGCCGGGTTCGAGTCCTGCGTGTTCATCCCCGCCGGACTGGAGGAGGCCAAGGTCGTCATGGCCGCGGTCTACGGCGGCAAGGTGGTGGCCATCGACGGCAACTACGACGACGTCAACCGCTTCTGCTCCGAGCTCATCGGCGACCCGATCGGCGAGGGCTGGGGCTTCGTCAACGTCAACCTGCGGCCGTACTACGGCGAGGGCTCCAAGACGCTGGCCTACGAGATCGCCGAGCAGCTCGGCTGGCGCCTGCCCGAGCAGATCGTCATCCCGATCGCCTCCGGGTCCCAGCTCACCAAGATCGACAAGGGCTTCCAGGAGCTCATCAAGCTCGGCCTGGTCGAGGACCGGCCGTACAAGATCTTCGGTGCGCAGGCCACCGGCTGCTCCCCGGTCGCCAAGGCCTGGGAGGAGGGCCACGACGTGATCCAGCCGGTCAAGCCCGACACCATCGCCAAGTCGCTGGCCATCGGCAACCCGGCGGACGGGCCCTACGTGCTCGACATCGCCAAGCGCACCGGCGGGTCCGTCGAGCACGTGGGCGACGACGAGGTCGTCGACGCGATCCGGCTGCTGGCCCGCACCGAGGGCGTCTTCGCCGAGACCGCGGGCGGCGTCACCACCGGCGTGCTGCGCAAGCTGGTGCGCGAGGGGCGGATCGACACCAAGGCCGAGACCGTGGTGCTCAACACCGGCGACGGGCTCAAGACCCTGAACGCCGTCGACGCCGGGGTCACCGCGACGGTCAAGCCGTCCCTGGCCGCGTTCACCGCCGCCGGTCTCGCCTAGCGCGACCGCCACCCGGCGCAGTCCTCGACACCACACACTGAACGGAAGAACCGACACCATGAGCGCCAGCGTTCGCGTGCCCACCATCCTGCGCACCTACACCAACGACGCCGCGGAGGTGACCGCCGAGGGCGGCACCGTGGCCGACGTCCTGGACGACCTCGAGGCCAACTACCCCGGCATCCGCGCCCGCATCCTCGACGACGCGGGCAAGGTCCGCCGCTTCGTCAACGTGTACGTGGGCGACGAGGACGTGCGCTTCGAGAAGGGGCTGCAGACCGAGGTCGCCGACGGCGCCAAGATCTCGATCATCCCCGCGGTCGCCGGCGGCTGCTGAGTCCCGCGCCCCGATCCACACGCCAGGGCCCGGCCCCCGTTCCAGGGGCGCCGGGCCCTGGCGTGTCCGGGAACGCGGGCGCCCGCCGCTCGTCGCCCGTCGCCCGCCGCTCGTCGCCCGTCGCCCGTCGCCCGTCGCCCGCCGCCCGCCCCCGGTCGCGCTCCGCCGTAGGCTGGGCGTATCCGAACTGGTGAGGGTGGCGATGTCGGCGACGCGGTTGTTGGTCCTGGGCGTGGTGCGGCTGCACGGGCAGACGCACGGGTACCGCGTGGGCCGCGAACTGCTCTCCTGGGGCGCCAAGGAGTGGGCCAACGTCAAGTGGGGCTCCATCTACCACGCGCTGCGCAAGCTCTCCGCGGAGGGCAGGCTCCGCGAGTTCTTCGCGGAGGGCGACGAGATCGTGGACCGCACCTCCTACGAGATCACCCCTGAGGGCGAGGCGGAGCTGCACCGGCTGCTGCGCCGGGCGCTCAGCCACGGGGGTGACGACCACGCCCTGCTGTTCGCGGGTGTCACGCTGATGACCTCGCTGCCCCGGGCCGAGGCCGTCGAGCTGTTGAAGGAGCGCCTGGCGGCCCTGGAGGCCGCGAACGCCGAGCTGGCCGGCTTCAAGGAGCCCGGGGCGGAGTGGGGCAAGCCCGAGCACGTGTGCGAGCTGTTCGGACTGTGGCACCGCACCGTCGGCGCCGGCGCCGAGTGGACCCGCGACCTCATCGCGTCACTGGAGGCGGGCCGCTACACCATGGCCGACGACGGACCGGAGGCCTTCGGCCTGCCGCCCGGAGACGACGGGTAACGGGCCCACGGGGGTCACCGGTGACCGCGCGCCGCCCGGTCGGCCCGGTGGGGCGTGGTTCCGGAACTCCTCTTATTCAAGTTTGAATATCTGGTCGCGATCGTGCACACTCGTCCTCGTATTCAAATTTGAACACGGAGGCGAGTATGATCCGCACACGCGGCCTGACCCGGCACTTCCGGGTCGGCAAGGAGACGGTCGAGGCCGTCCGCGGCGTCGACATCGACGTCGGGGAGGGCGAACTCGTCGCGCTCCTGGGCCCCAACGGGGCCGGGAAGAGCACCACCCTGCGCATGCTCACCACGCTGCTCGAACCCACCTCCGGCACCGCGGTCGTCGCCGGACACGACGTCCGGACGGCGCCCGCCGAGGTCCGCCGCCGCATCGGGTTCGTCGGCCAGGGCCACGGCGCGGGCGAGGACCAGCGGGCCCGCGACGAGCTCTACGCCCAAGGGCTGCTCTACGGCCTGGACCGGTCCACCGCCCGCCATCGCACGACCGAGCTCCTGGACCAGTTGGAACTGTCCGGCGCGGCCGACCGCGAGGTGACCAAGCTCTCCGGCGGCCAGCGCCGCCGCCTCGACATCGCCATGGGGCTGATCCACCGGCCCGGCCTGCTCTTCCTGGACGAGCCCTCCACCGGGCTCGACCCGCACAGCCGGGCCAACCTGTGGGAGCACATCGCCCGCCTGCGCGCGGAGTACGGCACGACGGTGGTGCTCACCACCCACTACCTGGACGAGGCCGACGGCGCGGCCGAGCGGATCCTGGTCATCGACCACGGCCGCGTGATCGCCGACGGGACCGCCGACGCCCTCAAGGCCAAGGTCTCCGGGGACCTGGTCACCTTCACCGTCCAGGACGAGGCCACCGCCCGCGAGGGCGCGCGGATCGCCGAGCTGGTGCCCTCGTCCAACGCCGTGGAGGTCACGGCCGTGCCGGGGCACGACCCCGAGGTGCGCTTCCGGGTCGAACGCGGCGACCGGGTCCTGACCGACCTGCTGCGCTCGCTCGACGCCGCCGGCGTCGCCCCGCTGGCCGTCCGTGTCCAGCGGCCGACCCTGGACGACGTGTTCCTGACCCTGACCGGACGCAGCCTGCGCGAGGAGGACGCCCGATGAGCGCCGACCACCCCGAGACTCCCGACACCGCGGCCGCGAGCCCGGCCGCGAGCCCGGTCGCGAGTCCGGCCGCGAGTCCGGCCGCGAGCCCGGTCGCGAGTCCGGCCGCGAGTCCGGCCGCGAGCCCGGTCGAAGGCACGATCGCGGGCACGACCGCGCGGCCGACGTCGACGAAGGCCGACCACCTGCTGCGGGACACGTGGATCGTGTTCGTGCGCCAGATGCGGCCGATGCTGTACCGGCCGGTCCTGCTCGCGTTCGGCATGCTCCAGCCGATCCTCTACCTCGTGCTGTTCTCGCCCCTGCTCACCGGACTGGCGGGCGCGGAGGGCGAGAACCCCTGGCAGTGGTTCGTCCCCGGCCTGTTCGTGATGCTGGCCCTGTTCACCGCCGGGTTCGCCGGGTTCGGGCTGCTGCCGGAACTCGCCTCGGGCGCGCACGAACGGCTCCTCGCGACGCCGGCCAACCGGGCGGCGCTGCTGCTCGGCCGGGTCCTGCGCGACGTGGTGACCATGCTGGTGCAGGTCGCCCTCGTCCTCGTGATCGTGCTGCCGTTCGGGTTCCGCGCGCCCGTGGCGGGCGCGCTCGTCGGGCTGGCCCTGCTCGGCGTCCTGGGGATCGGACTGTCCACGCTCTCGTACCTGGCGGCCATGGTGGCCAAGCAGACCTACGTCTTCGCGCCCATCGTGCAGACCGTGCTCATGCCCCTGATGCTGCTCTCGGGCGTGCTGCTGCCGATGGACCTGGCCCCGACCTGGCTGTACACGCTCTCCCGCCTGAACCCGGTCGCCTACGTGGTGGACGCCGAGCGCGCGCTGTTCGCCGGCGAGTGGGGGAGCGCGGTCGGACTCGGCTGGGCGGTCGCGCTCGGGCTCGCGGTCGTGGCGCTGTGGGCCGGAGCGAGGAGGACGCGGCGGATCAGCGCCTGAGCCCGGCGTCGGCCGCGGGGGCACGGCTCACCGCAGGGAGGCCCGCTCGGACGCCCAGGCCTGCACGCCGTCCAGGAAGCGCTCGATGCCGAACCTGGTGTCCGGGGGCGGGCCCTCCCCCTGCGGCGGCGTGCCGCCCAGCGGTACCCCCGCCCGGACCACGGCGGTCAGGGCCGGGAACAGCTCCGGATCCATGACCTGGGCCGGCAACCGCGCGGACGCTGTCGCTGGTGATCGCCGAAGCGGGGATCCACCGGGGCGGGCCTCGTCCGAGGCGGGGGCAGGTCCTCGGCCCGATCTGTCCGCTGAGCGCGCAAAACAGCTCATTCGGGGTTGAATGCGCAGGTGAACGGCGGTCTTCGCGGTCGGGAAATCGTGACCACATCGTTTGCACTCTCCAGGGGCGAGTGCTAAAAATAGACACGGTTAGCACTCCAGCAAGGTGAGTGCTAAACCGGATCGAGGCTGCGAGATCACGGGGTTCCGACAGACGGGTTGTCGGTGGCGCCGCGGTCGTCCGTCGCGGGCGCACGCCTCGTCCCATCGCGTATCAGCCCGGTCACGGGAGGACAAGAACTCAATGGCAGCCAAACTGATCGCGTTCGACGAGGAGGCCCGTCGCGGCCTCGAGCGCGGCATGAACCAGCTCGCTGACGCCGTCAAGGTCACGCTCGGCCCGAAGGGTCGCAACGTCGTCCTGGAGAAGAAGTGGGGCGCCCCCACGATCACCAACGACGGTGTCTCCATCGCCAAGGAGATCGAGCTCGAGGACCCGTGGGAGAAGATCGGGGCCGAGCTGGTCAAGGAGGTCGCCAAGAAGACCGACGACGTCGCGGGTGACGGCACCACCACCGCCACCGTGCTGGCCCAGGCTCTCGTACGCGAGGGTCTGCGCAACGTCGCCGCGGGCGCCAACCCGATCGGTCTCAAGCGCGGCATCGAGGCCGCCGTGGCTCGCATCAACGAGGAGCTCGGCAACCTCTCCAAGGAGGTCGAGACCAAGGAGCAGATCGCCTCCACCGCCTCCATCTCCGCCGGTGACACGCAGATCGGCGAGACCATCGCCGAGGCGATGGACAAGGTCGGCAAGGAAGGCGTCATCACCGTCGAGGAGGGCCAGACCTTCGGGCTCGAGCTGGAGCTCGCCGAGGGTATGCGCTTCGACAAGGGCTACATCTCGCCCTACTTCGCCACCGACCTTGAGCGCATGGAGACGGTCCTCGAGGACCCCTACATCCTCATCGTCAACTCCAAGATCTCCAACAACAACGAGTTCCTGCCCGTTGTCGAGAAGGTCCTGCAGTCCGGCCGTCCGCTGATGGTCATCGCCGAGGACGTCGAGCAGGGTGCCCTGCAGACCCTCGTCGTGAACAAGATCCGCGGCACCTTCAAGTCCGTCGCCGTCAAGGCTCCGGGCTTCGGCGACCGCCGCAAGGCCCAGCTCGGCGACATCGCCGTGCTGACCGGCGGCCAGGTCATCACCGAAGAGGTCGGCCTCAAGCTCGAGAACACCGAGCTCGACCTGCTCGGCCGCGCCCGCAAGGTCGTCGTCACCAAGGACGAGACCACCATCGTGGACGGTGCCGGTGACGCCACCGCGATCGCCGGTCGCGTGAACGAGATCCGCAACGAGATCGAGCGCACCGACTCCGACTACGACCGCGAGAAGCTGCAGGAGCGCCTGGCGCGCCTGGCCGGCGGCGTGGCCGTCATCAAGGCCGGTGCCGCGACCGAGGTGGAGCTCAAGGAGCGCAAGCACCGCATCGAGGACGCCGTCCGCAACGCCAAGGCCGCGGTCGAGGAGGGCATCCTGCCCGGTGGCGGCGTCGCGCTGCTCCAGGCCAGCGTCCCCGCGTTCGAGAAGCTGGACCTGCAGGGCGACGAGGCCATCGGTGCCGACATCGTTCGCCGCTCCATCGCCGAGCCGCTGAAGCAGATCGCCATCAACGCCGGCCTCGAAGGCGGCGTCGTGGCGGAGCGTGTCCGCAACCTGGAGCCCGGTTTCGGCTTCAACGCCGCGACCGGTGAGTACACCGACCTGTTCAAGGACGGCGTCATCGACCCGACCAAGGTCACCCGCTCCGCACTGCAGAACGCGGCCTCCATCGCTGGTCTGTTCCTGACCACCGAGGCCGTCATCGCCGACAAGCCGGAGAAGGGCGGGGCTCCGGCCGCCGACCCGACCGGTGGCATGGGCGGCATGGACTTCTAGGAGTCCGCGTTCCCGGGGTCAGGTACGCGACCCCGCCCGCGACGACCGGGTGGCCCTTCGGGGCCGCCCGGTTTCGCCGTTTCCGGGGCCGCGCGAGGGCGGTCGGGCCGGATGTGCTGGGTGGGCCGGGAGGCACGACCCTCCCGGTCCCCAACGTTCGGCGGCGTCCCGGTGCGGGCCGGGGCGGGGCGTTCAGTCGCCGTGCCAGGCGTGCCAGAGGTCGGCGTAGGAACCGCCGCGCGCGAGCAGTTCGTCGTGGCTGCCCAGCTCACTGATCCGGCCGTCCTCCACCACCGCGATCCGGTCCGCGTCGTGGGCCGTGTGCAGGCGGTGCGCGATCGCCACCACCGTGCGGCCCTCCAGGACCCCGGCCAGGGACCGCTCCAGGTCCCGGGCCGACCGCGGATCCATCAGGGACGTGGCCTCGTCCAGCACCAGCACCCCCGGGTCGGCCAGCACCACCCGGGCCAGGGCGATCTGCTGGACGTGCGCGGGGTCCAGGTCCTGGTGGCCCGAGCCCACCCGCGTGGCCAGCCCCTCGGGGAGCGAGCGCACCCACGACTCGGCGCCCACGGCGGCCAGCGCCCGCCACAGGCGCTCCTCGTCCACGGACCCGGCTCCGGCCTCGCCGTCCAGGGCCAGCGCCAGGTTCTCGGCGAGGCTGCCACGGAACACGTGGCTCTCCTGGCTCAGCAGGATCACGCGTTCCCGGCGCCGCTCGGGCGCCAGCTCCGCCAGGTCCGTGCCGCCCACGCGCACCCGGCCCGAGTCCGGCGGGTGGATCCCGGCGATCAGCTTGCCCAGCGTCGACTTGCCCGCCCCGCTCGGACCCACCACCGCGATCCGCTCCCCGGGCCGGAGCGCGAGGTCGACACCGTGCAGCACCTCGGTGTCGGTGTAGCCGAAGCGCAGGTCCTGGACCTGCACGGCGCGCGGCACGCCGTCGGCGGCCACGGCACCGGCCGAGGCGCGTTCCTCGGCCATCCCCACGCCGAGCAGCCGGCGCAGCGAGGTGTACCCCATCATCAGGCTGTCCACCTCGTCCAGCAGCCGGTCGAGCGGGGTGCCGAGCTGCATCGACACGAACACCGCCGTGGCGACCTGGCCGACGGTGAGCGCGCCGTCCGCGGCCAGCAGCCCCGCGACCAGGAACGTCACCGCGACCGGCAGCAGGTAGCCCAGCTCCAGGGACGGATACCACACGCAGCGCAGCGACAGCGTGTAGCGCTCGGCGAGGTAGGCCCGGTGGACGCGCTGGTCGTTGAGCGCGCCCTGGCGGGCCTGGCGGCCCAGCGCCTCGATCGTGTGCGCGCCCTCCACCGTGTCGGTGACGCTCTGCGTGAGGTCGGAGTAGCTCGACAACTCGCGCACGTACCCGTCGGGGGCACGGCGCGCGTACCAGCGGGTCGTCGCCCAGATGAGCGCGACCGACGGCACCCAGGCGGCCAGCAGCAGGGGATGGACCAGCGCGAGCGCGGCGGCGAAGACGACCACCGACACCAGGCTGACCACCATGAGCGGCACCGAGTTGCGCACGGTGTGGCTGAGGTGGCCGATGTCGCGCCCGGTGCGGGCCACCAGGTCGCCCGTGCCCGCCCTCTCCACCGTTCCCAGGGGCAGGCGCAGCACGGCGTGCACGAACTCCTCGCGCAGCTCGGCGAGCAGGTTCTCCCCGAACCGGACCGACAGGGCCACCGACCAGAGCACGAACACGGCGTTGACGCCGAGGGCGACGACGATGACGACCGCCAGGCGGTCCACACGGCCCGTGCCGACGTCGGCGCGCACGGCGTCGACGAGCATCCCCAGGACCCACGGGGCGGCGAGGGCCGCGAGCGCGGCCACCCCGTACAGGGCGACGACGCCCGCCAGGGTCCGGCCGTGGTCCCGGCCCGCCCGGCGCAGGCGGGCCCACACGACCGATCCCCCCGCGACCGGCAGTCCCGCGCTCGGCTGCCACTCCGGCACCGTGGGCAGGTGCGGGGCGGTGGAGCGTTCGGTGGTCTGGGTCATCGGTTCCCACCTGTGGTCACGGTGCGCAGGACGGTCTCGGCGTAGCGGGGGACGGAGGCGAGCAGTGCGCGGTGGGTGCCCTGGGCCACCACACGGCCCCGCTCGACGAACTGCACGTGGTCGGTGCGGTCCAGGAGCAGCGGACTGGTCGTGACCAGCGCCGTGGTGCGCCCGGCGCGCTCGACGGGCAGGGCCGCGGCGATGGCGGCCTCGGAGTGGGCGTCCACGGCGGAGGCCGGCTCGACCAGGACGAGGATCTCCGGGTCCAGGGCCAGGGCCCGGGCGAGTCGCAGCCGCTGCTGCTGGCCACCGGAGTACTCGCGGCCCCGCTCGGTGAGCACGGCGTCGAACCCGGAGGGCGACTGCCGGACGATGTCGTCGGCGTTGGCTGCGTGCACGACCCGGGCCAGGGCGTCGTCGGACAGCCCGCCGTCGGGGGAGAGCTCGTCGCGCAGCCGGCCGGAGAACAGGTGGGCGCTGTTGGTGGCGACCAGGATCCGCTCGCGCACCCGGCTCCGGGGCAGGTCGCGCAGGCGGACGGCGCGGCCGGTGGCGCGTTCGACCAGGACCGCGTCCGCCTCGCCGCCCGCACCGTCGCGGTAGCGGCCGAGCCGCTCGGCGATGGCGGTGGCGTCGGTCGGGTCGGGGCACACGACCCCCGTCGTGCGCAGGGCGGGCACCGCCACCCCGCTGGCGGGATCGCGCAGATCGCACGGGGCGGCGGGTTCGGCCGCGGGGTGCTCGGGGTCGGGATGGTCGTGGGCGAGCCGCAGCACGCGCACCACCCGCGCGGCGGCCACCCGCGCCGACACGTAGGCGGAGGCCACGCGCATGAGCTGGCGCACGGCGGTCGCCAGACCGCCCGTGTAGCCGTAGAACGCGACGAGCTGCCCGACGGAGATCTCTCCGGACAGCGCCAGCCGGGCGCCGTACCAGACGATCCCCACCAACAGCAGGCCCGGCAGCAGTTCGCGGACGGACTGGAGCGCGGCGTCGGCCCACCCCACGCGCACCCCGGCGGCGCGCACCCGCTGGGACTCGGCGGCGTAGCGGTCGCCCACGGTGCGCTCTCCGCCCACGCCCCGCAGGACGCGCAGGCCCGCGACCAGGTCGGTGGAGCGGGTGGTCAGTTCGGCCTGGCGGTCGCGGTGGTGCTCCTGGCGCTGGGAGAACACGCGCAGCAGCGGCACCATCCCCACCAGGATCAACGGGACCGACACCAGCACGATGAGGCCGAATGTCACGTGCGAGTCCAGCATGAGGGCGCTGATCACGGCGACGGAGACCAGAGCCCCGGGCAGCGCGGAGGCGCTCTCGGAGAATTCGCCGACGCGGTCGATGTCGTCCGTGCCCACGGCCACGACCTCGCCGGACGGGAGCCGGCGGGTCAGGGTGGGACCCAGCCGCACGGAGCGCCCGGTCACCACCTGGACCGTGCGGTAGGCGGACGCGTACCAGTTGAAGCAGTCGGCGCGGTGGCTCAGCAGCACCAGGACCGCGCCGAGGGCGGCGAGCCCGGCCAGGAGCGCCGACCACCGCAGCAGGGCGCCGGTGCCCCCGCCTGCGATCCCGGAGTCGACGGCGGCGCCCAGGGTCGCCGACATCAGGGTGAGGCAGACCCAGAAGCCCCCGCTGACGGCCCCGGACCAGGCCAGGGACGGCCACGACCGCCGGGCGAGCCAGAGCAGGTAGCGGTCCGGCGACCGGTGGTCGGGTGTGCCTGGCGGCTCCGGGAGTGAACGCACAGTGACCGAACCTAGTCCGGCGTCCTGGGGAACGGCCACTCATTTTCCGGTCGCCCGTTCCGGTCGCCCGGCTTCCCTGAGCCGGCGCCAGGGTGAGGTCAGGGACGATCCGGGGCCACACCGGATGTGGGGGAGGGGGCGGCCACATGAGACTGGGCACCATGGACGATTCCGCCCCCACGACCCTCGCCGCCGGAGCCCGCGAGCACGCGCGCCGACCACCCCTCCTCGTGCGCGTCGCCGTCGTGGTGGCGGCAGCCCACCTGATCTGGCGGCTGATGGCGTGGGTGGGCACGTTCTTCCCGGACGGGGAGCTGAGCGTCCCCCACCACGTGGTGAACACCCTTGTGGTGTTCGTGCTGGCGCTGCCCATGGTGTGGCTGGCCCGCCGCTACCTGGACCGGCGGCCGTGGCGAGGGCTGGGGCTGACCTTGGACCGTGCGCAGTGGCGACCGTTCCTGGTGGGCGCGGCGTCCTGGGCGCTGCCGGGCTTCGCGGGCATCGCTTGGTGCGTGGCGATGGGGTGGAGCGCGTTCGGGCTGTCCGTCTCCGGGGCGGAGGCGGTGGCGGGTCTGCTGCTGCTGGCGGTGCTGGTGCTGCTGTTCGAGGCGGTGCCGGAGGAGCTGATCTTCCGCGGCTACCTGTTCCGCAACCTCAACGCCGCCATGGGGGCGTGGCTCGTGGTGGTGGTCCAGGCCGTGCTGTTCGCGCTGTGGGGGAGCGCGATCTGGGTGCTCGACAGTGGTTGGGAGGTGCTCGCCGAACGGCTGCCGCTGTTCTTGGTGATGGGCCTGGTGCTCGGGTGCCTGCGGGTGCTGACCGGCAGCGTGTGGGCGTGTGTGGGCTTCCACCTGGTGTTCCAGACGGTCGCCCAGGCCCTGTTGAACGGTCGCTACCTGGAGGTGCAGGGCGCGGACATCCTCACGGTGGTGGCCTTCCTGCTGCCGTTCGTCCTCGGTGTGCCGACCGCGATGCTGCTCGCCCGCACCAGGGGCCGCTGGACCGGGCGGGTCCCCGACCCGGCCCCGGCCTGACACCTGCGTGGACGTTCGTGGTCCCGCCGCAGTGGGGAGTTATTCTGCGAAGTGTCGGGTGACGAGGTGCACGGAGCGTTACTGTCCTTGTCCGGAGGTGCAACTCGAAGTAAAGGGATTCCGGCCCGGAAGGGCTGGGCTTTCAGTCGAATCGGCTGGGGGGCGCTTTTACCAGCACCAGCCATCACCCGTGATGAGGTGACCTCGATGGCTACGTTCCGCACAGGACAGAAGACCCACCAGGCCGTGCTTCCTCAGCGGCCTGCTCTGGAATCCGCGCCAGCAGACACCCCAAGGATCAGGGACGAAACGGGGCGCGGACACCACACCACTGATGTGGTACCCGGTGCGGAACATGTGCGAGGGGAGACCGGTACCGCCTCACCTGGCGGTTCCGGCGTCACTCCCGAGCCCTGCGGGGCCGGGGAGAAGGGCCGTGAGGCCCACACCAGAGAGAGTGACCCGTGTGTGTTCGTCCTCGACAAGCGCGGCGCCCCGTTGCAGCCCTGCCATCCGGCCAGGGCCCGCAAGCTCCTGGCCAAGGGCCGGGCGGTGGTACACCGGCACACCCCGTTCGTGATCCGTCTCAAGGACCGCACGATCGAAGGCTCCGAGGTGGACGGTGTGGAACTGGGTATCGACCCCGGATCGAGGCACACCGGCATCGCCGTGTTCACCCACCGGGGCGGGGAGCGCCGGGGCCGGTACGCGATTCAGCTCGACCATCGGGGCGCGGCCATCCGTAAGAAGCTCGCTCAGCGGTCCGGCTATCGTCGGCGCCGCCGCACCTCGAACCTGCGCTACCGGCCGCCCCGGTTCGGCAACCGGGCCAGGCCCCGGGGCTGGCTGCCCCCGTCCCTTCAGCACCGGGTGGACACCCCCGTCTCGTGGGTCGACCGGCTCACCGGGTGGGCACCCGTCGGGGCGGTGCATGTGGAGCGGGTGGCGTTCGACACCCACGCCCTGTCCGTCGACGGGCCCCTCGAAGGTGTGGGCTACCAACAGGGGACCCTGCACGGCTACGAGGTGCGCGAGTACCTGCTGGCCAAGTTCGGCCGTGCCTGCGCCTACTGCGGGGCCACCAACGCGCCGCTGAACGGGCGCACCAAGTGGAACCGCACCCGTAACCGGTTGCCCAAGTCCCACACACTGGACGCACTGTGCGTGGGCAAGGCCGAGGAGGTCGCCCAGACCGTGAGCACGGTGCTGGTGGCCGGGTGCTCCGGGCGCGGGACCTATGCCCGGACCCGCCCCGACAAGTACGGCTTCCCCCGGTTGCGGCTGCCGCGAACCAAACGGTTCTTCGGGTTCGCCACCGGTGACCTGGTCCGTGCCGTCGTTCCCAAGGGGAAGAAGGCCGGGATCCACACCGGGCGGGTCGCGGTGCGTGCTTCGGGAAGCTTCAACATCACCACTGCTCATGGCACTGTCCAGGGCATCAACCGCAGGCACCTGCGTCTGCTTCAACGCGCCGACGGCTACGCCTATACGATCCGGGAGGAGAAGGGCGTTTCCCGGCCGTGAAGGACCGGGCTTCCACGCCCGACACACCGATGGGTCCTACCGTGACTGAACCCCCTGCTCAGGTGGAGTCGTCGAGATGGGATTACTTCCTGCGCACCTGGCAACAGTTGGACGTGCCCGACGGTTGGCGGGCCGAGATCGTCGATGACAACGGAGTCGTGCTCGAGGCTCCCCCATCTGATCCCCACAACTACATCGCGGTCCGGGTGAACCGTGCCCTCGCCCGTGCCGTTCCCGATGACTGGGGCATCTACCAGACCCTGGGTATCCAGGTGCCGGCCGTCGAGCGGCTGTACATGCCCGACCTGGTCGTCATGCCCGAGTCCGTCGTCCTCGACCCTTCACGGTCGCCCTGCCCCGCGGACGAGGCGGAACTGGTGGTCGAGATCGTGTCCAAGAGCAGCAAGGACACCGACCGCAAGAACAAGTTGTGGGGATACGCGCACGGCCCGGTCCCGCTCTACCTGCTGGTCGACGCCTGGGACGAGAACGGGCCGTCGGTCACCCTCTACGAGCAGCCGGGCAACGGGCGCTACAACCACGCGACCACGGTGGACTTCGGGGAGAAGATCACGCTGCCGGAGCCCTTCGGGCTCGACATCGACACGTCCAAGTTCCCCGGCCCGGACACCTGGCCCGCCTGAGGCCGTGAGGGGCGGGGCGGTCAGCGGACGGTGCCCTCCGCGTGCAGGATCTCCACGAGGCGGCGGACGGCGGGGGCGCAGCGGTCGCGGTCGGCGAAGCCGATCCACTCCAGGCCGGTGATCTCGTTGTCGGCGCGGATCCGGCCGTCGTGCTCGGCGGCGTAGCAGGCCATGCGCACGCGTGTGCCGGGCGCCTGGTCGTGGGCGGCCTCGTCGATCACCGCGACCTGGCGGAAGGTGCCCGGACGCAGGACCACGCTGACCTCCTCGCGTGCCTCACGCGTCACGGCGGCCTCGTCGCTCTCACCGGGATCGCGCTTGCCACCGGGGACGTAGAGCAGGTCCTTGCCTCGGGACCGGACGCACAGCAGCCGTCCCTCGTGGACGTGCACCCAGGCCAGGGCGTCGATCACGGCGGGGCCCTGCGCGGGCGGAGTCTGCGGCATGTGGCCACTCTAGGCCGCATCGGCCCGATCACCGGACGGACGTGAGCCAAGCCACTAGCATCCGGGGTGTCAGAAGCGGTGCCCCATCGACTCCGGCCCTCCGCCGGCCGGAAAGGCGGCCAGCATGGCGATCCCTCACGAGACCACCGACGCCCCCACCACGGAGCCGCGTCCGCTCCTGTCGCACAGCTCCAGCGGGGGCGTCCCGCCCCAGACCGACGATCTCCGCCAGGCCCGGGAGAAGGCCTACAACCTCTACAGCGCCGCCATCGGAGCCTGCCTGTCCCGCGGCGGCACCGATCCGTCGCTGGCCGAGCGGGCCCGGGTGCTGCTGAGCGAGGAGTCCATGCTGCCCCACCTGGCGCCCGATCAGCTGCGCCGCCTCAACGACGAACTGCCCGCGACCATCGCCGACCTGCGCGCGCGACCCGTGCGGCCGCCGCAGGGCGCCACGCCCTCAGAACTCGGCCGCACCGTGCGGGGGGACGAGCTGACCGCCCTGTTCGACCTCGCGCTGCGCGAGCGGCTGTCCGGCCCCGCGCGCGAGCGCCCGCGCCTGCTGCTCTTCGGCGGCCAGCCCGGCTCCGGCAAGTCGACCCTGCAGCGCCAGGTCATGCCGGTGCTGCCCGAGGGGACGGTCAGCTACGACGGCGACGACCTGCTGCGGCTGGCCCCGGACTACGAGTGGGCGATGGCCGAGGACGACCTCGCGGCCTCGCATGCGCTGGCCGCGCAGGTCGCGGGCCTGCACCGACTGGCCATGGACCACGTGCACGCGGGTCGGGTGGACGTCGTGTGCAGCCACCCGCTCGGCCGGGCGGACTGGGCGGCGCACTGGGTCCAGGGCTTTCGCGACGCCGGCTATCGGGTGGAGGTGGCCTTCGTGGCCACGCACGCGTCCAACAGCCGGTTCGCGATCGCCGACCGCCTCTCGCGGTCCCGCCAGGACCAGGGTTTCGGCCGGTGGATCACGCAGGACCAGCACGACCGCTTCTACCTGGGCGTACCCAACACCATCGAGTTCCTGGAGACCCATCGCCTGGTGGACTCGCTCTACGTCCTGTCGCGGGAGGGCGACATCCTGTACGCCAACCACGTGGCGGAGGGCGGCGACTGGCGCAGTGAGCCCTTCGGCCGCATCGCGCTGGAGGCCGAGCGCGGTCGCCGGGAGCTGTGGCGCCCGGACGACGACTGACCGCGCGACCGGCGGCCGAGACGCCGGTGACTCCGGGCGGATCGCGTGGCCGTATGTGGCCGTGGCCTGCGGTGTGGAGGGCTACGACCAGGTTCTAGAGTGCTCGTCATGGACTTCTTCGCCGCCAATCCCCTCCTCGTGAAGCAGCCCAAGCGCTTCATGGTCGATGAGTCGGAGTACCACTGCTTCGACGAGCGCGGGCAGCAGATCGCCCACGTCTACGAGCCGGACCTGAACTCGGGCACGCGCGTCCTGCGCGCCCTCGTCGACAACACGGCCGGGTTCCAGCGCAAGGTCGTCGTCAACGACATGTACCGGCGCCCGCGGCTCACGATCCACAAGCAGTGGTCCTGGATGACCGCGACGACGACGGTGTCCTGGCCCGACGGGCGGCCGGTCGGCACCATCGAGCAGGACCTCAAGTTCTTCAAGGCCGGCTTCACGCTGATGGACCCGTGGAAGCGCAAGCTCGGCACCATCGAGGGCAACTTCGTCGGCCGCGAGTTCAAGATCAACGACCACAACGGCCACGAGGTGGCACGGGTCGACCGGAGCCTGCCCTCCCTGGGGGAGGCCTTCACCGCCGCCGACACCTACGTCCTGCGGCGCCGGTACCCGACGCTGCCCGAGCCGCTGAAGACCCTGGTCGTCGCGTCGGGGATCGCGATCGACCTCGTCCTGCGCGAGGGCAGCAGGTAGCCGTCCCGGGCGGGCACCGGCCATGGCCCGCCGACCGCCGGCCGCTTGTGGCCGCGGCCGGGACGGACGCTCCGGCCGGAACCTACTGTGCTCGGCGGCGGTACGGGACGCTGCCCGAGCCGCTGAACACCCTCGTCGTCGCGTCCGGGATCGTCATCGACCTCGTCATGCACGCGGACGGTTAGCGGGCGGGCGGGCGGTCGGGCACGGCAAGGGGTCCGGTCCCGCCGGCGTGGGGTGTGGCGGGACCGGGGTCGCCGGGCTACCTCCGGTGCAGCCAGAGGTAGACGGTGGCTCCACCGTCACAGGTGTAGTCGTCGTACCTGGCGTGGCTGGACACCTGCTTCTGGCCCTCCGCGTGGCACGCGGAATAGGTCCAGTACCAGGTGTAGTACTCCCAGCAGGGCGGCTTGTTGCCATTGCTCTCGCACTGCGGGGTCGGTTCGACCTTCGGGGCGAGAGCGGCGGCCGGGGCGGCGAGTGCGAGTGTGGCGGCGGCGGTCATGACGGCGACGGCGAGTGTCCTGGTGAGCTTCACAAAGCACCTCGGTCTTGGGCCCGGGCAGGGGGGAGCCCCGCCCACACGGGCAGCGGGACGCAGAATTCGGGTCCGCCGCATGGGCGGCGAACCCGAATTGATAGTAGAAATTCCTTTGGTAAAGCAGGTGCAAAGCAAAAGTAAAGCCGACTTTTGCCGACCCTTTTTGGTCTTTATGTCATTCTGCGGCGCTTTGTTGTGTCCGGTCCCGCTCCGTGCCGTCGGCGCCTCACTCCGAGGGGGCCACCCGGGCCATGGCCGCGCGGTCCTCCTCGCCGAACCGCTCCTCCAGGTCCTCGGGTGAGGCGTCCAGGTCGATGCGGGCCAGCGGCACGCCCCGCGCCGACTCGATGGCGCCCAGGCGGCGTGTGGCCCGGTCGCCCGCGTACCTGAGCAGCTCGCCGGTCGGCAGCTCGTAGCGCTGCGCGTCGGGGTCGCTGGAGGGCCGGTCGCCCTCGTCGACCGTGGTCAGCACGTGCGGGAGGAGTTCGTCCAGGCGCTCGCGCACCACCTCCCAGTTGGCCTCGTCGGCGGCGACGTGCCGACGGCAGGTGAAGGTGCCCCACGCCATGTGGCGGCGCTCGTCGTCGCCGATCCTGCGCACGATCTCGCGCATCCCGGGGAAGATGTCGCGCACGGTGCACAGGTGGTTCCAGGCGTAGTAGCCGGTGAGGGCGAGTGAGCCCTCGATGATGTGGTTGTAGGTCACCGAGGCGCGCACCTGGTTGCGCGGGCCCGGGTCGTGCAGGAGGGCGTCCAGGGACCGGGGCAGCTCGTCGTAGAACAGCGCGCGGTATCCGGCGTTGGCGTCGACGAACCCGTGGAGGTCGTCCCGCACGCCCAGGGCGTCCAGCCACAGGCGGAACGCCTGGACGTGCTTGGCCTCCTCGAACGCGAACTGGGTCAGGTACATCTCGTCGCCCAGGCGGCCTTCGGCGGCCATCGCGCGCAGGAAGGGCTGGATGTCCTCGGTGACCGCCTCCTCGCCCGCCACGAAGAACGCGCACAGGCGCAGGATCCGCGTCCGCGCCTCGTCGTTGAGCTTCTTCCAGTCCTCGGCGTCCTGGCTGAGGTCGATGTCCGCGGGGTTCCAGAAGCGGGCGTTGCCCTTGGTGAACAGGCGCAGAGGCAGCGAGTCCCAGTTGAGACCGCCTCCTCGCAGCGAGTGGAAACCGGTGCGCTGGGTCGTGGGGGCGGGCCGATCGGCGGCGGGGACGGGCATGGGGGCCTCCTGGGGGGCTGTGGCTGTCCTCATGATTGGACACGAAGCGGCTTCGTGTAAAGGGCAGGCGTGGCCTGTGCCACGACACACCCGAATCGTGTTCGGCCAGGGGGTCGGCGACGCCGCGCCCACAGGGCCGACGGGCCCCGGATACGGTCGGCCGCGGCGGTGATCCGGCCGCTCCGAAACGGTACGGTCGGGGAGTACCGCCCGCACCGAACGATCCGATCGGGAGACGACGTGTTCTGTGGTGATCCCGGCACCTCCGGCTATGCCGACTGCGCCGCCCAGACCCAGCTGTTCGCCCTGGCCTCCGCGATCCCCGCGTTCCTCGGGCTGGCCCTGCTCGTCGCCGCCCTCACCGCGCCGTCCGTGCGCGGCGACCGGATCCTGCGCACGCGCACGCTGAGCTATTCGCTGGTGGCCTGGGGCATCGCCGCGTTCACCTACGTCATGGGCGGTCTGCCCTCGGTCTGACCCGTGGTCAGATCTCGTCGCCCGCCCGCAGGTCGGCCGCGTCCGTGATCCGGTAGGCGTACCCCTGCTCGGCCAGGAAGCGCTGCCGGTGCGCCGCGTACTCCTGGTCCAGCGTGTCCCGCGCCACCACGGCGTAGAAGCGCGCCGCGCGGCCGTCGGTCTTGGGCCGCAGCACCCGTCCGAGGCGCTGGGCCTCCTCCTGGCGCGAGCCGAACGAGCCCGACACCTGGATCGCCACACCGGCCTCGGGCAGGTCGATCGAGAAGTTCGCGACCTTCGAGACCACCAGCGTGCGCAGTTCACCGGAGCGGAACGCGTCGAACAGGCGCTCGCGCTCCTTGTTGCGCGTCTCGCCCTTGATGACCGGCGCCCCCAGCGAGGCGCCGAGATCGTCCAGCTGGTCGATGTAGGACCCGATGACCAGGACCTGCTCGTCCGGGTGGCGTTCCACGAGCTCCCGCACCACGGTGGTCTTGGTCTCCGACGAGGCGCAGAAGCGGTAGCGGTCCTCCGGCTCGGCGGTGGCGTAGGCCATGCGCTCGGACTCCGACAGGTCCACCCGGACCTCGACGCAGTCCGCCGGGGCGATCCACCCCTGGTTCTCCATGTCCTTCCACGGGGCGTCGTAGCGCTTGGGGCCGATCAGCGAGAACACGTCGCCCTCGCGCTCGTCCTCGCGCACCAGCGTGGCGGTCAGCCCCAGACGGCGCCGCGCCTGCAGGTCCGCGGTCATCCGGAAGATCGGCGCGGGCAGCAGGTGCACCTCGTCGTAGACCACGAGCCCCCAGTCGCGGGCGTCGAACAGCTCCAGGTGCGTGTACACGCCCTTCCGGCGGGCCGCCATCACCTGGTACGTCGCGATGGTGACAGGGCGGATCTCCTTGCGGGTACCGGAGTACTCGCCGATCTCCTCCTCGGTCAGCGACGTGCGCTTGAGCAGTTCGGACTTCCACTGGTGCACGGAGACCGTGTTGGTCACCAGGATGAGCGTGGTCGCGCCGGTCATCGCCATCGCCGCGGCGCCCACGATGGTCTTGCCCGCGCCGCAGGGGAGCACCACCACGCCGGAGCCGCCGGCGTGGAAGCTCTCCGCGGCCTCCCGCTGGTAGCCGCGCAGCTCCCAGCCGTCCTGGTCGAGCTCGATCGCGTGCGCCTCACCGTCGACGTACCCGGCCAGGTCCTCGGCCGGCCAGCCGATCTTGAGCAGCGCCTGCTTCAGGTTGCCGCGCTGGCTCGGGTGCACCGCGACCGAGTCCGGACTCAACCGCTCGCCCAGCATGCCCTTGAGCTTCTTGGCGCGGACGATCTCCTCCAGCACCGCGCGGTCGGTGGACTCCAGGACCAGGCCGCGCACGGGGTCGCCCACGAGCTTCAACCGCCCGTAGCGGTCCATGGTCTCGGCGATGTCCACCAGCAGCGAGTGCGGCACGGGGAAGCGCGAGTAGCTGATCAGCGCGTCCACGACCTGCTCGGCGTCGTGCCCCGCGGCGCGTGCGTTCCACAGGGCCAACGGGGTGATCCGGTAGGTGTGCACGTGCTCGGGGGCGCGCTCCAGCTCGGCGAAGGGCGCGATGGCGCGGCGGCACTCCCCGGCGAGCTCGTGGTCGATCTCGAGCAGGAGCGTCTTGTCGGACTGGACGATCAGGCAGGACACGCGGACCTTCAATCTGGTGGGGCGGGCGGCCACAGGTGCAACGCGGCGGACGCCCGGATCATGCCCGGGCCGGCCTTCGCCCTCCGATCAGGCGGACGAGGCGAACGCGAAGACCATCAACAGGATGTAGGCCACGATCACGAAAAGGACGATGCCCAGGTTGATCCAGTTCGAGATCCACGCGTAGCGGGTGTACTTGGCGGCGCGCTCGGAGTCGTACTTCTCACCCAGTGCCAGGGCGGAGAAGACCACGCCGACGACGGACACCGCGCCGCAGCAGGTCACCATCAGGATGATCGCCATGACGAGCGCGCCGACCATGTTGCCCTGGGAGGGCATCTCACCGGTCGGCGCGTAGGGGTCCTGGGGAGGCGGGTAGCCGCCGCCGTAGGACCCGTAGGACCCGTAGGACCCGTGGGCGGCGTAGCCGCCGGTGGAGTCGCCGTAGCCGCCGTAGCCGCCGTAGCCGCCGTAGCCCCCCTGGGGGCCCGGAGGAGGCTGCTGCTGGTACCAGTCGTCACTCATCGTCGTGCGTCTCCGAAGCTTTCGGGTGCGGGGGATCGGGGGCAGGCGCTCAGAGGGCGAACATCGTCACCATGAGCGCCAGGATCATCACAGGGACCAGGAACACCACCGACAACACGAGATAGGCGAAGTTGCACGCCCACGTGTAGCGCAGGAAGCGTTCCACGGCGGCCTCGTCGGGGATCTTGGTCAGGGCCGCGATGCCGAAGCCGATGCCGGGGACGTTGGTGACCAGCAGGAAGAACCAGAAGCCGAGCGAGACGCCCAGGACCGGTACGGCGAGGGTGAGCAGCGCCACCACGAGGGCGGCCACGGCGCCGCCGACGCGCGGGGGAGGGCCGGTCGGCCGGGGCTCGGTCGGCACGACGAGGCCGGGGGCCGCGCCGGGGCCGGGCGGCCGCGCGGGCCGGGGTGCGCCGCCGAGGGGCCGGGGCGCGCCGCCTCCGGCGCCGCTGCCCTTCTCCCAGAAGTCCCGAGGACTGTTCTGTGCCCTGTCCACTGCCACCTCCCGCCGTGCCTCCTCGGCTTCTACCCCGCCCCACACCATGGGACGCGCCGACGCGTGCCATGGTTCGGTCCCGCGGGCGGGATCACCAGTTGGTGACCGGGGCGATGCCGTCGATCCACGACCCCGCCTGTGTCCACGTGATGAAGGTCAGCACCAGCATGACGAAGAACATCACTCCCGCCGCGCCCAGGCAGTACCAGGAGTATCTGGTGAGCGTCTCCGCCTGGTCCCCGCGTCCGCGGTCGCGCGCGTGCGCGGCCCGGACGGCGAACACGATCCCGGCGATCCCGAACAGCCAGTTCGCGCAGCACAGGAAGGTCAGCGCGTGCAGGATCAGGGCCATCGTGGAGCTGCTGGATCCGCCGCCCGTGACGGTGGCGGGCTCGTCCCGGTCCCCGTCGCGCTCCGCCGAACGCTCCGCCCCGCGGCCGGAACCGCGGTCACGATCACGGGGGGAGGATGCTCCGGGGGGCAGAGAGGCGTTGCTCATGGAGGGTTCTCTCGCTGTCGGTGGTCGACCAACCTCGCGGCCACTCTAGCCCGCCCGCCACCCACCACCACTCCCGAGGGACACTTCGTGTCGGTGTCGGGAGTTTTCCCTCATGGGTCGCCTGCGGCGCGGTTCCTTTTCTGCCTGCCACCCGCCACCACTCCCGAGGGACACTTCGTGTCGGTGTCGGGAGTTTTCCCCCATGGGTCGCCTGCGGCGCGGTTCCTTTTCCGCCCGTCGCCCACCCCCACTCCCGAGGGAGGCTTCGTGTCGGGGTCAGTCGGGGGTGTTCTCCAGCTCGGCGATGGCGCTGATGCGGTGGGCGGCGAAGCGGTGCACGGCGTCGCGGGTGGCGTCGTAGCCGGTCAGGAAGCCGCCGTCGACGCCGGACGGCTCCACGATCCGGCTCACCTGGCGGCCGTCGGTGTCCGTGTACCCGATCCACACCCTGCGCCCCTCCCTGGCCGCGCGGGTGAGCGCCTCCAGGACCGCCGCCGTGCGCGATCCGGGCGGCCCGTCCTCGGGCAGCGGCACCGGTCGGCGGGCGATGTTGGACGCCTCGTCCCCGGCCCGCATCGCCTTCACCGCCGCGCGGGACAGCTCCCGGGACGCGCCCGACCCGCTCGGCGCCGGCACGTCCCCCGGGTCGGCCCGGCGCACCTCCGGCCGGCTCAACCGCATGGATCCGTCACCGCTCTCGGGCACCGGGTGGTACCCCAGCTGGCGCAGCCGTTCCACCAGCGCGGCCCGACTCACCCCGGCTGCCACGACCGTCGGCGCCAGTCGCACCAGCCCCAGGTCGCCCGCCCGGCGGTCGTTCACCAGCTCCTCCAGCACCGACGGCTCGTCGCACCGCAGGTAGCTGGAGGCCGTGCCCGCGCGCAGGCGCCCGTGGCGGCGTCCCACGTCGGACACCAGATAGCGCAGTGCCTGGGGCAAAGGTGTGCGGGAGTGGCGTTCGAGCAGATCGGTGATGTCGGCGATGCCCCGGCCCGCGTCCAGGGCGCGGCGCACGGACTCCTCCGTGAAGCGGTACACGGTCGCCCCGCCCGTGGACTCCACGTCGGCGATCAGGGCGAGCTCGCGGGCGAGCTCGGTCACCAGGGGGCCCGGGGCCACCGCGGTCATGTCCCCCTGGACCAGCACGTAGTCCAGCGGCGTGGGCAGCTCGGCGGACAGCACGCGTGCGGCCGCGTCCTCGTCGCCCTCCAACAGGGGGCGCGCGTGCTCGGCGAGGGCGCCGCGTCCGGTGAGTCCGAGCTCGGCCGCCTCGGACAGCGCGTACCCCACGAGTTCGGTGTACAGCGCCGACTGGCGGCGCGGGCGGCGCCAGACCAGGCGCGCGGCCAGCGACTCCGCGGTCGGGGCGAAGCCCGGAGGCGCGGTCCCCAGCTCCGAGAGCGCGTCGTGGCGGGCCTGCGGTGCGGCCGGGCGGACCAGTCCGGGGCCCAGCACGTTGCGGACCCGGCCCCCCGCGTCCCGTGATCCGTTGAGCGCGGCCACCCGGTCCGACTCCAGCCAGGCGCGGGCCAGGCGCAGCCAGCGCCACTCGGGCGGGCGCTCCCGCCACAGGTCGTACTCGCGCGTGGGCAGCCACTCGCCGGCGACGCGGTCGTCGGTGGCGATCAGTCCCGCGGCCCGGGCGGTCTCCAGGTACAGGGCGGCGGTCTGCTCGTCGGTGTCCATCACCTGGGCGGCCCGGCGCAGGTCGCGCACGCCCAGCCCGCCGTTGCGCAGGACCCCGGCGGGGTCCTCCGACCAGCGCTCCATCAGCTCCTCCAGCGCGCGCAGCAGCGTGAACGCCTGGCCGGCGGCGGCCTGGGTCACGGTCGTGCCCGGGTTCTCCCGTCCCTCGAAGGGCTCGGGGGCGGTCGACGCGTCGCGGAACAGCAGACCCGAACGCAGGTACAGCGCCACCTCGCGGGGCAGCGTGAGGGTGTCGTCGCCGGTGGGGACGAGCAGCCCCCGCGCCAGGAGCGTCTCGACCGGGGAGGAGGCGTTGGCCAGCGAGATCTCGCGACGCGCGTCGGTCACCGTGCCGTGGGGCGGACCCCAGGCCAGGCTGTCCAGCAGCCGCCTGGCCTGGTCGCCGACCTGGCCGACGAGGGCGCCGACGTGGGCCGGTTCGGACAGGTAGGTGGCGACGGACTCCACGGGCGTGACCGCGGTGCTGGCGGGCACCAGGTCGTCGGCGAGCCGCTTGACCGTGCTGTGCGGCAGGGCGGCCAGGAGCGGGCGCACGGGCGGACCGAGCTGCGCGGGCTGGGGCAGCAGGTCGCGCAGGACCTGGACGGGCCGCAGCCGTCCGCGGTCGGGCCACACCAGGGCGAGACGGAGCAGGTCGTCCAGGGTGCGGGCGAGGAGGTCGTCGGCCGGGTCCGCCGCCGGGGTGAGGCCCAGCGCGGCGGACAGGTCGGCGGTGGTGACGCCCACGGGTTCGGACAGGCGGTCGTCGCCGAGGGCGACCACGGACTCCAGGACCTGGAGGCCGAAACGGTCCAGGCGCTCCAGGACCCGCAGGACGGGGTTGCGCGTGGTGGCGCGCGTGGCGAGCGCGCCGATGTCGGCCGGAACCGGTTGGACGAGGTCGGGGCGCGCGGCCACCAGGGCCGCGAGTTCGTCGTCCGACCGACCGCGCAGCCAGGAGGTGAACGTCGGGGGGCGGCCCGAGCCGGGGGCGCCACGGCTCCCCGCACCAGGTTCGTGCTCGTCGAGCTGTGCGTTGTCGGTCATCGTGTCCACGCTAAGCGATGCCCGCACCGTAGGGCGCTTCAGTCCCCGTACTGGGCGGGCGGTGCCCGCTGCCACGCGTGTGCAGACCGTATCGACCGACAAATGACCGACCGTAATTGGATGAAGGGGTTAAAAGCCAGGTCATTGTGGGCCAATATGGGGTCATGACCCAGCGCTCGGAACAATTGGTACTCGACTATCTGTCCGAGGTCGCTCTGGTGCTGCACGGTCGTGTGTCCGCGAGGGAGCGGACGGCCTATCTCACGACGGTGCGCTCCCGCATCGAGTCGCGGCGCGCCGCGGCCGGTCGCGACGAGGAGACCGTCCGCAGGATCCTGCTCGGTCTCGGTACTCCGGAGGACCTGGTGGAGCGGGATTTCGGCGGTCGTGACCTCGACCTCGAGGACGACGAGATGATCCCGCCCAAGCCCCGGCACGCCGACCGGCCGCCGCCGCCCTGGCGGGGCGGCCCCAGCCACGGACTGATGTCCCTGCTGGAGGGCCCGGGGCAGACCGAGATGACCGTCGGCGGACGGGCCCGGGCGGCCGGCGGGCTGCGCGGCCTGTCCATGGCGGTGCGCCACCACGGGCCGGAGACGGCGGCCCTGGGACTGATGCTGCTCACCGTGCCCTGGGGGTGGAACCTGGCGTTCGTGTGGGTGCTGGCCGCGGCGCTCATCGTGCTCAGCCGGGTGTGGACGGCGCGGGACAAGTGGATCGGCGTCGGCCTGCCGCTGCTGGGATGCGCGATCGCGATGGCGCTGTGGCCGGGCGAGGCCAAGTTCATCGACCGCTACATCCAGGAGTCGCTCCCGGCGACCGGTGTCATCGGTCTCGGCCTGGCCTCGCTGGTGAGCGTGTTCCTGCTCTACCCGCGCGTGCTGCGGTCGGCGCGGGCGCAGGAGCGGTCGGCGCGCACGCCCGGTTGACGGGCGACCGGGCGCCCCGGACGACCATTCGCGGGACTGGTCATAACTTGGTAAATGCTCGGAATAACCTTTTCCGGTCAGCCCGTTACCAGGCGTTCTCGCGTGTCCGGCGGGGTAATCCTGGTGCTACACCGCCACCGAGAAGGTGGCCACGTCAGAAGCGGTGATCCGGCAGCCAGACCGGACGCCGCACACGTCGCGGAGGTCCCGTCTCTCCGCCGAGTCCCGTCCCACACTCCGCACCCAGCGGTGACAAGGACCGCCGTCGACGTCGCGAGGCCCGGGTGAGCCGCATCCGGGCCTCGTTCTGGCGTTCCGGGCCGGCGCGCTCCGAAACCGCCTCCGGCGCCGGTTCGCGCCCCTTCCGAGGCCCTCGCCCCGAGCGGCGATATTGCCATGGACGGCTTTCGGTCCGCGCACTAGCCTGGTTGACCACCCATGGAAACCAAGGGCCGCCGCGGGAATGACGGAGCGCGAGAACACGGTTGAGCGCTCCCGGAACTCGTGGTGCCCGACTGTGAAAGCATGAGGTCACTACGTGCCCACCGGCAAGGTCAAGTGGTACGACGGCGACAAGGGTTTCGGATTCCTCACCCAGGACGACGGCGGTGAGGTCTTCGTGCACTCTTCCTCCCTTCCTCCCGGCACCACCTCGCTCTCCCCAGGACAGAGGGTGGAGTTCGGCGTGGCCGAAGGCCGCAAGGGCGCGCAGGCGCTCCAGGTGAAACTCCTCGACACCCAGCACTCCGTGGTCAAGGCCCGGCGCAAGAAGCCCGACGAGATGGTCGTCATCACCGAGGACCTCATCAAGCTGCTCGAAGGCCTGTCCACCGGCTACCGCAGGGGCCGGCACCCCGAACGGCGGGACGCGGGCCAGATCGCCGCCGTGCTGCGCGCGGTCGCCGACGACCTGGAGGCCTGACACCCCACGACGAGGCGGGGCCGGGGAAGGAGCCCGGCCCCGCCTCGTCGCGTGTGCGGCCCGACACCCGTGTGCGGCCCCGACATCTGCGTGTGCGGCCCGACACGCGTGGTGTTCAGCCCGACGCCGGCGGGCGCAGGCCGCCGATGCGCTCGGGGTCGGAGACGACGGCGATCTCCGTCACCCGGTCGTCGGTCACCGAGAAGGCCATCACGGAGTACGGGCGTCCGTCCTTGACCACCAGGAGCCCCGACGCCCCGTCGACCAGCACCGGGTGGACCTCGGCGGCGGGCCCGCCCAGGCGGAACCGGGTGGCCTGTCCGGCCACCGCCGTCGCGCCGCGCTCGACGCGCACCGGCGCGGACCCCGTCTCCACCCGCAGGACGACCTCGGGGTCCAGGACGGTCAACAGGGCGTCGAAGTCGCCGTGGCGCGCGGCAGCGGTGAACGCGTCGACCACCCGTCGGCGGCGGGCGCGGTCCGCCCGCGGCGACAGGTCCGCGCCCCGCACCCGGCGGCGCGCGCGGCTGGCGAGCTGGCGGGCGGCGGCCGTGGAGTGGCCGACGATCGGGGCGACCTCCTCGAAGGGCACCGCGAACATGTCGTGCAGGACGAACGCCAGGCGCTCGGCCGGCGTCAGGGTCTCCAACACCACTTGGAGGGCCAGACCCACCGAGTCCGCCATGAGCGCCTCGTGCTCGGGGTCGACCGCGTCGTCCGGGGCCAGGACCATCGCGGCGTCCGGCTCGTACCGGTCCAGGGCCTCCTCCCGGCGCGTGCCCCGGGAGCGCAGCATGTTGAGGCACACGCGGGACACGATGGTGGTCAGCCACCCGCCGACGTTGTCCACCTCGCCCGCGTCGGCCGCGCGGGCGCGCAGCCAGGCCTCCTGGAGGGCGTCGTCGGCCTCCGCGGCCGAACCGAGGATCCGGTGGGCCACCGCGCGCAGGTGTGCGCGGTGCTCGTCGAACCGGGCGGCCAGCCAGTCGTGGTCCCTCATCGTGTCCTTCCCTGTCGGGTCGTGCTGAGCGTGTGCTCCGCCGCGGGGGTGCCGGTAAGGGTTCAGAGGCCCTCGAGCACCGGGAAGTTGGAGCGGATGACGCCGCGCGGGTCGCGGTCGCGTTTGATGCCGCGCAGACGGGCCAGGGCCGGCGCGGGAAAGGCCGCCCGCGGGTCCTCGCCCGGGGAGAGGAAGGTGAACGGCTTGCGCCCGCTCACGGCCGTGCCGAGTCCCCGCACGAGTGCGGCCTGGCGCGCGGCGACCGCGGCGGCCGCCTCCGGTGCCGGGGCGAGGCCGACCGTGTAGAGCAGGTAGGGCTCCGTCAGCGGCCCGTGCGCGCCGGTCGCCCTGCCGGTGTCGGCCATCGCGCCGCCCAGGTGCCGCAGCTGGACGGTGAGGAGCGGGTCGACGGGGTCGGTCGTCAGCGCGCCCTCCACTCGCGCGTCCAGTCGGGTGAGCAGCTCGGCCCGGGACAGCGACGGTCCCGGCTCGGTGGGATCGCCCGTGATGGCGCCGAGGTCGGCCGGCGACATCGTGGCGCGCCGGTCGGAGAGGGCGCCACCGATCGCGTCGAAGCCGCGGAGCAGGGCCGCTCCCTCGTCCTCCGGACCCAGGTAGGCCGTGTCCAGGGCGACCATCGGCGGGGCCTGCGGTACCTCGACGCGGGTCATCCACAGGCTGAGCTCGGGCGGGGCCGTGGCGGTCAGCTCGCGAAAGGCCGCGAAGACCTCGGCGGCACGGTGCCCGGGCCACAGCAGTCGGCCGCCGTAGAGGGACGGCACGGGCAGCAGGTCGAACTCCACGGCGGTGACGACGGCGAAGTCGCCGCCGCCCCCGCGCAGCGCCCAGAACAGGTCGGGGTCGGACTCGGCCGTGACGCGCGCGGTCCGGCCGTCGGCGGTCACGGTGTCGAAGGCCCGGACGCCGTCGGCGGCGAGCCCGTACCGACGGGAGAACCAGCCCTGGCCGCCGCCGAGGGTGTAGCCGGTCACGCTGACCAGGGGCGAGCTGCCCGCCGGTCCGGTCAGGCCGTGTCGGGCGGCCGCCGCCAGAACGGGTCCCCACGCGGCGCCGGCGCCCACCCGCGCCCACCGCTTCCGGGGGTGGATCTCGACCTCGTCCAAGAGCCCGGTCCGCAGCAGGATCGCGCCGTCCGTGCCGCCGGAGGGCCCGTGCCCGTTCGGCTGGACGGCCACGGCCAGCCCCGCCCGGCGCGCGTGGCGCACCACGGCGGCCACATCGTCGGCGTCGGCGGCCTCGACCACGGCCGCCACCGGCTGGTCGACCGCCCGGTTCCACGGTCTGCGGGCCGCCTCGAACCCCGCATCGCCGGGCAGGAGCACCCGGCCCCGGGCCTCGGCGGCGAGCCCGGCGCCGGCCGTCGTGGTCGCCGTGTCCGTCGTGTGCTGGCGCATCGTTCCTCCGTCGGTGGTGCGGGACGCGGTCGGCGTCCCTTTCTCGCTCTCACCCCTCTGACACGGCGGCTCGGGAGAACGTGACACGAAAGCGGCGCACGCCGGGCGGCCAGGGCCGTGACCGGACGACACGATCGCCACAAGACTTCATCAAGAGGGCGTATCGGCTGAACCTTGACCCGCGTTATGGTCAAATCGGTGTCGGCGATCAGTGAGAATGGGGAACGTGAGCCCTTCTCGACGTTCTCCTGTACCGGACAAAGCCTGTATCGACGCGGTGGAGCTGGCGCGCTCGGTGGCTGCCGAGGTCGGGCGACCCGAATGGGTCGGCGCACCCCTGGACCCCGAGGTCGAGGACACGCGCCTGGTCACCCACTACTTCACCTGCCTGGACCCCGCCTACCCCGGGTGGACCTACGCCGTCACCGTCGTCCGCGCCTCGCGCGCCAAGGACGTCACCGTCAACGAGGTCGTCCTGCTGCCCGGCGAGGGCGCCCTCACCGCGCCCGAATGGGTGCCGTGGAAGGAGCGCCTGCGCCCCGGCGACCTCGGCGTGGGCGACCTGCTGCCGGTCGAGGAGGACGACGAGCGCCTCATCCCCGGTTACGCGCAGGTGCCCGACAGCGAACTGGACGCCGAGGGCGTCGACCAGCAGATGGTGTGGGAGCTGGGACTGGGCCGCCGCCAGGTCTTGTCCGAGACCGGTCGCGAGCAGGCCGCCGAGCGCTGGTACAACGGCGAGTCCGGGCCGCGCAGCCCGATCGCCACGGCCGCCCCGGCCCGCTGCGCGACGTGCGGCTTCCTGACCCCGCTCGCCGGCGAACTGCGGCAGATGTTCGGTGTGTGCACCAACGAGTACGCGCCCGACGACGGCAAGGTCGTCTCGCTCGACCACGGCTGCGGAGCCCACTCCGAGGTGCGCACCCCCGTCTCCAAGAACGACCCCGCCGTGCCGGTCGTCGACGAACTCGGCTACGACCACATCGTCTTCGACGACACCACGGAACTGGAACTCGTCTCCTCCGACTCCTGAGGGCCCGCGCCGCGCCCCCGGGCGCGGGCACGCCGGGCGGCCGACCCGGCCCCGCGGCGCCTCCTCCGTGGGCTAGGGTCGTTGTTACCGCACTCGCTCCCGTCCGGGGTGCACCGTGCCGGGCCGTGCCCGCAGCGCAGGAGGAAAAACCACCATGGCCGAGCCGGTGACCGCTTCACGGATCGATCCCTTCAATACGGCCGAACTGCGTAGACGCGTGCTCGCGGCGTGGGCCGACGCCCCCGCGAGGTTCCGTGAGGACGCGAACGCCGAAGAGGACTTCGCACTCGGCGGCTACCGCGACCGCGTCGTCGTGGAACTCGCCCAGAACGCCGCCGACGCGGCCCGTCGCGCCGGGGTCCCGGGCCGACTGCGCCTGTCCCTGGACGGCTCCGAGCTCACCGCCGCGAACACGGGTGAGCCGCTGACCGCCGAGGGCGTGGAGTCGCTGGCCACCCTGCGTGCCTCGACCAAGCGCGACGACCACGGATCGGCCGGCCGCTTCGGGGTGGGCTTCTCCGCCGTGGCGGCCCTGAGCGACGACGTCACCGTCCGCTCCGGCGGCTCCGCCGTGTGCTTCCGCGCCGATCTCGCCCGCGCCGCGGTCGACGAACTGCTCTCCGGCGGCGCCGCCCACGCCGACCTCGGCGAGGAGGTGCGGCGGCGCTCCGGTCACGTCCCGATGCTGCGCCTGCCCTTCCCCGCCGACGCGGACGGTTCCACGCCCGGCTACGACACCGACGTCACGCTCCGCCTGCGCGACGAGGCCACCCGCGAGCGCGTCCGTGACCTGCTCGAGCACACCGGCGAGGCCCTCGTGCTGGCCCTGCCCGGCCTCTCCGAGGTCCAGATCGCCGTCGACGGCACCGAACGCGTCATCACGCGCCAGGAGCCGTCCTCCGAGGGCGCCGACCTCATGACCACGCTGCGCGACGCCGACGGCACCCGGACCACCCTGTGGCGGGTCCTGACCCGCTCCGGTGAACTGGACCCGGAACTGCTCGGCGACCGCCCCACCGAGGAGCGCGGCCGGACCGGCTGGACGCTGACCTGGGCCGTTCCCGTCGACGAGGACGGCGCGCTCGCGACCCTGCCCGCCGACGTGGACCGGGTCGTGCACGCGCCCACCCCCACCGACACCGAACTCGACCTCCCGGCGGTCCTGCTGGGCACCTTCCCGCTGGGCAGTGACCGGCGCACCGTGCAGCCCGGCCCCGTCACGGACCTGCTGCTGGCGGAGGCGGCCGACGCCTACTGCGCCCTGCTGCGCGGATTCGACGCGCGCGCGGCCCTGGACCTGGTGCCCGGCACCCGGGTCGGCGGCGGCGCGGTCGACGCCTCCTTCCGCGCCCGCGTCGCCGAGCCCCTCCGGGACACGCCCTTCCTGGTCACCGCGGGCGGGGCCCCGGCCGCGCCCCGCGACGCCGTGCTGCTGGACACCGGCGGATCGGGCGGCGCGGCCGGGGTCACGGCGGCCCTGGCCGACCTCGTCCCGGCGCTGCTGCCCGGGACCTGGAGCCCGCGCCACCCGGCGCTGTCCGCGCTGCGCGTGCACCGGCTCGGCCTGGCCGACCTCGCCGACCTGATCGCCGACACCGACCGTCCGCCGCACTGGTGGGCCGAGCTGTACGCCGCCCTGGCCGACGCCGGCGGTGCCGGGGCCGACCTCGACGAACTGGGCGCCCTGCCGGTCCCGCTCGTCGACGGGCGGCTCGTCCGGGGGCCCCGCTCCCTGCTCCTGCCGACGGAGGACTGGGACCGCGTCGCCGACGCCCAGGGCCACCACCTCGAACCGTCCGTCCTGGCCGCCCTGGGTGTGCGGGTGGTCCACCCCGAGGCCGTGCACACGCTGCTGCGCCGCCTGGGCGCGGTCGACGCCGACGCGGCGACCGTCCTGGCGGACGCGCGCACCGAGGCGGCGGTCCGCGACTCCCTGGACGCCGAGGACCCCGAACCCGTGGCCGAGGCCGTCCTGGACCTGGTGGCCGCGTCCGGCACCACGGTCGCGGACGCGCCGTGGCTGGCCGAGCTGGCTCTGCGCGACGACGAGGACGGCTACTCCGTGGCCGCCGAACTGCTGGTGCCCGGCGCGCCCCTGGCCGACCTGCTCGTGGACGACGCGCCCTTCGGCACCGTCCACGCGGACCTGGTGGACCGGCACGGCACCGAGACCCTGCGCGCCGTCGGCGCCCTGTGGGAGCTGTCGGTCGTGCGGGCGCAGGACGCGGCGCTGGGCGACGACCTCGTGGACGAGTTCGAGGGCTCCGCCGGCGAGGACGGCCCCGACGGGCTGGAGGACTGGGCCGACGAGATGCTGGAGCGCGTGGGCGACCCCGAGCTGCCGCCGGTCGCGCCCGAACTCGTGTGCGTCGTGGACCTGGACTACATCGCCGACGACCAGTGGCCGCGCGCCCTGGCGATGCTCTCGCGGGGCCCGCTGCGCGAGGCCGTCACCGAGCCCGCGCGGATCGTCCTGCCCGACGGCCGGGCGGTCGACGTGCCCTCCTACACCGCCTGGTGGCTGCGCACCCGCGCCCTGGTCGGCGGTCGGGCGCCGGTGGAGCTGCGCACCGCCGACGCCGACACCGCGCTCGCCGGGCTCTACGACCTGGTGCCCGCCGACGTGGATCCCGAGTTCGCGCGTGCGCTGGGGGTGCGCACCGGCCTCGACGACCTGGTCGCCGATCCCGACGGACCGGACGACCTCCTCGCGCGGCTGGCCGACCCCGACCGGCACGTGGACCGCGCGGCTCTGCGCCGGGTGTGGGCGGCGCTGGCGGAGGTCGACGCCGACCTGGTCTCGCCGCCGGCCCGGGTGCGGGCCGTGCGCGGTGGCGCGATCGTCGTCGCCGACGCCGAGGACGCGCTGGTTCTGGACTCGCCGGACCTGCTGCCGCTGCTCGACGACCGCCCGCTGGTGCTGGCGCCCACGGACACGGCCGACGCCGTGGCCGACGTCCTCGACCTGGCCATGGCGTCCGAGGCGGTGGCGGGGGAGATCGGCACGACCGGCCAGCTCCGGCCGGTCCCGGACGAGGCCGCACTCTTCCTGGCGCCCGACGACGAGCCGGACCGCACCTACCTGCACCACGCGTCGCTCACCGTGGACGGCGTGGAGGTCGAGTGGTACGCGGGTGACGGCACGATCCACGCGGCCACCCCGGAGGGGTTGGCCCGGGCGCTGTGCTGGCGCGCCGGCCAGTGGTCGCGGCGCCACTCGGTGGCGGCGGTCCTGAGGGACCCCTCGTCCGCGGCGCGCCTGTTGGCCGAGGCCGATCTCGACTGACCGGTGCCCGAGGCGGCTCCTCGGGCGCGGAGCGCGCTCTCTCCGGAAACGGGTGTGCTCTGAGGGCCTGTGCGTTCGTTGTGGGCGGGCCGCTGTTCCCCATGTGCGTTCCGGGGCCTACGCGTTGCGTGAAGGCCAGCGTTCGAGGAGCGCGTGCAGGGCGTCGAGCGAGCGCGACCAGGACGCCCCTACTTCGGGTGAGTGCGCGAAGCCGCCGCCCAGTTCCAGGTGCACGTAGCCGTGGAAGGTGGCGCGCAGGAGCCGTCCGGCGTCGGTCAGGTCCGGCTCGGTGAGCCCGTAGCCGCGCAGCATCCCGTACGTGAGGTCCACGCTGCGGCGCAGTCCCACCGAGTCGGCGACCTCCTCGGGGTCGAACCGCATCTGGGTCGCCGCGTAGCGGCCGGGGTGTTCGAGGGCGTAGTCGCGGTAGGCGTCGGCGAAGGCGACCAGCGCGTCCCTGCCCGCGCGGCCCACGACCGCGGCCGCGATGCGCTCGGTCATCTCCTCGGAGGCGAGCATCGCCACGCGTACCCGCAGGTCCCGCAGGTTGCGCACGTGCGAGTAGAGGCTGGCGTCCTTGACACCGAAGCGCCGGGCGAGCGCGGACAGCGTGACCGCGTCGATCCCGGCCTCGTCCGCCATCTCGGCGGCGGCCTCGGTCAGCCTGGCGGCGGAGAGCCCGGCACGGGCCATGCGATCACCTCCTAGAGAGCGCAGGGAAGAACCTAACACGCCTAGGAGTGCCGGATTCCTGGAACTGGAACGGGGTACCCGAGCGTCCTAAGCTCTGCCCCCACACGTGTGCCGGTCGAACGGATTCCCCCATGCGCGTCTGCGCCCTGCCCCTGCCCTTGTCCCTGTCCCTGTTCGCGACACTCCTCGTCACCGGCTGCTCCGGGGAGGCGGACGCGGGCGCCGAGCCTGCGGCAGCCGGGCCCCACGGCCCGACGGAGGTCCCGCGTGAACACGCCTACGCCGCGGGGGAGCCGATCACCGCCGACCTGACCATGCTCACCACCGACGACGGCGGGCGCCGGACGCCCTTCCGCTCCGGCTACCGGACCGGCGTCGTGTTCGAGTCCGAGGAACGGGAGGTCGCGTGCGCCGTCCTCCTCCCGGACGGGCTCGCGGAGTTCCCGCCGGGGGAGACCCACACGGTGGTCTTCGAGTGCGCCGACCCCGTGGCGGTCGAGGCGACCGGGTTCACCCTGCTGGAGAGCGGTCGGGAGCGCGGCCACGGCGACGTGGTCCTCACCGGGGAGTGAGCCCTTCGCTCCTCGGCGAGTACGGCGATCCGGGGTCGGTCCACTGACGGGCCGCGCCGGTCACACGTGGCAGTCGACGGTGACCAGGTAGGCGTCCTCGGGCAGGGCGTCGATCAGCGGGGCGACCGTCCGCAGGTACTCACGGCGCGCCGCCATCCAGTCCTGGGCGTGACCCGGTACCTCGTCCCGGTCGTACCAGGCGCCGTTCAGGTCGAGGTAGGCATAGCCGGGCACGGCCTGGTCCCTCGCCGTGGCCACGAACTCCTCCTTGGGCCGGGAGAACCAGTCGACGGCGCAGACGAGTCCTGGGACGAGTCCGGCCTCGGCCAACCGCCGGATCGCGGGCTGGTCCTCGTAGGCCCTGAGCGCCTCGCGCCGACCTTCGTGTCCGGGCCCGGCCGACGCGAGCAGGTCCGTTCTCGGACGGGTCGGCTCCTGGTGGCGCAGGATCGCGTGCGCGGTGTCCCAGTCGCGCGCCGCCTTCGCGACCGCCCATTCACGCTGCTCCGCGATGGCGAGCAGGTGCTTGGGCGCGCCGGCCACCATCGAGGAGTCGGGCTCGAAGGTGAGGACACGCGGATCGGCGGGGTCCCGGGCGAGCAGCATGCCGCGGTACCGGCCGCCGATGTCCCAGGCGTCCCACTTGGCCAGGGGGTTGTCCGTGGTGACCGCGTAGAAGGAGCCGGCGTCAGCGTCCCAGCCGACGGGCAGGTGCAGGTAGGCGTTGAGGACCGCCAACCGGTCGGTGAGGTCGAGGCCCGCGGGGCACTCCTGGGGGCGCCGGTCGGTGAAACACTCCACGGCCCATCGGTAGGTTTCCTCCCAGTCGTCCTCGTAGGCGTGGTCGCGGTAGGGGGGAACCTCCAGGCTCTCCTCGAACGGCGCCATCAGCGGATCCAGAGCCGCGTCGAGCGCCGCTTCGAGGTCCTGGTCGGCCGCCCCCTCGAACTCCAGAGCGACGAGTACGGAGAAGTGCACGGCTCCCCTTCCCGAGGGCGGGTCGCAGGTCAGCGGGCGACGCGGAAGAAGCCCTCTGAGATGAGCGTGCGCAGCGCCCCGGGGGTGCGGTCGCGGATGACGGCCGGGTCCTCGCCCATGAGCTCGGAGATCGCGTCCAGCAGCGGCCCCACCGGCATCGTCCCGTCGCACACGCTCGCCAGCGCCGCCTCCACGGTGCCGATCCGCGCCACCCGGCGCAGGCCGTCGCGCTGGCGCAGCACGATCTTCTCCGGGTCCGGCGCCCCCGGCCGGCTCACGCGCTCCTCCACCACACCCGGCGCGAGCGCCACGTGCGCCGAGAGCAGGGCGGCGTCGGTCAGCCGCAGCGCCGTCATCGCCCCGTCCACCACCTCGGGCAGGTACGGTCCGACCGGCTGCTCGATCTGGTGCGCGAGCTCCTCGACGCGCACGGTGGCGTCCTGGGCGACGTCGTTGCGCAGGCTGATCCAGCCGAATCCGATGCCCTTGATGCCCTCGCGCTCGAAGTAGTCCAGCCAGGCGTCGTACCGGCGCGTGTACTCAGGGGTGCCGTGCTCGCAGGAGTCGCGCAGCCACAGCTCCACGTACTCCGCCGGGTCCTGGACGTCGCGCTGGACGACCCAGCCCGAGCACCCCGTGCCGGTCACCCAGCCGCCGACCCGGTCCTCCCAGTCGTCGCCGTCGGAGTGCACCCAGTTGGCCAGGATCTGGCACCAGCCGCCCTCGGTCAGATGGGCGGGCGCCTGGCGCACCAGCTCCGCGCACACGGTGTCGCCCGGTAGGTCCGACTCGCGGTAGGTGTACCGCGAGGCCTCCGGTGTGATGACGAACGGCGGGTTGGACACGATGAGGTCGAACCGTTCGCCCTTGACCGGCTCGAACAGCGATCCCTGGCGGAGTTCGGCCCCCGTCACGCCCGACAGGGCCAGGCTGATGCCGGCCAGGCGCACCGCGCGGGGGTTGAGGTCGGTCGCCACGATCTCGCGGGCCCGCGAGGCCAGGTGCAGCGCCTGTACGCCGCAGCCGGTGCCCAGGTCCAGGGCCCGTTCGGCCGGTCCGTTGACGATGAGCTGCGACAGGGTCGAGGAGGCGCCGCCCGCGCCGACGACGTGGTCGGGGCTGGGGACGGTGCCCGAGCCGGGGCGCACCTTGGGGTCGGAGACCACGAACCCCGGTCTGCCGTCCTCCAGCTCCCACGGGCCCAGGTGCACCAGGGCGCGCACGGTGCGCCCGTCGGGGCCCTCCTCCACGCTCACCAGCCCGTTCCCGGCCAGCTCCTCGATGGGCAGTATCGTGCGCGCCGATCTCTCGGGGATGGGCGATCGCAGCCACCACAGGCGCAGCAGCAGTCCGAGCCTCTCGTCCCCGCCGGTGGCGCGCAGGGCGGGCACGAGTTCCTCCCGGGCCAGGGCGCGCGCCGCGGCGTCGCCGAGGCGGTCGCGGACGCCCGACACCGTGTAGTCGGCGTCGATGAGGATGCCTCGAAGGCGTTCGGCCAGGCCGCGCGGGAATTCAGTCTCAGACACGTGCCCATTATCAGGCAGGAGGGATGGTGCCCCGCGACGTCGGACCGGCGGCCGGGCTCTCGTCGGACCGGGGCCGGGCTCGCGTTGGAGCGGGGCCGGGCTCGCGTTGGAGCGGAGGGCCGGGCTCGCGTTGGAGCGGAGGGCCGGGCTCTCGTCGGACCGGCGGCCGGGCTCTCGTCGGACCGGGGCCGGGCTCGCGTTGGAGCGGAGGGCCGGGCCTCGCCGGGCCGGGGGTGCGGCGGCCGGGTGGGTTCAGGGGGCGCCGGCGGACTCGCGGCGGGCCTCGGCCTCGGAGCGCTGACGCAGCAGTCGCGGGATGTAGAGGAAGCCGAAGACGCCGAGCACGATGCCGGTGACGCAGACGCCGATCCACCAGCGCTCGGTCTCGGGGAGGCCGTCCCCCAGGGCGATCAGAACGACGAGCGCGACCGTCCACGCCGCGGTGCCGAGGGCGGCGGGTACGCGGTAGTCGCTCTCGTGGACGTCGGGGTCGGGTCGGCGGGGCTTACGCACGGATCAAGGCTATCCGCTGAGGCGATGCGTTGCTCACACCCGATCACAGGATCATCCGAGGATATGGCGATTCCTATGAAACACACGTGACCCAGGTGGCGTGGGTTGTACAAAGCTGCAACTAATCTGGCGCAGAATCCTTGTTGTCCCTTAACACGACCAGGTCAGGCTGACGACGTGAACGCATCGAAACCATCCCCCACCGGCACCGCCGGAACCCCAGCCAACCCCGTGGACCGCTTCTTCCGCGTGTCCGAACGCGGGTCGACCATCGGCACTGAGATCCGCGGCGGTCTGGCCACGTTCTTCGCCATGGCCTACATCGTCGTGCTCAACCCGCTGATCATCGGCACCGCCGAGGACGTCAACGGCCAGGTACTGGGCATCCCCGAGATCGCCGCCGTCACCGCGCTCGTCGCGGCCATCTCCTGCCTCATCATGGGCATCGTCAGCCGCTACCCGTTCGCCATCGCCGCCGGCATGGGGCTCAACGCGGTCATCGCCTACGGACTCGCCCCGCTCATGCCGTGGGCCGACGTGTTCCTCCTGGTCATCGTCGAGGGCCTGCTGCTGCTCATCCTCGTGCTGACCGGATTCCGTACCGCGGTCTTCGCGGCCATCCCCGCCGGCATCAAGACCGGCATCGCGGTCGGCGTGGGCCTGTTCCTCGCCCTCATCGGCCTGGTCAACGCCGGGTTCGTGCAGGCCGGCGACGGCACCCCCGTCCAGCTCGGCAACGGCGGCCTGAACGGCTGGCCCATCCTGATCTTCGTCATCGGCCTGCTCATCAGCATCGCGCTGTACGTGCGCAAGGTCCGGGGCGCGCTGCTCATCGGCATCGTCATCGCCACCATCCTCGCGATCGTGGTCGAGACCGCCCTCGGCGACGGCGGCGAGGGCCTCGGTTGGGGCCTGACCGTGCCGAGCCTGCCCACCAGCACCGGCGAACTCGTCGCCATCCCGGACTTCAGCGTCATCGGCCTGTTCGCCGACGGCGGCCTCAACGTCATCGCACGGTGGTCCGACATCGGCTTCGCCACCGTCATCATGCTGGTCTTCACGCTGCTGCTGGCCGACTTCTTCGACACCATGGGCACGATGGTCGGTGTGGCCCACCAGGCCGGACTGGCCGACGAGAACGGCAACATGGCCAACACCCGCGAGGTCCTGGCCGCCGACGCCGTCGGCACCCTGCTGGGCGGTGTGGGCTCCGCGTCCGTGGCCACGGTCTACGCCGAGTCCGCGGCCGGTGTCGGTGAGGGTGCCCGCACGGGCATCGCGCCGATCGTCACCGGCGCGATGATGCTCGTGGCGACCCTGTTCACCCCGCTGGTGTCGCTGGTGCCGTTCGAGGCCGCCACCCCGGTGCTGGTGATCGTGGGATTCATGATGATGACGCAGGTCACCAACATCGACTTCAAGGACCCGGCCATCGGCCTGGGCGCCTTCATGGCGATCATCATGATGCCGTTCACCTACTCGATCGCGAACGGCATCGGGTTCGGCCTGCTCACCTACACCTTCGTCCGCACGGTCCAGGGGCAGGGCCGCCAGGTCCACCCGCTGCTGTGGCTGATCTCGCTGGTGTTCCTGATCCACTTCGCCGAGGAGCCGATCTACGCGTTCATCGGCTGACCCACACCGTGATCCCCGGCTCGCCGGGAATGCGGTGACGGGCGAACGGCGTTGACTCGATTGATGAGTCAACGCCGTTTACCTTTGCGCCCCCAGTGCTCTCCGTGTCTCATCCGTGCCCGAACGAGACCGGCGCCCCTCGCTGGGCCGACCGCCGCGGTGGAGGACTGATGCGCTTTCCGATGTTCCGTTCCCTGGCCGTGCGCAACTACCGGCTCTACGCCCTCGGCCAGCTGCTCTCCAACCCCGGCACGTGGATGCAGCGCATCGCCCAGGACTGGCTGGTCCTGCAGCTGAGCCACGGCAGCGGCATCGCGCTGGGCATGACGACCGCGCTCCAGTTCCTGCCGCTCCTGCTGTTCGGGCTGTGGGGCGGCGCGCTGGTCGACCGGCTCGACAAGCGCCGGCTGCTGATCTTCACGCAGGGCGCCATGGGCGTGCTCGCCGTGGGGCTGGGCGTCCTGGCCTCCGTCGGCGCCGCCGAGGTGTGGCACGTGTACGTGTTCGCCTTCGCGCTCGGCATGATCACCGTGCTGGACAATCCCGGGCGGCAGGCGTTCGTCCCCGAGATGGTCGAGCGCGAGCACCTGAGCAACGCCATCGCCCTCAACAGCGCCAGCTTCCAGCTCGGCCGCGTCACAGGGCCCGCGATCGCCGGCCTGCTGATCGCGTGGATCGGCAGCGGTCCCGTGTTCGTCATCAACGGGGTGTCCTTCGCCTTCACCATCGTCGCGCTGCTGATGATCCGCACCGCCGACCTGCGCACCCCCGAGCCGGTTCCCAAGGGCAAGGGCCAGATCCGTGAGGGCCTGCGCTACGTCAGGGGGCGGCGCGACCTCGTGCTGTTGCTGGTGCTGGCCGCGTGCGTGCAGTTCTTCGGCGCCAACGGGCAGAACCAGATCGCGCTCATGGTCAACAACGTGTTCGCGTCCGGAGCCGCCGCCTTCGGTACCGCCGCGGCCGCGCTGGCGGTCGGCGCGCTGGTCGGCGCCCTGCTGGCGGCCCGTCGCGACCGGCCCCGGGTGCGACTGGTGCTCATCGGCGCGATGGGCTTCGGCGTGGCCCAGGTCGTGGCCGGGCTCATGCCGGGCTATCTGGCGTTCGTGATCGTCCTGGTGCCCATGGGCGTGCTGTTCATGACGTACGTGACCACGCTCAACGCCACCTTCCAGCTCACGGTCGACTCGCGCATGCGGGGCCGGGTGATGAGCATGTTCCTGCTGGTGTTCATGGGCGTGGCCCCGATCGGCGCGCCCGTCGTCGGGCTCCTGGCCGACGCCTTCGGTCCCCGGGCCAGCCTGGTGACCGGTGGTGTGGTCACCGTCGTCGTGGTGTCCGTGCTCTCGGTGCTGCTCATGCGGGCCAAGGACGTCCGCTGGCGTGCCCTGCTGCCCGCCCGGTGGCGCGGGGAGGACCCGTCGGGTGAGGGCACGGCCCTCGACGCGGCGGAAGCGGAGAGCTCCGGCGAGAGCGATGGGGCGAGCCGGAGCCACGCCGAGACGGAGAACGAGAGCGGGACCGGGAACGAGAGCGGGACCGGGGACGGGGGCGGGGCCGGGAACGAGAGCGGGACCGAGGCGGGTTCGGCCGGCGCCGGTTCGGACGGCGGACGGCGGACCGCGAGGGGCGCGCCGGGCGCGGCCACGCCGGTCTGAGCCACCGGGTGACGCGGAGCCCGGCGCGGCAGGATGGTGGCATGAGACTGTTCGCGGCCCTGGTGCCGCCGGAGGAGACCCAGGAGGCCCTGCGCGCGGCGGTGCGCGCGGGCCGCCGTCACGCGCCGAACCTGCGCTGGGCCCCGCCCGACGACTGGCACATCACCCTGGTCTTCCTCGGCGAGGTCGGCGAGGAGGACCTGCCGGACCTGGAGGCCGCCCTGGGCGCGGAGGCCGGGGCGCACGTTCCCTTCGAGGTCGCCGTGCGCGGCTGGGGGCGCTTCCCGCCGGAGGGGACGCGCTCCTCCGTTCTGTGGGCCGGGGTCACGGGGGACACCGACGCCCTGGACTCGCTCGCCCTGGGCCTGCGCCGGGCGGCGCGTTCGGCACGGATCCCGGTGGAGACCAGGCCCTACGTGCCGCACGTCACCGTCGCGCGCAGCCGGCCTCCGCGCGACCTCACCGACACCGTCCAGGCACTCGGCGCCCTGCGCGGACACCGGTGGTCGGCGCGCGAGGTGCACCTGGTGGAGAGCCGCCTCGGTGCGGACGACCCCTACCGAACCGTTCGGACCTGGACGTTAGGGTGGGAACCCGATCCCCATCGATCTCCTGAGCGGAGCACGTCATGAGCATGCTCACCAACAACCGCAAGCAGCGCTGGCTGCTGCCGGTGGTGCTGGGAACCATCATGCTCATCGTCGTCCTGGGCGCGTTCCTGACCTGATCCCCGCTGCCCCCCCGATGGTGGTAGCCCTCGCTCCTCGCTTTGCGCCCCCCGAGGGTGATGGTGGGCGGCGGGTAAGAAGCGCTGGAGCCGGAGGCTCTCGGTTGAGGGTGGAAGGCCCCACCCTCGCGTAGCGCTCGGGGTGATGGTGGGCGGCGGGTAAGAAGCGCTGGAGCCGGAGGCTCTCGGTTGAGGGTGGAAACCCCACCCTCGCGTAGCGCTCGGGGTGATGGTGGGCGGCGGGTAAGAAGCGCTGGAGCCGGAGGCTCTCGGTTGAGGGTGGAAACCCCACCCCTCGCGTAGCGCTCGGGGGTGATGGTGGGCGGCGGGTGGGAAGGAGTACGGTGACCCGACTCCGCACATCCCCACGGGAGCGACCATGACCGTCTTCACCGGCCCCGAGATCGCCTATCTCAGCGGAGGGCGCGGGGAGCGCCGACTAGCGCGGGTGGCCACCGTGGGACCCGACGGCGACATCCACGTGACCCCGGTCGGCTGGTCGCTCGCCGACGGCGACACCGTGGTGGAGATCAGCGGCCACGACTTCTCCCGCACCAAGAAGTTCCGCGACGTCCAGCGCACCGGACGCGCCTCCATGGTCGTGGACGACGTCCTGCCGCCCTGGCACCCGCGCGGGGTGGAGGTCCGCGGCGACGCGGAGGCCGTGGAGGGGGAGAACCCCAGAATCCGGATCCGTCCCAGGCGCGTCGTCAGCTGGGGCCTGGAGGAGAACGGCGAGCCCGTGCCGCGCAGCGCCCGCACCATCGCCGAGAACATCGCCCCCGACAGCTCCCCTCCCTCGCTCTGACGTTGTCGTCCCGGTCGGGGCCGGCTTCGGCCGGGACCGGCACCGACCGTCCCCCGGCGCCTCAGCCGACGCGGTGGGCGGCGTCGGCCAGGCTCACGGCGTGGGCGACCAGGGCCGCGTTGTCGTGGGCCTCGTCGCCGTCGGGCAGGCGCAGGGTGTCCTCCAGTCCCACACGGATGTCGTACCCGGCCTCGATCGCCGCCTCCAGCATCGGCCAGGCGGTCGCGTCCGCTCCGTGCAGCAGCCGGGGCGCGCCGATCCCGGCGCGGTCGAGCAGCGACAGGATCGCGTCCGCGTTGTCGCGCGCGTCCTCCACCGCCACCTGCGTGGGCTCCACCAGCACCGCGCTCACCTCGATCTTCGTGGCGATGAGGATGCGGGCCGCCTCCACCGTCCACACTCCTGCCTCGACCGCGACACGGCGGTCGTTCAGCAGGTGCACGAGGTCGATCGAACCCGCCTCGTGCAGGTTGACCGTCACCGAGTCCGGCAGCGCCGACGACGCCCACCTCTGCACCAGGTCGTAGCGGCGCCACGGGTCGGACTCGGCCGACAGCGACGAGGTGACCGACACCGGCACCGCGGGGCCCTGGTCGCGCAGGCTCTCCATCAGGGGCGCCACGACCTGCGGTTCCAGCGACTCCGCGCCGCTGGGGTCGCGCGGGTGCAGGTGGATCGAGGTCGCGCCGACGGCGGCCACCGCGTGCGCGTCCGCCACCACCTGGTCCACGGAGACGGGCAGGGAGGGGTGGGCGCCGGGGCGGCGGTCACCGTTCAGGCAGGCTTCGATCCTCATGGGTCCTCCTCACGGCCCTGTATGCGACATGTGCCCGTTACCGCCCGGCTGCAAGCCCCCCGTGTCGACCCCTGGCAGGATGGCGGACATGACAAGACCGCTCGTGTCGGCCGTTGCCGCTCTGATCGTCGCCCTCTCCAGCGCCCCGGCCGCGGCGGAGACGGCCGGACCCGACGACTCCGGTACCGGCGGACTCGACTATCCGCGCGGGGGCGAGGGGCCGGAGGGCTCGGAGGTCGCCTTCACCTTCCAGGACCCGCGGATCGCGGAGTCGAGCGGCATCGCTCCCTCGGGCGTACACGAGGACGTGTGGTGGACCCACAACGACAGCGGCGACTTCCTGCCCGACGTCTACGCGGTGAACGGGGACGGCGAGACGCTGGCCACGGTCTCCCTGGCGGTCGAGCTGCGGGACTGGGAGGCGGTCACCGTCGCGCAGGACCCCGAGGGGCGCTCGTCGGTCTACGTCGGCGACATCGGTGACAACTACGGCGGCAGCTGGCCCAGCGTGCGGGTGCTCCGGTTCGCCGAACCCGAGCCCCTGGCGGACGCGCTCATCGAGCCGCAGGTGTTCACCCTCACCTACGCCGACGGCGGCCGCGACGCCGAGGCGATGATGATCGACCCCCGCGACGGGCGCCTGTACGTGGTGTCCAAGGAGTTCTCCGGCGGCCTGTACGCGGCCCCGGAGACCCTGGACCCGGAGGCGGAGAACGTCCTGGAGCGCGTGGACTCGGCGCCGCTGTTCGTCACCGACGCGGCCTTCCACCCCGACGGCACCCGCTACGCCATCCGGACCTACTGGGGTGTGACGGTCTACGACTCCACCAACGGCGTCCCCGGCCCCGCGCTGGGCTCCTTCGACCTGCCCGAGTCCGACCAGGGCGAGGCGATCGCCTTCTCCCCGGACGGCACCGCGCTCATGGCCGGGACCGAGGGGGCGAACGCGCCGGTGTGGTCGGTCCCGCTGGCCGACGAGTACCTGAGCGAGGAGTCGGTCCCGACCCCGCAGGAGAGCGCGTCCGCCGAGGACGACGCGGACACGGACGCGGAGGCCGTCGGCGGCGGGGGCGGCGCGCTCCCGTTCATCCTGGGCGGGGCCGCCGTGGCGGCCCTGCTCATCGGCGGCATCGTCCTGCTCGCCCGCCGCGGGTAGCCGCCCCCGGCCTTGACGACGGGCCGATCACACGCCCTGGGAACGCCAGTGCCCCTACTCGACGGGCTGCGGGTCCAGGAAGTGCTCCCGGCACAGGAAGGCGTGCCGGGAGAAGTCGGTGAACACGCCGTCGACCCCGGCGGAGAAGAAGGCCTCGTACTCGGCGGCGAAGGCCCCGTAGTCGCCGGGCTCGCCGTCCGAGCACAGGTCGGCGGGCAGGAAGTGGTTCTCGCTGCGGAACGTGTACGGGTGCACCAGCAGCCCGGCCTCGTGCGCGTTCTCCACCAGGTCCGTGGGCTCGCCGAGCGCGCCGTCCTCGTTCACGGGCACCACCAGGCTCTTGTGCGGGCCGATCGCGTGGGCGAACGCGGCCACCTCGGCCAGCCCGTCGGGCGTGGTGTAGTGCAGCCAGTGCTCCTCGGTCCCCATCAGGTAGACCAGGGGCAGCTCCGTCTCGGCGAGCCTGCGCAGACTCTCCGCCTCGAAGGACTGCAGGAACACCGGGAGCCGGGGCTCCTCGCCGGTCAGCCCCGCCTCGCGCAGGACCGCGATCAGCGCGGGCTCCAGGTCCAGCCCCTGCGCGACGTGGTGGGAGGGGTGCTTGGTCTCGGGGTAGATCCCGATCGGGCGGCCCAGCTCCTCGGTGAGCGAGAGCGCCAGGTCGACGACCTCCTCCAGGGTCGGGATCTCGTAGGTCCCGTCCATCATCGCGTTCATCGCCCGCACGTCCTGGAGCCGCTCCACGGCCCGCAGCGTCTTGATCTCGGCGAGCGTGAAGTCCTGCGCGAAGAACCCGGTCACCTCGCGGCCGTCGATCGTGCGCGTGGTGCGCCGGTCGGCGAACTCCGGGTGCGCGGCCACGTCGGTGGTCCCGCCGATCTCCTGCTCGTGGCGGCAGATCAGCCGACCGTCCTTGGTCGCGACGAGGTCCATCTCGATGAAGTCGCCCCCGTGGCGCGCCCCCAGTTCGTAGGAGGCCAGCGTGTGCTCCGGGCGGTGCCCGGACGCCCCGCGGTGGGAGATGATCGTGATCGGGGTTTCCGTCTTGTTCCTGTTCCTGCGCACAGCCGAACCGTCCTGACAAGCGATAGCCGGGAAGTAGAAGAGAGGAGGCCGACCCGCACGGGCGGGTCGGCCTCCTATTCTCCAATGCCGGCGGACCGGGTCAGGCCAGACGCGTGAGCACGTGGTCGATGCACTCGGTGAGGGCCTGCACGTCGGAGGGCTCGACCGCGGGGAACATCGCCACGCGCAGCTGGTTGCGGCCCAGCTTGCGGTACGGCTCGGTGTCCACGACGCCGTTGGCGCGCAGCACCTTGGCGATCGCGGCGGCGTCGACGTCGTCGCTGAAGTCGATCGTTCCCACGACCTGCGAGCGCTTGGCCGGGTCGGTGACGAACGGCGTGGCCACCGACGACTTCTCCGCCCAGGTGTAGAGGATCGAGGACGACTCGGCGGTGCGCGCCACCGTCCAGTCCAGACCGCCCTGGCCGTTCATCCACTCCAGCTGCTCGGCGAGCAGCAGCAGCGTGGCCACGGCCGGGGTGTTGTAGGTCTGGTCCTTGCGGGAGTTGTCCACGGCGGTGGTCAGCGAGAAGAACTCGGGGACGTACCGGCCGCTCGCGGCGATCTCGTCGACCCGGGCCAGGGCCTTGGGCGACATGACGGCCAGCCACAGGCCGCCGTCGGCCGCGAAGCTCTTCTGCGGGGCGAAGTAGTAGACGTCGGTCTCGGCGATGTCCACGGGCAGGCCGCCCGCGCCGCTGGTGGCGTCCACGAGCACGAGGGCGTCCTCGTCGGCGCCGGCGACCCGCTTGATCGGGGCGGCCACACCGGTGGAGGTCTCGTTGTGGGTGAGCGCGTACACGTCCACGCCGGCCTCGGCGACGGCCTCGCCGTGGCTGCCGGGGTCGGTGGAGATGACGGTGGGCTCCGACAGCCACGGAGCGCCCTTGGCGACCTTCGCGAACTTGCTGGAGAACTCACCGAACGCCAGGTGCTGCGACTTGGAGCGCAGCAGGCCGTGGGCGGCGATGTCCCAGAAGGCGGTGGTGCCGCCGTTGCCGAGCACGACCTCGTAGCCCTCGGGCAGCGAGAACAGGTCGCGCACGCCGGAACGCACGCGGGAGACCAGGGACTTCACCGGCTTCTGGCGGTGGGAGGTCCCCATGTAGCGGGAGCCGGAGGCGGCCAGCGCGTCGAGCTGCGCTGGGCGGACTTTGGACGGGCCACTGCCGAAGCGGCCGTCGGCGGGCAGCAGGTTCGCGGGGATCTGAATCTCGTCGGTCACGGTCACCAGGGTAGTGGCCACGGTCACGACACCACCGGTCAGGGCGCTTTCTCGCAGCGTGAAATCACGTGAGGGCGCATCACCGTGTCACAGGCCCGTGGTCCTGGCCGATATGGGCCAGGGCGGATTCGCCGAAAGGGGATGAAAGAACAGGGACCCATGCGGTCTAATGGGGCGCCACCGGGGGGTGAACTGGACAGGACGAGCCGTGGGAGGGCCCGGACGTGGCCGAGGACAAGACCGACGTCCGCGACGACGACGTGTCCGCCTTCCTCCACCTGGAGGTCTTCGACGCCCTGCGCGAGCGCCCCGGCCGCGGGCTCCCCCGGGCCGTGGCCCGACTGGAGCGCCGGGCGGCGCGCCGGATCCCCGTCGTCCGGCACAGCCGCGTCCAGCGCGGCGACATCGCCGAACCCCCGCCGGTCCTGGACCTGGAGGTGCCGGTCGGCCTCGACCGCGGCGCGGTGGTCCGCGACCTGGCCGAGCGCTGCGGCCCCCACCCCGTCTGGCGGCTGCCCCTCGACGACGCGGACACCGCCCGGGGCCGCGTCCGCGACCCCGAGCCCCGTGCCACCACCGACGAGCTCTACGACCTCATGGGCAGGCTGGTGGAGCGGGCCGACCGGGACCACCCGGCGGCCGGCCGCCTGCGCAGGCCGCCGCCGAAGGCACGCTTCCGGCGGCTGCGCTCCCTGCTCCTGCTCCGCGAGTGCGATTTCGACAAGGTCCGCGGGGACGTCCTGCAACAGCAGGAGGCCGAGAAGAAGGTCACCGGTGAGACCGAGGCGCGGGCCAAGGAGGCCCGCCAGCCGCTGAAGGACGGCCAGCGGGCCCAGATCCACGTCATCGCCGAACTGCGGCGGGTGCGGCTGGAGCACCTCAAGCGGCAGGCGAGCGCGGCCCGGGCCCGCGACCCCGAGGAGCGCAGGAGCCGTCTCGGCCTGCTGGACCACTACAGCCGGGCCCTGCACACGGCGGCGGCCTGGATCGCCCGGCTCTCCGCCGGGGTCAGCTTCGGCCGGTTCGACGAACGCCTCATCACCCCGCTCGGGTTCGCCGTCAACCTCGTCGCCTTCGTCGCGCCGCTCGTCCTCGGTACCGTCAGCGTCGTCAACGCCCTCAACACGGTCGCCCAGGGCGTGAACAACATCGCCGGGGCCGTGGCGGCGGCGGTCCTCTTCGTCGTCTACTGCTCACTCGCCCCGTTCCTCGTCCTGCCCTGGCGGTCCTACCGCTGGCTGAACCGCCACGGGTACGTGACCGACAAGGGGGACGCCGACGGGCCGACCAACCACCGCTCCCGGGGCATCCAGGTCCTCAACCTGCTCCACCTCCAGGGCGACGCCGTCGGATACTGCGTACCGGACTCCGAGCCCGCCGGGCCCCGGGACGCGAGCGCACCCCGGCGGCCGGCCGCCGCGCGCCGGCCCGCGCCGGCGGCCCCCTCCTGGTGGTCGAGACTCACCGGCACGGACCGTCCGCGGCCGGCGCCCGCCGCCGACCGCTCCCGTGCGGACCGCACCCGTGCTGACCGCCCCGGTCCCGGCGGGGACAGGCCCCGGCCGCCCCGCGTCCACCAACTCGCCGTCAACGCCTTCCTCGACGACCTCGCCGACGTCTACGGCGGCACGGTCCGGCGCCGCTTCGCCGCGCGCCGCAAGCGCGACCAGCGGCCCGTACTCATCGTGGACCAGCACCGCCTGGACCGGGTGGGCCGCTACCTGGTGCGTCTGATCGAGGACGAGCGGCTGCGCCGAGGACTCCCCGACCCCCTGCTGATCGTGCAGGTGCGCGGCGCGCGCGAGCCCTCCCTGGTGGACGGCGTCGCCGACCCCTGCCGCCACACCTCCCTGCCCGGAGCCGACGACGCGCCGATCCGCCCCGAACACGTCGCCCAGTGGTCCTACGCGCGCTACACCGCCGGGCTCCTGGGCCGGGAACGGACGCTCACGGTCCCCGTGTCCGGCGTCCCCGGCCAGTGGGAGCGGCACGCGGGTCCCCGGTCGGACCGCTGGGTCCTCACCGTCCCGGCCCTGGTCGGAGCCTGGACGGGTGGAACCGTGGTGGCCCTCGCCCCGATCGTGCTCCTGGCCTGGACGGTGGTGCCCACCGCCGTGCAGGAACGCAACCCCTGCGTCGCCGAGGGGGTCCTGCCGCCACGGGGCATCGTCCGCCACGGCGACGACTGCGTCGGGGTCACCGACGGCGAGTTCGAGTTCCACGACCGGTTGGCCGAGGTCGGCGCCCGCGTCCACGAGCAGAACGAGGCCGTCGGCGACGACGCCCCCTACGTCACGGTCGCCTACGTCGGGGAGCTCACCGCATTGGGCGACGACGACCTCGCGCTGGCCGGGGTCCAGGGCGAACTCCTCGGCCTGGCGCACCAGCAGCGGGAGCACAACCAGTCGGCGGGCACGTCCGAGGTCCCGGCGATCAAGCTCCTGCTGGCCAACACGGGGGTGGGCTGGGCCCACGCCGAGGAGGTCGCGGCGATGATCGTGGAGCGCTCGCAGGACGAGCGCCTGGGCATGGACCGGCCGATCGCGGCCGTCGGCTTCGGCCACAGCGTCCAGCCCAACACCGACGCCATCCTCGAACTCGGGGCGGCCCGCATCACCATGGTCGGCACCACCGCCACCTACGACCAGGTCGCCTCCGTGGGCAGCGAGTACAGCCAGTACTTCTTCCCCCTGGCCCCCTCCAACACGCGCATCGCGCGCCAGGCGGCGACGTGGGCCTACGACGGGGTGCGGTGGAACGGCGCCGACCTCGTGGGGGAGGGGACCGAACCGCACCTGCTCCCGGCGCGCACGGCGGTCGCCATCGCGGACAACGACGTCGGGGAGAGTTACGGGCCGCACCTGGCGGTGGAGTTCATGGCGGAGTTCGAGGCGCTCGGGGGGAGGCCGTGGAGCGACGGCACCGACCCCGAACCCGTCTCCGTGGGCCAGAGCCCGCAGTCCGTGGACGGCGTGCTCCCGTACCGCAGCGGCGGCACGAGCATCGCCGAGCACCTGGAACGCGTGTGCGCCGACGACCCTCCCGACCTGCTCTACTTCGCGGGCCGGTCGGTCGACTTCATGGACGTTCACATCCAGCTCCAGGAGGAGGGCGTGTGCCCCGAGGCCGACATGGCCGTGCTGGGCGGTGACGACATCGCCAAGTTCGTCACCGACAACGCCGACGTCATCGGCCGCGCCTCCGACTACCCCGTCTTCTACACGCCCCTGGCGGCCAGCGGCGCGTGGAGCCAGTACACGGGCATGAGCGAGCGCGCGTTCTACGAGGCGGCCGAGGCGCTCGTCGAGGAACTCTACGGGGACGACGCCGAGGGCGCAGACGAGTCGGACGGGGAGGCCGACGCCGACGCCGACGGGGAGGCGGACGCGGCGGACGGCGGCCGGGGGACCGACGACGCCCTCGTCGCCGCGGACGCGGGGCTGCCCTCCACGGCGCACGCGGTCATGGCCAACGACGGCCTGCGGGTCATCGCGCGGGCCCTGCGCGGCATCGACCGGGCGACGCCCCTGGCGGCGGAGGACGCGCCCGCGCCGGCGCCGAGCCCCAGCCCGACCGCGAGTCCGAGCGCGCAGGCCTCGCCCTACCTCTCCACCGCGACGGGCTTCGACCGGGAGCGGGGCGAGCTGTTCACCAACGTCCAGGACACGGTGGGCCTCACCGGCGTGTCCGGCTACATCGGTTTCGGGCAGGGCGACCAGGGCAACTGGTACGAGGAGCGGATGATCCAGCTGGTGGCCGTGGGGCCGCAGGACACGGACGGGCGGCGCCAGCACGTCGTCGCGGCCTGCGGGCGGGTCGCGGCCAGGACCGTGATCGAGCGGGGGTGCCGGTGAGCGCGGCGGACGGCCGTTCCGGCGCCGGGCCCGGTGGCGGGTGGCGCGAGGGAGTCCCGGCGCGAGAAGATGCCCACTGTGGACCACCAAGACCCCGCCGAACTGCGCAAACCGTACATGGGTGACCCCTTGCGCCGTTCGGACCTGGCCGACCATCCGATGACCCAGTTCCACCTGTGGTTCAAGGACGCCGTCGAGGCCGGGCTGGCCGAACCCAACGCCATGGTGCTGTCGTCCGTGGAACCGGGCGGCATGCCCCGGGCCCGAACCGTCCTGATGAAGGGCTACGACAGCACCGGCCTGCGCTTCTTCACCAACTACACCTCGCGCAAGGGGCGGGCCCTGGCCGCCGACCCGCGGGCCTGCGTGGTCTTCCCCTGGCACGCCGTCCGGCGCCAGGTCCTGATCGCCGGCCGGGTGGAGCGGCTCAGTGACGAGGAGAACGACCGCTACTTCGCGACCCGGCCGCGCGGCTCGCAGCTCGGTGCCTGGGCCAGCGAACGCCAGTCGCAGCCGGTCGCCGACCGCGAGGAGCTCGACCGGCTCTACCGGGAGTTCGACCACGTGTGGGCGGTCGACGAGGAGATCCCGCGGCCCTCCTACTGGGGCGGGTACCGGCTGCTGCCGGAGGAGATCGAGTTCTGGCAGGGCGGCGCCGACCGGATGCACGACCGGTTCCGCTACCTGCACGACCCCGTGGACGGATGGGCCGTCGACCGCCTGGAGCCCTGAGAGCGTTCCGGTGTCCCGTCGGTCCGACGGGCCGACGAGTCGGCGGCGGACCGACACGGACGAGCCGACACCCATCGAGATTCCTCCCGGCTGACACGTCTCCCTCGCGCGACCGGCCGCGAACCACCATGGAGAAGCGGTCCGCGCCCCCCGCGGCCGTGAACCGATCGAGGAGACCATGCGACCCGTGCACACGCGCACCGCCGCCGTCGCCGCCGCGGCGGCCCTGTTCCTGTCCGCGTGCGGCGCCCCGGAGGAGGACGGCGGGCCGACCGCGCCGGCGGACGCCGCCCCGGCCGAGTCCGGCACGTCCGAGTCCGGCACGTCCGAGGCACCGCCGGCCGACGAGGCGGTCGACGCGGCCCACCTGGACTTCACCGCCCCCACGGTCGGAGGGGAGGAGGTCGCGGGGACCGACTACGCGGGCGCCCCGGTGGTCCTGTGGTTCTGGGCGCCCTGGTGCACGGTGTGCCGGGGCGAGGCGGGCGCGATCGCCGAGGCCGCCGAGCGCCACGAGGGCGAGGTCGAGTTCGTCGGCGTGGCCGGGCTGGGCGAGGAGGCCGACATGGCGGAGTTCGTCGAGGCCACGGGCACCGACGGGATCACGCACATCATCGACGAGGACGGCACCCTCTGGGCCGGGTTCGGCGTCGCCGGGCAGCCGGCCTTCTCCTTCCTCTCGCCGGACGGCACCTTCGAGACCCACCCCGGCACGCTGAGCGAGGCGGACCTGGACGCCCGCGTCGCCGAACTCGACGGATGAGGCGGGCCGCGTCGTGACCGAGATCCCCTACGCGATCGCACTGTCGGCCGGAGTGCTCGCGGTGCTCAACCCGTGCGGGTTCGCCCTGCTCCCGGCCTACCTGGCCCTGCTCGTGGCCCGCGGGGAAGGCGCCGGGGAGCGCTCCGATCCGCCCTGGCGGGTGGTCGGCCGGGCGCTGGCCACCACGGCCGCGCTGACGGGCGGCTTCGTCACCGTGTTCGGCGCGTTCGCGCTGGTCGCGGTGCCGCTGGCGCTGCGGGTGGAGCGCCACCTGCCGGTGGTCACCATCGTCATCGGCCTGGTCCTGGTGCTGTTGGGCGGGTGGCTGCTGGCGGGACGCCGGCTCGGGATCACGCTGCCCGCGCCGCGTCTGGGCGGCCCCCGCCGTTCGCTGCGCTGGGTGTTCGGCTACGGGGTCGCCTACGCGATCGCGTCGCTGTCGTGCACGGTCGCGCCGTTCCTGGGGGTGACCGCGAGCGCGGTCGGCCTGGGCGGGCCGGTCGCGGCAGTGGGAGTGTTCCTCACCTACGCCGCGGGGACGGCCCTGGTGATCGGGATCGTCACCGTGGCGACCGCGCTGGCCCGGGACGGCGTCATCGTCCGCCTGCGCGGCGCACTGCCCTACGTCACGCGGGTGGGCGGTGCCCTGCTCGTGGTGGCGGGCGCCTACGTCGCCTACTACGGCTGGTTCGAGCTGCGGGTGCTCGCCGGCGGAGCGGAGGCGGAGAACGACCCGATCGTGGGCACCGCGCTGCGGATCCAGTCGACCCTCAACCTGTCGCTGTTCTCGCTCGGTCCCGCCTGGCTGGCCGTGGTACTGGCGGTGCTGATGGTGGCGGGCGGGGCGCTCGTGTTCGTCCGGCGCCGCCTGGCGCGGCCCACGCGCGGCTCCGTCCCCGCCGCGGCCGCGGACCTGGAGGACCGGTCTCCGGAGGCCTGATCGCCGCCCCCGGCCCGGGCGCACGCGTACGGGTCGGTGCGCCGGTTCGGGCGCACGCGTACGGGCCGGGTTCGCGCCCCCGTCCGCCCGCCCGCGGATCCGGCAGCCGGACGCTCGCGCCGAGGCCGTATTCTCGGCGGGCTTCCGGACGAGTTCGCGGTCGTCCACAGGCGTCAGGACCGTGACGCGATCTTGACCGCGGCGCGGGTACGTTCGTCCGCCAGGGTGGCGGACGCCTCCGGACCGGGCATCGTCGCAGGGCAGAGCCCCTTCCTCCGCGATGGTCGCGGCCGGACCGGCGCCGCGCAGGTCGGTCCGCGCGCCGGGTCGCGCGGTCGTGTCCGCATCGTGAGACACCGGCGAATTAGGTGTCGGTGGCGTCACGATATGCTGGTGCCATCGGTGGTCGCTCCCGCGGACCCGCGGACGCCCCGGTCCCCAATCGGCCCCAGGGAATCACGCCGCCCCGGCCTGTGTTGTGAGAGACCTGCCGTGCCCGCCGAACATGCGTCGGGCACAGAGCCTTGGGAGGGGAGACTTGACCGCACACGGGCTGATCGACACCACGGAGATGTACCTCCGGACGGTTTTCGAGCTCGAAGAGGAGGGCATCGTCCCGCTTCGCGCCCGGATCGCCGAGCGCCTGCACCAGAGCGGCCCCACGGTCAGTCAGACGGTGGCTCGTATGGAACGCGACGGCCTGCTGCGCGTCGAGAACGACAGACACCTGGTCATGACGCCCGAGGGCCGCAAGCTGGCCACGCACGTCATGCGCAAGCACCGGCTGGCCGAGCGGCTGCTCGTCGACGTCATCGGACTCCCCTGGGAGGACGTGCACATCGAGGCCTGCCGCTGGGAGCACGTCATCTCCGAGGCCGTGGAGCAGCGTCTGGTGACGCTGCTCAACGCCCCCTCGGTGTGCCCGCACGGCAACCCCATCCCCGGGTTGGACGAGCTGGGCCTGGTGGACTACTCCCCTGAGCCCTTCACCGACGACTCCATCGTGCCGATGCTCGAGGTGGCCGCCAACACCGGCATCACCGTCACCGTCCGACGCATCAGCGAACAGCTCCAGTCGGACCCCGACATCATGCTCAGTCTTCGCAGATCCGGGGTACGACCCGGACAGGAAGTCGTGCTGAGCGCGACGGACGACGGGGTCCGCGTGGTCGGCGGTGACGCGGAGGAGGCCGAGCTTCCCGCGCACGTCGCCGGACACGTTTTCGTCGCCAAACCGTGAACCGCGTCTGGATTGGTTGCTCATCGGGATTGTCACATTGCGCTGCGGGAACGTCCGGGGTGTTGCTACGCTCGCCCCAAGGTGCGGTCGTTCGAAGTACCCGGAGCGAGCATGTATGCAGCTCATGACGGCGAGGTGGCGGCTAGATGACACGGTGGGGTGAGCCCTTCCGGGAGAGCGACGCGCTCGCCACAGCCGCCGTGCTGGACCAGGCGCAGGTCGCCATCGTCGTCGTCGACCGGTTCAGCCTGCTGCGCTACTGGAACCCCTTCGCGCGCGAACTCTTCGGGTTCGTGGGCGGCCGTGACTACGTCGGCCTGTCGCTCCTGGACATCGGCATCCACGAGTCCGACCGCGAGCACGCCTCCCAGCTGGCCCGCCGCGTCCTGCGCGGCGAGCCCTGGGAGGGGACCTTCGCGGTCCTCAAGGGCGACTCCACCTGGATCCACGTGCGCGCCCAGGCCGTGCCCATGCGCGACGACTCCGGCGAGATCGACGGCATAGCCCTCATCGCCCGCGAGGCGCTGCGCAGCGGACGCGTGGAGGAGCAGTACGGCCTGCTGGAGCGGATCGGCAGCCGCCTGGCCAGCTCCCTGGAGTTCGACTCCACGGTCAAGGGCGTGGCCGGGATCCTCGTGCCGCAGTTCGCCGACCACTGCTTCATCGACCTCTACGACCACGACCGCCTGGTCAGACAGGTGTCGGTGCACGCCGAGGGCTGGTCGCCCCCGGCCCGGACCTGGTTCGACGTCGGTGACGAGGTCCGCTACACCGAACGCCACTTCGTCACCCAGGCGCTGCGCCGCCTGGAGACCGTCGTCAGCGGCGACCACCTCTTCGAGAACTCGCCCACCGACCGCTCGGACGTGGTCTCCCGCCAGGTCGGGGTCACCTCCGCCATCGCCGCGCCCCTGCGCGCCCGCGGCGAGGTCCTGGGCGTGCTCACCCTGGCCCTGTCCGGCCTCTCCCCGCGGCAGAAGAGCACCTACGGCGGGTTCGACCGCGACCTCGTGGGCGCCATCGCCTCCCGCGTGGCGCTGGCGATCGACAACGCCCGCCTGTTCGAGGAGGAGCGCAGCACCGCCCTGGCCTTCCAGGACAGCCTGCTGCCCAGCGTCTTCCCGCAGCTGGACGGTCTGACCGTCGCCACGCGCTACCTGCCCGCGGGACCCCTGCAGGCCCACGGGCACGGCGTCCAGACCCAGGTCGGCGGCGACTTCTACGACGCCATTCCGCTCTCCGCCGGACGGGTGGGCCTCGTGATCGGCGACGTGGAGGGCCGCGGCCCCCACGCGGCCGCGGTCATGGGCCAGCTGCGCGCCGCCCTGCGCGCGTTCGCCCAGGCCGACCGGGAGCCCGCCGACATCCTGCGCGAGCTCGACGAGTGGGTACGCCAGCTCGGCCAGCCCGACGGCAAGGGCGGCACCTGGATCCCCAGCGTCAGCTGCCTGTACATGGTCTACGACGCCTGGTCGCGCGAACTGTCCTACGCCAACGCCGGGCACGCCGCGCCCCTGCTGGTCACCTCCGAGTCCGTGGAGACCCTCGACCTGGAGATCACCGACCGCATGCTGGGCGTGCGCGCCAAGGGCGCGGCCGGTGAGGACATCGTCTACCACCAGGCGAACCTGAGTCTGCCCATAGGCGCCACCCTGGTCATGTACACCGACGGGCTGGTCGACCGGCGCCCGATCGGCGGCCGGGCCGACCCCGAGCTCGCGCTGGAGCGCATGGCCGAGCGGGTCGCCGAGGTCGCCGACAAGGACGTCGACCAGATCGCCGAGGTGGCCGCGCACAGCGTCCCCGGCGAACTCGACGACGACACCGCGCTGATGGTCGTGCGCACCCACTCCGACGAACTGGACCTCATGGAGGGCTGGTTCCGCTCGGAGGCCTCCACCGTGGGCGAGGCCCGCCACCTGGCGGCCAACACCTTCAAGGAGTGGGGGATGAGCCGCGACCAGGCCGAACTCGCCTGCCTGCTGGTCTCGGAGATCGTCACCAACGTCGTCATCCACGCCACCCCCCACCCCGTGCACCGCGAGTTCACCGGCAGCGGCGTGCTCGACTCCGAACGGCCGCTGGAGGGCGACGGGCCGGCCGACGACGAGTTCGACGAGGACTGGACCGACCTGCTCGAAGCGGTCTCGGAGGCCGACGAGCCCGCCGAGGAGCCGTGGGAGAAGGAGTTCCTGCTCCGGCTGCGCCGCGGCGCCACCGCGGTGTGGGTGGAGGTCTTCGACCACGACCTCCGGCTGCCGCGCATCCGCAGCGCCGCCGCCGACGACGAGGGCGGTCGCGGGCTCTACCTGGTGGAACAGCTGGCCAGCCGGTGGGGGTCGCGGCCCACACCGGACGGCAAGGCGGTGTGGTTCGAGATGCCGATGCACGGCGACGAGGACGAGGACGGCACCGAGGAACTCGGCTGAGCCGTCCCCCGCGGTGTCGACTCCCTGCCACGGCCTGCTCCCACAGCGTTCCGTGACCGATATGACCTGGCACGAACCGGGAGGTATCGGTAATTTGTGGACAGCCGTCCCCCATGAACCGGAGTCCCGATGACCTCTCCCACCCGTCCGTCCCGCCGATTCCGCCTGAGCCTCGGCGTCGTGGCGGGAACCGCCGTCCTCGCCGCGGCGGCCTGCGCCCCCGCGGACGAGGAGTCGACGGACCCGGGCGCCGACGCGGCCGTGGAGTGCGCGCCCGACCAGCTGCCCACGCTGACCGAGGGCACGCTCACGATCGGGACGGACAGCCCGGCCTACCCGCCGTGGTTCGTCGACGACGACCCCTCCAACGGCGAGGGCTTCGAGTCGGCGGTCGCCCACGCGGTCGCCGAGCGGCTCGGCTACACCGACGAGCAGATCGCGTGGAACGTCGTGACGTTCAACAACGCGATCCAGCCGGGGCCGAAGGAGTACGACTTCGACATCAACCAGTTCTCCATCACCGACGAGCGCCGGGCCGCCGTCGACTTCTCCAGCCCGTACTACGACGTGCGCCAGACGGTCATCGCGATCGAGGGCACCGAGGCCGCGGACGCGGCCTCCCTGGCGGACCTGGCCGGCCTGAGCCTGGGCGCCCAGGTGGGCACCACCAGCTACGACGCGATGGTGGAGACCGTGGCCCCGGACGAGGAGCCGCAGGTCTTCAACAACAACGACGACGCCAAGCAGGCCCTGGAGAACGGGCAGGTGGACGCGCTCGTCCTCGACCTGCCCACGGCCTTCTACGTCACCTCCGCCGAGATGGAGGACGCCGTGATCGTGGGCCAGCTCCCGGCGACCGACGCCGACACCGAGCAGTTCGGCCTGGTCCTGGACCTGGACTCGCCGCTCACGGACTGCGTCACCGAGGCCGTCGACGCCCTGCGCGAGGACGGCACGCTGGCCGAGCTCGAACAGGAGTGGCTGTCGGAGGCCGCTGACGTTCCCGAGCTGGCGTGAGCGGCCCGGACGTCCGCGACGCCCACGTTCCGAGCGTCCTGGAGACCGAGCGGATCGCCTTCCGCCGCCGCCAGGGCGTGCGGTCGGTCCTGATCGGCGCGGTCTCCACGGCTCTGCTCGGCGGGGTCCTGGTCAGCGTGGTGATCGGCTCTCCGGGCTGGGACCGGGTGCGCGAGACCTTCTTCGACCTGGGCGTGGCCCGCGAGGCCCTGCCCGCGGTGCTCACCGGGCTCTGGCTCAACGTCCGGGTGCTGGTGTTCTGCGCCCTGGGCTCGCTGGCGCTGGGTCTCGTCGTGGCGATCATGCGGACCCTGCGGGGACCGGTGTTCTTCCCGCTCCGGGCCCTGGCGACCTCGTACACCTACGGGTTCCGCGGCGCGCCGCTGATCATCGTGCTGTACCTGATGACGTTCGGCGTGCCGGGGCTGCGGCTGGAGGGCACCCCGAGCGTCCTGGTGCTCGGCGGGATCGCGCTGGTGATCACCTACGGCGCGTACATCGCCGAGGTGTTCCGGGCCGGGATCGAGTCCGTGCACCCCAGCCAGATCGCGGCGGCCCGCTCGCTCGGCCTCACCTACCCGCAGACCATGCGCCACGTGGTCCTGCCGCAGGCCGTGCGGCGGGTCTCGCCGCCGCTGCTCAACGACATGGTGGCGCTGCAGAAGGACGTGGGGCTGATCTCGCTGGCCGGCCCGATCGACGCGATCCGCGCCGCGCAGATCGCCACCGCGCAGACCTACAACTTCACGCCGTACATCGTGGCCGGTGTGCTGTTCGTGCTGATGGCGATCCCGCTGGTGGCGGTGACCGACTGGGTGACCGTGCGTTCGGCGCGGCGGCAGTCGGCGGAGGGGGGACGATGAGCGAGCTGGAGCGGCTGGTGCGCCTGGACGGGACGGACACGGAGTCCGTGCCGGTGCTGCGGGTGCGCAACGTGCGCAAGGAGTTCCGGGGCACGGTGGTGCTCGACGGCCTGGACCTGGACGTGCCCGAGCACGGCGTGGTGGTGCTCATCGGCGCCTCCGGTTCGGGCAAGTCGACCCTGCTGCGGTGCGCGAACCTGCTGGAGCCGATCAGCGACGGATCCATCCACCTGGACGGCGAGCACATCACCGACCCCCGGGTGGACCCCGACCGGGTGCGGCGCCGGATCGGGATGGTGTTCCAGTCCTTCAACCTGTTCCCGCACATGTCGGTGCTGGACAACGTCACGCTGGCCCCGCGCCGGGTGCACCGCCGCGACCGCGCGGAGGCGACGGAGCGGGCGCGGGAGCTGCTGGGACGGGTCGGCCTGCTGGAGAAGGCCGAGGAGTACCCCGACCGGCTCTCGGGCGGGCAGCAGCAGCGGGTGGCGATCGTGCGGGCGCTGGTGAACTCCCCGCGCCTGCTGCTCCTGGACGAGGTCACCAGTGCGCTCGACCCCGAACTGGTGGGGGAGGTGCTGGACCTGGTCCGCGGCCTGCGCGACGAGGGGATGACGATGCTCCTGGCCACCCACGAGATGGGCTTCGCCCGCCAGGTCGCCGACACCGTGTGCTTCCTGGACGGGGGGCGGGTCCTGGAGCAGGGGCCGCCCGCGCAGGTGCTGGGCGACCCCGAGCAGCCCCGGACCCGCCGGTTCCTCCAGCGGATCATCGACGCCGGTCGGCTGTGACCTGCTCCCGCGGCTCCAGGAAGTAGGCGCCGATCGTGGCGGCGGCGGAGGCGAAGACCGCCACGGAGTAGACGGCGAGCGCGACCTCCATGAACCGGGCGAACGTGCCCCCGGCGGCCAGCGGTTCTCCGGTGATCGCCGCGAGCGCGGTCTGGTGCAGCGCGATGGCGTACTCGTCGTAGGAGCCCACGAGGTAGAGCAGCTGGCTGGAACCGAGGACGACGATCGTGGTGACGACCGCCAGCCACGTGACGCGGCCCGACAACAGCCGGGTCGCCGAGCGCGAGCCCCGCAGCGTCGCCGAGACCACACCGCCCAGGCGGGCCGTGCGCAGGAAGAGGAAGGCGCGGCTCAGGCGCAGGAAGGGCAGGGCCAGGAACACCACCTGCCACCAGTTGCGTGCCCAGAAGCGGCGCTGGTCGCGCGCCACGTAGGCGCGTAGCGCGAATTCGGCGACGAACAGGGCCCACAGCACCCAGCCCAGCCAGGCCAGCGGGGTGCTCACTCTGGGAGACGTGGCCAGGGCCTGGCCGAGCACCACCAGGACGAAGATCAGCCCCAGGGCGCCCATCGGTTTGTCGAGCCAGCGGGCCAGGGACTCGGCGGCCTCCACGCCGCGCCGTGCCGGCCCGGCCGGTTCCGTCGGTGCGCTCATATCCGCCCCCTACCCGATCCGGCGGCGGCCGGGGCGGGCGCGGCGGACCGGTCCGGAACCGTCCGGCGGGTGACGCCCGTCCGAGTCCGGGCGGAACGGCGCGGGAACCTCACCGAACCCTCCTTGTGCCGGGGCGAGCGGCGCGGTTAGCGTTCCCGGGCACGCGTCCGCCCCCACAGGGCGCGTGCGCCCGGACCCCGTTCTCCGGAAGGAACCCCCATGCCCGGATCCCTCGACGCCCGCGTGACACCGCGCCCCGCATCCGACCACACCGACACCCCAGGGCCCGGCCGACGACCGCTCGGCCGGGCCCGCCGTCTGGGCGTCCGCGGCCTCGTCGGCGCGCTCGCCCTGGTCCTCGCCCTGCCGGGCATCGCCCTCGCGGCGCCGCCGCCCGCCCTGCCCGCGGCCCACACCGCGGACGAGGGCAGGTGGCAGCCCGCCTTCGACTACGACACCGACGGCTGCTACCCGACCCCCGCGATCGGCCCGGACGGCACCCTCAACGGCGGCCTCAACACCTCCGGGGCGCTCAACGGCAACTGCCGTGACCGGTCCGACCTGGACAACACCAACTCCTACGCGCGCTCACGCTGCGACGCGAGCGGCTGGTGCGCCTACATGTACGCCCTCTACTTCGAGAAGGACCAGGTGCTGCCGGGCTGCTGCGGGCACCGCCACGACCTGGAGCACGTGGTCGTGTGGGTCCAGGGCGGCCAGGCCCGGTACGTGTCCGCCTCGGCGCACGGCGACTTCGACACCCGGCCCGCCGACCAGGTGCTCTGGGAGGGGACGCACCCCAAGATCGTCTACCACAAGGACGGCGCGTCCACCCACGCGTTCCGCTTCGCGGCCGGCCACGACGACCCGCCGGAGAACCACTACGGCGTGTGGCAGTACCCGGACCTCGTCGGCTGGGACCACTTCCCGCCCGGGATCCGCAGCGCCCTGGCCTCGGCCGACTTCGGCAGCGCCCAGCTCGACCTCAGGGACGACCGGTTCGGGTCCGCGCTGGAGCGCGCCCGGCCCGCGGGCATCGACTTCGACCCCTACGCCCAGGACGCCCGGCTCTGAGCCGCCCGTGAGCCGCCCACGGCTCCGCGCCCCCGCCGGGGCCCGCCTCCCTCAGGGGAGAGGGCCCCCGGCGGGCGGCGGCGCGGGTGCGCATGGCCGGGCCTCAGCGCCAGGACCACGCCCACAGCAGCAGGCACACGAAGACGAAGAAGACCACGATCCCGCTGGTCGCCCAGGGGATGTGGACCTTGGGCCGGAGCTTGCGCACGCCGATGACGAGCAGCACGACCAGCAGGCCCATGACGATGAGGCCGTCCCACGCACCGGTGAACATGGTGTTCGACCCTTCCGAGGGCTGTAGGGGCTCAGGGGGTCACAGGCCCAGTCCGCGCCCGACGATCTCCTTCATGATCTCGGTGGTGCCACCGTAGATCGTCTGGACGCGGGAATCCTGCCAGGCCCGTGCCACCGGGTATTCCATCATGTACCCGTACCCGCCGTGAAGCTGCAGGCACCGGTCCATCACCCGGTTGCACATCTCCGTGGTCCACCACTTGGCCATGGCGGCGTCCTCGACGGTCAGCTCGCCCTCGTTGAGCAGGGCGACTCCGCGATCGACGTAGGTGCGGCCCAGGTCCACCTCGGTCGCCAATTCAGCCAGGACGAAACGGGTGTTCTGGAAGCGCCCGATCGGGCGGCCGAAGGCGGTGCGGTCGCGGCAGTACTCGATCGTGTGCCGCAGGATGCCGTCGGCGGAGGCGACGGCGCAGGTGGCGATGGACAGCCGCTCCTGGGGCAGGTTCTGCATCAGGTGGATGAACCCCTGGCCCTCGGTGCCGATGAGGTTGGCCGTGGGAACGCGCACGTCCTCGAAGAAGAGCTCGGCGGTGTCCTGCGCCTTCATGCCGATCTTGTCGAGGTTGCGGCCGCGTTCGAACCCGGGGGTGCCGCGCTCGACCGCGATGAGGGAGAACCCCTGGGCTCCGGCCTCCGGGTCGGTCCGGGCCACGACGATCACCAGGTCGGCGTTGACGCCGTTGGTGATGAAGGTCTTGGCGCCGTTGACGACGAACTCGTCGCCCTCGCGCACCGCCGAGGTGCGGATGGCCTGGAGGTCGCTGCCGGTGCCGGGCTCGGTCATGGCGATGGCGGTGATGAGCTCGCCGCTCGCGAACCCGGGCAGCCACCGCCGCTTCTGCTCGTCGGTGGTCAGGCCCACCATGTAGGGCGCCATGACGTCGTTCTGGAGGGTGATCCCCAGACCGCTGCCGTGGGCGCGGCAGATCTCCTCGTTGACGACGGTGTTGTACCGGTAGTCGTGCAGCCCCGTGCCGCCGTACTCCTCGGGCACGCCGTGGCCCAGCAGACCGACCTCGCCCGCCCTCAGCCACACCTCGCGGGGCACGATGCCGTCCTTCTCCCACTGCGCGTGGAAGGGTACGACCTCGCGCTTGAGGAACTCGGCGACCGTCTCCCGAAAGAGGTCGTGGTCGGCGTCGAACAGGTTCCGCTTCATGGACGGCTCCGGCGGGGTGAGGGCGGTCACGTACGCCCCACGCTAACCGAATCTCATTCGGTTTAGAAGGGGCGGCGCCGAGCAGGAGCAAAGATCGCGGCCCGGGGCGCGGTTCTCCCGGGCTGCGGCACAGCTGGGGCCCGGCGGATACTCGCGGTCTGAGCGGACGAGGGCGCGGGTGGCCGACGCCAAGCAGGAGCAAAGATCGCGGCCCGAGCGCGGTTCCTCCGCGCTGTCGGCGCGGCCCGTTCCTACTGTGGCCCCAGCGGGCCGCGGGGACCGCGACGGTGTGACGGGGGAGAGGCGATGGCGCAGCGCGGGACCGGCCACAGGGGGCGGCGGAGCCACGGGGGCCCGCGGATCGCGGTCATCATGGCCGCGCTCATGCTCAGCGTGCTGCTCTCGGCCCTGGACCAGACCATCGTGTCCACGGCCCTGCCGACGATCGTCTCCGAGCTCGGCGGGCTGAACCACCTGTCGTGGGTCATCACCGCCTACCTGCTCGCGGTCACCGCCAGCACGCCGCTGTGGGGCAAGCTCGGCGACCAGTTCGGCCGCAAGCAGCTCTTCCTCGGCTGCATCGGGATCTTCCTCGCGGGCTCCGCCCTGTGCGGGATGGCCCAGGACATGCTCCAGTTGATCCTGTTCCGCGGCCTCCAGGGCATCGGCGGGGGCGGCCTGATGGTGCTGGCCTCGGCGATCATCGGCGACGTGGTCTCGCCGCGCGAACGCGGCAAGTACCAGGGGCTGTTCGGCGCGGTCTTCGGCGTCTCCAGCGTGGCCGGGCCCCTGCTGGGCGGACTCTTCGTCGATCACCTGAGCTGGCGGTGGGTGTTCTACGTCAACCTGCCCCTGGGGCTGGTCGCGTTCCTGGCCGTCCTGGCGGTCCTGCCGGCCACCCGGCCGGAGGGGCGCGGCCGGGTCGACTACGCCGGGATCCTGATGCTGGCCGGGACCGCCGTGTGCCTGACCCTGGTGGCCGCCTGGGGCGGTTCGGTCTACGCCTGGGGCTCGCCCCAGGTGGTCGGCTCGGGGGCCGCGGCGCTGGTCCTGGGCCTGGGCTGGTGGTGGAGCGCCCGCCGGGCCGAGGAGCCGGTCATGCCGCTCGGCCTGTTCGGCAACCCGGTGATCGTGGTGGCGATGGCCATCGGCTTCTGCGTGGGCTTCGCGATGATGGGCTCGATGGCCTACCTGCCGCTGTTCCTCCAGGTCGTGCACGGGCTCTCGCCGACGGCCTCGGGCCTGCACCTGCTGCCGATGGTCGCGGGCATGTTCCTGACCTCGATCGGCAGCGGCCGGCTGGTGACGCGGACCGGTCACTACAAGGCGTACCCGGTCGCGGGCATGGCCGTGACGGCGGTGGGCCTGTACCTGCTCTCCACCATGGGGCCGGACACCTCGCTGGTGGCGATGGGCGCCTACTTCTTCGTCCTGGGCTTCGGTCTGGGGCTGGTGATGCAGGTGGTGGTCCTGGTGGTGCAGAACGGGGCCGAGTACCGCGACCTCGGGGTGGCGACCTCCAGCGCGACCTTCTTCCGGTCGATCGGCGGCGCCTTCGGGACCGCCGTGTTCGGGTCGGTCTTCTCCGGCCGGCTCGCCGCGAACCTCAGCGCCCGCGCCGACGAGATCAGGCTCCCGGCCGGGGTGGACGTCGCGGCGCTGGAGAGCGACCCGCGCGCCATGGACGGGCTGCCTCCGCAGACGCAGGCCTCGTTCCTGGGGGCCTACGCCGACGCCATCGACGTCGTGTTCCTGTGGGCCGTGCCCATCGCGCTGGCCGGGTTCGTGCTCGCCCTGTTCCTGCGCCAGATCCCGCTGCGCACCACCGTGGGCAACCCGGACCTGGACCAGACCATCGCGCCCGTGGCCTCCTACGGCCGCGACGGCCTCGCGCACGTGGAGAAGGCGGTCTTCCGGGCCTGCGGCAGGGAGGGCGCGCACGGGATGTACCAGCGGCTGCGGGAGGCGGCCGGCCTGGAGGTCACCCCGGGTGGCTGCTGGGTCCTCAGCCACCTGGGGGCGACGGGGCCGCTGACGACCGAGGAGCTGGTGGAGATGACCGGCCTTCCGGCCGAGCGGTGGGAGCAGGTGCGACGGGAGCTGCTCGACGCCGGCCACCTGGTGGGCGGCCAGGAGGTCTGGGAGCTCAACCGGCGGGGCGCCGACGCGGTCCGCGCGCTCTTCGAGGCCCAGCGCACGGCGCTGCGCTCCCTGCTCGCCGACTACGCGCCCGACGAGCACCCCGAGGTCGTGGCCGCGGTGGAGCGGATGACCGCCGACACGCTCGGGGACGAGGGGGACGGGGCCGACCTCGGCCGACCCCGGTGAACCGGGCGTGTTCCGCGGTGCGGCGGCGTGCGCGGGGAACACTGGGAGAGCGGGCCCTGAGCGGCGTCGGCGCACCCCTCGGCAGGGGGCGGTCACTTGCCAGGACCGTTAAACCGAATACAGTTCGGTTCAGAACCGTCACCCCAGCTCCCCTTGGAGGGCCCCGTGGCCGAGGCATTCATCGTCGGCGCAGTCCGTACCCCCGTCGGCACGAAGAAGGGCGCGCTCGCCGGCGTGCACCCCGCCGACCTCGGCGCGCACGTGCTCAAGGAGCTCGTCCAGCGCACCGGCGTCGACCCTGTGGCGGTCGAGGACGTCATCATGGGCTGTGTCACCCAGGCCGGCCCCCAGGCGCTCGACCTCGCGCGCACCTCGTGGCTCTCGGCCGGGCTGCCCGAGTCCGTTCCGGGCGTCACCATCGACCGCCAGTGCGGCTCCTCCCAGCAGGCCCTGCACTTCGCCGCCCAAGGCGTGATGTCGGGGACCCAGGACCTCGTCGTGGCCTCCGGCGTGGAGAACATGGGCATGGTCCCCATGGGCGCCAACGTCCAGTTCGCGATCGACAACGGGCTCTCGCTGTACGGCGAGGGCTGGACGGAGCGCTACGGCCTCCAGGAGATCTCCCAGTTCCGCGGGGCCCAGCTCATGTGCGAGAAGTGGGGCTTCAAGCGCGAGCAGCTGGAGGAGTTCGCGCTGGAGAGCCACCAGCGCGCCGCCAAGGCGATCGAGGCGGGCTACTTCGACGACCAGGTCGCGCCGCTGGCCGGGGTCGAGCGCGACGAGGGCGTGCGCCCCGACACCACCCTGGAGAAGATGGCCGGCCTCAAGGCCCTGCGCGAGGGCTGGGAGCTCACCGCCGCCGTGGCGAGCCAGATCTCCGTGGGCGCCGGCGCGGTGCTCATCGCCTCCGAGCGCGCGGTCGAGCAGCACGGGCTGACCCCGCTGGCCCGCGTCGTCCAGCTGTCCCTGGTCGGCGACGACCCGGTGTACATGCTGACCGCGCCCATCCCGGCGACCCGCATCGCCCTGGACAAGGCCGGGCTGAGCATCGACGACATCGACGTCACCGAGATCAACGAGGCCTTCGCCCCCGTCCCGCTGTCCTGGATCGAGGAGCTGGGCGCCGACCCGGCCAAAGTCAACCCCAACGGCGGCGCGATCGCCCTGGGCCACCCGCTGGGCGCGACCGGCACGGTGCTGATGACCAAGCTGGTCAACGAACTCCACCGCACGGGCGGCCGCTACGGCCTGCAGACCATGTGCGAGGGCGGCGGCCAGGCCAACGTCACCATCATCGAACGCGTCTGACCCGGCTGTCGGACCCCGCTTGTGAATGGCCTACGTGGTCGCGTGCGTCCACGTAGGCTTTTCGCATGAGCCAGGTGACGTGGAGAGCGGACGGCGAACTCGTGCAGCGCGTGAGGCGCACCGCTGAACGCCGGGGCGTGAGCATGAACGAGTACGTGACACGTGTGCTGCGCGCCGCTACGACCCCCGATCTCGAAGGAGACGAGGCGCACGCCATGCGGTCCGAGCTCGCCCAGGCCGGTCTGCTGGACTTCTCGGCGGCTCCGGCGGCTCCCTCCCGAGGGCGTCGGATCACCGACCGACTCCGCGGTAAGGGCGACGTGCCGTTCACGAAGGAACAGCGCATGGCCCTGGCCAGGGGTGGCGATGACGACGAGTAGTGGTCGGGCGTGGCCACCCTGTTCGATGACAACGTGCCCGGTCTCCGTCAGCCCATGCGGGGCGGCGGTGCCGTGGCGGTGGGCATCTCGCGGGCGGGCCGGATGTTGTGGTTGCGGTGGAAGACGTTGTCCGGGTCGAACTCGGTCTTGACCGCGCTCAGCCGCACGTAGTTGTCCTCGCCGAACCCGCGCACGACGCGTGCCTCCCCCTCGTCCCCGGTGAAGTTGAGGTACACGTCCCCCGTGGCCCACGGGTGCATGTCCGCGCGGATGTTCCGCACCCACTGGAGGGCGCGCGCGTCGTCCTCGGGGTCCTCCCACATCGCCAGCGGGTGGACCGCCCATGCGGCGTGGCGCCAGGGCAGGGGGTAATCGGCCTGCGAGCGCGCGACGGCGCCGCCGAGCCGCCACATGGCGTGGGCCGTGGGAGAGGGGATGACCATGCCGTCGGCCCGTGCGCAGAACGCGTCGACCGCCGGGTCCGGCAGCGAGGCCAGGTGCTCCACCGACCAGTAGTTGCGGTAACCGGGCGGGTCGTCCAGCGCCTTCTGCATCTCGGCGTAGGGCATGTCGGTGACCATCTCGACCTCCGGCCCCAGACGGGTCAGCGGCGCGGCCAGACCTCGCAGCATCGCCTCCGGTCCCACGCACGTGAGTACCACCGCGCACACCAGCCGGCCCACCAGGTCCTCCGGCATGAACGGCTCCGGCTGCGCGACGAGGTAGATCAGGCCTCCGCCGATCTCGTCGGGGGCCTGCGCCATGAAGTCCCGCCACGTGCGCGTGACCTCGGGCCCGTCCTCGGGCAGGAACAGCAGCAGGCCCATGGAGAACTCCGGCATCGGGTGCAGCCGCAGCTCCATGCGGGTGGCGACGCCGAAGTTGCCGCCGCCGCCGTGCAGGGCCCAGAACAGTTCGGGGTTGTCGTCGGCGGCCGCGTGCACCAGGTCGCCCTCGGCGGTGACGAGGTCGACGCTCAGCAGGTGGTCGCAGGCCAGGCCGAACTTGCGCTCGATCCACCCCGAACCGCCGCCGAGCACGAAGCCGCCGACCCCGGTGGTCGACACCCGCCCGCCGGTCGTGGCCAGGCCGTGCCGCGTGCTCGCCTCGTCCATCTGCCCCATGACCGTGCCGCCGCCGACAGCGACCAGCATCGCCCGGGGGTCGACCTCCACGTCGTGCATGTGGCGCATGTCGATGACCAGGCCGCCCTGGGTGAGGCTCATCCCGGCGACGCTGTGCCCACCGCCGCGGACCGCGATCTCCAGCCCCTCGGCGCGGGCGCACTCGACGCTGCGGCGCACGTCGTCGGTGGTCGCGCACTGGGCGATCACCGCGGGCCGGGTCTCGATCATCGCGTTGAAGAGCGTTCTGGCCTCCTCGAACCCGTCGTCCACGTTCGAGAACACCTGCCCCTCGAAGCCGGAGCGCAGACGCGCCAACGCGGAGTCCGACAGAGGCTGCACCTTGAGCTGGGCCATGGCTGTCTCCCTCGTGAGAAGGGCGTGCTCCGAGGCCGGGACGGGTGTCGGATCCGAGGACCGCGCGTTCTGCACGCGTGACGCCGTGAACACGTCCTACAGAGAACAGTAGGCTCGTCCGAGCGCGCGGATAAGCCCCTTCCCGCTGTTCACAGCGGTACAGGGCCGCGGCCCCGGCCGCCTCGGGGCGGCGCCCGGGCGGCTCGTGCGCGCTCGATGCCCCACGCGTCAGGCGATCTCCGTCCCCGGGCCCGTCCGCGGCCCGAGGCGGTTGCGGCCGGCCGTGGCCGGAACCGGTCAGGCCCCGGTGAGCGCCGGACCGCCGACGCCGTTGCCCAGGCCCAGCCAGGCGGCCATCTCACCGAGCTGCGCGGTGAGCTCCTCCAGGGTCTCGGGCGGCGCGCCCTCCTCCAGGGTGATCCGCTGGGCGAGCAGCGTCCCCGAGGTCCGGTCGGCCTTGAGGTCGACCCGGGCCACCAGGTCCTCGCCCAGCAGGAACGGCAGCACGTAGTATCCGTGCACCCGCTTGGCGGCCGGGACGTAGATCTCCAGCCGGTACCTGAAGCGGAACAGCTCCTCGGCGCGGTCGCGCGTCCACACCAGCGAGTCGAACGGGCTGAGCAGGGCGCGGGCGTTCACCCGGCGCGGCACGCGGGCGTCCTTGTGCAGGTAGGCGGTGCGCTCCCACCCCCGGACCCGGACCGGGACCAGCTCGCCGGAGTCGACGAGGTCGGCCACGGCCGCCCGCGACTCCGCGCTCTTGAGCCGGAAGTAGTCGCGCAGGCAGGGCTCGGTGGCGATGCCGTGCGCGCGGGCGGCGATGGCCAGCAGCTCGCGGTGGGCCTCCTCCGCCGACGGCTCCGGCGTCAGGTGGTGCTCGGCCGGCAGCACCCGCTCGGGCAGGTCGTAGCGGCGCTCGAACTGGGCGTTGCGCCCGTTGGAGGTGAGGTCGCCGATCCAGAACAGGTACTCCAGGCACTTCTTGGCCTCGGACCAGTTCCAGCCCCAGTGCTCCTTGGCCCGCGGCGCGTCGTGCGCGAGGGCGGCCTCCACCTCGCGGGCGGTGGCCGGGCCCACCCGGGCGACCTCCTCCAGCACGGCCTTGACGAGGTCGGGCTTCTCCTCGCGGATGCCGTTCAGCCATCCCACGCGCTCCTGGGCGCGGTTGCGCTCCATCTGGAACCGCATCAGCTGCCGGGTGGCGGGTGGGACCAGGCTGGCCTCGTGCGCCCAGCACTCGACCAGGCGCGCCGCCGCCCCGCCCGCGCCGGTGGTGGCGGCCCGGTCCAGCAGGGCGGTGTCGTAGGCGCCCATGCGCGCGAAGACCGGGAGGTACTGGCTGCGGGCCAGGACGTTCACGCTGTCGATCTGCAGGACGCCGACCCGGCGCACGACCCGGCCGAGGTGGGCCAGCGTGGGGGTCGCGGTGGGCCGGCGGTCGGCGAATCCCTGGGCGGCCAGAGCGATCCGGCGGGCCTGTGACAGGGACAGCTCCGCTTCGCGGCGGGGGTTGGGAACTGTTGCTGCATGAGTGTCCATCAGTGTCCTTCTTCATCCAGGGGTGGTCATGAGCGCACCGGCCGCAGGCGCCTGGCCGTGGTCGTACGGGTCCTGGATAGGGACGCCGTCCTCGATTTTCGTGGTTCGCCGGACACGGCCCCGCCCGCGCTGCTAGCTTCTGTGATCGAACATACGTACCACGGAAGGCAAGGGGGTGGAGTCGGAACGCGGGGAGCCAGCGCGTCCACCACCGTTCAGGACGCGCGCAGTGACAGGAGATGGGTCCAGGACCCACTCCTGAACACTGGATAGGAACGGTGCGGTTGAGCCATGCTGCCACCGCCCACGACACTCCGGCGCGGGCCGTCCGGGCGGCCCGCTCCCCGCGTCCTGCGCCTCGCGGCCCGCCCCCCGCGTCTTGCGCTCCGATCCTCAGCCCATCCGGCGGTGCTGGTCCTCGGCCTTGGAGGGTCCGGGCTCGGCCGGAGCGATCAGCGGACCGGGCAGCGAGAGGTCGACCACTCCCTCCTCCAACCAGGTGTAGGAGTCGTCCATCAGCCGCCGCGACACCTTCCCGTCGATGTCGTCGGTGTTGGCCCACAATCCGGTGAACAGGGCGTCGATCCGCAGCCGTGACTGCCGGCAGAACACGTCGGCCAGCTCGAAGGGGGTGTTGCCGCGCTCGGGGTGGGTGTCGACGTCGTGGCGGGCCCGCACGATCACCGCGCTCATCGCGAACAGTTCGGCGCCGATGTCGACGATCCTGGCCAGGAACCCCTGCTTGGTCTCCATCCGGCCCTGCCACCGCGACATCCCGTAGAACGTGGACCGGGCGAGCTTGCGCGCGGTGCGCTCCACGTACCTCAGGTGCCCGGCGATCGGCCCGAACTCCGCGAACGCCGAGGGTACCTGCCCCTGTCCGACCACCAGGCCGGGCAGCCACGAGGCGTAGAAGCCGCTCGCCTTGGCGACCGCCCGCGCCTTGGCGGAGCGGTCGGCCTCGGGGTCGATGAGGTCTCCCGCCACGGACAGGTGGGCGTCGACCGCCTCGCGGGCGATCATGAGGTGCATGATCTCCGTGCTTCCCTCGAAGATCCGGTTGATCCGCAGGTCGCGCAGCAGCTGTTCGGCGGGTACGCCGCGCTCGCCGCGCGCGGCGAGGGAGCCCGCGGTCTCGAAGCCGCGCCCGCCCCTGATCTGGACGAGGTCGTCGGCGATGCGCCAGGCGTGCTCGGAGGCCCACAGCTTCGCCAGGGCCGCCTCGATGCGGATGTCGTTGTGCTCGTCGTCGGCGAGCAGGCCGGCGAGCTCGACCATGGCGTCCATGGCGTAGGTCGTGGCGGCGATGGTGGAGATCTTCTTGGCGACCTCCTCGTGCTTGCCGACCGGGCGCCCCCACTGGACGCGCTCGCGCGCCCACTCGCGGGCGATCCGGGTCGCCCACTTGCCCGCGCCGACGCAGATGGCCGGAAGCGAGAGGCGGCCGGTGTTGAGGGTGGACAGGGCGATGCGCAACCCGCGGCCCTCCTCGCCGATCCGGTTCTCCACCGGGACCCGCACCTGGTGCAGACGGGTGACGCCGTTCTCCAGCCCGCGCAGGCCCATGAAGCGGTTGCGGTGCTCCACGGTGATGCCGGGGGAGTCGCCCTCCACCACGAACGCGGTGATGCCGCCCCGGTGGCCGGGGCCCTCGGGCACCCGCGCCATGACCACGAGCAGGTCGGCCACGACCCCGTTGGTGGTCCACAGCTTGACGCCGTCCAGGACGTAGGCCGTGCCGTCGTCGGTGGGGGTGGCGGTGGTCCGCAGCCGGGCCGGGTCGCTGCCCACGTCCGGTTCGGTGAGCAGGAACGCGCTGATGGCGTCGCGGGCGCATCGCGGCAGGAAGGCCCGCTTCTGGGCTTCGGTGCCGAACATGGCGACGGGCTGGGGGACCCCGATCGACTGGTGGGCCGAGAGCAGGGCGGCGATCGCGGGGCAGGCCGACCCCACCAGGGTGAGGGCGCGGTTGTAGTGGAGCTGGCCGAGCCCGAGGCCGCCGTACTCCGCGGGGATCTTCATGCCGAAGGCGCCCAGCTCGCGCAGGCCCCGCACGACCTCGTCGGGGATGCGCTCCTCGCGTTCGACGCGCTGGGCGTCGATGCCCTCGCAGAAGTCGCGCAGGCGGGCCAGGAAGGCCTCGCCGTCGCGGTGGGCGGCCTCGGTGGGTTCGGGGAGGGGGTGGATCAGATCGAGCCGGAGCCGGCCGAGGAAGAGCTCCTTGGCGAAGCCGGGGCGTGTCCAGCCGCTCTCGCGGGCCTGTTCGGCGACCGCGCGGGCACGCCGTTCGTCGACCTCGGGCTCGGCGGGGGTCGGGGCGTCGGGTTCGACGGTCGACATGGGTCGCTCACCTCACTGGTGGGGGCGTCGCACTGTGTCCTGCATCACAGCCCTACCCGTCGGTACCGGCGCTGACGCCTGAGTTCGGGGCGCGTGCGCCGTCGGCGACCTCTGTAGAGAAAAACCTTTGGCCCGATGCGAACCACGGGGAGCGATGAGCCGTCCTAGTTCCTGAGCGACGGAATCCCTCGTGTGATGAGTCGGGTTGTCGCGACGCCCCGGTGCGGAGGACGGCCGCACCGGGGCGTTTCACGTTCCACGGCGTCCTCGGCGCCCGAGCCCTCGGCGCCGTTCACGCAGGCCGGCGCCGCCTCGCGCGCGCCGCCCTCGGGCCTGGTGGGGGAGTGCCGTGTCGGCGCGGTGGCCTAGGCTTCTCGTGTGCGTATCGCGACATGGAATGTGAACAGTGCCCGGGCGAGGACCGAGCGGATCGGCGCCTGGCTGGACCGGAGCGACGTCGACGTCCTCGCCATCCAGGAGACCAAGGCCCGCGACGACCAGTTCCCCGCCTCCGTCTTCACCGACCGGGGCTACGAGGTGGCCCACCACGGGCTCTCCCAGTGGAACGGGGTCGCGATCGCCTCCCGGGTCGGCCTGGCCGACGTGCGGATCGGCTTCCCCGGCCAGCCCGGCTACGGTGAGCCGGAGGAGGCCGAGGCGCGCGCCATCGGCGCCACCTGCGCGGGCGTGCAGGTGTGGAGCCTGTACGTGCCCAACGGCCGCGAGGTCGACCACCCGCACTACGCGTACAAGCTGCGCTGGCTCGAAGCGCTGCGCAAGGCGGGCGAGGCCTGGCTGGCCGAGGACCCGCGGGCGCAGATCGCCTACGTCGGGGACTTCAACATCGCCCCCGAGGACACCGACGTGTGGGACATGGCCGAGTTCGAGGGCAAGACGCACGTCACCGGGCCCGAGCGCGCCGCGTTCACCGGGCTGGTCGACGCCGGGTTCGCCGAGGTCGTGCGCCAGTACACCCCGGGACCGGGCGTGTACACCTACTGGGACTACAAGGCCCTGTCCTTCCCCAAGCGCAAGGGCATGCGCATCGACTTCGTTCTGGCCTCCCCCGCGCTGTCCGAGCGCGTGAGCGGAGCCCGGATCGACCGCGAGGAGCGCAAGGGCAAGGGCGCCTCCGACCACGCCCCGGTCATCGTCGAGCTGGACGGGGAGGCCCAGGCATGAGCCGCGCACCCCGTATCGCCGTCTTCGGCAGTGTGAACATGGACCTGGTCGCCTACGTGGACCAGGTGCCCTCCAGCGGTGAGACCGTGACCGGCACGGCGTTTCGCCAGGTGCCCGGCGGCAAGGGCGCCAACCAGGCGGTCGCGGCGGCACGGGCCGGCGCCGACACCGCCTTCCTCGGGGCGGTGGGCGACGACTCCTTCGGCGCGGACCTGCGCGCCAACCTCGTGGACTGCGGCATCGACGTGTCGGGACTGCGCACGGCGCCGGGCGCGTCCGGCGTGGCGCACATCGTCGTCGACGGCGGTGGCGGCAACTCCATCATCGTCGTGCCGGGCGCCAACGGCACGGTCACCGGGACGGTCGAGGGCGACGCCTCGGTCATCGGCGCGCACGACGCCCTGCTGCTCCAGTTGGAGCTGCCGATGGAGGCCGTGGTCGATGCCGCGCGGGCCGGGCGCCGACTGGGCGTGCCCGTGTACCTGACGCCCGCGCCGGCCCGGGACCTGCCCGCCGAGCTGCTGGAGTCGGTGGACGTGCTGGTGCCCAACGAGCACGAGGCCGCCGCGATCACCGGTGCGGCCGATCCGCACGCGGCCCTGGAGGCCCTGGTCGAGCTGGTCCCCGAGGTCCTGCTGACCATGGGCGAGGCGGGCGCGCTGCACGGCCGCCGGGGATCGAAGCCGGTGCACGTGCCCGCGCGCCGGGTCGAGGCCGTGGACACCACGGCCGCCGGGGACACCTACTGCGGAGCGTTCGCCGTGGCCCGCGCCGAGGGCAGCACCCCCGAGGACGCGATGCGCTTCGCGGCGGCCGCCGCCGCGCTGTCGGTCCAGCGGCACGGGGCCGCCTCGTCCATCCCCACCCGGACGGAGATCGCCGCCTACGTCGCCGCCGTCGACTGAGCCGACGCGTGCGAGGGCCCGGCCGCCGTGCGCGGCCGGGCCCTTCGTCTGCGGCCCGAGCCTGGTCGATCCTTCGGCCGGGTCATCAACACAGGTCGGGGCGGGCCCGGTGCAGGAGGGGGATGAGCCGGTAGGTGTCGAACGCGGGATCGGCCACCACCATGGGGTCGAGGACGATCGTCGGCTCGTCCAGGACGGTGTCCCAGAAGGTGGACGCCCAGGCCGGGAGCGGCACCGTGTCGTCGAAGTCGGTGAGGGTGACGATCACGCGCGAGCGCTGCATCCTCCGCTGCTTCCTCGTGAGGGTGCGGACCTCGAACCGGATCCCGGTGACGTCCGCCCAGGGGAGTTCGATGTCCAGGCCCTGGGACCACCACATCGGATCCCGGACCAGCGTGATGCCTCCCGGGTGGACGCGGACGCCCTGACGTGCCGACTGGCGGGGCAGGAGGTAGAGCCGCCATCCGATCAGCGCGAGGCCGATCAGCCCGATGAACAGGAAGCCGGACATGCCCACCGCGATGTCGCCGACGGGGTTCCCGGCACGCCACGCGTTGACGAGGGCGAACGGGTAGAGCAGGCCGAGGAGGAAGGCGACGGCTCCGCCGGTCATCAGGGCGTACGAGGACAGCAGGGCCACGTCGCCGTGGCCGACGAACTCGTCGACACCGACCGGGGGAGGCTCCGGCCGCTCGCGGACGTCGGGCTCCGGAGGTGGAGGGAGGTCCGCGTCCTGCGGCGGGGGAGCCTCCTGCGGCGGGGAAGCCTCGGGCTCGGGCCCCTCGCCGGCGTTCAGTGCCCTCGCGGGAAGGGGCTTGTGGGGATTGGTGCTGGTCTCCTCGACGCGCAGGTCCGGCCGCTCGGCGAGGGCGGCGGCGATCACGGCGTCCACCTCGGCCTCGCGCCCGATGGTCACGATCCGGAAGCCGGGGGAGTAGCCGGCCAGGCCGTTGACCGAGCCCGGAACCTCGATGTCCACCCAGGTGAAGGACACGCGCTCGCCCGTGTCCCGCTCCAGGTGGATCACGAGCACCTGACGGTCCAACCGGCCCGGGTGGTGGCGGATGACGGTCAGTCCCCGCACCACGCTCCACGGCACGTCCAGTGCCACGCCCCGGTACCACCACTTGGGCTTCTTGCGCAGGCGCAGGCCCTGTTCGCCGACCTCGATCCCCTGCTCACAGAAGAGGTAGGGGTGGAAGACCATCGCCGTGCCCATGATGAGCCCGGGCAGGACGAGGGCGCCGAACATGGCCGGATCCTGGACCAGACCCGCGTAGATCCCGCCCCCCAGGGTGGGCAGTCCGAGCAGGACCATGGGGACCGCGGTGCCCACCAGCCAGAGCCGGCGGTCGATGGCGGAGTGGCGGACCCACGTCGGCGAGGCGCGCCCCGAAGACGGGTCGGTGCGGGGGGAGGACATCGGCGGTTCCTTCGGCAGGACGGGGCCGGAACGGGAGGCAGGGGTCCGGGGCGTTTCGCCAGTGAAGCGGAACGCCGGACCGGGCGGCAACCTCGCGCCCGCCGCGTGACCGGAGTCGGCCAGTGCGCCTCGCCGGGCCGGGGCGCGGGCCGTGAACCGGGGCGCGCCGCCGGTGGCCCCGGTGGCCCCGGTGGCCCCGGTGGTCTCAGAGGGTGAAGCGGGCGCCTCGCCCCGAGGCGTCGGGGCCCGTCCAGGAACCGTCCCCGAGCACGGTGAGGGACTCGGCGTACCGGGACGGCTCGGGCAGCGGGCCCAGCACACGACCGGTCGCCACGTCCACGGCGTGGTTCTCGAGGAAGTCCGGAAGGTAGGGGTCGCCGTCCTCGGGGTCGACGACCTCGCCGTTCACGGCGACGACCGCCGTCCGGTGGTCGAGGAAGCCGGCGGTGTGCAGGCCGACGAACAGCGTCTCGAACCTCTCCTCGTCGTAGCCGAACGCGTCGACGCCGACGCGGGAGATCGGCTCGCCGCTCGGGAAGGCGTGGGAGGTGACCTCGTCCTCGTCGCTGAGGAGGAACACCCGGCCGTCGGGGGAGAGGTCGCGGAGGTGGCCGTAGAGGTCGTACCGGGTCAGGGCGAGCGAACCGTCCTCCAGCCGGGCGAGGAAGTTCCGGCCGCCGTCCTGGCCCTCGCCCACCCCGACCAGGACGTGCCGTCCGTCCGGGTGGGGAAGCAGTTCCGCCCCGTGGCCTGAGCTGCCGAGGTCGGACTCGGCCAGGACACCGCCGGTGGCCGGGTCGAGGGCGAGGAGGCGGTCGGTTCGACGCGGCCCGTGCCAGGCCTGGTCCGGGCGGTAGAGCCAGAGCAGCGAGCCGTCGGCGGAGAACGCGATGGAGGGTCGGCCGCTCATGAAGCGCTCGGACCGCGGCGGCGCGTCGAGGGCGAGCCGCCAGGCGACCGTTCCGTCGGCGTCGACCCGGACCAGGTCGTGGTCGGTGGTGTAGGCGGCGCGGTCCAGGCCGGGCGCGACGCTCACCCCGGTGGGCTCCTCGCCGACGGGGAAGCGGGCCGCCGGTTCGGGGAGGGCCGCATCGTCGCGCGCGGGCGCGGTGAAGGTGAAGGCGACGATCTCGACGGCCGAGAACGCGGTTCGGACGCGCACTGGGTTCTCCGTGGGGTCGGTGGGACGCATGGTCAGAATGAGTAGTGTCGGCCCTGGAACATCCAGGTGCCGTCGCCGAGCACCTGGGTGTTCTTGTGTCGGCACTCCCCGGGGAGCGGGCCGAGCACGCGGCCGGTGGCGACCTCGACGATGTGGTTCTCGTGGAAGCCCTCGCCGTAGTAGTCGTGGACGTCGACGACGGCCGTGTCCGCGTCCAGGAAGTCGGCGGTAAAGTAGCCGATCTCCGGGTCGTGCTCCCGCACGAAGGCACCGTCGTAGCCGAAGTCCTCGATCGTGATGCGGCTGGTCACGGTTCCGTGCGGGAAGGCGCGGAAGGTGATGCTGTCGTCGCCCCTCGCGGTGGCGAAGAGGCGCCCGTCGGGAGAGAGATCGTACAGGAAGCTCTCGAAGCCGTACCGGACCACGGTGAGCGATCCGTCGTCCCGCAGTCGTGCGCGGAAGACGTGGTCGCTCGCTGGCGCCATGGGGAGGCCCAGCAGCAGGTGCTCGCCGTCCGGATGCGGGAACAGTGATCCCGCCCAGTCGTGCGCGAGGCCCGGATCCGCCTGCGCGAGCACGGCTCCGGTGGCCGCGTCGAAAGCGTGCAGCCGGTCCGTGGCACCCGGTCCGAAGTAGGGGCCGGGTCGGTGGAGCCAGACCGTTCGCCCGTCACGCGAGAAGGCGCACGTGGCACAGCGGGACGGGTCCACGTGGTCGTTGGACGGGCCGAGTGCCAGGCGCCACAGAACGTTCCCGTCCTGCCCGACGCAGACGAGTTCGTCGCGGGTCGTGTAAGCGGCGCTGCGCAGGTCCGGTGCGGCGTCGACCCGGAGGGGGAGGCCGAGGGCCGGGAAGCTCGCGCTCGGCTCGACGGGTTCGCCGTTCTCCCGTGGCGGGCCGGTCGGGGCGAAGGCGAGCAGCCGGCCGTCTTCGACGTAGGTGTGGACGCGGGGAGCGGACATGCGGTCACGGTAGCGGGTGCCGATGACGGGTACCGGTCACGGACGCCGATCAGGGTGGCGGGTCCGAGGGCGGCCGCGAAGGCCCCGCGATGGCGACAGCGCACGGTACGCGAGCGAGCACCGTCGGTGTCGGCGTGTGGGCAGGGGCCGAGACGCCGCACGGGCTGTGCGGGCGGTCACGTGGTGTGGGAGCGCGGAGCGGCCGAGGGCGTCGACCGTGCCGGGCGGCGGCACGATCGCCTCGCGGGCGCGTCCGTCAGGGAGCGTGCCCGATCTGCTTCAGGAACGGCGCCGGGTCCTGGTTCTGCAAGCGGACCTCCAGGACGATGTCGACGTTCTCGCCGACGAGGGTGCCGCCCCAGGGCAGTTGGCCGCCGAGCCCCACCCCGAAGTCGGGCAGGCGGATCTGCGTGGTCGCCGAGAAGAAGTGCCCGTAGGTGTCCTCCGGGGACACGTAGTCGGGGGATTCGCCCACCCACTGCCCGTCCAGGGCGAGGGGGCGGGTCGTGCCGTGGATGGTCAGGTCCCCGTACAGCCGGAAGGCGTACCGGCCGCGCCGGCTCTCCTCGAAGCCCGTCGACACGAAGCGGATCTCCGGGTGGTGGTCGACGTCCAGGAAGTCGGCGGAGCGCAGGTGGGCGTCGCGGGCGCCGACTCCGGTGTTGATGCTCCCGGACTCCAGGGTGACCTCCACCGTGGACTCGGCGGGGTTCTGGGCGACGACGACCCGGCCCTCGGCGCGGCCGAACGTGCCCTGGACCCGGCCGTAGCGCAGGTAGTGGGCGACGAAGATCAGGCTGGAGTGAAGCGGGTCCAGGTGCCAGGTCCCCGGCCCGGGCCCCACTTCGGGAGGAGCTGACGTCATTTCCGTTTTCTCCCTTATGTCGCGTCTGTGGCTTTTGTCCACACACTGTAGGTCGGACGCCCCACCAGAGCGCCAGGTTCCCCGGCGCACGAACACGAGATCTTCGACTCGGTTCCCGCGTGCGCCCGCGCTCGGATCCGAACGCAGCCGGGCCGTGAAACCCCTGTTGAGAGATGCCGCGGCGCCGCTGCGAGTTCTCTCGCGTCCGGTCGGAGGCCGGATCCGGCCAGGCCGCGGATCCGTGTGCGCGGGCCCCGCGCACACGAAGAGGGGCCGCCCCCACGGACGGCCCCTCTTCGCGGTCGGACGGCGGGCCGGACGGCCCGCACCCGCCTACATGTGCTCGGGCGCGTTGACCCCCAGCAGGTCCAGTCCCTGGACCAGCACGCGCAGCGCCACCGCGATCAGGGCCAGCCGCGACTCGCGCTCGGCCTCGGTGGCTGCGGTGAGCACCGGGCAGTGCTCGTAGAACGTGGTGAGCGCCTGCGCCAGCTCGAACAGGTACGCCGACAGCCGGTGCGGCTGGAGCAGGTCGCCGACCTGCGCCACGACCCCGCCGAAGCCCAGCAGCTTGAGCGCGAGGTCGCGCTCGGCGCCCTCGGTGACGGTGATCTCCCCGCGCGCCGCCCCGGCGTCCAGCCCGCCCTTGCGGAAGATGGACCGGATCCGGGCCTGCGCGTACTGCAGGTACGGGCCGGTGTTGCCGGTCAGCGCCAGCATGCGGTCGAAGTCGAAGGTGTACTCGGTGTCGTGCGCCACCGACAGGTCCGCGTACTTGACCGCGCCGATGCCGACGTCGTAGGCGATCTCCGCCTGCTCCCGCGCGCTGAGGTCGGGCCGGTTCTCGGCCACGACCGCGGCGGCGCGCTCGACGGCCTCCTCCAGCAGCTGCATGAGGCGCACCGGGGCACCGCTGCGCGTGCGCAGGATCTTGCCGTCGCTCCCCAGCACGTTGCCGATCTGCACGTGCGTGGTCTCGACGCTCTCCGGCAGCCACCCGGCCTTGCGGGCGGCGGCCCAGACCATCTTGAAGTGCATGGCCTGCGGGGCGCCGACGACGTACAGGATGCGGTCGGCCTTGAGGTCGTCCACCCGGTAGCGCACGGTGGCGAGGTCGGTGGTCGCGTAGCCGTAGCCGCCGTCGCTCTTGCGGATGATCAGCGGGACCGGCTTGTCCTCGCGGCCGGTGAAGCCCTCCAGGAACACGCACAGCGCGCCGTCGCTGATCTCGGCGATGCCCTTGCTCTCCAGCTCCTCGCACACGTCGGCGAGCATGGCGTTGTAGGTGCTCTCACCGGCGAGGTCCTCGTCGGTGAGGGTGACGCCGAGCTTGGTGTAGACCTTGTTGAAGTAGACCTTCGACAGGCCGACGAGCTTGCTCCACAGGCGCAGCGTCTCCTCGTCGCCGCCCTGGAGGGCGACCACGCGGCGCCGGGCGCGGGCGGCGAAGTCGCCGGCCTCGGGGCCGGAGGAGTCGAACTTGGTGCGCGCCGCCTGGTAGAAGGCGTTGGGGTCGGTGGTGAGCAGGTCCGCGTCCGCGGACTCCTCGCCGGCCTCCAGCAGGTGCTCGATGAGCATGCCGAAGGGCGTGCCCCAGTCACCGATGTGGTTCTGCCGGATGACGTTGTGGCCCAGGAACTCCAGCGTCCGGGCCAGGGAGTCGCCCACCACGGTCGTGCGCAGGTGCCCGACGTGCATCTCCTTGGCCACGTTGGGCGCGGAGTAGTCGAGCGGGATGTTCAGCCGCTCCTGCTGGGGAACGCCCAGGCGGGGGTCGTCCAGCAGGCCGCGGGTCTGCCCGGCGATCCAGTCCTCGCGCAGGGTCAGGTTGATGAAGCCCGGCCCGCTGACCTCGACGTCGCGGCAGACGTCGGCCACGTCCAGGTGCTCCATGATCGCCGCGGACACCTCACGCGGCTTTCGGCCCAGTCGCTTGGCGAGCGCGAGCGCGGCGTTCGCCTGGTAGTCGGCGAACTGGGACGGGCGGATGACGGGGTCGGTGTCGGCGAACTCGGGGCCGAAGGCGGCGCCGAGGGCGGACTGGACCCGTCGCGAGAGTACTTCCTGCGGGTCGGCCATGGCACAAGCGTACCGACCGGCGACGCCTTCCCCGCCCGGTTTCGGGCCGTGGCCGGGCGCCGGGACCGGCGGGGAGGCGGACCGCCGTCCGTCGTGGGGCGCGATGCCCGTGGACGAGTGGTCCCGCTGTGGCTAAAGTGGGCGCCATGCAGCGCGCCCTTGTGACGACGACGCCGGAGAGTCCCCCGGCGCGCTGACCGATGCCTGATCGAAGCCCCGGGGCGAGTGCCCCGGGGCTTCGTCTTGTGGTCACTCGCTCCACCGAACGCGAGGAGACCACGATGACCGATGCGACCGCCGCACGCGACCACCGCAGAATCGGCCGCGAGCTGGAGCTGTTCGACACCGACCCCCTCATCGGATCGGGACTGCCGTACTGGCTGCCCGACGGCGCGACCGTGCGCCACGCGCTGGAGGAGTACGTGCGCGCCCAGGAGCGGCGGGCGGGGTACGAGCACGTGTACTCGCCGGTGCTCGGCAAACGGGAGCTGTACGAGCTGTCGGGGCACTGGGCGCACTACCGCGACGACATGTTCCCGCCGATGGAGGTGGGGTCGGAGCAGATGCTGCTGCGGCCCAGCCTGTGCCCGCACCACGCGCTGATCTACCGTTCCCGTTCCCGGAGCCACCGTGAGCTGCCGTTGCGCATGGCCGAGCTGGGTGCGATGTACCGCTCCGAGCTCTCGGGGGTCCTGGGCGGACTGACCCGGGTGCGGGCGATCCAGCTCAACGACGCGCACGTGTTCTGCACCCCGGAGCAGGTCGTCGACGAGGCGGAGGCGGCTCTGGGGATGATCAGCCGCGCCTACCGGGCGATGGGGATCGAGCCCAGCCGCTACCGCCTGTCCCTCGCGGGCAGTGGCGGCAAGTACGTCGATGATCCTGAGCTGTGGCGGCGCTCCACCGAGGTGCTCAACGCGGTCCTGGAGCGCTCCGGCCTCCCCTACGAGCGGGCGGCGGGGGAAGCGGCGTTCTACGGGCCCAAGATCGACGTTCAGATCACCGACGGCGCCGGCCGCGAGTCCACCCTGTCCACCGTGCAGGTCGACTTCCATCAGCCGAAGCGGTTCGGGCTGTCCTACGTCGGGCCGGACGGGGTCGAGCACCGCCCGGTCATGGTGCACCGCAGTGTCATCGGAAGCGTGGAGCGGGCCGTCGCCCACCTGCTCGAACGGAACGGCGGCGCCTTCCCGGTCTGGCTCGCGCCCGTGCAGGTGGTCGTCCTGCCGATCACCGGAGCCGAGGCCGCGCCCGCCGAGGACCTCGTGCGGCGGTGCGCCGACCTCGGGCTGCGGGCCGAGGCGGTCGGTCCCGAGTGCGGGAGCCTGGGCGCCCGTATCCGGCGCTCCCGTCTGGTGCCCTACCAGGCCGTCCTCGGCGCCCGGGAGACCGCCGCCGGATCGGTCGCACTGCGCCTGCGCGACGGCCGCCGCCCGGACCCGCTGCCCGTCGAGGAGGCCCTGCGCCGGATCACCGCACGTGCGGCCGCCCACGACACCGCCCTGTGGGAGGACGTCGGCGCCGGGTAGCCGCCGCGGCGCCACGGCTCGGCGGGCCCGCCCTGGAACGGAGATCCACTTCACAGGCTTTGACCTGCGCGGAGACACGCAAGTACGTTCGACGTCGATCGTCGCGTATGTCCCTCGAATCAAGTGGAGCATCTTCCATGGCACCCGCCGAGCTCGACCTCGTGAACAGCGACGCCGTTGGCCAGGTCGCCGCCCTGCCCGTGTGGCTCCAGGGCAACCTCGACCTGCTGATCGGTGTCCCCCTGCGGATCCTCCTGATCGTCGTCGTGGCGCTGATCGTCCGGGCCGTGGCCAGCCGGGCGATCTCCCGCCTCGTGGACCGCGTCCTGCACTCGTCCGAGCGAAGGAACGGGCAGAGCCGGTTCGCCAAGGGCCCCGCGGTCCTGCGGCGTGATCCGTCCCGCGCCGACGAGCGGCGCCAGCAGCGCGCCCGCACCCTCGGCTCGGTGCTCAGCAGCTTCGCCACCATCGTCATCGTGGTGACGGCGATGGCGATGGTCCTCGGCGAGATCGGCATCGCCCTCGGCCCGCTGCTGGCCAGCGCGGGCGTGGTCGGCCTGGCGATCGGCTTCGGTGCCCAGAGCCTCGTCGCCGACTACCTGTCGGGCCTGCTCATCATGGCCGAGGACCAGTACGGCGTCGGTGACGTCGTCGACCTGGGCGAGGCGGTCGGCGAGGTCGAGAACGTCGGCCTGCGGCTCACCCAGGTCCGTGACGTCAACGGCGGCCTGTGGCACATCCGCAACGGCGAGATCCAGCGGGTGCGCAACGACAGCCAGGACTGGGCCCGCGCAGTACTCGACGTCTCCGTGGCCTACGAGTCCGACCTGGAGAAGGTCTACGACGTCTTGGAGCGGGTGGGTCTGGAGCTGCGCGCCGACCCGGAGTTCCAGGGCCTGCTCCTGGAGGACCCGTCCGTCTGGGGCGTGCAGTCCCTGGACGCGGACGGCGTCGTGGTGCGCCTCGCGGTCAAGACCCTGCCCCTGGAGCAGTGGGGTGTGACCCGTGAGCTGCGCCGCCGGGTCAAGGCCGCACTCGACTCCTCGGGCATCGAGATCCCGTTCCCCCAGCGCACGGTCTGGATGCGCTCCGGCGACAACACCGCCGCCTGACGAGGTCTGCCCGAAGCCTTCTGCGCGAGTCCCGTGCATCGGTGTCACCCGATCCCTGTGCGAGGTGGGGCCCGGTTGGACTCGTCAGAGAACACCTCCCCACGTGCAGTGGCCGGATCGTGCCATTTCCATGACGCAGAGTGACATGCGGGATACCGTCGAGGGGACCCGTCACCGAGCCAGGGATGATGCCATGGCCAAGCACGAAGGTCCTCCGCAGCCGATCAAGCCCCCGGAACCCCCGCTTCCTCCCAACCCCGACAGTGGCCCCCCACCCGGGCGGCACGGTAAGTGACCACCGTGCACGTGCGCCCGGGGCGCGGTCGGCTCCGGGCGCTCCTTCTCGACACGGGAGTGATGTCCCCCGAGTGGTCGGGTGCGTTCGACGCGGTGGACCGGGCCGCGTTCCTCCCGGGCAGGGTGTGGCCGTTCGACCCCGACACCGGGCGGTTCACGGTCGCGGACCGGGTGACGGACCCCGAGGACTGGTACCGGCGGGCGGACTCCAACGTGCCCCTCACCACCCAGTGGGATGACGAGGCCGCGCGGGTCGACGATGCCCCCGGCACCGTGTCGACGTCCTCGTCGTCCATGCCCTCGGTCGTGTTCTCGATGCTCGGTGACCTGGCGGTACGCCCGGGCATGAGCGTGCTGGAGGTCGGCACCGGCACTGGTTGGTCGTCGGCACTGCTCGCGTACAGACTCGGGGATGAGGCGGTCACCACGATCGAGGTGGACCCGCTTCTCACCGAGCAGGCCCGGCACCGACTCGACGCCGTCGGACTCCACCCCACGGTGGTCACCGGAGACGGGCTACTCGGGTACCCGCCGCGAGCGCTCTACGACCGGGTCGTGGTCACGTGCGGGCTCCGCCGGATCCCGTACGCGTGGGTCGAACAGACGCGGCCGCGCGGATTGATCCTGACGCCCTGGGGCACCGACTACAGCCCGCAGGACGCGTCCGTACGCCTGACGGTCGCTGAGGACGGGGGCTCCGCGTCGGGGCCGTTTCTCCGGCCCGTGCAGTTCATGAAGGCCCGGTCCCAGCGCCTGGCGTGGCCGCGCCACGACGCGTACGTGACCGACTGGCCAGGGGACATCGCCTCGACCACGACGCTCACGGCGGACGATCTGGCCGGCGTCGCGTTCGGCGGGGTGGATTTCGTGCTCGGGTTGCTGGTGCCCGACTGCGCCCACACCGTCGACACGGAGGATGGGCGTGGCGTGGCCTGGTTCTACGGGCTCGGGGATCGGTCGTGGGCCGTTGTGCGGTGGGCCGGTGGGGCGTCGGCCGAGGTGTATCAGTCGGGGCCGCGTCGGTTGTGGGACGAGGTCGAAGCGGCGTGGCACTGGTGGGATGGGCAGGGGCGCCCGGACGTCGATCGGTTCGGGATGACGGTCGACGCGGACGGGCAGCGGGTGTGGCTGGACTCACCGGAGAACCCGCTGCCGCCACACGTGCAATAGCCGAGCACGGGGCGGGCTACCGATCGGCGCGCACGCTCGCGAGGAGGGCGGACCACTCGCGTGACGGGACTTCCAGGTGCCGCTGGGCGAGGTTCTGGGAGTCCCGAACCGCCGAGCCTCCGGGAAAGTCCGCCACCTCGATGCAGTCCTGCCCACGCCCTGAGCTGTAACTGGATTTGCGGAACATCAGCTTCTCTGCATCCAGCACGGTTGACTCCTCACTGTCAGACACCTGTGCGGGGGCCGACGCCTTTCGCTGTTCCTCTGCCACCCCGCGTGGGGCGTGGACATCGTGTGACGGATCCTGACCGCACTTCGTAGCGGCCGTACATGGAGTCCGTCACCGTCATCCCCACTTATTGGGATCGCTACGCCGCCCAAGCCCTTCGGCCCTCTCGGGAGGACGCTCTGAGGCGCATCGGAGGCGGGGTACGTGGGAACCCTGATCGGCGTCGCGTCCCGGTGAGCCTGGAGCGCTAGGAGGCGGTGAGCGCAAGCGGGTCGTCCACACAGGGAGTCTGGTCGGTCGGGAGGACGGCCAGTAGAGTATTCGCGGGATGCTTCTGGTAAGCACGGCGAGGCCCTCGGTCCATGGATCGAGGGCCTCGGTCGTTGAGGCTAGGCGTTGCGGACCTGCGTGCTGGACAGGAGCGCTGCCCACTCGGCTGACGGGAAGGCGAGATGTCCCAGCTCCCTGTGCTGCGTGTCGCGAACGGCCGCCCCACCGGGGAAGTCGGCAACCTCGACGCACTCCTGGCCGCGCGCTGAGCTGTAGCTGGACTTACGGAAGGTCAGGTCGGTGCGGGATGTGCTGGTGAACATCGTCGGTGTCCTCTAGTCGAGCTGGCTGAGCCGGCGCTCCATCCACGCACGGGATTCCTCCACGCTGAGCGCGGCCGCCTGAACGTGGTCGAGCACCGTCTCATAAAGCGTAATCTGCGCAGGATCTTCGATCAGCAACCCGGATCCGCCGGTCTGTTCGGCGTAGACCGCAGATGGATCCTCAGGAAAGTCGAGGACGACGAAGGATCCGTCCATCCCGGCGTGCGGCCCGACTTCGTCCGGAAGCACTTGGATCCGCAGCGATGGGCGCTGGACGTCGATCAGATGGCGGATTTGTTCGGCGGCGATTTCGCGAGGGAGTTTCCTGAACGCGGTCTCGTCGATGATGGCCCACAGACGCGGGGCGTCCGTCCGGTGGAGGATGTGCTGACGCACCATCCGTACCTCGACACGACGGTCCACCTCTTCCTCGTCGGCGGTGACACCGCCGGCGCGGATCATCATGCGGGCGTAGCCCTCGGTCTGGAGGAGGCCAGGCAGATTCTGGACGTGGTAGGAGCGGATGCTCGATGCCTCGGTCTCCAGGTCGATGTAGGTACCGGCACCGAGGATGTCGCGATACCCGAACCACCAACCGCTTTTGCTCGCCTCACGGGCCAGCTTCCGGTAGGCCTCTCGTTCTTCCGGATCGTCAACGCCATAGACGTCCAGGAGCACCTGGAGATCTGTGTCGCGCACGCGCAGGATCTTGCGGGTTTCGATCCGGGTCACCTTGGCCTCGAACCAGCTCTTGTCCGGTGCCCGCTTCTTGGCCGCGGCGGCGGCCTGCTTGGCGGTCATCTGCGCCTCTTCGCGGAGGCGCAGCAGTTGTCGAGCCAATCTGCGGCGTCGAAGGGTCGGGCTGGCGGCCAACTCGTCGCTCCTTCGTGGGCTCTGCTGACCTCGTGAGCCTACGCTCCGTGCCGATTTCTGGGACATTCAGAGCATCCTTCGCCTTCGTCGAGCACTGACGCTCAAAATTGTTACATGCTCTTCAAAACGAATCTTGCGATTTCATTAGACGTGAGCCACCATGGTGTGACCAGAAGCTCTCGCCGGACCTCCCATCCGGCATCCATGCTGAGGAGGCGCCCTGTGCGCTACCTGAACCATGACCACGCGCGTCTCATACGCACCGGCCGAACCTGTCGAGCCTCCCGGGTGCGCGCCTACGCGCCTCCGCCGATCCCCCGGCCCCGGCCTCCGGCCGACCTGCTCGGCGCGCTCGTGTCCACCCTGCTCCGGATGGGGGCGTGGGCATGATCGACATCCGCACGGAGATGCTCCTCGACGCGCTCTCGGACGCCCTGGCCCTTCCCCCCGCCCTGACCGGAAACGGTGCCGAGCTGCGCGCGAGGCTGGAGCGTCGGCGGACGGTGGCCGTGCGCGCGGCGATCGACCACGCCCGGAGCACCGGCGACCTGGCCGAGGCCGTCGAACGGCTCGACCGTGCCCTGCACGACCTCCCGCTCTGCTATCAGCCCGCGCCGGGGCAGCGACCGTCGCTGAGTGCGGTGGCCGGAGGCCGTCGATGAAGCCCCGCACGGTCTGCGACATCCGTGAGCTGTCGAGCCTGCGCGCGCTGTCGGCGTGGGCCCGGTCGCACGGCACCCGGGTGCGTTACCTGGGCCCGACCCTGGAGGGAGAACCCGTCTGGGGAGCCACCAGGAGCTCTGTGACGCGTGTGGCGCGGGGGAGCCGCCCTGACCCCCACCCCGTGCCCCTCGTGTGGTCCTCTCCCCTGGAACGCGGGACGGCCGTCCGGTGAGCGCGCTCGACCGGGCCCTGGACTCGTTGATCGCGGGCCGGTGGATCCTCACCACCGAGGACACCGACGACGGCCGCACGCTGATCGTCGCCCACCGCCCGATCGGCTGGGCCGGGCCCGGAGACCCGCACGAACTTCTCAAGGCCGCCGACCACCGCCAGATGTGGCGTCTGCTCACCCGAAGGCACGGGGAGGCGCCATGACCGCTCCGACGTAGTCCGTCCTGTCATCGACGTGTCCGGCCCGGTCCGGGGTACCGCTCACTCGGAGGAGCGGCGCTCCTCGGACTGCGCCAGCCGGTGCAGCCAGTTCGGCGGCCGGGTGTGCACCCGCCGCCGGATCTGGTCGCCGATCCGCCCGCCCGCCAGCTCGTGCGCGAGCCGGCAGGCGCGGGCGATGCCCTTGGCACGGCTGTCGCCGTGCGCGATGACCACGGTCCCGTTGAGCCCCAGCAGGGCCGCGCCCCCATAGGTCTCGCTGTCCAGCCGCTCGCGCAGCTCCTTGAGCGCGCCGCGCTGGAGGAACGCGCCCGCCTTGGCCAGCGGGGTGGAGGTCAGTGCCTGGCGCACGGCCTCCATCGCGAAGGCCGCCGTCCCCTCCACCGACTTGAGCGCCACGTTGCCGGTGTGGCCGTCGGTCACCACCACGTCCACCTTCCCGGCGAGCAGGTCGTGTCCTTCGATGTTGCCCCGGAAGTCGATGCTGTGGGCGCCCTCCGCGGTGGCGGCGAGCAGTTCGGTGGCCCGGCGCACCAGGCGGTTGCCCTTCCCCGGCTCCGACCCGATCGTGAGCAATCCCACCCGGGGCCTGCGCACGCCGAACGCCGTCTGCGCGTAGGCGCAGCCCAGGTGGGCGAACTGCACGAGCATCTCCGGCTTGGCGTCGGCGTTGGCCCCGGCGTCGACCATGATCGTCGGCGTCTCACCGGTGGGGAGCGTCACCGCCAGCGCCGGCCGCAGCACGCCGGGCTGGGTGCGCAGCCGCACCGTGGACGTCGCCACGAGGCCGCCGGTGGACCCGGCCGAGACCAGGGCGTCGGCGTCACCGCGCCGGATGAGCCGGCAGGAGACGGCCGCGCTCGACCGGGGGCGCCGCCAGCTGGCCAGCGCACCCTCGTGCATCGCGAGGTTGTCCTCGGCGTGCACGACCGGGATGTCGCGCAGGGCGCCCAGCTCGGACAGTTGGGCGTGGATCTCGGTGCGCCGTCCCACGAGCACGACCCGCAGCCCGTGCTCGCGCGCGGCGATCACCGCGCCCCGCACGGCCTCCCCGGGCGCGTGGTCCCCGCCCATCGCGTCCACGGCGATGATCGGCGGGGACGTGGGCGGGACCTCGGACGTCTCCGCGTCGGATGTGCCACTCAACAGGTGTGCCCTTCACGGGTGGTCGATGGGCGCGCGCGGGGCGTGGTGCTCCCGTCGGCGCAGGTCCTACGGTGTCCGGCGGCGCCGCGAAGCATGCCCCGTCAGGGGCTCGGCCGGTGGTGTGACCACACGCTATCGGGTCGCCCGTGAGGTGCCGTTGTCCGGCAGGTTCGTTGGTTCATGCGAGGATACTTCCTGAATGTCCAGGTCAGAGCTGGATTTTGGGCAGACTGGGTACAACACCCCTTGTCGGGGTATACCCGCTCGCTGGTTCGGTCTTGCGAAACGCTCCGAACACGAACGACAACACCAATGACAGTTTTCGGTGGTCCGTCGGCGTCCCCGTGCGCCGGGACCGCCGGATGAGGCCTGCCCGCTATCGGGTGGCCCACCCCACATGCAGGAGAGGAGAGGCGTGAGCGTTACGCCAGACGCGGCACTGTCCCCGTCCGCCGGACGTCGGTTTCGTGCCTACACGACGAAGCACCTCGACGAGCTCACGGCGCGAGCCGGGCTCGACGCCGACGAGCGGCTCGCGGTCCAGGCGGTGGCCCAGGTGCTTCCGTTCCGGGTCAACAGCTACGTCGTCGACGAGCTGATCGACTGGGATGCCGCTCCGGACGATCCGATCTATCGGCTGGTCTTCCCGCAGGCCGACATGCTGCCGTCGGGAGACGTGGCCAGGATCGCCGATCTGCTGCGCTCGGGTGCCTCGCGCAAGGAGCTCAACGAGGCCGCCAACCACATCCGCGCCACCCTGAACCCGCACCCCGCGGGCCAGATGGACCTCAACGTGCCGAAGGTCGGCAACGAGGAGCCGGTTCCCGGCGTCCAGCACAAGTACAAGGAGACCGTGCTCTTCTTCCCCAAACAGGGGCAGACCTGCCACGCGTACTGCACGTACTGCTTCCGCTGGGCCCAGTTCGTCGGCGACGCGGACCTGAAGTTCGCCTCCAGCGACATCGACCAGCTGGTCGAGTACGTCCGCTCGCACCCCGAGGTCACCAGTGTCCTGTTCACCGGTGGCGACCCGATGATCATGGGCGAGGGTGTCATCTCCCGCTACATCGAGCCGCTGCTGGAGATCGAGCACCTGGAGGCCATCCGGATCGGGACGAAGGCGCTGGCCTACTGGCCGCAGCGCTTCGTGACCGACCCGGACGCCGACGACACGCTGCGATTGTTCGAGAAGGTCGTCGCCTCGGGCAAGAACCTGGCCTTCATGGCGCACTTCTCGCATCCGAACGAGATGAAGCCGGAGCTGGTCCAGGAGGCGGTGCGCCGCATCCGCTCGACCGGGGCGGTCATCCGCACCCAGGCGCCGCTGATCCGCACGATCAACGACGACCCGGCGGTGTGGGAGTCCATGTGGCGCACGCACCTGCGCCACGGGATGGTCCCGTACTACATGTTCGTCGAGCGCGACACGGGCCCGCAGGACTACTTCGCGGTGCCGCTCGCGGAGGCCTACGAGATCTTCCGCGACGCGTACCAGAGGGTGTCGGGCCTGGCCCGCACGGTGCGCGGACCGTCGATGTCGGCGACGCCGGGCAAGGTGTGCGTGGACGGTGTGACCGAGGTGGCGGGCGAGAAGGTCTTCGTCCTGCACTTCATCCAGGCGCGCGATCCCGAGCTCGTGGGCCGCCCCTTCTTCGCCAAGTACGACGAGAAGGCGGCCTGGCTGTTCGACCTCAAGCCGGCGTTCGGCGCGACCCACTTCCCGTGGGAGAACGCGCCGGTCGGCTCCGCCGACGGCCTGGTGGACCCCACCCGCCTGTAGCGGGGATCGGACGGGCCGCGGTCGGCCCCGTGCCGGCCCGGTGGCGAACCGACGAGGAGCCCGGCACCCCACGTGGGGTGCCGGGCTCCTCGCGTGCGCCCGCTCCGTGGACGGAAGGGCCGTGCGCGGCCGGGGGAGACCGTGCGGGCCCCCGGAGCGGGCGCGATCCTGGGCTGGTCTTCGTCGTGGGGAAGGGTGCCCGGGTCGAGCCTGGCGTCAGCCCAGGAGCTGGTCGAACTCTCCGGTCTTGGCGCCGCGCACGAAGGCCTCGATCTCACCGGGCGTGTAGACCAGGGCCGGGCCGTGCGGGTCTCGCGAGTTGCGTACGGCGATGTCGCCGTCCGGAAGGGTGGCGACCTCAACGCAGTTCCCGTCCGGATTGCTCCAGCTGCTCTTGGTCCAGACGACCTTGGGCAGTTGACCGGCGGGGACGCCGTTGTAGATCGGCTGCATCTCAACCTCCTGAACTCCGGGCGGACGCGTGAGCGGGGGTCACGCGCGACGGTTCAGTCCGCCGCACCAGACGTGTCCGATCACCGGGGGATGGGAGGACGGATTCGGCCGTGATGGCCTTTCCGTCCCGGCATGTCCCGGTGCGGGTCCACAGACTAACTCATGCACGTGCATCCGTGATTACAGCGGTAAGTACATCTGGATGAACCCGGAGTCATGGGTGGGCGAAACCGCATGTCATGACTAACGCGCGCGGTTGAGTGACGGTTCAGTGAAGGGGGATCGTTGCGGCGTCGTGGCCGAAGCCGGTCACTGTCGGCGCACAGGGCTCCCTGTCGGGCGCGGAGAGTGACGACTCCAGGGGTGGGGTCGTGGGGCTCACGAGGTCGCCGGGGGAGCGGGGGCGGGGGAGTGCGGGCCGAGGAGGGAGGGGCGGCGGGGGGAGAGGTGGCGGTGAGGGGGGAGGAGGCCGGGCGGAGGGGCGCCCGGGCCGAAGACCCGTGGCGAGCACGGGGGACGGCGCCGACAGGGCCTAGGAGTAGCGCTCCAGGAACCCGCGCAGGATCTCCTCGGTCTCGGTCGGCGGTGGGGCCTGCGTGGCCAGGTGGTCCATCGTCTGCGCGTACCGGTGGGTGTCGTCGAACTTGTCGAAGTACAGGGCGCTGCTCAGCTGTTCCATGTAGACCACGTCGGGCAGTTGCGGCGTGGGGAAGCGCAGGATGCTGAACGGCCCGCCCGCGGCCGGGTGGCCGCCCATGGCGAACGTGGCGATCTGGACGGTGACGTTGGGGCGGCGGGCGACCTCGATCAGGTACTCGATCTGCTCCCGCATCACCTCGGGTCCGCCGTAGGGCCGGTGCAGGACGGCCTCGTCGATGACGGCCCACAGGCGCGGGGCCTCCGCCGGGACCTCGGGCTCGACGAAGCGCGCCTGGCGACGCATGCGCATCTGCACACGACTGTCGACGTCGTCGTCGGACCTCGTGGTCCGGGACAGGCGCACCACGGACCGCGCGTACTCGCGGGTCTGGAGCAGGCCGGGCACGAACTGGACCTCGTACGTACGGATGATCGAGGCGGCCTCCTCCAGGCCGACGTAGACGCCGAACCACTGGGGCAGGACGTCGCCGTACTTGTGCCACCACCCCTGGGCGTTGGCGCTGGAGATGAGCCCCAGGAGCGCTTCGCGCTGCTCGGCGTCGTCGATCCCGTACAGCTTGAGCAGGTCGTCGACGTCCCGGCGCTTGAAGCTGACCTGGCCGAGTTCCATCCGGCTGATCTTGGCGTGCGAGGCACGGATGGCGTAGCCGGCATCGTGCCGGGAAATGCCCTTCTCCTTCCGCAGCCTCCTGAGCTGCGTTCCGAGGAGAATGCGCAGGACAGTGGGACCGCCACTGGAATTGGCCAGAAAATCTTCACTGACCTGCAGGTTCATTGCATGATCGGCGACCACTTCGCCTCCCTGTAGCGGCTTTGGCGCGAGCGACCGCTCAGTATACCGACGGGGTGCGGTTCGGGACAGGGGGTCGTCGAAGTCGTCGAAGTACTCGTTCTGGGGGCCCGTGACGCGCGATCCCTGTGTCATCACGGGTGTTCGGGTGTGAATTCTTGCAATCACATCTACCGATAAGTGCTGATCGTCCTATAGTGTGGCCGAACGTTGAACTGCACGTGCATCTGTGTCTTACCGATGTAAGCCACAACCGGCACATCCATGCGGATCGCACGACCCGACGTCACATGGTGAGGACCGTGATGAACGCAGAGCTGGTGCCGTCGGAGCTGGACTCCGAGGCATCCCGCCCCCCCGCCCGTCTCGCGCAGGTCGCCGACGGCTCCACCGGGGGATGGTGGGAGAACGCCCTGGGCCGGCTCCGGGTGGGCGAGCGCGCCCGCACACCCGAGGGCGCCGCACAGGCCTTCCCGTCCACGGCCGACGCGGTACGCGCGGCCCGGGACTTCGTGGCCGAGACCGTGGCCGAGTGGGACCTGCCGGGAGTCGTCGAGGACCTGCGCCTGGTCACGTCCGAGCTGGTGGGCAACGCCTGCCGGCACGCCGTGCCCGCCGGCGTCGACCCGGCGGACGTCCGCGTCCTGGTCCAGGTACGGCTGCTGCGCGACCGCTCCGCGGTGGCGTGCGTCGTCGCCGACTCCAGTCCGGGCGCGCCGACGCGGGTGGACGCCCACCACTTCGCCGAGTCCGGCCGCGGGCTGGGGCTCGTCTCGGCGTTCAGCCGCGAGTGGGGCTGGAACCCCGTGCCGGGCCACGGCAAGGTCGTCTGGGCGATCTGCGGCGTCGAGGAGACGAGGCGCTAGAGGTCACCGGGAGTGGCCCGCCCGCGGTTCGCGGGAGGGGTCGCGCCGGGCTGTGGACGGCATCGGAACGTCGCCCGGAGCGAGTAGTCTGGCTACACAAATCGGCTTTCGGCCGATCAGGACAGACAACCCTTCCATCCGAGCCCGGGAGTGAGGCGTGGCCGTACTGGACACGGGACAGGGCCGGTTCGTGTGCGATGGCACGACCGTCGTCGAGCTGCGCGGTGAGATCGACATCGCCACCGCCGACCAGGTGTTCGCCACCCTGGTGACGGCGGCTTCCGACGGCTGCGTCGTCGTCGACCTGTCCGAGGTGGAGTTCATCGACGCCTCCGGGGTCAACGCCCTCGTGGGCGCCATGCGGGCCGCCGTTCGCGCCCACCACCATCTGGCGCTGGCCGCGCCGCCCGCGCAGCTCACGCGCATCCTGGACGTCCTGGCACTGCACGCGGTCCTGCCCACGCATCCCGACGTCGACACCGCGCTGGCCGCCCACCGGTCGATGGTCCCCGCCCCCCGCCGCCGCTGAGGCGTCCCGGCGGAGCGCGGCCCGGGCGAGCCCGGCCACCCGCACGAGCGGGACGGAGTACGCGGGCCCACCCGCGTCAGGCGAGCCCGATGACACGCACCACGCCACCATCAGTGCCGCCGCCCGGCACCGTGACGACGACTCCCGCCGAGGTGGGCACCAGAGTCCGGGGTCCGTCGACCTCCAGGTGGGTGGACCGGTCCTCCACGAGGCGAGCCCCGGATCCGTTCCACAGGTGCACCTGGACACCGACCGACCCGGCCGTCGGGGAGGTCCAGCCGAGTGTGTGGAGGACCGCCCTCAGGGCGGGGGCGACAACGGGGGGTACCGGTGTCCGCGTGCCGACCGGCGGCCGGGTGGGCCCCGGAAGGAGCAGCCAAGGGCGGGTGCGGGTGTCTCCGGGCATGAAAAACGGGGTGTGCCCGGCCGGGGCCGAAACCCCTGCTGGACACACCCCGTCGTTCGGTGTGCCGCTACTCCACCGTGACGCTCTTGGCGAGGTTGCGCGGCTGGTCGACGTCGTTGCCCTTGGCGAGGGCGAGCTCGCACGCGAACACCTGCATCGGGATCGTCGACACGATCGGCTGCAGCAGGGTCGGCACGGCCGGGATCTCGATGAGCACGTCCGAGTACGGGCGCACCGACTCGTCGCCCTCCTCGGCGATGACGATGGTGCGGGCGCCGCGGGCGCGCACCTCCTGGATGTTCGACACGATCTTGTCGTGCAGCACGCTGCGCCCCTTGGGCGAGGGCACCACGACCACGACCGGGAGACCGTCCTCGATCAGCGCGATCGGGCCGTGCTTGAGCTCGCCGGCCGCGAACGCCTCGGCGTGCATGTAGGCCAGCTCCTTGAGCTTGAGCGCGCCCTCCATGGCCACCGGGTAGCCGACGTGGCGGCCCAGGAACAGCACCGTGTCGGCGTCGGCGAGGGAGCGGGCCAGCTCGCGGACCGGCTCCACCGTGTCCAGGACCTTCTCGATCTGCTCGGGCATGGTGGCCAGCTGGGCGATGACCGTGTTGATCTCGTCGCCGAACTTCAGCCCGCGCACCTGCGCCAGGTAGAGGCCGATGAGGTAGCAGGCGGCCAGCTGGGTCAGGAAGGTCTTGGTGGCGGCCACTCCGACCTCGGGCCCGGCGTGGGTGTAGAGCACGCCGTCGGACTCGCGCGGGATCGTGGATCCGTTGACGTTGCAGATCGCCAGCACGCGGGCGCGCTGCTCGCGGGCGTAGCGGACCGCCATCAGGGTGTCCATGCTCTCGCCGGACTGGGAGATGGCGATGACCAGGGTCTGCTGGTCGAGGATGGGGTCGCGGTAGCGGAACTCGCTGGCGACCTCCACCTCGCACGGGATGCGGCACCAGTGCTCGATCGCGTACTTGGCGATCAGGCCCGCGTGGTACGAGGTACCGCAGGCGATGATGACGATCTTCTCGACCGAGCGCAGCTCCTCGGGGGACAGGCGCATCTCGTCGAGCGTGAGATGGCCGTCGACCGTGACCCGGCCCAGGAGGGTGTCGGCGACCGCCTGCGGCTGCTCGACGATCTCCTTGAGCATGAAGTACTCGTAGCCGCCCTTCTCGGCGGCGGAGGCGTCCCAGTCCACGTGGTACTCGCGTACGTCCACCGGGTTGCCGTCGTAGTCGGTGACCACGACGGAGTCGGCGCGCAGCTCCACGACCTGGTCCTGGCCCAGCTCGACGGCCTCGCGGGTGTGCGCGATGAACGCGGCGACGTCACTGGCCAGGAAGTTCTCGCCCTCACCGCGGCCGACGACCAGCGGGGAGTTGCGACGAGCCGCGACGACCAGTTCGGGGTCGTCCACGGAGGTGGCCACGAGGGTGAAGGCGCCCTCCAGGCGGCGGCACACGCTGCGCATGGCGCTCGCCAGGTCACCGTCGCCGCGGGCGGCCAGCTCGGTGGAGAGCAGGTGGGAGACGACCTCGGTGTCGGTCTCGGAGAGGAACTTGCAGCCCTTGTCCTCCAGCTCCAGGCGCAGGGAGGCGAAGTTCTCGATGATGCCGTTGTGGACCACCGCGACCCGGTGGTCGTTGTCGACATGGGGGTGGGCGTTGACATCGTTCGGGGCGCCGTGGGTGGCCCACCGCGTGTGCCCGATGCCCGCGCCGTCACCACTGATGGGGGCGGCCTCCAGCGCGGCGCGCAGGTTGGCGAGCTTGCCGGCCCGCTTCGCACTGCGCAGGACACCGTCACCGATGACCGCCACACCCGCGGAGTCGTATCCGCGGTATTCCAACCTTGCGAGGCCGTTCACGACGACCTCTAGCGCCGGTTGCGGCCCGACGTAGCCAACGATTCCGCACATGGCCGCCAGCGTAGGCGAAAAGGGGCGGTGTTTCGACCAACCACCCGCCCATACCACTGGTTGTTTTCGCAGGTAGCGGTATAGACCATTTGGTGTATCGGTGGTAGACCACGCAGGTGGGGGCCCGATGGGGGGACCGAGTGGAACGTATTCCACCACGTCCGCACCCGGCTGAAAAAACCTTCGGGGACGTGCGGGTGAACGTGTGGTTTCACCCACGTTGTCCGCCCAGGTGGGGGCTGGGGGGAGCCCGGGTGCGAAGCGCGGTCGAGTGCCTCGTCTAGGGTGGTCACTCGTGTCCCAGACGACGAAGAACGGCCTGTCATCGCCGTACGTGGAGCTGGATCGGGAGGCCTGGGCGGCCCTCCGGGCCTCCACGCCCCTGTCCCTGACCGAAGAGGACCTCGCCGTCCTGCGGGGTACCACCGACCCCACGTCCCTGGACGACGTGCGCGACATCTACCTGCCGCTGTCGCGCCTGCTCAACCTGTACGTGGGCGCCACGCAGCAGCGGCACGCCGCCGTGCGCGCGTTCCTCGGTGAGGCGGACCGCCCGTCGCCGTTCATCATCGGTGTGGCCGGAAGCGTCGCGGTGGGCAAGTCCACCACGGCCAGGCTGCTGCGGTCGCTGCTGGCGCAGTGGCCCAACCACCCGAACGTGGAACTGGTCAGCACCGACAACTTCCTGTACCCGAACTCGGTGCTGCAGTCGCGCGGGCTGATGCGCAGGAAGGGTTTCCCGGAGAGCTACGACCGGCGCGCGCTGGTGCGCTTCGTGTCGGAGATGAAGGCGGGGGCGGAACGCATCGACATCCCCGTCTACTCGCACCTGAGCTACGACGTGGTGCCGGGCGAGAAGCAGACGGTGCTGCGCCCGGACATCCTCATCGTGGAGGGCATCAACGTCCTCCAGCCGGCCACGGCGGGCCGGCTCGCCGTGGCGGACTTCTTCGACTACTCGATCTACGTCGACGCCAGGGTCGAGAACATCCGCGGGTGGTACCTGGACCGGTTCCGCGAGCTGCGGCGCACGGCCTTCTCGGACCCGCGCTCGTACTTCCACCACATGGCCACCTCCATCAGCGAGGAGGAGGCGCTCGAGTTCGCGGCGAACACGTGGCGCACGATCAACGAGATCAACCTGGTCGAGAACATCCGGCCCACGCGGGGGCGGGCCACGCTCGTCCTGTACAAGGGGGACGACCACCGGGTGCGCCGCGTGAGGCTGCGCAAGACGTAGTTTCCCCGGGCCGCCGCTCGTGCCCACGCCCGGCTCCGCCCTCGGTCTCGGTTGTGGTTCCGGGGCGGGTCTGGGCTAGGCTGGTGGCTCTTTTGGTGGCGCACCCCTTGGGGTGCTCATGGATCGGAACGAACCGGGCCCTCGTGGCGACCGGGGCGGGACCCGCGCACACGCGCCGCCGCGTCACTGTCCCGCCGAACCCTCCGAGGTCCCGCCATGACCACGACCGATCCCTCCGCCATGCCCGTGAGCCCCGAGCTCCAGGCCGAACGCGACCACCTCGCCGCCGCCCGCGCCGCGCTGCGGCGCATGCGCGAGAGCGTCGAGGGCACCGAACTGATGCTCGGCGACGTCGTCAACGACAAGGTCACCAACGCCGCGCTGCGCAAGGGCCGGGAGCGGCGGATCGTCGCACTGGCCGACGTGCCCGACGCGCCCCTGTTCTTCGGCCGCCTGGACTTCGACCCCGGCACCGTTTTCCTGCACGAGGAGGGCGACGCCGACCGCGTGCACATCGGTCGTCGCCACGTGCACGACCCCGAGGGCCGGCCCATGGTGCTCGACTGGCGCGCGCCGGTGTGCGTCGCCTACTACCGGGCCTCGCCCGGCGACCGGATGGGCGTGCGCGTGCGCCGCAGGTACGGCTTCGGCCCCGGGGCCCTGCTGACGGCCTTCGAGGACGAGGACCTGGTCGGTCCCGCGCCGGCGGCCGACGCCGGGGGCGACCTGCTCGCCACGGAGATCGAGCGCCCGCGCACCGGACCGATGCGCGACATCGTCGCCACCATCCAGCCCGAACAGGACGACCTGGTCCGCGCCCCGCTGGAGACCACCCTGTGCGTGCAGGGCGCGCCCGGGACCGGCAAGACCGCCGTGGGCCTGCACCGCATCGCCTTCCTGCTGTACACCGAGCGCGAGCGGCTGTCCCGGTCCGGAGTGGCGATCATCGGACCCAACCGGTCGTTCCTGTCCTACATCCGCGACGTCCTTCCGGCGCTGGGCGAGGTCGACGTCGCCCAGACCACCGTCGAGGACCTGGTGGACGTGGGCCTGCCGGTGCGCCGGGTGGAGGAGCCCGCCGCCGCGCGCACCAAGGGGCGGGCGCTGATGGCCGAGGTCCTGCGCCGCGACCTGTGGGCGCACCTGCGCACCCCGCGGGAGACCGTCATGGTGCGCCGCGGCTCGCGCCGCTGGCGCCTGTACCCGGAGGACCTGCGCCCGCTGCTGGACGAGCTCGCCGGCCGCGGCGTCGCCTACGGTTCCGGACGCGACCTGCTCTCTCACCGGATCGCCCACGCGGTCCTGTCGCTCATGGAGGGCGCCGGGGAGGTCTGTGACGACCGCACCCACCAGCAGGTGCGCCGGGACCCGGCGGTGCGCGCGGCCGTCACCGCCCTGTGGCCCAAGGTCGACCCGGTCAAGATGGTGCTGGGGCTGCTCACCGACCCCGAACGCCTCGCCCGCGCGACCGAGGGCCTGCTCACCGCCGAGGAACAGGCCGGCCTGCTGCTGCCGGGACGCCCGCGCGGGCCGAAGTCGGCCCGGTGGTCGCTGGAGGACCTGGTGCTGATCGACGAGGCCGCCGCGATGATCGAGCGCCCCGTGAGCCTCGGGCACGTGGTGGTGGACGAGGCGCAGGACCTGAGCCCGATGCAGGCGCGCGCCATCGGACGGCGCTGCGCGTCGGGGTCGCTGACCGTCCTCGGCGACATCGCGCAGGGCACGAGCCCGGCGGCCGCCGCGAACTGGTCGACGCTGCTGGAACACCTGGACAAGCCGACCGGACACCTGCGCGTGCTGGACCGGGGCTACCGGGTCCCGGCGCAGATCATCGACTTCGCGGCACGGCTGCTGCCGGAGATCGCCCCCGGACTGGGTGCGCCGGTGGCCGTGCGCCGCGCGCCCGGGGCCCTGCGGATCACCCACGCGGCCGACGGCCTGGCGGCGGACGTGGTCCGGGCGTGCCGCGGCGCACTGGAGGGGGAGGGCTCGGTCGGGCTCATCGCCGCCGACGGTGAGCTCGCCGCCCTCCGGGAGGCCCTGGAGCGGGAGGGGCTGCCGACGCCGCCGCTGCTGGGGGAGGGCGAGGCCGGGCTGGACGCCGCCCGCCTGGTCGCGGTCCCGGCGAGCCTGGCCAAGGGGCTGGAGTTCGACGCGGTGGTGGTGGCCGAGCCGGCGGACATCGTCGACGCGGAGGAGCGCGGCCTCAACCGCCTCTACGTGGTGCTCACCCGTGCGGTGAGCACCCTGCACGTGGTCCACGCGCGCCCCCTGCCCTCCGCCCTCGCCTGAACCGGACGAAGGCCGGCACGGGGCGCGCCGTCGGCCGCGACCTCGGGGGGCGTCAGCGGCGGTGGAAGACGTAGCCCGCGTGGTGGAGCACGTCGTCGCGGAAGCTGCCGTAGGCCCAGAAGCCCAGGTCGTCCCGGTAGACGATGCGGTCGCCCTCGATCCAGAACGAGCCCTGGTAGGCGTGGGGGCGGCCGCCGCGCGCCTCGTCGTAGCGGCCGTCGGCGGCCAGCTCCTGGTGGATGAAGCCCGTCTCGTCGATCCACAGGCCCAGGTAGGGGCTGTCCGCCGGGCTCGCCGACGCGGGCTCGATCGGGGTCGGGGCCAGACGGCGGCCGTCGACCAGCGCGATCTCGCCGTCGACGACGATCGCGGCGGCCTGCTCCGGGCGCCAGATCACGTGTTCCAGGTCCAGGGCTCCGGAGATCACGGCGAAGGTCGCCGGGTTTCCGGGGGCCAGGGTGCCCACCCGGTCGGAGGGGCGGCGGCGCAGCCCGGCGACGGTGCCGTTCTCCACGACGCCCGGCACGATGGTCAGTCCGGTGCAGTCCACGACGACGGCCCCGTCGTCCTCGGCCGCGGTGTGCAGCCCGGTGCCGACCCCGACGATCTCCCTCGTCCCCAGGAGCAGGTCGGCCCCGGTCAGGTGGCCGATCACCGGGTCGAGCGTGTGCACGGTGGCGTTGACGAACAGCAGCGGGCGCCGCGGCTCGGCGGCGATGGTCTTCAACAGGTCCTCGTCGAACAGTGTGGGGTTCATGGTCCGGCTTCCGGTGGTGTGGGTCAGGGACGCTCCAAGCCTCGCCCGCGGGCACCTCGGCGACCAGGCCGGACTCCACCTGGGAGCGGCACACCCTGGCGCGGCCCTCCCCCCGGTCCCGGCCTGGTGCCGGCCGGGCCCCGCCCTGGTGCCGGCCGGGCCCCACCCGTCCCGCCCCGGTCCCTCACACCGGACGTCGGGGCGTGCTGGTGAGGCCGCTGTGGGGGACCCGCTTCCAGGGGCCGGGCAGGACGCCGGCGCAGAGCAGCCACAGGGCGACCGTCACCAGGTGGGCGCGCTCCAGGAGGCCGAGCGTGACTCCCGGGGCGCCGGAGCCGTCGGCCGCCAGCAGGAGGCCCGACAGGACCAGCACCGCCACGACCGCCACGGTCTGGGCCGCGGCCACGACGGCCACCGGCAGCCACGACCGCATGCCGTGGAGCCGCAGGCTCACCGCCAGGGACACCACGCCGAGCAGGCCCGCGAGCATCGCGACCACGGCGACCACCGCCTGTGCCACGGTGGCGCCGGCCAGTCCCTCGGCCAGCGACTCCGCCGCGCACGCGACGTCGGTGGAGACCACGCACGGTCCGGGCAGCAGGGACGCGGTGAGCGAGGCGGCGCCGAACACCGCCATCGAGGCCCACGAGACCGTGAGCCATCGGCGCGACCACCGCGCGCCCAGGGACAGTCCCAAGCCGGCGGCGAGCAGGACCAGGATCGACGCGATCCGGTGCGCGTCGTCCAGGAACCGGCCGAAGGGCGAGTCCAGGTCGGCCAGGACGCCCTGCGCCGCGCCGACTCCCGGCAGGACGACCTCCACGACCCAGAAACTGAAGACGATCGCGGCGGCCACGGCCGCGACCCGGCCGTCCCGCTGGTCCCAGTGCACGTGGTCCGAACTGGCGTGGGGCATGGCACGCTCCTGTTCCGGCGAGGTTGGCGACGGATGGTCGAACAGGATCGGTCTACCCGTCGCACCATGTCAGCGACCGTGCTGGGACACTACTTGACCCAACTCGCATCGGCACCGTTATGCGCTGGTGCGTGTTCTCGGGCCATGATCAGGAGACACCGATCAGGAGGTCCCGGGTCACCCGGGGGTCACCGACCGACAAGAAAGGCGCACGCGATGGACGGCGCAACCACGACACGGTGGGTGGTCGTGGGGGTGGACGGCTCCGAGTCCAGTCGCCACGCGTTGGAGTGGGCCGCCAACCAGGCCGCGCAACGCGGTCTCGGGGTACGCATCGTCACGGCGGCGGGTCCGCTGGCGGGCGTGGGCGCGTTCGCCGGGCTCGGCGACGCCGATCCGGTGCCCCCCGACGACACCGACACCAGTGGCGCGACCCTCCTGCTCGACTACGCCGGCGACTGGGTCTCCCGCCTGTTCCCGGAGCTGGAGGTCCAGACCCGCCTGTCCTACGCGCGTCCGGTCGACGCCCTGCTGGCCGAGTCCTCCGCGGACGGCTGCGCCGCGGTGGTGGTCGGCTCGCGCGGGCTGAGCGGGATCGTCGCCGCGTTCGTCGGCTCCGTGGGCATCGAGCTGGCCGCCCGCGCCTCGGTGCCGGTGGTCGTGCTGCCCCGCGAGCACGCCTCGGCGCATGGCGTGCGCGGCCGGGTGATCGTGGGGACCGACGGCTCCGAGCCCAGCCGGCGGGCGGTCGACGTGGCGTTCCGGCACGCGGAGTTCGCGCGCACGGAGCTCGTGGCGGTGAGCGCCTGGCAGCCCCTGGTGGCCTTCGCCGCGGCGACCGGGCCCATTCCGCCCGAGCTCTTCGACGACGCCACGGCGGCCGAGGCCGCGCGCCAGTCGCTGGAGGAGGAGATCGCCGAGCCGCGGCTGCGCCACCCCGGGGTGACCGTGCGCACGCGGGTGGTGCGCGCCCACCCGGTCGTGGCCCTGCTGGAGGAGGCCACCCCGGCCGACCTCATCGTCGTGGGGTCGCGCGGACGCGGCGGCTTCCGCGGCCTGCTGCTCGGTTCGGTCAGCCATTCCGTCCTGCACGGGGCCAAGGGGCCGGTCGCCATCGTCCGCTGACCCGGTCCCCGCCCGGGCGGTTCGAGGGCCGGCCCGCTCGACGTGATGCCGCGTGAACCGAGGGACGCGGTGGTCACCGGCGTGCGCTGCGGCCGGGACCGCCGGCCGGCCTCCCCCACACCCGGTTCCGCGCAACTCCGTACGTACCTGGGCGAACGCGCGGACACGGTGCGACGAGCGCGCACATTGGTCTAGTGATTCCCTCCGGTGGCCGGAGTCCGTCGTGTGACGAACAGCACCGGACGTTGGTGCTGGTGGGGCACCTTCCCGCCGTGCAGGGCAAACCCGTGGTGAGCAGTGTGTCGGACGGTAGCGCGGGTGAGGGCCGCGGCGAGTGTCCGGATCGTCGGATTCCCTTGCTGTGCAGGGGATTCCGGTACCTGTGCGGCATTGATATAGACCATTGGCCTATACCAATTGGTCACCGCTGGCCGTCGTCGTTCATGATGCGAGGGATCTCGACTTTCGTATGAGGAGCGGCTGTGACTGACGTGGGTATCGACGTGGGCGTAGCACCGACCAGCCATGAGGGACTGATCTCGTGGGTTCGTGAGGTCGCCGAACTCACCCAGCCCGACGAGGTCGTGTGGTGTGACGGCTCGGACGAGGAGTGGACGCGCCTGACCGACCAGCTGGTCGAGCAGGGCACCTTCACCCGGCTCAACCCGGAGAAACGGCCCAACAGCTTCTACTGCACGTCCGACCCCAGCGACGTCGCCCGTGTCGAGGACCGCACCTACATCTGCTCCGAGCGGGAGGTGGACGCGGGCCCGACCAACAACTGGATCGCCCCCGACGAGATGCGCGCCACCTTCGGCGAGGTCTTCAAGGGCGCCATGCGCGGCCGCACCATGTACGTCGTCCCCTTCTGCATGGGACCGCTCGGCGGCGACATCTCCCAGCTCGGTGTCGAGATCACCGACTCCGCCTACGTCGCCGTGTCCATGCGGATCATGGCCCGCATGGGCGCGCCCGCGCTGCGCCTGATCGAGGAGCGCGGCGACTTCGTCCGCGCCGTCCACTCCGTGGGCGCCCCGCTGGAGCCCGGCCAGAAGGACGTGCCCTGGCCGTGCAACTCCACCAAGTACATCTCGCACTTCCCCGAGACGCGTGAGATCTGGTCCTACGGCTCCGGCTACGGCGGCAACGCCCTGCTCGGCAAGAAGTGCTACGCGCTGCGCATCGCCTCGGTGATGGCCCGCGACGAGGGCTGGCTCGCCGAGCACATGCTGATCCTCAAGGTCACCTCGCCCGAGGGCGCCTCGCACTACGTCGCGGCGGCCTTCCCCAGCGCCTGCGGCAAGACCAACCTGGCCATGCTCCAGCCGACGATCCCCGGGTGGAAGGTCGAGACGGTCGGCGACGACATCGCCTGGATGCGCTTCGACTCCGAGGGCCGGCTGCGCGCGATCAACCCCGAGGCCGGCTTCTTCGGCGTCGCGCCCGGCACCGGCGCGAAGACCAACGCCAACGCCATCGAGACGCTGTGGGGCAACAGCATCTTCACCAACGTCGCCCTGACCGACGACGGCGACGTGTGGTGGGAGGGCCTCACCGAGGAGCCCCCGGCGCACCTGACCGACTGGAAGGGCCGCTCCTGGACGCCGGACTCCACGGAGCCCGCCGCCCACCCGAACTCCCGGTTCACCACCCCGGCCGGCCAGGCGCCCACCATCGCCGACGAGTGGGAGGACCCGGCGGGCGTGCCGATCTCGGCCATCCTCTTCGGTGGCCGCCGCGCCACCGCCGTGCCGCTGGTCACCGAGTCCCTGAGCTGGCAGCACGGCGTGTACCTGGGCGCCAACGTCTCCTCCGAGAAGACCGCGGCCGCCGAGGGCACCGTGGGCGAGCTGCGCCGCGACCCGTTCGCGATGCTGCCCTTCTGCGGCTACAACATGGGCGACTACTTCGCCCACTGGGTGCGCATCGGCCAGCAGGCCGACCAGTCCAAGCTGCCGAAGATCTTCTACGTCAACTGGTTCAAGAAGGACGCCGACGGCCGCTTCGTGTGGCCCGGCTTCGGTGAGAACAGCCGCGTCATCAAGTGGATCGTGGAGCGGCTGGAGGGCCGGGCCGACGCGGTCTCCACCCCGATCGGCAACGTCCCGACCGCCGAGGCGATCGACACCGAGGGCCTGGACCTGTCCGCCCGGGACCTGGAGTTCCTCCTGGAGGTCGACCCCGAGATCTGGAAGCAGGAGGCCGCCCTGGTCCCCGAGTTCTTCAAGACCTTCGGCGACCAGCTGCCCAGTGAGCTCTGGGACGAGTACCACGCCCTGCTGGACCGCCTCGGCCAGTAGGAGTCTCCACGCCGGTCCATCCTCTTCCGTGCAGCGGACCGGCCAGGGGGCGCGGGCACCTGGTGCCCGCGCCCCCTTCGCGCGTCCGGAGAGTGGCCATCGGAGAAACTCCTGTACCAACGGTCCGTTGTGTACCATTGGTTCATGAGCGAGATGCAGGTGGAGTCCATTCGCGAAGTCCGTGATCACATCGCCGACGTCGTCGACCGAGCCGACCGGGATGACTCGCCCACGGTGATCACCAGACGCGGCAAGGAGGTCGCCGCCGTCGTCCCCATCGAGCTGCTGCGCCGCTACCAGCAGCTGGAGGAGCAGGAGATTCTGCGCATGGTCCATGAGCGCATGGCCAGCCCTGAACCCGGCATTCCTATGGCGGACGTGATGGCGGAGATCCTCGCGGAGTCGGAGTGACCTACCGAACCGTCTTGCGGCCGGAAGCGCGCGCGGAGCTGCGCAAGCTGCCGCGCAACGTCGCGATGAACGTGTTCCGCAAGCTCACCGAACTCGAATCGGACCCCCTGGGGTTCGGGACGACGGCACTGGTGGGCGATCCAGAGGTGCGTCGGCTCCGAGTCGGCGACTACCGGGTGGTCTACACCGTCGAAGACCGTCGTCTCGTCATCTGGGTCGTTCACGTCGGGCACCGTTCCAGCGTGTACAGGGACCAGTGATCGGCCGAGGGGCGCGGGCACCTGGTGCCCGCGCCCCCTTCGTGCGTCCGGAGAGTGGTCAGGCGGCGGCCGGGGTGCGGGAGCCCAGACGGGCGAACACCACGTGCGCGGCCGCCCCGGCCAGGGCGCCCAGCAGCCAGGCGTAGCCGGACAGGCCGGAGAGCGCCGGCGCCCACACGGTGGCCACCGAGAACACCGAGGCCAGCACGAACGCCGTCAGGGCGCGCAGGTTCCAGCCGCGGGTGTAGTGGTAGGCGCCGGTCGGGGACGTCGAGTAGAGGTCGCTGACCACCATGCGCCGACGCCGGATCAGGTAGTAGTCGGCGACGATGATGCCGTAGAGCGGGGCCAGCACCGCGCCCAGGGTGTCGACGAAGGCCGCGATCCCGATCTGTTCGATGAAGCCCACCCACAGGCCGCCGATGACGAAGGCGATCGCGGCGGTGATCAGCCCGCCCGTGCGCGCGCTGATCTTCGAGGGCGCCAGGTTGGCCAGGCCGTAGGCGGGCGGCACGAAGTTGGCCACCACGTTGATGCCGACCGTGGCCACGAAGAACGTCAGCGAGGCGACCACCGTCAGCCAGATGTTGTCCACCCGCTCCACGATGTCGGCCGGGTTGGTCAGCGCCTCACCGTGCAGCACCGCGGTCCCGGCGGTGATGAACAGCGCCAGGAACGAGAACAGCGCCAGGCTCACCGGCAGCCCCAGGAGGTTGCCCCGCCGCATCGCCTTCTCGGTGCGCACGAACCGCGAGAAGTCGCCGTAGTTGATGACCACGGCCGCGAAGTAGGCCACCATCGTGCCGACGATCGCGGAGAACGCCGCGACGGGGCCGCCCTCATAGTCGCCGCTGCCGGCGAAGACCTCGCCGATCTGGGAGAACAGGCCGTTGCCGGCCTGCGCCCAGATGACCGCCAGCAACACGATCATGACGATGTACACGGCCGGTCCGGCCCAGTTGAGGAACGTGCCGATCCAGGCGATGCCGCGGATGAACAGCGCCACCTGGAACACCGCGACGATCGTGTACGACACCCACCCGACCAGGGCCATGCCCAGGAACGTGCCCTCCGGCCCCGGCCCGAACAGGGCGGTGATCAGCAGAGCGATCGCCGTCGAGGCCAGGTAGGTCTGCGCCCCGAACCAGAAGATCGCCACCACGCCCCGCACGAGGGTGGGGAACTGGGAGCCGTGCACGCCCAGGCTCGCGCGGGCCATCACCGCGAACGGGATCCCGTAGCGCACGCTCGGCCGGCCCACGAGGTTGACCAGGACCATGACGATCAGCCCGGAGAGCACGATCGCCGCGAACACCGACCACCCGTTCAACCCGTAGGAGATGAACAGCGTGGCGGCCAGGGTGTAGCCGAACAGGCTCTGGATGTCGTTGGACCAGACATTGAAGATCTCGAAGGCGCCCCACCCCCGCTTCGCGACGGGCAGGGGAGCGAGGTCGTCGTTGTACAGGCCCGGGTCCGGATCGTGGACGTCGAGGGATTCGGCGGGCAGCGGCTCCCGCGCGGTGGTGGTGTCGGGTTTCATGGCGGTGCTCCAGTGGAGGGTAGGGATCGGTGTGGCGCGGGCCGGGTGCCCGCGCGGAGGCGGGGCGGCGGTCAGCGAAGGCGGGGCGGCGGTCAGATGTCCTCGCGGCCGGTGGCGCGGTCGGCCAGCCGGTCCGTCGGCACGAGGTCGAACCCGCCGGTGTCGGGGTCGTGCACCCAGCTGCGCCCGGTGCTCGTGGCCAGGAAGTCGTCGGGGCCGGAAGGCGAGAGCTCCTCCTGGGGGAAGCGCGGCAGGATCCACACCCGCATGAGCACGAGGTAGACCGCGAAGGCGATGGGGAAGCCGATGACGTAGGCGTAGTCGAGGGCGAACAGCGCGGCGCCGGACGCGGTGCCCCAGGCGATCAGCGCGGCGGGGTTGACGCCCCGGAAGTACCGGTACTGGCCGTCGGAGCGGAACAGGTGCGGCACGTTCAGGCGGCGCCGCCTGATGAGGTGGTAGTCGGCGATCATGATCCCGGCGATCGCCGCGATGAAGCCGCCGTAGTAGCTGAGGAAGGTGAAGAGGTTGTCCAGCAGCAGCCACGGCATGACGGCGGTGGCGACCACCCCGGACAGGACCACGCCGAACCGGTAGGAGAGCCACGGCGCCAGGGCGTTGACGAAGTTCAGCGCCGCCGGGACGACGTTGGCCGCGGTGTTGGTCGACCACTGGGCCAGCACGATCATCACGAGCAGGATCCCGAGCACGAAGCCTGTGCTCTCGCCCTGGATGACGTCGATGGGGTTCCAGTTCCCGGTGACGATGACCGAGACCGCGCCGATGAACGCGATCCACATCTGCATCACCGGCAGCACCACGAACTGCGCGAGGAGGACGGTGCGGTTGCGGCGCAGGAAGCGGCGCTCGCCCGAGGGCGTGGCCACGAACCGGGTGATGTTGGGGATGTCGACGGAGACCGGCGCCCACACGGCCATGTTGACGATGAACAGCGCCGCGAGCGAGGTGTCACCGCTGCCCGCGAACGTCCAGATGTTGTGGCCCTCCAGCTGGGCGATGCCGTCGAGCGTGAAGTACATCCACAGGGAGATGGCCAGGATGCAGGGCGCGGCGACGGCGGCCAGGCGCTCGATCGCCTTGATGCCCAGGGCCACGTTGATCACCTGGACCACCAGGAACACCGCGTACCACAGCGGCCAGGAGCTGAACCCGGTCCAGTACTCCACGAGCCCGTTGATGGCCAGCGCGCCCAGGTAGGTCTGGATGCCGAACCAGCAGGCGGCGACGATGCCGCGCGAGATCGAGGGCAGGTGGGTCCCGATGGTGCCGAACGGCGCCCGCAGGTAGACGGCGAAGGACAGGCCGTGCTCGGTGCCGATGTCGGCGGTGAGGGTCATGACGATGGCGAGGGTCATCGTGGCGGTGAGGACGATGGCCATGACCACGGGCAGGGTGACGCCGCCCTCGACGCCGTTGGCGCCGTACTGGAAGGTCACGATGACCACGGCCAGGCCGACCCAGATCCAGATGAAGCCCCACAGCCCGATGGGGCGCTGGGTCAGCCAGGTGGGCAGGATCGACTCTTCGAGGAGGTGGTCGGCCTTGCGATGGGCCGCTGGAGGCGGAACGGACGGTTGTTCCATGGGGGATGGCTCCTTCGCTATCGGTCAGAGGAGGCGGACCCGGGCGTCCCGAGGCGACGGCGGTGTGGCCGTCGGGACCGTGGTCGAGGTGGATGCCGGACGCAGTGGCCAGCCGGTCACGGCCTTGGGGCGCGGCGTGGCGTAGGTGCGGACCTTGCTCGTACTCAGGCCGAGCCCGACGAGGGACTCGGCCAGGGGGATCGCGGCCGTGACACCGTCGATGACGGGGACTCCGGTCGCGGCGCGGACGGCCTCGTCCAGCCCCGCCATACCCGAGCAGCCCAGGCAGATGACCTCGGCGCCGTCCTCCTCGACGGCGGCGCGGGCCTGGGCGGCGATCGCGGCGGTGGCGGCGGCCGGGCCGCGTTCGATGTCCAGGACCGGGAGCCCGCTGGCCCGCACCGACGCGCAGCGTCGATCGAGCCCGGCGAGCAGGAGCCGGTCCTGGATCTGGGGGACTGTGCGGTCGAGGCTGGTCACCACGGAGTAGCGGCGCCCGATGAGGCAGGCCAGGTGCGCGGCGGCCTCGGTGATGTCGATGACGGGGACGTCGCAGAGCTCCTGGAGCCCCTCGCGGCCGTGCTCGCCGAACCCGGCCTGGACGACGGCGTCGTAGGGCCCGTCATAGGCGACCACGCGGTCCATCACGGCGACGGCGGACAGGTAGCTCTCGAAGTTGCCCTCCACGGACTCGGGTCCGAAGAAGGGGGTGAGCGGCACGATCTCGGTGCCGGGCGCGGCCACCGAACGTGCCTGCTCGGCGATCACCTCGGTGACCGAGTCGGTGGTGTTGACGTTCACCAGCAGGATGCGCATCCTCGTCCTTCCGCGCCGCGGGACCTGACCTGGTGATCCTGTGTCGTGGATCACTCTGGGAACACCGTAGGCTTGTGAAGCTATAACTTCAATATCTATAAAGCAATCACTTCACAGACTCGCTACGTAGACTTAACACCGCTATGACGAGCCCCTCTGCAGAACACTCCGGCACCGACCACGACGAGCAGCGGATCGGCGGTCGGATCCGCGCCCTGCGCAACGCGCGCGGTCTCTCCCTGCGCGCGCTCGCCGACAGGCTGGACATCAGTGCCAGCGCGCTGTCCCAGATCGAACGCGGCAAGATGCGCCCGTCGGTGACGCGGCTGTACCAGATCATGTCCGAACTGGGCGAACCCATGTCCTCGGTCTTCGAGGGCGAGGAGGAGGTGCCCACGGGCGACCCTGGGTGGAACGGGCCGCCCGTGGCGGAGGGGCCGGCGGACGCGCCGCCCTCACGCGTTCTGTCCGACCACGTGGCGGTGACCCGTGCCGACGACGCGGCCGTCCTGGAGCTCCACCACGGGGTGCGCTACCGGCGGCTCACCCCGGAGCAGGTTCCGGGCATGAGCTACTTCGAGTCGACCTATCCGCCGGGGGCCTTCTCCAGCCAGAACGCGGAGTACGTGCGCCACAGCGGCCACGAGGTGGGCCTGGTGGTGAGCGGCGAGCTGGTGGTCGACACCGGGTTCGACACCCACCGGCTCGGCCCGGGCGACACCATCTCCTACCCCTCGACCACGCCGCACCGCATCTCCAACCAGTCCGACGTCCCCGCGGTCGCGATCTGGCTGAACCTGCCCTGATCGGGGCTCTTCCGCCGCCCGGTCGGACTCTTGCGATGGCATCGTGAACTTGCTGCAAGGTTTCAGAAAAATCATGGAAGCTCTTGCAGAAGTGAGCGGGGTCTCATTAGCGTGCCGGTGAACACCTCCTGCTCCCCCTGAGAGGACGGCATCCCCGATGAGGCCCCCGCACCCCCGGCCGGCGCGAGCACGCCGGCACAGACCCGGCCGCACACGCACCGTGCACGCCGCCGGCGCCGCGCGCGCCGCGACCTCCGGACTGCTCACCCTGGCCCTGGCGGTCCCCCTCCTGCTCGACCCCGCGGCGAGCGCCGCCGCCCTCCCGGTTCCGGCCGAGCCCGGCGGGCAGGACATGGGCGTGGACCTCACCGGACAGCGCGCCCACTGGATCGACCGCACCACCGTGCTCTGGCCGGGCGCGACCGACCCCGAGCACACGTACGCCCTCGTCTCCGCCGCCGACGGCGGCCTCGACCCGGACGAGGGGGACCTCGCCGCCGACACGAGCCTCGACCTGACCCCCGACCCGGACGGTCCCGACGGCGACCAGCGCGCCGACTGGCCGCACCTGGCCGATCTGGCCGCCCTGACCGTGGAGGGCGCCAACCGCCCGCGGGTGGCCGAAGCGCTCACCGGACAGCTCGCCGTCGTGGAACGCGACGCCGAGGGAACGGTCACCGCCGCGACCGGAGTCCAGATCCCCGGTGTGCTCGACGACGTCTACGCCGACGCGGCCGACGCCGACCTCGGCGCCGTCTGGGACTCCCGCGGCCGCCCCACGCTCTCGCTGTGGGCGCCCACCGCCCGGTCCGTCAGCCTGGAACTGTACGACGACGCGACCGACGCGACCCCGCGCACCGTGGACATGCGGCGCCACCCCCGCACCGGCGTGTGGGCGGTCAAGGGCCGCGCGGACTGGTCCGGGCTCTACTACACCTTCGACGTGCGGGTGTTCTCCCCCTCCGCCGACGAGGGCCGCGGCGCCGTCGTGGACAACCGGGTCACCGACCCCTACAGCGTCTCGCTGTCCACCGGCTCCACCCGCTCCCACCTGGTCGACCTCGCCGACCCGGACCTGGCCCCCGAGGGCTGGTCGGACCTGGCCAAACCCGCGGCCGTTCCCTCCGAGGCGGCGGCGATCCACGAACTCCACGTGCGCGACCACTCGGCCTCGGACACGACCGTTCCCGAGGAGCTGCGCGGCACCTACGCGGCCTTCGACCGGCCCGACTCCGCCGGCATGCGCGACCTGGCCGCGCTGGCCGAGGACGGTGTCGACTACGTCCACCTGCTGCCCGTCTTCGACATCGGCTCGGTGCCCGAGGACCCGGCCGACCGGGCCGAACCCGACTGCGACCCGGCCTCCTTCGCCCCCGACTCCGAGGAGCAACAGGCCTGCGTCGCCGAGGTGCGCGCCGTCGACGGCTTCAACTGGGGCTACGACCCGTACCACTACACGGCGCCCGAGGGCTCCTACGCGACCGACCCCGAGGGCGCGGCCCGCGTCACCGAGTTCCGGCGGATGGTGGCCGGCCTCAACGGCGCCGGGCTGCGCGTGGTCATGGACGTGGTCTACAACCACACCCACCAGGCCGGACAGGACGAGCAGTCGGTCCTGGACCGGATCGTGCCCGGCTACTACCACCGCCTGGACGCCGACGGCGGCGTGGCCACCTCGACCTGCTGCCCGAACACCGCGCCCGAGCACCTCATGATGGGCAGGCTCGTGGTGGACTCTGTGGTCACCTGGGCGCGCGAGCACAAGGTCGACGGCTTCCGCTTCGACCTCATGGGACACCACCCCAAACAGAACATGCTGGACGTGCGCGCGGCGCTGGACGGTCTCACGCTGGAGGAGGACGGGGTCGACGGGGCCTCGATCCTGCTCTACGGCGAGGGCTGGAACTTCGGCGAGGTCGCCGACGACGCCCGCTTCGAGCAGGCCACCCAGGCCAACATGGCCGGGACCGGCATCGGCACGTTCAACGACCGGCTCCGCGACGCCGTGCGCGGTGGCGGGCCCTTCGACGAGGACCCGCGGGTGCAGGGCTTCGGCTCCGGCCTGTACACCGACCCCAACGGGTCGCCCGCCAACGGGACCGAGGAGGAGCAGCTCGCCCGGCTCCTCGGCTATCACGACCTCGTCAAGGTCGGGCTGGCCGGCAACCTGCGCGACTACCGGTTCACGGACTCCTCCGGCCGGGAGGTGACCGGCGCGGAGGTGGACTACAACGGCGCGCCCGCCGGCTACACCCTGGCCCCCGGCGAGGCCGTGACCTACGTGGACGCCCACGACAACGAGACCCTCTACGACGCGCTCGCCTACAAGCTGCCCCAGGACACCCCGATGGAGGACCGGGTGCGGATGCAGGCGCTGTCCCTGGGCACGGCGGTGTTCGGGCAGGGCACGGTGTTCGTCCACGCGGGCAGCGAGCGGCTGCGCTCGAAGTCGCTGGACCGCAACTCCTACGACTCCGGTGACTGGTTCAACCGGCTGAACCGGGACTGCGCCGACGGCAACAACTTCGGCGTGGGCCTGCCCCCGGCCTGGGACAACGAGGACAAGTGGGACTACGCCCGGCCGCTGCTCGCCGACCCGGACCTGGTCGCGGACTGCGCGGCCATCGAGGACGCCCGCGAGCGCTTCGGCGAGATGATGCGGATCCGCGCGTCCACCCCCGCGTTCTCCCTGGGCACCGCGGAGGCGGTCCAGGAGCGTGTGTCCTTCCCGACCAGCGGCACCGGCGAGCAGCCCGGCGTCATCACGATGCACGTGGACACCGCCGGGCTGGAGGGCGAGTGGTCGTCGGTGACGGTGGTGTTCAACGCGACCCCCGCCGAGCAGAGCGTGCCGGCGCCGGCCGGCGGTGACGTGGCCCTGCACCCGGTGCAGGCGGAGTCGGCCGACGAGGTCGTGCGCGCGGCCTCCTTCGCCGACGGCGCGCTGACCGTCCCGCCGCGCACCGTCGCGGTGTTCGTGGCGGACTGACCCGCGAGCGGCGCCGACGGCCCCGGGGCGGACACCCCCGGGGCCGTCGGCGTGGTGCACACTGCCCTGGTGAGCGTGCACTTCGAAGTCGTCCTGTCCTGTTTCCTGCGCGGTGACACCCCGCCCGCGGTGCTGGCGGTCCTGCGGTGGCACCTGGGACTGTCGGACGAGCGCCCGGAGGGGCTGGACCCCGCCGAGCATCCCTCGCCCCTGCTCGGGACGGACCCGGAGAGCCTCCTGCCCGGCGGGGACGTCGCCTCGCTGCGCCACCGGCCGCACGGGTTCGAGGACTTCGGTCCGCGCGGAGTGTGGGGCCTGTACTTCCGCGCCTGGTGGATCGACGACGCCATGGGCGGGCTGGGAACCGTTCTCGACCTGCTCGCGCCCCACGCGGAGGACGGCTACGGCGGGTCCTTCCGTGCCGAGGACGAGGTGCGGCCGACCGTCCTCGTCTTTCGCGACGGCGCCTACGAGGCGGCGTAGCGTCGCGGGCTTCGGCGAGGCGCGGTGCACCGGCTCAGGGCCAGACCGCGTCGATGTCGACGGGGCGGATCGACTCGTCGGCCGGCAGGAGTTCGGCTCCGGTCCACGTGCGGCCGGCCACGCCGTCGGTGGGGTGGTGGACGCAGACGGCCTCGAAGTCCTCCCGCACGTCGAAGGCTCCGGCCACCCCCGCCGGCATGTGCAGGAACTCCCCCTGCTCGACGGTGATCTCCTCGCCGCCGACCCGGACGGTCAGGGAGCCCCGGGTGACGACGCACACCTCGTGGTAGGCCCAGCGGAACTCGAAGCGCACGCCCGCGCGGAAGCGGATGTAGGCGAGCCCCATCGTCGAGCCCTCGTCCTCGTCGGCGACGTAGCCGAGATAGGCCTGGTGGTCGCCGACCTGGAGCCAGGTGTCCGGGTCCTGGGGCGTGAACTTCTGGATCGCGGACGGATCGAATGCCACGGTGCTCTCCTCGTGCCGTTGACCGTCGCGGTCGCTCACGGCGGGAGAGCGGGGACGCGATCCGCGATGGCCGACTCGGTGCCGACCCTGACGACGGTAGCAAGGGGGCCGGTCCCGTAGCCGTAGGAGCGGACCGGGGGTTCACGCGTCCGGTGGGGACGGGGCGGGACGGGGCGGGTCGGGGGAGCGTCGGGGCGGTGAGGTGCGGGCCCCGGTCCGGCGGGTGCACGGCGCGGTGGACACGGGGGCGGGCGGCGGACGGCGGACGGCCGGTCACCTCCGGCGGGGGGTCAGGGCCGGTTCGTCGTGATGCTGAGCAGGAACGAGGCCCAGGCGTCGGTGGAGTACGGGATGTGCCCGAGGGTGCGGTGCCCGGTGTCCCGGACGAGAACGCTCGATCCCTCGGCCACCTCGACGCAACGGCCTTCCTGGGCGCTGTAGCTGCTCTTGTGCCAACGGGGTTCACACGTGGTCATCGAGTTCTTCCTTGGCCTTCCTGATCAAATCCCGGCTCAAGCGGGGAGACAACGCCTCGGACTGCAGGATGCCGAAGAGCATGGCACAGTGCTGCACCTGCATCATGTCATCCATGAACTGCTCGCCTTTCATGTGTTCGGCGGAAGCGACCATGGGGCGGTCGGGGAACGCGTAGACGCAGAAGGGACCCGATCCTCCGGGGTGGCAGTCGGCGTCGTCCGGGATCACCTGGATCCGGAACCGGCCCGCGTCGAGCAGGGCGAGGACGGTGTCGAGCTGGCCGTGCAGGACGTCGCGCCGGCCGCCGACCACGCGGCGCAGGACGTTCTCCTCGACGACGATGGACACGACCGGGGCCGGATCCTTGTCGAGGTTGCGCCGGCGCTTGGCCCGGGCCTCGACCATCTGGTCGATCTCCTTCGCCGAGCGCCAGGGGCCGGTGTCCAGCAGCAGGGCCCTGGTGTACTCCTTCGTCTGCACCAGCCCGGGAACGACCAGCGGCTGGTACTCGCGCAACTCCGTCACGTTGGCCTCGAGCTGCTCGACCTCCGCGTAGGACTCGGGTAGTACCTCGGGTGCGTTCGCCCGGCCCCACGCGCGCAGGACGACACCGGAGGTGCCGAAGAACTCGTCCAGCTCAGCGGCCTGCCGCTCCTGGAGTCCCCGCGTTCCGCGCTCCCAGGCCGAGACCGTCGACTGCACCACCCCCAGCCGCCGCGCCACCTGGCCCTGGGTCTTGCGTGCGCGCCTGCGGGCGGCCACGATCTCCCTGCCCAGCCGCCGCCAGGCGGGTTTGGTCTCTCGCTCCACGTAGCGCACTCCAACTCCGTGACATCGCCAGTAGCGCCAATGCAAGTCGACACAGCCACCGCATACCGCAGATAACGACCAACTGTGACTCTTTGGTGATGTTCGTGGTCCCATGAGCCGGAATCGGTCAGGGTGGTGCCCGTCGACGAACACAGGGAGGTTCGCGTGGGTACCGTGCTCCGGAGGCGAGTGTGCCGCGACCTGCTGACGACTCGCGAGGCGGCCGACCTGCTGCGCGTCCGGCCGCTGACCGTGGCCCTGTGGGTGCGGGCCGGGAAGCTGCCCGCGGTGCCGATGGGGGACGGCGGTCTGGGCCACCCGCGCGACCAGGTGCTCGACCTGGCCGCGTGGGGCGGCGCCCTGACCGAGGCGCTGACGGCGCTGGAGGCCGTGCGGGAGCTGGCGCTGAGCATCGGCGCCGAGTCCGAGGCCGCCGACATCGGCAGGTTGATCGACACCCTCCGGCCCTGAGTCGGACCGGGGGCGGGCTCGTCCCCCTTCTCCCCGCCCGCGCGCACGAGGGGCCGCGCGGGCGGGGAGCGCCCGACAGGCGGGGCCGCCGGGGCGCCCGGGACGCCGACGCACCCGACGTGTTCGAGCAGGACGCGGAGGACGGATCGGTGGTGGTCGCGGACGGCGCCGGTGAGGAGGCCGGCGCCGCCCCCGCGGTGCACAGGGCCGTGGCGGCCTGCCCGTCCGGGGCGATCAGCCTCGTCCCTTGAGCACACGGGGGCCGGGCGGCCGCGGGCCGGTCGGTCGGGGCGGGGCCGCGGGAAGGGCGGGGAGGGCGCGCGGGGGCCGCCCTCTCCAGCCGGAGAGGGCCCGTGCCCGCCGGAAGTCGAATAGGTGACATTCGTGCGCGTCCGCGAACTGCGGAAATGGCGGACTCCTGCATTTCTCTAGGGAAAATGCAGGTCGTGTTCGCCGCGCGTTCGCATATCGATATCTAACTTACAGTGACGACGCAGTTTGTGTGTTGTCCGCCAGGGAATAGGGGAAATGAACACGTCCGAGGGAGGAGTGGACCTCCGCCCCGGGCGGCTCCCCTCTGACCTTGGTGGAGTCCATGAAACCCCATGTCACAGCCTCCGGTCGCCACTGCTCCTCCCGCCGATCCGCCTCGGGGGAGTGGGTCGCGCCGGTCCGCCCGCATCCTCTCGAAGTGTGGGGCTCCGAAGCGTACTTCGGATGTACGAATGGCCTGCTCCGCGAAGTCGCCCCCGAACTCATGAGCCTCGGGGCGGGGTCGGGGGGTTCGATTGTCTGACGACCTGTGGGTGGTCGGGGACTCCTGCCCCGCTATCCGCCCCCACCTTCCTCTACGCACTCTCGGAGACGTTCACCACGCCCTTTCCCTCGGCCTGCTCCAGCGCGTTCGCCTCGTCCCCTCGCTCGGAGTGGGACCGCTGGACTGGGACCACCTCGCCGATCGGGTCGCCGGGGCGGGCCTGGTCGGCTCGGTCACCCTGGCCGCGGCGCCGCCCCGGCCCGTCGCGCGCACCGAGGTCTCCGTGGCCGCCCAGGAGGACGTGGTCGTGGCCGCGCCCGCGGCCGACGGCGCGACGGTCGAGTTCGCGCTCGCCGTCGCCGAGGGCAACCGCGTCCTGCGCCACCACGGCGCCCGGAGCCGGCAGCTGCCCGGACAGCTCCTCGTCGAGGCCGCGCTCCAGGGCGTGACCTGGGCGGTCAGGGAGCTCTACCCGCCCGGTCGCGAACGGCCGCCGGTCCAACCCGTGCTGTACGGCTTCGGGTTCGAGTTCCACCGGCCCCTGTTCTGGCTGCCCGTGAGCGTGCGGATCACGCTCTCCGAGACCGGCCCGTCCAGCGGCGGGCGCAGACCCCTCAACGCCGAGATCGCCTACCTCCAGCAGGGCCGCACGTGCGCACGGGGGCACGTCGGATTCCAGGCGTGCGATCCGCGCTCGGTCCGGGACACCGAGGCGGCCCAGTCCCGCGCCGTGGGCCCGCCCGCGCGCGTCCCGCGGCGCACGCCCGGCGCGGGGGAGTGACGGCGCCGGCGCGCCGCGCGGCCTCCGGGGAGGCCCTCGCGCGGACGTGTGTCCGGGCAGGTCAGGACATGTACGACAGGTCCAGGGAGGGCGTGGGCAATTCCCGGTGACGGTTTGGTCTTTCCCCGGGAAGGCCGGTCCGTTCCGTGTTACGGATGTATCCGTCCTGTGCCGCGCCGCGACCCTCTGGGAACCCCATGTTGACGTTCTTCGCCCTTCTCGCCGTCCTGGCCGCCATGATCGGCGGCGCCGTCCTGGCCGCCTGGCGGTTCCGGATCGCCGACGACTTCTCCGGAGGAGCGGTCGGCATCATCATCGCGCCCTGCGTGCTGTCGCTGTACCTCGTGGCGGCGGCCATGGCCGTGGTGATCGGCTGGGAGGACTACAAGTCGGCCGAGGACGGCATGATCGCCGAGTCCCAGGCCGCCCAGGAGCTGTACTGGAGCAGTACGGCCTTCCCCGAGGAGGAGGGCGAGGTCGTGCGCGACCACCTGCGCACCTACCTGACCACGGTGGTGGAGAAGGACTGGCCGCGGATGGAGGCCCGCGGTGAGCTGAGCGGGCAGGGGGACGACGACCTCGCCGACCTGGCCGCCTCCGTGCGGGTGCTGTCGGTGTCCGACACCGGCGACGGGCTGGACCGGCTGACCGCGCGCCAGGAGGTGACCGAGCTCAGCCAGGCCCGGGGAGAGCGGGCCGACGCGGCCGAAGACCGGATCCCGCTGATCCTGACGGCGATCTCGGTGACGACGGCGCTGGTCGTCGCGGTGCTGCCCTTCGCGATGATCAAGCAGGGGTCCCGCGTGGCCTACTTCTGGGCCTCGGTGAACCTGGCGTTCGTCTTCGCCACGATCGTGCTCCTGTTCGCCATGGGCACCCCCTACTCCGGCGTGCTGGCCAACGACGCGGGCGGCATGGAGGAGGCGATCGCCGGCTTCGACCGGGCCGACCTCGCACTGGAGACCAAGTAGGCCCGGCCCGTCCCGCCGGGAACCGGCGGGACGGGTGGAACCGGTGGGACCGGCGGAACCTGCGGGACCCGGGGGGACCCGGCCGGACGGTCGGCTCTACCGGAGGGCGCGGGCGGCGGCGGCACGTCCGGCGCCGCCCGCGGCCGCCACGGCGGCGATCGTGACGACCACCATCGTGCGCATCGGGGTGAACACGCCCGGGGCCTGCGCGTGGGCGGGCACGGCGGAGTCCACCAGGAGTTCCTGGGCGGCGGCCGGGGGCTCCGCGGGCGCCTCCGCGGCGGAGGTCGGTTCCGCGGCCGCCTCCACGGCCTCCTCCGGAGCCGGTTCCGTCTCCGGTCCGGGCTCGGGAGCGGCCTCGACCTCCGGTTCCGGTGTCCCGGGCGCGGGTTCGGGCGCGGACGGCGGAAGGTCCTCCGCCGGCTCGACGGGCGCCGCCGGCGGAGCCTCCCGCCAGGGCGGGGGCGTCGGCTCCTGCGGTTCGACGGGCGGAGCGGGCGGGGCGGGCGGTGCGGGTTCGGGCGCGGGCGGTGCGGGCGGTGCGGGTTCCGGCGGTGGCGCGGGGCAGGCCGGAGCCCTCCCGGCGTACACGACCACGCGCACCCCGTCGGCGCACACCAGGACGTGCTCGGGACCCACGTCGACGTGCGCGTGCGGTGTGTCCACACGCACCCCGCCGGGGCCGGCGGACACCCGCCCTCCTTCGTCGTCGATACGGACCCCCGACGGTCCGACGTCGGCGGTCGGACCGCTCCCCAGGGCGAGCGCGGGAGCGGCACCGCAGGCGAGGACGAGCAGCCCCGCGGACACCAGGCAGGACAACGCTGTGACGGGGGACCGTCGGAGGGTGGTAGTCACAGGGTGATCGTACGTGTTCGGAGCGTCGCGTTGGCCGTGTTCCGCGCAGCCGGGCCGGATATCAGGGGGAGTGCAGGCGCAGGACCGCGTGCTCGGCCCAGTCCGGTGGGCGGGTCAGCCACGACACCGTCATCATCGTCATGAACGCCAGGGGAATCGTCCAGGCGGCGGGCTGGGCCAGCAGCACCGACCCCCAGCCGCCGGGTGTCGGCAGCAGGATCGACCAGCCGACCGCTCCGGTCGCGGTCACCGCACCGATGGTGAGCCCGGCCGCGGCGCCGGGCAGGGTGAGCCGCCGCCACCAGATCCCCAGCACGAGCAGCGGGCAGAACGTGGACGCCGCCACGGTGAACGCCCACACCACCAGCACGTTGATGTCGATGCGCTGGGCCGGCAGCGCCAGCAGCACCGCCACGCACGCCCCCACCGCGACCGCCAGGCGCAGGCGCGGCACGCTGCCCTGGAACAGGTCGTGCGACAGGCCGCCCGCCAGCGCCAGCAGCAGGCCGGACGACGTCGACAGGAACGCGCCGAACGCGCCCGCTGCCACGAGCGCGGTCAGGATCGTGCCGACCGAACCCGGCACGGCCTGCGCCGGCAGCACCACCGCCACCGTGTCCGTGCCCTGGAACAGCACCAGGTGGGGCGTCAGCACCCGGCCGAGGAGCCCGTACACGGCGGGGAAGACGTAGAACAGGCCGAGCAGTGCGATGACACCGACCGCGACCCGGCGCGCGATCCGGGCGGTCGGACTCGTGTGGAAGCGCATGATCACGTGCGGCAGGCCCATACAGCCGGCGGTGATCGCGAGCAGCGTCGACCACGTCTCGAACAGCGGATACCCGCCCACGTGCAGCAGCGGCGTGCTCCACGCCCGACCGCCCAGCTCCGGCAGGCCGTCGGGGCGGGGCACGGCCGCGCCCTCGGGGAACACGTACTCGGTCCCGGCGGGCACGGTGTGCTCGCCCTCGGCCAGCGCGACCATCGCACCCTCCTGGTCGGTGACCTCCACCGGCTCGTCCAGGCTGAAGCGGGTCCCCACGGTGAACTCGACCGGTGTGGTGTCGGGGAAGTGCGTGCCCCACTCCGGGTGCAGCGCCTCGGCCCGGGTCTCGACCCCCGCCGTCACCACCAGGAAGAGCGCAGGCCCGCCGATGAAGGCCAGCTTCACGACGTAGTGGAAGGCTTGCACGTAGGTCGCCGAGCGCATGCCGCCCGCCGCGATCGAACCGCTCACCACGAGCCCGGCCAGGACCACGCCGACCCAGTACGGCGTGCCGCTGACCAGGCTCAGCACCACGCCGGCGCCCTTGAACTGCGGCACCAGGTACAGCAGCATGATCACCAGGACCACGAGGCCGCAGAGCTTGCGCAGCCGGGGCGCGCCCAGGCGGTACTCGGCGAAGTCGGGCACGGTGAAGGCCCCCGACCGGCGCATCGGCCCGGCCACCAGGGCGACCACGGCCACGTAGCCCGCGGTGAAGCCCACCGCGTACCACATCGTGCCGAGCCCGTTCTTGAGCAGCAATCCCGCCAGCCCCAGGATCGAGGCCGCGGACAGGTACTCCCCGGCGATCGCCATCGCGTTCCACGTCGGGGACACCCGGCGCGACGCCACCAGGAAGTCCGACGTGGAGCGGGCCGCGCGCACCCCGTAGATCCCGACGAACAGGCTCGTCACCAGGACGAGGCCGATGGCCAGGACGGCGATCACGAACGCCGCCCGCGGTCGTCGTCACGGTCGGCGCCGGAGGCGCGGCGGGCCTCGGCGGCGATGCCCTCGGCACGGTCCTCGGCGCGCTCGGCCGAGCGGACGTGCCACAGGCCCAGGAAGAACAGGGCGGGGTAGACCGCCACCGTCAGCAGCAGCCAGGACAGCGGGACGCCCGCCCACCGGATCTCGCTCAGCTGCGGCGCCGCCGCGAACGCGCCGCTCATCCCGAACAGCAGCACCGACAGCAGCACCACCGTGCGCAGGGCCGTCCGCCGCTGCACGCGGAACAGCCGCCGGGCCGCCTCGGTGTCCACCGGCTCCGGGATCGGCAGCAGGTGCTGGGCGGGGCGGTTGCCCCGGGCCAGCGCGATGCGCGTCTGCGGGCTGGTCAGCTTCTCGCGGCGCGGGCTCATGGCGACTGCCGTGGCTGCTGGTCCGGCTCACCGTCCCGGGGGCGCGCCGCCGCGCCCTGGGCGTTGGCGGCCCGGCCCAGCTGGTCGTGGCGGGCGGCCTCCATCAGCTGGGCGCGCAGGTGGCGCCCGTGCCTGCGGCTCACCGGCACGTCACCTGCGGGCGTGCCCGCGACCAGGCCCGAGGACGAGGTGACCCGCAGGTCGCGCACCCACGGGATGGCGATGAGGTAGCCGCGGTGCACGCGCACGAACCCCGCCGACGCCCACACCTCCTCCAGGTACGACAGCGACAGGCGGATCAGGTGGCCGCCGTCGGCGGTGTGCAGCCGCACGTAGTCGCCCTGGGCCTCGACGAACTGCACGTCGTCGCGTTTGACGAACACCGTGCGGCGCCCGGTGTCGATCTGCACCACGTGCAGGTCCTCGGCGGGCGGGGCGGCTCCACCGGGACTCCGGAGCTGGGCGATCCGGCCGACCGCCTCGGCCAGCCGTTCGGGGCGGATCGGTTTGAGCAGGTAGTCCACGGCCCCGATCCCGAACGCCTCCACGGCGTGGGCCTCGGACGCGGTGACGAACACGATCGAGGGCGGCTCCGACAGCACGCTCAGCACGCGCGCCACGTCCATGCCGTCCAGGCCGGGCATGAGGATGTCCAGGAACGCCGCGTCGATGGTGGTCGTGCCCAGGAGCCGCACCGCGGTGGCGCCGTTGTCGGCGACCAGCACCTCGGCGACCTCCGGCATGTCCTCGAGGAGCGCGGCCATCTCCTGTCGGGTCGAGGCCTCGTCCTCGACGACCAGGACCTTGAGCTCGGGCTTCACTGCGCCACCACTCCCCGGGTGAACCTCGGTACGCGCACGGTCACCTTCGTCCCTTCTCCCAGCGCGGTCTCGATCACCAGACCGTACTCGGGACCGTAGACCGCGCGCAGCCGCTGGTCGACGTTGGCCAGTCCCACGCTCCGCGATTCCGGGCCCGTGCCCGCCAGCAGGGATCGGGCCAGGTCGGGGTGCATCCCCACGCCGTCGTCCTCGATCTCGATGACGCACAGCGGTCCCTCGCCGAACCCCGACACGCTGATGTGCCCGGCGCCCTCCTTGCGCTCCAGCCCGTGCCGGATCGCGTTCTCCACGATCGGCTGGACGACCAGGAACGGGATCGCGACCGGCAGGACCTCGGGCGCCATCCGCACCGTGACGTCCAGCCGGTCGAGGAAGCGGGCCCGTTGGAGTTCGAGGTAGGTCTGGGTGGCCTCCAGCTCGTCGGCCACGGTGGCGTAGTCGCCGCGTTCGGCGAAGCCGTAGCGCAGGTAGTCGGCGAAGTCGGACAGCAGCTGCCGGGCGCGGTCGGGGTCCGTGCGCACCAGGGCGGCGATGACCGCGAGCGCGTTGTGCACGAAGTGCGGGGAGATCTGGGCGCGCAGGGTGCGCAGGTCCGCCGCGGCGATGCGGTCGCGGGTGCGGCGCAGCGCCGCGTGGTCCAGGGAGTCCGCCACCAGGGCGGCCGCCGCCTCGACGTCGGCCTCCGGAGGGCGGCCCGAGACGACCAGGGCGCCGGCGATCTCGTCGGCCACGTTCAGCGGGACGGCGCACACCGCGTCGCCGTCCGGCAGACGGGTGCGGGCGCTGGCGCCGTACTCGAAGACCTGGGCGAGCAGACCCTCCACCTCGTCTGCGGAGGGGGAGCGGCCGTGCGAGGCCACCGGCCCGTCCAGGTCGGCCAGGACGACGCAGTCGGCGCCGAGCAGCTGGCGGAGGCGACGGGCCGCGGACGGCACGCCCCTGCCGTGGAGTCCGTCCTGGAGATCGACGCCCAGGGCGTGTACCTGGCGCATCAACTCGACGCTCGCCAAAGGGGCCGACGCCGGACGCCGTCGGAAGGGGAGCTTCCACGACAGCCACCGATATGACACAGAACGACCCTATCCCAGTCGGATGTGTCGGTGCTCACGTTGCGGTGCCGTCCTTCCGTGTGCGGGGCGACGGGAGAAGGGAAAGGCCTGGAGTCGTGGCGGGCGACGGGTGGGCTGGGCGGCCGGGGGCCGTCCGTTGAGGGTGGTAGCCGGTCCCGGTGCGAAGCACACTCGACCGGCGATGGTGGGCGACGGGTGGGAACGAGGGCGGGCCCACCGCCCGGGAGGGAGCGATGGGCCCGTTGGAGAGAGAACCGGGGCAGGGCCGACCGGGAGTGGAGTGGGCTCCCGGTTGGAGTGACCGGCCCTGATGGCCGACCCGGTTCCCCGGTTGGCCTAGTGGTCGCCGGCCTTCACCGCACCGGCGCCGGTCAGCGCCCGGACCTGGAGCATCGCGAACTTGTCGAAGTCGCGCTCCTTGGACATGAACGTCCCGACGACCGCGCAGAGCAGGCCCAGCGGCACCGACACCAGGGCCGGGTTCGGCATCGGGAACCAGGCGAAGTCGGCGCCCGGGATGAGCGCCGTCTCCGAACCGGACACGACCGGCGAGAAGAACACCAGGCCGACGGCGCTGATCAGACCGCCGTAGATACCCGCGACGGCACCGGCCGTGTTGAACCGCTTCCAGAAGAGGCTGAGCAGCAGGGTCGGCAGGTTGGCCGAGGCGGCGATCGCGAAGGCCAGCGCGACCAGGAAGGCCACGTTGAGGCTCTGCGCGAAGATCGCCAGCACGATCGCGACCGCGCCGATGCCCAGGGCGGAGAGCTTGGCGACCCGGACCTCCTCGCGTCCGGGGGCCCGGCCCTTGCGCAGGACGGAGTTGTAGAAGTCGTGCGCCAGGGAGGACGAGGACGCGATGACCAGGCCGGCCACCGTGGACAGGATCGCCGCGAACGCGGCCGAGGCGATCAGGGCGAGCAGGACCGCGCCCGCCATGTTCCCGCCGACGGCCTGGCCGACGGTCTCCGCCAGCTGTGGTGCGGCCGTGTTGCCCGCCGCGTCCTGCGCGGTGATGGCCTCACGTCCGACCAGGGCCGCGGCGCCGAAGCCCAGCACCAGCGTCATCAGGTAGAAGGAGCCGATGAGGCCGATGCCCCAGTTGACCGACTTACGGGCGCTCTGGGAGTCGGGAACGGTGTAGAAGCGGATGAGGATGTGCGGCAGGCCCGCGGTACCCAGGACCAGCGCCAGCCCGAGGCTGATGAGGTCCAGCTTGTTCCACATGGTCTGCAGCGGGTCGCCGACGACCTCGACGCCGTAGCGCAGACCGGGCTCCAGGAAGGCGGCGCCCTGCTCGCTGTTGGTGGCGGCGTCGGACATCAGCGCGCCGAGGTTGAAGCCGTACATCGACAGGGTGAGCACGGTCAGCAGCGCGGCACCCGACATGAGGATGACGGCCTTGATGATCTGCACCCAGGTGGTGCCCTTCATACCGCCGATGGTCACGTAGACGGTCATCAGCAGGCCGACGACCACGATGCCGACGATCTTGGCGGTGGCCGCGTCCATGCCCAGGAAGGTCTGGCCCTCCTGGATGCCGAGCAGCAGCGCGATCAGGGCGCCGGCGCCGACCATCTGGGCGAGCAGGTAGAAGATCGACACGACGAGCGTGGAGACGGCCGCGGCGGTGCGGACCGGGCGCTGCTGCATCCGGTAGGACAGCACGTCGCCCATGGTGTAGCGGCCGGAGTTGCGCAGCAGCTCGGCGACGAGCAACAGGGCGACCAGCCACGCCACCAGGAACCCGATGGAGTAGAGGAAGCCGTCGTAGCCGAAGAGGGCGATCATGCCCGCGATGCCGAGGAACGACGCGGCGGACATGTAGTCACTGCCGATGGCCAGACCGTTCTGGAGCGGGGAGAACCCGCGGCCACCGGAGTGGAAGTCGGCGGCGGAGTAGCTGCGGCGGCTGGCCCAGACGGTGATACCGAGGGTCGCCGCGACCATCAGGCCGAAGAGGACGAGGGTGACGAGCCGGCCGCTCTCGTTGACGGCCTCCTGCGCGAGCATCATCGGGTGCCCTCCTGCTTCTTCTGACGGTCGTCGGCCTTGACGAGCTCGTCGCGCAGCTCGGTCGCCTGGGCGTCCAGCTTCTTACGGGCGTAGCGCGTGTAGAGGACGGCGATGCCGAAGGTGGACGCGAACTGGAGGATGCCGAAGACCAGGGCGACGTTGATGTTGCCGAAGAGGACGGTGCCCATGAAGTCGCGACCGAACGCGGACAGCAGCACGTAGAGCAGGTACCACGCCATGAAGGCGATGCTCATCGGGAAGATGAACGAGTAGAGGCTCCGCTTGAGGGCGAGGAAGCGCGGATCGCTGTGCATCGCGATGTAGGCCGCGTCGCCTGTCTGGTCCGGCCCCGGCGGGCCGGTGCCCGGGTTCTTTCTGTCGGTCGTCATGGTGAGTCCTCCGGGGGGATTGGTGGGGAGGGTGATTTCGTCGGTGTTCTGGTGATGTGACCTGCGTTACTCGGAACTGTAAGCAGCGACACTCGGCGCGTGGAGGGGATGCGCGGGGGCACGCGCCGAACGCGGAGTGATGTCGCCGAGTGGTCGCCCAGTGCGCGCTGAGCGGTCGCGTCGTGCGGCGAGCGGTCGGTGAACGGCGGCCCGGGGTGATCGGTCCGACCACGCGGGCCGGAACGCCCCGCCGGTTCGGGGCGTTGTACCGTACGACCGGCCGCGGAGCCGGAGCTCCCCGCGGGCCCGATGGTCAGGGAGTGGAGGGCGCTCACGCGACCCCGGACGAGGTGCGCCGTACCCGGTAGGACAAGACGGCGCGTACGTGCACCGACGTCGGCGGAGGTCCGATTCCCATGGCATGGCTCGTCCTGATCATCTCCGGTCTGCTGGAAACCGTCTGGGCCGTCGCGCTCGACGCGACCCGTGGCTTCACGCGCCTGTGGCCATCGGTGATCTTCGCCGTCTCCCTCGTGCTGAGCATGGGCGGCCTGGCCTACGCGCTGCGCACCATCCCGGTCGGCACCGGGTACGCGGTGTGGGTCGGTATCGGCGTGGTCGGCACCGCCCTGGTGGGCATGTTCTTCCTGGGTGAGGGCTTCAGCGTTCCCAAGCTGCTGTGCCTGCTGCTGGTGGTCGGCGGTCTGGTCGGGCTCAAGCTCCTGCACTGATCCCATCGGCCCACGCGCCCCACCGTGTCCGCCCCGTCCTCCCCGAGGGCGGGGCGGACGTGTGTCGCCCGTTCGAGGTCGACCGGACCCACCTGGGCTGTCACGCAATGTGATGACGAATGGCCGCTTCCGGCCGCAGAGCCACCCTGTCGCCGCCCCGGGGTCTGTGCTAGACGCGCCGCGCGCCCGGATCCGCTCCTCGTCTTGTTACCCGGGCGTAAAGGAGTCGCGCGGTACCGCTCCGTGGTGGGGCCACGTGAGGGTCCGTGGCGCATCGCGCCGAACGCGGAGAGTGTTCGGCTATTGCCCGTTACGGGCGCCATCCCTTACTTTTGCTCGACGTTCACACCGTGTGGGCGAAAGATGGCTCAGGGTCCCCACAACCCAGGAGCCGTCCCCCTGGGTACGTGTATGCCCTCTGCCTTGTCACCCCCGCTAGAAAGGGCAGACGTTGTCGATTCCCCCTCTCGGGCGTCTCGCGGCCACCGCCGCACTCGCCTCCGGACTGGTCCTGGCCCCCGTCACCGCGGCGACGGCCGACACAGCCGGCACCCCCACCATCGACCCCGACCAGATGGCCGCCATGCAGGAGGCCTTCGGGCTCTCCCAGGCCGGTGTCACCGACCTCCTCGACGCCCAGGCCGAGGCCGCCGACCTGGAGGCCGAGCTGCGTGAGGAGCTCGGCGCCGACTTCGGCGGAGCCGTCTTCGACACCGACACCCACGAACTGACCGTCCGGGTCACGGACCAGTCCTCGAACGACGCCGTGCGCGAGGCCGGCGCCGTCCCCCAGCGCGTCGAACACGGCGCCCCGGAGCTGGAGGCGGCCGTCGAGGCGCTCAACGGCGCCGAGGAGGCCGCGTCCGACGGCGTCCACGGCTGGTACGCCGACCCCGAACTGGACACCGTCGTCATCGAGACCGCCGACGGCGCGGCCGAGGACGCCGAGGCGCTGGCCGCCGAGGCGGGCCTGGACGTCGACACCTTCACCGTCGAGGAGGGCACGGAGGAGCCCCGCACCTACGCCGACATCGTCGGCGGCACCCCCTACTACTTCCAGGACGGCGCCGACTGGTTCGTCTGCTCCGTCGGCTTCGGCGTGGAGGGCGGCTACGTCACCGCCGGACACTGCGGAACGGCGGGCTCCGACACCTGGCTCCAGGTGGGCTCGGGGCAGCTCGGCACGGTCGCCGAGTCGGTCTTCCCCGACCAGGACGCGGCCTGGGTGCGCTCGGCCGCGGGCCACACCCCGACCCCGCTGGTCGACGACCACGCGGGCGGCACCGTGACGGTCACCGGTTCCCAGGAGACCCCCGTCGGCGGCGCGGTCTGCCGCTCGGGACAGACCACCGGCTGGCACTGCGGCACCGTCCAGGCCAAGGACCAGAGCGTCAACTACGGCGGTGACATCGTCAACGGCCTCACGCGGACCACCGCGTGCGCCGAGGGCGGCGACTCCGGCGGCTCCTGGGTGTCGGGCACCGAGGCCCAGGGCGTGACCTCCGGCGGGTCCGGCAACTGCACCTCCGGCGGGACCACCTACTTCCAGCCGCTCAACCCGATGCTGGAGCAGTGGAATCTGACGCTTCTCACCGGCTGACCCCACGGGTCCATCAGCCACCGGCCGCCCGCGTCCCCGCTCCGGGCGGCCGGTCCCGTGTCCGCGCCCGGCCCGTCCCCGGGCGCGGACACCCGAAGGCAACCGTCGGCTCGTGAGCGACGTCCAAGCTGCGACGCGCTCCCCCAGGACGCGCGATGGCTGGGAAGGCCCGTGGTCCGCCGATGGAGCTGAAGAAGTACGACCACACATCCCTCGTGTTCGATCCGACCCTGCCGATGGCCGGGCATGCCGGACTGCGAGCGACGACCGTGCACGTGCGGGTGGGACCGCCGGGGACGCGGCCGCTCGTGCTCCGGACGAGGCGGGAGCGCCTGCTCATGGGCGCGATCCCCTTCGTGACCGCCCTGGTCCTCATGGCCGTGTGCGACCTCGCCCTGGAGTGGACCGCGCTCTCCGTCCTGATGGGCTTCCTGACGCTGTTCCTCTACCTCCCCCGGCGCCTGTCCGAGGACGGGATCAGGGGCGAGCCGGCGGGCCTCGGCGGAGTCGTGTTCCTCTCGCTGTTCGCCGCCGGGATGAGTACGTTCGCTGGGGCCCTCCTCCCGTTCCTCCTCGTCCACCTCTACCGCTACGCGCTCTTCGTGTTGCACGGCAAGCCCTTCGAGTTCGCGCTGCCGCGGGACCGCTTCGTCGACCCGAGGGGCCTCGGGTACGAGGCGGAGCGGAAACTGAGCCGTGTGCAGGACGCCTGTCGGCGGGTGGAGGAGGCCCAGCGCGTGATCCCGGACTTCGACGGGCGGTCGGCGCTCACCGTGCTGCGGGAGGAGGAGTGGCTCGTCGCCCGCGATCTGGCCCGGGTGTCTCCGCTCACCGAGGAGGTCGCGGGCCTGCGCGCGGAGGCCGCATCCGACCGGGTCCGGGCGGCCCTGCGCTCGCGGGAGGCGGCCGTGGGCGCGGCCGAGCGGATCGTGGACCGCCGCCTGTCACGGATCGAGCGCTACATGCGCCCGGTCGACGCGGCGCTGACGGCCTACCGGGAGTGGGAGCAGCTGTCCCGTCTGTCGGTGGGCGGCGACGCCTACGACGACCTCGTCGCGCACACGGCCGGCGGGCCGTCCGGCGATCTGGCGCACGGCCTTGACGGGGACCACGCGCTGCGCGCGGCCGAGGCCGCGATCCGCGTCCACGTGCGCGAGGCCGACGAGGTCGCCTCGCGGCTGACCTCCGCCTCGCGCGCGGACTCCCCGAACGCGGACGGCGGGTCCGGGCTCAGCTGGGGGTGACGCGGTACCGGCTGCCGTCGTCCTCCCTGGCGAGGAAACCCTCCTCCACCAGGTGGCGGCGCAGCGCGGAGGGGTCGTCGTAGCAGGTGCGGATGGCGGTGTTGACCTGCTTCTCGGTGTACTCCAGCCCGGGGGCGAAGAGCCGCTCGGTCACGCGCGCGAACACCGCCAGCCGCAGTTCGCGCCGGGCGGGGAGCTCGGCGAGGCGCCCGGCGCGGAACACGGCGTCGACGGGGTCGGCGGAGCGCGGCCGTGCGCTCGCGGTCGCCTCCCCGAACACCTCGGGCACGGCCACGACCCGGTCGCCGTCCTCGCGCACGAGTCCGTCGCGGAGCAGCCGGGCCAGGCGTTTGGCCGCCTTGGCCCCCGCACTGCGGACCTCCTCGGCGGGCAGCCCGGCGCCGCCCGAGCAGACCACGCGGGCGTAGAGCGCCAGCCGGTCGGGATCGGCGAGGGACGAGGTCAACTGGGCGGGGTGCGGCACGGCGGTCCTTCGGGCGGGGGCGGGCAGTGGTGGGCGCCAGTGAGGATAGGCCCCCGTCCGGCTCGCACTCCACCGGTTTTCCCGTGTCCGGGGCGTGGGAGCGACGGTGCCGTGATGTCGACTCCGGGTCCGTGTCCCGTGGGGATGTCCACGGGACACGGACCCGGGAGGGGTGAAGCGTTGCCGGCGCCCCCGGTCAGCGCTGGAGGGTCAGCAGGCCGGGACGGTAGGGCAGGAGACCGTAGTCGCCGCCGGCGTCGGGGGAGATTCCCTGGTAGAGGAATCGCATGTCGCAGGCGTCGATGGTCATGGTCTGGTCGGGGTCGGTACGGATCAGCTCGCCGTGACTGATGCTGTCGGTCCAGGTGGCGCCGCTGTTGGCCCGGCCGGCGAAGGGGTCGCTCTCGGTGGTGGCCTGTGGTGTCCACGTGCCGTCCAGGCTGGTGGCCGTGAACGAGCGGAAGTAGCGGTCTCCCTGCGCCCCGATCGCTTCGACGATCATGAGGTACTGGCTCTGGCCCTGGACCCTGTAGACCTGAACCGCTTCGAACAGGTTGTTGGTGCTGTCGGACATGATGGTCGTCGAGGTCGAGCCGAAGCTGCCCGGGAAGTCGCCGATGGGCATGCTGGCCCGGTAGATCCTGCCGTTGTCCCCGGCGAAGAACAGGTACATGTCCGTGTCGTCGCCGATGAGCGCCTGGTCGATGGGGCCGGTGGAGGAGTCGGCGATGCTTCCGTCGAAGAGCGTCTGCGCCGGCGACCAGCTGTTCACGTCGGTGGGATCGGTCGACGTCCGGTAGGAGAAGGCGGGCCCGCCCCACTGGTAGGCGAGCACCCAGATGTCAGCGGGCTCGAAGTAGAAGAGCGAGGGTGCGACGGCGGAGAAGGGCATCGGGTTCTGGCCTGCCGAGGCCATGCCGGACCAGTCGTCGAAGAGGTCGAAGTTCATCGAGCCCCATGACGTTCCCGTGTCATGCGTCGTCCCGTAGACGAGGTGCCGACCGTTGTAGGGGGCGTGGGTGAAGTCCTTGAGCGAGACCCATCCCGGTCCCGGCTGCGCCAGCGGCCCCGTCGAAGACCAGTCGTAGGTCGAGGGGAGAGCGCAGGTGTCGCTCGGCCCCTCGTCGTCGACGCGGACGAGTTGCCACTGCTGGTTGCCGCCGCCCCAGTCGTCGTACTGCACGATGTCGGCGCCGTCGGCGTCCGAGCCGCCCTGGACCTCCACGGCCTTGCCACTGTGCCGGTTGACCAACCGGACGTAGCCCCCGGGTGAGTCCTCCAACCGGAACTGCTGGTTGGCCTGGTCGAAGTCGGTCCACTGGACGATGTCGGCACCGTTGGCGGTCGACCAGTTGTGGACGTCCAGCACCTTGTCCGAGATCCGTGACCGCAGCCGGTAGTAGCCGTCGCCGGAGTCGACGAACCGCCACTGCTGCTGGTGCTGGTCGTTGCGGGGCCACTGGGTGATCCGCGCCCCGTTCTCGGTGGCCTGGTCGTACACGTCCAACGCCTTGCCGCTGTCCCGGTTCACCAGCACGTACCACGCGTCGGTGTCGACCGTCGCCGCCGTGGCGGGCGTCGGCACCAGCACGGCACCGGCGCCGCCGACCACCATGGCCATGACACCGGCGATGACGATGCGCAGTAGCCATCCTCGCGGCCGTGGGGGCGGCGCGATCGGAGACCTTCTCGTTGTAGACATCATTCTTCCTCCACGGGCCCGGGGCGCACGGCCCACCCCAGAGGGGGTCCACCGCGAGTCCCGGCCCTGCGCTCGGGGGGTGTTAGCGCTAACAAACGGGGGGTCCGGCACGTGTCCGATTCAGGCTCCGACACGGCAGATCCGCCCGAAAGCCAGGGCGTCGTTGCCCTTGCCGTTGAATCTGAGCGATGGCGTGCCGGAAGTCAAGAGAAGATTTCGAGATCGATATCGAAAGTTTCGGACCGTGGTCGGTGTTCGGCCCGGGAGAGATCTGGGGCTCGGGATCGCGTGGCCGCGGGTCGTGGTCGTCCCGAGCCTCCACAACTGCGAGGGCTTCCGGCTCGGCCCAGGCCGCGCCGGTCGAAAAGGGCTGCGCGGGAGCATCCAGTATCCGGCACCGGGCCGGGCCGAGATCACGCGGGGCCTCGCGGCGGCGGTGGCGGTGCCTCCCGCGGAAGGGCGGACCGTGGGCGCGCGGGCGGCCCCCGGCGAGATGCGCCGCCAGGGGCCGTCCGTGTGTGGGAGGTGCGGTACCCGTCAGCCGAACAGCGGCTGCAGGTACTCCAGATAGATGATGTAGACGCTGATGCCGAGGAGACCGATCACACCGGTCCATGCCCAGGCGAACATCCACTTGGGGGGCAGGAACGGCGCGTCCTCGGCGGTGAAGTTGTCCTTGACGGCCTTGATGTTGAGCCAGAACAGCACCGGTGAGAACAGCAGGGCCAGGAACGACGCGATCTGCACCACGAGGATCGGCTCGGGCAGCCCGAAGATGATCGCGGTGCCCGCCACCAGCCACATGACCTGGAAGCCCCGGTAGATGAGCTTGCGGATGCCGGGGGTGTCCCACGAGCGGCGCAGCCGAACGCACACCTCCTCGAAGATCCGCGCCTGGCCGTCGAAGTAGGTGAAGACCGTCGACCACAGCGCGGCCACGCCGCCGGCGATGATGATCGGGAAGATCCACGCGCCGAACGTGTCGGTGTAGATGCTCGCGATCGTCAGGCCCATCTCACTCGACTCGGGAACGATCCCGCGCGGGTTGAGGACCACGGCACCGACGATGAGGAACGCCATCCCCGTGACCATGGAGATCACGTAGGAGATGTTCATGTCGCGCTTGAACAGCTTCAGGTGGTTGCGCAGGTAGTTCGGGGCCAGCTCGACCTGGTACCCCTCCCGCTCCAGCTCACGGACGCGGACCATGCCGCTCTTCTTGTCCACGGCCCAGTTGGACTGCATGGGCGCGACCTCGACGGTCGTGGGGAAGTACCCCCACATGGCGCCGAAGAGCAGGAGCGCGCCCACCGGCGGGAGCGTGGGCGCCAGCCGGGTCAGGTACTCCCCGGGCGGCGGGCTCTGCAGGAAGAAGGCCAGGAGCACGCACGCCGCGAACACGATGATGGCGATCTTGACCGCGAGTTCCAGTGCCTTGTACTTGCCCGCCCACAGGACGGCGAGGCTGGAGAGCAGGACGAGGACGGCCCAGGCGGTGATCGGGAGGAACGGGAAGGCCGCCCACAGCATCGCGGCGGCGCCCAGGGCCCTGCCCGCGATGCCGAAGGTGTTGGCGAGCGACTGGAAGCCCAGGTACCACAGGGGCCAGTTGCCGCGCCCCTTGCCCGTGCGCTCGTAGGCCTCCATGACGCTCTCGCCGCGCACCAGCGTGTAGCGGTGCGCGAACTCGAAGGCGCAGTACTTGAGCAGGTAGGCGAACGGGATGACCCACAGGAGCGCGTAGCCGTACTGCGCTCCGGCCGTGGGTCCGTGCATGATGTGGCTGGCCCCGATGCCGGTCATGGCCGCGGCGATACCCGGGCCCATGGCCCGCCAGGTGTCGCGCACGCCCGTGCCGGGGGCTTCGAGGCGGATGGTCTTACGGGGAGCGTCCGCGGGAGGCGGCTGCTCGGCGGAGCCGGGTGGCTGGCCGGCGCCCGCCGGGCCCGAGGGCACGGTGGAGGGGTCCGGCTCGGTGGAGCGCTGTGCGGGGATCTGCGGGCGGTCGTAGGTCTTTTCGGACCGGGGCTCGGTGCCCGCCTGTTCGGAGGGATCGGGGGGTGGGGTCATCGGGAGACTCCCTCGTCTACTTGTTACATGTGTGTTTCACTGCCCCCAACAGCCCCCAGGGACACGCTTCTCCTCTCGTGGAACGACCGGGGCGGCTCCCGGTGGTACGGACGGTGACGACTGGTTTCGGAGAGCACACGGCGGCATCGTCTGGTATCCGAAACTGAGGGGACGAGGGGGGTGCCCCGGCCAAGGGCCCCCTTCGTCCACCATCGCCCTGACGGGCTTCGCGGGGGGAGGGCCACCACCCTCGGCCGACGCCTCCGGCGCGGCCCTCCCCCCGACCCGCGATCAGAGCAGGCCGGCCGAACGGGCCCAGCGGTACTTGGCGCCCAGCACCTTCACCGGCATCTCGGTGGTGTAGGGGTAGGCGACGATCCCGTGGTCGAACAGCTTGGCGCTGGCGGCCTCCACCTCGGTGTCACCCGAGAGCGAGGCCACGATCGGCTTGTCGATCCCCGCCGCGCGGGCCTTGGTCGCCACGTCGATCACGACGTCGGCGAAGACCAGCGGAGGGGTGACGATGGTGTGCCAGTAGCCCAGGACCAGGGCGTGCACCCGGGGGTCCTCCAGGCCGAGGCGGATGGTCTTCTCGTAGGTGGAGGGCGGCTCGCCGCCGGTGATGTCCACCGGGTTGCCGGCCGCGCCGAACGGCGGGATGAAGGCGCGGAAGGCCTCGTCCAGGTCCGGCGGGATCTCGTACAGCGACATCCCGTTGTCGACCACGGCGTCGGAGAGCAGCACGCCCGACCCGCCCGCCCCGGTGATGATGACGATGTTCTCGCCGGCGGGGGCGGCCATGACGGGCAGCGCCCGGCCGTACTCCAGCAGCTCGGTCAGGCCCGGTGCGCGCACCACGCCCGCCTGGCGCAGGATGTCGTCGTAGACCTTGTCGTCGCCCGCGAGCGCGCCCGTGTGCGAACCCGCGGCTCGGGCGCCGGCGGAGGTGCGCCCCGCCTTGAGCACGATGACGGGCTTCTTCGGCACGACCTCCCGGGCGGCCGCGACGAACGCCCGGCCGTCCTTGAGGTCCTCCAGGTGCATGGCCACCGCGTTGGTGTTGTCGTCCTGGCCGAAGAAGGTGAGCAGGTCGTCCTCGTCGATGTCGGCCTTGTTGCCGACTCCGACGATCGCCGAGACGCCCGTGCGGGTGCTGCGGCTGTAGCCCAGGATCGCCATGCCGATGCCCCCGGACTGGGAGGTCAGCGCGGTGCCCCCGGCCACGTCGTAGGGGGTGCAGAAGGTCGCCGAGAGCTTCTGCGGCGTGTAGTAGTAGCCGTAGATGTTGGGGCCCAGCAGGCGCACGCCGTGGCGGCGCGCCACCTCCAGCACCTCCGCCTGGAGCTCGTGCTCACCGGTCTCGGCGAAGCCCGACGGGATGAGGATCGCGCCGGCCACGCCCTTGCGCCCGGCGTCCTCCAGAGCCGCCGCCACGAACTTGGCGGGGATGGCGAAGACCGCCACGTCCACGTCGCCGGGCACGTCGGTGATCGAGGCGTAGGCCGTCCGGCCGTAGACCTCCGGGGCCTTGGGGTTGACCGGGTGGATCTCGCCCTCGTACCCGCCGTCGACGATGTTGCGGATGACGGAGTTGCCGATCTTGCCCGCCTCGTTGGAGGCGCCGATGATCGCGATCGAGCGGGGCTTGAAGATCCGCTCCATCGACTCCAGAATCTCCTCGCGGGAGAACTTGCGCGGTCCCTCGGCGGGCTCGAAGTCCAGGACGAAGCGCAGGTCGGCGGCGATCGCGCCGTCCGGGGACGCGAACACGGGGTTGAGGTCGGCCTCGGCGATCTCGGGGAAGTCCGCGACCAGGTCGGAGAGCCGGACCAGGACGTCGGCCAGCGCCTCGCGGTCCACCGCGGGGGCTCCGCGTACTCCGTCGAGCACCTCGGCCGTGCGGATGTCGCCGATCTGGGACAGCGCCTCCTCACGGGTCAGCGGCGCCAGCCGGAAGGCCACGTCCTTGAGGACCTCCACCAGCACGCCGCCCAGGCCGAACACGACGACCTTGCCGAAGGTGGGGTCGGTGGTGGCGCCGATGAGCACCTCCAGGCCGCCGCCCACCATCTGCTGGATCTGCACGCCGTCGATGCGGGCGTCGGCGTCGTAGGCCTGGGCGTTGGCCACGATGCGCTCGTAGGCCGCGGTCACCGCCTCGGGGCTGTCCAGGCCCACCTCGACGCCGCCGGCGTCGGTCTTGTGCAGGATGTCGGGGGAGACGATCTTGGCGACCACGGGCAGGCCCAGCTCCTGGGCCAGGGCCGCGGCCTCCTCGGCGGAGGTCGCCAGCGCCTCCCCGGGTACGGGGATGCCGTAGGCCTGGGCGAGTGCCAGGCCCTCCGGCGCGGTGAGCGCTGTGCGGCCCGCCGCGCGTGCGCGGTCCAGGACCTCGCGCACGGCGGCGCGGTCGTGGTCGGACCGCTCGGGGGTGTAGACGGCCATGGGTCTAGATCACTCCGTTCGATGAGAGTTCGGCCAGCTCGTCGGCGGTCAGGCCCAGTTCGCCGCCGTAGACGTCCTCGTTGTGCTCGCCGAGCAGGGGGGAGCGTTCCACGTCCACCGGCGAGTCGGAGAGCCGGATGGGCGAGGAGACCGTGTGGTACTCGCCGCGCTCGGGGTGCTCGACCGTGGTGACGACCCCGTTGGCGCGCAGCGTGGGGTCCTCGATGATCTCCCGGGTCGACAGGATGGGCCCGCAGGGGATGTTGTGCTTGTTCAGCTCGGCCAGGACCTCCCACTTGGGGAGCCCGATGGACCACTCCTCGATCAGGGAGAAGACCTTGTCGAGCTTGTCCAGGCGGGCCTCCGGCGTGGCCCACTCGGGGTCCTCCACCAGTTCGGGCCGGCCGATGAGCGTGGTGATGGGCGCCCAGCCGGGAGGCTGGATGATGACGTAGACGTAGTCGTTGGGGCCGCCGGGCGCGGTGCGCACCGCCCAGCCGGGCTGTCCGCCGCCGGAGGCGTTGCCCGAGCGGGGGACCTCGTCGCCGAAGTCCTCGTTCGGGTACTCCGCGAGGGGCCCGTGCTCCAGCCGCTGCTGGTCGCGCAGCTTGACGCGGCACAGGTTGAGGACGGCGTCCTGCATGGCGACCTGGACGCGCTGGCCCTGCCCGGTGCCGGTGCGCTGGAGCAGCGCCGCGAGGATTCCGGCTACTGTATGCATCCCGGTGCCCGAGTCACCGATCTGTGCGCCCGTCGCCAGGGGCGGTCCGTCCTCGAAGCCCGTGGTGCTCATCGAGCCGCCCATGGCCTGGGCGATGACCTCGTAGGCCTTGAAGTCGGCGTAGGCGCCGGGTCCGAAGCCCTTGATCGAGGCGTAGACCAGCCGGGGGTTGGCCTCCTTGAGGACCTCCCAGGTGAACCCCATCCGGTCCAGGGCGCCCGGTGCGAAGTTCTCCACCAGGACGTCGCTGCGCCGGACCAGGTCGAGGAAGATCTCCTTGCCGCGGTCGCTCTTGGTGTTGAGCGTGACGCTGCGCTTGTTGGAGTTGAGCATCGTGAAGTACAGGCTGTCCACGCCGGGCTTGTCGCGCAGCTGGCGCCGGGTGATGTCGCCGGTGACCGCCTCGACCTTGAGGACGTCGGCGCCCATCCAGGCCAGGATCTGAGTCGCCGAGGGACCGGACTGGACGTGTGTCATGTCCAGGACGCGGATCCCGTCGAGTGCCTTGCCCATGGGTTCTCCTTCCCGGGCTACTTGTACATCGTCTGGTTCATGGTTCCGGGCGCGTAGACCTCGGGGTCGATCCAGACGTTGATCAGGGAGGGCTTGCCGGACTCACGGGCACGGCGCAGGGCCGGCGCGATGTCGGCCGGGTCGCGTACCTCCTCGCCGTATCCGCCGAGCATCTTGGCGAACTCCGCGTAGTTGACGTCGCCCAGGGTGTTGCCGATCTCGCCGCGGTCGGCGCCGTACTTGGCGATCTGGCCGTAGCGGATCTGGTTCATGGAGGAGTTGTTGCCGACGATCCCCACGAAGGGCAGGTTGAAGCGGACCAGGGTCTCGAAGTCCCAGCCGGTGAGGCTGAACGCTCCGTCGCCGAAGAGCGCGACGACCTCCTTGTGCGGCAGGGCCTGCTTGGCCGCCATGACGAACGGGATGCCCACGCCGAGGGTGCCCAGGGGGCCCGGGTCCATCCAGTGGCCGGGCGACTTGGGCTGGACGACCTGGCCGGAGAAGGTGACGATGTCGCCGCCGTCGCCGACGTAGATGGAGTCCTCGGTGAGGAACTGGTTGATCTCGTTGACCAGGCGGTAGGGGTGGATCGGCGTGGCGTCGGAGGTGAGCAGGTGGGCGCGCTTGTCGAGGGCCTCCTGCTCCTTGGTGCGCAGCTCCTCCAGCCAGGGCTTGCGGGCCTGGGCGCCGGTGTCGCCGTAGCCCGACGTGGCCTGCAGGACGGCGGACAGGATCGCGTCGGCGTCGCCGACCAGCCCGAGGTCGATGTCGCGGTTCTTGCCGACCGTCGCGTAGTTCAGGTCGATCTGGACGACGGTGGCGTCGGGGGAGAGCCGCTTGCCGTAGCCCATGCGGAAGTCGAACGGGGTGCCGACGATGATGATGAGGTCGGAGTTGGTGAAGGCGTAGCGGCGGGAGAGCTGGAAGTGGTGGGGGTCGCCGGGGGGTAGCGTGCCGCGTCCGGCGCCGTTCATGTAGGCGGGGATGTTGAGCGCGCGGACGAGCTCGATGGAGGTGTCGGTGGCCCGGGTGGTCCACACCTGGTTGCCGAGCAGGATGCTGGGGCGCTCGGAGCGCACGATGAGGTCGGCCAGCCGCTCGATGTCGGCGGGGTCGCCGAGCTGGCGGGTGGAGGCCCGGTAGCGGCCCTTGGCGGGGATGCGGGCCTTGTCCAGGGGGACCCGCGCGTCCAGGATGTCGCGGGGGATCTCCAGGAAGGACGGCCCGGGGGCGCCGCTGAGCGACTCGCGGAAGGCCATGGAGACCAGGTCGGCCACGCGCTCGGTGTGCGGCACGGTGGCGGCGAACTTGGAGATCGGGTTGATCATGTCGACGTGCGGCAGGTCCTGGAGCGAGCCCATCTTGTGCTGGCTGAGCGCGCCCTGGCCGCCGATGACGAGCATCGGGCTCTCCGCGCGGTAGGCGTTCGCGATGCCGGTGACCGCGTCCGTGGTCCCGGGGCCGGCGGTGACGACGGCGCAGCCGGGTTTGCCGGTGATGCGGGCGTAGCCGTCCGCGGCGTGCGCGGCGACCTGCTCGTGGCGGACGTCGATGACGTCGATGCCCTCGTCGACGCAGCCGTCGTAGATGTCGATGATGTGTCCACCGCAGAGCGTGTAGATGACGTCGACGCCCTCGGCCTTGAGCGCTTTGGCCACCAGGTGGCCGCCGGAGATCGTGGTGTCGCTACTGGTGCTGGTGTTGGGTGTGCCCTCGGCCATCGGTGCGACGACCCCTTTCGTGCGGGTTCCGTGCTGATGTGGGTGCTTGTGTCGGTGCTCGTGTGATGGCTGAGCGACCGGGTGGGGGATGGTGAACGGGTGAGTGTCTTCTGTAGGCGGGATACTGTATACCGTCTGCGTCACATTGGAGCACGCCGCCGCCCCGCTGTCCAGATCTTCGGCCGGATCGGCAGTGTTCGGACCGGGAACGGGCGACGCAGGGCACCCGTGAGCAGGGCCGCGAGCGCGAGCGCCACAGCGGCTGTGAGCAGCCAGGACGCCGCCGCGGGCGACGGTGCCAGTGCCAACAGCGCCACGGCCGCACCCACGCCGAGCAGCCCGCCGACCGCCTTGGAGCTGTGGACCAGACGGGGGATCCCCGCCGCGCGGTCCGACCCGAAATGGGCCTCCGTGACGGCTCGGCTGAGCGGATAGCAGGAGCCGGTTCCGGCGCCCGCCACCGCCGCCAGCACCACCAGGAGCGCGGTCGGGCCGGCGTCGGCCACCACGGCGAGGCCGGCCAGGGCGAGCGCGGCGGCGCCCAGTGAGGCGGCGAGCAGACGGCGCCGTCCGGTCCGCTCCACGGCGGCCCCGGAGGCGATCCGGCCCAGGCCGCTGGCGGCGGCGAAGGCCGTCACCACGGCGGCGGTCTCCGCGGCGGGGCGGTCCGCCGCGACCAGGACCAGCGGCAGGACGGCGATGGTGAACAGGCCGCCCGCTCCGGACAGGGCCACGACGGCGTGCAGGGCCGGAAGCGAACGCCCGCTGGCCCAGGCCTGGGCGGTGCTGAAGTCGGCCGCCGCCGGCGGGTCGGCGTTCCCGCGCAGCGCGACCGCGCGGGGGTCGGCCCCGGGCGGCCACCACCGGCGCGGGGCCTGGCGCTGGCCGATGCCGCCCGCCAGGCCCAGGAGCAGGACGGCCGCGGCGAGCACGGTGGTGGCCGTGGGCAGCGGTGCGGGGGACGGGGCCAGCGCGAGGGCGGGCAGCAGGGGGACCGCGCCGAGCGCGAAGGCGCCGCCGACGGCGCCGAAGCGGATGCCGGGGCGGTCGGGGAACCAGCCGCCGACCAGGTCGGCGCAGGAGTGGTAGACGAGCCCGGCGCCCACGCCGCCCAGGACGCCGTAGGCCAGGGCGGCGGGAAGCGGAGCCGACACGTGGCCGAGGGCCACCAGCGCGGCGGCGCACAGGGCGGCGCCCGTGCCGATCGACTGGCCCGGGGTCAGCAGGCGCCGGACCGCGAGATGGTGCGGCAGTGGTGCGGTGGCGCCCTGGAACAGTGCCCAGAGCAGGAACGGCACCAGGGCCTGGGCGGGCGACCAGCCGTGCGTGACGACCAGGGTGGGCACGGCGGCGCCGTAGCCGAACTGCAGCACGCCGATCGCCGCGACGGCGGTCAGGGCGCGGGTGAGGACGATGGGGCGCGGGAGGCCGGTGAGCACGCGTGCGGTCGGACCGACGCGATAGCTGCGGCCCCGCCAGTCGCGCACGACTTCCGGGTGATCGGGATGTGCGGGTTCGGGGGTGGAGTGTCCTGACATGGCGCGACCTCCTTGAATACAGTATGCAAATCTGTGACCGACCTGGGAAGGGGTGGCGCAGGACACATTTTCACCGGAAGGGGTATTGAATACTGCATACAGTATGGAGTACCACTGAAAGAGTCGGGAAACCATGCGACGAGGAGGCACGGTGGATCTCCACGAGTACGAGGCCAAACAGCTCTTCGGTGAGTACGGGGTACGCCTCGTCGAGGGCGAGATAGCCGACACCCCTGACCAGGTCCGGCTCGCAGCCGGGCGCATCGGTCGGCGGGTCGTGGTGAAGGCGCAGGTCAAGACCGGTGGCCGCGGTAAGGCCGGCGGTGTGAAGGTGGCGGACGGGCCGGAGCACGCCCACGCCAGGGCCGAGGAGATCCTCGGTATGGACATCAAGGGCCACACGGTCCGCAGGGTGCTGGTGGAGGAGGCCTCCGACATCGCGGAGGAGTACTACTTCTCCTTCCTGTTGGACCGGGCCAACCGGACCTTCCTGTCGATCTGCTCCGCCCAGGGCGGGATGGAGATCGAGGAGGTCGCGGTCACCGACCCGGACGCGGTGGTGCGGACCCCCGTGGGCCCGGAGGGGGTCGACCGCGCGGCGGCGCTGGAGATCTGCCGCGCCGCGAAGCTCCCCGAGGAGGTGCACGACTGCGCCGCCGCCACGATCGTCCAGCTCTGGGAGGTGGCGGTGGGGGAGGACGCCACCCTCGTGGAGGTCAATCCGCTGGTCCGCACGGCCGACGGGCGGATCATCGCCCTCGACGGCAAGATGACGCTCGACGACAACGCGGCCTTCCGGCACGCCGAGCGCGTGCCCTTCGCCGACGGCTCGGACACCGACCCCCGGGAGTTGCGGGCCGTCGAGAAGGGTCTGAACTACGTGAAGCTCGACGGTGAGGTCGGGATCATCGGCAACGGCGCGGGTCTGGTCATGTCCACGCTGGACGTGGTGGCCTACGCCGGTGAGAGCCAAGGGGTCAAGCCCGCCAACTTCCTGGACATCGGTGGCGGCGCCTCGGCCGAGGTCATGGCCGACGGTCTGGGCATCATTCTGGGCGACCCGGCGGTCAAGAGCGTGTTCGTGAACGTCTTCGGCGGCATCACGGCGTGCGACGCGGTGGCCAACGGCATCGTGCAGGCGCTGGAGCTGCTGGAGTCGCGCGGTGACGACGTCTCCAAGCCGCTGGTGGTGCGCCTGGACGGCAACAACGCCGAGCTGGGCCGCCGGATCCTGACCGAGCGCGCGCACCCCGCGGTGCGCCAGGTCGACACGATGGACGGCGCCGCCGCACAGGCCGCCGAACTCGCCGCCGCGTGAGGGCCCCAGGGGCGCACGCCGATCCGGTGCGTGCCGCTTCGGTGCACGCCGATCCGGTGCACGCCGTTCCGGTGCGCGCCGTCCGGGCGCACGCCGACCACCCCGACCGATCTCGACACTGGAGTGGGACTCCATGGCTATCTTTCTGAACAAGGACAGCAAGGTGCTGGTCCAGGGCATGACCGGCTCTGAGGGCACCAAGCACACCCGCCGCATGCTCGCCTCGGGCACCGACATCGTGGGCGGGGTCAACCCGCGCAAGGCCGGCCAGAAGGTCGACTTCGACGGCGCCGAGGTGCCGGTCTTCGGATCGGTGGCCGAGGGCATGGCCGCCACCGGCGCCGACGTCACGGTCATCTTCGTTCCGCCGAAGTTCTCCAAGGACGCGGTGTTCGAGGCGATCGACGCCGAGATCGGCCTGGCGGTCGTGATCACCGAGGGCATTCCGGTGCACGACACCGCGGCGTTCTGGGCGCACGCCAAGGCCCGGGGCAACAAGACCCGCATCATCGGCCCGAACTGCCCCGGTTTGATCTCCCCGGGTCAGTCGAACGCGGGCATCATTCCGGCCGACATCACCAAGCCGGGGCGGATCGGTCTGGTGTCCAAGTCGGGCACGCTGACCTACCAGATGATGTACGAGCTGCGCGACATCGGCTTCTCCTCCGCGGTGGGCATCGGCGGGGACCCGATCATCGGGACCACGCACATCGACGCCCTGGCGGCGTTCGAGGCCGACCCCGACACCGACGTGATCGTGATGATCGGTGAGATCGGCGGTGACGCCGAGGAGCGGGCGGCCGAGTTCGTCAAGGCGAACGTGACCAAGCCCGTGGTGGGCTACGTCGCGGGCTTCACCGCCCCGGAGGGCAAGACGATGGGCCACGCCGGCGCGATCGTGTCTGGTTCCTCGGGTACGGCCGCGGCGAAGAAGGAGGCCCTGGAGGCCGCCGGAGTCAAGGTCGGCAAGACCCCCACCGAGACCGCGCGGCTCGCCCGCGCCGTCCTCAACGGCTCCGACCAGCGAGAGGAGGCGGGCGCCGGATCCACGATGGCGCCCACGGCCCCATGACAGCGATCCTCAAGCCCGGCACCGACTGGGCCACGCTCTACGAGCGCTGCCGCGCCATCGCCCCCGAGGCCTTCGCCGCCGACCGCGTCCTCAACCGCTGGGGCGGCGAGTGGCGCGCCGACGGCGAACCCCGCAGCGCCCACTCGCCCCTGGACGGGTCGGAGATCGCCGGCCCGCCCATGCTCGACGGCCCCACGGCCGCCAGGGCCGTCGCGGCGGCCGCCACCGAACACCTGGCCTGGACCGGCGTTCCCCTCCACGAGCGCAAGGAGCGGGTGCGCGCGACCGTCCAGGCCTGGGGCGAGCACCGCGACACCCTCGCGCTGGCGCTCGTGTGGGAGATCGGCAAGCCCTGGCGGCTGGCCCGCCAGGACGTCGACCGGGCGATCTCCGGAGTCGAGTGGTACCTCGACGAGATCGACCGGATGCTCGACGGCAGGGTCGCCCTCGACGGCCCGGTCAGCAACATCGCCAGCTGGAACTACCCCATGAGCGTCCTGGCGCACGCGATGTGCGTGCAGGCGCTGGCGGGCAACGGCGTCATCGCCAAGACGCCCACCGACGGCGGCCTGGTCTGCCTGACCCTGGCCGTGGCCCTGGGCGTGCGCGAGGGACTGCCGTTCACCCTGGTCGGCGGCGGCGGGCGCGACCTGTCCCCGTCCCTGGTCCGGGGCCCGGAGGTCGCGTGCGTGTCCTTCGTGGGCGGCCGTGACGCCGGCGGGCGCGTGGCGGCGGACCTGGCCGACCTGGACCGGCCGCACGTGCTGGAGCAGGAGGGCCTCAACTGCTGGGGCGTGTGGGAGTTCAGCGACTGGGACACCCTGTCGGGGCAGATCCGCAAGACCTTCGACTACGCCAAGCAGCGCTGCACCGCCTACCCCCGGTTCGTCGTGCAGCGGTCCCGGTTCGACGCCTTCCTCCAGGCCTACCTCGCGGCCGTGGGCACCGTCCGCTTCGGGCACCCCCTCGCGGTCGCCGACCCCGACGACGACCTGCCCGAACTCGACTTCGGCCCGGTGATCAACGCCGCCAAGGCCAAGGAGCTCCACGACTCCGTCGCCGAGGCGATCGCCGGGGGCGCGGTGCCGCTGTACAGGGGCTCACTGGACGACGCCCTCCTGCTGCCTGGCCAGAACACCGAAGCCTACGTGGCCCCCGTCGCCCTGCTGGAACCGCCGCGGCCCTCACCGCTGTTCCACGCCGAGCCCTTCGGGCCGGTCGACTCCATCGTCCTGGTGGACACCGAGGCCGAACTGCTGGCCGCCATGAACGCCAGCAACGGCGCGCTCGTGGCCACGATCTCCTGCGACGACGCCGACACCGCCGCGCAGTTGGCGACGGGCGTGCGGGCCTTCAAGGTCGGGATCAACCGCCCCCGATCGCGGGGGGACCGCGACGAGCTGTTCGGCGGCCTGGGCGACTCCTGGCGGGGCGCCTTCGTGGGCGGCGAACTCCTGGTCCACGCGGTTACCCGCGGGCCCGCGTCCGAACGCCTGCCCGGCAACTTCCCGCACTACACGATGCGCCCGGAGGCGCGCGACTAGAGGAACCATCCAGGAAGGGCCTGAGGAACCATCCAGGAAGAACGGCCGTTCGGGGGACCACGGGAGGGTCCTCCGGACGGCCTTTTCCGTTACCCGACGTCAGCGGGAACTGGTCGGATCAGGCCAAGGAGGCCCTCTGGCGCCGACAGAACGTCCGCGATAGAGGCGGACCGCCGTGGGAGCGGTTCCTCGTTGCCCGATTCTCGGCCGGTCGCCGGGTCGGTCTTCCCGTTGCTTTGAGTCTCATCGATTCTCAGCATCCCGGGCGTTTCCGCCCAGGAGGTCCGTCACAGGGTCACCACAACGAGAGTTGTCCGGTGTCTTGAGTACGGTGTCCCGTTTCCTTCCGCGTGCGCGGTCTTGCGCCACCTGCCCGCCCCGTACCCGCCGCGCGGCGGGTGCGGGTGGTGCGGGTCTGACGGTCGGCTCCACGGGCCTTCGGCGCTCGCGCGCCCCGGTCTCCGGCCACTCCGGTACCGGTCATGCTGTTCGCCAGTTTGGCGAGATTGCGTGCGGCGTTGACGTCCCGGTCCAACACCAGGGGACACGCGTCGCAGTCGAACACTCGCACATGGAGTGGCAATTTGGTTTTCGTCGCACCACAGTCCGAGCAGGTCCTACTGCTGGCGAACCACCGGTCCGCCGTGATCATGCGACCGCCGTTCCAGGCGGTCTTGTAGGAGAGCTGGCGGCGGATCTGGCCGAAACCGGCGTCCGGCGAGTCCATCACCTCGGTGGCTCCTGCTGGCAGGAGTGGAGGCCCGCTGACGGATCACGCAACAGTTGGCAACCCCCGGGGCCAGCACGTCCACGGCCTGACGCGCACCACGGCCTGCGCCGAGGGCGGTGACTCCGGCGGCTCCTGGCTGGCCGGGACCGAGGCCCAGGGCGTGACCTCCGGCGGCTCGGGCGACTGCACCTCGGGCGGAACCACCTACTTCCAGCCGGTCAACCCGATCCTGGAGAAGTGGAACCTGACCCTGCTCACCGGCTGACCGCCACTCCCGGGGGCCGAGCGCACAAGGCTCGCCCCCCGGGGGGTGTCCGTCACCCTCGCTAAGGTCAGGCCGACCTTCATCAAGACGGCGCAGGGATGGCTCATGGAGATGTGGACCGATGGCACGCTGGTGGTTCAGGCGTGCGAGAGCACCGGCACCGTGCGAGCGCTACGCGACTTCGCGGTGATCGGTGAGTCGAAGGCCGAACACCTTGGCTGGAAGACGCCGCTGGCGGTTGACGTGACCGCTGACCGGATCTGGGCCGGTCACCGTCTCCAGGAGTTCCGGCTGAGTGACGTGTCTCCGGTCGCGACCCATGAGGACAGGGTCTGGCGGGTGGCCGGGCTCGGCGGTGGCCGACTGGCCGCGGTTCTTCCTCCCGTGGACGGGGTCTGCCGACTGGCTGTCGGACAGCCGGGCCGCTGGGAGCGTGAGGTGCCCCTGGACGACCTCGGCGACGCGGCACCCGGGCTCGCGGCGACGGGCGATCGGCCTGTCTCCCGCGCGATCGGCGGCGACCCGACGTTGACCGCCACCGCGGATGGATTGGTCGTCGCCGACGGTCAGCGAGGGGTCGTGGCGCACTTCTCCCCGGACCTGGAGCTGCTGGGACTCTGGTATTCCGGCGGCGCCGACGAAGCCGACCTGACGGGTTACGCCGCGGCTCGCGGGGTTCTCGTGACGGCCCGCTGGGCCGCCCGTGACTCCCGCGTGGGTTGGCTCACGCCCAGCGGGGCCGAACACCTGCGTGACAGCTACAGTGCGTTCGCCATGCCGGCGGGTGACGATCGGGTCTGGTTGGTGGGCGGCTTCAAGGTGGAACTGCTGAGCCACGACGGCACGTCCGTCGCCTCGGCGCGGGCACCGCGCGGCCTCGTCGAGGCCGCACACGCCTCGGGGCCGTGGTGCGCGATCGGTACCACCGACTCCGTGCAGATTTCCGCCGCCACGGATGACCGGATCGCCGTACGCACCATCAGCGTCGGTGGTCTGGTCGACATGGTCGCGACCTTTGACGGAGACTTCAACGACGCCGCCCGGTCGCTGGTGATGGGGGCGATATCACGTCACAGCGCGGGCCACGGCTGCTCCTTCCACGAAGCTGAGGACCATCAGGTGCATGTGCTTCTGCCAAAGGTGCGGCCCGGCGCGGAAGACGACGTCGAGCAGGCAGTACTGGCCGCCGGCGCCACGCACGTCGGCATCGGGGATCCGACGCGGAGCCCGAAGTGCTGCTCTTCCCGGTTGGCGCGGTAGCCGCCGCGTGGCACGGGCGGGCGTGCGGGACCGGTGCGACGAGCCGTTTCCAGCTCGTCTCGTCCTGAGCGGCCCGGAGCCGAAGTAGCGGGGCCGGGTCCGGTCGGCGCAGGGGGCTAGCGCGCTGACCGGACCCGCGTCTACCGACCCGGAACGCGGATCCCCTCGGTGGCCGCAGGGGGCGCGCTCGGCGCCCCCTCCAAAAGGATCCGTTGCCGTCCGGCGTAGACGTTCATGGAGCTGCCGCGCAGGAAACCGACGAGGGTCATCCCCGCCTCCGCGGCCAGCTCGACGGCGAGGGACGAAGGAGCCGATACCGCCGCCATCATCGGGATCCCGGCCATCCAGGCCTTCTGTACGAGCTCGAACGAGGCGCGCCCGGACACCATGAGCACCGTGTCGGTCAGCGGTACCCGGTCCGAGCGCAGCGCCCATCCGACCAGCTTGTCCACCGCGTTGTGGCGGCCCACGTCCTCCCGCAGCGCCAGCAGTTCGCCCTCGGGGGTGAAGAGCGCGGCGGCGTGCAGGCCGCCCGTGCGGTCGAAGACCCGCTGGGCGGCGCGCAGGCGGTCCGGCAGCGCCGTGAGCGTGTCGACCCCGATCCGCAGCCCGTCTCCGGCGACGTCCCACGCGGCCTGCGTGCGCACCGCGTCCAGGCTGGCCTTGCCGCACAGCCCGCACGAGGACGTGGTGTAGAAGTTGCGCTCCAGCGAGGTGTCGGGCGGCGCGACGCCCGCGGCCAGGGTCACGTCGAGCACGTTGTAGGTGTTCGAGCCGTCCTCGGTGGCCCCGGCGCAGTAGCGGATGGCGACCAGGTCGCTCTCGCGGGCGATGACGCCCTCGCTCACCAGGAAGCCCGCCGCCAGGTCGAAGTCGTGACCGGGGGTGCGCATGGTGATGCTGAGCGGGGAGCCGTCCAGCCGGATCTCCAGCGGCTCCTCCACCACCATCGTGTCCACGCGCTCGGACGCCGATCCGTCCTTGATCCTGAGCACCTTGTCGCGAACCGTGACCCGGCCCATGACCGCCACCGCCTTTCGGTGCATCCGCCTCTACTGTGACCGAACAGGGCCCTGCGCGGAACCCTTCGCCGGGTTCTTCGCGGGGCCCTTCGACCCCTGCGCGAGTCCGCCTCTACAGGGGTCCCTTCTCGGAGCCCTTCGCCGAACCCTCACCCCGGCGTTGCACGTGCTGGAAACCGAACCGGCCCTTGATGCACAGGTTGCCGTGGGTCACCGGGTTGTCGTGCGGGGAGGTGACCTTGACGATCTCGTTCTCCTGGACGTGCAGCGTCAGGTTGCAGCCGACCCCACAGTAGGTGCAGATCGTGGTCGTCTCGGTCTGGGCCTCCTCGTCCCAGGTGCCGGCCTGGCGCATGTCGAACTCGGTCGCGAACGAGAGCGCCCCGGTCGGGCACACCTCGATGCAGTTGCCGCAGTACACACAGGCGGAGTCGGTCAGGGGAGCGTCGTGCTCGGTGGAGATCCGGGCGTCGAACCCGCGCCCGGCCACCCCGATGGCGAACGAGTTCTGCCACTGGTCGCCGCAGGCGTCCACGCACTTGTAGCACATGATGCACTTGGAGTAGTCGCGCACGTACAGGTCGTTGTCGATCTTGGGCGGCTGCTCGACCGTGGCCGCCACCGCCCCGTCCCCGGCCTCGTGCTCGCCCGCCCGGCGGGCGTCGCGCTCACCGAGCGGCGCGGGTTCCGCGCGCGGGCCGAACCGGTCCGGCTCCGCCTCGTAGCGGTCCATCCACTCGGGGACCTTCGGGGTGGTGGACAGGTCGACGGAGGAACCGAGCAGCTCCAGGACCAGCTTGCGGCTGTGCCGCACGCGCTCGGAGTCGGTCTTCACGGACATCCCGGCCTCCAGCTTGCGCGAGCAGGCGGGGGCGAGCGTGCGCGCGCCCTCCACCTCCACCACGCACACCCGGCAGGCGTTGCGGGGGGCGAGGGTGTCGCCGTAGCACAGGGTCGGGATCTCCGTCCCGGAGGCCGCGCAGGCGTCCAGGACCGTGGTGCCCTCCGGGACGCGGACCTCCTCGCCGTCGATCGTGGCGTCGATCAGGCGCTTGGGCGGTGCGAGGTGGACGGGGACGGTCATGTGCTCTCCTTCGTCGCCGCCCGCGTGCCCGGGGCGGAGTGTGCTCTGGTGGCTGTGGGCATCAGGAGGTCTGCTTCCCGGCGGTGGCCCCGGTGTCGAACAGCCCGAGCCGGTCCACGGCCGACTCCACGGCGTTCCACGCGGTCTGCCCCAGGCCGCAGATCGAGGCGTCGCGCATCGCCTGGCCGACCTCGCGCAGCAGCGCGACCTCGCTCTCGGTGTCGCCGCCCCGGCTGATGCGCAGCAGCGACTCCTCCTGGCGGACGGTGCCGACCCGGCAGGGGACGCACTGTCCGCACGACTCGTCGCGGAAGAAGGCGGCCACGCGCACGAGCGTGGCGACCAGGTCGGCGGTGTCGTCCAGGACCAGGATCACGCCCGACCCCAGGGTGGTGCCCGCCGCGCGCGCCCCCTCGAAGGTGAGGGGGATGTCCAGCTCGTCGCCGCGCACGAACGCTCCGGCCGCGCCGCCCAGCAGGACGGCCTGGATGCTCCGGCCCTCCGGCATGCCGCCCGCCGCCTCGATCAGGTCGCGCAGGGTGGCGCCGAACGGCAGCTCGTACAGGCCCGGACGGCGGACTCCGCCCGACAGGCAGAACAGCTTCGGCCCGGTGGAGCCCTCGGTGCCGACCGCCGCGTAGGCGGGTCCGCCCATGAGGAGGATCGGCAGCACGTTGACCAGCGTCTCGACGTTGTTGACGGCGGTCGGCTTGCCGAACAACCCCTTCTCGACGGGGAAGGGCGGCTTGGTGCGCGGCTCGCCGCGCTCGCCCTCGATGGAGCCGAAGATCGCGGTCTCCTCGCCGCAGATGTAGGCGCCGGCGCCGCGCCGGATCTCGATGTCGAAGGAGAACCCCGAGCCCAGGACGTCCTCGCCGAGCAACCGGCGTTCACGGGCCACGGTGATCGCGTTCTCCAGGTGGCGCAGGGCCCGCGGGTACTCGCCGCGGATGTAGAGGTAGCCGGTGCGGGCGCCGATCGCGTACCCGGCGATGGTCATGGCCTCGATGAGGGAGAAGGGGTCGCCCTCCATCAGGACGCGGTCCTTGAAGGTGCCCGGCTCGCTCTCGTCGGCGTTGCACACGAGGTAGTGCGGGCCGTCGGCCTGGGTCGCGGTCGCCTGCCACTTGCGTCCGGTGGGGAAGGCCGCGCCGCCCCGTCCGACCAGGCCGGAGTCGGTGACCTCGCGGATCACCCCGGCCGGGCCCAGGCGCAGGGCCTCGCGCAGCGCGGTGTAGCCGCCCTCGGCGCGGTAGTCGTCCAGGCTGAGGGGGTCCACCCGGCCGATCCTGCGGAGCAGCACGTGATGGGGGGCGCCGGCGTCGGGGACGGCGTCGGCGGGGGCGGGCTCGGGGTCGGCGCCGGCCAGCGGGACGGCGTCGAAGGTGGTGGGGGCGGCCGGGTGGTCGCGGTCGGCGGGCCCGGGGAGGGGCCCGTGTCCGTTGGCGGCCTGGCCGTTCGCGTGGCCGTTGGCGGTCGGTTCGGGGGAGGCGGTGGCCAGGGTGTCGAGCGCCTCCGGGGTGGCGGGCGCGGCGACGGCGGACCGGGGGCGGGTGCCGGCCTCGATGGCCAGGGCGGCGGGTGCGCGCTCGCACATCCCCAGGCAGGGGCTCTCGTGCCAGGTCACCTCGCCGTCGTGTCCGCCGGGCGGGCCGAGCCGCTCGGCGATCCGGTCGCGCAGCGGCCCCGATCCCTTGGCGGCGCAGGCGATGTCGGTGCACAGGTGCAGGACCCGTCGGGGCCGCTCCTGGAGCGCGAACATCGCGTAGAAGGAGGCGACGGCGTAGGCCTCGGCCGGGGGGATGGTGAGCCGGCGGCAGACGTGGTCGAGCGCGCCGGGGCTGATCCAGCCGACACGGTCGTTGACCGCGTGCAGCGCGGGCAGGAGGAGGTCGCGCCGGTCGCGTGCCGTGTGGCCGCCCCGGGCGTAGCGCAGGTCGGTGTCCAGCCGGGTGCCGCCGTCCCAACCGGACTCGGGCGGCCCCAGGACGGAGTCGACGGCCTCGCGTTCGGCGTCGTTGGGCGTCTCGTCCAGGAATCTCAGGTCCACGCCTGGGTCACCTCTTCATCGCGTGTAAGCCAGATCCGCGTGTAAGCCAGATCACAGGATTCTGTATGCAGTGGACAGTATGATGTGTACGGACGGATGGCAACCCCCCAGTGTGAACTGGGCGCGATCCGTGTCCGGGTGGGTGGCCTCGTGGCCGCGGCCGCCCACCCCGAGGGACGAACCGGCCCCGCGCGTTCCGTGTGCGGCGGTCGGCCCCCGCGGCCCGTCCTCGGACGGGCCGCGGGCAGCCCGCCACCGCCGGGGCCATCATCGGGCCCCGGCGGGCGGCGGCTCCGACCGCGGAGTGGCGCCTCAACGGGCGGAGACCGGCTCCTCGGCGCCCTGCTGGACCCGTTCGATGTTCACCGCGGCGGCCTTGTACTCGGCCGTCCCGGCGATGGGGTCCGTGGCGTCGATGGTCAGCAGCTGGGTGTCCACCTGGTCCGGGAAGTGGAAGGTCATGAACACCAGCCCCGGGCGCATGGAGTCGCTGATGGAGACCGGCACCAGGACCGAGCCCCGGCGCGAGGACACCCGGACGACCTCCCCGTCCGTCACGCCGAGCTTGGCCGCGTCCTCGGGGGACAGGTCCAGCAGCTCGCCGCGGCGCAGCGGCGACGAGAATCCGCCGGTCTGGACGCCCGTGTTGTAGTCGTCCAGGCGTCGGCCGGTGGTCAGCCGGAAGGGGAAGTCCTCGTCCAGCAGGTCGACGGGCGGCGAGTGGCCCACGATGCCGAACGGCGCGGGTTCGCCGCGCTCGGCCGGATCCTGGGCCCACAGCCGCTGGTGCAGGAAGGTGGGCTCCAACTGGTCCTCGGAGTAGCAGGGCCACTGGATGCCCTGGTGCTCCTCCAAACGGGCGTAGCTCATGCCGCGGTGCATGGGCGAGAGCGAGCGGACCTCGTTCCAGATGTCCTCGGCGGCGGGCCGCTCCCAGTCGTAGCCGAGCCGGGTGGCCAGGTCGCACATGATCTCGATGTCGTCGCGGGCGCCCTCCGGCGGGTCCAGGGCCTTGCGGACGAGCTGCACCCGGCGCTCGCTGTTGGTGAAGGTCCCGTCCGACTCGCACCAGGACGCGCTGGCCGGCAGCACCACGTCGGCCAGCTCGGCGGTGCGGGTCAGGAAGATGTCCTGCACGACCAGGTGGTCGAGGTTGCGCAGGCGCCGCGTGGTCTTGTGGGTCTCGGGCTCGGACTGCACCGGGTTCTCCCCGATGACGTAGAGCGTCTTGAGCTCCGACTCCTCCATGGCCTCGAACATCTGGGTCAGGGTCTTGCCCTTGACGCCCTGGATCGGCCGCCCCCACACCTTCTCGAAGTTCGCGCGCACCTCCGCGGACAGGATGTCCTGGAAGCCGGCGAGACGGTCGGGGATGGCGCCCATGTCGCCGCCGCCCTGCACGTTGTTCTGGCCGCGCAGCGGGTTGAGCCCCGAGCCGTGCCGACCGACGTGGCCGGTGAGCAGGGCGAGGTTGATGAGGGCGCGGACGTTGTCAGTGGCGTTGTGGTGCTCGGTGATGCCGAGCGTCCAGCACATCTGGGCGCGTTCGGCGCGGGCGTAGGCGTGGGCCAGCTCGCGGATGGCCTCCGCGGGCACGCCGGTCTCGGCCTCCGCGGCGCTGAGCGTCCACGGTTCGACCAGTTCCCGGTACTCCTCGAACCCGCTCGTGGCGCGCTGGACGAAGGTCTCGTTGGCCAGTCCCGCGTGCAGGATCTCGCGGGCGATGGCGTGCGCGAGCGGGATGTCGGTGCCCACGTTGAGGCCGAGCCAGCGGTCGGCCCACTCGGCCGTGGAGGTGCGGCGGGGGTCGACCACGTACAGCCGGGCCCCGTTGCGCACCCCCTTGAGCACGTGCTGGAAGAAGATCGGGTGGGCGAAGCGGGGGTTGCCGCCCCAGATGACGATGAGGTCGGTGTCCTCGACCTCGGCGTAGGAGGAGGTCCCCCCGCCGGAGCCGAAGGCGGCCGAGAGCCCCGCGACGCTGGGGGCGTGGCAGGTGCGGTTGCAGGAGTCGACGTTGTTGGTGCCGATGACGACGCGCGTGAACTTCTGCGCGATGAAGTTCATCTCGTTGGTGGCACGGGCGCAGGAGAGCATCCCGAAGGAGTTGGGTCCGTGCTCCTCGACACCGCGGCGGAACCCGGCGGCGGCGCGGTCCAGCGCCTCCTCCCAGGAGGCCGGGCGCAGTTCGCCGCCGTCGCGGACGAGGGGTCGGGTGAGGCGGTCGTAGGGGGCGGAGAAGTCCATGAGGGCCCTCGCTTGGTGGTCGTGGCCTTTGGATACTGGATACAGCATGGATCCGAGGCGGACAAGGGTCTGGGCCGCCGGGCGTGGGACGCCGCGGCCACGCGCTGGTCGGCGGGCGTCAGGACGCCGCGGCCACGCGCTGGTTCAGCAGCCCCGCGACGGCGTCGACCGCGCGGAGCGTCGGGACGGGGGCGCCGGTCAGGTCGGCGAGTTCGACGACGGCGGACAGGATCACGTCGAGTTCCATCGTGCGCCCGCGTTCGAGGTCGTGCAAGGTCGAGGTGCGGTGGTCTCCGGTGCGTTCGGCGCCGGCCAGCCGCCGGTCGATCGACACGGTCGGACGCACGCCCACCCGCTCGGCGACGTCCAGGGTCTCGTTCATCATCGTGCGGGCGAGTTCGCGGGTGGAGCGGTTGCGGCAGATCTGCGCCATGGTCGACCGGGTCAGCGCGCTGAGGGGGTTGAAGACGATGTTCCCCATGAGCTTGACCCAGATGTCCTCCCGCAGGTCGTGCTCGACGGGGCACTTGAGCCCGCCGGCCTCCATCGCGGCCGAGAGTTCGCGGCACCGCGCGGAGTCCGAGCGGTCCGGCTCGCCGATGGAGAACCGGGTCCCCTCGATGTGCCGGATCACCCCCGGAGCCTCGATCTCGGTGGCCGCGTAGACCACGCAGCCGATGGCGCGCTCGACCGGGATGACGCGGCTGACCGCGCCTCCGGGGTCCACGCTCTCGATCCGGTGCCCGGCCAGCGGGCCCTCGACGCCGTGGAAGTACCACCACGGGACGCCGTTCTGCGCCGCGACGACCGCCGTGTTCGGGCCGAGCAGCGGGCGGAGCAGGGGGCCGCAGTCCGCGTAGTACTGCGCCTTGAGTCCGAGGAAGACGATGTCGACCGGGCCGATCTCGGAGGGGTCGTCGGTCGCGTGCGGGTGCGCGGTGAAGTCGCCGCGCGGGCTGAGGACCCGGACGCCGTTCTCGCGCATGGCCCGCAGGTGTTCGTTGCGGGCGACGAGGTGGACGTCGGCGCCACCTCGGTGTAGGGCGGCGCCCGCGTAGGCTCCGATGGCGCCGGCGCCCAGGACTGCGATTCGCATGAGCAACTCCTTCCCATTCACATACTGTATACAGTATTCTCCAAGAATCGCCATACCCCTCAGCGGCAGGGAGAGAAGGAATGCTCGACGCGGACGGTTCGGAAACTTCTCCGCTTATTCACGTCCGAGCCCGTCCCCACGGGTCCCTGTCCTGGGGCGCGGCGCGTGACGCCGCGCGCGCGACCGGCGCCGAGGGCGGATCGCCCACGACCGAGGTGCCGCTTCCGGCGGCCCTCGGTGCCGTTCTCGGCGCCGACCTCATCTCCGCGATCGACGTACCCGCGCTCGACACCGCCGCGATGGACGGGTACGCGGTGGCGGGGGAGGGGCCCTGGGCCGTCCTGGGCCGTTCGCTGGCCGGGCGCCACGCGCCGGTCGCCCGCCTGCGCCGCGGTGAGGCGTTGGAGATCGCCACCGGGGCCGTCGTCCCCGACGGCACGCTCGCCGTCCTGCCGTACGAGGAGGCGGAGGCGGCCGACGCCGTCGTGTACGGGGCCTGCGTCCCCGGACGGCACATCCGGCGGCGCGGGGAGACCGTCCCGGCCGGCGCGTCGGCGGCCCGGCGCGGCGCCGCGGTCACCCCCGCCCTGCTCGGACTCGCGGCCGGGCTCGGCCTGGACGTCCTGCCCGTCCTGCGCCCGGTGGTCCGGGTGCTGATCACGGGGGACGAGATCGTGCACTCCGGCCGGCCGCGCCCGGGGGCCGTGCGCGACGCCATCGGCCCCGTGCTGCCCGGGCTGGTCGCCTGGGCCGGCGGACGGTGCGAGGAGCCCCGGGCCCTGCCCGACGGCCGCGCCGCCCTGACCACCGCCCTGGCCGACCTGCCCGGCGACCACGTCGCCGCGGTCGGCGGCTCGTCCTCGGCGGGGCCGGCCGACCACCTGCGCGCGGCGCTCGGCGAGCTCGGCGCCAGGATCGTGGTCGACGGCGTGGCCTGCCGTCCGGGCCACCCGCAGCTGCTCGCGGTCCTGCCCTCGGGCGCCGTCGTCGTCGGCCTGCCGGGCAACCCCGGGGCCGCCCTGGCCGCCGCGCTCACGCTGCTCGTTCCCGTGCTGTGCGGGCGCACCGGACGCCGCGACCCCGCGCACGGCGGGCGCCGGGCCCGGCTCTCGGCGGCGACCCGTCCCCACCCCGTCGACACCCGTCTGCTGCCGGTCCGGGTGCACGGCGACCTCGCCGTGGAGATCGAGGCCCGGGGCTCGGCCGACCTGCGCGGGGCCGCCGCCGCGGACGCCCTGGCGGTCCTGCCGCCCGAGGCGGAAGCGGCCGCGGCCGAGGGCACGGTCGAACTTGTGGCGGTGCCGATGTGACACGCACGAGCATTGTTCTTCGTACACTGTCTGCAGTAAAGGGATCCCGGCACTGAAGGGCCGGGCTGTCACCCCGACGGGTGGAGGCCGCCTTTACCAGACCCAGCCATCACTCATAGGGAGGTGACCTTGATGGCTTCGTGAACACCGTACTGATCGCTCGATGTACCGGGCGCGGCACCTACGCCCTCACCCGCCCCGACACATACGGGTTCCCCCGCCTGAGGCTCCCTCGTGTTAAGGGCTTCTTCTCCTTCGCCACGGGCGACCTGGTGCGCGCTGTGGTCCCCAAGGGCAAGAAGGCCGGAACCCATACCGGCCGCGTGGCAGTGCGCGCTTCGGGCAAATTCAACATGACGACCGCCCACGGCACCGTCCAGGGCATCAACCACCCGCACATGCGTCTGCTCCAACGCGCGGACGGCTACGCCTACGCCAAACAGAAGGAGACGGGTGCTTCCTCCCGGTCCTGAAGGACCGGGTTGCCACACCCAACAAACCGATGACCACGCACGGATCCGGGAGCCGTCCTATGTCCCCCCAGGGATTGAACGCCGCCACGAGTCGGGTCCAGCGCCCGGTGCCGCTTCGGGAGGCCGTGTACGAGGCCATCCTCGACCTCATCACCACCCGCACCCTCTCCCCGGGCCGACACCTGGTCGAGACGGAGCTGGCCCAGACGCTGGGAGTGTCCAGGCAGCCGGTGCGCGAGGCCATGCAGCGGCTCAGCAACGAGGGGTGGGTGGACCTGCGGCCCGGCTACGGGGCGTTCGTGCACACCCCCACCGAGAGCGAGGCCGACCAGCTGCTGGCGGTGCGCTCCCTGCTGGAGACCGACTCCGCCCGCCTGGCGGCCGAGCACGCCACACCCGAGCAGATCGACCGCCTGCGCGAGCTGGTCTCGGTGGGGCGCAGCGCCGCCGAGCGGGCCGAGACCGACGCCGTCGTCGAGGCCAACGCCGACTTCCACCGTACCGTCACCGAGGCCTCCGGCAACCGGGTGCTCGCCGAACTGGCCGGCCAGGTCGACCGCAGGGTCCGGTGGTACTACGCCCCGGTCGCCCGGATCCGGGGCGTGGCCTCCTGGGACGAGCACGAGCGGCTCGTGGACGCGATCGAGGCCGGCGACGCCGACGCCGCGCTGCGGCTGATGGGCGAGCACACCGAGCGCACCCGCCGGACGTACCACGAAGAGGTCGACGGCGTTTGATCGCGCCCTCGCGGGCTGAACGGCCTACCTCCGACCCCGAGGGGCCGTAGGCAGGCACTCGGCCCCGGGGCGGGTCAGAGGTCGGCGAGGAGGCGTTCGACCACCTGGGCCACGCCGTCCTCCTGGTTGGAGGGCGCCCGCAGCAGGCCGAGGGCGGGGTCGAGCAGGCCGGGGTGGCCGCCGGCCATCGCGTAGCCCCGGCCCGCCCAGGTCAGGGCGGGCAGATCGTTGGGCATGTCGCCGAAGGCCACGACCTCCTCGGCCGCCACACCCCATTCCTCGCACAGCAGCGCCAGCGTGCTGCCCTTGGTCACCCCGGGGGCGCTCAGCTCCAGCAGGCTGAAGGCCCCGGAGTAGGTGACCTCCACCAGCGGGCCGACCGCCGTCACGGCGGCCTCGTGCATGAGGTGGACGGGTTCGTCGGGGGAGCGGACCACGAGCTTGGCCACCGGTGCGGCCCGTTCCACCAGCTCTTCGGTGGAGTAGACGAGTTCGCGGTCCCAGAGGGTCATGGGGCCCGGCTGGTAGGCGGGCTCGTGGAAGAACGCCGTGCCGGTCTCCACGCCGAAGCCCGGCGAGGGCAGGGCCTGGGCGAGCTTCTCGATGACCATGCGTGTGGTCGTGGCGCCGATCGCGCGGAAGCAGTCGGTGCCGTCGGCGGCCCGGTAGTGGGAACCGTTGCTCCAGACCACGGCGGCGCAGTCGAGCTGGTCGGAGACGATGTCGGTGGCGCGCCGGGGGCGAGCGGTGGCGATCACCACGCGGGCCCCGGCCTCGACCGCGAGGCCGAGGGCGTGGCGGGAACGGGCGGAGAGGGAGCCGTCGGAGCGGAGGAGGGTGCCGTCGAGGTCGGTCGCGATGACCCGGGGAAAGACCATGCTTCGGATTATGACCGCCGCGGGCGACAGTGCGGGCGGCGGGTTCCCGGCTCGTTCAGCTCCACGCGAACCGGGGTGTCGACGGGGGCGGGAGGTGCCGATGATGACCGCATGGACGTCATCTTCCTGCACGGCACGACGCAGTCCCCGGCCGGATGGGGCCGGGTGAGCGACCGCCTCGACGCACTCGGCCACCGCACGTTCCGGCCCGACCTGAGCACCGACGACCCCGACGCGGTCGCCGCCGACCACCTCGACCTGGTCCGCGGGCAGGTGGCCGCCGACGTGCGCGATCCGGTCGTGGTCGCGCACTCGGGGGCCGGACTGCTGCTCCCCGCGGTGGCCGCGGCGTTGCGGGCCAGGCACACGGTGTGGGTGGGCGCCGCGGTCCCCGACCCGGGCGGTGCGAGTTTCCTGGACCAGATCGCGGCCGCGGGCGAGGAGATCCTCTCCGACGAGTGGCGGACCCTGGCCGAGCCGCCGACGCAGGACCCGGTGACGGCCGCCTACTTCCTCTTCCACGACTGCGACCTCGCGACCCTGCGGTGGGGTCTGTCGACCGTGCGCCTGTGGCACCCGATGGGCCTGTACGGGCAGGCGGCGCAGCGCTTCGACCCGTCGCCGGCCACGTTCGTCCTGCCGGCGCGGGACCGCACCCTGCGGCCGGAGTGGATGCGCCGCGTCGCGCGGGAGCGCCTGGGGGCGCGGGTGGTGGAGGTCGACTCGGGCCACTGCCCCCAGGTCTCCCGTCCCCGGGAGCTCGCGGACCTGGTGCACGGACTGGACGCTCCGCCGACGCCGTAGGCTCCCGGTCATGGACTGGCTCGACCGGATCGCCTCCGTCAGGCGGTGGGGGCAGAACGGCTACCGTGCGCCCCACAAGCCCCTTCTTCTCTTGTACGCCCTCGGCCACCACCAGCGGCACGGGGCACGACCGATCGAGTACGGAGAGGCGGAGCAGGACCTGAACCGGCTCCTCAAGGAGTTCGGCCCGCCCCGGCGGACCACGCCCGCCTACCCCTTCCACCACCTGGCCACCGACGGCTTCTGGACGGTCACGACTGCCGAGGGCGGGCCGTCCCCCGCCGCGAGCCCGACGGCGCTGCGCGGCGCGGGCGCGCGGGGCGCGCTGAGCCCTGACCTGCTCCGGTCGCTGGACACCGAACCCGGGCTGCTGGACCGCATCGCCCACCACCTGCTCGACGCCAACTTCCCGCCGTCCCTGCACGCCGACATCCGGATGCTGGCCGGGCTGACCCTGGACACCGACACCGTGCCGGAGGGTTCCGGCCCGCGTCCGGGGCGGGCGGCGCGATCCCGGCTTCCGGGACGAGGTGCTCACCGCCTATGAGCACCGCTGCGCCTTCTGCGGGTACGAGGGGTGGATCGACGGCCTCACGGTGGGGCTGGAGGCGGCGCACGTGCGCTGGTGGGCGCTCGGCGGTCCCGACGACACGCGCAACGGCCTGTGCCTGTGCTCGCTCCACCACCGCCTCTTCGACCGGGGCGTCCTCGGCCTGTCCGACGACCGCGTCGTCACCGTCTCCACCAGGTTCGTGGGCCGTTCGGCCATGGCCGAGCACGCGGTGCACGCCCTGGCCGACCGTCGCGCGCACGACCCCCAGCCCGGCTACGCGCCGGTCGAGGCCGACCACATCGCCTGGCACCGGCGCGAGGTCTTCCGGGGGCGGCCGCGCGAGCGGGCCGCCGCGGGCGCCTGAACCGCGTCAGGGGAACCGGCGTCAGCGGCCGGGCGGCGGTGGTCGTCCGACCCCGGCCGGCACCCGCTCGACCACGCCGCCGCGGAAGACGTCGTACAGGTCCAGCGACTCCAGGTGCACGTACCCGATGTGGCAGTCGCAGGTGGCCAGCGGGCACGCGCGCCGGCCGATCCGGCCCAGGAACGACCCGTCGTACAGGTTGCCCAGGGGCGTGTCCACGAAGTGGCAGCGGCGGACGTCACCGTCCCCGTTCACCGACAGCACGCTCTCGCCCGTCCGGCAGGGCAGACCCCGGCTCGCGTGCGGGTGGCGGCTGTAGTGGAAGTGCGGGTCGAGGTCCTGCCACGCGGCGGCCTCGTCGTCGGTGTAGGTCCGCCCCTCGGCCGCGTTGACCCACAGGTACACCTCCCGGGGCAGCGCGGCGCGCATCCGGCGCGCCGCCGCCAGGTGCTCCGGCTCGCCCACCACGCCCACGCTGAACCGCACCCCCAGCTCGACCAGGCGCCCTGCCTTGGCGAGGAAGCGCTCGTGGGCGACCTGCCCGGGGTGGTAGGTGGTCCACAGCGCGGCACGGCCGAGGTCGCAGTCGGCGAGCCACTCCACGCGCCCGCTCAGGTTGGTCTGGATCGCCACGCGTTCCACGTGCGGCAGACGGCTGAGCCGGACGATGGCCGCGCGGTACCAGGACCGGACCAGCCCCTCGCCCCACGGCGTGAACAGCACCGAGATCCGGGTCCCGGGATGCTCCCGTTCCTGGTCGGCGACCCAGTCCGTGAAGCGCTCCAGCGCCGCGCGGTCCGCCCGCAGGGTCGACGGGCGGTCACGGCGCTTGGCGAAGGGGCAGTACGGGCAGTCGTAGTCACAGCTGGCCAGCGGTCCCCGGTACAGCAGGGTCAGGTGCGGCGGAAGTCGTCCGGCGTGCGCGGGGCCCGCCGTGCCCGTGGGACCGGCGGTACCTGTGGGGCGGGTGGGGCCTGCCGCGTCCACGGCGCTCACCTGGCCTCGTAGTCGGCCATGAGGGCGACCACCTCGGGGGAGAAGAACAGCGGGCCGATCGCGTCGGAGTGCGCGAGCCCCTCCTCGGTCAGCCGCACCGAGGCCGCCGCGCCCCCACGCGGCAGCCAGCCGCGCTCGGCCAGCTCGGCGAACTCGCCGGGGAAGTCCGCCTCCGGGCGCGCGCCGAACCGGTCGGCGTAGGCGTCGGTGTCCAGCCCCTCCGTCCGCAGCAGCGACTGGAGCACGTGACGGCGGCGCCGCTCGCCCTCGTCGAGTCGGTATCCCACCTCGGCCCGGGAGAGCCCGGCAACGTCGCGGCCCACGAAGTCGGCGATGATCGACCGCACGTGGCCCACCCCCACGGCGTAGTCGAACGAGTAGTGCGTGGCGGAGGTGTAGGACCGCGCCCCGCAACCCAGGCCGACCATGCCGTCGGTCTGGCAGCAGTGGTCGGGGCCCTGCGCCTCCGGGGCGCCGACCCGGCGGAACATCCGCATCGACACCTGCTCGTAGCCGCGTTCGCGCAGGTGGTCGCGCCCCTGGCGGTACAGGTCCAGCCGGTGGTCGTCCCACTCGCGGGCGCGGCGCCCCAGCCCGGTGAGGGGGCGGACGTAGAGCGGGTACAGGTAGACCTCCTCCGGCTCCCACCCCAGCGCGGTGTCCAGTGAGTACGCCCAGGTGCGCGCGTCCTGCCGGTCGATGCCGTAGATGAGGTCGACGTTGAGGCCGGCCCGGGTGTGCTCGCGGATCGCGTTCAGGGCGCGGTCGACCTCGGCTCGCTTCTGCGGCCGTCCCGCCGCGTGGGCCTCGGCATCGAGGAAGCTCTGCACGCCGATGCTGAGCCGGGTGACGCCGCGCTCGGCCAGGACGGCCAGCCGGTCCGGGGTGGCGGTGGCCGGGGATGTCTCCACCGACACCGGGATCGCCGACAGGTCCACGCCGAAGGCGCGTTCGGTGAGGTCGTAGACCCGCACCAGTTCCTCGGCGGTCAGGTACGTGGGCGTGCCCCCGCCGAGCGCGGCGCGGGCGAACGCCGCCCCGTCCGGCAGCGCCGCGGCCACCGTCTCGGCCTGGCGTTCCAGGGCGTCCAGGTAGGCGCTCACCTGCTCGGCCGGGGGCGTGGACCGGGTGAAGAGGTTGCAGAAGCCGCACCGCATCTCGCAGAACGGGATGTGCGTGTACAGCGACAGCGCGCCGACGTCCTCGCCCCGCCACACGTCGGCCAGCGCGGGCGGCTGGGGGAGGGGCCGGTAGGCGCTCTTGTGGGGGTAGGCGTACACGTACGACCGGTAGGGCGAGTCCGGACGCGTCGGCTCGGGGCGCGGGGCGATGACGGTCACAGGGTCTCCGTTCGGACGGTGTGCCCCTGGGGCAGCACCGCGTGGGTGTAGGGGACCGTCCAGACGGTCTCGTGGCCGATCCGGTGGCCGGTGTAGCCGTCCTCGCCGTAGGCGGTGCCGTGGTCCGAGCAGACGATCGCCAGGCACGGGCGGCGGGCGGCCATCGCCTCCAGCAGCGGCGGCAGGTGCCGGTCGACGTACTCCAGGGCGGCGGCGTGGGTGGCGGGGGTGTCGCCGTCCTCGCGGGTCGCCCCGGGCAGGTGGAACCAGTTGGGCTGGTGCAGGGCCGCCACGTTGAGCAGCAGGAACAGCGGCCGGTCCGCCGGCCGTTCGGTGGCGATCCGCACGGCCCGCTCCACCTGGTGCTCGAACGAGTGCGGGTCGGTGACGCCGAACGCCTCCTCCCAGTGGCTCTCCAGGAACAGGTCCGGCAGCACCGACCCCAGCGCGGAGCGGCGGTTGAAGAAGCCCGTGCCCCCGACGCACGCCGTGTGGTAGCCGGCCTCGGCCAGTCCCGTGGCCAGGTCCGGGGCGTCGAAGGTCCAGGTGGTGGGGGCCGTGGACGCGCTGCCGGGGAAGTCGGCGGCGAACAGGCGCGGATGCGGGCCCGGCGCCGCGGGCGTGGGCAGGAAGCCGGCGAGCATCGCCAGATGGGAGGCGTAGGTGAAGCTGGCCGGGGCGTGCCTGCGCTCCCACCCGCCGCCCGGCAGCAGAGACGCCAGGTGCGGGGTGCGCCCGGCCGCGGCCAGCGCGTCGGCGGTGTCGAAGCGCAGCGTGTCCAGGGTGAGCAGCAGGATGTCGTGCGTGCCCACGACCGTGTTCATGTCGAGTTCGGGGGTGGTGGCGGTGTCCATCGGTTCGCTCCGCGGGGATCAGGCGGTCAGGGCGGGGGAGGAGAGGGGGAAGCGGCCCTCGGCCAGGGCGTGCAGCTGTTCGGCGTAGGTGTCGCGGCCCTCGTGCAGCACCCCGGGGAGCAGGTCGCCGAAGGCGTTGACCTCGCACACGGTGAACGCGGACCAGCCGGGGGAGACGAGCAGGTCCACGCCGGCGTGCAGGGTGCGGGGGAAGCACGCGGCGGCGGCCTCGGCGACCTCCATCGCCGCGCTCCAGGCGTGCGGTCCCATGGCGCGGCGCAGGCCCTCCAGGTCACCGCGGGCGTTGCCCAGGTGCAGGTTGGTCAGCGGTGAGCGGGACGAACGCACCACGGTGTGCGTGGCACGCCCCGCGACCACCACGATGCGCAGATCCACCACCGCGCCCTCGAACCCGGCCTTGGGCACCCACCGCTCCACGTGCAGGCCGTCGGGGGCCAGCGCGTCCACCACCGCCGCCACGGCCTCCTCGGTGGTGTAGGTGCGCAGCCGCAGGCAGTTGAACAGCGCCACCGAGCCGTCGTCGGAGCGCACGAGGTCGGCCGAGGTGACCGCGCGGATCCGCCCGCCGGGCGCGGTCGCCAGCGCGATCACCCCGGAGGCGGACGAGCCGTGCGCGGGTTTGACGAACACCCGGTGCCAGCCCCGCTCGGCCATCGCCGCGCGCAGTGACGCGTATCCGGTGACCGGTCCCTCCAGCGCGGGGGCCACCGGCACCCCGGCCGCCGCCAGCCGCGCGTGGCAGCGCCGCTTGTCGCACATGTCGACGAGGTCCGCGGGCTCCTGGAGCAGGCGGGCGCCGGGCGTGGCGGCGACCGAGTCGGCCAGCCGTGCCAGGGCCGCACGGAACCCGGCGTGCTGCTCGGCGCTCCCCTCCGCCCGGTGGAGGTCGGGCGCCCGCGGCAGGCCGCGCAGCAGCCGAGCGGTCTCGGCGTCCTCACCGTGGGAGTCCACCCGCACGAGGGCGCGGGCGGGCAGGTCCACGGGTCCGACGGCCAGGTCGTGCCAGGGGACCACCACCGGGTCGGCCGGCCCGGCGCCGCGGGCGGCGGCGGTGAACAGCTCCAGGCGGCGGTGACCGGGCACGCCCACGACGGCCAGGGGCCGCTCCAGCGCGCTCACTCGCCGACCGAGGGGAAGTAGTAGGTCCGGCCGTTCGACACGTACGGCTTCTCCCGGCCGGAGACGTCGACCTCGACCCCCGCGGCCGTGAACCTCGCGCTCATCCGCGCCGCCATGCCCTCCGACAGGAAGTGGTGGTGCAGGTCCAGCCGCCTGAGGTGACGGAGGCCGGGGGTGTCCCTGAGGACGCGGGCGCCCTCGTCCGTGAGGGTGCCCAGGGACAGGTCGAGCGTGTCCAGCCCGGCGAGGACGGGGGCGTCGGCCAGCGCCGGGATCCACGTGTCGAGCTTGTCGGCGTTGCGCAGGCCCAGCGAGCGCAGGCCGGGGAAGGCCTCGCCCGACAGGACCGGCGCCAGGTCGTCGAGGGTGGTGTCGTTGCCCTGGTCCTCCGTGCCGAGCCACAGTTCCAGGTGTTCCAGGGCGGGCAGGTCCGCGGCGGCGATGTCACGGACGACCCGGCCGGGCAGGCCCGCGGACTGGACGGTGAGGCGGCGCAGGTGCTCGTGGCGGCCGATGGCCAGACCCAGGTCCTCGCTTCCGCGCACGGTGAACTCGGTGAGCGCGGGGAACGCGGCCAGCAGCGGAGCCAGGTCGACCTGGACGATCCAGGAGATCTCGTACTCCTCCTGGAGGATCTCGCCGAAGAACAGGGCCCGCAGGTCCGGCAGGCGCGGGACGAGGGCGGTCAGCGCGTCGCGGACCGCGGCCGCCTGGAACGCGAAGTCGTCGTCCGCGATGTTGCCGACGACGATCGCCCGCACCGAGGACAGGTCCACCGACCCGGCGAACCGTTCGAGGTAGGCGGACAGGTGCGCCTCCTCGTACTCCTCCGGGTCCTCCATCCGCAGCCGCCAGGCCACCGACGCCGGATCCTTCAGGGCGGCCGCCGGCACGGGGGCGTCGTCCCACGCGTCGGGTTCCGGGACCTGGACGACCGGGAGTCCGGCGAACTCGGTGGCGTGGAACGAGTTGGGCATGGCGTCTCTCCTGGCTTGAGGCGGTGGGGCGGGGCGGATCCCGTTCTAGCAGGCCGCGAGGACGCGACGGTTCCCGGCTACTCGCCGACCGCGGGGTAGTAGGGCTGGACGGCATCGAGGAACTCCTCCCAGGTCTCGTCCTCCTCCCTGTCCTCGCCGCTCTCGAATGAGTCGTCCAGGTCCTGCGGGTGGGACAGGTCGAGCTCCGTCCCGTGCGCGGCGAAGGCCGCGCGCAGCTCCTCGCGCACGCCTTCGGAGAGGAAGGAGTGGTGCAGGTCCAGGCGCTCCAATCCGTAGAAGGCCGGGGTGTCCATCAGAACCCGCGCACCCCGGTCGGTGAGGGTGCCCAGGGACAGGTCCAGGGCGCGCAGCCGGGGCAGGAGGGGCGCCTCGGCCAGGGCGCGGACCCAGGTGTCGGTCGCCTCCGTGGAGCGCAGGCCGAGCGAGCGCAGCCGGGGGAAGGCCCTCCCGGACAGGACCTCGGCCAGGACGTGGGGATCGGTGCCGCAGCCGTAGTTCCTCATCCCCAGGACGAGCTCCAGGTGCTCCAGCTCCGGCAGGCGCGAGGTCACGACGTCCCGCGCGGTCTCGGCCGCCAGGCCCCCGGTCTCCAGGCCGAGCCGCCGCAGGCACGTGTGCTCGGCGACGTGCAGGCGCAGGTTCTGGCCGCCCCTGGCGGTGAACTCCGTGAGCAGGGGGAAGGCGGTCAGCACCGGCGACAGGTCCTCCTGCCCGATCCAGGAGATGTGCAGCTCCTCGTCGGTGATGTCGCCGAAGAACAGCGAGCGCAGCGCCGGGAACCGGTCGGCGTGGGCGACGAGCAGGTCGCGAACGACGGTCGGCGGGGTCGTCTCGAAGGCGTAGTCCCAGGCGCCGATGACCAGGGCGCCGATCCGGCCGGTGTCGACCTCGGCCAGGAACCGCCGGAAGTAGTCCTCGAACGGCTCCTCGTCGTCGGTAGCCCACATGTCGACCCGCAGCCGCCAGGCGACCGCGGCGGGGTCGGCCAGGGCGGAGGGGAGGCCGGGCGAGGGGTGGTCCGCGTTGCTCCGCGAAGGGAACTCGACGACCGGTAGCCCGGCGAACTCGGTGAGGTGGTGATCGTTCAGCACTCGGGCTCCTCGGCAGGGGGTGGTCGAGCATCTTTCTACCGGTCGGGGACGACACGGCCGCCACCGAAGGGTTCGCGCACACAGACGGGCGGACCGGCCGCCGGGTTCCCCGGAGTCCGGCAGTCGTGCAGGATCTCCCGCATCCGGGAGCAGGCGAGGAAGTCCTCGTGCGGGCAGTCGACGGCGTGCGCCACGAGGTCCCGGGCCGACCGCAGCCGCTCGATCCGCTCGTCCAGCTCGGCCAGGAACGCCGTGAGCCGGTCGCGGCGCGCGGGGCCGTCGGGGGCCTCGACCACCGCGCGGATCTGGTCCAGGCCGAGCCCGGCCGCCTTGGCCTGGAGGATCAGGGCCACCCGGAACCGGTGGTCGTCGGTGTACCGCCGCCGGTCGCCCACCCGCCGGGCCGGATGGAGCAGCCCCACCGACTCCCAGTGGCGCAGGACGTGGGTGGCCAGACCGAAATCCCCCGCCAGTTCGCCGATCGTCAGTTCGCCCTCGCTTGACTTCATGTCGACATTAACTTCCACACTGATCCTGAGGTCAAGGGCCGGCGGGGCCCGACCACCACGGAGGCGGACATGGACGAGCGGACCACGACTACGCGACGGCAGTGGGACCGGATGGCGGCCGGCTACGCCCGGGGCGCCGGCCTCGACCGCCGGCTGCTGGGCCGCACCCGCGCGGTGCTGTGCGGCGGCGCCCGGGGCCGCGTCCTGGAGGTCGCGGTCGGCACGGGGAACGACCTTCCCTACTACCCGCCCGGCACCGACCTCACCGTCGTGGACCTGAGCCCGGGCATGCTCGCCCGCGCCCGGACACGGGCGCAGGCGGCGGGGATCGACGCCGTCCTCGTGGAGGGGGACGCCCAGGACCTGCCCTTCGCCGACGGCGAGTTCGACTCGGTGGTCTGCGCGCTCGCGCTGTGCACCATCCCCGACCAGCGCGCGGGCCTCGCCGAGATGTGGCGGGTGCTGCGCCCCGGAGGGCGGCTCGCGCTCGTCGACCACGTCGAGTACACCCGCTGGCCGCTGCGCGGGCGCGAACAGCGCAAGGCGCGCCCCCGGCGCAGGCCCCTGGACGTCGCCGTCGAGGTCGGCTTCGAGATCGACCGCCACGACCGCCTGGCGCTCGGCCTCCTCGACCTGGTCATCGCCCACCGGCCCGCCTGAACCGCGGAGCGGTCGGCGAAACACCGGGCGGGTGACGGGATTCGCGGCCCCGGCGGTGTGAAAGTGGTGCCATGGCTACGCACAGCGAACTCCGCGACTTCTGGGAGCGCCGCCTCGAACGGGACTGGACCGAGAGCGGCGTCGGATACCGGGCCCTTGGGCGGCCCTTCAACACGTGGATGTACCGGGTCCGGGAGGAGGTGTTCCTCCGGGAGGCCGGGCGCCTGGACGTGTCCGGGTCCAGCGTCCTGGACGTGGGCAGCGGCACGGGTTTCTACGTGCGCCTGTGGGAACGGCTCGGGGCCGCCGACATCACCGGCTGCGACATGACCGACGCCGCCGTCGCCCGGCTGCGCGAACACTTCTCCGACCACCGGTTCGTCCGCCAGGACGCCGCCGACCTCGACGCCTTCGACGACGCCTCGTTCGACGCCGTGTCCTGTATGGACATGCTCTTCCACATCACCGACGACGACCGCTACGCGAGCGCGCTGCACGAGTTCGCGCGGGTCCTGCGCCCCGGCGGGACGCTGGTGCTGTCCGAGAACTGCCTCCAGCGCCCGGAGCAGCGCGGCGAGCACCAGGTGAACCGCACCCTGGAGTGGATCGCGGGCACCGCGAACAAGGCCGGGTTCGACCTCGTCCGCCGTGTCCCCATGCTCATGCTGATGAACGCCCAGGTGGACGCGTCCCTGCCGTGGCGCAAGACCTGGGGCGGCGTGCTGCGCCTGGCCGGCCTGACCGGGGCCACCGGCTGGCTGGCGGGCGCGGCGCTGTACCCGCTGGAACGTCGGCTGGTGCGCACCCGCCGCGAGAGCCCCACCACGGAGCTCCTGGTGTGTCGGCGCCGAGACCAGGGCTGACGCGGAACACGACGCGGGCGTGCGGGTGCTCGGGGGGCCGTCGGGATACGGTGGGAGTCCACTGTGTGCCGGTACGCGGCGGCCCTTCGGCGTCGGGTGTGCCCCGACTCTTCGGGCACCCACCTCGGGAGGCCAGCTTGCGACGTTCCACCCTCATGTCGACGATCAGATGGGGCATCGCCGGGATGGTGGCCGCGCAGGTCACGGTGGCCGCCGTCATCATCTCGATCGGGCACTGGCGCAAGCGCGTGCGCCAGCACCGTGTGGACTTCCCGCGCACCCTGCCGGCCGATCACCCGATCGGCGAGAGCACCGCCACCGTGTACACGTACGGCGAGGACGTGTACACCGACATGCTGGACGCGATCAGGGGCGCGCGGCGCCGGGTCCTGTTCGAGTCCTTCATCGTCAAGAACGACCGGGTCGGCCGCGACTTCAAGCAGGCGCTCGTGGACGCGGCGGCCCGTGGCGTGGAGGTCTACGTCATCTACGACGGCTTCGCCAACCTGGTCGTGCCCCGCCACTTCTTCCACTTCCCGCGGAGCGTGCAGGTCCTGCGGTATCCGGCGTTCCGGCCCGGGGTGCTGCTGCTGAACGTCCGCAAGTCCGGCCGCGACCACCGCAAGATCCTGTGCGTGGACGGCGAGACCGGGTTCGTCGGCGGGTACAACGTGGGCTCGCTGTACGCCACGGAGTGGCGCGACACCCACCTGCGCGTCACCGGCTCGGCCGTGTGGGAGCTGGAGAACGCCTTCTCCGACTTCTGGAACATGCACCGCGCGCCGGGACAGCCCGAGCTGTCCGGGTTCGGCCACACCGAGTGGGACGCGCGGCTGCGCGTGCACCGCAACGTCCCCGAACAGCTCATCTACCCCATCCGGGCGATGTACCTGGAGGCGATCGACCGGGCCCGGGAACGGGTGCTGGTCACCATGGCCTACTTCATCCCCGACCGCGAGCTGCTGCGCGCCCTCACCGACGCCGCCGCCCGGGGCGTGGACGTCAACGTGCTCGTCCCGGAGGAGTCCAACCACGTCCTGGCCGACTGGCTGGCGCGGGGCCAGTACGACCCCCTGCTCCGGGGCGGGGTGCGGCTGTGGCTGTACGAGGACGCCATGGTCCACGCCAAGACCGCCACGGTGGACGGCCACTGGAGCACCATCGGCACGGCCAACGTGGACCGGCTGAGCCTGACCGGCAACTACGAGATCAACGTGGAGCTGTTCGACGAGGGCGTGGCCAAGCACCTGGAGGAGGTCTTCCGCAACGACCTGGGCAACGCCCGCGAGCTCACCCTGGAGGAGTGGAGCGGGCGCCCGTTCGCCGCCAAGTTCAGCGAGATCGTGCTGGCCCCGTGGCGTCCGTTCCTGTGACGTGCGCGCGACCGGGAGCAGGGCGCCCGGTCGGCCCCTGACGCCACGGGCCGCGGTGGGGATGTCGCCCACCGCGGCCCCGCGGCGTGTTCAGGGGTCCCGGCGCGGCGGAGGCGGGACCGGCCCGACGGAGAACAGCGGCTCCGCAGGCGTGCGCCGGGGCCGCGGCCCGCCCCAGTGCTGTGGGCCCGGATGCGGCGTGCGCCGCAGCGCCCCGGCGATGGCCGAGGCGGAGGCGCCGCGCTGGCGCGGCTCATCGTGCGACTGGCCGTCCATGGGCTGGTCCGCGTGCGTCATGGATGCGATGGCCCCCGATGGTGTTTCGGCCGGTCCGGGGACCGGCGACGGTTCTCCCCTCCACCATGGTCGGGGTCCGGGGGCCGCGCTGTCATGACGACACGTCGGTCGGCGAGGGCCCATGTGTCAGGGGCGGTCGGTGTCGCGGACGAAGGTGAGGTCGAAGTCCTTGCGCCAGGTGTGCCCCTCGTCGTCGGAGGCCTCCCACCGGCCCTTGATGACGTCCCCGCCGAGTTCGGACAGGAAGCGCTGGTGGAAGTCGGGGTCCTCGCGGTTCAGAGTCCAGCCCGCCTCGTCGAAGGTCATCGCGAACCTCCGGGAGACCCCGCGCTCGTCGTGGTAGAGCGCCGTGTACTCCCCACGGGCGTCGCTGTACCCGATGACGAGCTCGAATCCGGGCTGCCCGCCGAGCTCGCAGACCATGACGACGAACGCGTCGGCGAGCCACTCGAAGGTCGCCCGCCCGTGCACCTCGGTCCCCTCCGGTTCGAGGAACCAGGCGTCCGACAGTGTGAGGGTCCAGCTCCCGATGAGTCCGTCCAGCCTGTCCAGGCTCGGATTGCGCAAGGTGACCTCCATGGTCGGTTGTCTCGAAGTATGGACCGCCGAGCGCCGCGAAACCCATCGACACGACACGGCGAGGCCCACCAGCGCCGCGGACCGGGGCTCAGGAGGCGTTGCGGATGATCAACGCCACGAGCAGGATGCTCACGCTCCACACCAGCACCATCCACAGGAAGGGCTTCAGCCGAGAGCCGTCGGGAGCGGGGGACTCCTCGACCGGGGCGACGGTCGGGGGCCGGTACACCCCGCGTGCGGCGGCCGCGTGCTCCTCCACCCGGGTGCGGCGCAGGGTGGTGCCCTGCACGGTCACCGCCTCGTCCTCGGGGACTGGAGGGGTTCCATAGCGTGGCCTTCGCGCCGGAGGGAGTGATGCGCCGATGATGCCAGCCCTCGTTCGCGCGGCGAAAGGGAGCGTCGCCGAGCGCGGCCGGTGGGGCGCGCAGGGGGTGGAGCGCGGATGGCGGAGCGCGGATGCGGTCGCGGAGGGCTTCCGCGAACCCGGATGATCGGTGGAGACGGAGAAAGCCCCGTGGGCCACGACCTGGATGGCGGCCCACGGGGCTCTTCGCTTCGTGGCTCCGGAGGGCGGGGCGGATCGCCCACGGGGCCTCGTTCTTCAGCGCAGAGCGAAGCCCGTTCCCGGGGAGCGGAGCGCCTCTTCGAGGGGGCCCGCCCCAGGGCCCGCCAACCAGTCCTCGAAGCGCAGCAGGAAGGGGAACTCCGCGCGCAAAGCGTCGAGGTCCGCATTCCCCACCAGCCTGCCGTTGTCGGCGAGTGCCGCCAACTTCCTGAGGACCTCGTCCCGCGCCAGCAGCGTCTCCGGCAGGCGGCTGTAGCTCACCGGCCGGCCTGCGGCATGGGTCAGGTGCCCGGCCAGGGCCGTACCGGTGAGAGCGTCACCGGCGATCTCCATGGTGCGGCCGGCGTAGCGACCGGGTGAGCCGAAGACCACGGCGACGACCCGGCCGATATCGCGTACCGCGACGAACTGGTGGACCCGGCCGGGGCTCATCAGGAAGGAGAGGTACCCCCGGTCGAGGCCCATCCCGGGTCGCACCAGGATCTCCATGAACGTGGCCGGCCGGATGATGGTGGCGGCGATGTCCAGATCCCGGACATGGTCCTCGATACCGCCCTTGACGTCGAGATGAGCGACGCCCGTCGGGGTCGGCCCCACAGCGACCGTCGAGCTGTAGACGAGGTGGGCGACACCGCGTTCCTCGGCGATGTCGGCCACCGTCGTGCCGAAGCGGGCCTCGTCCTCGTCGGTCACGCCCGCGTCGGCCTGACCGGAGTTCGGCTGGACGCTGAAGACGCCATGAGCTCCGGAGAAGGCCGCTCGCAGCGACTCCGGATCGCCGAAGTCCCCGCGAACGGTCTGGACGCCGGCGGCGGAGAGAGAGCGGGCGCGGTGGCCGGAGGGATCGCGCACCAGGGCGCGCACCGCCCAGCCGTCGGCCCGCAGTGCTGCGGCGACCGATCCTCCCTGCTGTCCCGTGGCACCCAGGACGACGACGGTCTTGTCTGTGTTGGTCATGCCGGCCACGCTCCGCTCGCCTCGATCACGGCCGTGCTCCTGATGCGCATCGCTTATCCTCCCTGGGGGCTGCAACGTGAGTGGCGCCAGGCTAAGAGCTGACGCCAACGTCAGGTGCAAGTCGGACGTGACACCGAGTCGGGAGGCCGGGGTGCGGATCGGAGAGGTCGCCGCGAAGGCCGGCGTCAGTGTCAGGGCGCTGCGCTACTACGAGCAGCAGGACCTGCTGCGCTCCACCCGGAACTCGGGCGGCCAGCGCCAGTATCCGGCCGGTGCCGTTGAACGGGTCAGGCTGATCCAACGGCTCTACTCCGAGGGCCTGTCCAGCAGAACCATCCGCGAGGTACTGCCGTTCGTCGACTCCGGTGGGGCGCCACCGCAACTGGTGGAGCTGCTCGAGGTCGAACTCGATCGCCTCGACCAGCAGATGACGGACCTGCGGCAAGCACGCGACCGGCTGCACTCCTGCATCACCGAGGCGCATGAGCAGGACCCGCACCCTCTCCACCTGCCCGCCGGTCCCCCGCACGGAACAGGACGTGAATCCTGAGTCACCGGGCGAAGGACCGGGCAGACGGCCGACACGTCGGCGACACCACACGCGTGTGCGGTCAGACGTCGACGCCTCGGGGGTTCCGTGCCGTAGGAGGCGTGTTCGTGGTCCTCGGCGAAGGGGATGACCGACGTAATGGCGCCCGCCGGTCGGTCGGTCTCGCCCTCGGGGTACGCCGGTCCGAGGCACTGCTGCGCTGGTCCCGCGTCCAGGGGATCTGTGAGGACTGCCGACTGCACGAAGGATCGCCATCGGCGGCCCTGACCGAAGAACTGTCCAGGGCACCACATCGAACGCTGCGTCGAGGGGTGCAAGGTGAAATCTCACTGGTGCCCGCCGGTGAAACGACCCTGTTCGCAGGACTGCGGCGCGCACGCGCGCGAGTGCCCGCAGCGCACAGGCGGTGACTTCCACTCCGCACGGCGCAAGGGCGTCAAGGAGGACGGCGCCGGGCTGGAGGAGTTCGTCCTGCGGATCCCCCGCCGCTGGTGGAGGAACTGGGCACCCACTGGCGACGCCGACAGCGCGAGAAGGCCGTCGCCGGTCCGGCCTGGGACGAGACGTGGGACCTGGTGTTCTGCCGTCCCGACGGCAGCCCTATGGGCGGGCGCGCCGACTGGAGCGACTGGAAGGACGTGTTGCGTGTCGCGGGCATACGCGAAGCTCGGTCCACGACGGGCGCCACACGGCGGAACCCTGCTGGCGGCGCTGCGCATCGATCCCAAGACGATTCAGCAGGTCCTGGGCCACTCGCAGCTGTCGCAGACCGCCCGCTACATCCACGCCAGCAACGAACTCACCCGCGGAGCGGTGGACCGGACGGGAGAAGCACTGTGGGGATGACCCGGAAACCGAGACCACAACTGAGACCAGAACTTCGGCCTGGGGTCCCCCTCCGAGAGAGAAACCCCAGGTCACACTGTGCGGCCCCAGCAGGATTCGAACCTGCGACACCCGCTTTAGGAGAGCGGTGCTCTATCCCCTGAGCTATGGAGCCTCGCGGACGAGGGCCAGAGGACGCCCATCGCCAGGCCAAGACTAACCCAGGATCCGGGTGGATGGGGAGCCGTTCGGTGTCCCCCGGGCGCTTCGTGGGGACGCTGAGGTCGGGGCGGAGTACGCTGGCCTACGATTGGTTGTCCTTGCGGCGGTGTGACGTTGTTCATAGTGCGTGCGGCCGTCAGACGGCGCACGGATCAGCGGCACTCGTCGCCGGTGTTCGGGGTTCGCAGTTGAGGCCACTGTGACCTGGCCTGATATCAGGTGTCAGAGGGTGCGACCGTCGTAGGGCGCGAAATTATACCGATCAGAGACCCTCTGACGGTTCGGCTCCGTGTGACCGCATGTGGACATGTAGTACGTTGCGTTGCGGCCACGGGTAGGTGTTCGAGGAAAAGCAGCCGGAGGATCATTCGTGCCGTTCACTTCTGATTCGGCGCGGCGGGGGTCCCGCGTACCGGGTACTAGCGGGGTGCCGACCACGTTCGCGGCGTTTTCCCACGGGCGGGTGCGACTCGCGCAGGCGCTGGCACTCGTCATCGCCACCACGCTGCTCGTCGTTCCACCGGTGCCGGGGGCGATGCCCTCGGCCGCGGCACAGGACCTGGAGGAACTGCGCGAGCAGGCGGAGGCCGCCGCGGAGGAGTTGGAGCAGGCCACCGAGGAACAGGCCGAACGCGCGGAGGCCCTGGAGGGCGCCCAGGAGGAGCTCGTCGGGACCATCCACGAGCTCCAGCAGACCGAGGCCGAGCTCAACGACATGCGCGAACCCCTCGCCCGGTTGGCCAGCATGCTCTACCAGCAGCCCAGCGGCGGTGTGCTGGCGGTCCTGGCCTCCGGCTCACTCGACGACGACCTGCTGACGCAGTCCTACGCGGCCAAGCTCTCCGAGGACAACCAGGTCCTCATCCAGGACGCCACGGACCTGCGCGCGGAACAGGTGGAGCTGACCAGCGAGGCGCAGGAGCTGCAGACCGCCACCCAGTTGGAGCAGGCCGAGCTGGCCGCCGACGTGGAGGAGCTGCGCGAGCTGTCGGAGACCCGCACCGAGGAGCTGACCAGCGAGCTGGACGCCCGGGGCCTGGACCTGGAGACCTACATGGCGGCCGGCGATTGCGACGCCGGTGCCGCCTCCAAGGCCAACGGCTACCCCAACGGCCTGCTGCCGCAGGAGGCGCTGTGCTCCCTCTACGACGACAAGTTCCTGCGAGCCGACGCCGCCGTGGACTTCCTCATGCTCAACCAGAAGTACGTGGAGGAGTACGGCGAGAACATGTGCATCACCAGCGCCTACCGCGACCTGCCCAACCAGCAGCGTGTGTACGGCGAGGTCGCACCCGGCTTCGCGGCCGTTCCCGGCACGAGTAACCACGGCCTGGGCCAGGCACTCGACCTCGGCTGCGGTATCCAGAACTTCCGTTCGGAACGCTGGAACTGGATGGAGGCCAACGGCGGGGAGTACGGCTGGCACCACCCGGCCTGGGCCAAGTCCAGTCCGTTCGAGCCGTGGCACTGGGAGTACAGCGGCTGACGGTCATGAGCCACGGGGGCGGTCCACACGGGCCGCCCCCGCCGTGTGTCAGACGGTCTCCGGCTGCACTTCACTGGTGCAGGAAGGGCACCGCGTCGCCTGCTTGTCGATGCCGGTGAGGCAGAAGGGGCAGGACCGCGTGCTGGCCTCCTCCGCCCTGGCGAACCTCTCCAGGAGCGTGCCGATCGGCATCACCACGAAGAAGTAGAGGATCGCCGCGGTGAGCAGGAACGAGACGAGCGCGTCGATGAACGCGCCGTACAGGAACCTGCTGCCGTTGATCTCGAAGTAGAGGTCGGAGAAGGTGGGGACGCCTCCGAAGATCCCGATGAGCGGGGTGATGAACCCTTCGGTGAACGCCGTGATGAGGTTGGCGAAGACCGCGCCGATCACGACCGCGACGGCCAGCTGCACCAGGTTGCCCTGGAGCAGGAACTTCTTGAAGCCTTCCATGGGAACAGTCCTACGTTCTCGAGTTGTGTGTGCGGGGATGCCCGGTCCCGCCGACTCGCACCCCGGGGGTCGGGTGGACATGTCCGGAGTACCCGGGACAAGAGCCTGACCAGCTTTCACCACGATTGGTCGCCGGTCAACCGCGAATGGTGATGGACAGGCGGGACAGTGCCGCGTGCCCGGCCAGCTCCCGGGCCTCGGCCGGGGTGGCCGCGATGAGGATGAGCGCTCCGCCCTCCCCGCCGCCCTCGACCGCGGGCAGGGCCAGGACGGGGCGGTCGGTCACCACCTCCGCGGCCGGACCGGCACGGGCGGGCGGGAGGTCGCCGGCGCCGGTCGCGGCGAGCACGTCCACCCGGCTCCCGGGGGAGAGCAGCGCGACGGCTCCGGGGTCGGCGACGCGCACGGGCACCGCGACCAGGTCCGGGCCGTGGGCTCCGGCGGGCGGATCCGTCAGGCGGGCGTCGGTGATGACCTCGCCCATCCGGACCGGTGCGTTGAGCGTGCGTCCCTCGGTCCGCGAGGCGGGCGTCAGGGCGCCCTGGGGCACCGCCGCGGCGGGCAGCGCGCGGGTGGTGAGGTCCCCGGCGGAGACGGGGGAGGAGGCGTCCAGGTCCCGGGCGGCGACGAGGACCTCGGCGGCGGGAGCGGAGAGGGGGCGTACGGCCAGGACGGCGCCCAGGAGCGCCGCGGCGGCCAGGAGGGTGGCGATGACACGCCGGTGCCGGTCCACCAGTCGCGTGAGGAGGCGGCGGTGCCGGTAGGGAGGTGCTGCGTCGGCCATACGTCAACGCTAGGCCGGACATCGGCGCCCGGGCGGTGATCCACAGGGTCGATCATACGGAGGGGCGCGGTCCGGGCGCGCTCACGCGCTCACGCGCGGCGGCGCGGCGACGGGGCGGCCCGCGGGGACGCCAACGCGCCGCCGAGGGCTCGGCGGCGCGGTCACGCGGTCAACGGCCGCGGCGAGCTCAGCTCGCGGCGGCGGCGCTGCTGGTGCTGCTGCTACTGGCCGGCGTACCGGCGGCGGACGAGCCGCTCGACGGCGCGGCGGAGTCGGAGGAAGAGGACTTCGCGGAGTCCGCGGAGGTGCTCGCGGCGGCCGGGGCGTCGGCCTTGGTGCCGTTCGCGCCGCTGTCCTTGCCCTCACCGGAGCCGGTCACGACGGAGCTGTTGGAGGACTTGCCGCTGTCGGTGCGGTAGAAGCCGGAACCCTTGAACACGATGCCGACGGCGGAGTACACCTTGCGCAGGCGTCCCTCGCACTCGGGGCAGACGGTCAGGGAGTCGTCGCTGAAGCTCTGTACGACCTCCATCTGGGCGCCGCACTCTGTGCACGCGTACTGATACGTAGGCACTGTTCGGGTCCTCCTATGCTGGCACTCTCGCCCGTTGACTGCTAAATAGTACGCGGTCGCCGACCGGGGCGGTGACAGCACCTCACCCGAAGCACGCACGTGGGGGCCGCGGTACCGGGCCCTCGGCGTCGTCGGGCGCGACCGTCAGCGTCAACGCCGCGCACCGGCCGCTTAATCCCCGCCCGTCCCCGCACGCGATCGGCCGCCTGGTTCCCGCCCGTCCCGCCCGGCCCTGCCGCTCCCGCCCGGCCTCAGCGGCCGGTGCGGCCGGTGCGGTCGGGCCACACGGGGGACGCCGGGTCGAACACGTGGAGTCCGCCGCCCGGCGTGAGCACCGCGTCCACGGGGCGGTCGTGCGGCTCCGCGGGGACCCGCTCCACCCACTCCTGGTCGTGCACCAGCGCGATCGCCGGGGCGTGCGGGCCCTTGGCGGCCAGCGCGCGGTCGTAGCAGCCCGCGCCGCGGCCCAGGCGCATGCCGGACCGGTCCACCGCCAGGGCCGGGCACACCACCGCGTCCGCCCTGGCCAGCGCCTGGGGGCCGTACCGCCGCCCGGTCGGCTCAAGCAGCCCGTGCCCCGCCTCCGCCAGGCTCTCGGGGCCGTCGAAGGACGCCCAGTCCAGTGCGCCCCCGGGTAGGAAGACCGGCAGCAGCACGTACGTGCCGCGCTTCCACAGCGCGTTCACCAGCCCCCGCGTGTCCGGCTCGCCGCCCACGGAGTAGTAGCACGCCACCGTGCCGGCCATCGCCAGCCACGGCACCGCCATCAGCGTGTCCCGGACCGCGGACCCCGCCCGCGCCCGCTCCGAGGCGCCCCTGGCCCGCCGTTCGGCCAGGATCCGGCGGCGCAGCTCCCGCTTGGCGGACCGGTCGCGGTCCCCTTCGTCACTCATGGGGTCAGTGTGTCATCAGCGCATCACGACACGTCCGTTCGCTCATGGTGAACATCCGGTTGCGGAATCCGGTCCTTCGTCCGAAACCGCCGGGACTTCTTGTCATCAGTGCCGGTGTGGAGCCCACGACGCGATGACCGACTGTCCTACAGTGCCGACATGAGTGCCGACACCGAGCAGACACGACCCCGTTCCTCGCGCCTCCCCGTCACCAAGGCGGTCGTGCCCGCGGCCGGACTGGGCACGCGATTCCTTCCCGCGACCAAGGCCACTCCCAAGGAGATGCTGCCGATCGTGGACAAGCCCGCCATCCAGTACGTCGTGGAGGAGGCCGTCGCGGCCACGCTCCGCGACGTCCTGATGATCACGGGCCGCAACAAGCGTTCCATCGAGGACCACTTCGACCGCGCCTACGAGCTGGAGGAGGCGCTCACGGTCAAGGGCGACGACGAGCGCCTGCGGTCGGTGCGCGAGTCCGACGGCCTCGCCCAGATGCACTACGTCCGCCAGGGCGACCCGCGCGGCCTGGGGCACGCCGTGCTGTGCGCCGAGGCGCACGTGGGCGACAACCCCTTCGCCGTCCTGCTCGGCGACGACCTCATCGAGTCCGCCGACCTGCTGCGCCGCATGATCGAGGTGCGCGAGGAGCACGGCGGCAGCGTGGTCGCCCTCATGGAGGTCGAACCGGAACAGGTCTCCCTCTACGGCTGCGCCGGGATCGAGCCCACCGACGAGGCCGACGTCGTCACCGTCACCGACCTGGTGGAGAAGCCCGCCCCCGAGCAGGCCCCGAGCCGGTGGGCGATCATCGGCCGCTACGTGTGCGACCCGGCCGTCTTCCCCGTGCTGCACGAGACCCCGCCCGGCCGCGGGGGCGAGATCCAGCTGACCGACGCCCTGCGCGAGCTGGCCCGCCGCAAGCCCGAGGACGGCGGCACGGTGCGCGGCGTGCTCTTCCGCGGCCGCCGCTACGACACCGGCAACAAGGCCGACTACATCCGCACCGTCGTGGACTTCGCGTGCCGCCGGCCGGACCTGCGGGCCGAGCTGCTGCCCTGGCTGCGGGAGTTCGTCGAGCGCCAGGAGTCCGGGCGGGACTGACGGCCCGGCGAGCCCCGCCCCGGCCGGGCTCGCGGCACCCGGTCCGGAGACGGGGACAATGGGAAACCGGTCACCTCCAGAGGGCGGGGAGGTGGCCACACGGACCCACGACCCCCGGAGGACCATCCAGTGAAGACCGTTGAACAGCACATCACGGACATCCTGGGGCTGATCGCGGCACCCGAGCCCACCGAACTCGACCTGCTGCGCGCGCACGGCGCCGTGCTCGCCGCGGACGTCGTGTCCCCGGTGGACCTGCCCGGCTTCGACAACTCCTCCATGGACGGCTACGCCGTGTGCGCCGCCGACCTGGAGAAGGCCGCCCCCGACGCCCCCGTCCGGCTCCCCGTCGTCGCCGACATCCCCGCGGGCGACGCCACGCCCACGGCCGTGCGGCCGGGCCTGTGCGCCCGCATCATGACCGGGGCGCCCCTGCCCGCCGGCGCCGACGCCGTCGTTCCCGTCGAGTGGACCGACGGCGGCACCGTCACTGTCGGCGTGGACCGCCCGGTACGCGTCGGCAACGCCATCCGGCGCGCGGGGGACGACGTCCGCGAGGGCACCACCGTGCTGCGCTCCGGTGTGCGCCTGGGCCCGGGAGAGATGGGCGTCCTGGCGGCGGTCGGCCGCCGGACCGTCCCCGTCTACCCGCGCCCCCGCGTCGTGGTGCTCTCCACGGGGGAGGAGCTCGTCGAACCCGGACGCCCGCTCGGACACGGCCAGATCTGGGAGTCCAACAGCTTCATGATCGCGGCCGCCGCCCGTGAGGCGGGCTGCGACGTCCACCGGCACGGATTCGTCGGCGACGACCCCGCCACGGTGATGGAGACCCTCGAAGGCCTGCTGGGGCGGGCCGACGTCATCGTCACCACGGGCGGCGTCAGCATGGGCGCCTACGACGTGGTCAAGGAGGTCCTGAGCCGGCTGGGCACCGTCCAGTTCACCCAGGTGGCCGTGCAGCCCGGCAAGCCGCAGGGGTTCGGCACCGTGGGGCCGGAGGGGACGCCGATCATCACCCTGCCGGGCAACCCCGTCAGCGCCTACGTCTCCTTCCAGGTCTTCGTGCTCCCGGCCCTGCGCAGGCTCCGCGGCCTGGAGCCCCGGTCGCTGCCCACGACACGCGCGGCCCTGACCACCGCGGTGACCTCGCCGCCCGGCCGCCGCTCCTACCTGCGCGCCGTGCTGTCCGAGGAGTCCGAGGGCGCGACCGCGGGCCGCACCGTCTCCCCGGCCTCGCGCCAGGGATCCCACCAGCTCTCCGCCCTGGCCGGCGCCAACGCCCTCGTCGTGGTGCCCGAGGACACCACCGAGCTGCCCGAGGGCGCGGTCGTGGAGGTTGTCCTGCTGCCCGAGCTGCCCTGACCGGAGCCCCGGCCGGTCCGCGACCGACCCACGGCCCGCACACGGGCGCGCGGTGCCGTACCTTCATGGTGGGCGCGGCACGGCGCGCCCACGCGGCCGACCCCACCGGTGGGCCGCGTTCGGCGTTCGAGCGGAAACTGGCCACGATGAGCGACACCCCACGGCCGGCGGGGGCCGACCACCCCTCCGGCTTCACCCACCTGAACGAGTCCGGCGCGGCGCGCATGGTCGACGTCTCGGCCAAGACGGTGAGCGCGCGGACGGCGACGGCCACCGGCCGGGTCCTGCTCACCCCCGAGGCGGTCGCGGCGCTGCGGGGCGGCGAGGTGCCCAAGGGCGACGCCCTGGCGGTCGCCCGGATCGCCGGGATCCAGGGGGCCAAGCGCACGCCCGACCTGGTGCCCCTGTGCCACCCGATCGCGGTGCACGGCGTGGACGTCGACCTCACCGTGGTCGACGAGGGTGTGGAGATCAGCGCCACGGTGCGCACGGCCGACCGCACCGGTGTGGAGATGGAGGCCCTGACCTGTGTCATGACCGCGGCCCTCGGCCTGGTCGACATGGTCAAGGCGCTCGACCCCGAGGCCGAGGTGACCCGGGTCCGGGTCGAGGAGAAGACGGGCGGCAAGAAGGGCCACTGGAGGCGCGGTGAGTGAGCGCCAGGAGGCCTCCGCGCCGCGCGTCGCCGTCATCACGGCCTCCAACCGGGCGGCGGCGGGCGTCTACCCCGACCGGTCGGGGCCGGTCCTCACCGAGCGGCTGAGCGCGCTCGGCTGCTCCGTTCTGGGCCCCTGGGTGGTCCCGGACGGCGCCCCCGTGGCCGAGGCGATCACCCGCGCACTGCACGCCGGCGCGGACGCCGTGATCACGAGCGGGGGGACCGGGCTCACCCCGCAGGACCACACGCCCGAGGTGACCCGGCCGCTGCTGGCCTACGAGATCCCCGGAATCGCCGAGGCGCTGCGCGCGGCCGGACGGGAGAAGGGTGTCGCCACCGCGATCCTCTCGCGGGGCCTGGCGGGCGTGGCCGAGCACGAGGGCCACCGGATGCTCGTGGTCAACCTGCCCGGCTCCACGGGCGGTGTGAAGGACGGGATGGCCGTGCTGGAACCGGTCCTGCTGCACGCGCTGGACCAGATCCGGGGCGGCGACCACGCGCCCGCTAATCACATCGGACAATGACCGGAATCACACCTCGGGCATTCCGTACGCGGGCAATTCCTTGACCCGGGCTTCGGTTTTGGTGGGCGACTAGTCGAGTTTTGAATCGACCGATTCTCGGACGGCGGGGGTGACGCGCGCCACGTCACACCCATGGGGTGGAATACTGGAAGGCGTCACCGTCAACAGGGGTCCCGGGGGTGCCGGGGCCGGTGTCGAAGCCCGGGACGGCGGCGCCGCAGGCATCGGAGGGACGGTCGTGAATCGCAGGCAAGGGTGGCCCGTCACCCTCAGGGAAGGGTCGGTCGTGCTGCGCCCGCTGCGTCTTCGCGACGCCGTCGCCCTGCGCGACACCCGCGCCCGCAACGAGGAATGGTTGCGGCCCTGGGAACCCACCTATCCGGAGATGCCGCTGCGCACCACCGGGCTCTCGCCCTACATCGCCATGCTGCAGGCGATCCGCAGGGAGGCGCGCCAGGGGCTCTCCATGCCCTGGGCGATCACCTACGACGGGCTCTTCGTCGGCCAGCTGACGGTGGGCGCCATCGTGTGGGGGTCGGCCCGATCGGCCCAGGTCGGCTACTGGGTCGACAGCGGCCACGCGGGCCGCGGGATCACGCCGACGGCGGTCGCGCTCGCGGTCGACCACGCGTTCTTCCACGTCGGACTGCACCGGGTCGAGGCCAACATCCGACCGGAGAACCGGGCGAGCCGGCGCGTCGTGGCCAAACTGGGCTTTCGCGACGAGGGGGTGCGGCGGCGCCAGCTGCACATCGACGGCGCCTGGCGCGACCACATCTGCTACGCCGTCACCGCGGAGGAAGTGCCCCACGGCCTGCTGCGCAGATGGCGCGACGGGACTCCCGCGGGCCCGGGCGGCACGCCGGGGGAGCCGCCGGGCGTGCCCGGTTCCGACCCTGGTTCCGCTTTGGGGTCCGAGGGCCCGAACGGCGGCGGTGATCCGCGTGATCCGGCGAGCCCACAGCCGGGGTCGAACTGAACACGACGCGACCACCGGTGCATCCGGAGCCTAAACCTCTCTTTAGTCACATTGACTCATTACTTTGCGTTGAATTGGTGTCGCGCTCCGAAGTCACTGTCTGACCTGGGTTTTCCCGATCCCAGGATGGCCGACCGAAACTAAGGGTCCACAATCTTGCGACACTCCGGTCAGAATGTGGCGCATTTATGGACACGGGGTCGTACCGTGCGGAACATAGACGCATTGACGATGCGGCCAACGCGTGGATATGGCTCACGGGATTCGGGACCGGTCCGAGGGGGATCGGGAACGAAGTCCGGCCGGGGGGCATCCAACCCCGAAGGCGTTCCACACGGCGCGGTGTCAGCCAGGCGTCGACCAATGTTCAGTGGCCGTCATCGTGAGGAGGGGTGATGAGCAGCTCCCCTCTGTACCTCGCCATCGTGGTGGTGTGGCTCATCGTGCTCGTGCCGATGCTCCTGCGCAAGGACTCGGCGGACGCCTACGACCACCACCGCGAGGATGAGGACACCGAGGACGCCGAGGTCCAGGGCGAGGACATGGTCGGCCGCGAGGCCGCTGACGCCATGGGCGAAGCCGGCGACCTCGACCGGACCGACGGCGCCGAGGACCGCGACGCGGACGAGGAACGGGCCGACGAGGGCGGGATCGGGGCGAACGAACGGGTCGAGGGCTCGCGGGCCGACCGGCCGGCTCGGACGGCGGACCCCCGCCGGGGCCGTCACCGCGTCGGGCGCGAGTCGCGCGGACGGGTCATCGCCCGGCGGCGCCGGCGCACGAGCGGCCTGCTCCTGGTGACCCTCGCCACGATCGTCGCGGTCGCGTTCGGGCTCGGGCCGTGGTGGGTCATCGCCCCGCCCGCGCTCCTACTCGTGGGCCACCTGGCGCTCCTGCGCGAGGCGGCCAAGGCCGACGCCGAACGCCGCGAGGCGATCCGGCGGGCACGACGCCGTGCGGTCGTCCTGGCCCGCAGGGTCGAGGAAGAAGAGGAACGCCGCGACGCCGAGCGCCTGGCCCAGGTCATCGCGCTCCAGGAACGGCGCAGCCAGGTGTACGACCAGTACGCCGACGCGCGGCTCCGGGCCGCCGGGGACTGACGGCGGCGGCCCGCCTCCCCACGGCGCGGGCGCCGACGGGAGGCGGGCGGTCGCGGTTCGGACCATCGAAGATTTCCTGCTAGGCTGTGTCTCGTCTTCAAGGGGCTATGGCGCAGTCCGGTAGCGCACCTCGTTCGCATCGAGGGGGTCTGGGGTTCAAATCCCCATAGCTCCACCGAAGGTCAAGAGGCCCTGTTCCCATCGGGAACAGGGCCTCTGTCGTATGTCCACGGCGCCGCGGAACGGCCGGGGCGGGCACGGCGCCTCGGGCGGTCGTCCGGCGCACATGGGCGAGGGCCCGTCCCCGATGGGGCGGGCCCTCGCGCGGTCCCGGTCCGGTGCGTTGTCGCTGTTCCCTGGGCGGGCGGTCTCCGGACCGGAGCCTCGAGTGTCACCGGCGAAGCTGCTATCCCCTGTGGCGGGGCGGCCGGACACGCCCTCACCCTACATCCCAGGGCCGGGAACGCCTGAGGCCTCGGTCATGCGTCATCTTTACAGTGGTAACTTTCCAGCGTATAGTTTGAGCATGGCAGACGCATACCACCATGGAAACCTGCGGGCCGCCGTCCTGGAGAAGGCGGCCGAGGTCATCGAACGCGAAGGCCCCTACTCGTTCAGCCTGCGTTCGCTCGCCGCCGACCTGGGCGTCAGCCACACGGCGCCCCGGCACCACTTCGGCGGACGTGAGGGCGTCCTCAACGCCCTGGCGGTCGAGGGCTTCCAGGAGTTGGCCGAGACCATGCGCTCGGCACGCGCGAGCGGCGGATCGCTGCTGGACGCCGGGGTCGCCTACGTGCGCTTCGCCGTGGAGCACCCCGGCCACTTCCAGGTGATGTTCGCCCCCAGGCTGCTGGACCACGATGACGCCGAGCTCGCCGCCGCCAGCGGGGCGGCCTTCGCCGAGCTCACCGGCGGAGTCGACACCCTGAGCGAGCGCGGGGTCGCCGTCGAGGACTCGGCGGCGGCCGTGGTGGCCGGGTGGGCGATCGTGCACGGCATCGCCACCCTGGCGCTCAACGGGAACCTGGACACCTCCGGGGTCAGGGCCCTGTTCGCCGACACCGACCTGCTCACCATCACCCGGCGCAGCGCCGGTCTGCTCTTCCACTCTCCTACCGATGGGGAATCCCCATGACCTCCGCGTATCTCATCTCGTCCGGCGTCATCCTCCTCACCGTCGTGGGCATCGCCTACGGCGGGACCTTCCTGCTGCGGGTGGTCGACCGCACGGTCCCCGTCAACGAGCTCCAGCGGACGTACTTCCGGGCCGGGCACGCCCACGCGGGCATCCTGGTGATCCTGGCGCTCGTGATCCGCCTGCTGCTGCAGGACGACGCGGTCCCGGTGTGGAGCCGCGCCATGGGCGACCTCGTGCTCGTGGCGGCCGTCCTGATGCCCGCCGGCTTCTTCCTGTCGGTCATCGGCCGCGACCCGGCCGGCCCCAACCGGCTCCGCGCGCTCATCTGGCTGGGTGCGGGCAGTCTGGTGCTGGGCCTGGTCGCCGCGGGGGTCGGGCTCATCGTCGGGGGCGCCTCACTCTGACGGGAGCGGGGTGCGCGCCCGGGCAGGGCCGCGGACGGGCCTCAGGACCCGGGCGGGCCTCAGGGCCGCGGACGGGCCTCAGCGTCCCGGTGGCCCGCCGGCGCGCACGGCGCGGGGCCTCAGGTGACGTACTCCGCCCGGACCGCGTAGATGGCGGCCTCGGTGCGCGAGTGCACCTGGAGCTTCTCCAGGATGTTGCGCACGTGGTTCTTCACGGTGTTCTCGGTGATGAACAGGCGCTCGCCGATCTCCCGGTTGTTCAGCGACCGGGCCAGCAGCTTGAGGACCTCGGTCTCCCGGGGCGTGAGCTGGGGCATGGCCGGCCGGCTGGGCGGCGAGCTCTCCTGTTTGGCCAGCTCGGCGAACTCCCCGATGAGCTTGGTGGCCATCGCCGAGTTGATGAAGGACTGCCCGTCGGCGATGGTGCGCACCGCGCGGGGCAGGTCGGTCACCGAGATCTCCTTGAGCAGGTAACCGGTCGCACCCGCCTTGAGGGCGTCGAAGAGGTCGGACTCCTCGTCGCTCATCGTCAGCATGACGAACTTGGTGTGCGGCACCGCCTCGCGGATGCGCGGGCAGGCGTCGATGCCGCTGGAGTGCGGCATCATCACGTCCATGAGGACCACGTCGGGCCGTAGCTCGGTGGCCAGGCGGATCGCCTCCTCACCGTCCCCGGCCTCGCTGACGACGCTGATGTCCTCCTCCTCGTCCAGGACGGACACCAGGCCGCGGCGGAAGAAGGCGTGGTCGTCCACGACCAGGACGCGGATCGGCCGCACGCGCGGGGTCCCTGCGGGCGTCGGTGTGTCCGCGACGCGGGTGAAAGGGGCGGGACTCGGGGGGTGCGGGCTCACGGCGGTTGCCTTCCTCGCGTGTCACAGCCGGGGGCGGACTCCACGGACCCGGCCCGGGCCGGGCGTCGGACGGTGCGGGGAGCACCGTCTTGGGGTGGGTCTTTCCACTTTAGGGGCGCTTCTTGCACTCTGTGGGCGTAACGAAGCAACTTACCGGGCGGTACCCATCTCAGCTCGTCGGAAAACGGGACCAATAACACTTTCGCTGCCGCGTCACCTCTCGGTGCCGACCCGATCCCGCACGGTCAAAGACCGATGCCATAATCCATTTATGTCGCGACCGAAACCAGGACGCGGAGTCGCACAAGCCCGCCGCCGTCAGGCTTCGGGGCCTCTGGGCGGCCGTGACGGACCGTGGCGGACTGGTGAATGCGGTGCTCATGTGAGCATAGTCCGGGAGGTCGGATTTATTCGTGAGTGTCCGGGTGGTCCTGCCTGGAACGACCCGTTCGCACTTTCGATTTCCGTGGGACGCGGCGGGCCGTGTATTAGTGGAACCCGGCCGATCGCGCATTGACGGATCGTTGCTGTGCGTAATCGAGCAAGGAATGTTTTTGCCGGTACCGGCCGTTGTTTTTGCAGGTCAGTGGGGAGGGGGCTTGTCGCGTTCATGAATGCGAACCCGTCTGAGCTGCGGTAATGCCGACCCGAGGTGTTAATCGGTCTTCGCCGGTCGAACCTTTGGTGGGGTGTCGGCCATGGTGGGGTGAATATTCCCCCTTGGGTCTTGTGGAACACACGCCGATGGTCCATCTTGGATCCGGGATGGGCTGGGAACCACGAGAAAGGTTGATGCCATGACTACGCATACCCTGAACGCCAGGAACGGCTCCGGCTGGAGCTGGCAGTAACCAGTCCACGGCGGGCCCCGGTCGAGCCCGTCTGTTGTGGGCCCGGCCGATCCGCGGATCGGCCGGGCCCTTTTCCGTGGCCGCCGCCGGTCATTCGGCGACCCCCGCAGAGAGCCGGATTTGGGTCGCGGGCCTCGCGGGTAGGGATCCACTGACGACCCGGTCCCTCCCGGACCGCGCCGACCGTGAAGGGACGGCGGATCACCCGTGACCGAGCCCCGCCAGGAACCCGGCGGCCCCCAGTACCCCGAGGAAGCCGAGACGATCGGCGGCTACGAGCCGCCGGCTCCGACGGCGCACCCGCCGCCGCGGCCCCGACCCACCGTGGAACCCGTCCCGGACGAGGAAGCGCCGCCGGTGGCCGCGGAGCGCTTCCGCCGCACCAGTCCCGCCCGCCGCAAGGTCATTCCCGCGCGCCGCGCCGGGGGGCACTGGCGGCTCCTGAGCGGCACGCTCACCTACGTGATGGTGGTCGGCGGGATGGCCGACTACGTCGAGCCCGGGACCCGCGCCGTCGCCCACCTGGTGTTCTGGGTGCTCATCGGCGCGGCGTTCCTCATCTCCACCGAACGCGAGCGCAGGCACGACTGGACCCCGGCCCCGCGCTGGCCGTGGCCGGCGGCGGCCTTGGGCGGAGCGCTGGTGGTGGAAGTCCTGGTCCTGCTGGTGGGATCCCCGGCCATCATCGTCGGATCACTGATCCTGTTGGGCCTGGGGCTGTTCGTCCTGATGCTCTTCGGCTGAGGCCGGGCAGGGCTCAGGTCGCCTCGCTGTCGAACGGGGGGCGCTTGCCGTTGAGACGGCCGGCCGGCTTGCGCTCGGGCTCGTCGTCCTCCCAGAAGTGCTTCTGCACGAAGCGCTTGGGGTTGAGGTCCGCGACGTCCAGGTCCTTGAACTCCGGGCCCAGCCCCTCCTTGAGGTCGCTGGTGGCCGAGTTGGCCATGGTCCGCAGCTGGCGCAGCACACGACCGACCTGCTGCGCGGCCTTGGGAAGCTGATCGGGGCCGAAGATGAGCAGGCCGAGGACAAGAAGGAGACCGATCTCCCCCCAACTGAGACTCATGGCTGACCCCGTCTCTCGTGTTCCGACCGGCTACAACGAGGTTACCGGTATCGGTGCCGATGGGTAACCATGTCCAGATCACATGCATAGCACGGTCGGCCCTCGCACGACAGACCAGCCCCCCGCACGGTGGGCGGAGGGCTGGGAAACGCCTGTGTCAGGTCAGGCCGTCCGAACGTCGGCCGCCTGCGGGCCCTTGGGGCCCTGGATGATGTCGAACTCGACCTTCTGGTCCTCTTCCAGGTTCCGGAAGCCGGTTCCCGCGATCGCCGAATAGTGGACGAACACGTCGGGCTGACCACCCTCGACGGCGATGAACCCGAAACCCTTCTCAGAGTTGAACCACTTCACGGTGCCCTGAGCCATGTGCTCTCCCTTGGGGACTACTGCGGGGCCGCACCCTGCTGGCCCCGGGTCGCCGGGCGCCGCACTGACGGGACCGACCCGACAAGCGCCCACGTGCAGTTCCGCGAGGCGCCTCGGGCATCCATGGAAACAACATCAGCAACCAGTTGCAGACATTACCAGGGAGGGCCATGCCCTGCCGAGCCCTTTCCGGTACGAATCGCCTCTTTTCGCGTGTCCTGTTTCGGCAACTCGAAAGTGTTGATTTCCGGGCCCCGGACGACTAATGGAGATCGTCCGGGGCGAGGGTGGGCGACGCACGGCAATAGGCGGTCAGGAAGAGCCGTTGCCGTAGATCCACACGTCGAACCACAGCCGCTGCCGCCAGGCCGGTTCGTCGATCGGATAGGCGGCCAGCACCGGGTACAGATATGCGAAATGGGCGATGATCAGCAGCAACAACACACCGAAGACGACGCCGCCCATCGCGCGCAGGTAGGGCCCGATACGTCGGCTGTTCTCTCCGGCGTCCATCACCAGCCCGAGCATCAGCACGATGGCCAGCACCAGGAACGGCAGGACGGGCAGCGCGTAGAAGAGGAACATCGGACGGTCCGGGAAGGCGAACCAGGGCAGCCATCCCGCCGCCACCGCCAGCAGGACCGCGCCGGCCCGCCAGTCGCGGAAGGTCGCCCACCAGCCGAGCATCACGCAGATCGCCAGCAGGCTGATCCACCACACGATCGGGGTGCCGATGGAGACCACCGAGGCCACGCAGCCGCCCGAGGGGCAGCCCACCGCCTCGCCCTCGTAGGCGAACATCACCGGGGTGCGCATGACCAGCCACTCCCACGGCGCCGAGATGTAGGCGTGGTCGCTCGTCAGCCCGCTGTGGAAGTTCATCATCCGGTGGTGGTAGTCCGCCAGGCTGATGAACGCCTCCAACGGCCTGGCCACCAGCCCCGGCAGCCAGTCCGGGGCCATGCCGTCGGCGAAGTCGCGGTTGTAGCCGCCCCGTGTGACCAGCCAACCGGTCCACGACACCACGTAGACGATCCCGGCGACCACCACCGTCTGGAGGAACGCGGGCACCGCGTCGACCAGCAGCCACCGCCCCCACGGCCTGCGCTGTCCCACACTGCGCCGCGCGCCGTAGTCCCACGCCACCGTCAGCAGGCCGAAGGCCGCCACGAAGAACAGGGCCGACCACTTCGTCCCGATCGCCAACCCGAAGCACAGGCCGGCCGCCAGCCGCCACCAGCGCACACCCAGCCACCACCGTGTCGTGACGTCGACTCCCGCCTCGCTCAGCCGTGCCAGCCGCTCCCGGGTGGCGTCGCGGTCGATCACCAGGCACGCGAAGCCCGCCACCACCCACAGGGTGAGGAACATGTCGACCATCGCGATCCGGCTCAGCGTGAAGTGCAGTCCGTCCAGGGCCAGGATCAGTCCAGCGGTACAGCCCAGCAGCACCGAGCCCGTCATGCGGGTCGCCAGCCGCACCACGATGAACACGGTCGCCACCCCCGCCAGGGCGGCGGCGAACCGCCATCCCTCCGGGGTCATGGACTCGCCGAACGGCAGCAGCGCCCACAACCAGTCGCCGAGCGCGATCATCCACTTGCCGACCGGCGGGTGGACGATGAAGTCGCCGGCGCCGTCGAAGAAGTCCACGGGTCCCCGGCCGAGCAGGTCGTCGGCGTTCTCCAGGGAGTCGTGCTCGTAGCCGAACGCCTGGAGGCCGTAGGCGTCCTTGGCGTAGTAGGTCTCGTCGAAGTAGATCCGGTCGGGCTCACCCAGGCGGTAGAAGCGCAGCGCCCCGGCGAAGGCGGTGACCAGGACGGCGCCCAGCCAGCCCACCCACCAGGTCATGGTGGCCGAGGGGGACAGGCGTGCGCGTACGGCGGCCGCGCGGGACGGTGCGGGCGGGGTCGGCGGGTCGACCTCGGAGGAAAGTGCGGTGGTGGTCATCTCGGCTCGTAGGTTGGGGACGGAGATGGTTGTCCATTGCGGACGGACCGCGAAACCAGGTTTCGGGTGGCGTAGTGAGCCAACCGTAGCGTGACAGGACGGGGATCACAGTGGTTGAGGGTGTAGGCCGTGGGGAGGGGTCCGGGACGTTGACGCTCGCCGGGCTTCCCATCGGGAACTCGGGCGACGCGCCGCCCAGACTGCTGCGCGCGTTGGAGACCGCCCGCGTCATCGCCGCGGAGGACACCCGCAGGCTACGCCAGTTCGCCTCCCGGGCGGGAGTACGTCTGGGCGGGGACGAGGGGGCCAGGGTGGTGTCCTACTACGACGCCAACGAGTCCCGGCGTACCGACGACCTCATGACGGACCTGCGCGGGGGCACGGACGTGCTCGTGGTGACCGACGCGGGGATGCCCGGCGTCTCCGACCCCGGCTACCGGCTGACGGCGGCCTGCGCCGAGGAGGGCATCCTGGTCACCTCCATCCCGGGACCCTCCGCGGTGACCACCGCCCTGGTGGTCTCCGGCCTGCCCACGGACCGCTTCTGCTTCGAGGGCTTCCCGCCCCGCAAGGGGCTGGCGGGCTACCTCGAGGAACTGGCCGCCGAGCGGCGCACCATGGTGTTCTTCGAGAGCCCGCACCGGATCGCCGCCACCCTGGAGGCGATGGCCCGGGCCTTCGGCGCCGACCGGCGGGCCGCGGTGTGCCGCGAGCTGACCAAGACCTACGAGCAGGTGCGCCGCGGCGGGCTGGGCGAGCTCGCGGAGTGGGCGGCGGAGGGCGTGCGGGGAGAGATCTCCGTGGTGGTGGAGGGCGCGCGCAGCCGCCCGGAGCAGGTCGGGTCGGCGGACCTGGTGGCCGCGGTCGCCGCGCTGGAGGACGAGGGCGTGCGCCGCAAGGAGGCCATCGGCCGCGTGGCCAAGGAGTCGGGCGTGCCCAAGCGCCGGGTCTACGACCTCGTGCACGGCGTCACCGAGGTCGACTGACGGTGTGACGACGGACGGGGCCGCCCGGAACGGTGGACCACCGCTCCGGACGGCCCCGTGCGAGGGGCGGACCGGTCAGACGACCGCGCCGTCGCCCTCTTCGCGGCTGGCCTTGGCGGCCACCCGCGCCCGGTTCTTGCGCTCCTTGATCACGTGCGGCGGCGCCGTGCGGTCCCACTTCTGCAGCCAGATGGCCAGCGGGACGGCGACGAACACCGTCGAGACCACACCCGTGCTCAGACCGATCAGCATGGCGATGGAGAAGTCCTGGAGCGAGGTCCCGCCGAAGACGGTGAGGAAGCCCAGGATGATCCACGCGCCGACCGTGGTGTTGACCGTACGCGGCAAGGTGTTGAGCACCGCCCGGTTGGCGATCTCGGCGAACGAGGACTTGTCGTCCTTCGCCCACTCGTCGCGCACCCGGTCGAGCACCACCACCGTGTCGTTGACGGTGAAGCCGATGACGCTCAGCAGGGCGGCGAGGAACACGCCGTCGATCGGCTTGCCCATCCAGATGAACAGCCCGATCACCAGGGCCAGGTTGAACGCCAGCGACAGCATCGTGGAGACACCGAAGGACCAGCGGAAGCGCCAGGCCAGGTAGACCAGCTGCAGGGCGAGCGCGGCGGCGAGCGCGATGAGCGCCCGGTTGCGCAGCTCATCGCCCATGCTCGGGCCGATCAGCTCGTCGCTGACCATCTCCACTCCGCCCGTCGCCGAACCGAGCGCCTCGGTGACGGTCGCCGCCTCGGCGTCGGAGATGTCGCCGGTGCGCACGGAGATGTCGCTGTCACCGGCCTCCTGCACGACCGCGGTGTCCGAACCGGAGAAGTCCAGCCCGGCCACGATCTCGCGCGCCTCGTCCACCGACAGGTCCTCGTCGCCGGTGATCTCGTACTCGATGACGCGGCCGCCGGTGAACTCCACACCCAGGTTGGGCGCCCGCACGAGCGGGGCCGCCAGGGACACCAGGACCAGCGCGGCGGCGGCGATCAGGGCGTGCTTGCGGTACTTCATCAGGCCGGGGTTCTTCTCGACCAGCCACGCGCGCACGGCGCCGATCTTGTTGAGACCGCTGACCGCCGGGTGCTTGCGGATGACGGCGCGGCGCACCGCCCACTCCACGAGCACACGGGCCACCACCAGGGCGGAGAACATCGACACGATGGTGCCGATGCTCAGCGTGACGCCGAAGCCCTGCACGGTGCCGGAGGCGAAGAAGAACAGCAGCGCCGCGGCGATGAGGGTGGTGATGTTGGTGTCGATGACCGCGCTCCACGCCTTCTGGGAGCCCTCGACGAAGCCCTTCTCCAGGCTCGCCGGGATGGCCCTGCGGCGACGGCGGGTGGCGATACCGGACTCGGCCCGCCTGACCTCGGCCTCGGTGGCGTCCTGCATGCCCGCCGACTTGTTGGCCTCGTAGGTCTGCTGTTGTCGCTGGTACTCCTCGCGCGCGCGCTCGAAGATGAGCACGTTGGCGTCGATGGCCATACCGATCGCCAGCACGAAACCCGCCAGGCCCGGCAGGGTCAGGGTGGCCCCCAGGGCCACGAGCACGCCGTAGGCGATGAGCGCGTAGAAGCCCAGCGCGACCGAGGCCAGGAAGCCGACGAGGCGGTACACCACCGTGATGTACAGGGCGGTGAACGCGATGCCCAGCAGGGCCGCGATGGCGCTGGCCTGGATGGCGGCGGCACCGAGCGTCGGGCCGACCGTCTGGCGCTGCACCTCGGTGACCGGCAGCGGCAGCGAGCCGCCCTCGATCAGCACGGCCAGCTCGTTGGCCGACTCGGAGGTGAAGCTTCCGCTGATGGTGGTGCTGCCCTCGCGCTGGCCGACGTCGCAGGCCGCGTCGTTGACGCTGGGCGAGGAGATGACCTGGTTGTCCAGCACGATCGCCACGCGGCGGCGCGGGTCGTTCTCCGGGAAGCAGGCGGCCTGCCCGGTGAGCTCGGCCCACTGGTCGCGGCCCTCACCGCGGAAGTTGACGTTGACGACCCACTCGGCGCGGTTGACCGGGTCCAGCCCGGCGTCCGCGCTGGCGACGCTGTCACCGGGGACGGCGGTCTCGCCGAGCTGCAGGTAGTTGCCCTGCTCGTCGGGCAGGGTCATCGCGACCTGGCTGGGGTCCTCGGCCTCCTGGCCGGTCTGCCCCGTGCCGCCGGTACCGCCCTGGCCGCCCATACCGCCGAGGAGTTCCTGCATCTCCTCCTCGGTCATCTGGGGGGCTTCCTCGGTGCCCTCGGCGCCTTCCGCGGCCTCGTCGGCGGGCGCCTCCTCGGCCCCGCCCTCGGTGTCCGCGGGCGCGCGGGACTCGTCGGCGGGCGCGTTGGCGGAGTCGCCGGGCGCCTGGACGCCCTGGCCGCCGCCGGCGGTCACGCCGAGGACCGGGTGGAAGGACAGCTGCGCGGTCTGGCCGACGATCTGCGCGGCCTCCGTCGGGTCCTGGACGCCGGGCAGCTCGACGATGATCCGGTTCTCACCGGAGCGCGAGAGCGTCGACTCGGCGACACCGAGGCGGTCGATGCGCTGGCGCAGGACCTCGACGACCTGGTCGGTGTTCTCGGAGTTGGCCTCCGTGCCGTCGGCGCCGTCCTGGGTCTCCAGGACGATCTGCGTGCCGCCGCTGAGGTCGAGCCCCAGGCGCGGAGGGATGATCCAGGCCGCGCCGAACGCGACGAGGATGACGAGAAGGGAGATGAGGGCGCGTGTCCAGCGCCCCCCGGCTCCCGATTGACTGGGCAAGGTGAACCTCTCACTGCGAATGGTGGGTACCGGTCGGCGCGCCCGGGCGACCCGGGGCGGGGGAGTGACCGGGAAAGGGTCAGATGAGGGTGTTCGCGGTGGGAGGCGGCGCCCGCGTGGGCGGCAGGTCGCCGGTGTGGTCCTGTTCGGGAACGGGATCGGGGTGCGGGATCGGCAGCGGCCACCAGGGCTGGTCCCACGCGGTCAGCCGCAGGGCGCACGAAGGCACGGCGTCGGGCAGGTCGCGCAGGACGCCGCGATCGCACGTCGTGGTGGGCGGTCCGACCGTCACCTTGGCCTGGGCGACCAGGTCCGCGCGCTGCTCGGCGCTCTGCCGCGGGGTGTCGTCACCGGAGGCGTCCTCGACGGTCGCCGCCTCGAGGGGCGCGCTGACCGGGCCCGGCACGGGGCCGGCCTCGGACTCGCCGGGCCCCGAGGTGACCGGGAACGACAGGATCACCAGCAACACCACGCTCGTGACGAGCGCGGCGGTGTGGTGGGCAGGACGGGGTAGGGCACGGGTAACCGTGGCGACCACCGCCTCAGAGAAGGCCGGGGTGTGCGTGGTACATCGGCGCGCGCCCCGGCGGCGCGCGGCCTCGTTCCGCAGAGCATACGGGTACACGACGCCCGGGGGGAATCCACCCGTCCACCCCTGTGGACGACGCACGCGGACTCCGCGGCCCCGAGCCCCGTACCGAGAAGAACTGCGCCGTGGGCGTCCGTTGGGGGTGGTGGTGGGCGACGGGCGGGATTGCGAGGTCGTAAAAACCGGGGGCCGACCCCTTTAGTCTTGTGTCATGTCGTCGAATCGCCACATCCTGACCGCGGTCGCCTGGCCCTACGCCAACGGCCCGCGCCACATCGGCCACGTCTCCGGCTTCGGGGTCCCCTCCGACGTCTTCTCGCGCTTCCAGCGAATGTCGGGGAACCACGTGCTGATGGTCAGCGGCACCGACGAGCACGGCACCCCGGTCCAGGTGCTGGCCGACCAGGAGGGCGTGACGCCCCGCGAGCTGGCCGACCGCTACAACCGGATCATCGCCGAGGACCTCGTCGCCCTCGGCCTGTCCTACGACCTGTTCACGCGCACCACCACCGGCAACCACTACGCCGTCGCCCAGCAGCTGTTCACCACGCTGTACGAGAACGGCTACGTCTTCACCCGCACCACCCAGGGCGCGGTCTCCCCGTCCAACGGCCGTACGCTGCCCGACCGCTACATCGAGGGCATCTGCCCCATCTGCGGTTACGACGGCGCGCGCGGCGACCAGTGCGACAACTGCGGCAACCAGCTCGACCCGATCGACCTCATCTCGCCCCGGTCGCGGATCAACGGCGAGACGCCGGAGTTCGTGGACACCGAGCACTTCATGCTGGACCTGCCGGCGTTCGCCGAGGTCCTCACGGGGTGGCTCAAGGGCAAGGAGGGCGAGTGGCGCCCCAACGTCCTGAAGTTCTCCCTGAACCTGGTGGAGGACCTCCAGCCGCGCGCGGTCACCCGCGACCTCAACTGGGGCGTGCCCATCCCCCTGGAGGGCTGGAGCGACAACGACAACAAGCGCCTGTACGTGTGGTTCGACGCGGTGATCGGCTACCTGTCGTCGTCCATCGAGTGGGCCAAGCGCGTCGGTGAGCCCGAGGCGTGGCGCCGCTGGTGGCAGGACGAGGACGCCCGGTCGTACTACTTCATGGGCAAGGACAACATCGTCTTCCACTCGGTGATCTGGCCCGCGATCCTGCTGGGCGCGAACGGCGAGGGCGACCGGGGCGGCGACACCGGTCCGCTGGGCGCCCTCAACGTGCCCACCGAGGTGGTCTCCAGCGAGTTCCTCACCATGGAGGGCCGCAAGTTCTCCTCGTCGCGCCGCGTGGTCATCTACGTGCGCGACTTCCTGGAGCGCTACTCCGCCGACGCGCTGCGCTACTTCATCATGGCCGCCGGTCCCGAGACCCAGGACACCGACTTCACCTGGGCCGAGTTCGTGCGCCGCAACAACGACGAGCTGGTGGCGGCCTGGGGCAACCTGGTCAACCGCTCCATCTCCATGGCGGCGAAGAACCTCGGCGAGATCCCCGCCGCGGGCGAGCTGACCGAGGAGGACCAGCGGGTGCTGGCCGCCTCCCGGGCGGCCTTCGCGACGGTGGGCGCGCGCCTGGAGCGGTCGCAGTTCAAGGCCGGTCTCCAGGAGGCCATGCGCACGGTGGCCGAGGCCAACAAGTACATCTCCGACCAGGCGCCGTGGGCGTTGAAGAAGACCGACCCCGAGCGCATGGCGACGGTCCTGCACGTGGCCCTGCAGCTGGTCAGCGACGCCAACACGCTGCTCACGCCCTACCTGCCCGAGTCCGCGAACAAGGTGTACGCGATGCTCGGCGGCACGGGGACGTGGACCGGCATGCCCCGGATCGAGAGCGGCCACGACACCATCGGCGACTCCGACGAGCCGGTCGACTACCCCGTGATCACCGGTGAGTACGCCGACAACGAGGCCCGCTGGGAGTCGATCCCGATCGTGCCGGGCACGCCGCTCGACCGCCCGCAGCCGCTGTTCACCAAGCTCGACCCGTCCGTGGTGGACGAGGAGCTGGCGCGCCTGGAGGGCCCCACCGAGTAGGGCTCGTCCTTATGACGCCACTGTGGGCCCCGGCCGTCGCCAGGGCCCACAGTGCTGTCACCAGCTCCTGCGGACGGCTTCGAGTGCTTCGTCCAGGCCGTGTCCCAGGCCGTGCGCGTGAGCGGTGAACGCGCGCGCGGCCTCCTCCAGGTCCGGCGGCCGCGTCGGTGGCGCCGTGCCCGCGGCGGGCGGGGGAGCGGCGCCGGAGAGCGCCGCGCGCGCGTGCTCACGGGCGTCGTCGGTGACCGAGGTCCCGTGGCGCCTGCGGCTGGAGAGCACGCCGACGGCCTCCAGTTCCCGGAACGCCCGTGCCACGGTGTTGGGTGCCACGTTGAGGTCCCCGGAGAGTTGTCGGATGGTCGGCAGGCGGGCTCCGGGCGCCAGCTCGCCGGACACGACCAGGGCGAGGATCTGTCTGCGGATCTGCTCGTAGGGCGGGAGTGGTCCCCGCGGCTCCACCTCGATGATCATCGGGGGTCCCGCTCGTCGCGGTCCGCCCCGCCGGTGCCCGCGGCGGAGGCCGCGGGCGAGCTCGTGGGAGAGGCCTCGGCCAAGGAGACGAGGGCACGGGTGGAGGCCCTCCACGTCGCGGCCGCCCACACGGCGCACCCCGCGACGGACACGGCCATGCCGGTCAGGGCGAGTACGGCACCGGGCTGGTAGGGGCCCGGGAGCCAGTTCGGCGGCAGGTGGCCGAAGTCGTAGTCCACGTGGCACCTCGGATCGACGGGAAGGAAGGCGTAGGCGGTGCCCGGTACCAGGTCGCCCGCGAGGACGATCTGGGCACCGACGACGGCGAACACGGTACGGGCCGCCGAGAGCCGGCGCAGGGCCCGGTCCGAGGCGGGGGAGAGCGAGCCGATGGCGGGACGTCCGGCCGCCACCAGGACGCCGATCGCGCCCAGGGCCGTGACCACGAGCCCGACCAGTCCGAGCTGACCGATCCCGAGGACGTCCCGGATCTCGGAGAGCCCGAGGTAGCGCACCGGCGGGCACTCGGCCGCGTGGGCCATGACCTGTTCGCCGATGTTGACGGCGACCGCCCCCACGGACACGGCGGCGGTGAGGATGAGGACGCCGGCGACGGTTCCGCGCGAGACCACGGTCGTCACACCGCGTGGACGCAGTTCGGCCTGGTACGTGCGCGACCTGACCCTGAGCAGCAGGTTGGCCGCGAGGTCGCCGACCACGACCGCGCCCAGCAGGGCCACGACGTGGACCGAGGCCTCCAGCGTGTACCGGCGGTCGTGCTCGCCGAGGACGATCAGGACGGCCGTCGCCGTCGCCGCCACCGCCGTGGCCAGGAAGCCCAGGAGGGACGCGGTGCACCACTTGCGCAGGAGCGTCTCCTGGTCGGTCGGGGCGGGCAGGACCTCCTCGCGCAGGGACGCCTTGCGGACGGCACGGACGGACGCGGCGACGCCCATCGCGACGGCCACCAGGAACAGGGTGATGATCGCCCAGTCCACGCGGTAGGCGAACACTGCGACGGCGATGACGACGGTGCCGATCGTGCCCAGGGCCGGTACGGCCCCGAAGGAGCGCGCGAAGGCGCGGCCGCCCCGCGGGCGCAGTGCGGGCAGCACCGTGGCGAGCAGCGCGGACACGATGATGATCCAGGGCAGCAGGCCGCCGATCCACGAGCGCGCCTGGTCGGTGACCAGATCGGGTGTGAGGGCCGACATGTCGGGGTTCCCTTCGGTTCGGGGTGGTCAGCGGCCGTCCGGCGTGCCGGCGGGCTCGCGGGCGGGTGCCTCGGCGAAGGGGGCGAGCGCGCGGACCGTGGACCGCCAGGTCGCGATGGCCCACACCAGGCATCCGCCGAGGGACACGGCCAGGCCGCCGAGGAGCAGCAGCGCACCCGGGTGGCCACCGTCGGGGAGCCAGCCCGGCTGGGTGTAGAGGCTGCTGTGCGTCGGCGAGCACTCCCTGGGATCGGTGGGCCGGATCGCGTAGACGGTCGCCGGAATCAGGTCGCCCGCGAGCACGATCTGGGCGCCCACGACCGCGCACACCGTCCGTGCGGTGGAGAGGCGGCGCAGAGCCAGGTCCCGTGCGGGCTCCAGGGAGGCGATGGCGGGCCGGGCGGCGGCGACCAGCACGCCGACCGCGCCCAGAGCCGTGGTCACGAGCGCGGCGACGCCGATCATGCCCAGTCCGACGGTGTCGGCCCAATCGGAGAGCGCGAGGTCGCGGTAGGGGGCGCACGCGGCGATCACGGTCATGCGGTACTCGCCCACGGCGATCGCGAAACCGGCGCAGGTCACCGCCGCGCAGAGCACGAGGACGCCGACGGCACGGCTCGCGGGCAGCACCGTGGCCACCCCGCGCGGGCGCAGTTCGGCCCGGTAGGTACGGGCCCGGAACCGGAGCAGCAGATTGGCCGTCAGGTCGCCCGCCACGACCGCGGCGAGCACCGCGGCGACCAGGAACGAGGGCAGGAGGAGGACCTCGGGGGCGCCCAGGGCGAACAGGACGAGGATGCCGCCGCCGATCACGGCGACGAAGCCGAGGAGGGAGGCGGCGAACCAGCTCCGGGCGGTGACGCCCTCGTCGAGCGGTGTCGTGCGGGAGGCGCTCTCGCCCCGGGCGGAGACCGCGCGCCGCGAACGCGCCAGGAGCCAGACCCCCACGGCGACGATGACCGTCATCAGGAAGGCGAAGTGCCAGATCCTGAAGTCGCGCACGTACATCTCCGCGGCGATCGTCGCCACCACGGCCGCGGTCAGGCCGAGGAGCGGGCCCACCCGGAACAGGGCGGGTCCGGAGGCTCCGGTGCGGATGCGCAGGGCCGGGAGCGCCATGGCCAGCATCGCGCACAGGGCGATGCCGAGCGAGAGTCCCGCGCCGATGTTCTGGGCGTACAGGAGCTGGGCTGGCAGGGACACGCTGTGCCCCAGGGGGTCGAGGAGGTCCGACGTCAGTGTCCGCACGTGCCGTCCGTTCTGTTCGGAGTCGGTCGATGAGTAATCAGTTAATGTATTAAGTCATTGAGTCAATGCCCTGTCAACCGCCCGGGTCCGCGCGTGCCGGTCATGCGGTGCGGGCACCTAGTATCGAGCCGACGATCGATCGAGAAGGGTGGGCGCAGACGTGGGTAAACGCAGCGGGAGAGCGGTCCGGGAGCGCAACGAGCAGACGCCCCCGCCGGCCCCCGAGCCCCTGCGCGTGCCGGTGGCCGACAGCCACACGCACATGGACATGCAGACGCCGGAGGTCGAGGAGATCATCGCGGCGGCACGCGCCGTCGGCGTGACCCCGCTCGTCCAGGTGGGCGTGGACCTGGCGTCCTCGCGCTGGGCCGCCGAGACCGCCGCCGCCCATCCGGGTGAGGTCTGGGCCGCCGTGGCCCTTCACCCCAACGAGGCGCCGCGGATCGTGCACGGCGACGGTGCCGAGGGCGTCGAGGTCGACGACACCGACTGGGCGGGCAAGGTGCGCGCGGCCGGGGGCGCCGCAGCCCTGGACCAGGCCCTGGACGGTATCGCCGAGCTCGCCGCGCTGCCGCAGGTGGTGGCGGTCGGCGAGACCGGGATGGACACCTTCCGCACCGGGCCCGAGGGCGCGCGGGCCCAGGAGGAGTCCTTCCGCCGGCACATCGACATCGCCAAGCGCCACGGCAAGGCCGTGATGATCCACGACCGCGAGGCGCACGACGACGTCTTCCGGATCCTGGCCGACGAGGGCGCGCCGGAGCGGGTGGTCTTCCACTGCTTCTCCGGGGACGCCGACATGGCCAAGGTCTGCGCCGAGCACGGCTACTTCATGAGCTTCGCGGGCAACGTCACCTTCGCCAGCGCCGAGCCCCTGCGCGAGGCGGCCGCGGCCGCCCCGCCGGAGCTGCTGCTGGTGGAGACCGACGCCCCCTTCCTCACGCCCAAGCCCTACCGGGGCCGCCCCAACGCCCCCTACCTCGTGCCCCACACGCTGCGCGCGCTGGCCGGGGCCAAGGGCATGGACGAGGACGAGCTCGCCGGGGTCATCGCGGGCAACGCCCGTCGCGCCTTCGGGTTCTGAGACCGGCCCCGGGGGCCGCCGCGACCGCGGCGGCCCCCGGGGGATGCGGCGAGGGAGCGCCCGGTCAGTACAGGTGGTCGCGCTTGCGCCGCCCGGCGTCCCTGGCCGCCTTGTCCAGGGCCTTCCACTGCCGCTTGCGCTCCCCGCGGATCCGTTGGTCGCCACGCGAGCGGTTCCACTCGGACTCGCGGCGCAGCCGGTTCCACCGGTCCAGCCGGCGGGCGTCCAGCTCGCCCTCGCCGATGGCGGCCTGGACCGCGCAGCCGGGCTCGGACTCGTGCGAGCAGTCCCGGAAGCGGCACTCCTCGGCGTGGGCCAGGATGTCGGCGAAGGTCCGGTCGACCCCGGACTCGTCGCCGGGCACGTCGATCCGGCGCACGCCCGGGATGTCCAGGACCAGTGCGCCGCCGGGCAGGGCGAGCAGCTGGCGGTGGGTGGTGGTGTGCCGCCCCCGCTTGTCCTGCCGGATCTCGCCGGTGTCCATCAGGGCACGGCCGGCGACCGCGTTGACCAGGCTGGACTTGCCCGCGCCCGACGTGCCCAGCAGGACCCAGGTCGTGCCGGGCAGCAGGCGCGCGGCCAACGCGTCCAGACCCTGGCCGGTATGGGCGCTCACGGTGTACAGGTCGGCGCCGGAGCTGACCGACTCGACCAGCTCGACGACCTCGGGCAGGCGGTCCCCGGCCAGTTCGGCCTTGGTCACGGCGACCACCGGGGTGGCGCCGCCGGCCCAGACCAGGCTGAGGAAGCGTTCCAGGCGGCCCACGTTGGGCCCCTGGTCGGCGGCCTCGCAGATGAGGACGTAGTCGACGTTGGCGGCCAGGACCTGGTCGTAGGAGTCCTTGGCCACGCCCTGGCGGACGAGCGTGCCGGCGCGTTCGAGGACGGCCTCGACGAGCCAGTCGTCGCCGGAGCGGCGGACGGCGACCCAGTCACCGCTGCACGGAGCGGTGGAGGGGTCGGAGTGGGCGGCCCTGCGGACCGCGGGGGCGAAGACGGCGTCGTGGACGCCGGGCAGGCGGATCTCGGCGCCGCCCCTGCGCGCCGCGGAGACGCGGGCGGGCAGCAGGACGTGCTCGCTGGACAGCGCGACGCCGTCGAAGGCGGCCTCGACCCGGGCGTTCCAGCCGAGGGCGTCCAGTGGGTGGGACGGGGTGGACGAAGTGCTGTGTGTACTCACGACAGGCTCTCTGGGATGCGAGCCGTGGGACCGCGTGATGGGGTCCGTCAGGTCTCGCGGACGATCGGGAAGACTGGGGTCTGGCCACTCACAAAGTCCGTCATGGCACGTTCCTCTCCGTCGTCGTCGGCCGTCGTGCACGCGCACGGGGCGTCCGGGCGAGTCGATCCTAGGGGCGCGCGCGTCCGGGGCGCCACGGGTTTTCCTCGCGCGAGAGGGGGCCATCGCGTCGCGGTGGCCCCCTCGGGTCGGGGAAGGGCGGGTCAGCCCATCTCCTCCAGGGTCCGGCCCTTGGTCTCGGGCACCCACTTGAGGATGAACGGGATGGAGAGCAGGGCGAAGGCCGCGTAGATCACGTACGAACCGGCCAGGTTCCAGTCGGACAGCGACGGGAAGCTGACGGTGATGAGCCAGTTGGCGATCCACTGCGCGGAGGCGGCGACGCCCAGAGCGGCGGCCCGGATCCGGTTGGGGAAGATCTCGCCGAGCATCACCCACACGACCACACCCCAGGACAGGGCGAAGAAGAGCACGAACGCGTGCGCCGCGAACAGGGCGACGGCGCCCTGCGGGTCGGGCAGGGCGATCTCGCCGTCGATCTCGGTGGTGAACGAGAACGCCCAGGCGGCCAGGCCGAGGGAGAGGGCCATGCCGGCCGAGCCGATGAGGGCGAGCGGCTTGCGGCCGATCCGGTCGACCAGCAGCATCGCGATCACGGTGCCGAGGATGTTGATGATCGAGGTGGTGAACGAGTAGAGGAACGAGCTGCTCGGGTCGATGCCGACGGACTGCCACAGCGAGGAGCTGTAGTAGAAGATCACGTTGATGCCGACGAGCTGCTGGAAGACGGACAGGCCGATACCGACCCAGACGATGGGCAGCAGTCCGGTCCGACCGCCGATGAGGTCGCGCAGGGACGGCTTGTGCTCACCGCGCATCCGCGCGTCGATCCGGGCGATCTCGGCGTCCAGGTCGCCGCCGTCGCCCTCCACCGAGGCCAGCACCCGCTTGGCCTCCTCGGTGCGGCCGGTGGCCACCAGGTGGCGCGGCGACTCGGGGATGCGCAGCGCGAGCAGTCCGTAGACCACCGCCGGGACGATCTCGACGCCCAGCATGACCTGCCAGGACTCCAGGCCGAACAGGGTACCGCGCTGGTCGCCGTCGGCCAGGGTCAGCAGGCCCCAGTTGACCAGCTGGGAGATGGCGATGCCCAGGACGATCGCGGCCTGCTGGAAGGACGCGAGGCGGCCGCGGTAGGCGGCGGGGGCGACCTCTGCGATGTAGGCGGGGGCGATGACCGACGCCATACCGATGGCGACGCCGCCGAGGGCACGCCAGACCGCCAGGTCCCATACCGTGAAGGGCAGCATCGAACCGATGGCACTCATCGCGAACAGCAGCGCGGCCAGCTGCATCACCCGGGGGCGCCCGACGCGGTCGGCCAGCCGTCCGGCGGCCACGGCACCGGCGGCGGCGCCGAGCAGGGGGATCGCGATGACCGCGCCCAGGGCCCCTGATCCGACGCCGAACCGGCCCCGGATCCCCTCGACGGCTCCGTTGATGACCGCGCTGTCGTAGCCGAAGAGGAACCCGCCCAGCGCGGCGGCCGCGGTGATGAAGACGACGTAGCGCAGGTGTGGTGGTCGGACCGCGGACGGGTGTGGTCCGGCTGGTGCGGTGGTGCTCACGGGATCTCCAGAAGTGCTCGGTGACGGCAACCGGGGGGGCACGGGAACGCGCGACTCGTTGAGTTCACCAACGAGAGGTAAAGCGCACTCCACGGCGTCCTTGCCTTCAAGAACCATAAACAAGAAGGTGACCCAGACCGCAACTCGGGCTGAAATCTGAGCTTTGAGTTCAAGCTGTGAAATCAACGTGGGCAGACGGGGTCCCCCGCGTGGAGGGCGGTTCCGGCGTTCGGGCGCACGTGGAGTGACATGCGTCACTGGTTACCCGGTGGTCGGCCTCGATGCGCCGTTACCGCTGGGGGCGCCGCCAGACGTCGTCGGACGCGGGCGGGGGCGTGTTCCGCAGGCCGTGCCGCGGCGTGTAGTCCCCGACCGCGCCAGGGGCGGTCTCACGCGCGCGCGGAGCGTCGGCGTCGGGGCGGAAGGAGTCGACCCGCTCCTCCTCGTCGCCGAGCATCAGGAAGAGGCTGCACACGAGCAGGAGCACGAAGAGCCCGATGATCACCGGCAGCAGGAGGTCGTACGCGGTGGAGCCGTCCGGAGGCCCGGGCCGGACCGCGTCCGGGACCATGACGTGGACGCCCATCATCGCGGTGTAGTGCACGCTCGTCACGGCGACCGCCATCACCAGAGACCCGCCGATGAGGGCGGGCGCGCCGCGCAGCCGCGCGGAGAACCACATCGCGACCGTGGCCGCGACGAAGGCGATGACCGAGGCGGCGGCGATGTAGAGCGGGTCATGGTGCATCGCGCCGTGCGTGTTCATCGAGGCCATGCCCGTGTAGTGCATGGCGATCACCCCGGCGCCGGCGAGCACGCCCCCGGCGAAGATCCAGGGCATGGTGCGCTTGCGGATGGTCATGGTCAGCGCCGCGCCCATGACCAGGACGGCGGTCACCCCGCTGACCAGGGTGAGGAAGGCGTCGTAGCGGATGGCGGCGCCGGTGACGCTGAACCCCATCATCGCGATGAAGTGCATGGACCACACGGCCATGCCGCCGAGCGAGAGGGCGCCCAGGACCAGCCACTGCCACCGGACGGCGCCCACGGCCCGCCGCGCGCGGGCGGCGAAGGCCAGCCCGAGGAACGAGCCGCACACGGAGACGGAGAAGGCGATGGCAGGCGTCAGTAGATCCTGCGACATGTGGTCGGTCACGAGCGCCGCTTTCCAAGAACCGTTGGGGGAGACGGTGTAGGGATTCTAGGAACGCCGAGGGGTGATTGACCAGGTCTGCGCGGGTATGCGCATTGGCCTGATGTGGCCACGGTCACAACTCTCCACGGACGCGCTGCGCGCGAGGGGGGCTACCGCCCTCAACGGAGCGCTACGCGCGCAGCCCGCCCGTCGCCCACCATCGCCCGGGGGCGCTTCGCGAGAGGGGGCTACCACCCTCAACGGACGCGCTACGCGCGCAGCCCGCCCGTCGCCCACCATCGCCCGGGGGCGCTTCGCGAGAGGGGGCTACCACCCTCAACGGACGCGCTACGCGCGCAGCCCTTCGAAGGCCATGCGGGAGAGGGACTCGGCGAGTTCCTCGGCGTCCAGGCCGCGGTCCGGGCGGTACCACTCCACGATGGAGTTGACCATGCCGAACAGCAGGCGCGCGGCGATCGCGGGGTCGACGTCGTCCCGGATCTCCCCCGCGGCGATGCCCTCGCGTACGAGGCCGGCGACGAGGTGGTCGAACTCGCGCCGGCGGGCCAGGGCGTGCTGCTCGACCTCGGTGTTGCCGCGCACGCGCAACAGGAGCGTGACGTGCGGCAGTTCCTCCACCAGGACCCGGACGCTGCCCCGCAGGACGTTCTCCAGGCGGTCGATGGCCGGCCCGCTGGTGGAGGCCTCCTCGCGGGTGACCGCGAACAGGGCGTCCAGGGCCAGGTCCAGTGAGCGCCGCAGCAGTTCGGTCTTGCCGGTGACGTGGTGGTAGATCGCGGACTTGGTCACGCCCAGGGCGCGCGCCAGGTCCTCCATGCTCGTGCCGTCGTATCCGCGTTCGTTGAACACGCGCGCGGCCACGCGCAGGACGGAGTCGGCGTCGTGGCCGGGGCGGCCGGAACGGCGCCGGCCCGGCTCTCGGCGGGAGGTCGGCGGTTCGAGTGAGGATGATCGAGGCACGGTAGGTGAATCTACCTCCTGGTCGTCCCTGGTGAACGGGGTGCGGACACGGTGTCGCCGGGGTCACGGGGCGCTCGATAAACGAACGATCGGTCAGTAATACAGCATAGGCGGCCGCGGGTGTGGCACGTGCCACGGGCCGCCCCGCGTTAGGAACGCGTCAACGATCAGGTCATCGGCCGGGCGCGGGGAGTAGCTTTTCCTCGTTTTATGGGATTGGGACATGTTCTGCCCCATTGATGTAGATATGAGCTGACTCCATGGCCATCACACGCCGCAATGCCTTACGCGCCTCCCTCGTCGGCGGGGCCGGGGCCGCCACCGTCACCGCGCTCCCCGCCTCCGCCTGGGCCGACCCGGTGGACGCGCCGCGCGCCGAGGACCCCGCCTCCGCCCTGCGCCTGCTCAAGCAGGGCAACGACCGCTGGCGCCGCTACCGCTCCCGCCACCCGCACGAGAACCGGGGCCGCCGGACCCAACTCGTCGGCGGACAGAACCCCTTCGCCTCCATCCTCGGCTGTGCCGACTCCCGGGTGCCCCCGGAACTGGTGTTCGACCAGGGGCTCGGCGACCTCTTCACCATCCGTTCCGCCGGGCAGGTCCTGGACGGCTCGGTGCTCGGCAGTCTGAGCTACGCCGCGCACATCGACGTCCCCCTGATCGTCGTCTTGGGCCACCAGTCGTGCGGCGCGGTCACCGCCGCCGTCGAGGCGCACGAGAGCGGTGAAGTGCCCGAGGGCCACATCGGCTTCCTCGTCGAGCGGATCCTGGAGGTCGTCGACTCCACGCCCGACGACGGCGAGGACTTCGTCGACGACTGCGTGCGCGCCAACGCCGTCCACATCGCCGAGCAGCTGCGCCAGGACGCCGACCTGCGCGAGAAGGTCGACTCCGGGCGCCTGGACATCGTCCCCGCGCGCTATGACCTGGAGACGTCCGAGGTGGTCTGGCTGTGACGCCCCAGCGGCACGGGCCTCGGTAAACGCCCAGAACATGAGAGAAGTGGTCGCCCGGAACACTCCGGGCGACCACTGTTTTATGCCGCCCAAAGGCCAATAAAAGTCCTGTGTCGCTTCTTTCCGGATAGTGACGGTTTGCCACTTTTCTGGACGAAGGTCAGGGAATCCGCGGAACGCCTGCGGTGCGCGTCGGCGCGTCCTATCGTCATGAGTCCGCAGGGGCCGCCGAGGGCCTCGACCGTTCCCGGGGCCGACGCGCGTCGCTCCCGGTCCTCCCCGAAGGAGCCGCCGTGCTCTCCATCGACCAGCAGTTGCGGGAGATGCTCACGACACCCGGAGTCCGCAGCGTCTCGCTGGTCGACTGGCGACAGGGCGCGACGGTCTCCCTCGCCGGTGCCGAGGACCGGCCGGCCGAAGCGGTGGCGATCGTCCGGGCCATCGGCGCCAACGCCCCGTTCGAGGCCGAGGCGGTGGAGGACGTGGTCGTGACCGACGCCGAGCACCACCTGTTGATCGCCGTCCTGAAGGGCTCGGACCTGTGCGTCCAGGTGCGGATGGAGCGGGACGGGGGCCATCTCGGCTTCGCCCTGCGGCGCCTGCGCGGTCTGGCGGGCTCGGCGCGCCTTCCCCCGCCCCGCCGGGACCCGGGCCGTCGGGACCCGGGCCGCCCGCCCCGGCGCGAGCGCGGCCGGCCCGCGCCCCGAGCCGCGTCCACCGTGGACCGCGCGGTGCTCGAACGCGTGCTGACCGGGCTCCGCTCGCTGTCGGTCGACCGCCCATGGAAGGGCTCCGTGATCGCGTGACCGGCCGCCGACTCGAACCACGGCGCGTCCTCATCCGCCGTTGGATGGCCCAACGGCCGTTTCTGCGCCACATGACCACAAGGAGAGAGAAGGACATGCCGAACATCGACGCAGGGCTGAAGGAAATGATGGCGATCGAGGGAGCCCTCGGCGCCGCCGTCGTGGACTACAACAGCGGAATGTCCCTGGGATCGCTCAACTCGACCAGCGGCCTGGACCTGGACGTGGCCGCCGCGGGGAACACCGAGGTCGTCCGGGCCAAGATGCGGACGATGGACCAGCTCGGACTCAAGCAGGGGCTGGAGGACATCCTCATCTCGCTGTCCAGCCAGTACCACCTGATCCGGCCCCTCACGAACCGCAAGGGCCAGGGATTGTTCCTCTACCTCGCGCTGGACAGGGCACGCGCCAACCTGGCCCTGGCCAGGCACCGCCTCCGGGGCATCGAGGAGGACCTGGAGGTCTGACGGCGTCCGGCGGGGTGTGCGCGGCACGGCCGTCCACACCCCGCCGCATCGCTCTTCCGCGCTCGTGGGCGATGGGAGACAATGGCGCTCCAGCCCTCCGACACCGCAGGGAGAACCGGGATGTTCCGGATCGCGATCAGCCGCCTGTCCGATGACGGCTGGAGTGTCACGCCGGAGCGCAGAGCGACCGCGCTGTCGGTGGACGAGGCGATCTCGTCCGTCCGGGAGCACCTGCCCACCGCCGACACCAGCGGGGTGCGCAGCGACGCGGTCCAGCGCTCCGTCAACCGGATCAACGACTTCCGTGCGGACGTGGCCACCGCCGAGGGCGGCCACTACCGGGTGGTCATCGCCCCCATGATGTGACCGGGTGACCGGTGGCAGGCGATGGGCCCCGGCCGTGATCCGGGCCCCGGCGACGGCCCCGGCCCTGATGCGGGTCCCGGCCGCGGTGCGGGACCGGGCCCCGGGCCCGCACCGCGGCCACGAGGGGCGAGCGCCTACTTCTCCTCGGTCTCCCGACCGCCGAAGGCCGAGTCGAAGCCGGCCTCCGGCGGGTCGTAGGAGTGGGAGCGCACGAAGTCCACCGCCTCCGCGGCGCCCACCAGGCGGTCCATCCCGGCGTCCTCCCACTCCACCGACACCGGACCCTCGTAGCCGATCGCGTTCAGCGTGCGGAAGCAGTCCTCCCACGGCACGTCCCCGTGCCCCGTCGACACGAAGTCCCAGCCCCGCCGCGGGTCACCCCACGGCAGGTGCGAGCCCAGCCGTCCGTTGCGCCCGTTGCCCGTCCGCTTGCGGGTGTCCTTGCAGTCCACGTGGTAGATCCGGTCCCGGAAGTCCCACAGGAAGCCCGCCGGGTCGATGTCCTGCCACACCATGTGGCTGGGGTCCCAGTTCAGGCCGAAGGCCGGCCGGCGCCCCACCGCCTCCAGGGCCCGCTCGGTGGACCAGTAGTCGTAGGCGATCTCGGAGGGGTGCACCTCGTGGGCGAAGCGCACGCCCACCTCGTCGAACACGTCCAGGATCGGGTTCCAGCGGTCGGCGAAGTCCTGGTAGCCCGCCTCGATCACGTCCTCGCCCACCGGCGGGAACATCGCCACGTACTTCCAGATCGCGCTGCCGGTGAAGCCCACCACCGTGGACACGCCCATCCGGGCCGCGGCCCGGGCGGTGGTGCGCATCTCCTCGGCCGCGCGTCGGCGCACGCCCTCGGGCTCGCCGTCGCCCCACACCCGGTCGGGCAGGATGTCGCGGTGGCGCTGGTCGATGGGGTCGTCGCACACCGCCTGGCCGAGCAGGTGGTTGGAGATCGCCCACACGCTCAGCCCGTGGCGCTCCAGGATCTCCAGGCGCTCCGCCACGTACGCGTCGTCCACGGCCGCGCGGGTGACGTCGAGGTGGTCGCCCCAACAGGCGATCTCCAGGCCGTCGTACCCCCACGTGGCCGCCAGGGAGCACAGCTCCTCGAACGGCAGGTCGGCCCACTGGCCGGTGAACAGGGTGACTGGTCGCGGCATTCTCGCTACCTCCGTCTGGGTGAGGGTCGGGGACGTGTCGGCACCGCCGGGCCGGGCAGGGAGCGCAGGAACGCCAGGCCGTCCACGGCGATGGCGTCCTGGCTCTCCGCCAGGGGCCGCCACACGGAGGCGGCCGTGGCGATGCTCGCGTTGTCGGCGGTGAACGACTCGATGACCAGCGGGCCCGTGTACCCCGCCCGGTCCAGCGCGGCCGTGATCCCGGGCCAGTCCAGGTGGTCGGCGCCGGGGGCGCCCCGGTCGTTGGCGCAGACCTGGACGTGGTGCAGGCGCGGTGCCGCACGGTCGACGGCGGCGGCCACGTCCCGCTCCTCGATGTTGAGGTGGTACACGTCCAGGGCCAGCCCGCAGTGCCGCGCGGGCAGGTCGGCCAGGGCCGTCATGGCCTGGTCGACCGTGTTGAGGACACTGGTCTCGTACCGGTTGAGGGGTTCGACGGCCACCCGCACGTCCGCGGCCGCGGCGTGCTCGACCACGGGCGCCAGCGCGTCGGTCAGCTCGGCGTAGACCCCGGCCCGCTCGGCCTCGGACATCCGCCACGTGCGGCCGACCGAGGCGTAGGCGGGACCGGCGATGACGGGCGAGCCGACCGCGGCCGCCGCGTCCACCACCGCGCGCAGGTAGTCCTGCGTGGCCGCGCGGGTCTCGGGGCCGGTCGCCACCAGCTCACGACCGGGCCCCATGACCAGTACGACGGTGGCCGACAGGCCCAACCCGTCCAGCAGGGCACGGGCACGCCGGGGGTCCCAGTCGCCGACCTCCTCCACCGGCAGCTCGATCGTGTCGAACCCCCACCCCGCCACGCGGGGCGCGATGCGCTCCAGGGCGGCGTCGGTCAGTGGTGACGTCCACACCCAGGTGTTGACCCCCAGCGCGCGCATCTACCGGTCCGTCCAGGCCTCGGGGAAGCCCGGCAGGTCCTCGCCGCCGAACTTCGCGTAGTGCAGGGACGGCATGTCCGCGTTGCGCTCCAGGTAGTCCGGGAGCTCGTCCTCGCGGATGGGCTCCTGCGGCAGGACCCACTCCGAGGGGACCTCCTCGCCCGCCAGGATCATGCTCGCGGCCAGGACCGGGGTCCGCCACTGGAAGTTGGAGTAGACCGGCGCGATCGCCGTGATGTCCTCCTCGTCCCACTTGCGCATGAAGCTCAGCTCGTCCTCGCCGGCGATGACCGGGTACGGCTGGCCGGCGTCCTCGAAGGCCTCCAGGCCCGCGACCGCGCCGTCACCGGCGTCCATCCAGATGCCGTCGACCGAGCCGCGCTGCAGGTGCTGGGACACCAGGTCCTTGATCTGGGCGCCGTCGCCGCCGGTGAACTCGAAGCCGAGGACCTCCAGCTCGCTGTCGTCGAAGATCGTCTGGGCCGCCGCCCACCGGTGTTCGAGCACGTCGACCCCGGGGAGGATGCGCAGGGCCAGGACGGTCGAGCCGGGCTCCAGTTCGTCCACGAGGAACTCCGCCGCGTCGGCGCCGTAGGCGTAGCCGCCGATGGGGTGGATGAAGGTGACCATGCAGTCGGTGTTGACCCCGCGGTCGAAGACGATGACCGGGACGCCGCTCTCACAGGCGGTCTCCACCGCGGGGGTGAGGGTGGCGGTGGTGGACGGCGAGATGATGATGGCGTCGCAGTCCCCGGCGTCCACGAACGCCTGGATGTCGGAGATCTGCTGGTTGTCGTCGTCGGCGGCGTCGGAGACCCGGAACTCGCCGATGCGCCCCTCCTCCTGGAGCGCCTCCACCTGCTGCTCCATGGTGATGAAGCCGGTGACGCGCCACGGGTTGGACACCGAGGCGTTGGAGAAGCACACGGTGGAGTCGCCCGGGTCGTCGGCGGCGAACTCGCCCGTGTCGGTCCACTCGGGTTCGATCGCCTGCAGCCAGGGCTGCTCCGGGTCGCCCTCGGGTTCGATGTCGCGCTGGGCGAGCTGGGCGTCGAACTCCTCCTGGTCGAACCACTCCTCGTCCGGGGTCAGGCCGGTGCCCTCGGCCGCTTCGTCATCGGGTGCGTCGGTCGTACAGGCACTCAGGACCAGGGCCAGGCCTGCGGCGCCGGCCAAGAGCGCAGGGGGAACGCGCATGGTGTGTTACCTCCTCGAAGAGCCGGGCGAGTGCCCGGTCGGGTGGTCCGGTCGCCGCAGGGGGCGTCCGGGCAGTCGAAGCTCGCCGCGGCGCGAGGCGTAGGCCACCGCGGCGATGATGATGAGTCCCTGCGCCGCCGGCTGGATCGTCGAGGGCAGGTACAGCTGGTTGAAGAGGGTGAAGAGCGCCTCCACGGTGAGGGCGCCGAGCGCAGCGGCCAGCACGGTGCCGCGTCCGCCGCCCAGGACCACGCCGCCCAGGACCACGGCGGTGATGGCGGTGAACTCCAGCCCCTGGCCGACCTGGGCGGTCACACCGGCGTAGCCGCCGATGAGCACCGCGGCGAGCGTGGCCAGCAGGGACGAGGCCATGAAGGCCAGCGTGCGCACCGACCACACCCGCACGCCCGAGAACGCGGCGGCGGTGTCGTTGTCCCCGGTCGCCATCAGCGTGCGTCCGTACGGGGAGCGCATCACCAGCACGCCGGCCACCACGACGGCCGCCGCGATCAGCAGCGCCCACGGGATCTGGTGCAGCACGGGGACGTTCTCGATCCCGTTCCGGCCGGGGACGCGGAAGGCGTCCGAGAGCGCGCCCGTGGGGGCGCCGCCGGTCCAGTAGCGCACGGCGCCGAAGAGGATGAGCATCGTGCCGAGGGTCGTGATGATCGAGGGCACCTTCAGCAGGGTGGTGACCAACCCGTTCACCAGGCCCACGACCAGACCGAAGACCACCATGAGCCCCAGGACCGGCCAGGTCATCGCCTCGTCGCCGTCGATGAGCCGGGCCGCGACCACGACCTGCGCGCCCACGAGGGAGCCGACCGACAGGTCGAACTCGCCGGAGACGATCACCAGGTACTGGCCGACCGCGAGGATCACCAGCGGGGCGGCCTTCTTGCCGAACCCCATCAGCGGCGGTCCCTCGAAGAACGACGGGTTCTGCGTGGCGATGACGACGAAGATCAGCAGCAGGAGCAGCGCGACCGTCGCCGTGCCGCCCCTGGGCAGCGAGGACAACGCGCCCAGGGGGCCGCGGCGCGGCGCGTCCGCCTTCGGGGCGGGCGGCGGAGCGGAGGGACTCGGGGAGGCGGGAGCGGTCATCGGCGGCCTTCCAGGGGCGCGGTCTCCGGAGACGGGGGTGTGGCGGGCGGTGGTGGAGCCGGCGGCTTCGAGGACGGGAACCGCACGCGTGTGGCCGCGCGGGCGTGCTGTCCGCGGGCGTAGACGGCCACCGCGGCGACCAGGACCGCGCCGCGCAGGACGTCCTTGACGAACGGGTCGACCGCGAGCACGTTGAACACGGTGTCGAGCGTGGCCAGCACGAACACGCCCGCGATCGTTCCGGCCACGCCGCCGCGTCCGCCGAGCAGGTAGGTGCCGCCCAGCACGACCGCGGCGATGGCCTCCAGCTCGTAGCCGTTGGCGTACACCTGCGGGTTGCCGGTGCCGAACCGCGCGGCCAGCAGCAGACCGGCCACTCCGGCGGTGATCGAGCACAGGACGTGGGCGGTGACCACCGGAACCCCGGCTCGCACACCCGACAGGCGGGCGACCTCGGCGTCGCCGCCCACGGCGTACATGTGGTAGCCCATGCGGGTGCGGTGCAGGAACACCACGGCCGCCACCGCCAGGCCGAGCATGATGAGCGTGGAGACCGGCAGCACGCCGATGCGGGTGTAGCCGAAGGCCTGGAAGGCGGCGGGCACCGACCCGGCCGGCCCCTGGAAGGTCGTGTCCAGGTAGCCCTGGATGACCAGCGCGGTCCCCAGGGTCGTGATGAACGGGTTGACGCGCAGTCCGGTGACGATGAGCCCGTTGGCCAGGCCGACCAGGCCCGACACGACCAGGGCGGCGGTCGCCCCGAGCAGGATGCGCGAGGGGTCGCCGTCCATCGTGGTGGCGGCCACCAGCGCCGAGAGCGCGGCGACGTGGCCGACCGACAGGTCGAGCGAACGGCAGAGGATGACCAGCGTCTGGCCGATGGCCAGGAAGCCGAGCAGGCTGCTGCGGGTGAACAGGTCGACGGTGTTGGCGGTGGTGAACAGGGTGGCGCCGCGGGCGGCCAGGAAGGCGGCGCTGACCGCCAGCAGCACGACCAGGGCGGCGTAGACCAGGCCGGTGGTGCCGAGCCGTGATCCCAGGCTCCGCACGGTGGTCCGCAGGGGTGTCACGACGCCGCCTCCTCGTGGCGTGCGGAACCGGTGGCCAGGGCCATCACGGCCTCCTCGTCGGCGTCGCCGGGCAGTTCGCCCGCGACGCGGCCGTCGTCGAGCACGACCAGTCGGTCGGCCATGCCGATGAGCTCGGGTAGTTCTGACGTGATCAGCACGATGGCCACGCCGTCGGCGGCCAGTTCGCGCATGAGCCGGTAGACGGCCTGTTTGGCGCCCACGTCGATACCGCGGGTGGGCTCGTCCAGCACGATGACGCCGGGTTCGGCCGCCAGCCACTTGGCCAGCACGACCTTTTGCTGGTTGCCGCCGGACAGGTACTGGACCTCCTGGCCGTGGCCGCCGCGGGCGACCAGCTCCAGCGAGGACAGCACGCCGGGCAGCCGGCGGGCGCGCGCCGCCGAACCGAAGGGGAAGACGGCGTCCAGCACCAGGCGCCCGTTGGCCAGCACCGACTGGTGCAGGGCCAGGCCCTGGGCCTTGCGGTCCTCGGTGACCAGGACCAGGCCCGCGCGCACGGCCTGGCGCGGGGAGCGCGGGTTCACGACCCGCCCGTCCACGCGCACCTCGCCGCGGGTGAACCGCGCGATTCCGAACAGGGCGTGCGCGATCTCGGTGCGGCCGCTGCCCTGGAGCCCGCCCAGGCCGAGGATCTCTCCGCCGCGGACCTCGAACCCGATGTCGTCCACCTGGGTGTTGCCGCCCCCGGACACCGACAGCCGGACGCGTCCGACCTGCTCGCCGCGCGGCTCCAGGGGTTCGGGGAAGACCGCGGAGACGGGGCGGCCGACCATCTGGCGGACCAGCTCGGCGGGCCCGATCTCCTGGACGGGCCAGGTGCCGACCAGGTCGCCGTCCTTGAGGACGGTGATGGTCGCGGCGAGGTCGAAGATCTCCTTGAGCCGGTGCGAGACGTAGAGGACGGCCACGCCGCGCTCGCGCAGCCGGGCGATGATCCCGTAGAGCACCTCCACCTCGTGGTCGGCCAGCGCGGCGGTCGGCTCGTCCATGGAGATGACGCGGGCGTCCTGCGAGAGCGCCTTGACGATCTCCACGATCTGCTGCTCGGCCACCGACAGCGACCGCACCTTGCGCCACGGGGCGATGCCCTCCAGCCCGAGGTCGGCCAGGAGCGCGGCGGTGGCGCGCTCCATCGCCCGGCCGTCCACGAGGCCGCGGCGCAGGGGCTCGCGGCCCAGGAAGACGTTCTCGGCGACGGTGCGCTCGGGCAGGAGGTTGAACTCCTGGAAGACCGTGGCGACCCCCGCCCGCTGCGCCCGCACGGGGTGCTCGAAGGCGACCTGTTCGCCGTCGAGTTCGATGGTGCCCCCGTCGGGGCGGTGCACCCCGGCCAGGACCTTCATCAGGGTCGACTTGCCGGCCCCGTTCTCGCCGACGAGGGCGTGCACCTCACCGGCGCGCAGGTCCAGGTCGACGCCGTGCAGGACGCGCACACCGAGGAAGGACTTGGTGATGGCGCGCATCCTCAGCAGGGGTTCGCCGGTCATGCCTCGTCCACCCCCGGGACGTCGACCCAGCGGCGCTCGCGGGCCGACTCCAGCACGGCCTCGGCCAGCACGGCGGCGCGCAGGCCGTCGGCGAAGCGGGGCAGCCCCTCGGGCGCGTGCCCGGCGATGGCCGCGGCGGTGTCGGCCACCAGGGCGTTGAAGCAGTCCTGGTAGCCCTGGGGGTGGCCGACCGGCACCGTGACCAGTCGGGCGGCGTCGGCGCTGAGGGCGGGGTCGTCGCGCGAGATGAGCGCGGTGCGGCCGCGGGAACCGGACCACAGGGTCTCGGGGCGCTCCTGGTCGAAGACGAGCGAGCCCTCGCTCCCGGACACCTCCAGCAGCAGCCGGTTCTTGCGGCCGGCGGAGACCTGGCTGATCACGGCGCTGCCGATCGCGCCGCCGCGGGTGGAGAACTGGAAGGCGACCAGGTCCTCGGTGGTGACCGGCCGGGACGCGCTGCCGCGGGTGTCGTTGACGCGGGAGGTCTGGGCGCTGACCGCGGTGATGCGGTCGCCGGTGACGAACTCCAGCATGTCGCACCAGTGCGAGCCGATGTCGCCGAACGCCCGGGAGGGGCCGCCCAGTTCGGGGTCCACCCGCCAGTTGTCGTCCTCGGGGGAGAGCAGCCAGTCCTGGAGGTAGCCGCCGTGCGCCAGGCTGACGCGTCCGATGTCGCCGGCCGCGACCCGTGCGCGGGCCTCGCGGGCCATGGGGTGGAAGCGGTAGGCGAAGGGCACGACCGCGACGCGTTCGGCCTCCTCGGCGGCCTCGACCAGGCTGCGTGCCGTAGCGGCGTCGGTGGCCAGGGGCTTCTCGCACACGACGTGCTTGCCCGCCGCCAGCGCGGCCAGGCTCAGCGGGGCGTGCAGGTGGTTGGGGGTGCAGACGTGGACGACGTCCACGTCGGGGTCGTGGATGAGATCGAGGGCGTGGCCGACGGCGCGGTCCAGGCCGTGGGCGGTGCGGAAGCGCTCGGCCTTGTCCTGGGAGGAGCCGGCCACGCCCACGACCCGGCCGCCGCCGGCGCGGACGGCGTGGGTGTGGACCCGTCCCATGAAACCGGTGCCGATCACCGCCGCGCGGTAGACCAGGGGGGCGAGGGGGCCGGGATCGTCCGCTTCACCCAGGCTTGTGACCTTACTCACTGACATGTCGGAACCGTACGCCGGACTTATGTCGATAGTCAAGCATAAGTTGTCGGACGAGAACACGTTAGGCTCGCTCGAACCTCGTCCGGCATCCTGTGCTTGACTGGTTTCATGACGGAAGAGGTGCTGACGGGCTCAGGGGGCAGGGGTTTGACGGAGTTGCGCGCGACGGCCGCGGGGGCGGGGACACTGCTGCGGATACTGCGCGACGGCAGACCGCGGACCCGTTCGGAGCTGGCGACCGTGACCGGCCTGGCGCGTTCCACGGTCACCCAGCGCGTGGACGCCCTGTTGGCCAGCGGGCTCATCGGACCCGCGGGCGAGGCCGCCTCGACCGGGGGACGCCCGCCCACGACCTTCTCGTTCCGACCCGACGCCCGCGTGGTCGTGGCCGCCGACCTCGGCGCCACCCACGCGCGCATGGCCCTGACCGACATGTCGGGGACGGTCCTGGCCGAGGACCGCGCCGACCTGGACATCGCGCTGGGCCCCGAAATCGTGCTGGACCAGGTGGTCGAGCGGGGGTGGGCCCTGCTCGACGGCGCCGGCCGCGAGATCCACGACCTGCTGGGGGTGGGTATCGGCCTGCCCGGGCCGGTCCAGTACTCCACCGGCCGCGCGGTCAACCCGCCGATCATGCCCGGATGGGACAGCTTCGACGTGCCCGGCTACGTGGGCGCGCGCCTGCCCGTCCCCGTCCTGGTGGACAACGACGTCAACATCATGGCGGTCGGCGAGCACCACGTCGCCTGGCCCACCGCCAGCCACCTGATGTTCGTCAAGGTCGCGACCGGCATCGGCTGCGGCATCGTCAGTGAGGGCCGGGTCTACCGGGGCGCCCAGGGCGCGGCCGGGGACATGGGGCACATCCACGTGCCCAGTGGTGCGGGGCGCCAGTGCCGCTGCGGCAACACCGGATGCCTGGAGGCCGTGGCCAGCGGCTCGGCCATCGCCGAGGCGCTGACCCGCGAGGGGGTCCCTGCAGGCGGCGCCCGCGACGTCGTGGAGCTCTCACGCAACGGGTCGGTCCCGGCCCTGCGCGCCCTGCGCCAGGCGGGTCGCGACGTCGGCGAGGTGCTGGCCGCGTCGGTCAACATGTTCAACCCGTCGGTCATCGTCATCGGCGGCGCGCTGGCGCTGGCCGGCGACCACCTGCTCGCCGGGGTCCGCGAGATCATCTACCAGCGCTCCCTGCCCCTGGCCACCGAGCACCTGAGCATCGTCTCCTCCGCGGCGGGCGAGAGCGCGGGCGTCATCGGCGCGGCCGTGACGGTCATCGAGCACTGCCTGAGCCCCGAGCACGCCGACACCCTGGTCAACCGGGCCTAGCGAGCTCAGCGAGCTCAGCGGCCGTGTGGCGGAGTTAGAGGGCTTGTGGCGGGGTCAGGGGGGGCTCAACGGGGCCTGAGGTGCTCCCTGAGGGCCTGGAACCGGTCCCAGGAGTCCGGTTCCGTGCCGTCGCCGACGCGGTACCAGACCACCGGGGTCATGCGCGGACCGACCGCCACGCCCTCCACCGGTGCCTGGAGCGCCCTGTCCAGGCCCGTCTCCAGGACCCCCTCGGCGCCCACGGCCAGACCCACGGGCACGGGCACCCCGGACCAGCGCGGCGGCGTCGTGAGGTCGGCGCGGCCGAGCGCGCGGTGCACGGTCATGGTGCGCAGGCCGCCCTGGGTCGCCAGGTCGCGCAGCAACGGGGTGAGCGCCTGCGTGTCCGGCTCCTCGCCGGGACGGTGGGCCACCGTGAGCAGGACGTGCTCGCGCACACCCGAGGGCACGCGCGAGACCCGCAGGGTCCCGGCGAAGGGCAGGGCGCCGGCGTCCGCGCCGCCGTCGGGCTGACCGGAGAAGGCCAACCAGGTGGCCCCGGGGGCGCGCCGCCGGGCGGTCTGGGTGATCCGGGCGGGGTCCCAGGGGCGGATGAGGGGTTCGGAGGTCCCCCAGACCGACGGAGGCGCCCCGGCCACGTGCGCGGCCAGGTCCGCCACGACACCGCCGAGCACCAGGTCACCGCTGACCGGATGGTCGATCTGGAGATCCACGTGCAGGAGCACGGTCGGTTCGTCGTCGGGTGAGACGTGAAAGGCCGTGTTCGGGCCGTCCCTCGGGTCGAGGCCGGGGTCGGGCACGAAGCCGGTGTCGTCCGCCCACACCAGCGGCAGGCCGTTGAAGCCGTCGTAGTAGCGGCCGTCGGGCGCCCGCACGACCCAGGTCGCGGCGCGCTTGCCCAGGAACGAGCGCAACGCGTGCGTGAGGACGCTCGTGGACGGGGTGACCACCTGGAGGCCGAGCCCTTCGCGTCCGTGCACGGCGAGGGCGTCCACGATCCAGCTCGACAGCGGCACCACCGGGCGGTCCTGTACCACGACGGCGTTCTTCCCGGTCACGGCGCTCACCGCGGGGTGGTCGGTGACGCCCTGGAGGTGTTCGTCGTCGCGGGCGAGCCTGGGCTGGGGCTCCCAGAGTGTGCCGCCGTGCCGCTCGACCAGGTGGCGGGCGAACCGGCGGGCCATCCCGGCGGTGTCGGTGTCGTCGAGCTCGGCGCCCCGTGCCTCCACCCAGTAGGGCTGGGCGGGAAGGTCGTCGCTCACCCCGTCCGTCAGGAGCCGGTCGGCCTCGGAGGAGACCGCCAGCCGCTGTGCGGCCTGCACGGCCAGCACGAGGCGGCCGGAGTCGTCGCGCAGCTCGATCACCGTCCCCTCGGCGACCAGTCGGACCCGCAGCTTCGGCCCGGCCTCGGCCAGGGCGTCCAGGAGCGAACGCCGGTGGGGGCTCTCGGCCAGAAGGGCGATCACGTCATGGCTCACGGGGGGCTCTTTCACGGGGGAGCGGGGCGGTTCGTACGCTACTGGGTCGTGCCCGGCCGAGCGGTCAGGGGAGCGGGGCCAGGGCCGCCGTCACATGGCCCCTCAGATGTCGAATTCGCCGTACCAGGTGCGTTCGACGATGTGTATGGGGAGGTAGTCGGATTCCACTTCGAGCTGGAATCCTGTTTCGTGGTGGCTGCGGTCGTATCCCATGCAGGCCAGGGCGAGGAGGCCCAGCGGCGTGACGTTCTTGACGTCCTCAGCGCGTTCCTCATCAGAGGTCACATAGTCGCGCCAGAGTGTGAGGCCGTTGGCGAGGGATTCGTTGAAGGCGTCGGAGTCGCCCTGGGCGAATTTCAAGAAGGTGTTCATCTGTGGGAAGACGACTTTGTTGAGGTGGTCGGGGTCGCCGAATTCGGATCGTGTGGGGTCGGAGAGTTCCATCGCGGCGGTGAGTTCCTCGACCAGTTCAGGACGGTGGAGAATGTAAGCCTGTCGCGCTGCCGCCCAGTGATAGGTAAACGCGTTGTACTGGGCGCCACCATTCTGTTCGGCCTGTCGCAGGAGTTCGACGTCGATGTGGCACAGTCGCTTCCACCGTTCCTGGTCGCGGCAGGTGATGGCGAGGTAGAACGCCATGTCCCATGCCCCGACGTCCGTGGAGTATCGAGGCCCGGTCGCGGTGGTGCGCCTGGTCTTGTGGTCGAACATGAACTCGACCGGCGTTCCCGCTTCGGGGATGGTGATGTCGAACAGCGAGTTGTACATCTGCATGGCCGCCGTCCAGGCCTCCCAAGTCTCCAGGTTCGCGGCTCGACGGTCCACCGCCAACGTGGTGCACGCGTCCGACCACAGGGAGTTCAACCTGAGGTCGATGGACCCAGGGCGTTCCTCGGCTGTCTTGCCAACCCGAGCCCGCTTGTCGGGTATGCGCGGGAGGAGATTCTCGTGACCGCAACCGAGATCATGGGACGGAATGAAGTAGGTCATGCGAGAGGTTCTCACGAGTCCACGTTCATCGAGGTCACCCGGTGGTGCCTTCCTCGGATCCCTTCTGCTCCTTCTCCTGCTTCATGATTGCGATTGCGGACCGGATCTTTTCATTGAGCCACTCGGGCGCGTTCTCGAAGCGTCGGGGGTACTGCTGGAGGTCCTGATAAAAGGTCCTCGGGTCGGGCTCGAAGGGGAAGGAGGGCGGATTGTCGTAGTCGAAGTCGACGTTGAAGCTGCCGGGCGGTGTGATCGTATATTCGGCGGAGTACCACGTTCCCTTGCCGGATTCGTGCATCTTGTCTCGAAGGCGAAACATCATCTCCGTGACGTCCTTCGAAGTGTCTATTCTCTCGGTGGTGCCCTCGTCTCTGGTTACCGTGGTTCGGCAGGTGGTGAGGCTGATGAGGGCATCGTATTTCAAGCTGATCTCAGTCCAGGGTCCCTGAACTTTTTCAAGAATGAGGGATCCGATTTCTCGGAGCGCCTCATTCTGCTCTTGGGGGCCTATGGTTCTCCGCTCCTTGCTGCTTTCATGGTTGTTTGGAAAGTCGTCCCGTCGCCTTCATGTGTCTCGCGAAGTTCGATCCTCTCCCAGGAGGGCATGGTGGAATCAAGAATATGTCCACCGATTTTCTGGAGGAGTGAGTTCTGGTCTTCAGGCGTCAAAGGAATGGCGGTGGTCATCAGATGTCGAATTCGCCGTACCAAGTGCGTTCGACGGTGTGCTTGGGGAGGTAGTCGGATTCGACTTCGAGTCGGAATCCGGCTTCGTGGCATGGTGAGTTTCTACACGGGCGTGACGCATGGCCGCAAAGGTCGGATCCGCCGTGCCAGATACCTCGGGCGGTGTCACTCGGTGGACCGTCCCTCGGATTCCTCCAGATCTTTCTCCTGCTTCATGATCGTGAGGGCGGTCCGGATCTTGTCCTTGAGCCAATCTGGGGTGTTCTCGAAGTCGCGTGGGAAATGCGCCATGTCCTCGTAGTAGGTCTTGGGGTCGGGCTCGAATGGGAAGGTGGGCTGGTTATCATAGTCGAAGTCGACACTGAATCTGCCGGGCGGGGTGATCGTATATTGGGCGGAGAACCACGTTCCCTTTCCCTGCTCATACATCTCATCCCGGATTTGGTCCATTAGCTCGTCGACGGTGCTGGGGGGCACCACCTTCTCCGTGTTTCCGTCCTCCCTGGTGACGGTAATAATAGACGTCGTCAGTGTGATGAAGCCCTGGTACTTCAGGGCGATTTCTGTCCAGGGTCCCCGCACCTCGTCAAGGATCAGGTCGCCGAGCTTTCGGAGCGTCTCGCTCTGCTCTTGGGGGTCCATGGTTCTCCGCTCTTAGTCGCTTCCAGAGTTGTTCTGGAAGTCGTCCCACATAGGGTCGTTCTCAGGGGTCCTGGGCGCCGGTACGTTTCGGTATCGAATGGGTTCCTGTTCGACTCCATCGATCGAGTACCTCACCCTCACCGCCGTTGGCACCTGCCCACCGGTCGACGGGTAGGTCACGTCAAAACTGACATCGACCCGGTGATCGTTCGCTAGCAGGTCACGCCAGTGGTCCTCCAAGGCGTAGAAATTGGTCTCGGGGACGCCGCCGGTTTGTTTCTGGTTGAGCAACCTGAGCTGTGTGTGCAGGTTGATGTGGTGACCACTGCCGCCGAATCCGGTGCCGATGAAGTGGCCGCCGTCCCATTCGCCCTCGGGGTACTCCGCCATCGGCTTGTAGGCTTGACGCCCCCGTCCTCCCGATACGCCCTGGTCGGAAGCACGGTAGTCCTCGTTGATCTCACTGCGCTTGCGGTCGCCTTCCACCTCGTCGCTGAGCCGCTGAAGATCACCATGGGCGTGGGTGGTCCGGCGACTTCCGTCGGTTTCGTAGAAGTACTTGTGGCCGGGGTGTTCGTTGACATCAACCGCGTAGGTGGCGTTCGGTCGCGGATTGCGCAGTTCGGGGTTGAGGTCTCCCTTCACCCCCGCGTGCGTGTCGACGAAGCGGATCTCACCGCTGTCGTCAGTGTAGAACCGTCCACGGTGCCCGAGGTCGTACATCGAGTTCGGTTCCAGGCCCCACTTCGGTTTGAAGACCGACCTCGGTCCCGGGTAACCATTGTCACCGGGACGTAGCGTGTGGATCCGCTCAGGATCCACCATCGGCGGCCGATAGCGATCACCAAGGCTCCTATCGTTCCAGGCCTCGTCACCGACGCCGCCCCGCTCCCGAGTGGGTTGGTCGGGGCTGTCGGTGTTGTTCGATCCGTTTCCAGGATCGCTGTCGCCGTAGCCCGGAAGGCCGGAGCCCGAACCCGTGGGGCCGTTGCCGTTGCCGGTGGTGACCGTGTTCGAACCGTTGTCCTGGTCGTCGGCGTGGGAGTTGTTCGGGCCGTCGTTGCCGTTGGTGGGAGAGTCGCCCGGCCGGGTGTCGTTGTCGACGCTGTTGGTGACGGTCGGGGACCGGTCCATCAGGTCCGGGCCGCTCGGGCGGAAGTCCTCCGGGATGTCGAAGTCGGGGTCCGAGTCGGAGAGGTCGACCCGCTGGTTGCGCGGCGTGTCCGGGGTCGCGGAGTTCTCCAGGTGGTTCGGGCCCGGGCGGAGGCCGGCGTACTCCAGCTCACGGCCGTCGTCCCCGTCTCCTGAGCCCTCCCAGTTACCGTCGGTGTTGCCGCCGTTGCCCTTCTCGGCGTCGGCCCGGCGGAAGTCCGGCTCGAGCTGTTCCCCGATCGCGTTGAACTCGAGGAGGTCCTCGGCGGTCATGCCGTCCTTGAGGTCCTCCACGGTGTAGCCGGAACCCTGGGACGTGCGCCGGTTGTCGTTCGTCGTGGAGGTGTCGTCACCCGTGCGGGGCCGGGAGCCGGTGGGGGCACCGGAGTCGCCGGTGCCGTCCGGGGTGTCGTTCCGCTCCGCGAACCGGGCGAGGGCGTCCTGCATGTCCTGGATACGCCGGGGGTCCACGCCCCCGAAGCCGGACAGGTCGAACTCGAACAGGGTCCGGTTGCCGCCGGCGAAGTTCGGGAGGTTGAGCTGGATCGAGATGGGGGAGGGGGAGTCGCCCGGGGACAGGTCCACGTCCGCCAGGCGGCTGCCGTTCATCTTGTTGAGGATGGACGCGCCGCGCCAGGCCAGCAGGGGGACGCCGACGGCGGCGCCGACACCGGTCGCGGTCAGCGCGACACCCGCGACGGCCACACCGATGTTGAGCAGCGCGGTACCGATCACGTAGCCGGGCCGGTCGCCCCATTCCTCCCACGGGACCACCGCGTGGGCGGCCTCCGTCCAGGCGTCGCCGACGGTGCCCCAGCCCGCCCACCCGTAACTGTCGGACTCGGCGTCGTACATGCCCACCAGGGACGACACCGACTGGAGGCTGCCCTCCCAGTTCTCCAGCAGCGCGTCGTCCCACGACATGGAGAACCAGCCCTCGGAGCTGTGGGCGCCGACCGCCGCGCCCAGGCCCTCGACCGCGCCGACCCCGAAGTCCCACACAGCGGCGCCGGTGTCGACCCACCAGTGCTCGTCGGTGGCGGCCCCTTCGATGCCCCACTCGGTCGCCAGCTCCGACAGGTCCTGGTCGAAGCCGTGGTAGAAGACGTTCGGGTCCAGCTCGCCGTCGGAGCTCGCCTTCTGGAACCTGGTGCGGTCCGGCACGAAGAGGTTGATGGCGTTCGCGCAGACGCGCTCGGCCTCCACGTAGTCCTCGATGATTTGGGTGCCCTTGGTGATCAGGGCGTCGTTCTCCTCGACCAGAGGGGCGTCGCCGTAGCCGAAGAACCCGAGGAATCCCTCCTCGTCGCGCCATTCGTCGCCTTTCTCGGCGATACGGGCGCGCAGGTCCCATGCCTCGGTGCGCAAGCTCGACCAGCGGGTCTTGATGGCGCCGAGGTCCTCGGCGAAGTTGTCCAGGGCGGTGGCGGCGCGGCTCATCGCCCGCTGGACGGTGTCGCCGTCGGTGGCCACCGGGTCCAGCACGGAGTAGAGCTCCCCGGCTTCGGGGGCCTGGTAGCAGGACGTCAGTCCGCCCCACGAGGACTTGATGTCGTCGCCCAGGCCGCTGACCCTTTCTCCCGCGGTCCGAAGATTCGACGCGTAGACCTCGATGGAGCCCGGGTAGGTGCTGGGCTCCGGGAACGTGGCCGGGCTGATCTTGCCCTCGCTGTCGACCAGCATCCCGACCTGCTCGTCGATGCTGAGCGGTGGGTTGCTGGATACAGACGGTTCGGGTGCTGGGGGCACGGGGTTCCCTCCGTGTGGGGGCGGGCAGGGGCGGCGAGCACGGGGCGCGGCGCGGGGGCGCCTGGGTGGTGCGAGGGAACTGCGGGGGAGCTGGAGCGGGTGGAGCGGCCGGGGGCGGTCAGACCGGCTGGTTGGGACCGTAGGTGGGCGGCGGAGGCGGCGGCGGGACCACGCCTGCGTTGCGCTGGGACTCCAGGGCCATCTCGTTGTTGCCCTCGACGTAGGCCGTGGTCGCCTCGCTGGTCCGCTCCAGGGCGTTGGCGGTCAGGCTGAGCATGTCGCCCATGAGACCGAAGTAGTGCTCGGCGAACTCGCCCAGGGAGACGGAGATGGGGGCGCTGCTCACATAGCTGTTCAGGTTGGTGATGGTGCTCTCCAAGCCGGTCATCTCACCGAGCAGACCATCGGATCCGCCCTCCTCGCCGATGTAGCCGGCGGTGGTGGACAGCACGGATCCGACTTCCTGGGGCGTGACATCCCAAGCGGACATACGAACTCCTCGGGGGTCGGAGTGGGGGGGCGAGGCGGTCAGCGGGAGGCGCGGGCGTGGAAGGCCTCGGGGCGGAAGACGTCGCGGGGGAGCGGGGCGGCGGGGGCGGAGCCGGGGGACGGCGCCTCCTTGGCGTGGGCCACCTCGATGGTGTGGTGCATCCGGTTCAGCGCTCCGTGCACCCGTCCCAGGTCGAACCCCGCGCGTACGCGCGCGTAGTCGAAGGTCCGGCGCAGCCGGTGGTCGGGCGCCAGGGAACCGGGGAGGTCGCCGGGGCCGTCCTCGGCCGTACCGGGGGCGGTGGAGGGAGAGAGGACGAACTCGTCGTCCTCGACGGGTCCGGAGTCGAACTTCACGGTCGGTCCTCTTTTCTTCCCGTCGGCGCGGACGGGGCCGTCGCGCCCGGAGTCCCCATGTGAATCTGATGGAGAGTCCCGTCGTCCATTGTGTCGGACGCTCCAAGCGTGACAGGGGTTCTGGGGGATACGGAGGGATGGGGGCGAAGGCGTGTGGCGCCGGTCACGGGGTCGGCGTCGTGTCCGCCGATGGCCGGTCGCCGAAGGGGGTGCGCGGCTCGTGGCAGGGAAGGGGGAGCGTATGAGTACGGAAATCATCCTGCACATGCGATCCGGCCGCAGACACGTCTTTCACCCCGACGACCTGAACGGGCCGCACGACCGGGGCGGCGAGCAGGCCCTGGAGAGGGTCAAGCGTTCCCTGCACGAGGAGTTCGGGCTGCTCGACTTCCGGGACACGGAGGGCCACCACTGGATCGTCCGCTCGGCGATGGTCGAGGGCGTCCTGGTCAACCACGGTTAGGGCGCGTCCCCTGCGGTGTTGCGGGCTCGCGGGCTTGCGGTCATCGCGCCGCCGCGCCCTCGCGGCTGACCCCGCGCCGCCGCGCGCACCGGCTCCGGGCCCGCCGCCCACCGGCGCACCGGCCCCGCCCGCGCCGCTGCCCGACCGGGCACGGTTTCCGCGGCCCGGCCCCGCGCGCGCGAAGGGGCGGGGCCGTGACGGCCCCACCCCTTCGTCGTCGTTCGCTTCGCGCGAGCGGATCTACGGCTTCGGGGTCTCTCCCCGGTGCTCCAACCGTTCCACGCCGGGCAGGATCCCCTCGTGACGCAGGACCGTGCGCCTGCTTCGGCCGTCGGTGCGCGCGCTTCTGATGACCGCCGTCTTCGCCACGCTGTTGAGCAGCGTCGCGATGGCGATTCCGGCGACCAGGTTCATCATGGCCGTGGCGATCTGACTGGCCGGCTCGGCTCCCTGGGTGAAGGGAGTGACCGCGGCGACCGCCGTGACCAGTCCTATGATCCACCCGAAGAACGCGCGCGGCCGGGGCGCGGACAGCAGCAGCATCTGTAGCAGGGCCGTGGCCAGCAGTGCCGCCACACCCGCCATCAGTGCGTAGACGACGGTCCCGACGTCGCCCAAGTATCCGGCCTCCTCAGGGGCGAGCACCGGGATCCCCATGACCCCACGGATCACGAGAGTGCCCACCAAGATCACCAGTACGGCCACCACCGCGGTGGCGAGGCCTCCCGACCACAGTCGCACCGTGTTTACGGATCGCTCGCTTCCCGTATGTACGGAATGCTCGCTTCCGAACTCGTTCATGCCGGTACCCCCAGATACGGCGCCGAACTCGGTCGAACACCACATACCCGTAGCCCCGATGTGGTAACCCACACGTGGAAGACTGGGCCCATGGCTCACTTCGCCCATGCTCGCGTCGACCTGGACGCGATCGCCGACAACGCCCGGCTGCTTCGCGAGCGCGCGGGCGGCACGCCCGTGATGGGTGTGGTCAAGGCCGACGGCTACGGTCACGGCATGCTCCCGGCCGCGCGCGCCGTGCTCGCGGGCGGGGCCACCTGGCTCGGCACCGCCTTCGTCCACGAGGCCCTGGCCCTGCGCGAGGCCGGCCTCACCGTGCCCGTCCTGGCGTGGATCGTCCCGCCCGGTGAGCCCCTGGCCGCGGCGATCGCGGCCGACATCGACCTCGGTGTGAGCGACCGCGCGATCCTGGACGAGGTCATCGAGGCCGCGCGGCGCCTCGGCCGCACCGCGCGCGTGCAGCTCAAGGCCGACACCGGACTCAACCGGGGAGGCGTCGGCCCGGCCGACTGGCCGCAGCTCGTGGAGGCCGCAGCGCGCGCCGAGGACGCCGGACACGTCCGGGTCAGCGGAATCTGGTCCCACTTCGCCTGCGCGGACGAGCCCGGACACCCCTCGATCGCGCGCCAGCTCTCCGCCTTCGACGAGGCCCTGGAGAGGGCGGACAAGGTCGGACTCACCCCCGAGGTCCGCCACATCGCCAACTCCGCGGCGCTCCTGACCCTGCCCGAGGCGAGATTCGACCTCGTGCGCGCCGGAATCGCGAGTTATGGTCTCATCCCTATTCCGGGATATGAAGTGCCCGGAATTCGGCCCGCCATGACCCTGCGCTCCCGCATCGCCCTCGCCAAGCGGGTGCCCGCCGACAGCGGCGTCTCCTACGGGCACCGGTACGTGACCGAGCGCGAGACGACCCTGGCCCTGGTGCCCCTCGGCTACGGCGACGGCGTGCCCCGCGCCGCCACCAACAAGGGCCCGGTGTTCCTCGGTGGACGCAGGCGTACGATCGCGGGAACAGTCTGCATGGACCAGTTCGTTGTGGATGTGGGTGACGACCCCGTCCACGCGGGGGACGACGCGATCCTGTTCGGGGACCCGAGCACGGATCCCGGTGTTCCCACCGCCGAGGACTGGGCCGAGACCCTGGACACCATCCCGTACGAGATCGTCACACGGGTGGGCTCCCGGGTCCCGCGCGAGTACGTCGGCGGCGCCTGAGACGGGGCGCGGTCCGGGCCCGCGCGCGTGCGCGCGCACCCGGTGTCGCACGTACCGGACCGGACCTCGTGCCGCGAACCGGCCACGGATGCCCTCCACCCGTCCTAACCTGGGTGAAGAGGTCACCTTCGGTGCGCCCTGACCACTGTGCCCAGCCACCTCCCGACCCATCACCGACCACTGCGAGCCTGATGACAGACGCAACCGCGACCACCCCTGGTGTGTCCACCGACGTAGTGCCCGACAGCACCGCGCCCCCCGTCGGCGCGGTCACCGCTCTCACCGCGGCCACCGACGACGCCATGCGCGCGCTCGGCCGCGACCTCGCCGCCCTGACCCGGCCCGGCGACGTGCTCATCCTGTCCGGGCCTCTCGGCGCGGGCAAGACCACGCTGACCCAGGGCCTGGGCGAGGGCCTGCGCGTCCGCGGATCGGTCACCTCCCCGACCTTCGTCATCTCCCGCATCCATCCCTCCCTGGTGGGCGGCCCCGACCTCGTCCACGTGGACGCCTACCGGCTCGGCGGCCCGGCGGAGATCGACGACATCGATCTGGACATGACCCAGCCCGACTCGGTCACCGTGGTCGAATGGGGCGAGGGCGTCGCCGAGGGCCTCGCGGACGACCGTCTGGAGATCCGCATCGAGCGCCACCACGACGACACCCGAACCGTCCACCTGCGCGCCGTCGGCGCGCGCTGGAACGACATCGACCTGCCCGGCGCCCAGCCCGGGCTCGGATAGGCGGTCCCCGTGCTGCTGTTGGCCTTCGACACCGCGACCCCGGCGGTGACCGCCGCGATCGGTGAGAGCGGCCCCGACGGGTCCTTCCGCCTGCGCGCGAGCGCGGCCTCCGTGGACGCCCGCCGCCACGGCGAGCTCCTCAGCCCCACCGTCCACCGGCTGGTCGGGGAGGCCGGGATCACCCTGGGCGACCTGGACCACGTGGCCGTCGGCATCGGCCCGGGCCCCTACACGGGCCTGCGGGTCGGCCTGGCCACCGGCCACGCCCTGGCCGATGCCCTCGACGTGCCCTGCCACGGCGTCACGACGCTCGACGCCCTGGCCTTCGCCACCGGCCGGACGGAGCCGTTCGTCGCGATGACTGACGCCCGCCGCAAGGAGGTGTTCTGGGCGCGCTACGACGACCGCCTCCACCGTGTGGGCGAGGTGCGGGTCGACCGGCCCGCCGAGATCGACACCGGGGGCCTGCCCCTGGTCGGCCACGGCGCCCGGATGTACGAGGAGGTCCTCGGCTCAGCGGCCCAGGACCCCGAGCCGCTCTACCCCGACGCCGCCGCCATGGCCGAGCTGGCCCTGATGCGCCTGCGCGAGGGCACGGAACTGCCCGCGCCCGAACCGCTCTACCTGCGCCGTCCCGACGCCGTGGAGCCCGGCAGCCCGAAGAAGGTGCGCCAGTGGGTGAAGTGACCGTCTCGGCCTCGGGCTCCTACGCCGAACCCGGCGAGCCCGTGCGCCTGCGCACCATGACCGACGACGACGTGCCCGCGGTCATGGAACTGGAACGCGCCCTCTTCCCGGAGGACGCCTGGAGCGAGAACATGCTCCGCGAGGAACTCGGTACGCAGGGGCGCAGCTACGTGGTGGCCGAGGCCGGCGACGCCCTCGTCGGCTATGCCGGACTGCGCACGGTGCCGCCGGAGGGCGACGTACAGACCATGGCCGTCGCCCGGGACGTGTGGGGGCGCGGCATCGGCCGGGCGCTGATGGCCGAGCTCCTGGAGCGGGCCGAGCGGAGCGGCGTCACCCACATGTTCCTGGAGGTGCGCGACGACAACCCGCGCGCCCAGGACCTCTACGCCCGTTTCGGGTTCCGGCAGATCGGTGTGCGGCGCGGATACTACAAGGGGGCCGACGCGATCGTCATGCGACGCGTGGCCACGGCCGGACCCGGGTCCGGCGAGGCGGAGGAGCGATCATGAGCGGCCAACCGTTGATCCTCGGGATCGAGACGTCCTGCGACGAGACCGGCGTCGGTTTGGTCCGCGGCTGTGAGCTGCTCGGGGACGAGGTGGCCTCCAGCGTCGACCAGCACGCCCGCTTCGGCGGCGTGGTCCCCGAGGTCGCCAGCCGCGCGCACCTGGAGGCCATGACCCCCACGGTCCGCCGGGCGCTCGACGGCGCCGGGGTCAAGCTCGCCGACGTGGACGCCATCGCGGTCACCGCGGGGCCGGGCCTGGCGGGCGCCCTGCTCGTGGGGGTGTCGGCGGCCAAGGCCTACGCGATGGCCCTGGGCAAGCCCCTCTACGGCGTGAACCACCTGGTCGGCCACGTGGCCGTGGACCAGTTGGAGCACGGTCCGCTGCCCAAGCCCGCCATCGCGCTGCTGGTCTCCGGCGGCCACACGTCCCTGCTGCTGGTCAACGACCTGGCCACGGACGTGGTGTCGCTGGGCGACACGGTCGACGACGCCGCCGGTGAGGCCTACGACAAGGTGGCCCGGCTGCTGGAGCTGCCCTACCCCGGCGGCCCGCCCATCGACAAGGCGGCCCAGCGGGGCAACCCGAAGGGGATCCGGTTCCCGCGCGGCAAGTGGGGCGACGGCACCTACGACTTCTCCTTCTCCGGCCTCAAGACCGCGGTGGCGCGGCACGTGGAGGACGCCGACCGCAGCGGTGAGCCGCTCGTGGTGGCCGACATCGCGGCGGCCTTCCAGGAGTCGGTGGTCGACGTGCTCACCCGCAAGGCCGTGGACGCCTGCGTCGAGCACGGCGTGAGCACGCTGGTGATCAGCGGAGGCGTGGCGGCCAACTCGGCGCTGCGCGCCCTGGCCGAGCAGCGCTGCCAGGAGGCGGGGATCGAACTCCGGGTCCCCCGGCCGCGCCTGTGCACGGACAACGGGGCGATGATCGCCGCGCTGGGCGCGGAGGTCGTGGCGGCCGGGCTGCCGCCGTCGTCCCTGGACCTGGCCACGGACACCTCGCTGCCGGTGGAGCGCCCGCTGGCGGTGTGAGTTCGCGGTAGGAGAGGGGGCGGGGCGCTTCGGCGTTCCGCCCCCTTCGCGCACGGATTCCGGATTCCTTCCCCAGCCTGATTTCTCCCATCCCGGTGAATGAAAGGCCCCCGCCATGCCGTTTATTCGCGTTCATTGGAACGGCGGATGTGCGGTGATAAAGTCCGCCGTCACATCCTCGCCGGCCAACGGAATGGGCCTGTCGACGGATGTCATGGTTTGGGGGGATCCATGGGATATGTGCGTAGAAACAAGAAGATTTCGGTCGCGGCAGCGGCGTTGATCGGGACGTGCACGATCGGCATGTTGTTCTCGATGGGCGTCATGTCGCTGTTCACCGCTCTGCAACTCGTCGCCTTGGGGGCGATCGGTGCGGGCGTCGCGGCGGTCATGGTCTGGGCTCGGCGGGTGGACCGGCGTGTTCGTGACGTCTATCTTTCACTGGCGGACGGAAAACGCGCCGCGGCCGAAGGTGGAAAAGAGGGCGGTCTCAGGTCGGGAATGGAATGGCGCATCGCCGCGCGCGCCTAGGAGGCGCGCGCACGCGCTCAGATCCTCTATGGAGAAGGGCGGGTGCGGGAAGCCATCGACGAACTCGTCCCCTACGCCGCCTTGGACGACCAGGCCGATCGGGCGCGCCGCCGTTTGATCGACCACCGAAGGGCGATCGGTCCGCTGCCGGAGCTGCCCGAGCGCAAGCCGGGAGAACTTCCGCCGGTTCCCGGACGAGTCCTGCACTTCGTGACGAACGCGTTGCCCAACACGCAGGCGGGCTACACCGTCCGCACACACAGGATCGTTCTCGCCCAGCGTGACGCCGGGATGGAGCCCCACGTCGTGACCTTTCCGGGTTGGCCCGGGCCCGAGGACGGGGACACTGCGGCACTGCGCGAAGTCGACGGGATCCCCTACCACCGGCTCCGCCCCGGAGAACGATTCGGCCTGGGACTGCAGGAACGGGTCGATGTCGCGATCAGCGAGGCCACGGCCTTGGCCCGGCGACTCCGGCCGGCGGTGCTCCACGCCGCCAGCGACCACAAGAACGCCACTGTCGCCCTGCACGTCGGACGCGCACTCGGCATCCCTGTCGTGTACGAACTGCGCGGCTTCCTGGAGGAGACCTGGCTGTCCCATGAGGGGGCGTCCTCCCGCCGTGGGAGTGAGCGCCACCGTCTGCTCGTCGAACGGGAGAGCTCGGTGCTCCGGGCAGCGGACGCCGTGGTGACCCTGGCGGACACGATGAGGTCGGAGATCATCGAGCGCGGTGTGGCGCCCGAACGTATCGTCATGGCGCCGAACGCCGTGGACGAGCGGCTTCTGCACGAACGGCCCGACGGGGCGTCCTTCCGGGAGTCCTTCGGTATCGCGCCGCACGAGTGCGTGGTGGGCTCGGTGTCGAGCCTGACGCACTACGAAGGGTTCGAAACCCTGATCGAGGCCGCGGGCCTGCTGCGGGACAGGGGCAGCGAAGTACGGATCCTCCTGGTCGGGGACGGGCCGGCGCGACCGGACCTGCTCGACCTCGCCGAGCGCCGCGGCCTCGGTGACGGGTGCCTGCTCCCGGGGCGGGTGGACCCCGACGAGGCACTGCGTGCTCAGGCCGCACTGGACGTCATGGTCGTGCCTCGCATCGACGCACGCGTCACCCGCCTGGTCACACCGCTCAAGCCGGTCGAGGCGATGGCGCTGGGCGTACCCGTGATCGCGAGCGACCTGCCCGCGCTACGCGAGCTCGTCGACAACGGTCGGGCAGGGACCCTGATCCCCCCGGGGGACCCCGTCGCGCTGGCCGACGCCGTCATGTCGCTGGACAAGAACGTCGAGTTGCGTGAGGCGTGCGTACTGGCCGGGCGCGAGGAAGTCGGGTCCCGCCGCACCTGGGGCCACAACGCGGACGTCTACCGTGCGCTCTACGGCCGCCTCGGCGCGCTTTCCTGAGCACGGAGGGGGCGGGACGCTTCGGCGCCTCGCCCCCTTCCACGTGCGCACCCTGGCTGGGCGGCGGGTGATGCGCGCTGCTAGCTTGACCCTGCTCGATGTCCCGGCGTTCCCCGTCGCCGGCCCCCGAAGAACGGACATTCCGCATGAAGGCCCATCGCGTCGCCCTCCACACCGCGGGCGCACTCCTCGTACTCACCTCCGTGACCGCCTGTGAGGGCGTCAACCACAAGAGCTGCCGCAACGGCGACTGCACGGTCGTGGTCGTCGACGCGCAGTGGTCCGGGGCCCTGTCGGAGGGCGGGAACACCGAGTACGGGTTCGAGGTCTACATGGGTGCGGACCAGAGCGCCGAGGTGATCGTGGAGCAGGAGGAGGGCAACCGGGAGGAGGAGCAGAGCGCCACGCTCCAGCCCGGGGAGTCCGCCGAGCTCTTCCACTACACCGTCGAGTACGTGTCCCACACGGAGGAGGAAGGCGCGACCTTCCAGTTCACTCCTTCTTAGCCCGCCGACCGGCCCCCCGACTGGAATCCGGTTCGGCGAACGTGGTTGGCTTCGGACCATGTTCGCTATCACCGCAGCACGCATCAGCCCCGACGACCCCGTCTCCGGTCTGGAGGCGGGCGAGCGCCCCGAGCCCGAGCCGCGCGAGGGGTGGGCCGTGGTCGACGTCCGCGCCGCCTCGCTCAACCACCACGACCTGTGGAGCCTGCGCGGCGTCGGCCTCGACGAGAAGAGCCTGCCGCGGATCCTCGGCAGCGACGCCGCCGGCGTCGACGAGGACGGCAACGAGGTCATCCTGCACAGCGTCATCGGCGACCTCGTCGCCGGGGGCGGGAACGAGACCCTCGACCCGCGCCGCTCGCTGCTGTCGGAGGTGCACGAGGGCACCTTCGCGGAGAAGGTCCTGGTGCCCCGGCGCAACCTGCTGCCCAAGCCCCCGGAGCTGTCCTTCGAGGAGGCCGCCTGCCTGCCGACGGCGTGGCTGACCGCGTACAGCATGCTCTTCGGCAAGGCCGACCTGCGGCCCGGCTCGACCATCCTCGTGCAGGGCGCGGGCGGCGGCGTGGCGGCGGCGCTGATCCGCCTGGCCGCGCAGGCCGGGCACCGGGTCTACGCGACCAGCCGCAGCGAGGCCAAGCGCGACCGCGCCGTGGCGCTGGGCGCGCACGCGGCGGTGCCCACGGGTGAGCGTCTGCCGGAGCGGGTCGACGCCGTCTTCGACTCGGTCGGCCAGGCCACCTGGGCGCACTCGGTGCGCTCGCTCAAGCCCGGCGGGGCGATCATCACCTGCGGCGCGACCAGTGGTGACGCGCCCTCGGCCGAGCTCACCCGCGTGTTCTTCCTCCAGCTGCGGGTGCTCGGGTCCACGATGGGCTCGCGTGCGGAGCTGGCCACGCTCACCGAGATGTGCGTGCGCACCGGGCTGCGTCCCGACATCGACCGGGTGCTCCCGCTCGACCGTGCCCGTGAGGGCTTCCAGGCGATGGCCGACGGCGACCTGTTCGGCAAGATCGTCTTCACTGTCTGACGCGGTGCCGGGCGCGGTCGCCGGTTCCACGCGAGAGCGGACGGCCGCGCCCCGGCGCGCCGAGGCCGTGTTCTTCTGCGGGCTTTCGGGTGGGCTCGCGGTCGTCAGGTCGTCTCTCGTCAGACGATGTGCGAAGTTCAGCCTGGTCGTGCTGCACGAGCGCAGAGGCGCCGCGAGAGGCGGTCCTGGCGGCCGCGAGCCCGGAATGCCGCAAAGAACACGGCCTACGGGTGCCGGGACGTGCTCCGCGGGGGCGCCGGAGCCGGAGCCGGCGCCGGCGGGACCGTGTCCGGGGACAGCGACGCGCGGGCCAGGGCGTAGGCGTCCACCAGGCTCGCGCCGGAGTAGTGGGCGGCGGCCAGACCGGTGATCTGCTCGTCGCCGTTCACCGCCACCGTGGCGGTCAGGTGGCGAAAGAGCGGGGCGTCCGACAGGGAGTCCCCGTAGGCCACGCACGCGTCGGCCGCCAGGCCCCGGTCGCGGCGGGCGCGTTCAACGATGTCCACCTTGTCCTGCGGGGTGAGGATGTGGTCGGCCACGATGGGGGAGGCGAACGGCAGCGGGGGGAAGCGCGAGGCGACCACCTCGTCGAAGCCGAACCGGAGCAGCAGGCGCGCGTAGAAGTCCGGGGACATGCTCACGACCATCGAGTACTCCCCGCGCGCCCGGATGTCCTCGCAGACCTCGCGGATGCCGGCGAGGAAGGGGCTCCGCTCGAAGGCCGTGGCGACGTGCTCCTGCGTGAGCGCGCTCCAGAGCCGGTGGACGCCGCGCGCGAAGCCACGCGTGTCGACCTCCTGGCGCCGGAAGCGCGCCTCCAGCTCCAGCAGCTCCTCCTCACAGCGCAGTAGACGAGCGATCTCCAGGCTCGCGGTCGTTCCCCTCAGCAGGGTGCCGTCCATGTCGAAGACGTGCAGGCGGGTCATGCGCTCTGTCCTCCAGGCGGTTCGCGGCGACGGTGGGGCTCCGGGGCGGCCGTCCCGAGTCGAAGGCTAGAAGATGCGGGGACCGCCAAGGGTCGGGCGAGTGGAGGACAGTCATTGGCCTCCAGTGTCCGTAACGTCGACTCCATCGACACCGCGCACCGCGCGGGGAACACGAAGGAGGCCGTCATGCTGCGAGGACTCACCACCATCAGCCTGTGGGCGGACGACGTCGCCGAGGCCGCGCGCTGGTACGCCGAGGTCCTGGGAGCCGAACCGTACTTCGAGCGGCCCGGTCCCGGCGGTGCCACCGCCTACGCCGAGTTCCGCGTGGGCGACCACCAGCACGAGCTGGGCATCATCGACCGGCGCTTCGCGCCCCCGAACGGGCACTCCGGCCCGGGCGGAGTGGTCGTGTACTGGCACGTCGACGACGTCGAGGCGGCCGTCGAGCGACTGCTGGCCCTGGGGGCGACGGAGTACGAGCCCGTGACCGTCCGGGGCGAGGGGTTCGTCACCGCCTCGGTCACCGACCCCTTCGGCAACGTCCTGGGCGTGATGTACAACCAGCACTACCTGGACATGCTCGCCGGGAGCTGACCGGACGCGGGCGGGGCCGGCACGCGTGTCGCGTGCCGGCCCCGCCCGTGGTGCCCGGTGCGGGCCGCTCCTGAACGGCGGCCGAAGGTTGCGCGCCGGAGGCGTCCGTTGAGGGTGGGTGGGCTTACTCGTCGTCCTCGTCGTCGTCGCGACGCTTCTTCTTCTTGCCGTCGCGACCCGGGCGCAGCAGCGCCTCGGCGAGCGCGAGCACCGTCTCCTCCAACGACGTGAACCGCTTGGTGACGTCGTCGTGGGAGTTCTCGACCGCCTCGGTGACGGTCTCCTCGAACTCCTGCCGGTCCGGCCGCTGCTTGAGCTCGCGCAGGACGGGCTCGATGGCCGAGGTCACGTGCTGGTCGATCTCGTCGAGCTTGCCGGAGTGGTCCAGCTGCGGGCGGTCGACCAGTTCGGTCAGGCGGCGGTGCAGCTCGGTGATCTCCATCGTCTGCGGCAGCTGGTTGAGCCGCTGGTTGAGCGCCTCCAGACGGTCGTCGATGGCCTCCATCCGGCCGTCCACGCCCTCGAAGTGCCCGCTGACCCCCTCGAACTGGCCCTCGACCCCGTTGACCCGGCCGTCGAGGCCGTCCAGGCGGCCGTTGAGCCCGTCGATCCGGCCGTCGACGCCGTCGATCTTGCCCTCGATGCCCTCGAAGCTGCCCTCGAAGTGCCCCTCGAAGGTGTCGAAGCGGTCGGTCAGGCGGCCCAGCTCGTGGTCGACCTTGCCGGTGATCTGCGACAGGTGGTTGTCGACCTTGGCCGTGAGGGACTCGCGCTGGCGCTCCAGTCGCTCGTCCAGCGCGCTCTGGTGGGAGCGGACCTGCTCGCCGAGCGTGTCGGTGAGCTCCTGGTGGCGCTCGGCCGCCTCCGCGGCGAGCCGGGTGTCGTTCTCCTCGACGAAGCCGCGCAGCTCCCCGAGGTCTCCCGCGACCCGCTCCGCGTCCTCGGCGATCCGGGTGCTCAGGGCCTCGGTGCGCTCGATGACGGCCTCGCGCAGCCGCTCGGCGGCGGCCTCGTCGTGCTCGCGGGCCTCGGTGCGGCCCAGCTCCATCTGCTCGCTCAGCTCCGACAGGCGCTGGCGCAGGTGGGAGCGGAGCTCGGTGAGCGAGGACTCGTGGTTCTCCCGCAGCTTGGCCAGGGAACCCGTGACGTCGGCGACGGCGGCCGTGGCCTCGGCGTGGTTCTCCTCGCCCTGCGTGCTCAGGTAGCCGACGCTCTCGGTGAGCTTGGCCGTGAGGGCGTCGTGGCGCTCCCCGGAGGCGGTGGCCAGGGCGCCGAGCTCCTCGGCCAGGGCGCTGGTGCGCTCGCCCAGCTCGCCGGTGTTCTCCTGGAGCTTGGCGAGCAGGCTCTCGTGCTGCTCCGCGGTGCGCTCGGACACGAACGAGCGCAGCTCGGCCACGCGCTCCTCGGTGTGGGTGCGCAGCTCTGCGGCGGCCTCGGTGACCTTCGCGGTGACGGTCTCCCCGAGCTGCTCGTCGGCGGCGGTCAGCGCCTCGCGGGCCTCGCCCACGGCGGCGGTGACGGCCTCGCGGCTCGCCTGGACCGCTTCGCCGAGCTCGGCCCGGCCGGCGGCCAGCGTCTCGGTGACCGTGGCGGTGAGGGCCTCGTGCCGCTCGCCCGTGGCCTCGGCCAGCGAGGTGAGGGAGGCCTCCAGGCCTTCGGTCCGCTCGGCCAGGGCCGCCAGGGCCCCGTCGAGCGCGTCCAGCCGGGCGTCGACCTTCTCGCTCAGACCGGTCAGCCGCTCGCCGACCTCGGCGATCTGCTCGGAGGTCCGGTTGCCCGTCTCGGCCATGCGCTGGAGCCGCGTCAGGGCGGTGTCCAGGTGACCGGCGATGCGGTGGGTGTCGGCCCGCAGGGAGGGCATGTCCGAGAGGGGCTTGACCTGGCGGCCGACGATCTCGATGTGCTCCGCGAGGGTCTCCGCCCATTCCGGGGGGCGCGAGAGCAGGTCGTCGATCCGGCCGTCGACCTTGGTGATCGACTCCCCGAGGGCGGTGAGCTCGCGCTCGCGCAACTCGCGCAGCAGCCACTCCATGCCCTCCAGTCGCTGGCGCATCTCCTCGCTGACGGCGCCCTGCGACTTCTGTTCGGAGTCGTGCTCGTTGGCGGCCTGGGAGAGCAGGTCACGCATCCGGTCGGAGATCCCGGCCTGACCTCCTCCGGTGAGGAAGTTGTGATTGGTCTGTTCCACCGAGGTGCTCCTTGATTGTTCTGGCGCTCCCGAACCGGCCCGGGGGAGTGGACGGTGGTTCCGGGCGGTCGGGTTCTCGATGGTCCCCGGGTGGGAGGTGCCCGCGCCCCGTTAATGTCTCACTGTGATTGAAGTGTGACGCTGTGTATACACGGGGGGCGAGTTCCCGTGGTCGGTGAACCGAGAAACGGATCGGTCGACCACGGCCTTCCGGACGGATCCATGAGAGGGGGAAAGCTTGCGGCGCCGTCAGTTTAACGACACGTGCACGCCCTACCCCAGTGGAAGGCGAAAGAAAGTGAAGTGGGAGGTAACGATGTCATTGCGTCGGGTGACCGTATCGCGAGCCTCGGGCCGACAGGGCGGCGGCCCCGCCCTGTCGGCCGTCGCGCGGCCGCGGGGGTGGGGCCGCCGGGGTGGGGCCGCCGCGCATCAGGCGGGACGCGCGGACCGGAGCGGCCGGGGCGGTCGCGAGCGGACTGCGGCCACCGCGCCCGCCACGGCGAGGAGTCCGAGCGCCACCGCCCCGACCAGCAGCGGGTCCGGACCCGCGGGCCGCCCGTCGACCCGCACCGCGCCGAGGAAGTCCACCGGGGCCAACCCGTTGAGCACCAGGTACCACAGCAGAGGGTAGAGCGCCTGGAACGGTCGTCCCACCCTGCTCACGGTCCCCAGGGCGAACGCCAGGCTCGGGATGAACAGCACCCCGGCGGCCCAGGCCACCGCGCCGGCGGAGTCCCCGGCGGTGAGCATGCGCAGCAGCGGACCCGCGCCGGTGGCCGCGGTCAGCAGGACGCCCGCCGTCCACTCGGCCAGGAACCTCCCGGCCGGACTCGGATACGAGCCCAGGAGGTCGTCCAGTCCGAGCAGGCGGGACCGCGATCCCAGCCGCGACCAGACCAGCAGCGGCCAGACCCACGCGACGAGCAGCACGGTCGGCGCCGACGCCGCGGGCAGGGCCAGGGCGGCGACCGTGACCGCGGCGGCGACCGCCCACCACCACGGGCCCAGTCCGCTCAGCAGCATCCGCAGCTCACCCGCGACCAGGCGGGGGAACACCGCCCAGGCGCTCCCGGGCGTCGGCGGAGCGGCCGTCCGCGGCAGGTCCCGCCACGCCCGCGGCCGCGGGCCGGAGGACGCCGCGACCGGCTCGGGCACCGGACGCGGCGCGGCGGACGCCTGCGCGGCACCGGACCGCCGGGAGGGGTCGAAGCGGTCGAACCACAGCACGGGCAGCAGCGCGAGGACGAGGGCGCCCCCGACGATCAGCAGCCGGCTCGCCACCAGGTCGCCGGAGGGCGCCCATCCGGACCAGTCGAAGGCCCGCAGCGGTTCGTCGACGTAGGTGAGCCCCAGGCTGAACTCACCCGCGGCCGTGTCGATCCCCTGGGCGGCCATGGAAGCGCGGAAGGACTCGTTCACGTTCCCGATGCCCAGGCCCCCGAACGGGGCCCGCGCGGACATACCGCCGATCATCAGCGCCAGCGCGACCACCGTCCAGGCCACGTTGCCGAGGCCGCCCCGCAGCAGCGGCGTCGCCTCGAACAGGACCGCCGCCGCGGCGGTCAGGACCATCAGGGGCAGGGCGAGCACCACGTAGGGGGTCAGCAGGGCCACCGGGTCGACGGCCGTGGACTCGCCGCGGACCAGCTGCATCACCACGGCCGTGGCCGCGACCACGCCCAGCATCGAGACCAGGACCGCGAGGTTGCCGCCGAACTTGGCCAGCAGGTAGCCCGGAGTCCCCAGCCGGGTCGCGGCCAGCAGCTCTCCCACGCCCGTCGACCGGTCCCGGCCGATGGTGTCGCGCACCACGTAGAAGCCCGCGAGGGTCAGCCACACGGCACTGGCCAGGGCCGTCGCCATGCCGACGTAGGCGCTGTCGTACACGCCGCGGTACCCCGCCACGTCCACCACCGTCCAGTGGGCGTCCACGGCCGGAACCGCGAGATAGCCCAGGCCCACCGTGGCGAGCAGGGCGACCAGGTAGGCCGGCACGCGCACGCGTTCGCGCACGTCGCCCAGGACCAGGCGCACGTATCCCCTCACCGCGACGGCCCTCCGAACACTCCCTGGGACGCGACCGCGGAGGTGCGGGACGGCGGGACGACGAGAAGGTAGAGGTCCTCCAGGTCGGGCGGCACGCCGACGGCCTCGGGCAGCGGGCAGTCCCGGGAGACCAACCGGACCCGGACCCCGTCGCCGGTGCGCACCATGCGGCTCACCCGGTGGTGCGCCTGGAGTCCGGCCGCCGTGTCGGCGGACACGACCGCCTCCCACACCTGCCCGGCCGCCTCCTGGAGCAGGGCGTCGGGAGGGCCGTGCCGCAGGAGGCGGCCCGCCGAGACCACGGCCAGGTCGGTCGCCACGGACTCGACGTCGGAGACGATGTGCGTGGACAGCACGACGATCCGGTCCCGGGACAGCTCTGTGAGGAGGTTGCGGAACCGCGCCCGCTCCTCGGGGTCCAGGCCCGCGGTGGGCTCGTCGGCGATGAGCACGCGCGGGTCGGCCAGCAGCGCCTGGGCGATCCCGATGCGGCGCAGCATGCCGCCCGAGTATCCGCCCAGCGGCCGCTTCACCGCGGCGGTGAGGTTGACCAGTGCGAGGAGCTCGTCGATCCGGGCCCGCGCCGCACGCGCCGGCAGGCCCTTGGCCGCGGCGAGGTAGCCCAGGAACTCCCGTGAGGTCAGGCGCGGGTAGACGCCGAAGTCCTGCGGCAGGTAGCCCAGGACGGCCCGCATCGCCCGGGGGCGCGTCGCGATGTCGACGCCGTCCAACAGCACCCGGCCGGAGGTCGGCCGGGTGACCGTGGCCATGACGCGCATCAGCGTGGACTTGCCCGCGCCGTTGGGTCCGAGGAGGCCGACCACACCGGGGGTCAGCCGCAGGGTGAGGTCCTCGACCGCGGTGTTCCCGCCCCGGAAGACCTTGCTCACGTCCTCCAGGTCCAGGACCGGCCCGCGGGCGTCCCCTTCGATGGGACCGGCTCCGGGGCCCGTCCGCGCGTGTTCCGCCGCTCGCTTCGTCATGGGTTCCAGCGTGGCCGCGGCGTGCGCCCCGCACCATCGGGAGCGGGCTAGACCGCGGGGTGGGGCGGGCCCTACCCCGGGCGGGCCCCGGATGAGGCCGACCCCGGGCGGTCCGGGCGGTCCGGGCGGTCCCGCGGCCCCGGGCGGTCCGGCCGCTCCGGGCGGGGCCTCAGGGCGTCGCGGTGTCCGGGGGCGCGTGCGCCACCTCGCGGCACAGCAGGGCCACGGGTCGCTCGCCGACGCGCGTCAGCGCCACCGTGACCGCCTCCGGCCCCGACGCCCGCAGGTCCCGGCGCAGCTTCTCGGTGTCGACGGCCGAACCCCGCTTCATGACCGTGACCGTCCCGGCGCCCAGCGCGCGCAGTGCCGACCGCAGGCGCTTGAGCGAGAACGGCATCACCTCGACCACCTCCAGCACCCGCCACAGCGGCGAGAGCACGGCCCGCTCGGCCGTGAAGTAGGCGATCCGCTCGTCCAGCAGCGCGCCGTCCACCCGGGCCGCCGCCTCCGCGACCAGGTGCGAGCGCACCACCGCCGGGTCCGGGTCGTACAGGTACCGCCGGGCCGGCGCCACGGGCGCGGGGCCCAGGCCGGGCTCCTCGTCCAGTCGCGCCCACCCGTCCCCTCGCCCGCCGTCGCCCCCTCCGGGCGCCGCGCGCGGGTCCGTGCCCTTGCGCTCGCGCAGCACGGTCGCGCGGCGGCGCGGTCCCTCGGCCGCGGCGCCGAACCACAGCGCCGCCTCCTTCAGCTCCGCGTCCACCGAGATCCACTCGGCGGACGCGCTCGCGGGGATCGCCTCGTGCGGCAGGCCGGGCGCGGCCTTCAGGCAGGCGGCACCGGACCCCTCGGCCAGGCGCACCGCCACGTCCCACGGAGGGGAGTAGGCCGCCGGGTCGAACACCCGGCCGCGCCCCCCGCGCCGGGCGGGATCGCAAAAGAGCAGCGGGTAGGCGCCGGGGGCGACCTCGGTCGCGTCCCCCTGGCGCACCCGCGCCAGGCCCTCCAGCCCCAGCGCGGCCATGTTGGCGCGCGCGACCGCCACGGTCAGGGGGTCGGCGTCCACGCCCTCGACGGGGACGCCCCGCTCGGCCAGCGCGAGCAGGTCCGCGCCCACGCCGCAGCACAGGTCGCCCGCCGTGCCCCCGTCCAGGACGGCGCCGGCGACGGCGGCCGTGCGTTCGGCGCGGTAGGCCGCCACGACGTGCCGCGTCGACTGCTCCAGGCCGTCCGGGGTGAAGTACATCCGCTCGGCGCGCTCGCCGAACTTGGCCCGGCCGCGCCTGCGCAGCAGGACTTGGTGCAAAGCCGCGTTGACCAGATCGGAAACGGGTAGGGCGGGATCGAGCGCGGCCAGCCGCGGGTCACGGCGCAGCCGGGACGCCGCCGCCAGCCGGTCCGCGGCGGCTGCCTCCGGGTCCACGTCCGCCAGCAGCTCCCCGCCCGCGTCGGTCAGCAGGGCCTCGAAGGCGGGCAGGTGCATCGGACCTCCAGGAATCGGGTGGTGCGGCGCCTGTCACCCTCCCCGGTGCCGCCTGGGGCGCGTGGCGCGAAAGCCCGGCCGACCAGGCCTTCCCGTCACATTTCCATTCTGGCACTCGCAGGGGTAGAGTGCTAATCGCGACGAGGCCGGTCTGGCACCCGCGACGACAGGCCGCCGCGGTCGCCCCTTTTTCGCAGCCGGTCCGTGCGTCCGCGCGGGCCGATCTCAGGACACCGAATTTTTGAAGGGGGAGGTCACACCGTGTCGACCGCCACCAAGACCGTGCTGAAGCCGCTCGAGGACCGCGTCGTGGTCAAGACCCTGGAGGCCGAGCAGACGACGGCTTCCGGTCTGGTCATCCCGGACACCGCCAAGGAGAAGCCCCAGGAGGGCGAGATCCTGGCCGTCGGTCCCGGCCGCTGGGACGACGAGGGTGACAAGCGCATCCCGCTGGACGTGAACGTCGGCGACGTCGTCCTGTACAGCAAGTACGGCGGCACCGAGGTCAAGTACGACGGCGAGGAGTACCTGGTCCTCTCCGCCCGCGACATCCTCGCGGTCGTCGAGAAGTAGGCGGATCCCCGCAGGCGCGGGGCACACCCACCTCGGCACGGCCCGCCTCCGCGGGCCGGGAGCCATGCGCGTCCCGCACCGGCCGGCACATCGCCGTGCGGTGCGGGACGCACTTTTCCGACCACGGTCAAGAGGAAGCACGCACACATGCCGAAGATCCTGGAGTTCGAGGACGACGCTCGCCGCGCCCTCGAGCGGGGCGTCGACCGTCTCGCCAACGCGGTCAAGGTCACGCTCGGCCCGCGCGGACGCAACGTCGTCATCGACAAGAAGTTCGGTGCGCCCACCATCACGAACGACGGCGTGACCGTCGCCCGTGAGATCGAGCTGGACGAGCCCTACGAGAACCTGGGCGCCCAGCTGGTCAAGGAGGTCGCCACCAAGACCAACGACGCCGCGGGCGACGGCACCACCACCGCCACCGTCCTGGCCCAGGCGCTCGTGCGCGAGGGCCTGCGCAGCGTCGCCGCCGGCGCCTCGCCGATGTCCCTCAAGCGCGGCATCGACCTGGCCGCCGAGCGGGTCGCCGAGATCCTGCTGGAGCGGGCCCGCCCCGTCGAGGAGCGCGGGGACATCGCCTACGTGGCGACCAACTCCGCTCAGGACGAGCAGATCGGCGACCTCATCGCCGAGGCCTTCGACAAGGTCGGCAAGGACGGCGTCATCACGGTCGAGGAGTCCCCGACCTTCGACCTGTCGCTGGACTTCACCGAGGGCCTGCAGTTCGACAAGGGCTACGTCTCGCCCTACTTCGTCACCGACGGCGACCGCCAGGAGGCGGTGCTGGAGGACGCTCAGATCCTCATCAGCCAGAGCAAGATCGGGAACCTGAACGAGCTGCTCCCGCTGCTGGAGAAGGTCGTCCAGGAGACCAAGAAGCCGCTGCTGATCATCGCCGAGGACATCGAGGGCGACGCCCTGGGCGCCCTGGTGCTGAACAAGATGCGCGGCACGCTCAACGTCGCCGCGGTCAAGGCGCCCGGCTTCGGCGAGCGCCGCAAGGCCATGCTCCAGGACATCGCCGTCGTCACCGGCGGCCAGGTCATCTCCGAGGAGGTCGGCCTGACCCTGGAGAACGCCGGTCTGGAGGCCCTGGGCAGCGCCCGTCGCATCACGGTCACCAAGGACGCCACCACCATCGTGGACGGCTCCGGTGCCCAGAGCGAGGTCGAGGACCGCATCCGCCAGATCCGCAAGGAGATCGAGGCGAGCGACTCCGACTGGGACCGCGAGAAGCTCCAGGAGCGCCTGGCCAAGCTCGCGGGCGGCGTCTCGGTGCTGCGCGTGGGCGCGGCCACCGAGGTCGAGCTCAAGGAGAAGAAGCACCGCCTGGAGGACGCCATCTCGGCGACCCGCGCGGCCATCGAGGAGGGCATCGTCGCCGGTGGCGGCGCCTCCCTGGTGCACGCTTCCACCGCTCTGGGCGACCTCGGCCTGACCGGCGACGAGGCCACCGGTGTGGCCATTGTCCGCCGCGCGCTGGTCGAGCCCGCCCGCTGGATCGCGGAGAACGCCGGCGCTCAGGGCTACGTGGTGACCCACCGCGTGTCCGAGATGGAGGTCGGCCACGGCTACAACGCCGCGACCGGCGTCTACGGCGACCTGACCGCCGAGGGCATCATCGACCCCGTCAAGGTGTCGCGCTCCGCCGTGCAGAACGCCGCGTCCATCGCCGGCATGCTGCTGACCACCGAGGTGCTGGTCGCGGACAAGCCCGAGGACGAGGCCGACGACGGCCACGGGCACGGCCACTAGGCCGTGACGACCGCGCCCCGGCGCGGTCACGGGTCCGGTACCGGGGGCGGGACGCACGCGCGTCCGGCCCCCGTTGCCACGCGCGGACGCCGTCCTCACGAAGGCGCCTTCTATCACGGGTATCGTGGGATCCCTCGCGTTGAGAGGGGCGTTTTCTGGTGAATTTTCCAAAACGTGACCATTCCGTAGTTGGCGAATGGGGCGGTTGGGTCCCGCGGGGCGGGCATCATTCCTAACGTGACGGATGCAGGCGCCCGGGGGGGCGTTACCGCGCAGCGGCCAGGTACGCACGGGGAGTCGGACTCCACTGCGCGTGACTCGGGGTTGAACCACCTCGGATCGCTCGCGGTTCGAGGGGACGACGGTGCCATGGACTCGCTCCTGAGGGAGGTCCGGCCCATGGTCGTCCGCTACTGCCGCGCGCGGCTGGCGAGGGTCTCCGGGCTCGCGCACTACTCCGACGACGTCGCGCAGGAAGTGTGCATCGCCCTGCTCACGGCGATACCGCGCTACCAGGACCGGGGGCGCCCCTTCGCCTCCTTCGTCTTCGGGATCGCCGCCCACAAGGTCGCCGACACCCTGCGCGTGGCCGGGCGGGTGGAGACGGTGCCCACGGATTCCGTGCCCGAGCGGGCCGACGACGGCCCCGGGCCGGAGGAGTCGGCCGTGCGCGTCATCGAGGCGCAGCGGGCCAGGGAACTCCTGGACGAACTACCGGAACAGCAACGCAGGCTCCTGATCATGCGAGTGATCGCGGGCCTGACAGCGGATGAGACGGGACATGTACTTGGAATGTCGGCGGGCGCGGTACGGGTTGCCCAGCACCGAGCTATTGCTCGGCTTCGGCAGGTGGCCGTGGCGAACCGCCTCTTCACCTGAGCACGCCGGCCGGGACCGCGGGCGCCGCGTCTGTCCACGGCGCCCGTCCGCCCGGGCCCAGGGCTACTGCCTCTACCGCCATACCACCCGGCCGAGTGACCCCGATCTCAAACTGTGAGACGGCTCACTTTTCCCGCGGGTGACCGGTCAAACAGGCCGTTCCTCGTGGGGCGGCCGGTCCCACGCCCTAGGATGAGGTGACACGCGGGGGCGAATCCGCGGCAGGTGTGCCGGAACAGCGGAGGTTGTGTCATGGGCCAGGAGTACAGCGACTACGGGGACAAGCTGCTCCCGCCGGGACTGACCTACGACGACGTCCTGCTGGTGCCGGCCTACTCCGACCTCCAGCCCGGCGAGGTGAACACCGCCACCCGGCTGTCCCGCAACATCTCCCTGCGCATCCCCCTGCTGTCCGCGGCGATGGACACCGTCACCGAGGCCCGGATGGCCGTGGCCATGGCCCGCAACGGCGGCGCGGGCGTACTGCACCGCAACCTCTCCGCCGAGGAGCAGGCCGCGCAGATCGACCTGGTTAAGCGCTCCGAGGCCGGCATGGTCACCGACCCGGTCACCTGCCACCCCGAGGACGACCTCGCCGAGGTCGAGCGCCTGTGCTCGCACTACCGCATCTCCGGCGTCCCGGTCACCGATGCCCAGGGCCGCCTGGTCGGCATCGTGACCAACCGCGACATGCGCTTCGAGCAGGACCGCGCCCGCCTGGTCCGCGACGTCATGACCACCGAGAACCTGGTCACCGCGCCCGTCGGCGTCAGCCGTGAGCAGGCCTTCGAGCTGCTGCGCAAGCACAAGGTCGAGAAACTCCCCCTCATCGACGGCGACCGCCGCCTGCGCGGACTCATCACCGTCAAGGACTTCATCAAGAGCGAGCAGTTCCCCGACGCCACCAAGGACGCCGACGGCCGCCTCGTGGTCGGCGGCGCGGTGGGCGTGGGCACCGAGGCCGAGGAGCGCGCCAAGCTGCTGGTCGAGGCCGGGGTCGACTTCCTCGTCGTGGACACCGCGCACGGCCACTCCGCGGGCCTGGCCGACATGATCGCCAAGCTCAAGGCCAACTCCCGCGCCGACATCGTCGCGGGCAACGTCGCCACCCGCGTCGGCGCGCAGCTGCTCGTCGACGCCGGCGCCGACGCCGTCAAGGTGGGCGTGGGCCCGGGCTCCATCTGCACCACCCGCGTGGTCGCCGGAGTGGGCGCGCCCCAGCTCACCGCCATCCTGGAGGCGAGCAGGGCCTGCGGACCGGCGGACGTGCCGCTCATCGCCGACGGCGGCCTGCAGTACTCCGGTGAGATCGCCAAGGCCATCGTCGCCGGCGCCAGCACCGTCATGCTCGGCAGCCTGCTCGCGGGTGTCGAGGAGAGCCCCGGCGAGCTGATCTTCATCAACGGCAAGCAGTTCAAGGCCTACCGGGGCATGGGGTCCCTGGGCGCCATGCGCGGCCGCTCCTACTCCAAGGACCGCTACGCGCAGGCCGACGTCTCCTCCGAGGACAAGCTCGTCCCCGAGGGCATCGAGGGCCAGGTGCCCTTCCGCGGCCCGCTCTCGGCGGTCGCCCACCAGCTGGTCGGCGGCCTGCACCAGTCCATGTGGTACGCCGGTGCGCGCACGGTCGACGACCTGCGCGAGCGCGGCCAGCTGATGCGCATCACCAGCGCCGGGCTGCGGGAGAGCCACCCGCACGACATCACGATGACCGTCGAGGCGCCCAACTACAACGCCCGCTAGCGGCGGCCCGGATGCGCTACGACGACCCCGCCCTGCTGCCTCACGACGAGGTCGTCGCGGCCGTGGAACGGTGCCTGTCCGACCCCTCGTGCGAGTTGGACGCGGCGCGCGCACTGGTCGGCGCGGCGTTGTACGACGAGGACGCGGCGTTCGTCGAGCGCTGCTGTGCCCTGGTCGCGGCCCGGGCCGAGCCCGGGCATCCACTGCTCGGGCTCGCCGGGCTGTGCCTCGGACACACCGCGCGGCGCTTCGGCACCCTCAGCGGCCCGTCGGTCGCCCTGGCCGAGTCCCTGGCGGCCCGGGCGGAGGCCGACCCGTCCGACGTGGACGGGCGGGCCCTCGACGGACTCGAGGACATCAGGGGCGCGCTCGCGCGCCTTTAGGCGGGGCCTTCGCGCCTTCCGGTGCACTCCCTCGTTCCTCGGGAGTGCACCTCCAGGCCCTCCAGGACCCGTCGGCGCCCTCGCCGTATCTTTTTGGGCCTCCGCTCGTGCCCACACCGTCGCCCGCCACCACCCTCAACGGACGCCTCCGGCGCGGTCCTTCCTGCTTTGGCCCGGATAGACCCCCTGTGGTCCCCATGAGCGGGTTCGCTCATGCCCAACCCCTCTGCGGGCCTGCGGGGCGCCAGAGAGCACGACTCATACGGCCAGGGCGCCCAGCGGTGGCGCGGGCGGGGCGTCGGTCTCGCCGTAGTGCTCCCAGGCGCGCGTGATGCGCTCCACCGCCTCGGTCAGCGTCTCCGTCGAGGCGAGGAACGGCAGCCGCAGCCAGGACGAGCCGCCGCCCCCGGCGCACAGGCTGTCGCCGGGCAGCAGGGCCACGCCGTGGCGCAGCGCCACCTGGGCGAAGGACGCCGAGTCACCGTGCGGCAGACGCACCCACAGCGTCTGCCCCCCGGCCGCCGGTGCGAACTCCCAGTCGGGTAGGCGTCGGCGGAGTTCGGCCCCCAACCGGTCGTGCTGCCGTCGCAGCTCCGCGCCTCGCCGCCGGACGATGGGAGCCGGGTCGCGCAACAGGTGGGCGGCGGCCAACTGGGATAGCACGTCGCCGCCCAGGTCGGTGAGGATCTTCGTTCTGCGCAGCCGGTCCAGGACCGGGCGTCGGGCCCGGATCCAACCGATCCGCAGCCCGCCCCACACCAGCTTGCTCAACGACCCCACGGTCACCACGTCCTCTCCGCCCGGGAAGGACGCCAGCGGTGCCGGCGCCCGGCCGTCGAAGCCCAGGTGCACCATGGTCTCGTCGTCCACGACCAGACCGCCGTGCTCCCCGGCCGCGGCCGCGATCCGGCGGCGCAGCAGCGGGGAGAGCACCGACCCGGTCGGGTTGTGGAACGAGGGCACGAGGTAGGTGAGCGCGGGGGCCTCGGCCATCGCCGCCAGCAGAGCGGGCACGTCCACTCCCTCCGCGCCGGTGTCCACCGCGCGCACGTGCGCGGCGGCCTCCCCGAACAGCGCCAGCGCCCCCGGGTAGGTCGGCCGCTCGACCAGCACGGTGTCCCCGGCCGAGACGTGGCAGCGCACCAGCAGGTCCAGCGCCTGTTGGGCGCCGTTGGTGACGAGGACCTCGTCCGGAGCGGTGGGCAGCCCCCGTTCGGTGAAGCGCTCGGCGATGACGGTGCGCAGCTCGATCAGGCCCGTGGGGTGGTAGCCGATGTCGTTGGCCAGCACGTCCAGTCGCACCGCCGCCTCCCGGTAGGCCGAGTGGAGCTCGGGGGGCGGGGCGTCCGGTGCGGCGCAGGTCAGCATGAGCGTCCCGGGGACGGGTTCGAACATGCTGAGGAACAGCGATCCGTCGTGCGTGCGCCGGACCGGTGCGGGCACGGGGTCGGGCCCCGGGGCCACGCGGGTGCCGCTGCCGCGCCTGCGGACCAGGCGGCGTTCGTCGCTGAGCAGGTCGTAGGCGGCCACGACCGTGCCGCGTCCCACGCTCAGGTGGGCGGCCAGGCGCCGCTCGGCGGGCAGCCCCGCTCCGGGCGCGAGCGCCTCTTCGTCGATGAGACCGCGCAACCGTGCCGCCAGGAGGCGGTAGAGCGGTCCGCGCCCGGCCGCCCAGCGGCCGAGCAGGGCGGTCAGTTCGCCGGGAGAGATTGGCTCGCTCATGGATCCAATTCTGCCCGATTGGCTCTGCCCCCGCGGCGGCGGGGCGGTCAGAGTGGGGGCATGGCACCTCACATCCACACCCGTACCGTGCACCACCCCGTGCGACCGGTGGAGGGCAGCACCCCGTTGGGCATGCCCCTGTACCAGTCGCACACGTTCGCCTTCGCCGACACCGACGCCATGGCCGCCTCCTTCGAGGGGCCCGGCTCGCCCTATGTCTACGCCCGCTACGGCAACCCGACCGTCGCCGCCCTGGAGGACGCCGTGGCCGACCTCGAGGGCGGGGTGGGCGCGATCGCGGCCGGTTCGGGCATGGGGGCGATCACCTCCACCCTGTGGGCGCTGCTGGGCTCCGGCGGCCGGGTCGTGGCCCAGGACCGGCTCTACGGGGGCACCCAGGGCCTGCTCGACGACCTGCGCGAGCGGTGGGGCGTGGACGTGGTCAGGGTCGACGCGGAGAACCTCGACGAGGTGCGCGAGGCCCTCACCCCCGACACCGACGTGCTGATGGTGGAGACCATCGCCAACCCGACCGGCCGCGTCGCCGACCTGCCCGCCCTGGCGGCCCTGGCGCGGGAGGTCGGCGCCACGACCATCGTGGACAACACCTTCGCCACACCGCTGCTGTGCCGCCCCGTCGAACACGGCGCCGACATCGTCGTGCACTCCGCGACCAAGTACATGGGCGGCCACTCCGACACGATCGGGGGCGTCGCCGTGTTCGCCGACCCCGGCACCCTGGAAGCGGTCCGCGCGCGCACCGCCGAGTTCGGCGCGGTGCTGGACCCCTTCGCCGCCTGGCTGATCCTCCGAGGGCTCAGCACACTGGCGGTGCGGGTCTCCCGCCAGTGCGCCGGCGCCCAGGTGCTGGCCGAGCGGCTGGCCGCCCACCCGGCGGTCACGGCCGTGCACTACCCCGGGCTGCCGGACGCGCCCGGGCACGCGACCGCCCGGCGGCTCCTCGACGGCGGCTTCGGAGGTGTGCTCGCGTTCGAGCTGGCGGGCGGTCTGGCGGCGGGCCGGGCGTTCGCGTCCTCGATCGAACTGGCCTCGCTCGCGCCGTCCCTGGGGGACGTGCGGACCCTGGTCATGCACCCGGCGAGCACCTCGCACCGCGAGCTGGACGCCGCGGGTCTGGCCAGGGCGGGCATCTCGGAGGGGCTCATCCGCGTCAGTGTGGGGATCGAGGACGTCGGGGACCTGTGGGCCGACCTGGAGCAGGCGATCGACACGGCCGCCAAGGCGTAGCGCGAGGGGTGGGGAAGGCGCGCGCCCCGCGCCCGCGCCCCGCTCCCGGGCCTTGGGGGACGGGCGGCGGAACCCGCCGTTCGCCCCCCGGACCCGCCGCCGCGCGGGCCGCTCCGCCCTCCGCTCGCGGCCGTCCGACGGGTCGGAGCGGGGCAAACCCAGCTCAACCCGCGGGCCGATAGACTCTCCGCTGCGGGAACCACGCCGGTCGACCGACCGGCGTCGCACGTCAGAGGGGATCGAAGCGTTGGCACAGGTGGAGATCGGGTTGGGCAAGAACGGGCGTCGTGCCTACGAGCTCGACGAGATCGGGATCGTGCCGGCGCGCCGCACGCGCGACCCGGAGGAGGTGTCCATCGCCTGGCAGATCGACGCCTACCGGTTCGAGACGCCCCTGGTGGTCAGCCCCATGGACAGCGTCGCCTCGCCCGAGACGGTCGTGGCCGTCGGTCGGCAGGGCGGTCTGGGCGTGCTGGACCTGGAAGGGCTGTGGACCCGCTACGAGGACCCCGCGCCGCTCCTTTCGGAGATCCGTGAGCTGGACGACGTCGCCGCCACCAAGCGGCTCCAGGAGATCTACGCGGCGCCGATCCAGGAGGAGCTGATCGGCCGCCGGATCGAGGAGATCCGCGACGCCGGGCTGGTGACCGCCGCACGGCTGTCGCCGCAGCGCACCGCGCAGTACCACAAGGCCGTCGTCGACGCCGGCGTGGACATCTTCGTGATCCGCGGCACCACGGTCTCGGCCGAGCACGTCTCGGGCCGGGCCGAGCCGCTCAACCTCAAGCAGTTCATCTACGACCTCGACGTCCCCGTCGTCGTCGGCGGCTGCGCCACCTACACCGCGGCCCTGCACCTGATGCGCACCGGCGCGGCCGGCGTGCTGGTCGGGTTCGGCGGCGGCTCGGGCCACACGACCCGCTCGGTGCTGGGCGTGGCGGTGCCGATGGCGAGCGCGATCGGCGACGTGTCCGCGGCCCGCCGCGACTACCTCGACGAGTCGGGCGGCCGCTACGTGCACGTCATCGCCGACGGTGGCATGACCGGCAGCGGCGATATCGCCAAGGCGCTGGCCTGTGGCGCGGACGCGGTCATGGTGGGCTCCCCGCTGGCCCGCGCCACCGAGGCGCCCGGCGGCGGCTACCACTGGGGCAGCGAGGCGCACCACACCGAGCTGCCGCGCGGTGAGCGCGTCAACGTCGGCACGATCGGCGACCTGCAGTCGATCCTGCACGGCCCGGCGTCCTCCAGCGACGGCTCCATGAACCTCATGGGTGCTCTGCGCCGCACCATGGCCACGTCCGGCTACACCGACCTCAAGGAGTTCCAGCGGGTCGAGGTCGTGGTCAACCCGCACCACTGACACCGACGTGCGGAGAGGGCGTCCCGCTCACGGGGCGCCCTTTCACGTGTGCGTCGCGTACTTTGGTCTCGCATGGTCCTCAGTTGACGAACACGTGAAGGAGGGCGGGGCGATGGGCAAGCGTCGGGCTCCCCGTGGCGATCGGACCGGCGGTCGAGGCCGCGGTCCACTGGTGGCCGCGTGCACGGCCCTGGCCGTGTGCCTGCTGATCACCGGCGGTCTCGTCTACGTCGCCAACCGGATCTCCTCCACGCTCGACTCCTGGTCGGGGCCCTCGTCGGCCGCCGAACAGGAGCCGGAGGACGGATCGATCCAGACCCCGCCGCACGACGAGCTCACCGGCCCGCCGGCCACGTCCGACGTCACCGCCGGCGACGGGTCGGCGGGGGAGTCGGGCGGTGAGGCGGCCGCCGACGCGGGCGCCGACACCGGGGCCGACGAGCAGCAGACCCCGGAGTCCGCCCTGCGGCCCAGCGCCGACTGGCTCGACGAGGTGGCGGAGTCGACCACCATCCCGCGCCGCGCGCTGGAGGGCTACGCCAGCGCCCAGCTCGTCCTGGCCCAGGAGCAGCCCGCGTGCCGCCTGTCCTGGCCGACGCTGGCGGGCATCGGCTACGTGGAGACCAAGCACGGCACGCACGGCGGCGGCGAGCTCGGGGCGGACGGGTCGACCACCATCGACATCATCGGCATCCCTCTGGACGGCACGAACAACACCCAGGCGATCCCGGACACCGACGGCGGCCGCTACGACGACGACACCGAGTGGGACCGGGCGGTGGGTCCGATGCAGTTCATCCCCGGTACGTGGGAGCGGTGGGGCACCTCGCTGGAGGGCGGCGACCCCGACCCGCACAGCATCGACGACGCGGCGCTCTCGGCCGGCCGGTACCTGTGCGGGGGTGGACGCGACCTCACCTCGGCGCAGGACTGGGAGGGGGCGATCCTGACCTACAACAGCTCCCGGACCTACCTCAACGACGTGCTGGCCTACGCGCACGCCTACGCCGACGCCTCGTGAGGACCGACGCCCGCTGAGGTCCGCCGGCCGCGGGGGACCGGCCCCCGGGGTGCGGATGCGCAGACCAGGGGGCGGAGAGGGTGCTCCGGAGGGGCGGTCTAGGCTCACTGCCGTGGACACTCACGCGTCGCTGCTGCGCCGGATCCGGATCTGGATCCTCGTCTTCATCGTGGGCCTGGTCGTCAGCGGGGTCACCGCCTTTCCGCTCCTGGCCGAGGTGCGGCTGCTGGAGACCCTGCTGACCGGACCGCTCGCCCCCGTCGCCGAGCCGCTGCCAGGCCTCGTGGACTGGATCGAACGCGTGCGGGCGGGACTGGCGGCCACGGAGCGGGACCACCCGTTCATCCTCTACGGGACCGACTGGCTGGCCTTCGCGCACCTGGTGATCGCGGTGGCCTTCTACGGTCCATTGCGCGACCCGGTGCGCAACGTGTGGGTGATCCAGTTCGGCATGATCGCCTGCGTGATGGTCGTGCCGCTGGCGCTCGTCTGCGGCCCGATCCGCGGCATCCCCCTTCCCTGGCAGCTGCTGGACATCTCCTTCGGAGTGTTCGGCCTCGTCCCGCTGCTGATCGTGCACCGGATGATCCGGCGCCTGGCGGCCCTGGAGGAACAGGGCGCGGGTGCGGCCGGGGCGTCCGGTCCCTCCTCCCCGGCCGCCGTCGAGTCCGTGTGACGTGGCGGGCTCCGGCGTCGCGCAGGAGCCGGCGGCCCTGCTCGGTGAGGACCGCGCACCGGCTGCGCCGGTCGTCCTCGCAGTGCCGGCGCTCCACCCAGCCGCCCTCGGCGAGCTTGCGGACGGCGTGCGAGATCCGGCTGGGCCGTGTGTGGGGGCGTTCGGCCAGGGAGAATTGTATTATAACGGTTCGGTCATTTTCAATGATTCTCTGGACAGTTTTTCTTGTTTGTCCTCAAAGCCGTATCCAGGTTCGGCAGTGTGTTGGACTATGAAGCTGGTTGCGCAGGTCAAGCTGCTCCCCGGCGAGGCGAGTCGGACCTGGTGTTCCGGGACGGGGTGTGGTTTTCGCACGCCACGTGTGAGGTTCCTGGGGTCGAACAGTACGAACCGGACGGCTTCGTCGGGGTGGACTTGGGCATCGTCGATATCGCCGCCACCTCTTCCGGCTATCGGGCCGCTGGGCGCGGGTTCAACCGGTACCGGCGCCGCCACCAGCGTTTGCGGACCAAGCTGCAGAAAAAGGGGACCAGGTCCGCCAAGCGGTTGCTGAGAAAGCAGCGCCGAAAGGAGTCCCGTCGGGCGCGGGACATCGATCATGTCGTGTCGAAGACGATCGTGACCGGGGCTGAACGCACCGGACGCGGGATCGCCCTGGAAGACCTCAGGGGGATCCGCGAACGGGTACGGCTACGCAGGCCCCAACGGGTCGCGTTGCACTCCTGGGCGTTCGCCCAGTTGGCGCGGTTCATCGTCTACAAGGCCAAACGGGCCGGGGTTCCGATGGTGTTCGTCAATCCGGCCTACAGGTCCCAAACGTGTGCGGAGTGCGACCATGCCGAGAGGGCCAACCGAGTTTCCCAAGCACTTTTCACCTGCCGGGACTGTGGCGTCGTTGCGCACGCGGACCGGAACGCTTCCCGCAACCCTCCTGGATGGGTGGCGAGGTGACACTCGCCGCTGGCCTTCCTGGCCTTCCTGGCCCTGGGCCTGCGCCGGTCCTGACCGCCCCCCGCGCCGCCCCGGGCCTCCACCACGGAGGCGCCGGGGCGCGCCCGCGCGCGGTGTGGTGCCCGCTCCGCCCCGGGCCGCCCCGTTAGCCTGGGATCTCAAGGGCGGTCTGATGGGCGGGTCGTCCGGGTGGGTATGCGCCTGGACGAGAGCGACCATCGAGACGGAGGGACGGGCGGATGGCGACCACCTGGTTGGGACCGAAGGAGCGCGCGGCGTCACTCGTGGCGATGGCCGAGGAGGAGTTCGACGTCCTCGTCGTCGGCGGCGGCATCGTCGGAGCGGGGATCGCGTTGGACGCGGTCTCGCGCGGACTGTCCACGGCGCTCATCGAGGCGCGCGACTTCGCCTCGGGCACCTCCAGCCGATCCAGCAAGCTCATCCACGGCGGCCTGCGCTACCTGGAGCAACTCGACTTCGAGCTGGTCCGCGAGGCCCTGCACGAGCGCGGCCTGCTGCTCACCACGATCGCGCCGCACCTGGTCCGGCCGGTGCCCTTCCTCTTCCCGTTCTCCCACCACTGGGAGCGCGCCTACATCGGCGCGGGCGTCACGCTCTACGACGCGCTGGCACTGACCTCGCGCAACAACCGCGGGCTGCCCGCGCACCGGCACCTGACCAGGTCCGGGGCCCTGCGGGTCTTCCCCGCGCTCAAGCGCGACGCCCTGGCCGGGGCCGTCCAGTACTGGGACGCCCAGGTGGACGACGCCCGCTTCGTCACGACCGTGCTGCGCACCGCCGCCGGCCTCGGCGCGCGCATCGCGCCGCGCGTCCAGGCGGTGGGCTTCCTGCGCGAGGGCGAACACGTGGTCGGGGCCGACGCCGCGGACCTGGAGACCGGCGACCGGGTGCGGATCCGCGCCCGCCAGGTCGTCAACGCGGCCGGGGTGTGGACCGACGACATCCAGGAGATGGTGGGCGGCCGCGGCCAGATCCACGTGCGCGCGTCCAAGGGCGTGCACCTGGTCGTCCCGCGTGACCGCATCCAGGCCTCCTCGGGCATGATCCTGCGCACCGAGAAGAGCGTCCTGTTCGTCATCCCGTGGGGACGGCACTGGATCATCGGCACGACCGACACCGCGTGGGACCTGGACAAGGAGAACCCGGCCGCCAGCCGCGCCGACATCGACTACGTCCTGGACCACATCAACCAGGTGCTGCGCACGCCCCTGGGCCGTGACGACGTCGAGGGCGTGTACGCGGGCCTGCGCCCGCTGCTGTCGGGGGAGTCGGAGCAGACCTCCAAGCTCTCCCGCGAGCACACCGTCGCCCACCCCGTCCCCGGTCTGGTGCTCATCGCGGGCGGCAAGTACACCACCTACCGGGTGATGGCCGAGGACGCCGTGGACGCCGTCGCGCACGGACTGGGCGGCGCGGTGCCCGCCTCGGTCACCGACCGGCTGCCGCTGGTGGGCGCCGACGGGTTCGCCGCCCTGACCAACCAGCGCCACGTGCTCGCGCGCCACTCCGGTCTGCACGTGTCCCGGATCGGCCACCTGCTGCGCCGCTACGGCTCCTCCATCCACGACGTGCTCGCCATGATCCGCGACCGGCCCGACCTGGGCCGCCCGCTGGACGGCGCCGACGACTACCTGCGGGCGGAGGTCGTCTACGCCGCGCAGGCCGAGGGCGCCCGCCACCTGGAGGACGTGCTCTCCCGGCGCACCCGGATCGCCTTCGAGACCTGGGACCGCGGGATCGCCGTCGCCGAGGAGGCCGCCGAGCTGCTCGCCGGCGTCCTGGAGTGGGACGACGAGCAGACCCAGCGCGAGGTGGAGTTCTACCGCAAGGGGATCGAGGCCGAGCGCGCCGCCCAGGAGCAGGACACCGACCAGGAGGCCGACGCGATCCAGCACGGGGCGCCGGAGATCGTTCCCGACACGCACATCCACCGTCCCGGATCGGCGCGCTGACGCAGGCGTCGATCGAGGGCGGCGGTCCGGCCCCCACACAGTGCCCTCCGGGCGATGGCGGGTGACGGGTGGGAGTGTCGCAGGGCACACTCTCGGGCTAGGGTGCGGGTACGACAACCTCCACCCGAGGCCCTGACCTCCCGAAGGATCCCTTCCCCCATGATCAAGGTGCTGCTCGTCGAGGACGACGTCCGTCTCGCCGACGCCCTGGCCGGTGCGCTGGAAGCCCGCGGATACGTGGTCGACCAGGTGCGCACCGGCCAGGCCGCCCTGGCCGCCGCACCGGTCGACATCGTCCTGCTCGACCTCGGCCTGCCCGACATGGACGGCGTCGACCTGTGCCGCCGTCTGCGCGAGCGCGCCGACGGCGGCGACACCGGCGTCATCATGGTCACCGCGCGCGGCCGCCAGACCGAGCGCGTGCGCGGCCTGCGCTCGGGAGCCGACGACTACGTCGTCAAGCCGCTGGCCATCGACGAGTTGTGCGCCCGGATCGAGGCGGTCCTGCGCCGGACCCCGCGCCGCGCCGGAGCCCCGCCCCTGGCCGTCGGACCGCTGCGCGTGGACCTGGCCACACGCACCGTGACCCGCGACGACGCACCCGTGGACCTCACCCGCAAGGAGTTCGACCTCCTGGCCGCCCTGGTCAGGGAAGCGGGGTCGGTGGTCTCCCGCGAGCACCTCCTGCTGCGGGTCTGGCAGACCTCCTGGCCCGGCACCCTGCGCACCCTGGAGGTGCACATCGGCACGCTGCGCTCCAAGCTCGACGTGCCCGGCCTCATCGAGACCGTGCGCGGCGTCGGCTACCGCCTGGTCCCCGCGGGCGGGGACACCGCCGCGCCCGCGGCCGGGAGGGACGACGAGCCGTCCGTGCCGGTCGCTCCCGCCCACACGGCCCGACGGCCCTGACCGCCCGCCGCGGGACGGGGGAGTCGATGCGCCGACGCGTGGTGACCGTGTACGTGGCCCTGCTGGTCGCGGCCTGCCTGGGGCTCGCCGTGCCGCTGTGCGGCAGCATCGCCGCGCGCGGGACCTCCGACATGCTCCTGGACCGCATCAACGACACCGCGCGGTTCGCCGGGCTGGCCGAGCCCAGCGTGCTCACCGGCTCCGAGGACACCCTGGCCGGTGAACTCGCCGCCTACGACCGCCTGTACGGCATCACCGCCCTGGTCGTCGACCGCGACGGCACGGTCGTCGCGGCGTCCCGGGAGGGCGTCACCCTGGCCGACCTGTCCGGGACCGGCGAAGGGGAGGTCCCCGCGGCGGTGCGCACCGCCCTGGCCGGGAACCGGATGGGCGCGGACTCGGTCGTCTACCCCTGGCAGGAGGGGCCGCTCGTGGTCGCCGAGCCCATCGGCCGCTCCGGGGAGACCGTCGGCGCGGCCGTCACGGCCTCGCCGACCGGGGCGCTGCGCCGCGCCACGCTCGGCCAGTGGGCGGTGGCGTGGGCGGCCGCGACCGCGCTGCTCGTCGTCGGCATCACCGCGGCCGGTCCGCTCACCCGCTGGATCCTGCGCCCCATCGACGACCTGGAGGAGGCCACCCGGGCCGTCAGCGACGGGAGCCTGGACGCGCGTGTGCCCACCGCCGCCGGGCCCGTGGAGCTGCGCCGGCTGGGCGACTCGTTCAACCGCATGGCGGACACGATCGCCGCGATGCTGGAGAGCCAGCGCACCTTCGTGGCCTACGCCGGGCACCAGGTGCGCAACCCGTTGGCCGCGCTGCGGCTGCGGGTGGACTCCCTCGGCCGCCACCTGACGCCCGCGGGAGTCCAGGACCACCGCCTGGCCCTGGACGAGGTGGACCGCCTCACCCGGGTGTGCGACAGCCTGCTCACGCTGGCCCGCACCGAGGACGCCGAGCACGCGACGGTCGTGGAGGAGGTCGCCCGCGTGGCCGAGGACCGGGTGGAGTCCTGGCGGCCCATCGCCGAGCGCGCCGGGGCCGTCCTGGAGTGCGAGGCCGCCGAGGACGTGCGGGTGCGGTGCGTGGAGGGGACGCTCGACCAGGCACTGGACGCGCTGATCGACAACGCCCTGAAGTTCGGCGGGGCCGGGGTGCGGATCGTCGTCCGCGTGCACGGGGCCGTCCGGGCCGAGGACGGCACGGAGTACGTGGACGTGCACGTGGTCGACGACGGGCCCGGCCTGCCCGAGGACCAGCTGGGCAGCGCGACCCGGCCGTTCTGGCGCGACGGCCACGACGGCGTGGGCGGCAGCGGGCTGGGGCTGTCCATCGTCGTCACCCTGTTGGAGCTCCAGGGCGCGGCCCTGGAGTTGCGCACGGCCCGCCCGCACGGGATCGACGCCCGCATCCGCCTGCCGCTGTGACCGCCCGGGGGTCCGGGCGGGTTCCGCGGGGGACACCGGTGGCGACGGGGGCGGGCGCCGGGCCCCTCACGGGTCGTACGCGTACTTGACCGACCGGTAGTAGTCGGCGGCGCCGGTGTGCAGCGGCACCGGCAGGGTCGCGATCGCCGACCGCGGATGCAGGTGCTCCGCCACCGGATGGGCCTCGAACAGGGCCCCGCGCGACTCGAAGAGCAGCGCGGTCAGGTCCCGGGCCACGTCGTCGGGCATCCGCTGGTCGACCACGAGCAGACTCGGCACGCCGATCGTGCGCACGGCGGGCACACCCGGGTAGGTCCCGGCGGGCACGGGCAGTTCGGCGAAGTACCCGCCGTGCGCCTCCACCAGCCGGGGGACGTGCTCGGACAGGTCCAGCAGCCGGATGGGATGGCGCTCGGCCAGCGCGACCACGGCCTGGGTGGGCAGGCCGCCCGACCAGAAGAACGCGTCGACGCTCCCCTCCTCCAGGGCCTGGGCCGACCGCTCGATCGAGAGCCGCACGGCCGCCACCGCGGCGCCGTCGGTCGCGGCCGGATCGGCGTCGCCGGGCAGCTGCTCCAGGCCGGCCAGGTCGAGCAGCCGCTCGGCCATCATCTCCGTGCCCGACCCCGAGGCCCCCAGGGACACCGTCGTCCCCGCCAGGTCGGCGACCTCCTCGTAGGGCGAGTCGGCGCTCACCACGACGTGCGTGTGGTTGTCGTACAACCGGGCGATCGCCCGGATCGGCAGGGGTTCGGAGAAGGGCGGCTCGCCGGCGACGGCGAGCGCCGCCACGTCGGCCAGGGTGAAGGCCGCGTCCATCGCGCCACTGGCGACCAGGCGGTTGTTCTCGACGCTGGCGGCGGTGGTGTGGGTGACGATCTCGACGTGGTCGACGTCGTCGGAGACCCGTGACAGCCCCGACCCGTACTCGTGGTAGACGCCGCCCTCGCCGCCCGTGCCCAGGGACAGCACGAGGGGTTCCGGGTCCGGTGGATGCGACCAGGTGAGGAGGGCGGAGGCCACCAGGAAGGCGGCGGCGACGGCGGTGGCCGGCCACAGCCGGTGGCGGGGCGGCCGAGTCATGGCGACACAGTAGCAATACGCCCGCAACCTCAGAAGAGGCTCAATTCACCGGGGCCGGAGTACGGATCGCGACCGGACGACCACTAAGTTGCTCGGGAACGGTGTGGCCCGCGCCACTCCGTACCCCCTGTAGGCATTGCGAGAGGACCCATCGATCATGCGACGCCCGACGTTGACCCTGGCGGCCCTTCCCCTGAGCGCCCTGATGCTGGCCGGCTGCGGGCAGCCGCCCGAGGAACCCGCCGAGGGCGAGCAGGTGGAGCTCGGCAGCGGCCCCGTCCAGAACCAGCTCAACATCGCCACCGGCGGATCCACGGGCGTCTACTTCCCGATCGGCGGCGCCCTGGGCACCATCATCGAGGAGAACATCGACGGCCAGGCCGGCACGGCCGAGACGACCGGCGCCTCGGTGGAGAACATCCGCCTGCTCGGCGGCGGTGAAGCGCACATGGCCATCGTCCAGGGTGACGCCGCCGACCAGGCCTTCACCGGGACCGCCGACTTCGAGGGCGCGCCCGTGGAGACCTACTCTCTGGCGGTGCTCTACCCCAACGTCTTCCACGCCGTGACCCTGCAGGCCACCGCCGAGTCCGAGGGCCTGGAGTGCTTCTCCGACGTGGTCGGCACGCGCTACTCCGTCGGCGACGTCGGCAGCGGCAACGAGGCCACCACCAACCAGGTCTTCCAGTCCCTGGAGATCGCCCAGACCGAGATCGAGCTGGACCAGCTGGGCTACGCCGAGACGGCCGCCGCCCTGTCCAACGGCCAGCTCGACGCCGGCTCGTGGGTGGTCGGCGAGGGCCACGCCGGCATCACGGAGCTCGCCACCACCGAGGACATCCACATCATCCCGATGTGCGACGACGAGCGCTCCGCGGTCGTCAACGGCTACGGCGGCTACACCGAGCACACCATCCCGGGCGGCACCTACCCCGACGTCGACGAGGACGTCGAGACCATCGCGGTCTGGAACGCGCTCGTGGTGTCCGGCGAGTTCAACGAGGACCAGGCCTACGACATCACCGCGGCCATGTTCGAGCACATGGACCAGATCGTGTCCGTGTACGGCCCGGGCGAGGACTACCTGGTGCCCGAGACCATCGAGAACAGCCCCGTCCCGGTCCACCCCGGCGCGGTGCGCTTCTACGAGGAGCAGGGCATCGAGATCCCCGAGGACCTGAAGCCCTGAGATCCCTCCTGACGGTGCCCCGGGTCTGCGGCGTCATCGCCGCCGCGGCCCTGGGCGCCCTGCTCCTACCGGTGTGGCCCGTGCTCCGGGTGAGCGACGAGGGCTCCACCATCGGCTACCTGCCGCTGTCCGAGGGAGAGCGGTTCACCATCACCTACGTGCACTCCATCGACCACCTGCCGATCGAGGAGGACCTCGTCCTCCGCGACGGCCGCCTGGTGGCCGAGACCACGCGCATCCGCCAGTTCGGCGCCGGCATGGGACAGATCCCCGGGGAGGGCACCGGCTACGCCGACGGTGAGTGGTGGGTCATCGACGACCTGGGCCGCGACGTCGGCACGGAGCTGGCCCTGCGCGTGGGGTCGCCGAGCGTCGACCACCGCCTCGTGGCGGACGGCACCGAGGTCCGGCTCTCCCCGTGCCTGGCCGCCCATCGGGTCACCCTGGACCCCGCTCGGGCGGCGACCCTGCCCCTGCTGATCAGCGGTGCCCCGAACCCCCGGTGCTGACCTCCCCGGCACCGGCCACCGGCCACACGAACTGAGGAACGACCATGGTTGAGCCGACCCCCGACTCCGAGACCCGGAGCAGACCGACAGGCGGAGCCTCCGACGCGATCCCCGACGTCGAGGGCATCGAGGCCTCCCGGGGCCTGGGCCCCGTCTGGACGCAACTCGCCGAGAAGCGGTGGGGGCCGGGCCGCGGAGCCTCGGCCGTCGGGCTCCTGATCCTGCTCCTGGCGGTGGGACTCACCGGGTTCCAGCTCTACATCGCGCTCTGGGCGGGACTGGACGCGCGCCAGCAGCGGCTCCTGCACCTGATGCTCACCATGGTCATGGCGTTCCTGATCCTTCCGCCCTTCAAGATGGAGGGCAAGGGCGGCTGGACGGTCCGCCTCCTCACCCTGGCCCTCACCAGAGCGCGGGGCAACACCGCGCCCGCGGGGCTGCTCACGTCCCTGCGCTGGGTCGGCGGGATCATGGACGTGGTCCTGATCGTCGCCGCCGTCGTGGTGAGCCTGTACCCGATCGCCTACCAGGCCGAGCTCGCCTCCAGGGCCGGCGCCTACACCGAGACCGACTGGCTCCTGGGCGTGGTCCTGATCGTCGTGCTGCTGGAGGCCACCCGGCGGGCCGTCGGCCTGGCCATGGTCATCATCGTCAGCGCGTTCATGTACTACGCGATGGCCGGGTGGATGATCCCCGGCCAGTTCGGGCACTCCGGCGCCCGGATCGAGCGCATCGCCACGCAGAGCTACCTGGGCGACGGCGTCTACGGCCTCACCCTGGGCGTGGTCGTCACGTTCGTGTTCGTCTTCATCCTGTTCGGCGCGCTGCTGTCCAAGACGGGCGGCGGCAACTTCTTCGTCAGCCTGGCCTACGTGCTCACCGGCCGGATGGTCGGCGGACCCGCCAAGGGCGCCGTCCTGGGCAGCGCCATGATGGGGTCGGTGTCCGGCAGCGCCATCGCCAACGTCGTCACCACCGGCCCGTTCACCATTCCGCTCATGCGAAGGGTCGGCTACAAGAGGCACGACGCGGCGGGGATCGAGGCCGCGGCCTCCACCGGCGGACAGGTCCTGCCGCCCATCATGGGCGCGGGCGCGTTCATCATGGCCGAGCGCATCGGCATCCCCTACGCCGACATCGTCAAGGTGGCCATCCTCCCGGCGCTGCTGTACTTCGGCGTGATGTTCCTGTTCGTGGACATCCTGGCCCGCAAGTACGACATCGGCCGCGACAAGGACGAGGCGCTGCCGCGCATGCGCACGGTGATGCGGGCGGGCTGGCACTTCCTGGCCCCGCTGGTCCTGCTCATCGTGCTCCTGCTCAACTACGTCTCGCCCACCCAGGCCGGTCTCTACGCGTGCGGCGCCCTGCTGGTGGTCACGGTGCTGCGCTGGATGGTGACCGAGGCGGTGTTCGCGGTGCGCAGCGGGCGCCTGCGCCTCACGCGCCGGGACCTCCTGCGGCTGTTCATCGACTTCCTGGAGGTGTTCGTCCTGGCGGCGCGCAACACGCTGCCGGTGTCGGTCGCCTGCGCGGTGGCGGGCATCATCGTCGCCATGGTCGGACTGACCGGCCTGGGCCTGACCCTGTCGCACGTGATGCTCACCGTGTTCGCGGGCAACCTGCTGCTGACCCTGCTCATGGTGGCCGTCGCGTCGCTCATCATGGGCATGGGCCTGCCGGTCACCGCCTCCTACGTGGTCCTGGCGGTCCTGGCCGTCCCCGCGCTGGAGGAGCTGGGGCTGGCCGTGATCGTCGCGCACATGATCGTGTACTGGTACAGCCAGGACTCGAACGTGACGCCGCCGGTGGCCTTCGCCGCGTTCGCCGCGGCCGGGGTGGCCGAGGCCAGTCCGATGCGGTCCGGGGTGTCGGCGTGGAAGTTCGCCAAGGGCCTGTACCTCATCCCCGTCCTCATGGCCTACACGGCGCTGATGGCGCTGGACGGCCCGATCGACGACGTCGTCGTGGCGGTCGCGAGCGGCTGCGTCGCACTGGCGGCGTCGGCGATCGCGATCGAGGGCTACTTCCTGCGGCGCACGCTGATCGGCGAGCGCGTGGGCCTCATCCTGGCCGCGGCGCTGGTCATGGTGGCGCCGGAGTGGAGCGCGCTGTTCCACAACGCCCTGTCGGCGACGGTCGACCCCGGCGTGTTCGTCGGCGCCGGATCGGTGCTGGGCGTGGTCCTGATCGGTCTGCAGGTCTTCCAACACCTGCGCGACCGCCCCCGGAAGGACGATCCGGCCGACGCGCCGGCGAAGGCGGCTACGCTCGGCTGACATGTGGGGATTCAGGAGGACACCGGGGCGGCACGGCGGCGGAGCGGGGGCGGCACTGGTCTCCGCCGCCCTCGGCACGGACCCGGTCCTGCGGGCCGGCTGCGCGTCCGTGGCCGAGGGCGAACCGGGCGCGGGGCTGACCCTGCTCGCCGAGACCAGGGGGGACGCCGAAGCACGGGTGTACCGTGCCGAGGCCCTGGGCCGTGCCGCCGCCGACGACCCGGGCGCGGTCGCCGCGCTCGCCCGGTCCGGGTCGGGGGACGGTGAGGAGCGGGCCGACGTCCTGCTCTGGCTCGGGTACGCGCTGCTCGCCGGGGCCGTGCGCCGCTCCGGCGGGAGCGCCGAGGCCGACCGCAAGGGCGTGGCCGCCGCCCTGGAGGAGGCCCGCGGCCCCTTCGAGGCCGCCGCGCGCCTGGACCCCGACGACGCCGCCCCCTGGGCCGGGCTGCAGACCGTGGCGATGGGCCTGGGCGCCGACCGCGCGGACAAGGACCGGCTCTGGGCCGAGACGACCGCGCGCGCACCGCACCTGTTCGCCGCCCACATGACCCGCGTGCGCTCCCTGGCGTCCACGCGCGGCGGATCCACCGAGGAGATGTTCGCGACCGCGGGCGCCGCCGCCGACTCCGCGCCCGAGGGCAGTCCGCTGCCCGCCGTGCTCGCCCTCGCCCACGCCGAACACCTGCGCGCCGAGGAGCGCAGGCTCAGCGAGGAGGGCAAGAGCGACTTCATCGTGCGGATGGCCCTGGGGCGGCTGCACGGCGAGCCCGTGCAGGAGCTGTTCGAGCTGGCCCGCGCGTGGGCGGGAGCCGCCGACCCGCACGTGCGCGACGTCCAGGCCCACCACCTGTTCGGCTGGGCCTTCCACCGGGCCGGGCTCACCGACGCGGCGCGCTGGCACCTGGCGGCCGCCGACGGATACGTCTGCGACCTGCCGTGGTCGTTCTTCGGCGACGCCCGCGCGCAGGCCGCGCGGGCGATGGCCGATGTCGGCCTGGACCCGTCCCGTCCGCCGGACGCGCTCTAAACCACTGGTCGCCCGGTGACCGCCTGGGACACAATGCTCGGGTGCTACTGACGATCACCACCCACGCGACCACGGCGCGTCCCGCCACGGATCTCGGCTTCCTGCTGCACAAGCATCCCGACCGGGTCCAGAGCTTCGAGCAGTCCTTCGGCACCGCCCATCTCTTCTACCCCGAGGCCGGCGAGGAGCGCTGCACCGCCGCGCTCCTGCTGGAGGTGGACCCGCAGGCCCTGCTCCGGTCGCGCACGTCGGTCAGCACCCCCGACTTCGCCCTCGCCCAGTACGTCAACGACCGGCCCTACGCCACGTCGTCGCTGTTCACGGTGGCGCTGGGCAAGGTGTTGCGCACCGCGCTGCGCGGCCGGTGCGACGCGCGCCCGGAACTGGCCGCCACCCCGCTCCCGCTCGAACTGCGACTACCCGCGGTGCCCTGCCGGGCCGGGGCGGAGCGTGCCCGCGCGCTCTTCGCACCGCTCGGCTGGACGGTGGCGGCCGAGCCGGTGCCGCTCGACCCCGGCCTGCCGGGATGGGGCGACTCCCACTACCTGTCGCTCACCCTCACCGGCACCGTGCGGCTGTCCGAGGCGCTCAGCCACCTGTACGTGCTGCTGCCCGCCATGGACGGCCACAAGCACTACTGGGTGGACGAGACCGAGATCGACAAGCTCCTGCGCGCGGGCGGCTCCGACGAGGGCCCGGGCTGGCTGTCCGGCCACCCCGAGCGCGACTGGATCACCCGCCGCTACCTCGGCCGGCGCGAGCGCTACGTGCGCACGGCCCTGGCCCGGCTGGCCGAGGCCGACGACCTGGTGGAGGACGAGGACGCCGACGCCCCGAGGGTCGAGGAGGACGGCGCCGCGGCCCCGCGCGAGGAGCGCGCTGCCTCGCTCGCCGACCAGCGCGCGGGCGCCGTGCTGTCCGTGCTGCGCTCCGAGGAGGCGCGCAGCGTCATCGACCTGGGCTGCGGGCCGGGCCGGCTGCTGGAGCGCCTGGTCGCCGACGCCACCCTGGAGCGGATCACCGGTGTGGACGTGAGCACCGTCAGCCTGGAGCACGCCCACCGCAGGCTCTGCAAGGGATGCGACCCGAACGGGCGCGGCCGCCACCGGCCCCTGTTCGCCGACGCCGTGCCGTCCCGGTCGGGTGGCCAGGACGGGCGGCCGCGCCCCGAGCTGCTCGTGGGATCGGTCGTGTACCGCGACCGCCGCTTCGAGGGCTACGACGCCGCCGTGCTGATGGAGGTGATCGAGCACCTGGACCCCTCCCGGCTGCCGGCCATGGAGGAGGTCGTGTTCGGCGCGGCCCGGCCCCGCGTCGTGGTGGTCACCACGCCCAACGCCGAGTACAACACGCACTACGAGGGCCTGGCCGAGGGCGCGTTCCGGCACGGCGACCACCGCTTCGAGTGGACGCGCGCCGAGTTCACCGCCTGGGCCGACCGGGTGGCCGCGGCGCACGGCTATCGAGTCCGCCACCTGCCCGTGGGCGCCGAGCACCCCGAGACCGGCGCACCGACCCAGATGGGAGTCTTCACCTCATGAGCGACGACGAGAGGGCCGCGGCCACCGCGCCGCGCGTGCTCGGCGTGCCCGAGATGGGGCTCGTCGTGCTGATCGGGGTGTCCGGCTCCGGCAAGTCCACGTTCGCCGCCCGGCACTTTCGCCCCACGCAGGTGATCGGCTCCGACTACTGCCGGGGCCTGGTCAGCGACGACGAGAACGACCAGTCGGCCAGCGCCGACGCGTTCGCGCTGCTGCACACCATCGTGGACATCCGCCTGCGCCGGGGCCTGCTCACGGTCGTGGACGCCACGAACGTGCAGAGCAAGGCCCGCGCGCAGCTCGTGCGGGTGGCCAAGGACAACGACGTGCTGTGCACGGCCATCGTCCTGGACGTGCCCGAGGCCCTGGCCGTCCAGCGCAACCGGGAGCGCCCCGACCGCGATTTCGGCGACCACGTGATCCGCCGCCAGCGGCGCGACCTCAGGCAGAGCGTCAAGCGCCTGGACCGCGAGGGCTTCCGCCGGGTGCACGTCCTGCGCGGCCCCGAGGAGATCGACGCCGCCGTCGTCGAAACGGAGAAGGGCTGGACCGACAAGCGCGAGCTGACCGGGCCCTTCGACATCGTCGGCGACGTGCACGGATGCCGTGAGGAGCTGGAGGAGCTGCTCACCGGCCTCGGCTACGAGCTCGCCCGCGATGAGCGCGGCCGGGCGACGGGCGCCCGCCACCCCGAGGGGCGCACGGCGGTGTTCGTCGGCGACCTCGTGGACCGCGGCCCCGACAGCCCGGGCGTGCTGCGCCTGGTCATGGGCATGGTCGCCGACGGCGACGCCCTGTGCGTGTCGGGCAACCACGAGAACAAGCTCGTGCGCGTGCTCAAGGGCGCCAAGGCCAGGATCACGCACGGCCTGGAGGTGACCCTGGAGCAGATGGCGGCCGAGAGCGACGAGTTCCGCCGCGAGGTCCTGGCCTTCTGCGACGGCCTGATCAGCCACTACGTCCTCGACGAGGGGCGTCTGGTCGTCGCGCACGCCGGCCTGAAGGAGGAGTACCACGGGCGCGCCTCCGGTCGCGTGCGCTCGTTCGCGCTCTACGGCCAGACCACCGGTGAGTCCGACGAGTACGGCCTGCCGGTGCGCCTGCCCTGGGCGCGCGACTACCGGGGCAAGGCGGCGGTCGTCTACGGCCACGTGCCCACGGTCAAGGCCGAGTGGCTCAACAACACCATCTGCCTCGACACCGGCTGCGTGTTCGGCGGCAAGCTCACCGCCCTGCGCTATCCGGAACGGGAACTGGTCGAGGTGGCCGCCCACGAGGTCTGGTACGAGCCGACCCGGCCGCTCCAGGAGGACGTGCGGCCGGGCGGTGAGTCCTCCTCCGGCACGGAGCGGGGCCCTGGCGACACCGTGGACATCACCGACGTGGGCGTGGGCGCGAGCGACTCCGGCCCCGGTCTGTCCGTGGCGACCGAGCACGGCACCGTGCGCGCCGACGGCGGCAGCACCCTGGCCGCCCTGGAGGTGATGAGCCGTTTCGCGGTCGACCCGCGCTGGCTGCTCTACCTGCCGCCGACCATGGCGCCCGCCCCGACCTCCGCCGAGCCCGGCCTGCTGGAGCACCCCCGGGAGGCGTTCGGGTCCTACCGCGGCTCCGGCATCGGCCAGGTCGTGTGCCAGGAGAAGCACATGGGCTCGCGCGCCGTCGCGGTCCTGTGCAAGGACGAGGCCGCCGCCGCGCGCCGGTTCGTGCCGGGGCGGACGGGCACGCTCTACACCCGCACCGGACGCCCCTTCTTCACCGACCCCGAGGTGCAGGCGGAGGTGGTGGACCGGCTCCGCCAGGCCGTCACCGACGCCGGGCTGTGGGAGAAGCTGGGCACCGACTGGATCGCCCTGGACGGGGAGGTGCTCCCGTGGTCGGCCAAGGCCCGGGCCCTGATCCGCGAGCAGTACGCGTCCGTGGGCGCCGCGGCGCGCGCCGCGCTGCCCGCCGCGGCCGAGGCACTGGCCGCGGCCGCCGGGCGGGGCCTGGACGTGGGCGCGCTCGCGGACACGGTGGCGCGCCGCGAGGAGCAGATGGCCGAGTTCAGCCGGGTGTACAGGCGCTACTCCTGGGACACCGACGGCGCGGCCGGACTCCAGTACGCGCCGTTCATGCTGCTGGCGGCCGAGGGCCACGAGTACACCGGAACCGACCACCTGTGGCACATGGCCGTGGCCGAGCAGCTGGCCGAGGCGAGCGGCCTGGTCCGCCCCACCCGCTACCTGGTGGTGGACACCACCGACCCCGCGGCCTGCGACGCCGCCGCCGACTGGTGGCGCGACCTCGTCGCCGCCGGCGGTGAGGGCATCGTCGTCAAGCCGGTCCTGGGCGCCCGTGCCACGGGCCGCAAGGGCCTGGTCCAGCCCGGCCTGAAGGTCCGCGGGCCGGAGTACCTGCGGATCATCTACGGGGCCGACTACACCGACCCCGACCGGCTGGCCGTGCTCAGGGACCGGAACCTGGGCCGCAAGACCGGCCTGGCGATGCGCGAGCACAAGCTCGGGCTGGAGGCGCTGGCGCGCCACGCCCGGCGCGAACCGCTGTGGCGCGTGCACGAGCCGGTGTTCACGACCCTGGCGCTGGAGTCGGAGCCGGTCGACCCCCGGCTGTGAGCACGAGCCAGAGCGGTCCCGCTCGCCTTGACCCCAGGGGGTTGGTCGGGCCAAAGCAGGAAGGACCGCGCCGAAGGCGTCCGTTGAGGGCGGTGGCGGGCGACGGTGTGGGCACGAGCGGCGGCCCAAAGAAAGCACGGTGAGGGCGCCGTCTTCAAGGCGCCCGAATAAACCGGTTGCGCGGACGCGGCGGCGCGCAGCACGATCGTGTCGACACCCCGGCGGACCCGCCGGGGTGCGGCCACGGCGAGGAGACAGGCATGCGGCGTTCCCACGGAGATTTCGAGCCCATCCGGACACGAATTCCCGAGGGACCCCTCACGCATGACCTCCACTCTGAACATCGGCGTGCTCGCCCACGTCGACGCGGGTAAGACCAGCCTCACCGAGCGCCTGCTCTTCGAGGCCGGAGCCATCCACCGGCTGGGCAGCGTCGACGCCGGTGACACGACCACCGACACCGGCGACATCGAACGCGAGCGCGGCATCACCATCCGCACCGCCGTGGCCGGGTTCCGGGTCGGCCGGACCCGGGTCAACCTCATCGACACCCCCGGCCACACCGACTTCGTCGCCGAGGTGGAGCGCGCCCTGGCGGTGCTCGACGGCGCGGTGCTGGTGGTCTCCGCCGTCGAAGGGGTCCAGGCCCACACCCGGGTGCTCATGCGCGTGCTGCGCGAGTCCGGGCTGCCGGTGCTGCTGTTCGTCAACAAGACCGACCGCGCCGGCGCCCGGCCGGAGCGGGTGACCGCCGAGATCAGGCGGCGGCTCACCGACCGCGCCATGGACACCGTGCGGGACGCGGGCACACCGCACGCGCGCACCGAGCCGGGGCGGTGGCGGGACCCGGCGTTCGCCGGCCGCGTCGCCGAGGCCCTCGCCGAGCACGACGACGCGCTGTTGGCCGCCCTGGTCGAGGACCGCCCGCCACCCGGGCCGGGCGCGCTCACGGCGGCGCTGCGGCACCAGGTCGGCTGCGGACTCGTGTACCCGGTCCTGTGCGGCTCGGCGGTCACGGGCGACGGGGTCGGCGCGCTGTCGCGGGCGCTCACCGCCCTGTTGCCGGTGACCACGGCGTCGCCCGACGAGGGCGGCGGGCAGGAGCCCCGGGGCACGGTGTTCGCGATCGAGCGCGCCCCCTCCGGGGAGAAGACGGGGTACCTGCGGCTGCGTGCCGGGTGCCTGGCGCCCCGCGCGCACGTCGAGTTCGAGCGCGCCGACCCGGCCGACGGCGGGCCGCACCGGGGACGGATCATCGGGCTGGAGGTCGTCGGGGCGGAGGACGAGCGGTCCCGGCCCCTGGTCGCCGGGGAGATCGGCCGGATCCGGGGACTGCCCGGGCTGCGGGTCGGGGACCGGATGGGCCCGCCCGCCGCGGTGGCGGGCTTCGCGCGGCCCGCGCTGGAGGCGGTCGTGCGCCCGCGGGACGGCGGCGACGCGACGCGCCTGCACGCCGCGCTGACGGCGCTCGCCGACCAGGACCCGCTGATCCGCCTGCGCACCGTCCCGGAGGAGGGCCTGTCGGTCCTGCTCTACGGGGAGGTCCAGAAGGAGGTCATCGCCGCCACGCTGGCCGACGACTTCGGCGTGCGGGCCGTGTTCGAGCGCAGCAGGACCACGCACACCGAGCGCCCGGCGGGCACCGGGTCGGCGGTCGAGGAGATCTCGCCGCGGCGTCCCGTCGGCGCGTGGGCCACGGTCGGCCTGCGCGTCGACCCGGCCGGGGAGGGCACGGGGGTCGTGTTCCGCCGCGTGGTGGAGTACGGCGCGCTGATCGGGGCCTTCGACCGGGCCATCGAGGAGACCGTCCGCGAAACCCTGCGCCAGGGCCTGTACGGGTGGCCGGTGACCGACTGCGCGGTGACGCTGATCCGCAGCGGCTTCCTTCCCCCGACCACGCCCGCCGACTTCCGCGAGCTGACCCCGCTCGTGCTGATGCGGGCGCTGGACCGGGCGGGCACGCGTGTGTTCGAGCCGGTCCACGGCTTCGAGCTGGAGGTCCCGGCGGACGTGCTGGGCCCCGTGACGGCCCGGCTGAACGGACTGGGAGCGCGCGTGCGCGAGACCGTCGAGACCGTCGAGGGGTGGAGGCTGACGGGCGAGGTCGCGGCGCGGTCGGTGGACGACTTCCGGGCCGAGCTGCCCGGCCTGTCACGGGGTGAGGGCGTGTGGTGGACGTCTCCGGCGAGGGAGTGCCCGGTGAGGGGGCCGGTGCCCCGCAGGGCCCGCACCGACGGCAACCCGCTGGACTACGAGGAGTACCTGGTGCACCGCGCCAACGCCCGGCGGCGGGGCTGAGACGGCCCTGGCCATCGCGGACCCGGGAGGCCACCGCGGCCCGGGGACGCCGCGCATGACGCGGCCTAGTCGTCCACGCGTTCCCGCACCACCGTGTGCAGCGTGTCCAGGACCCGGGCGAGGGACGGATGCGTCCGGCTGCCGCGCCGTACGGCCGTGACCAGCCGGCGCGAGGGCCGGGACGGCCCCCTCAGGCGCACCCGCCGCACCGGGTGCTCGGGCGGTACCGGGGCCAGCCGCGGGATCAGGCACACACCGAAGCCGTGCGCGACCAGCGCCGAGATCGCGAACCACTCCCTGGCCTCGTGCGCGACGTGCGGCGTGAACCCGGCCGCGGTGCAGGAGGTGAGGAGGAGCCGGTACTGGTCGGCGCGCGCGGGCGAGGCGATCCAGTCCTCGTGCGCGGCCTCGGCGAGGTCCGCGCCGGCCCGCGCGGCCAGCGGATGGCCCTCCGGCACGAGCAGGTCCTGGGGTTCGTCCAGCAGCGGCCGCTGGTCGAAGCGTTCGTCGGTGGGAGGCGGGCTGTCCGCGGTCGGGATCAGCACCGCGAGGTCGGCGCGCCCGCTGAGCAGCAGGGGGAAGCAGTCATCGCTCTCCTCCTCGCTGACGTGCACGTCCACGTCCGGGTCGACCGCACGCAGGCGTGCGACCGCGGGGGCGACGAGTTCGGCCACCGCGCTGGAGACCGCGCGGATCCGTACCCGGCCCGCCGTGCCGTCCACGTGCGCCGCCAGGTCCGCGCGTGCCCGCTCCCACTGGGCGAAGAGCGTGTCGGCGTGCCCGAGCAGCGTGTGCGCGGCCGCGGTGAGCCGGACCCGGCGCCCCTCCGCCTCCAGCAGGGGAACGCCCACCTCCCGGGCCAGGTGCTGGAGCTGCTGGGAGACGGTCGAGGGGGTCAGGTGCAGCACGTGCGCGGTGGCGGTGACCGTGCCCTGCTCGTGCAGCACCCGGAGGGTCTGGAGTCGCGCGTCGATCATGTGGCCATTCAACACGAACATGTACGGAAAGATTCGATGGACACGAACGGACGGTCGCCCGAGCCTGGAGGTATGACGGCTTCCCGACACATCCCCGCGTCGAGCGGTCCGCGCCGCTCCGGGGTCCTGTTCGCCCTCGGCAGCGTGTGCACCGTCCAGTCCGGGCAGGCGCTGGGCAAGTACCTGATGGCCGCGACCGGGCCCGCGGGCGTGGTCGTCCTGCGCCTCGGCTTCGCCGCGCTGTTCCTGCTGACCGTGCGGCCCCGGCCGCCCCGGGACCGGGCCTCGGTCCTCCTCGTGCTGGGCTGGGGCACCGCGATCGCCGGGATGAACACCATCTACCTCGCGTTGCAGTACCTCCCGCTGGGGGTCGCGGCGACCCTCCAGTTCGCCTCCGGCCCCCTCGTGCTGTCCCTGCTCGGCGCCCGTCGGCGCGGCCACGTGGCGTGGGCGCTCCTCGCGGGGTGCGGCGTCCTGCTCTTCCACTCGCCGGGCGCGGATCCGCTGCCCCTGCTCGGGGTGCTCCTGGCGGTGGCCTCCGGTGTGTCCATGGGCCTCTACCTGGCGCTGAGCAGCCGGGCGGGCGCGCGCGACACGGACGGCTCCCCGCTGGCGTGGGCGGTCCTGTGGGCCGCCGTGCTCTGGGCGCCCGCCGCGCTCCTGGCGGGCCGGCCGCTGTGGGATCCGGGGCTGTTGCTCCCGGGCCTGGTCCTGGCCCTGGTCTCGACCGTGCTGCCCTACCGGCTCGACCTCGCCGCGCTGCGGCGCCTCCCGCCCCGCACGATGGGCGTCCTGGTCAGCCTCGAACCCGTGGTGGGGGCCCTGGCCGGTCTGGTGCTGCTCGGCGAACGGCTCGCGCTCCCGCAGTGGCTCGCGGTGGTGTGCGTGGCGGGGGCCTGCGCCGGGGCCGTGGCCACCGCGCCCCGCCGCAAGGAGTCCTTGAAGGATCACACCAAGGCGTAGGGGCACACGTCTCGTCGGATCCCACCAACTATCGCCCGCTTCGTCTCCATTTCACGTCGCCTCTTTCGGTCGGACATCCGAACGGGCCATGATGTGCCCGCCCCCCACCCCCTCGCACCCCAACCCTGGATCACCACCCCCGACCAGACCGGAGAAGGCGTGTCCCCCAGCAGAACCCCCTCCAGACGTGTGCTCGCGTCCGCCACGGCGGTGACGGCGCTCACCCTGACCGCCTCGCTCTGCGCGGCCCTGCCGGCCGCGGCCGAGGCCACCGGCCCCGTCATCGGCGAGGTCTACGGCGGCGGCGGCAACAGCGGCGCCGACCTGCGCAACGACTTCGTCGAACTCGGCAACCCCACCGACGCCGCCGTCGGCCTCGACGGCTGGAGCGTGCAGTACCTGCCCGCCCGACCCGGCGACTCCACCCGGGTCCAGGTCACCCCGCTGGGCGGCGAGATCGGGCCGGGCGACTCCTACCTGGTGGGCCAGGGCCCGGGAGCCGGCGGCACCGTCGACCTGCCCGCCCCCGACGCCACCGGCGGCACCGCCATGGCCGCGGGCTCGGGCGTGGTCCTGCTGGTGGAGGGCACCGAGCCGGTCTCCTGCCGGACCGCCGCCGCGTGCGTCGAGGAGGAGGGCGTCGCCGACCTCGTCGGCTACGGCTCGGCCGTCGTCTTCGAGGGCGCTCCCGCCCCGGGCGCGAGCAACACGACCTCGGTCGCCCGCGACGCCGACCTCACCGACACCGACGACAACGGCGCCGACTTCACCGCCGGAGCCCCCACCCCCACCAACACGGCCGGGGAGACCGTCGGCGACGGCGGCGGCACCGACCCCGACGACCCGGTCGAACCCGGTGACCTGCGCGTCCACGACGTCCAGGGCACCACCCGCACCTCGCCCCTGGAGGGCGAGACGGTCAGCGGACTGCCCGGCGTCGTCACCGCGGTGAACGCCTTCGGCAGCGCGCGCGGCTTCTGGTTCCAGGACACCGGGGGCGACGGCGACCCGCGCACCAGCGAGGCGCTCTTCGTCTTCACCGGCTCCACGACCCCCGACGTGTCCGTCGGCGACGAGGTCCTCACCGCCGGACGGGTGAGCGAGTACCGCCCCTCCACCGGGAGCCAGAGCGTCACGCAGCTGGACCAGGCCCGCTGGACGGTGCTGTCCGAGGGCAACGACGTGCCCGAGTCCGTCGACCTGGACGGGGACACCGTCCCCGACGCCTACGCCCCCGACCACGGCGGTGACACCACCGGTCTGGAACTGGAGCCGGACACCTACGCCCTGGACTTCTGGGAGGCCCACGAGCACATGCTCGTGCGCGTGGAGGACGCCCCCGTGATCGGCGCGACCGACGCCTACGACGCGCTGTGGGTGACCGCCAAGCCCGACGAGAACCGCACGGCCAACGGCGGCGCGCACTACGGCTCCTACGACGAGCCCAACACCGGGCGGGTCAAGGTCGAGTCCCTGCTCGACCTGGAGCAGCACCCCTTCCCCCAGGCCGACGTCGGCGACACCCTGACCGGCGTCACCGAGGGCCCGGTCTACTACAGCCGGTTCGGCGGCTACCTCGTGCGCGCCACCACCATGGGCGAACTCGCCGCCGGCGGCCTGGAGCGAGTCCCCGCCCGCGACGCCGAGCGGTACGAGGTCTCCGTGGCCACCTACAACGTCGAGAACCTCGACGGCGAGGACGACCAGGCCAAGTTCGACGCCCTCGCCGAGGGCGTCGTCGACTACCTGGGAGCGCCCGACATCATCGGCCTGGAGGAGATCCAGGACAGCAACGGACCCGTCAGCGACGGCACCGTGGACCCCGACGTCACGATGGACCGCCTCGTGGCCGCGATCGAGGCCCAGGGCGGCCCCTCCTACGAGTGGCGGCAGATCAGTCCGCAGGACGGGCAGGACGGCGGCCAGCCCGGCGGTAACATCCGCAACGTCTTCCTCTTCAACCCCAAGCACGTGCGGTTCGTCGACGTGGAGGGCGGTGACGCCACCACCGCGGTGGAGGTCACCGAGGGCCCCCGGGGCGCCGAGCTCAGCGTCTCGCCCGGCCGGATCGAGCCCCAGGACGAGGCCTGGGACAACAGCCGCAAGCCGCTGGTGGGCCACTTCCGCGCCAAGGGCCGCGACGTGTACGTCGTGACCAACCACTTCAACTCCAAGGGCGGCGACCCGTCGCTGCACGGTGTCGTGCAGCCGCCGAACCGCACAAGCGAGGTGCGGCGCAACGCCCAGGCACGGCTCGTCCGCCAGTTCGCCGAGGACCTGCTCGCGGTCGACCCGCAGGCGAACCTCATCGTCATGGGCGACCTGAACGACTTCCCGTTCTCGCCCACCCTGGACATCCTCACCGCCGACGGCCTGCTGGCCAACCCGATGGACGGGCTGCCGGAGGAGGAGCGCTACAACTACGTGTTCGACGGCAACTCCCAGGCGCTCGACCACATCCTGGTCAACGGCGCCCTGGCCCACCGGATGGACTACGACGTCGTGCGCCTCAACTCCGAGTTCCACGACCAGGTCAGCGACCACGACCCGCAGGTGCTGTGGTTCGACACCCGTCAGGGCCCGCCCCACCGCCCCTGACCCCTGACCCCTGACCCCTGACCCACGATGGGGCCCGCACCGCCGGTGCGGGCCCCTCGCGTGTATCGGGCCGTCCTGCTCGCGGGTCCACAGGGGGTTCGCTCGGGGCGCGCCGGTGTTCTGCATGCCGTGGGCGTAGCTGTTCTGCAGGCCGTGGGCGTAGCTGAACCGAGGAACGAGCGCCAGCACGCACTCGGCCGAAGAACACTGGCTTCCGGGCGCCCGGAGCACGGGCCAAAGCGAAGCGGCGGCCCAAAGAGAACACAGCGCGCCTATCCTGGGGTGGCCCGCGCCGGAGCGGGTGTCCCCACCCTTCAGGAAGTCGCCATGAACGTACTGCTCACCGGTGGCGCCGGATACATCGGCTCCCACACCGCCGTGGAACTCCTCGAGGCCGGACACGACGTCGTGGTCGTGGACACCCTGGTCAACAGCAACGCCGAGTCCCTGCGCCGTGTGGAACGCATCACCGGGCGCACGGCGGCCTTCCACCCGGCCGACTGCACGGACGCGGACGCGCTGCGCCGCGTGTTCGCCGAGCACGACGTCGACGCGGTCATCCACATGGCCGGGCTCAAGGCCGTGGGGGAGTCCGCGCGGCAGCCGCTGCGCTACTACCGCAACAACCTGGACGCCGTGCTCTCGCTCGCCGAGGTCATGGACGAGTTCGGCGTGCGCGACCTGGTGCTGAGCTCCTCGGCCACCGTGTACGGAGATCCGGAGCGGGTCCCCATCACCGAGGACGCCCCCCTCAGCTCGACCAACCCCTACGGCTACACCAAGCTCTACTCCGAGCAGATCCTGCGGGACCTGGCCGCGGCCGACGAGCGGTGGCGGATCACCGCCCTGCGGTACTTCAACCCCATCGGCGCCCACGCCAGCGGCCTGATCGGCGAGGACCCCCAGGGCGTCCCCAACAACCTCTTCCCCTACATCGCCCAGGTCGCCTCCGGCCGGCGCGAGCGGCTCCTGGTGTTCGGCGACGACTACGACACCTCCGACGGCACCGGGGTGCGCGACTACCTGCACGTGGTGGACCTGGCGCGCGGGCACCTCGCGGCCGTCACCCACCTGGCCGACGCCACCGGGTTCCGCGCCTACAACCTGGGGACGGGCAAGGGCGTCTCGGTGCTGGAGGGCGTGCGCGCCTTCGAGCGCGCGAGCGGCCGCCCCATCCCGTACGAAGTGGTGGAGCGCCGCCCCGGGGACATCGCCGTGTGCTACGCCGACCCCGCCGCCGCTGCCCGCGACCTGGACTGGAAGGCCGTGCGCGGCGTGGACGAGGCCTGCGCCGACGCCTGGCGCTGGCAGTCGGCCAACCCGGACGGCTTCGCTCGGGGCGCTTAGTACCGGAGTCTTCGTCGGTGTCCGCGCCTGCGCTCGTACCTCGCTTCGGCTTGACTTCTCCTGCAGTCTCCGGTGCGCCCCTCGCTGGTGTTCTCGGAGCCTCGCGGGCTCGGCTCGGGGCTGAGGGACTGGGCACACCCCGTCCCGGTCAGGGCGGACACCCGCGGACGACGCCCTAGACTGGGCGGACATCCCTGTTCTCCTGCGGAAGGTCCTCCGTCGTGTCCGTTGGTGCTGAGAGCACGTTCGACACCGTTCTCGTCGTCGACTTCGGTGCGCAGTACGCGCAGCTGATCGCACGTCGCGTCCGCGAATGCCACGTGCACAGCGAGATCGTGCCCTCGACCATGCCCGTCGAGGAGATGCTCGCCAAGAAACCCAAGGCCATCATCCTCTCGGGCGGCCCCTCCTCGGTCTACGCCGAGGGCGCGCCCCACGTGGGCGCCGAGCTCTTCCAGACCGGGGTGCCGACCTTCGGCATCTGCTACGGCTTCCAGGCGATGACCCGGGCGCTGGGCGGCACCGTGGAGCGGACCGACCTGAGCGAGTTCGGTCGCACCGAGCTGACCGCCACGACCGACTCCGTGCTCTTCTCCGGGCTGCCCTCCGACCTGCTGGTGTGGATGTCGCACGGCGACTCCGTCGTGGCGGCGCCCGAGGGCTTCTCCACGGTCGCCAGCACCGCGGGCGCCCCGGTCGCCGCGTTCGAGGACACCGAGCGGCGCCTGTTCGGCGTGCAGTTCCACCCCGAGGTGATGCACACCGAGCACGGCCAGGAGGTGCTGCGCACCTTCCTCTACGAGGGCGCGGGCTGCCGGCCCACGTGGACGATGGTCAACATCGTCGAGGAGCAGCTGGAGCGCGTCCGCGAGCAGATCGGCGACAAGCGCGTCATCTGCGCGCTGAGCGGCGGCGTCGACTCCGCCGTGGCCGGAGCCCTGGTGCAGCGCGCCGTCGGCGACCAGCTGACCTGCGTGTTCGTCGACCACGGCCTGCTGCGCAAGGGCGAGGCCGAGCAGGTCGAGAAGGACTTCGTCGCGATCACCGGCGCGACCCTGAAGGTCGTCGACGCCGAGGAGCGCTTCCTCGCGGCCCTGTCCGGGGTGACCGACCCCGAGGAGAAGCGCAAGATCATCGGCCGTGAGTTCATCCGCGTGTTCGAGCAGGCGGCCCGGGAGGTCGTCGTCGAGAGCGGCGAGCACGGCGCCGAGGTCGAGTTCCTGGTGCAGGGCACCCTCTACCCGGACGTCGTCGAGTCCGGCGGCGGCACCGGCACCGCGAACATCAAGTCGCACCACAACGTGGGCGGCCTGCCGGAGGACCTGCAGTTCACGCTGGTGGAGCCGCTGCGCGAGCTGTTCAAGGACGAGGTCCGCAAGGTCGGCGAGGAGCTGGGCCTGCCGCCGGAGATGGTGTGGCGCCAGCCCTTCCCCGGCCCGGGACTGGGCATCCGCATCATCGGCGAGGTCACCAGCGACCGCCTGGAGATCCTGCGCGAGGCCGACGCGATCGCCCGCGAGGAGCTCTCCCGCGCCGGACTGGACCGCGACATCTGGCAGTGCCCCGTGGTGCTGCTCGCCGACGTGCGCTCGGTGGGCGTGCAGGGCGACGGCCGCACCTACGGCCACCCGGTCGTCCTGCGCCCGGTGAGCAGCGAGGACGCCATGACGGCCGACTGGTCGCGCGTGCCCTACGACGTGCTCGCCAAGATCTCCAACCGGATCACCAACGAGGTCCGCGAGATCAACCGCGTCACGCTCGACGTCACCAGCAAGCCCCCGGGCACCATCGAGTGGGAGTAGGCGGCCGACCGCTCCCGTGACGGCCGGCGGGCCCGGCGCACCCCGTGTGCGCCGGGCCCGCCGTGTTGTGCGGGCCGTGTCGCGGGCCGTGTCGCGGGCCGTGCCGCGTGCCTTCCCGAGAGCCGAGCCGCGCCGCGGGGTCGAAGGACGGCGTCCGGTGCGGCACACCCCTGGCGGCGCCCACGCACGGGTCCTAGGCTCGGTCCATGACATCGACCTGGGAGCCCGGAGCGCCGGGTGTGCTGGGCCTGCCGTCGGGCCGGCTCGTCCGCGGCCGCGGGCTGGCCCGCCCCCTCCCGGAGGGGCCGCGGCCCGACTTCGCCCTCTACATGCTCGGACGGACGCCCCCCGCCGTCGCGTGGGAGTCCCGGTGGCTGCGCTGGCCGGACTTCGGCCTGCCGAGCGACCGGGCGGCGACCGACGCGGCCCTGCGCGAGGCGTGGACGCGGGCCGGCGGCGAGCGGGTGGAGGTGGCCTGTGCGGGCGGGCAGGGCCGTACCGGCACGGTGCTGGCGTGTCTGGCGGTCCTGGACGGTGTGCCCGCGGACGAGGCCGTCGCCTACGTCCGCGCGCACTACCTGCCGGGCGCCGTGGAGACGCCCTGGCAGCGCCGGTTCGTGGCGCGCTTCGGCTGAGGCGCCGCGCGCTCAGCGCACGAGGTGCCCGATCGAGATGTCGGTGCGCTCGGCGCCGTCCCCGTGGGTCAGGGACAGGACCTCGGGACGGCCGTCCTCGGCGCGCAGGATGAAGACCAGCTGGCCGTCGGCCGTGGTGCCCGGCGCCACGCCCGGGCCCTCCCACAGCGACTGCCGCCGCTCGTCGCTGGAGGGGTTCTCCGCCTCACGGGTGCTCTGGCTCGTGGTCGTGAGGATCTGGTCCTGGGCGTCGAACCGGACCAGGTCCACGCCGGTGTTGGTCAGGCTCATGTCGACCACGCAGTACTCGGCGTCGGCCTGCAGGTCCGAACGGATGTTGTGCTTGGTCAGCCCGCACGTGACCCTGGCGACGTCGTACTGCACGGCCCCGTCGGGGGAGGTGACCGGCATGTCGCTGGGCGGGCCGTCGGGCTCCACGGCCTCGTCCGCCTCGTCCTCGGGCGCCTCCGCGTCCGGATCCTGGGTCTGGGGGTCCTCCTCCTGGCCCTGGGAGGAGGGGTCGTCCGCCCAGGGGAGGAAGGAACCGTTGCTGGACAGGAAGGTCACCAGGAGGACCAGGGCCACGAGCGCGGCCAGGCCGGCGAGCACCGAGCCGAGCAGCAGGCCCCTGCGCCGCGCGGGCGCGGCGGGCCGGTGCGGCGGCGGGGGCACGGGCGGCACGTAGGGCTGGGGCCGGGAGACCTGCTGTTCGCCGGGCGGCGGCACCATCGGGATGGGGCCGGTCGAGGCCGGGTGCTGGGCCGGGGGCTGACCCACGGGATGGGCCTGGCCCTGGGGCGCGTGCTGGGGCGGCGGTCCGGCCGGGTGGCCGGCGGCGGCGCGGCCGGGCGGCGGTCCCTGCGGCCGGGGGAAGTCGCCGGTCTGGTGGGCGGGCGGCGGCATGGGCGGCACGGCCTGGTAGGGGCCCGGCGCCGGATGGCGCATGCCCGTCATGGTCTGGTGCGAGCCCTGCCCGTGCCCGGGGTGGGGCATGCCCGGCGGCATCGGGGGCAGGTTCGGCCGCCACGACTGGTGCAGGGCGTGGGAGACCATGTCGTTGGGGTTGGTGGGATCCTCGCCGCCCGCGAGCTCCAGCAGGAGGTCCTGGGCGGTGGGCCGGCGGCCCGGCTCCTTGGCCAGGGCGCGCGTGACCAGGCGGTCGAGCGGGCTGTCCAGCGAGCCGATCTGCGGCTCGGCGAACAGCACGCGCTTGCCCAGCGTCATGGCGTCGCCGTTGCCGAAGGGATGGGTGCCGTTGCCGGCGAAGGCCACCAGGCACCCCCAGGCGAAGATGTCCGCCGAGGTGGTGACGTGCTCCTCCAGGAGCTGTTCCGGCGCCATCCAGCCGGGGCTGCCCATGACGATGCCCGTCTGGGTGTGGTTGGTGGCGGTGTTCATCGCGCGGGCGATGCCGAAGTCGATCACCCGGGGCCCGGACAGCGACAGCAGCACGTTGGCGGGCTTGAGGTCGCGGTGGACCAGCCCGGTGCGGTGGATGGCGGCCAGGGCCGCGGCCACGCCCAGGGCGAACCCGTGCAGGGTCGAGGAGTCCAGCGGCCCGTTCTCGGCGATGTGCTCGGCCAGAGCGGTGCCCGCGATGTACTCGGTCACCATGTAGGGGCGGTTCTCGAACGTCCCGTGGTCGAGGACCTTCGCGGTGCAGAAGGAGGCGACCTTGCGGGCGTTCTCCATCTCGTCGTGGAACCGTGCGCGGGTGGCCTCGTCGAAGGCCAGCTCCGGACGGATGACCTTGATCGCTACCTGGGGCGCGTCACCCCGCGCCCGCGGTGTCGAGCTGTTCCTGTCCGCGGCGCTGCCCAGGTAGACGGTACCCATGCCGCCACTACCCAGCTTCCCGGACAGCACGTAGGGACCGATGGTGGCCGGATCTCCGGCGGCCAGCGGTTCCAGGTTCTTCGGGAGCCCATCCGACGGCAAGCGACCCTCCCCGACGGTGTCCAAACTCCGCCTTGCCCCAAGGTAGCGGTGTTTGTGCCCTGATTCCCACTCGCGGGCCGGATCGGGCCGAGAAGGGGACGGGCGGTAACTGACATGACAGAAGTGACGGTCCCCAGGGTGCCTCGAACACACCGCTGACCCGCGAGGGGTGTGTGTTCACGCAAGGTGGGGGTTCCTTTACGATTGGGGACTCGTGACCGTTAATACCACCGTAACCGTGCGGGTCCCCGCGAAGGTGAACCTCCAGCTGGCGGTGGGGCCCGGACGCGAGGACGGGTTCCACGACCTCGTCAACGTGTTCCATGCCGTCTCACTGTTCGATGAGGTTACCGTTACGGCGGCGCCCTCGCGTCCTGAGACCACCCTCACGGAGTTGTCCGTGGGCGGCGGGCTGGGCTCCCACCTGTCGCGCGTGCCCCTGGACGAGACCAACCTGGCCGCCCGCGCCGTGGCCCTGCTGGCCGCGCGGACGGGTCGGGGACACCCGGTCACCATCCACATGGACAAGCACATCCCCGTGGCCGGCGGGATGGCCGGCGGCAGCGCCGACGCGGCCGCCGCGCTGGTGGCCTGCGACCGCCTGTGGGGCTGCGACCTGCCGCGACGGACCCTGTTCGACTACGCGGCCGAGCTGGGCAGCGACGTGCCCTTCGCCCTGATGGGGGCCACCGCGGTCGGCCGCGGGCGGGGCGAGCTCCTCGAACCGATGGCCGGTTCCGGCCGCTTCCACTGGGTGTTCGCGCTCTCGCCGCACGGGCTGTCCACGGCCGCGGTGTTCGCCGAGTACGACCGCCTGCGGCCGGACGCCCCCGCGCCACGCGCCGACGCGGCGCTGGCCACGGCGCTGGCGGACGCCGATCCGGTGGCGCTGGGGCGGTCCCTCGGCAACGATCTGGAGGCCGCCGCGCTGTCCCTGCTCCCGGAGCTGGAGCGCACGCTCGCGCTTGGCCGGGAGGCCGGAGCCCTGGGCGCCCTGGTGTCCGGATCCGGTCCGACCTGCGCGTTCCTGGTCGGCGGGGGTGCGGAGGAGCGCTCGGTGATCGACCGGCGCGAGGCGGCCGTGGTGGCGGCCCTGGAGGCGAGCGGACTGTGCGAGCAGGTCGTGACGGCCTACGGGGACGTGCCGGGGGCCACCGTCCTGTGACACCAGCTCGTGTGATGTAGATCACTCATCTCGGCGTGTACTCCGGCGGGGTCGCACGGGTTGACCTCAATCATGCTTGAGGTTGAACACTGGATCCATGCCGACCACAGCCACGTTCTCGCGCTACGCCGACCTCCCCACGCTCATCGGCCTCATGGAGGGTGACGACAAGCACAAGGGCGCGGCCGCCTCGACCCTCGACGTCCTGTGGGTCCTGTACGACCGCGTCCTGGCCGTCACCCCCGCCACCGCCGACGACCCCGCCCGCGACCGCTTCCTGCTCTCCAAGGGCCACGGCCCCGCCGCCTACTACGCGGTGCTCGCCGCGAAGGGCTTCCTCACCGTCTCCGCTCTGCGGCACTGGACGAGCTGGGACTCGCCCCTGGGGCACCACCCCGACCGCCTCCTCGTGCCCGGCGCCGAGATCGGCAGCGGCTCCCTCGGCCACGGGCTCCCCCTCGCCCTCGGCACGGCCCTCGGGCTGCGCGCCCAGGGCACGCGGCGCCCCGACGGGACCGCGCCCCGCGTGGTGGTCCTCATCGGCGACGGCGAGTTCGACGAGGGCAGCAACCACGAGGCCCTCGCCGTGGCCGGCCGGCTGGGGGTGGAGGGCCTCACCACGGTCGTCGTCGACAACCGGTCCTCCCGGCACGGCTGGCCCGGCGGGATCGGCGCCCGGTTCGAGGCCGAGGGGTGGACGGCACGGGAGGTGGACGGCCGCGACCACGACGCCCTCCACGACGCGCTCACCCGGCCCCACCCCGGCCGGCCGCTGGCCGTGGTCGCACGTGTCCTCACCAAGTCCTGAGCAGGAGCAGACCATGCGCCAGACCTTCGTCGAGACCGCCACCGCCGCCCTCGACCGCGACCCCCGCACGGCCGTCGTGCTCGCAGTGATCTCCGCCGCGGACTTCCGCCCGGCCTCGGCCCGCCACCCCGGCCGGGTGGTCGACCTGGGCATCCGGGAGCAGGCGATGATCGGCGTCGCGGGCGGGCTCGCCCTTACCGGGATGCGCCCCATCGTGCACAGCTACGCCCCCTTCCTCGTCGAGCGGCCCTTCGAGCAGATCAAACTGGACCTGGGCCACCAGGGGGTCGGCGCCGTACTGGTGAGCGTCGGCGGCTCCTACGACGGCTCCGAGATGGGCCGGACCCACCAGGCCCCCGGGGACGTCGCCCTCCTGGACACCCTGCCCGGGTGGACCGTGCACGTGCCCGGCCACCGCGACGAGGTCCGCGACCTGCTGGAGGCGGCCGTCCGGGGCGACGACGCCGTTTACCTGCGCCTGTCGGGGACCGAGAACCGGGCCGCGATGCCCGTCTCACCGCGCCTCACGGTCCTGCGCACCGGCTCGACCCGCTCCGCGGGCGTGGTCGTGGCGGTGGGCCCCATGCTCGACCGTGTCCTGGACGCCACCGCGGGACTGGACGTCACGGTCGCCTACGCCTCGACCGTGCGGCCCTTCGACCGCGACGGCCTCAGCCGGCTCGTGGGCGCGGCGGGCAGCGCCGACGTCCTGGTCGTGGAGCCGTACCTGCGCGGCACCTCCGCGCACGAGGTCGCCGAGGCCCTGGCCGACCGGCGCCACCGCCAGCTCGGCCTGGGCGTGGGCAGGGACGAGGAACTGCGCGCCTACGGCACCCCCGCCGACCACGCCCGGGCGCACGGCCTGGACACGGAGGGCCTCGCCAAGGCCGCCCGCGACTTCTTCCTGCTCTGACCCCCGCGCCGAAGCCCCGGACCTGGCGTGGTGCGGTCCCGGGCGGGCCGCTCCTGGGTACGGTCACGACAGGGTGCCGACCGCACCGGGCCGGGCCGACCGAGAAGAGGAGTGGACGATGGCACAGCCGACGGCGACACTGCGGGTGGTGGCGGGCGACGCGGTCCTGCTCCTGGAACGGCGCCTGGCCGCCGCTCCGGAGCGCGTGTGGCGCGCGGTGTCCGAGCCGGCGGAGCTGGCGCGGTGGTTCCCCGCGTCCGTCGAGGGCGAGCTGCGGGTGGGAGGGCACCTGCGCTTCACGTTCACCGAGGACCCGGCCGAGGCCGGGGACGGCGGCGAGGGGCAGGTCACCGAGTTCGACCCTCCGCGCGTGTTCGGCTTTCTCTGGAACCGCGACGCCCTGCGGTTCGAGGTCGCCCGGGAGGGCACCGAGGACGGCGGGACCCTCTTCACGCTCACGCACGTCGCCGGAGGGGGCGCGCTCGGCCGGCTGACGGCGGCGGGCACCGCCCACGGCTGGGACACGTGCCTGGACGCCCTGGAGGCCGTTCTGGAGGGTCGGGAGCCCGAGGCGGCCTCCGGGGTGATGTCCGGCCGTCTGGCGGCCGTGGAGCGCTATGTGGCGAAGTTCGGCCTCGACGAGGGCGAGATCCTGGCGACCCCGGACGGCTACGTCGTGTCGTTCGCGCGCGACCTGCTGTGGACGTCCCTCGACGACGCCTGGGCCGTGCTGGCCGGCGGGGAGCGGACCGAGACCGGCGCCGTGCCCCCGGTGGGCGTGGTCAACGACTACGTCGGCGCCGGACCGGTCACCGAGGCGGACGCCCCGCGCGTGCTGGAGTACACCTGGACGCACGAGGGCGCGGCGGCGGGCACGGTCCGCTGGGAGCTGGTCCACGACCCGGAACTCGGCAGCCGCGTCGAACTGACCCAGACCGTGCCGGAGCGGCTGGCCTCGGTCCTGCCGACGGCGCTCGCCGCCTGGCACACCCACCTGGAGCAGTACTTCGCCGCGGTCAACGGCGACGTGCGGCGCCCGTGGCCGGCGGACCGGACCGAGGAGCTGCGCGGCCACTACGCCGCGCGCCTGGGCTGAGGCGCGACCGCGCGGTCCGAGCGGACAGGCCGCGGAAGGAGCGGGGACGGCGGCGCCCGGGCGATCGCCCTGCGGCGCCGGGCGGTCCGGGCACCACGCCGGGGGGACCACAATGGACAGTGATGAATCTGGTCAATCTTCAGGACGTGTCCCTGGCCTACGGGCCGCTCGTACTCCTCGACAAGGTCTCCCTCGGTGTCGACGAGGGCGACCGCATCGGCGTCGTGGGCCGCAACGGAGGCGGCAAGTCGACACTGATCTCCGTGCTGTCCGGCCTCACCGCGCCCGACGGCGGTCGGGTCGTGCACAACCGCGGGCTCCGCGTCGGCTTCCTCCATCAGCGCGACACCTTCCCCGACACCACCGTGGGCGAGTTCGTGCTCGGCGGGCGCGCCGAACACGAGTGGGCGGGCGACGCGCGCATCCGCGACCTTTTGCGCGGCCTCCTCAGCGGGTGGGACCTGGACACCTCGATGGCGGACCTGTCCGGCGGCGAGCGCCGCCGCACCGGCCTGGCCCGGCTGCTGGTGGACGACCACGACCTCATCGTCCTGGACGAGCCCACCAACCACCTCGACATCGAGGGCATCGCCTGGCTCGCCCAGCACCTGAACGCCCGTCCCGAGGCGCTCGTGGTCGTCACCCACGACCGGTGGTTCCTGGACGCGGTCACCACGCGCACCTGGGAGGTCGGGCGCGGCACCGTCGAGCGCTACGAGGGCGGGTACGCCGCCTACGTCCTGGCCAAGGCCGAGCGCGACCGCCAGGCCGCCGCGTCCGAGGAGCGCCGCCAGAACCTCATGCGCAAGGAGCTGGCCTGGCTGCGCCGGGGCGCCCCCGCGCGCACCTCCAAGCCCAAGTTCCGCATCGAGGCGGCCAACCAGCTCATCGAGGACGAGCCGCCGGCCCGCGACTCCGTCGAACTGGTCCGCTTCGCCAGCTCCCGCCTGGGCAAGACGGTCGTCGACCTCAAGGACGTGAGCGTCGCCGTCCCGGACCGGGTCCTGCTCGACCACCTCACGTGGCAGCTCGGCCCCGGCGACCGGGTCGGCCTGGTGGGCGTCAACGGCGCGGGCAAGTCCACGCTGCTCAAGATCCTCGCCGAGGAGCGCGAGCCCGACTCCGGACACGTCCGCACGGGCCGCACGGTCAAGCTGGCGCACCTGTCCCAGAACGTGGCCGAGCTCGACCCCACCGCACGCCCCCTCCAGACGGTCATGGAGGTGCGCGAGCACATCACCATCGGCAAGCGCGACTACACCGCCAGCCAGATGCTGGAGCGCTTCGGCTTCCGCGGCGAGCGCCAGTGGACCCCGGTCGGGGAACTCTCCGGCGGCGAGCGCCGCCGCCTGCAGCTGCTGCGGCTGCTCATGGACGAGCCCAACGTGCTGCTCCTGGACGAGCCGACCAACGACCTGGACATCGAGACCCTCACCGAGCTGGAGGACCTCCTCGACGGATGGCCGGGCTCGCTCGTCCTCGTCAGCCACGACCGCTACTTCCTGGAGCGCGTCACCGACCGCGTCCTGGCGCTGATGGGCGACGGCGGGCTGGCCTTCCTGCCCGGCGGCGTCGACGAGTACCTGGAGCACCGGGCGCTCCGGGCGGGCGAGGCGACGGTGCCCCTGGGCGCCTCCGAGACGGCCGCCGAGCCGGAGTCGAAGGCCCCGGCCGTGTCCGCGGCCGACCGCCGCGCCGCGCAGAAGGAGATGCAGCGGGTCGAGCGCCGCATGGACCGGGTGTCCAAGCGCGAGAGCGAACTGCACGAGCTGATGGCCGCGGCGGCCGACGACTACACGCGCCTGGCCGAACTCGACGCCGAGGCCAAGGCCCTGGCCGCCGAGCGCGAGCAGCTGGAGCAGACCTGGCTGGAGCAGGCCGAGGCCGTCGAGGAGTGACCGCGTCCCGTCCCCGGCTCCGCGGCCCCGGACGACCGCCGCCCCGCGCGGCGGTCGTTTCCCGGGCGGTCGCGGAGGAGGAAGCCGGCGGCGGAGCCGTGTGCTATCTTAAATGCATGCACATGCATATGAATGGACAGGGGGCGTGATGGACGACGGCGCCAGTGCGGACTGGTCGCGGATCGCCGTCTTCGTGTCGGCGGTGGACACCGCCCTGGGCAAGTGGCTGACGGATCGCTACAGCATCGGCCTCACCGAGTACCGGGCGATCGCCCACCTCGCCCAGGCCTCCGACCGCGAGCTGAGGGTGAACGACCTCGCCCGCGGGGTCGGCCTGAACCAGAGCTCCGTGACCCGGCTCGTCTCCCGCCTGGAGGCCAAGGAGCTGACCGTCCGGGACGTGTGCCCGGACGACGGCCGCGGCGTCTACGCGGTCCTCACCGAACGGGGGCAGGCGCTGGTCCGGGAGGTCCGCGCCCCCTACGAGGAGAGGCTGCGCGAGCTCGTGCGCGAGGCGGGCGAGCACGACCCGCACCTGGACGCGGGCCGGCTGCGGAGCGCGTTCGCCGCGATCGGCGGCCTCGTCTCCTCGTGAGGCCGCGGGCGGGCCCCGGCCGGGGAAGCCTCCCCGGCCGGGGCGAAACACCTCCGGCGCGGCCCCGCCGCTACTGGACGAGTTCCTCGAACGTGGCGGCGATCTGCTGGGCGCCCGCCTGGTTGGTGTGGATGTCCGGACCGCGCTGGGTGTCGCACATCCACGTCATGTCGCAGACGGCCTGCACGTTCGCGGGCATACCGGTGGTGCTCTCCTCGGGCACCTCGAAGTCCCCGGAGTCGAACGCCGCCTCGACGTCGGCCACCTGGATGTCCTCGGCCGCGTAGGCGGACCGCAGCGACTCGTTCATCTCCGTCAGCACACCGCTGGCGTATCCGACCAGGTCGTCGTCGGAGGTCGCCCCCTCGCCGACCTCTCCGGGCTCCGCCGAGGCGTCGGTCCCGTCCGTGTCCTCGACGGCGTCCTCCGCCTCCTCGGCCTCCTCGTCGCCGGTGCTCCCGTCGTCCAGCAGCAGCGCCGCGAGGAACGGGTTGTAGTACGTCATCGCGATGATCTGCGTGTCCGGGCCGGCGGCCGTGCGCAGGCGTTCGGCGATCACGGGGACCTCGGAGTTGATGCGCTCCAAGCCGTCATCGACGCACTCGGTGTCGATCCGAGGACCGTCCGGGTCGTCCAGGGCCCGGACGCAGCCGGTGAAGTTGTTGCCGCCGATGGTCACGGTGATGAGGTCGACCTGTCCCTCGTGCTCGGACAGGAAGTCCTCGGCGGCCTCCAGCTGCGAGTCGCCCTCGTACTTTTCGTCGCACGTGGGGATCCCGCCCTCCAGGAAGGTCGTGGTGTCCTCGCCACCGCAGCCCATGCGCTCGTGGCCGAGCGTGGAGTCGGCGTCGTACAGGTTCCGGTAGAGGACGTCCGTGTACCCCTGGGAGGTCATCTCCCCGCGACCGTTCTCGTCGGGCTGCACGCCCACGGTCAACGAGTCGCCCAGGGAGAGGTAGTAGTTCGGCTCCGTGCCGGCCGATTCGCTCGCGCCGTCGTCGCCGCCGCAGCCCGTCATGGCCACGGTCACCGCGGCCAGTGCCGCGATCCCCCGGATTCTCACAGTGTTCTCCAACCAAGGCCTGGAATGTGGTTCGCGCCCAGACAGCGGGTCCCGGTGAGAGAGATGGATACCGCTGAGTAACTAGTCTTGTGGATCGCCCGGACCCCTGTCGAGCGGAGCGAGTAGGCATCTCAGTAACGATGCCAGCTGTGCTCGGTCGTCGGCCGGCATCGGCGCCAGCAGCGACTCCTCGTAGCGTACGAGCGAGGCCAGAGCCGCGTCGATCCGTTCGGCGCCCTGGTCGGTGAGGCGCACCAGCACCCCGCGCTTGTCGGCCGGGTCGGGCCGGCGGCGGACGAGGCCGGCGGCGGCCAGGCGGTCCACCCGGTTGGTCATCGTCCCGGAGGTCACCAGGGTGGCCCGGAGCAGGCGGCCGGGACTGAGCTCGTACGGGGGGCCGGAGCGGCGCAGTTCGGCCAGGACGTCGAACTCCCACGTCTCCAGCGAGTGCTCGGTGAACACCGTGCGGCGGGCGCGGTCCAGATGGCGCGCAAGCCGGGACACCCGGCTGAACACCTCCAGCGGTGACACGTCCACGTCCGGGCGTTGGGAGCGCCACGCCTCGATCAGCCCATCCACCTCATCGCGCATGGGCCCAGCATATCTCTTGACATCAAGATAGCGGGGGCGGTACGAGGTGTACCGCCCCCGCTACCGCCCCCGCCGTCACCGGCTCGGGCCGGCTCAGTCCGATCCGCGTGCCTTGGTCTGCAGCTTCGGCCGCGCCTCCAGGCTCGACAGTCCGTTCCAGGCGAGGTTGACCAGGTGGGCCGCGACCACCTCGCGCTTGGGTCTGCGCACCTCCAGCCACCACTGCCCCGTCAGGGCCCACATACCCACCAGCGCCTGGGCGTACATGGGCGCGAGCGCCGGATCGTAGCCGCGGTCGGCGAACTCGTCGACCATGATGTGCTCGACCTGGCTGGCGATGTCGTTGAGAAGGCTCGCGAAGCTGCCGGAGGCGGAGGCCACGTGCGAGTCGCGGGTGAGCACCCGGAACCCGACGGTGTTCTCCTCCACGTACCGGAGCAGCGCCAGGGCCGCCTTCTCGATCTTGGTCCGTGCGTTGTCGGCGGTGAGGGCCTCGCCCATCATGTCCAGGAGCGTGCGCATCTCCCGGTCCACGACGACGGCGTAGATGCCCTCCTTGCCACCGAAGTGCTCATAGACCACGGGCTTGGACACACCGGCCCGTGCGGCGATCTCCTCTACGGAGGTCGCGTCGAACCCGCGTTCGGCGAACAGCTCCCGGCCGATCTCCACAAGCTGTTGCCGACGCTCCTTGCCCGTCATGCGCTTACGGCGCACCCGGGTCGTCTGATGGCTGTCGGCTGCTCTCATGATGGCTTCAGATCCTAGACCTTGACCCGCTTGGCGGCGAGCCGTTCGTTGTTGGGCCAGCGGACCTTGGTGGCCCAGCCGAACTTCTCGAACGCCCAGATGACCCGGGCGGAGATGTCGATCTGGCCCTTGAACACACCGTGGCGGGCGCAGGTCGGGTCGGCGTGGTGCAGGTTGTGCCAGGACTCGCCGAAGGACGGGATGGCCAGCCACCACACGTTGCGGGAGCGGTCACGGACCTCGAAGTTCTCCTCGCCGATGGTGTGGCAGATGGAGTTGATCGACCAGGTGACGTGGTGCAGCAGGGCGACTCGCACCAGGCTCGCCCAGAAGAACGCGGTCAGCGCGCCCCACCAGGACATGGTGACCAGGCCGCCGATGAGGGCCGGCGCGCCCAGCGAGAACAGGACGATCGGCAGGAAGAGCTTGTCGACGAGGACGACGTCCTTGTCCTTGAGCAGGTCGGGCGTGAAGCGGCGCGGGGAGGTCTTCTTCTCGTCCAGGTACATCCACGCCATGTGCGCGTAGTACAGGCCCTTGGCCACGGACTTCCAGTCGTCGCCGAAGCGCCACGGCGAGTGCGGGTCGCCCTCGGCGTCGGCGTACTTGTGGTGGCGGCGGTGGTCGGCCACCCACTTGATGACGCTGCCCTCGATGGCCATGCTGCCGGCGATCGCCAGCGCGATGCGCAGCGGGCGGTTGGCCTTGAACGAGCCGTGGGTGAAGTGCCGGTGGAAGCCGACCGTGATGCCCAGGCCGCTGATCAGGTAGAAGACCACGCCGATGGCGATGTCGGTCATCGACAGGCCCCAGCCCCAGAAGAACGGGACCGCCGCCAGCAGCGCGATGAGCGGGATGAAGACGAAGGCGAAGACCGTGTAGCGCTCGGCCTTGCCCCTCGGTTCGGGTTCGTACTCCGGAATGACCTCGCGTTTGCGGGCGGTCGTGGTCGGCACCTCAGCAGCTGCGGTCATGGTCTCCAACACCTCGCGTCACAGGAACGTCGTCTCGGGTCAGGACGGCCCCCGAGGGGTGTGTTCACCCGTCGCGACAGCCCAACCTATTCCTACGTAACCGTAACCTACGTTGCCGTAGGTTTGGCAACCCCCCTCGCGGAGGCGCTATGTTGGTGGCGTTCGAAAGGGCGCAAGACCAGCGCCCCGCCGTCCCGGATGATGTAATCGGCAGCATGTGGGGTTTTGGTCCCCATCGTCCAGGTTCGAGCCCTGGTCCGGGAGCTTGTGCTCGGGGCGCTTCACGCCGGGGCCTTCGTCGTCGCTACTGCCTGGCTCGTCCCTCGCCGGCGGCAGAGACTCCTCCTGCAGGCACCGGCGCGCCCCTCACACCTGTGTTTTCTTTGGGCCGCCGCTCGTCCCTCGCTTTGGCCCGGATAGACCCTGGGGTCGCGGAGGGCGCACCCCTGCACGTCCAACCCCCTTGGGTCCCGAATGAGCCGACGCGTGGCGGTGTATCTCACACCGGAGTGACGAGTCCCGTGTCCCCGGTGGGCGTGCGGTCGGCGGGGCCGTGTACACCCGCAGGGCGGCAGGTGACGCGCATGTATCCTTCCCATGTCGGCCGCTGGATCATCCGACGGCCGCCTGCGCGCCGCGTGTGGCGCGCCGCCGAGGGGTGAGCCGACAGTGCAATCGCCAGCTATCACGAGGGGTCCCCTTCAGTGAGCGTGAACCGCCCGGCTGCCGTCATCGTCCTCGCGGCGGGCGAGGGCACCCGAATGAAGTCCAAGCTTCCCAAGGTCCTCCACGAGATCAACGGCCGGAGCATGCTCGGACACGTGCTCTCCGCCGCCCGCGACCTGTCCCCCCACTACTCGGTGGTCGTCGTCGGCCACGCCCGTGAGCAGGTCCGGGCCCACCTGGCCCAGGCCGCTCCCGAGGCCCTCACCGCCGTCCAGGAGGAGCAGAACGGCACCGGACACGCCGTGCGCATGGCCGTGGAGGACCTCGCCTCGCAGGGCGTGAAGCTCACCGAGACCGTCATCCTCACCTGCGGCGACACCCCCCTGCTGCGGTCCGAGACCCTCGCGGGCCTGGTCGCCGAGCACGAGAGCGAGGGCAACGCCGTCACGGTGCTCTCCGCCCGCGTGCCCGACCCCCACGGCTACGGGCGCATCGTCCGCGACGAACACGGCTCCTTCACCCGGATCGTCGAGCACGCCGACGCCACCCCCGAGCAGCGCGGCGTCGACGAGATCAACTCCGGCATGTACGCCTTCGACGGCGCCCTGCTCTCCTCCGTCGTCCAGCGGCTGTCCACGGACAACGCCAAGGGCGAGGAGTACATCACCGACGCCGTCGCGCTCCTGCGGGGCGACGGCCACCGTGTGGGCGCCTGGGTCGCCCAGGACTGGGAAGAGGTCCAGGGCGTCAACGACCGCGTCCAGCTGGCCGAGGCCCGGCGCGTCCTCAACGAGCGCCTGCTGCGCGAGCACATGCGCTCCGGGGTCACGGTCGTCGACCCCGCCAGCACCTGGGTGGACGCCCAGGTGCGCATCGGCCGCGACGCGGTGATCGAGCCCAACAGCCGCCTGCTCGGCGCCACCGTCATCGGCGAGGACGCCCACGTCGGTCCCGGAGCCACTCTGCAGGACACGGTGGTGGGCGAGGGAGCGCGCGTGCGCGAGACCACCGCGGACGGGGCGGAGATCGGCCCCGGGGCCACCGTGGGCCCCTACACCTACCTCCGGCCGGGCACCCGCCTGGCCGAGCGGGCCAAGGCCGGCGCCTTCGTCGAGGTCAAGAACTCGAACATCGGCGCCGGGTCCAAGGTTCCGCACCTGACCTACGTCGGGGACGCGGACATCGGTGTGGGCAGCAACATCGGCTGCTCCTCGGTGTTCGTCAACTACGACGGGGTCGACAAGCATCGGAGCGTCATCGGCGACCACGTCCGGCTCGGCAGCGACAACACCTTCGTCGCGCCGGTCCACGTGGGAGACGGTGCCTACTCCGGGGCCGGAACCGTGATCCGGGACGACGTCCCGCCCGGCGCCCTGGCGGTCTCCGAGGGGAACCGCCAGCGCAACGTCGAGGGCTGGACCCGGCGCAAGCGTCCGGGCACGGCGTCCGCGGAGGCGGCGGAGCAGGCCGAGCGGCACAGAGCCGACAACGAGCAGTGACTGTGGGGGAGAAACACGTGAGCGGCATGAAGGCCACCGGCCAGAAACAGATGATGCTCTTCTCGGGGCGCACGCACCCCGCGCTGGCCGACGAGGTAGCGAAGGAGATGGGGATCGACGTGGTCCCCACGCGGTTCGACACCTTCGCCAACGGTGAGATCTTCGTCCGCTACCTGGAGTCGGTGCGCGGCAGCGACGCCTTCGTGATCCAGTGCCACGCGGATCCGATCAACGAGGCCATCATGGAGCAGCTGATCATGGTGGACGCGCTCAAGCGGGCCTCCGCCAAGCGCATCACCGTGGTCACGCCGTTCTTCGGGTACGCCCGCCAGGACAAGAAGCACCGCGGGCGCGAGCCCATCTCGGCGCGCCTGATGACCGACCTGTTCCGCACCGCGGGCGCCGACCGGATGATGGCCGTCGACCTGCACACGGACCAGATCCAGGGCTTCTTCGACGGCCCGGTCGACCACCTGTTCGCGCTGCCGATCCTGGCCGACCACATCGCGAGCCGGGTCGACCTGTCCGAGATCACCGTCGTCTCCCCGGACGCCGGCCGGGTGCGCACCGCCGACAAGTGGGCCGACCGCCTGGGCGCGCCCCTGGCGATCATCCACAAGCGCCGTGACCCGGACGTGGCCAACCAGGTGAAGGTGCACGAGGTCGTCGGTCAGGTCGAGGGCCGCGTCTGCGTGCTCGTCGACGACATGATCGACACCGGCGGCACCATCGTCAAGGCCGCCGACGCGCTCTTCGAGCAGGGCGCGGCCAAGGTCGTCGTCGCCGCCACGCACGGCGTGCTGTCGGGCCCCGCGGCCGAGCGCCTGCAGAACTCGCGGATCTCCGAGGTGGTCATCACCAACTCGCTGCCGGTCCCCGAGGAGCGGGCCTTCGAGAAGCTCACGCAGCTGTCGATCGCCCCCCTGGTCGCCCGTGCCATCACCGAGGTCTTCACGGACGGCTCGGTCACGAGCCTGTTCGAGTAGCGCCCGCGCCGCTCCGCGGCGGTGCCCGGAAGGGTCCTGCCACGGAGCGGCGCGCGGGTGTTCGGAGTCGTCCGCAGAACCAGTAGACTTGACCGAGTGTCCCCGTGCCCAGGCGGAGCCCTTACGGGCTGCGTGTGGCAAAGCGGGCAGGGGTGCGCGACGAGCGTTCCCGGGCCGGACGGGTCCGGTGGCGGCTCGCCGGGCACGCCTGGAACCAGCGCGGTCGCGTCCCCTACTTGTGGGGTGACCCCGCCGCTTCCCCGCCGAGGGCGGGAATCGTTCGTACTACTGGAGTCGTGTTCCCCGTGCTGCGGGGTTGAACCCGAGGAGTTTTGTCGTGTCCGAGGTACGTATCGCTGCCGAGCCCCGCACGGAATTCGGCAAGGGCGCCTCCCGTCGCGCTCGCCGCGCGGGTAAGGTGCCGGCCGTCCTCTACGGCCACGGCACCGAGCCCCGCCACCTGAACCTGCCGGGCCACGATCTCATGCTCGCCCTGAAGACCCCCAACGTCCTGATTCGTCTGGACGGCCTGGACAAGGACAACCTCGCCCTTCCCAAGAGCGTGCAGCGCGACGCCATCAAGGGCTTCCTTGAGCACGTCGACCTGCTGGTCGTGTCCAAGGGCGAGAAGGTCGAGGTCGAGATCAACGTGACCCTGACCGGTGAGGTCAAGGCACCGGGTGTGCTCAACCAGGAGCTCGTCACCGTGACCGTCGAGGCCGAGGCCACCCACATCCCCGAGGGCGTGGAGTTCAGCGTCGAGGGCCTGGAGGTCGGTGCCAACCCGACCGCCTCCGAGCTGAAGCTGCCCGAGGGCACCACGCTGGTCACCGACCCCGATTCGCTGCTGCTCACCGTCTCCGCGCCGCGCGTGGAGGAGGAGCCCACCGAGGGCGCCGAGAGCACCACCGAGACCGAGGCCGCCGCCGAGTAGGCGGAGGGCTCACCAGCTTCACCGCGAACGCGCGGTCCCCGCCTCGGGGGCCGCGCGTTCGTCGCGTGGCCGATAGGGTCGGCCGTATGTGGAGCTGGTTGCGGGGGTCGAACGGGTCGGGCGTCAGGAAGAACGAGGACATGGCTGAGACCGAGCGGTGGCTGGTCGTCGGGCTGGGCAACCCCGGCCCCACGTACGCGGGCAACCGGCACAACGCGGGCTTCATGGTGGTCGACGCGCTGGCCCGCGCCGGCAACGAGCGCTGGAAGTCGCACAAGGCCCGCGCCGAGGTCGTGGAGACCCGCCTGGACGGCACACCGGTGGTGCTGGCCAAGCCGCGCACGTACATGAACCTCTCCGGCGGCCCCACGGCGGCGCTGAGCACCTTCTACAAGATCCCCGTCGAGCGGATCGTGGTGGTCCACGACGAGCTCGACATCGACTTCGGCGCGCTCAAGCTCAAGCGCGGGGGCGGGTCCGGCGGGCACAACGGGCTCAAGTCGCTGACCGCGTCCCTGGGCGGTCCGGACTACGTCCGGGTGCGCTTCGGCGTCGGCCGTCCGCCGGGGCGGATGGACGCGGCCGCCTTCGTGCTCAGGGACTTCTCCTCCACCGAGCGCGGCGAGCTCGACCTCAACGTCGAGCGGGCCGCGGACGCGGTGCGCACGGTCCTCACCGACGGACTCGACCGGGCGCAGAACATCTTCCACACCGCGGCCTGAACCGGCCCGGGCGCGGGGCCGGTCCTCACCCGCGCAGGAGCCGCCACGTGGCGGCCGCCGTGGCCTGCGGTTCCGGTGCCCCGTCTGCGAGCACCGTGTCGGAGACCACTCCCACCAGCGCTCCCGCCAGGTAGGCGGCGTGCAGGCGCGCGGGGACGTCGTCGAACCCGGGCGGACGCGCGCCCTGGGCGAAGCGGGCGGCCAGCACCTCGGTCAGTCGGTCGCGGAGCATGTGGGCGAAGCGGGCGCTGCCCTGGTCCGAGAGCATCCGCCGGTAGAGCACCGCCTGTTCGGCCACGTGCTCGAACAGGTCCACCAGCGGGGCGGGGGTCCGGTCCGCCGGGGCCGTCCCCTCCGGGGCCTCTCCCGGGCGCGGGCGGGCGGAGGGCAGGTCGAGCGGGCAGTGGTCGGCGCAGCGCGCCACGTGCTCGGCGGCGCTCTCCATGGTGTCGGCCACCAGGGCGTCCAGGTCGCCGTAGTGCTGGTACACGGTCGCCCGGTTCACGCCCGCCTCCCGGGCGACGGCGGCGATGGTGAGCGAACGGAGCTCGTGCTCGGCGGCCAGGGATCTCAGTGCCGCGCGCAGCCGGTCCCTGGTGCGTTGGGCGCGGGGATCGTCGGGGTTCACGGCCCCAGTGTACCCAAACTAAACGACACCTGTTGACTAAACAACGGTTGTTGTTTAGTTTGACGGCATGAGGATCGAGATCTGGGCGGACGTGGTCTGCCCCTGGGCCTATATCGGCAAGCGGCGGCTCGAACGGGGGCTGGCCGCCTGGGAGGGCGAGGACGTCGAGGTCGTGTGGCGCCCCTTCCGGATCGATCCGACGGCGCCGGCCGGGGCCGAGCCCCTGGACGAGCTGCTGCGCGACCCCTGGGTGGACGCCGAGCTGCGCGCCTGCGCCCCGCACCTGACGACCGAGCAGAACCGCACGCGGGTCGCCGAGCTGGCCGCGGCCGAGGGGCTCGGGCCCCGGTGGGGCGCGGGCTGGCGGGTGAGCAGCGGGCAGGCGCACCGCCTGATCGCCCTCGCCCTGCGCGAGGGAGGCCCCCGGCTCCAGGACGCCGTGGTCGAGGGCGTCCTGCACGCCCACTTCGTGGCGGCCGAGGACATCGGCAGTGCGGCGGTGCTCGACCGTGTCGCCCGTGAGGCGGGGTTCCCCGAGGGCGGCCCCCTGTTGAGCGGGGACGCGGGGGAGCGGGAGGTCCGCGAGCTCCTGCTGCGGGGCCGGGCGATCGGCGTGCGCACGTCCCCGACCTTCACCGTGGGCGGCCGCGCGCTGGCGGGCGCCCAGGAGGGCGAGGCCGTACTGGAGTTCGCCGCCGAGGCGGCCAGGGCGGCCGAGCGCGGGCCGGCCCGGATGCCCGAGGAGGTCGAGCGCCTGCGGCTGGCGGAGTCGCTGTTGGGCGCCGCCGACCCGCTCGGCGCGCTCACCCTGCTCGCACCCCTCCTGGAGGAGCACTCCGCGGACCGCAACGTCCTGCGCCTGGCCGCGCGCTGTTACGCGCGCTCCGCCCAGCTCGGCCGGGCCGAGCGCACGCTGGCGGACCTGCTGGCCCAGGAGCCCGGCGACGCCTACGCCCACCGGCTGATGGGCAGTGTGCTCCGGCGGCGCGGCGAGGGGGAGCGGGCCGCGCCCCACCTGCGCCTGGCGTCGGCCATGGCCCCCGAGTACGACTGACGGTGACGACCCGGTCTCGGTCCGGACACAGTCCGCCGGGACCGGGGCGGGTTGCCCAACAAGCCGACACAGTGCGCGACTTATCCACTACTTTTGGTTACTGTACGGTGCGTCGGCCCTCCGTGTTCGAGGCGGCGTCCCGCTCCCGCCCTCCGCGTCGACTCCTGCCATGCCGAGGGTGGTCACGCACAGTGAGTCATCCGTCATCGTCAGTTCTCCTGGAGGGATCTGTGGTCACAACCAGCGGGGTGAAGGCCGCCCGGGAACAGCCGGCGCCGATCACCGTGGGCTTCGACGGCGCGCGGCGGGCGCGTCCGAGGGGCTGGACGCGCTCCTACGTGGCCGGCCTGGTCGCGCTCGACCTGACCGCGGCGCTCGCCGCGACGGCGGGCGGCACCGCGGTCCGTTTCCACGACTCCCTGGGTGCGGCGACCACGACCCCCTACTTCCATCTCTCGCTGCTGCTGCCCCTGGCCTGGGTGGTCTTCGTCTACCTCGGCGGCGGCTACGCGCGGCGCTTCCTCGGTGTGGGGACCGAGGAGTACCGGAGGGTCGCCGTCTCCGGCGCCCTGCTCGCCGCCGCCGTCGCCATCGGCGCCTACGCCGTCAAGTTCGACCTGGCCCGGGGCTACGCCCTGGTCGCCCTGCCGCTCATCGTGCTGGTGAGCCTGGCCCTGCGCTACGCGCGCCGCAAGGCCCTGCACCGGCGGCGGCGCTCGGGCGAGTGCATGAGCGGGGTCGTGGTCGTCGGCTACCGAGTGGCCGCCCGCGACCTCATCCGGCGCTTCCGGGGCGAGATCTACCACGGCATGCGGGTCGTGGGCGTGTGCCTGCCCGAGAGCGAGGCCGTCGAGGGACGCGGCCCCGACGAGGTGGAGGGCTGTCCGGTCCTGGGCTCCTTCACCGACGCCGCGGACGCCGCCGCCCTGGTCGGGGCCGACACCGTCGCCGTCCTGGCCTGCCCCGAGATGGACGGGGCCGAACTGCGCCGGCTGGCCTGGCGGCTGGAGAAGAGCGGAACCGACCTCATCGTCGCCTCCGCGCTCATGGAGGTCGCCGGACCGCGCACCTCCATCCGCCCCGTGGCCGGGCTGCCCCTGCTGCACGTGGAGCACCCCGAGCTCACCGGAGCGCGCCGCGTGCTCAAGAGCGCCTTCGACCGGTCGGCCGCCGCACTGGCCCTGTTCCTGCTGTCCCCGCTGCTGTTGGTGCTGTACGTGCTCATCCGGTGGGAGGGCGGCGGGCCGGTGCTGTTCACCCAGACGCGCGTCGGGAGGGGCGGGGCGGAGTTCACCGTTTACAAGTTTCGTACCATGGTGGTCGGGGCCGAGGCGTTGAAGGCGATGCTCACGCCCCGTAACGAGCACGACGGTGTGCTGTTCAAGATGCGTCGCGATCCCAGGGTCACGCCCGTGGGGGCATGGCTGCGCCGGTACTCGCTCGACGAGCTTCCCCAGCTCGTCAACGTGGTACGAGGGGAGATGTCGCTCGTCGGTCCCAGGCCGCCGCTGCCGGAGGAGGTCGCCCAGTACGGGCACGACGTCCGCCGCAGGCTGGTGGTCAAACCGGGGTTGACGGGCCTCTGGCAGGTCAGCGGTCGATCCGACCTCTCTTGGGAGGAATCGGTCCGCCTGGATCTGCGGTACGTGGAAAACTGGTCGCTGACGTTGGACATCCAGATCCTGTGGAAGACGTGGTCAGCGGTGATCCGTGGGGCGGGAGCATACTAGCCGGTGAAGAGCATCCGAGACGATCATGAGGTAGCGCGCGACCTGGCGAGCGAGGCGGGCCAGCTGCTGCTGCGCCTGCGCGCCCGACACGGCTTCGCCGAGCCCGAGGTCCTGCGCACGCTGGGAGACCGGACCTCGCACGAGTTCCTCTTCTCCGCCCTGGGGCGGCTGCGGCCCAGCGACGCCGTGCTCTCCGAGGAGGGCGCCGACGACCCCGCACGCCTGAGCGCGCGGCGGGTGTGGATCATCGATCCCCTGGACGGGACGCGCGAGTTCTCCGAGCCCGGCCGCACCGACTGGGCCGTGCACGTGGCCCTGTGGGAGAACGGCGACCTCGTCGCCGGAGCCGTGGCGCTGCCCGCCCAGGGCAGCACCGTGTCCACGGTCGACCCGCCGTGGCTGCCGGAGGAGCGCCCGGCCGGTCAGCGGCTGCGCATCACCGCCAGCCGGACCCGGCCGCCCGCGTTCGTGCAGCGGATGGCCACCCAGCTCGGCGCCGAGGTGGTCCCGATGGGATCGGCGGGCGCCAAGATCTGCGCAGTGATGCTCGGCATCGCCGACATCTACGTGCACGCGGGCGGCCAGTACGAGTGGGACAGCGCCGCGCCGGTCGCGGTCGCGCGAGCCGCGGGCCTGCACACGTCGCGCATCGACGGCTCACCGCTGCGCTATAACGTAGCCGACCCGCTACTCCCCGATGTCCTTGTATGTCGATCGGAATTGTCGGGTATGTTGTTGGCAAGCATCCGCGACGGCGCGGACCTGGACAGCGCCGGTCCGCACGCGGGGGGCTGAGCGAAGGACCCCTCCGCCGTCGGCCGTGACAGGATTACTAAGGCGGATTCATGGGTCAGGCGAGTCAGCAGGCACCCGGGCGGTACCAGCTTTCCCAGCTGGACGTTCTCGAGGCCGAAGCGATCTTCATCATGCGCGAGGTGGCCGCGGAGTTCGAGCGGCCCGTGCTGCTCTTCTCCGGCGGCAAGGACTCCATCGTGATGCTCCGTCTTGCCGAGAAGGCCTTCTGGCCCGGTGCCGTCCCCTTCCCCGTCATGCACGTGGACACCGGTCACAACTTCGAGGAAGTCATCGAGTTCCGTGACCGGCGCGTGGCCGAGGCCGGGGTCCGCCTGGTGGTGGCCTCGGTCCAGGAGCAGATCGACGCCGGCAAGGTCAGCGAGCCCACCGGCCGCTGGGCCAGCCGCAACCGCCTGCAGACCGCCGCGCTGCTGGAGGCGATCGAGGAGAACGGCTTCGACGCCGCCTTCGGCGGCGCCCGCCGCGACGAGGAGAAGGCCCGCGCCAAGGAGCGCGTCTTCTCCTTCCGCGACGAGTTCGGCCAGTGGGACCCCAAGAACCAGCGGCCCGAGCTGTGGAGCGTGTTCAACACCCGGATCAACCGGGGCGAGCACATCCGGGTCTTCCCGATCTCCAACTGGACCGAGCTCGACGTGTGGAACTACATCCGCCGCGAGCGCCTGGACCTGCCCTCGATCTACTTCGCCCACGAGCGCCGGGTGTTCGAGCGCGACGGCATCCTGCTCTCCGACTCGCCGCTCATCCAGCGCGACGAGACCGAGACCGTGTTCAACGAGACCGTGCGCTACCGCACCGTCGGCGACCTCACCTGCACGGGCGCGGTCAAGTCCACGGCGGCGGAGCTGGACGACATCATCACCGAGATCGCCGCGACCCGGATCACCGAGCGCGGACAGACCAGGGCCGACGACCGGACCAGCGAGGCGGCCATGGAGGACCGCAAGCGCGAGGGCTACTTCTAGGGCACGCACCGGCCCCGTCCCGCCCCGGCGGGGCGCGTCGGCCGGGCACGCACCGGCCCCGTCCACGACTCGCATCCCGGCGTTCCGGGCGCACGAACCTCTTCTCCAGGGACCAGGCATGAACAACGACATTCTGCGGTTCGCGACGGCGGGATCCGTCGACGACGGCAAGAGCACCCTGATCGGCCGACTGCTGTTCGACTCCAAGTCCATCTTCGAGGACCAGCTCGACGCGGTGGAGCGCACCAGCACCGCGCGCGGCGAGGAGCAGACCAACCTGGCGCTGCTCACCGACGGCCTGCGCGCCGAGCGGGAGCAGGGCATCACCATCGACGTGGCCTACCGCTACTTCGCGACGCCGCGGCGCACCTTCATCATCGCCGACACCCCCGGGCACATCCAATACACCCGGAACATGGTCACGGGCGCCTCCACCTCCGACCTGGCGATCATCCTGGTGGACGCCCGCAAGGGCCTGCAGGAGCAGAGCCGCCGCCACGCCTTCCTCACCACGCTGCTCCAGGTGCCCCACCTGGTGCTGGCGGTGAACAAGATGGACCTGGTGGACTACTCCCAGGACCGCTTCGAGGAGATCAAGGCCGAGTTCGCGGACTTCGCGACCAAGCTCGACGTGCCGGACCTGACCTTCATCCCGATCTCCGCCCTGCACGGCGACAACGTGGTGAGCGCCTCGGAGAACATGCCCTGGTACTCCGGGCCCTCCCTGCTGCACCACCTGGAGAACGTGCACATCGCCTCGGACCGCAACCTGATCGACGCGCGCTTCCCCGTGCAGTACGTGATCCGGCCGCAGAAGTCCGCCGACCCCGAACTGCACGACTACCGGGGCTACGCGGGCCAGATGGCGGGCGGGGTGCTCAAGCCGGGCGACGAGGTCGTCCACCTGCCGTCGGGCCTGACCACGCGGATCGCCAAGATCCTCACCGCGGACGGCGAGATCGCCGAGGCGTACTCGCCGATGTCGGTCACCCTCCTGCTGGAGGACGAGATCGACATCTCCCGGGGCGACATGATCAGCCGGCCCAACAACTCGCCGGCGGTCTCGCAGGACCTGGAGGCGATGGTCTGCTGGATGACGGACGCGCGCAAGCTCACGCCGCGCTCCAAGCTCATCATCAAGCACACCAGCCGGACCGCCAAGGTGATGGTCAAGGACCTGCGCTACCGGTTGGACGTCAACACGCTGCACCGCGACGAGCAGGCCGACCACCTGGCGCTCAACGAGATCGGCCGGGTGCGGCTGCGCGCGACCCAGCCCCTGTTCGTGGACGAGTACTGCAAGAACCGCCAGACCGGCGGGTTCATCCTCATCGACGAGGCCACCAACGTGACCGTCGGTGCAGGCATGGTCGTCAAGGCCGACTAGGCACCGGGCCGCCCGTGCCGCCCAGGCCAACCGGTCCGTCGGGCCGTCGGGTGACCGGGGCGCGAGCCCTCCGGGAGTCCCCGTGTGACCGCCTTCCCCGCAGGTTGGGGCAGGTGGGAACACGGGGACTTCTGTGCTTTGTGGTGCCAATGGTGGAAAGCGCCTCTCCCTCCTGCTCATCCGCGATTTCCGAAACACGGGCGATGTCCTTCGGATTCTCCTCGGTCGATCGATAAAAAGAAATGGCCGGTCATGCGGCCTCCGGTACGGAGTCCGCAAAGGCGGGTGGCGCATCGCGTCCTCGCACTTCAAGCATGTATCAGTGCCGGAGTCGCGTGCTCCCTCTCCGTGGTGTGGGCAGGTCCGGGGCGCGCTGCGGACCGTGTGGCGCGACAGAAAAATCCTTATGGACCCTGGAGTAAAAGGACTTCGGTGACTAAGGTGCCAATCGCGGCCAAGGCCACATCCGGGACAACATCCACGGATATGGCCCGCCGTGTATCTCCTGCCCCCACAAACCCCACAAGGAGAAAAAGCGTGCAGAAGCACTCCCCTCGGAGAGCGTTCGTCGGCCTCGCGGCCGCGGGTGCCCTCTCCGTCCCCCTGGCCCTGACCGGAGCGGTCTCCGCGGGCGCGGACGACCTCGCGCCCCTGTACACCAGCGACTCCGCGGCGGGCGGCGAGTACTTCGTCGTCCTGGAGGACTCCATGAGCGCGGCGTCGGTCACCCCGGCGTCCCTCGGGATCGCGTCGGACCAGGTCAACCACACCTACGAGGAGGTGGTCAACGGCTACTCGGCCAGCCTGTCCGCGGCCGAGGTGCGCGACCTGCGCGCACGCGACGGCGTCGCCTACGTCGAGGAGGTCGGCGTCGCCACCACCATGGTCCCCTGGGGCCTGGACCGCATCGACCAGGAGGACCTGCCCCTGGACGGCTCCTACACCACCTCCGGAGACGGCACGGGGACCTCCGTGTACGTCATCGACACCGGCATCGACCCCGACCACCCCGACTTCGGGGGCCGGGCCGAGGCCGCCTTCGACGCCGCCGGCGGCGACGGCGTGGATCGCCAGGGCCACGGCACGCACGTCGCGGGCACCGTGGGCTCCGACTCCTACGGCGTCGCCCCCGGCGCCGACCTGTTCGGGGTCAAGGTCCTGGGCGACGACGGTTCCGGGTCCTACGACGACGTCGTCGCGGGCGTCGAGTGGGTGGCGGAGAACGCCGGCCCCGGCGCGGTCGCGAACATGTCGCTGGGCGGTCCCGCCTCGCCGACCGTGGACGAGGCGGTCAACGCCCTGTCCGCGTCCGGGGTGTTCGTGGCGGTCGCCGCGGGCAACGAGGGCCAGGACACCGGCAACACGTCACCGGGCGGCGCCGAGGGCGTGGTCGCCGTCGCCGCCTCCGGCGCCGACGACTCCGCCGCGAGCTTCTCCAACCACGGGCCGGCGGTGGACCTGTACGCCCCCGGCGTGGACATCGAGTCCACCGTTCCGGGCGGCGGCACGGACGCCTCCAGCGGCACCTCGATGGCCAGTCCCCACGTGGCCGGCGCGGCAGCCCTGTACAAGGAGGCGTTCGGCGACGACGACCAGGACACGGTGCTGGCCTGGCTCGTCGACAACGCCGGCCAGGACAAGGTCACCGGCGTGCCCTCCGGCACGGTCAACCGACTGCTCAGCGTCCAGGGCCTGTGACGCGGGCGGCTGTGGAGACCCCGCGCGTCCACAGCACGCTCCGTGACGCCCGAGCGTGACCCGCGCGAGCGGCCCCGGGCCGGGAGGACCTCCCGGCCCGGGGCCGCCGCCGTGCCCGGACCCGTTATCGCGTTTCGTATGCGCGTCATGACGCAAGGTCATACCCTGGACGGGTGGATGACTATCGACTGGTCTTCGTTGGCGGGATGGGCCGCTCCGGCTCGACGCTGATCGAACGGCTCCTCGGGGAGCTCCCCGGCTTCGTCGCGATCGGCGAGGTCGTGCACCTGTGGCGGCGCGGGCTGCTGGAGAACGAGAGCTGCGGCTGCGGGCTCCCGTTCGCCGACTGCGCCTTCTGGGGCGAGGTGGGCCAGGAGGCGTTCGGCGGCTGGGACCGCCTGGACGTCCACGAGGTCCTGCGGCTCAAGGACGGCGTCGACCGGACCCGCTACCTCCCGGCCCTGCTCAACATCGGGCGCGACAGCGTGCTGGCGGCGCGCGCCGACCGCTACAACGAGCTCTACCACCGCCTGTACTCGGCCGTGTGCCTGGTCAGCGGCGCGCACGTCATCGTGGACGCCAGCAAGCACGCCTCGCTCGCCGCGTGCCTGCGCCGCCGCTACGGTTCGAGCCTGCACCTGCTGCACATCGTGCGCGACCCGCGTGCCGTCGCCCACTCCTGGAGCAAGCGGGTGGCCCGCCCGGACGCCTCGCCCGACAGCAGCGAACCGGAGATGGCCCGCTACTCCGCGGGCCGGTCGGCGGTGCAGTGGCTGGCGCAGAACGCGGCCCTGGACGCGCTCGCCCGAAGGGGGACCCCGACGCTGCGCGTGCGCTACGAGGACTTCGTCGCCGACCCGGAGGCGGAGTTCGGCCGGGTGGCGGCGTTCGCGGGGCACGCCGGGCGCCCGCTCGACCTGGGGCCGGACGGTGTGCGGCTCTCGCGGGGGCACGCGGTGTCGGGCAACCCGATGCGGTTCGCGGACGGGCCGGTCGGGGTCCGGGCCGACCACGGGTGGCAGCGTGACCTCGCACCCTGGCGCCGGCACCTGGTGAGTGCGGTGACCGGCCCCTCGCTCCGGCGCTACGGATACTGATGTCCGGATATGCCGGTGGTATGTCGCACGCACACAAAAGGAACCTTTAGTGATTGACTGAGTACTCTGCGTTGTCGGACCTCACATGGGGGCGTGGATCGTGGACAGGGGACCGGTACGGGGCATGGCGGCGGCGAGCGCGCTGGCGGTCGCACTGACGGTCACGGGTGTGAGCGACGCACCCGAACGCGCGACCGCGCACGAAGGGAACCCGGTCCAACAGGCCGGTTCGCCGACGGTGCCGTTCCTCGGCATGCCGGCCGAACTCGCGTGCACGGTCTCGGAGATCCTGGAGCCCTCCTGCGGGGTGTGGTGGGGCGCCAGCCCCTACCGCGACGACATCGGGCCGCTGGAGTCCGCCGTCGACCGCGACATGGACATCGTCTACACCTGGCGCGGCATCGACCAGGCCGACGTGCCGGGCGAACGCGAGCGCCGCATGGTCGCCGAGGGCCGCTTCGTGCACACCAACATCGAGGCGCGGCACTTCAACCGCCAGGGCCATCCCCCCATCGACTACAGGGACATCATCGCCGGGCGGTTCGACGAGAGCCTGCGGTCCCAGGCCCGCGGCGTGGCCGAACTGGGGGTGCCCTACTTCGTCACCTTCGACCACGAGGCCGACGGCAACCAGCGCTACAACAACCGCGGCACGCCCGAGGAGTTCGTCCGCAGCTGGCGCCACATCGTGGACCTGTACCGCCAGGAGGGCGCGGACAACGCCATCTGGGTGTGGAACGTGACCGGCTGGCCCGGCAACCTCGACCGCCTCCCCGGCCTGTGGCCCGGCAACGACCACGTCGACTGGATCAGCTGGGAGGCGTACAACATGACCGACTGCGACGCCATGCCGAACTGGGACGGGGTGGACTCCTTCGAGGAGGCGCTCGCCCCCGCCTACGAGTGGATCCAGGAGGAGGGCCCCCGGCACGGCATCGACCCCGACAAGCCGGTGATGATCGGGGAGATGGGCACCACGGACATCGGGCCCCGGGAGACGCTGCGCTGGTACGCCGACATCCCCCGGGTGCTGCGCGAGTACGAGCGGGTCCGGGCGGTCAAGGTCTGGGACAACAAGGTCTCCGACGGGTGCGACTTCCGGATCGGGACCAACAGCTACGCCCGCCAGGGCTTCGAGATGGCCGGGCGGGACCCCTACGTGAACCTGCCCGACCGCGTCCGCCGCCTGGCCGAGTACGCCCACGGCCGCGACCAGGACTAGGGCGTGACCGGCCCGTGCTCGGGCGCCGTCGTGATCCTCCGGCGCCCGAGCAGGGCCCGTGCCTCCTAGACGCCCTTGCCGCGCAGGTGCAGGCCGCGCAGGATCCACGCGGGCGGCACACCGCACACCACCAGCAGGGCCAGCGCCGCGCGCCCTTCCAGGGGCCGGTGCCGCAGCGTCCGCCAGATCCACCGCAGTGCGGTGCCCCGGTGTCCCGCGGAGGCCTCCGCGAAGGCGATCTGGCCGCTCACGCGCGCGTAGCCGCGGGGGACCAGGCCGAACTCGGGATAGCGCTCCAGCAGCCAGCGCAGCGCGGTCGCGATGGTCTGCCAGCGCCCGGAGAAGTAGGAGCGCCGGTGCCACAGGACCCGCACCCCCGGTTCGGGGATGTTGCGGATCGGTGCGCGCCTGGCCAGGCGCAGCAGCAGCTCGTAGTCCTCGGCGTAGCTGCCGGGGATCTCCTCGCTGACGGTTCCGCAGCCGTCGATCATCGCGCGGCGGCGGATGAGGAACGTGGAGGGGTGCAGCTCGGTCAGGCGCGAGCGCAGCAGGTCCGCGAACGTGATGCTGGTGCGCTCCAGGACCCGTTCGGCCTGGACGCGGTCGTAGACCACCTGGATGCCGCAGCACACCATCTCGGTGCCGGGTTCGGCGAGCATGATCCTGACCTGGGCGGTGAGCTTGCCGGGCAGCCAGGTGTCGTCGTCGTCGCAGAAGGCCACCAGGTCGGTGTCGGCCGCCAGGACTCCGGTGTTGCGGGCGCCCGCCAGCCCCGGGGTCATCGAGTTGGTGACCACGCGGACCGGGCGCGCGTCCTCGCTCCGCGCCAGCGAGGGATCGGGCTGGTCGTTGTCGAACACCACGATCGCGGTGATGCGGCCCGGGTAGTCCTGGTCGTGGACGGCCGCCAGGGTGCGGCGGAGCAGCTCGGGGCGGTCCCGGGTGGGCACGACCACCGTCACGTCCGGCCAGGTCCCGGCCGCCGGCGGATCCTCCGTCGCGGTCGCCGCGCTGCCCGGGGCGTCGGGCCGGGCGTGGGCCGGGGTCTCGGCGGGAGCGGTCAGCAGGTCGATGAGGGCGCCCGCGCGCAGCGCCGCCCGCTCGGGGGCGGCCTCCCGGTCCTCGCTCACCCGGAACTCGTCGGGTGAGGCCAGCGCCCGGTCGATGAGCCCGGCCAGCTGCTGCGGGGTGGTGCACGAACGCACCCGCTCGGTGTCCTCCAGGCGTTGGACGAACAGGAGCTGGTGGTCGTCCACGTGCTCGTCCAGTTCGGGGTCGCGGGGGACCACGATCGGCAGATGGCCGGTCCCGCGCGCCTGGAGGATGGTCCCCGGGCCGCCGTGGGTGACCACGACGCGCGCCCGGCGCATCAGCTCGCCCAGTTCCTCGCCGGGCAGGAACGGCGTCCCGTCGGCCCTGCTCGGCGCCGCGCTGTGCCCGTGCTGGACCAGGACGCGCAGGTCGCGGTGGCGGTGGGCGTAGTCGTCGATCCACCGCACGAGGCGGTCGAACGAGTGGTGGTCGGTCCCGAGGCTGACCACCACGTCGGGGTGGTCGCTGTCGTCGGGTGTCGGAACCTGGGTGGTGGTCTGTTCGGTCACAGGAGCGGTCCTACCGTGATGGCGCCGGGCATGAACGAGCGCTGTTCCTCCCACTGGGCGAGGGACAGCCGGGTGAAGGGACGGCACAGGCGGGCGGTGAGGGTGGGAGTGTCGATGCGGTCGTAGACCTCGATGTAGACCGTCGGGATCCGCAGCAGCCAGGCCAGGACGAAGAACGGCAGGGCCACACCGGCGCCCGTCGTGACCACCGCCGACGGCCGGAGACCGCGCAGGACGCGCAGTGCCAGCCAGGTGTTGCGCAGCAGGTTGCCGAGGTGACGGGTGGTGGGGTGGTGGGCCCAACGCACGTCCTCGCCGTCCAGCGCGGACTCGGCGTCGGGGGTGCGGAAGGTCACCCACACGCGCTTCCGGTCCCGCCACCAGGGGCGCAGCGAGCACAGCTGGGCGAGATGGCCCCCGCTGGACGCCACCAGGAGCACCGGTCGATCGAACATGTCGTCATCATTCCATAACTAAGAGTAGTCAACGTGGAGGTCGGGAGGCCCGATCGCTGCCCCCGCCCGCACGCAGCTCCAGCGGACCGCGCAGGTACCACACCGTCACCAGGTGCCCCAGAGCTCCCGTGCACATCGCCGCAGCCATCGTCGGCAGACCGGGACCCATGCCCCACGTCAGCAGTGTCGGCACGGCGGCGAACCACAGCAGCGCACTGGCGGCCGCCGCCATCACCGGACGGCTGAAGGGATGCAGCACCACCAGGGTCCGCAGCTGCCACAGCGGCAGCACCCGGCGCAGCAACACCGACCCCACCAGGGCGAGCGCCGCCCCCGTCGCTCCCAGCGCCGGCACCAGCAGCAGGCACACCACGACGTTGGCCACCAGCGCCAGGACGTTGTTGAACAGGTTGAGCCCGGTGCGGCCGGTCATCGCCAGGATCAGGTCGCCCATCCCCAGGGCCGAGGCCGCCAGCTGGCCCGCGCAGACCACCATCAGGGCGACCGCGCCCCACCGGTACTCCGGGCCGAACAACCGCATCACCTCGGGCGCGAACACCAGGGCCCCCAGGTACAGCGGCCAGGTCAGACACACCAGCCATCCCGTCGCCACCTGGTAGAGCCCGCGCACGCCCGCGTGGTCGCCGGTGGCGATCTGCTCGGCGAACCGGGGCTGGGCCGCGTCCAGCACCGCCTGCGTGCCGAACTGGCCGACCGCCATCACCCGCGTCGCCGCGGTGAACACGGCGGCGCCCGCCAGCCCGTTGAGCATCGCCACCAGGATCACGCCGCCGCGCTGGATCCCCATCTGCGCGACACTGGCCACCGCCCTGGGCAGCGCGAAGGTCCAGAACGCGCGCGGCGTCACCTCGCGGTCGGCCTCCCCGTCCGGTGCGGCGGCCCTCTCGGACGGAGCGGCCCGTTGCAGGACGCGCCCCAGCCAGAACCACGCCACCACCGCCGCGGGCAGGTACGGCCCCGCCCACGACAGGGCCAGCAACCCGCCCGCGCCGCTGAGCGCCACCGCCCCCACCAGCACCACCTGTGCCAGCGGCCGGCCCACCTTCTCCACGACCGCCGTCCCCGACATGTCGTGGTGGGCGCGCGTCGCCGCCAGAGCCGTGTCGGTCAGCACCGCGAACGGCAGGAACAGCGCCAGCAGCCGCAGGTACGTGGCGGCCTCGTCGGTGCCCAGCGCCCGCGCCATCGGTTCGGCGCACACCAGCAGCGCCAGCCCCAGCAGGCACGCCGCGGCCACCGTGGGCCCCATGACCAGCCGCAGCAGCCGCCCGACCCCCTCGGCCCGACCGAACACCCGCATGCGCGCGATGAAGTACACGAGCCCGTCCGGCGCGCCCACGTTCGCGACCGCCGCCGCGACCATGAACACCGACGTCGCCGCGAACAGCAGGCCGGCCGTCTCCTGCGACAGGACCCGCGTGATCATCACGATCAGGGCGAGGTTGAGGACCGCGCCCACGGCGGTGCCCACGAGGTTGACGACCCCGCCGCGCAGGACGCGTCGCAGGGCGAGCGAGCCGCCGTCCGTCGCGGGGGTCACCGTCGCCATGACGGGGTCCGGCCCCACCACCGGGCCAGCCGGGCGTCGCTGTCGGCGAAGCGCTCGGCGAGCTCGTCGCGCAGGGACGCCGGCATGCGTTCCCGGCCCCGCGCGTTGTGCCGTCCCGGACTCGCTCCCGTCCCGGGCGGCAGGCCCACGAAGCGCTCGATCTCCGCCAGGGCGTGCGCGGTGCCGTCGAACAGGTCGGCGTGGTCCACCACGTGCATCCGGTCCCGGCCCAGGTGCCGTTCCATCCGCTGGAGCTGGTCGACGTACCGGCCGCGCGCCACGTAGGCGTGGTGCTGGTGGGCGTGGGAGCGGTAGGACGGATCGGCCGCCAGCCGCTCCTCCTCGCCCTCCAGCCGTGGGGCCTCCAGCTCCAGCGCCTTCTCGAACGGCTGGTCCTCGAACCCGCGGGCGCTCTCGTGGGCGTGGGCGGAGTAGGCGCGCTCCACCGGGTCGCGCAGGATCACCACGACCCGCACCCAGGGCAGGTCGCGGGCGATCCGCTCGGCGGCCAGCGGGTGGAACAGGTAGTAGGGGCTGGACTCGAAGACCCGCACCCGGGGCCGCCCGCCGCGGGCGCGCAGCCGTGCCCGCGTCGGGAAGAAGGCCCGGTAGCGGTCGAGGTCGTCCCGGTAGTCCGTGTCGAAGTAGTGCACACCCTTGCGCAGGGTGGGCCCCGTGGCGGCGGGGTGCAGTGACAGCGCCTTGAACAGCGAGGTCGTGCCCGCGCGCTGGGCGCCGCAGATGAGGAAGTCGGGCAGCGCCCGGGCGGAGGCGGTCGCCGCGCCCCAGCCGTCGGCGAGGGGCAGCAGGGTACGGCGTCCCCGCTCGGCGAGGTGCCGGAGCGGGACAGGGGAGCGGTCCCTGGGCATCGCGAGGTCCTTTCTGTGTGTTTTTTGGGCCTCCGCTTCGCTTTGGCCCGTGCTCGGGGCGCCGGGAGGCCAGTGTTCTTCGTCGTCGACTTGCCTTGCTCGTTCCTCGCTGCGGCCCCGTCTCCTCCTGCAGAACACTGGCGCGCCCCTCACCACCCCCCAGTGGTCCCGTGGGCGAGCCCCGGGGGACGTGGCTCCTTGGGGCGGGGTCACACCGCGCCCAGCGGGGGGTCGTCGGCGTGGGAGGCCTCGTGCACGGCTCTCTCCTGGAGGCCGTCGAGGGCAGGCAGCAGCCAGTCGTCGACGGCGGCCAGGTGGCCGCCGCTCTCGGACTGGCGGTCGTGCAGGTACCGGGTGGCCAGGTCGATCAGGTACAGCGCCATCACGGTGGAGACCGTGTGCCCGCGCAGGCCGGTGTCGCCGAGCAGCGGGTCGCGCAGCAGCCGGGACCCGCTGTCCAGCCACCGGTGCACGCCGGGGTGGACCCCGGCCTGCACGCACTCGTTGAGGTCGTAGTGCAGGGCGTCGAAGCCCACGGGGGCGTCCATGGCCAACCGCTCCCAGTCCCACACGAAGGCGCGCCGGGAGGTACTGGCGATGTTCCAGCGGGTCAGGTCGCCGTGCCAGGCCCCGAACGGGATGCGCACGTCGGGCAGGCGGCGCAGGGCCGCCCGCAGCGGGGCGGCCTCCGGCCGGGCGCCCAGGGTCACGATCCGCTCCTCAAGGGCGCGCCGGTACGGGCTGGCGGACAGGGACCGCTCGCGGACCCGTGCCAGGTTGACGATCTGGATGACGCAGCGGAGCAGTTGGCGGCGGGTGGGGCGGTCGGTCTGGTCGCCCACCGGCAGGGCCTCCTGGACCAGTAGCGGGTGGCCGTTCCACTCGCCCTCGTACAGCAGGCGCGGCACGGTCACGTCCTTGAGCCGCGCATCGGCCAGGTGGCGCAGGGCCCGCGTCTCGGCGCGCACGAGCCGCGAGGTGAGCTCGTTGATGGCCACCTTGGCGTAGCCGATGGTGCGGCCGGCGGGGCTCAGGAGCAGCAGGACCGGCTTGCGGTTGGCCCGGGGCGGGCCGACGTGGATGGCGATCGCCAGGTCGCGGTCCAGCGCGGCGGTGAGCGCGTGCTCGATCCCGGGGCCGGCGCCCACGTACAGCCTGTCGCGCAGCAGCAGCGGGGCCAGACCGGTGGCGAAGGCCCCGGTCAGCAGCAGTGTGCGCAGCCGCTCGGCGAACGAGTGGCCCTGCGCGAACGAGGCGATCCCGCGCGCCGCCGCCCACCGGTCGTGCGCCGGCAGGATCACGCGCGGGCTCTGGGCGTTGGGCACCGGCAGGTACTGGTTCCCGCGGTCGCGGCGTACCAGCCTGTGCACGCTGCCGTCGTCGGGGCCGAGCAGGCCGCCGCACGGCCACAGCACGGCGGCCACGTCGGTGAGGTAGGTCGTCTCACTGTTCACCATCGACCTCCGTCGCGGCGCGCCGCGGCTCCGGGCGGCACCGACGCCCCGCCCCGCCAGAGCAGGGCGGCGGCGATGAGGGTGACGGCCAGCGGAGACATCAGCGCGACATAGAAGAGCATGTACCAGAACAGCAGGAGCACGGTCAGCAGTGCCGCCTGCCCGACCGGGGTGGTCACCGATCGGTGGTGCCAGGCGGTGACCGCGAAGAAGCCCAGGAAGAACGCGGTCCCGACCCAGCCGTTGGCGATGAGCGTCATCCACAGCTGGCCGGCGTTGCCGATCACGTGGTGTCCGCACGTGGGGCACTCCGCGCTGGGGCCGATCGCGATGGACTGCTCGCTGCCCAGTCCCTCGCGGGTGGTGCCCCACCCCAGGACCGGGGAGTGGTCCGCGGCCGCCACGGACTGGGCGTTGGTGGCGGCCCGCCCGTCGTCGCTGTGCGGATTGTCGGCGCGGGTGCGCACGACGTCCGCCAGGGGCGAGGCGGCCAGGACGAGCAGGGCCACCGCGACCGCGACCGCGCAACCGCCCACCAGGGCCACCCGGCCCCGGCGCAGCGCCTGGACCGCCGCGAAGGCCAGGGAGAGCGCCAGCCCCATCCACAGGGCGCGGTTGAGCGAGTAGACGATCGGCACGACGGACAGGGCGGTGGCCGCGAGAGCGGCCCAGCGCACCCATCCGGTGCGCTGGAGCACCCACGCCACCAGCATCCACACCAGGAGCAGGGACAGCATGTAGCCCCACAGGTTGGTGTACTCCCAGGGCGCCTTGGGCCGGGCGGACTCGTAGCCGAAGATGTCCATGACCTGCGCCGACGCCGGGTGGATGAGCGCCTGCATGTAGGCGTCGCCGGCCAGGGACCCCGGCAGCAGGTACTCCGTCGGGGCGGTGAACTCGAACCGGGGCGCGAGCATCCCGAGGTAGCCGCCGGCGATGGTGACCAGGCACAGGACCGACAGGGCCCACAGCACGAGGCGGGTGGGCAGTTCGCGTTCGGACAGGTTGCCGACGTACAGCAGCAGGACGGTCAGCACCAGGTAGTTGACCACCCGCAGGACCGCCCCGCCGTAGCCGCCGCTGTCGGGCACGGTGCCGGGCAGGTCCAGCGGGACCACGAGCAGGCCCAGCACCGTCCACACCAGGAACAGCGCCCACAGCCAGAAGCCGGGCGGCACCCGGAGGCCGACCGTGCGGTGGCGGCGCACCAGTTCGGCGGCCATCGGGACGGCGAACAGCCAGTAGGCGAACTGTCCCAGCCCGAGCGCCCACCACAGCGGGTACCCGGCCAGCAGCCACAGCAGCGGCCACCCGGTGACCCGGCCTGACCCCGCGCCGACGCCGGTGCCGGCGTCGACGTCGACGAGGGCGGTCGTCCGGGCCGACACCGCGGCGCCGGACACGGGCGAGCGTCGTGTCATCGGCGCCCGGCCCCGGTGTCGGCGGGCTCGGCCTGGGTGTCCGCGGTCGCGGTCTCCTGCTGGTCGCGGTCGGCCTCCGCGGCCTCCGCGGCCCCGGTGTCGGCGGGCTCGGCCTGGGTGTCCGCGGTCGCGGTCTCCTGCTGGTCGCGGTCGGCCTCCGCGGCCTTCTCGGCCTCCCCGGCCTCCCGGTCCTTTCCGGCGGACGTGTCGGCTTCGGCCGCGGGCGTCCCGTCGCCGTCGGTGGAACGGTCGGTGCCGCTCGCGGCCGTGGTGCCGTCGCTGCTCCGGGGAGCGGGCGCGGAGTCCGCGGTCTGCGGCTGGCGGGGCAGGACGATCGTGCCGGGGACCGTCGCGCCGAACTGGTCGGCGGTCCCGAGCAGCCCGGTCAGGGCCGCGCGGGGCGTACGGCCCAGCTCGACCACCGGCAGCAGCAGGTCCGCGGATCCGGCCAGGGCGTGGGCGTCGGCACGGTCACCGGTCGAGGGCAGCGCGACGACGACGTACTCGGCGGCGGAGCGCAGCAGGGTGAGCAGGTCCTCCATGGCCGTCCCCAGCACGGGGGCGTCCAGGTCGGCGGAGCCGTGGCGCAGGACCCGCAGGAGCGGGGCGGCGTCGGGCCGGACGGTGAGTTCGGCGGGGTCCTCGCCCTCGACCAGGGCCTCGGCCAGGCCGGGCCCGTCCGTCAGATCCAGCAGCCCGTTGACCGGCGCGGTCCGCGGGTCGGCGCACACCAGCAGCGTCTGCGCGCCGGTGCGCGCCAGGGCGGCGGCCAGGTTGACCGCGGCGACCGCCCCGGCGCGGCCGGGCGTGGTGGCGGCGGTGAACACGATCCGTCCGGGCGCGGGCTCGCCCGAACCGTGGGACGCGGGGCCGTCGGCCTCGGCGTCCTCGGAGTCGGGGCCGACGGCACCGGGATCGGCGGGCAGGGCCGGCGCGAGCCGGGTGCGGACCAGGTGCGCGGTCTGGTTCACGCGCTGTCCGTCGCCGTCGTCGTCGCCGAGCAGCCCGACGGCGTGCGCGGAGCGACGGCCGCCGGACAGGTCGAGCAGCACCGGGACGCCGCTGATCCGCGGGGTCTCCTCGGTGTCGCGCAGGCGCGGGTCGAGGCGGTCACGGGCCACGGCGGCGAGCAGGCCGACCAGGAGGCCGAGCGCGGCGCCGGCCGGCAGCCACAGAGCGGGGACCGGGGACGTGGGGCCCTCGGGTGTCGACGCGGGGGTGATGACCTGTCCGGGGACGATGGTCTCCTGGAGCGCGCCGAGCGGGCTGATGCCGTTGCCCAGTTCGGCGATCTCCGCGCGCAGCGCCTCGGCGCGGGCGTCCGCCCCGGCCGCGGCCGCGCCGGTCGCCCCGGCGCTCTCGGAGGCCAGATCGGACAGCGACTCGTAGCGGGACTCCTGTTCGGCGCGCAGCGCCTCGAGCTGGGAGTCCACCAGCTCGCGCACCTGCGCCTCGCGCAGCTCCAGGTAGGCCGCCGCGAAGGCGTCGGCACCCGTACGCGCGTCCTCGGCGGAGCCGGCGGTGTAGTGGATCTCCAGCACGTTGCTGTTGGGCGGCACCGTCACCTCGACCCGCTCGCGCAGGTCGCCGGTGTCGGGCGCGGTCCCGCCGGACTCCGCGATCGTGTCGGCCACCCGGTCCGCGACCTGGTCGGACACCAGGACCTGGGCCTCGGTGTCGAGGTTGACGTCCCCGGCCACGCGTCCGGAGCGCTCGCCGGTGAGCTCGGCCACCCCGGTCGGGCGCACCTGGACCGCCGCCGTGGAGGTGTACGAGGGGGGCACCATGAGCACCGCGGCCGTGGCGAGGACCAGTCCGCCGAGCGCACCGGCGACCACCAGCCGCAGGCGGCGGCGCAGCAGCGCGGTGTACTCCCTTAGTTCCGGTCCGGACGAGCCGGGGGTCTCGGTGTCCATCGGGTCCTCTCCGCACATGCGTAGGCAACACTTTTAGTGAACGATTGCATACTAAGTGTAGTCCCTTTGGGGGTGCCTGACGCTTTGGGAAACAGCCGTTTCTCCTAGGAGGAATGACCGGAACGGGCCCCAACGGGCGGTGTCGCCGGTCTCACGGCACGACGAAGGGCGGCGGGAGTCCTCCCGCCGCCCTGGGGGAACCGCGCGCCGCGCGCCCGCCTCACCAGCCCACGGCGGTGGGGGGCAGGCCCGTCGACTCCTCCCAGGCGTCGTCGCACTCGGTCTGCGTGGCCACCGTGTGGGCCCGCGCGGAGCAGGACCGGTAGTCGGCGACCTCGTCCTGGTAGGCGATCGCCACATAGGTCATCGCACCCGAGAGCACCAGGCCGACCAGGCCGATGGCCACGCTCAGGATCGCTCCCGGGGCACTGTTGCCGTTCGCCCGCGCGGCCCGCCGCGCGCGAAAGCCCTGGACCACGCCGAACACCGAGAGGACCGCCCCGTAGGGAGGGAGCAGCAGCCCGGCCATCCCGAAGAACAGTCCCCACAGGCCGCCGCGTTCCATCCGGGGAGGCTTCCCGTCGGTCCGGGGCTCAGGGCTGTTGTCGGTCACAGGTTCACTCCTTAGCAACGCCCCCAGGGCGTCATGGTCCGCTTCCGCCTGGGCGGGAGCGTATCCGGTACCGGGCGCCCCCTCGGCCCCCGGGCCACCGGTCGGTCCGCGGCGGGGCCCTCCGAACGTGTGGTCCCCGTGGGGTAGACGCTACCGGGACCGATAGGGTTGGAACGCGGACGGGCCCGGTCGGCCCGCCCGTCGCCCGACAGCGCCCGCAGGGGCGGCTTCGCGGGGGAGGCGGGCCACCCCGAACAACATCCGCGGTGCGGTCCGGCCCTGCCCGGGCTCCGTGCCGGGTGTCCCTGTTCCTCCGGATGCTGCGCCGTCCCCCGGCGCCCCCGGACGCGGGAGGAGTCTCCCGCACCGTTCTCTACGACACCTGGGAGAAGCATTTGTCCGCGCGAGTGGTCATCCTCATATCGGGCACGGGCAGCAACATGGCCGCCCTGCTGGAAGCGGCCCAGGACCCCGCCTACGGCGTGCGGGTCGCGGCCGTGGGATCCGACCGTGAGGGAACCCGGGGGATCGAACTGGCCAGAGCCGCCGGCGTCCCCACGTTCGTCGTCAACTTCCGGGACCACCCCGACCGCGCGAAGTGGAACGCGGCGATGGCCGAACGGATCGACGAGTACGCGCCCGACCTCGTGGTCTCCGCCGGATTCATGCGCATCCTCGGCGCCGACGTCGTCGGCAGCCACCCCGCGGTCAACATCCACCCGGCGCTGCTGCCCTCCTTCCCCGGCGCGCACGCCGTCCGCGACGCGCTCGCCCACGGTGTCCGGGTGACCGGCACCACCATCCACTTCCTCGACGAGGGCGTCGACTCCGGTCCGATCATCGACCAGGTCGCCGTCCCCGTCGAGGACGACGACGACGAGTCCAGCCTCCACGAGCGCATCAAGGCCGTGGAGCGCGAGATGCTGGTCGACACGGTCGGCAGGCTCGCCCGCGAGGGCTGGACCATCGACGGCAGGCACGTGCGGTTCGGTCGGACCGCGCCCGGCCGCACAGAGCACAGCGTCAGCGACGCGACCGACACGAAGGAGAACCGGTGACCCAGCAGGCCATCAGGCGTGCGTTGATCAGCGTGTACGACAAGACCGGCCTGGAGGAGCTGGGCATCGGCCTGGCCGAGGCCGGCGTGGAGATCGTCTCCACCGGCTCCACCGCCGCCAGGCTGCGCGACGCCGACATCCCCGTCACCAACGTCGAGGACGTCACCGGCTTCCCCGAGATCATGGAGGGCCGGGTCAAGACCCTGCACCCCCACGTGCACGCCGGACTCCTCGCTGACCGGAGCAAGCCCGACCACGTCGCCAAGATCGAGGAGCTGGGCATCGCCCCCTTCGACCTGGTCGTGGTCAACCTCTACCCCTTCCAGGACACCGTCGCCTCGGGTGCCTCCGAGGCCGACTGCATCGAGAAGATCGACATCGGCGGCCCCGCCATGGTGCGCGCCTCCGCCAAGAACCACGGCAGCGTCGCGATCGTGGTCGACCCGGCGAGCTACGACGCCACCCTCGAAGCGGTCCGCGGCGGCGGGTTCACCCTGGAGCAGCGGGGGCGCCTGGCCGGGCTGGCCTTCCGGCACACCGCCACCTACGACGCGGCCGTCGCCTCCTGGTTCGCCGGCGCCTACGCCCCCGACGAGGAGGCCGCCGACTCGGGTTGGCCCGGCTACCTCGGCATCGGCTACGAGCGCGAGAGCGTCCTGCGCTACGGCGAGAACCCGCACCAGAAGGCCGCCCTCTACACGGTCGCGGGCGCCCCCGCCTCCGGACTGGCCGGCGCCGAGCAGCTGCACGGCAAGGCCATGTCCTACAACAACTACGTGGACGCCGACGCCGCCCTGCGCGCCGCCCACGACTTCGACGAGCCGTGCGTGGCCATCATCAAGCACGCCAACCCCTGCGGCATCGCGGTCGGCACGGACAACGCCGACGCCCACCGCAAGGCCCACGCCTGCGACCCGGTCTCGGCCTTCGGCGGCGTCATCGCCACCAACCGCACCGTCGGCGCCGAACTGGCGGCGCAGATCGCGGACGTCTTCACCGAGGTCGTCGTCGCGCCGGGCTTCGAGCCCGAGGCGGTGGAGACGCTCACCCGCAAGAAGAACATCCGGCTCCTGGTCGCGGGCAGCGCCGGTTTCGGCACGGGCGTGGAGAACCGGCAGATCAGCGGCGGCCTGCTCGTGCAGTCCCGGGACGCGATCGACGCCGAGGGCGACGACCCCGCGACCTGGACCCTGGCCACCGGCACCCCGGCCGACGAGGACACCCTCGCCGACCTCGCCTTCGCCTGGAAGGCCGTGCGCGCCGTCAAGTCCAACGCCATCCTGCTGGCCTCCGGCGGCGCGACCGTCGGTGTGGGCATGGGCCAGGTCAACCGGGTGGACTCCGCCCGGCTGGCCGTCACCCGCGCCGGGGACCGCGTGTCCGGCTCCGTGGCCGCCAGCGACGCCTTCTTCCCGTTCCCCGACGGGCTGGAGATCCTGACCGAGGCCGGCGTGAGCGCCGTCGTCCAGCCGGGCGGCTCCGTGCGCGACGCGGAGGTCATCGCCGCCGCCAAGGCGGCAGGGGTGACCATGTACCTGACCGGCACCCGCCACTTCTTCCACTAGAGCGAGGGGCACACGTATGAGCGCGACCGTTCTGGACGGCAAGGCCGTCGCGAAGACCATCCGCGGCGAGCTCGCCGAGCGGGTGGCCAAGCTCAAGGCCCAGGGGATCACCCCGGGTCTGGGCACCGTCCTGGTCGGCGACGACCCGGGCAGCCACTCCTACGTGCGCGGCAAGCACCGCGACTGCGCGCAGGTGGGCATCGCGAGCATCCGCCGCGACCTGCCGGCCGACGCCTCGCAGGAGGACGTGGAGCAGGCTGTCCACGAGTTGAACGAGGACCCGTCGTGCACCGGGTACATCGTGCAGCTGCCCCTGCCCAGGGGCCTGGACGAGAACCGGGTGCTGGGGCTGATCGACCCGAACAAGGACGCCGACGGCCTCCAGCCCTCCAACCTGGGCAAGCTGGTGCTGATGCAGGACGCTCCGCTGCCGTGCACCCCGCGCGGCATCGTGGAGCTCCTCGGCCGCTACGACGTGCCGCTCCGGGGCGCCGAGGTGGTCGTGGTCGGTCGCGGCGTCACCGTGGGCCGTCCCCTCGGCCTGCTGCTGACCCGCCGGTCGGAGAACGCCACGGTGACCCTCTGCCACACGGGCACCCGTGACCTGGCCGCGCACACCCGCGACGCGGACGTCATCGTCGCGGGCGCCGGCGTGCCCGGCCTCATCACCAAGGACATGGTCAAGCCCGGCGCGGCCGTGCTGGACGTGGGCGTCTCGCGCACCGACGACGGACTGGTGGGCGACGTCGCCCTGGACGTCCCCGAGGTCGCCGGGTTCGTGTCGCCCAACCCGGGCGGCGTGGGCCCGATGACCCGGGCGATGCTGATGGTCAACGTGGTCGAGGCGGCCGAGCGCCAGGCGGTCTGACCGCAGGGCCGATGAGCCGGACGGGGGCGGTGGCGCGGTGCGCCGCCGCCCCCTCGCGTCCGGCGCCGGGGCGGGGCGCGTGCGGGGCGGCCTCACGAGCGGGACCCGCGCGGGAGCGCGCCCCGACCCGCCGGGTCAGCTGGCCCGGCGCGCGGAACCGCTGACCGGCATCGGCCGCACCAGTCCCAGGGCCACGACCTCGTTGGCCAGCCGGGTGCGCCGGTTCTGTCCCTCGGGGATGCGGAACTTCTGGTAGAGGCGCAGCAGGTGCTGCTTGACCGCCGCCTCGGTGACCACCAGCGCCTCGGCGATGTCCTTGGCGGTGGCCGGAGCGACGAAGGCCTCCTCCGACAGCGCCGGGCGGCACAGGGCCGTGAGCACGTCGAGTTCGCGGCGGGTGAGTTCGGGCGCGGCCCCGCGGCGCAGCTCGATGTCGGGGCTGATCTGCTCCCGGGGGAGCCCGCCCGCGCGGCAGCGGGCGGTGCCGAAGCTCACCACGTCGCCCTCGTCCAGGACGCGGCGGGCGATGGGGCGGCCGTTGACACGGGTGCCGTTGCGCGACAGACCGAGGTCGACGACGTAGACGTAGGGGCCGCGCCGGACGAGCTCCGCGTGCAGCTGGGACACGCTCGGATCGCTGAGGCGGATGTCGGCGCCCTCGCCCCGGCCCACGGTGGTGACCTCGGCGGCGAGCGCGTGGATGTCCCCGGTGTCTTCCACCCGGAGATAGGGCCCGTCCACGGTGACTCCTCCCGGATAGGGCTGGCGTGTCCGGTGCGGGCGGCGGCGGTGCGGGATGGGTGGCTGTCGGGGGACTGAGGGGCGGCCTGCGCGTTGAGTGGGATTCATAGGGGGTGGTCCTCGCTCACCGGTGCACTCATCCCAAGCTTGGTTACCCGGGTGGTGCGCGTTCTACGCGCTTACTCCGGAGTTAGGCGGACTAGGCCGGGGAATACGGCTCTGTGGCGGAATCGGCAGGGGGTAACGGACGCCCGGTGTATCGGATGCGGCGAGTCCGTTTCCGTGAGTGCAGAGGCGTAGCGACACTGATCACTACAATGGGGGCGTCTCTCCCGCGTCGGCGCTCGGTTCCACCGCGTCCGTGCCGGGGTCCCGTCCGCGGAGCCAGGGAGGGTCACGCGGGCAGGTCGGAAACCGGACGGGTCGGGACACGGTGAACGAAGCGGGGTTGGCGGAGTTGTCGGACGCGGAGGCATCGGACGAGGCCCGGGAGAAGCGGCCCGAGGGACGTCCCGAGGTGCCCGACTGGCTTGCCCAGGTGCCCTACCTCCTCGTCATGTCGGCGTTGGCCGCGGGGATCGTGATCGTGGCCGCCGCCTACTTCAAGCGCGGCCCGGCGATCATCGCGGGCGCGTTGCTGCTGGCCGCGGCGTTCCGGTTGTTCCTGCCCAAGGACTGGATCGGCATGCTGGCCGTGCGCCGGCGCTGGATCGACCTCACCACCCTCGTCGGCATGGCGGTCTTGTTGATCGTGCTCGCATGGGTGGCGCCGCAACTGTCCGCGTAGGCGTCGAATAAGCTTGACGTCGAGATACCGCGACACCGACACGCCACCGCCTCCCCGGTAGCACGGACGCCGGGCGGGTGCGGGACAACGCCGCGCGCGGACCTGGGAACGGCCACGAACCGGGACCGGCCCGTCAGGTGGTGGCGCACACCGAAGGGACAGCCACACAGCCATGGCCAAGATCAAGGTCGAAAACCCCGTAGTCGAGCTCGACGGCGACGAGATGACCCGGATCATCTGGTCCTTCATCAAGGACCGTCTGATCCTCCCGTACCTCGACATCGACCTGAAGTACTACGACCTCGGCATCGAGGAGCGTGACCGTACCGACGACCAGATCACCGTCGACGCGGCCCACGCCATCAAGAAGTACGGCGTCGGCGTCAAGTGCGCCACCATCACGCCCGACGAGGCCCGTGTCGAGGAGTTCGGCCTCAAGAAGATGTGGCGGTCGCCCAACGGCACCATCCGCAACATCCTCGGCGGCGTCGTCTTCCGCGAGCCGATCATCGCCGAGAACGTGCCGCGCCTGGTGCCGGGCTGGACCAAGCCCGTCATCATCGGCCGCCACGCCCACGGTGACCAGTACAAGGCCACCGACTTCAAGGTCCCCGGCGCCGGCACGGTCACCATGACCTACACCCCGGACGACGGCAGCGAGCCGGTCGAGTTCGAGGTCGCGAAGTTCCCCGAGGAGGGGGGCGTCGCGATGGGCATGTACAACTACCGCAAGTCCATCGAGGACTTCGCGCGCGCCAGCCTGAACTACGGCCTGGACCGCAACTACCCGGTGTACATGTCCACCAAGAACACGATCCTCAAGGCCTACGACGGCATGTTCAAGGACGTGTTCCAGGAGATCTTCGAGGCCGAGTTCAAGGAGAAGTTCGACGCCGCCGGCCTGACCTACGAGCACCGCCTGATCGACGACATGGTCGCCGCGGCGCTCAAGTGGGAGGGCGGCTACGTCTGGGCCTGCAAGAACTACGACGGTGACGTGCAGTCCGACACCGTCGCCCAGGGCTACGGCTCCCTCGGCCTGATGACCTCGGTGCTGCGCACCGCCGACGGCCGCACCGTCGAGGCCGAGGCCGCGCACGGCACGGTGACCCGTCACTTCCGCCAGCACCAGCAGGGCAAGCCGACCTCGACCAACCCGATCGCCTCCATCTTCGCGTGGACCCGCGGTCTCGACCACCGGGGCAAGCTGGACAACACCCCGAAGGTCGTCGAGTTCGCCAACACCCTCGAGGACGTCGTCGTCAAGACCGTCGAGGGCGGTCAGATGACCAAGGACCTCGCGCTGCTGATCGGCAAGGACCAGGAGTGGCTGACCACCGAGCAGTTCCTCGCCGCTCTGGACGAGAACCTGAGCAAGCGCCTGGCCTAGCGGGGCTCACGCGGTCCGCCCTGAGCCGACGGACCGGGTGACCTTCGCCACGCCCGGGCGTCCCCGAGAGGGGGCGTCCGGGCGTCGCCGTTCCACGGGCCGGGGGGATTGCGCGCAATCACGCCGTCTGGGGTGTTCGGACACGGGGCGTCGCACAACTTTCTCGGTGTGTTTACCGTGTTCGCCGGACAGGTGCTCTCCGTGGGTGGGACTATGGACACCCCGGGTGAGGTTCGCCCCACCCGGGTGCGACGTAAGACACGTGGGCAGGATTCGCACCTTTCGCGAACTTTGACCTATGGTGGAGACACGCCGGTGAGAACCGGCAGGCCAGAGCGGGTGTAAGCCCCTCGGCCACCAAGGACCGACGTACCGGCCGTGCGCCCGCTGGGGGGTAGGCGCGCACAGTACGGAACGTCACGAAGAAGGGCCCGTCACCATTGGTGGCGGGCCCTTCGCCTTTGTCCGGCGTCCTCGCGTCCTCGCGTCCGCGCGTCCTCGCGCACGGGGCGCCGGCGCGCGGCGGGCCCGGGGCTCGCGCCCGGGGCCCGCCGGGGGTTGGGGACTGTTGTCGGTTGAGTGTGCATGAGTGTCCTTGCCCACGCAGGAGTGGTCATCGACCCGCCTCGGTCGCGAACTCGCGGTCGTGCTCGTGCGTGTGCCCGGAGCACCGAGCCTGGACGGGGACGCCGTCCTCGATATTCCGTGTTCGCCGGACACGACCCCGCCCGCACTGCTAGCTTTCCGATCGAACACACGTACCAGGCCAGGTTCGGGAGGTGGGGCTCGTGGCCGAGCGCGAGACGACACGGTTGCGGTCCATTGGCGCCCCCTCTGTGGTCCCGGGCCCGACCGGGGTGGCGGTCCGCGACCGGCTCACACACCTCACACCGGCCGATGAGCACGTCCTGCGTGTGGCGGGTGCCCATCTGGGCTCGCTGGCTTCTGGTGACCTGGCGACCCGGTGCCGTCAGGGCCGCGACCACGACGCCGATACCTGGGCGGCGCGTAAACGCGAGTTGACCGCGAGGTCGTCGTCGCGGTGGGCGGGGTCGATCACCAAGGCCACCCACGACCAGTGGGCGCTGGCCCGCCGCAGCCAGGCCGCTCACCTGCACAAGCTCCAAGCGGGCATCCGGATGCTGGAGCACCGGCTCTCCCTCCCCCTGGGGGAGAAGGGCACCAAACGCGCCCCGGGCGGGTACCGCACCCGGCGTGAGTGGCACGCCAAGTCCCGCCGCCTGGCCTGCCTCAAAGACCGTCTGGCCCAGGTGCGCCAGGACTGGGAAGCCGGGATCGTGCATGTGGTGCGGGGCGGTAAGCGGCTGCTCAACGCGCGTCACCACCTGGAGCAGGCGCAGCTCACCGAAGCCGACTGGCGCAACCGGTGGGAGGCCGGGCGGTTCTTCCTCCAGGCCGATGGGGAGTCCGGTAAGCGGTACGGCAACGAGACCATCCGCCTCACCCCGGACGGGCGGGTGTCGATCCGGCTCCCGGCTCCGCTGGAGTATCTGGCGAACGCCCCGCACGGCCGGTACGTGCTCTCCTGCCGGGTGGCGTTCGCGCATCGCGGTGCCGAGTGGGCCGACCGTGTCGAAGCGAATCGGGCGGTGGCCTACCGGATCCACCTCGATGTGGAGCGGGGCCGGTGGTACATCACTGCTTCCTGGACCCGGCCCAAGGCGCGGGCCCTGCCGTTGGCGGCGGCCTGCGCGCAGGGGGTGGTGGGTGTGGATATGAACGCCGACCATCTGGCCGCCTACCGGCTCGACCCGCACGGCAACCCGGTCGGGGACCCTGAGCGGTTCTCCTTCGACTTGACCGGTCGTGCTGCGCACCGTGACGCCCGGGTCCGGCATGCGTTGACCCGGCTGCTGCACTGGACCCGGCGCGCCGGCGTACAGGCGATCGCGATCGAGGACCTGGACTTCGCCACCGGCAAGACCCGGGAGAAGCACGGCCGCAGGAAGCGCTTCCGGCAGTTGATCTCCGCCATGCCCACCGCCAAGCTGCGCGCCCGGATCGTGTCGATGGCCGCCGAATTCGGGCTGGCGGTCGTGGCCGTCGATCCGGCCTATACCTCGATGTGGGGCGCCCGGCACTGGGCCGAGCCTTTGACCAGCAGTAAGCGTACGATGACTCGCCATGACGCCGCTGCGGTGGCCATTGGCAGGCGCGCCCTGGGGCACCCGATTCGGCGTCGGACCCCGCCGCCCCGTACCCACCGGAGCGATGGGTACGGGCCTCGGATCGTTCAGACCGAACCCGGTGCTGTGGGGTGTGGGGGACCCCGCCGCCCTGCCACGGGGCGCGCACACGATGCGCGTGCCCGGGCAGGGGAGGAGAGAACGCGGGGAACCAGCGCGTCCAGCACCGTTCGGGACGCGCGCAGTGACAGGAGATGGGCCCAGGACCCACTCCTGCACACTGAATAGGAACGGTCAGTCCATGACGCTCTCGGGGATGGGCTCGCCCTCCTGGATGGCCTGGAACATCTCCTGCGAGCGGGCCTCGTCCCAGAGCACGACCGAGCCGACGCCGTCCAGGGTCGGGGTGTCGCCCACCGGGACCGAGGTGGTCTCCGTGCCGCCGCGCAGGGCCAGCATCATCGTGGCCAGGTGGCGCAGGCGGTCGCCCTCGTCCACCATGAACGTGTCCGTGCCGGCGGTGACGAGCGGAATGGCCCGGACCGGGTTGAACAGGGTCGAGGGGGCGCTGGCCTCCTCCACGAGCGCGGAGAAGAACTCGCGCTGGCGCTGGATGCGGTCCAGGTCGGCCCGCGGGGTGGCACGGGTGCGCACGTAGCCCAGCGCCGTGCCGCCGTCCATCTCCTGGCAGCCCGCCTCGATGTCCAGGCCCGCCTTCGGGTCGACCATCGGCTCCTCGGGGCACAGCTCCACGCCCCCGACCGCGTCGACCAGGTCCACGAAGCCGCCCATGCCGATCTCGACGTAGTGGTCGATGCGCACACCGGAGGCGCGCTCGAAGGTCTCCACCAGGGGAGCGGGGCCGCCGCAGATCTCCACGCCCTCCTCGTCGGTCCCGCACACGGCGTCGGCGAAGGCGGTGTTGATCTTGTTGTCCGCGTACCCCGGGATGGCCAGCGGCACGTAGGAGTCGCGCGGCACGCTGATGATCGTGGGATCACCGTCGTCCGGGATGTACAGCAGCATGATCGAGTCGGTGCGCCGGCCCTCGGCCCGGCCGGTGGCCAGGTCGCGGACCTGGTCGTCGTCCAGCCCGTCGCGGCTGTCCGAGCCCACGATCAGGAAGGTCGTGCCGTCCTGGCGGCCCGGGCGGTCGTCGTAGTCCAGCAGCGCCTCCACGTGCTGCAGACGCGAGTTCGCCCACAGGTAGAACGCCGTCGGCACGCCGATGAGGACGATCAGCAGGATCACCAGCGTGCTCGTCACGATGTTCGAGACGCGCTTGCGGCGCCTCTCCTTCGCGCGGCGCGCGACCCCGCGCCCGTCGTACTCGCGCCCGGACGAGTGCGTCGTGCGCTTGGGGGCGGTCCGGCGCACCGGCGGAACGTCTCCGGCCTTGGGCAGCCGGCGCGGGCCGCCGGCCGAGGCCTGCTCGGATTCGCGTGAACGGTAGAGCTTCTCGAACTGGTCGGGCCGACCGGGTGTGCCGCCTCGTCGGAACACTCCTGCCTTGTCGTGTTCACCGGTCGAGCCGGGGTCGCTCCTTCGGTCAGCCATCGATTCGCCTATCTGCTCCGCGCCGGGGACGTGTGGGTGTGCTTCCTGGCTATGTGATCGCAGAAAGGGTAGCCGGGTTCGCCCCGATCCGTCCGAACCGAGGTCATCTCAAACGGTGGGCACCGGCCGAGGGGACGGCCGCGCGCACGCGGGGCGCCACCCGGCCCTGGTCGGTGAAGGCCTTGGCGAGGGCGTCGGTGATCCGCTCGACGCGGTCCTCGGCGGCCAGGGCCAGGGCCGTGCCCCGCCACCCGGACATCCGGACACCGCGGGCCCCCGCCCGGGACGCGGTCTCCGCGGCCAGGTCCACCTCCGGCGTGGGCAGGTCGAACCGGCGCAGCGACAGGTGCGAGGCCGTCAGCACCGGTCCGACCTCGGCGGCGCGGCCCGCGCGCAGCAGGCCCACCGCCGCGTTGAGCCGGTGCGTCTCGGTGACCGCGTACTCCACCCGGGTGCGCAGGACCGGGTCGCGCAGCTCGCGCAGCGCCGCGGGCAGGTCCCGGACCGCGCGCAGCGGGCCCAGGACCTCCTGCGCCCGCGCCAGCTCCGCCTCGCGGGCGGGGCGCGGATCCCGGCGGGGCAGGGCGCCGGTGTCGATGACGAGCAGCCGCAGCCCGTCGGCGGCCAGGTCGAAGGGCAGGACCGTGGACGTCATCCTCTGGGGGTTGACGCGCACCACGCAGCCGGGCCGGGCGACCATGGCCACCCGTCCGTCCGCCTCGGCGCCCTCGGGCGGAGGGTCGCCGCCCATGTCGGCCAGGGCCAGGGCCACCGCGCTGCCCGCGGCGGCCGTGCGCCCCAGGGAGGCGTGCTCGGGCAGGTCGGCGTCCAGGACCACCCGGACGCCCGTCTCGGCCGCCAGGGAGCCGCTGCGGCGCGCGTCGGCCACGGCCCCCGCCACGGCCCGTGCCACGGCCTCCCTGGGCCGCACGGCGCCCAGGGGCGTCGCCACGTGCACGCCCGCGTCCGGCGCCTGGCCGACCGCGGCCGTCACACCCCAGGGGAGGGCGGCGTACAGGGCCGGCCCGGCCGCGGCCCCCGTGTGCTCGCCCATCAGCGCCAGCCGGCCCGGCGCGCGCCACACCCCCGCGGGCGCGTCGCCGTACCGCCGCTGGTACTCCTTCGCCAGTGCGTCCGGGTCGGGGGGCTGGTCCGACCACTCGCCGAGCGGCCCCGCCGACCGCACCCCCAACACAGCACGCAACCGCGCCCCCGCGCCCCCCACCTGACGTCCCCCTTCTCCCTGATCCCCCTGACGACTACGCTCCCAAGTCTGCCGTGTGCCACGGCGGAACCGCGCGTGGCGCCCCCCTACGGCGCCGCCACTGGACTAGGGTGGCCCACACTCCCGGGCCCGCAGGTGGGAAGGACCGTATGGCGGCAGCGCTGGACAGGGCGAAGGACGGGGCACGGCACTACCGGAACCTGTCGATGGACGCGTACTGGCGGCTGAGGCGGCGCCGCCCAGCGATGGACCACGTGGTGCGCGCCTACGAGCGCTACGCGGACCGCAACGGCACCCAGCTCGCGGGAGCGGTCACCTACTTCGCCTTCCTCTCCTTCTTCCCGCTCCTCGCCCTGGCCTTCGCCGTGGTCGGCTACCTGGCCTCGATGGACGTCGAGCTCACCGGGACCTTGGAGGAAGGGCTGGACGGCGTCCTGCCGGGGCTGTCGGAGCAGTTGCCCATGGACCAGATCGCCCAGGCTCGCGTGGGCGCCGGAGTCCTCGGTCTGCTCGGTCTGCTCTACGCGGGCCTGAACTCGGTGGCGTCGCTGCGCGAGGCGCTGCACTCGATCTGGCTCAAGAGCGTCAAGGAGGGCCCGAACGTCCTCCTGCGCAAGGCGGGCGACCTGCTGGTGATGCTGGGGCTGGGTCTGGCGCTCCTGCTCACCGTGTCCTTCACCAGCGTCGGGCAGGCGGCCACCACCTGGCTGCTGTCCCTGGTGGGCCTGGACGGCTCGGTGTGGGCCAACCTGCTGCTGCGCCTGCTGGCGCTGGCCGTCGCGGTGTCGATGAACATGGTGCTGTTCATGCTGGTGTTCGCGCTGCTGTCGGGCAGCGGGCGGCCGACGCGGATGATGTGGCGGGGAGCGCTGCTCGGCGCGGTGGGCTTCGAGGTGCTCAAGGCCGTCGCGGCGGTGCTGCTCGCCGGGACTCTCAGCAACCCGGTCTACGCGTCGTTCGCGGTGCTCGTCGGACTGCTGGTGTGGATCAACCTGGTGATGCGCCTGGTGATGTTCAGCGCGGCCTGGACGGCCACCTGGCTGCCGATGCCGCCGCCCTACACCGGGTCGCTGCCCCTGCCGGGGGAGAACGGTCTGGACTGGTCCAGACCGGCCTTCGCGCCGCGGGCGCCGGCGTCCGCGCTCGCGCGGCGCCGCGTCGACCAGCGGATCGTGGCGGGCCTCGCCGCGGCCGCGGGCGCCGCGGGCGTCGGGGGAGCGGTCGCCGGGCTGATGAGGCGGATGCGGCGACGCGACGGGTGAACCCGTTTCGGTGCTTTCAGGAATTCGTCCCGGGGACGGGTGGATATCCCGTATGCGCGCGGTGTGGGAAGGGTAGTCCTCCTCTGTCCCGGTTGACCGGTTCGCCGGGGCGCGATGGTGCACCGACCACGGCGGTCGGCAAACACCCCCCGGAGGGCAGATGGGAATCGCATTCAAGTCGTCCGAACGCGCGACGCTCGGTGTGGAGTGGGAACTCCAACTGGTCGACCGCCGCAGCCGCCACCTGCGCCAGGAGGCGGGCGCGCTCCTGGCCGACCTGCCCGATCTGAGCGAGGACGCCGCACCGCCTCTTCGGCACGAGCTCATGCAGTCGCAGGTGGAGGTGGTGACGGGCATCTGCGAGACGGTGGACGAGGCCAAGGGCGACCTCGCACGCAACCTGAGCCGCATGAGGGAGGTCCTCGAACCGCGCGGCACCACGCTGACCTGCTCGGGAACCCATCCCATCGACGACTGGCGGGACCAGACCCTGAGCCCCGGGGACCGTTACGGCGAACTGGTCGACCGGATGCAGTGGCTGGCGCGCAGGATCCTCACGTGCGGTGTCCACGTCCACGTGGGGGTCCGGAGCCCGGACAAGGCCATTCCGATGGTGAACGCCCTCGCGAAGTACATCCCACATTTCCTCGCTTTGAGTGCTTCCAGCCCATTCTGGAGCGGTGCGGACACCGGACTCGCGTCCTCGCGGTCGATCATCTTCGGCGCTCTGCCGACGTCCGGACCGCCCGTGAACCTGCCGCACTGGACGGCTTTTGAGGAATACATCGAAACGCTACTCAGGGCGGGTACCATCGCCTCTATCAAGGAAGTGTGGTGGGACATCCGTCCGCACCCGGATTTCGGCACCATCGAGATCCGGATGTTCGACGGGATTCCCACCCTGCGCGAGGTGGGAATGGCCGCCGCGCTCTCACAGAGCCTGGTAGAGCTGTTCGACCACCAGCTCGACCGCGGGTACGGCTTGCCCAGCCCGCCGTCCTGGCTGGTACGGGACAACAAGTGGCGGGCCACTCGCTACGGACTCGACGCCCGTGTCATCACGGACCTGCACGGAACGACCGTTCCACTGCGGGACGACCTGTACGAGCTGGTGCGCGAGCTGGCGCCCGTCGCGGCCCGCCTGGGCTGCGCCGAGGACCTGGACCTGATCTCCGAGATCCTGGACAAGGGTGCCTCCTACGAAAGGCAGCGCGCGGTCGTCGCCGCGGGCGGTTCGCTGGACGACGTCGTCGACATGCTCGCAGCCGAACTCCAGGGCGACCACCCCACCCGCGCAGAGGTCGGTGTCGGCGATGGAGCCGGTGCGCGGTAAGACGTGAACGAAGAGGGGACCCTCGCATGCAGGGACGTGACCTGCCGGAACAGTTGACCGCTTTTCTGGCGCGCCATGAGCGGGAGTTCACCGGTTTCCGCCGGGACCTGCACATGCACCCCGAGCTGGCCTTCGAGGAACACCGCACCACGGGGCGGATCGTCGAACGGTTGCGCTCGGTCGGACTGGAACCCAAGGAGCTCCCGCAGGGGACCGGGCTGGTCTGCGACGTCGGCTCCGGTTCCGGCCCCGTGGTGGCCCTGCGCGCGGACATCGACGCGCTGCCCCTCTCGGACGAGAAGGACGTGCCCTACCGATCCACCGTCCCCGGCGTCGCGCACGCCTGCGGACACGACGTCCACACCACGGTCCTGCTGGCGACGGGGGTCTTCCTCGCCCAGCAGGCCCGTGCGGGCGCGCTGCCCGGCCGGGTCCGGCTCATCTTCCAGCCGGCCGAGGAACTGCCGGGCGGTGCCGTGGAGGTCGTCAACGCGGGCGCGCTGGAGGGCGTGGACCGTATCTTCGCCCTGCACTGCGACCCCCGCCTGATGCTCGGCCGGGTCGGACTGCGCACGGGCGGCATCACCGCCGCCTGCGACCAGCTCATGGTGCGCCTGTCCGGTCCCGGCGGACACACCGCCCGCCCGCACCTGACCTCCGACCTCGTCTACGCCATGGGCAAGGTGGTCACCGAACTGCCCGCCGCCCTGTCCCGGCGCATCGACCCCCGCGCGGGCTTCAGCCTGGTGTGGGGCCGCATCAGCGCCGGGTCGGCGCCCAACGTCATCCCCGACGACGCCGTGGCGGAGGGGACCGTGCGCTGCCTGGACGACGAGGCCTGGCACGCCGCCCCCGACATCATCAAGGGCCTGGTCGAGTCGGTGGCCAGTGCCTACGGCGCCGAGGCGGAGGTCACCTACCGCCGGGGCGTGCCGCCCACCATCAACGAGGCGGACAGCGTCGAGATGATGCGCGAGGCGGTGACGCTGGCGCTGGGCGCCGACGCGGTCTCGGCCACCCCGCAGAGCCTGGGCGGGGAGGACTTCGCCTGGTACCTGGAACACGTCCCCGGCGCGCTGGCCCGGCTGGGCACGCACTCCCCGGAGTGGCAGGGCCCGATGCTGGACCTGCACCGCGGCGGGTTCGACGTCGACGAGCGCGCCATCGGTGTGGGCACCCGGTTCATGGTGACCACGGCGCTGACCGCGCTGTGGGATACCTCCCGGCCCCGCGCCGACGTGGACGACCAGGCACTGGCCTGAGCCAGCCGATCACGGGACGCCCGGCCCTTCGCGCGAGACAGCGCATAGCAGGACCCCGCGGCACGGGCGCCCCACCTCGGCTTCTACCGGATTTCCGGCAACTTCACCCCGGCGTGGCGGAGCGCATGGCGGCCAGGTGGCATCCTGAAACGCATGAACCAGCCACTCACCATCGAGCAGATCCGTCGAGCACCGAAGGTGCTCCTGCACGACCACCTCGACGGCGGCCTGCGCCCGTCCACCGTCGTGGAACTGGCGGCCGCGACCGGTTACACCGGCCTGCCCACCAACGACCCCGCCGAACTGGGCGTGTGGTTCCGTGACGCGTCGGACTCGGGGTCGCTGGAGCGCTACCTGGAGACCTTCGCGCACACCACCGCCGTCATGCAGACCCGGGACGGCCTGGTCCGCGTGGCCTGCGAGGCCGCCGAGGACCTGGCGGCCGACGGCGTCGTCTACGCCGAGCTGCGCTACGCGCCCGAGCAGCACCTGGAGGGCGGCCTGACCCTGGAGGAGGTCGTGGAGGCCGTCCAGGAAGGGCTCGAACTCGGCGAGAAGCGCGCCGCCGACCGCGGCCGCACCATCCGCACCGGGCAGTTGGTGACGGCGATGCGCCACGCCGCGCGGTCCTCGGAGATCGCCGAGCTCGCGGTCCGCTACCGGGACGCGGGTGTGAGCGGGTTCGACATCGCGGGTGCCGAGGCCGGCAACCCGCCCACGCGCCACCTGGACGCCTTCGAGTACCTGCGGCGGGAGAACTTCCACTTCACGATCCACGCGGGCGAGGCGTTCGGCCTGCCGTCGATCTGGGAGGCCCTCCAGTGGTGCGGGTGCGACCGGCTCGGCCACGGCGTGCGCATCATCGACGACATCACCGAGAACGAGAACGGCGTGCCCCTGCTGGGCCGGCTCGCGCAGTACGTGCGCGACAAGCGCGTCCCGCTGGAGATGTGCCCCAGCTCCAACGTGCAGACGGGCGCGGCCGAGTCCATCGCCGAGCACCCGATCCGGCTCCTGCGCGAACTGCGCTTCCGGGTGACGGTCAACACCGACAACCGGCTGCAGAGCGGGACCAGCCTGTCGGAGGAGTTCGCCAAGCTCTCCGAGGCGTTCGGGTACGGCTGGGACGACATGGAGTGGTTCACGGTCAACGCGATGAAGTCGGCTTTCCTGCCCTTCGACGAGCGGCTGTCCCTGATCAACGGCATCATCAAGCCGGGCTTCGCGCAGTTGAAGTGGGCGACCGACTGATGGACTCGACCAATCCCACGAGCCACTACTCCATGCCCACGCGCCTGATGGCCGGCGCGTGGGTCGTGGTCGCGCTGCTCCTGCTCCTGGACGTGCTGGTCCGGGGCGAGGGGCGCGAGGCGTGGATCGCCGGGTCGGTGCTGGCCGCCAGCGTGGCGATCGTCTACCTGGTGTGGCTGCGCCCGCGCGTGGTGGTCACCGAGCGGGGGCTGCGGGTGATCAACCCGCTGCGGGAGACCTTCGTCCCGTGGACGGCGGTCCTGTGGGTTGACGTCACCGACGTGCTGCGGGTGCACACGCGGCAGACGATCGTGCGCTCCTGGCCGCTGCGGGAGACCAAGCGCGCCAAGGTCCGCGACAACATGCGCCGGGACGCGGGCTTCCTGGACGCCGACGACGACGAGGATCCCGCGCGGATGCGGCCGGTCGACCTGGCCGCGCGGCAGCTGCGCCAGGACGCCGAGCGGTACAAGACGCGCCCGTTGAGCGGTCCGATCAAGGACGTCGACGTGGCCGGCCCCGCCGCGCTGGGCGCGCAGGACGCGCCGCAGACCATGGTGCCCGTCGAGGTGATCGTGGTCCTGGCCGCGACCGTCGTCGTGGTGGTGGGCGCGGTGCTTCTCTCCTGAACGGCGAGGCCCCTCTCCCGAAGACCCGACCGGACCCGGCGCCCTGCGAGGGCGGCCGGGTCCGTCGTCTTTCCACGAGCACCGCCGGGCGGGGTTGACGCGGCCTGCGGCATCTGGTTAGGTAAGGCATGCCTAAGGGAGAGTGTTCCGGGCGGGCGGACTTCGCGCGGATGGCCCTCCGCCCGGACTTCCCCCGAAGGCGACGCGCGCGGTTCAACTGAATATCGAACGGTGTCGGGTTCGTGAGTCCAACGGGATCTGCGGGGATCCCGCGCGACACGACACCACCAAGCAGCACAGCCTTCGACCGAGCCACGGCCGGTGCCGTCCATCCCAAGGCCTCGGGGTGTACGCTCGCCACGCCGGTACCGGCCCGCCCGGTCGGAGGCTGTGCTGTGCTTTCTGGCGCGCCCCTCACACACCCCCTGCGGATCCCGACCAGGCCCGTGCGCCTCCAACCCCCAGAGGCCCGAGCGACCTTCGGCCGGACGCCGCGATGTGCCGGGCTCAAGGGCTCGCCGAATCCCGCTATGCGCCGTATCCGCCGTCGATCCTCAGCGCGGCGCCGGTGACGTAGGAGGCTTCCGGACTGGCGAGGAAGACGACGCCGGCGGCGACCTCTTCGGGCCTGCCGTACCGCCCCATCGCCGTCGTGGGGAGGAACATCGACGCGGCCGGGCCGTCGGCGGGGTTCATGTGGGTGTCGATGAACCCGACCTGGACCACGTTCACCGTGATGCCCCGGTGTGCCAGATCACGTGCCGCGCCCCGGCTGTAGCCCTCCAGGGCCGCCTTGGAGGCCGAGTAGTCGGCCATCCCGGGGAAGCCCGCCCTCGCCGCCGCGCCGGTACTGATGCTCACGATCCGCCCACCGTCCGGCAGCAGCGGGAACGCCTCCCTGATCGCCGCGACGGCGCCGGTGTAGTTCACCGCGAGCTGGTGGTCGAGGGCGGACTCGTCGGCGTCCTCGCTGTCGATCGGAGCGGCGGCGGAGAAGCCCGCGTTGTTGACCAGGATGTCGAGCCGCCCGAACCGCCGGAACACGCTCCGGACCAGGCCCGCGGCCTGCGCCGCCTCCGCCTGGTCGGCCTGGAAGGCCGCGGCGCGCACCCCTTTCGCCTCCAGGTCGGCGACCACGGCCTCGGCCTGATCCGCTGAGGACGAGTAGCTGATCGCGACGTCGGCTCCTTCGTCGGCCAACGCCAGAGCCGACGCCGCCCCGATTCCCCGCGATCCGCCCGTGACGATCGCTACCTTGCCGTCCAGCTTTCCCATGCTCTTCCCGCCTCCACCTTGATGTGCGCGATCGTTCTTGACCGCGTGGTCCACAATAGGCAGTTATGGACTGTGTGGTCAAGAATGAGTATCCTGGAGCCATGGCACGTCCACGAGCGTTCGACGAGACGCAGGTGCTCAACGCCGTCCGGGACCAGTTCTGGAACGCCGGCTACGCCGCGACCTCTCTGGAAGACCTGATGCGGGTCAGCGGGCTGGGCAAAGGCAGCCTCTACGCGGCGTTCGGCGACAAGCGCCAGCTCTTTCTCCGGTCGCTGCGCAGGTACACCGAGGGCAATCAGGGCCATCTTCGGAGAGCCCTCACCGAGGCCCCGCGGGCCATCGACGCTCTCCGGACGCTGCTCGAAGCGCCGATCGGCGAGGGGGCCGGGTCCGGCGCACGGCGCGGCTGCCTGCTGGCCAACAGCACGTGCGAGCTCGGCAACGCCGATCCGGACGTCCTCGCCCATGCCCACGAGACCTACGAGGCGTCCACCGCGCTGATCGCCGACTGCGTCTGCCGTGCCCAGGACGAAGGCGATCTGCCGGCCGAAACGGATCCGATCGCGCTGGCGCGTGCCCTCCTCGCCGCGCAGCAGGGGATCGTGTTCATGAGCCGGACCGGGATGGACACGGCCACGCTCACCGCCACGGCACGATCCCTCGCGGACCGACTCCTGCCGACCCGCTCCAGCGACGGAACCGACGGCTGACTGCGTGAGGGCCCACTCCCGTGGCACCGAAGGGGGTGTGGCGGGGGCACCGCCATGTTGGTCCCCGTAGGCCGTTCAGCCTGCGGGACTCGTGGGGGCGCCAGAAAACTAGGCCGTCGCCAGGACGCGGCTGATGAGGGAGCCCAGGCGCGGAGCGCGCTGCTCGGCGACCTCGAGGACCCGTTCGGACTCGAAGGGGTGGAACACCCCCGACAGCGCGTCGTTGGTCACCATCGCCAGGCCCAGCACCTCGGCGCCCATCTCCACCGCGGCGATGGTCTCCAGCGCGATCGAGCGGCCCACCACGTCCGCGCCGGCCTGCCCCAGGACCTGGAGCTCGGCCGGGGTCTGCAACTGCGGACCGACCGTGGCCACGTACACGCCCTCGGCGAGAGTGGCGTCGGCGTCGTGGACGATCTGCCGCAGCCGGGGACTGTAGGCCTCGGACAGGTCCACGAACGAGGCGCCCTTGAGCGGCGAGGTCGACGTGAGGTTGATGTGGTCGCGGATGACCACGGGCTGGCCGGGCGCGATGTCGGCCCGCAGGGAGCCGGCCGAGCCCGTGAGCACGACCGTGCGCGCGCCCGCCGCGATGCCGGTGCGCACCGCGTGCGCCGTCTCGATGGCCTCGAAGCCCTCGTAGACGTGGACGCGACCCATGAACACGACGACGCGCTTCTCGCCTACCCACATGCTGCGCACCTTGGGGGAGTGCCCCTCGGCGGTGGGGGCGTGGAAACCGGGGAGTTCGGTGGAGTCGAACTCGATGTCCGCCGAGCCCAGCGTGTCCGCCGCGCCGGTCAGGCCGGAGCCGAGCACGACCATGGCGTCGAAGTTGTCCGCGCCGGCCCTCGCCAGCAGGTCCTTCGCGGCGGTGGCCGCCAGGGCCTTCGCCTCGTCTGTGGTCCGGGGCGGCTGCTCTGTTTCGCTCACAAGTCGGATGCTACCGCTGTGTAGTGGGATTGTTCCGGAACGCAACGCAGTGTGTCCGGAGAGCGGAATCTGGTCCGAAGCGCGGTTCGCGGACGCCGGGGTGGCTGAGGTGGGCACAGGTCCTCATAGACGACAATGGAGGCAACCGATACATCCAGGTAGCGCCCCGCCATGCCCGAATGTCACCCGGACCGGGAACGGGCCAGGGGTAGCCCGCAGAGGGAGTGAAGCAGCGTGACGAAGGTCGTGATCATCGGTGGCGGACCCGGGGGCTATGAGGCGGCGCTGGTCGCCGCACAGCTCGGCGCGGACGTGACGGTGGTGGACCGCGACGGTATCGGCGGCGCCTGCGTCCTCACCGACTGCGTGCCCTCCAAGAGCCTCATCGCCACGTCGACCCGCACCACGTACGTACGCGAGGCCGACATCCTCGGGATCAACATCCCGTCCCTCCACGAGGACAAGGCCGAGGTCGAGGTCGACATCTCGCAGGTCAACCCGCGCATCAAGGACCTCGCCCAGGCCCAGTCCGATGACACGCGCAAGCGGCTGATCAAGGAGGGCGTCAAGGTCGTCCAGGGCGAGGCCCGCCTCGTGGACCCGCACATCGTCGCGGTCGGCCAGGAGCGGCTGCGCGCGGACGTCGTGCTGCTGGCCACCGGCGCCCACCCGCGTGAGCTGCCCACCGCCAAGCCCGACGGCGAGCGCATCCTCACCTGGCGCCACCTCTACGACCTGGACGAGCTGCCCGAACGGCTGATCGTGGTCGGATCGGGTGTGACCGGCGCCGAGTTCGCCAGCGCCTACCAGTCCCTGGGCTCGGACGTGACCCTCGTCTCCTCCCGTGAGCGCGTCATGCCCACCCAGGACCCCGACGCCGCCGAGGTCCTGGAGGAGGTCTTCATGCGTCGCGGCATGACGGTCCTGAGCCAGACGCGCGCCGAGTCGGTCCGGCGCACCGACGACGGCGTCGTGGTCACCCTGTCCGACGGGCGCACGGTCGAGGGCAGCCACTGCCTGATGACGGTCGGCATGATCCCCAACACCGAGGACCTGGGGCTGGAGGAGGCCGGCGTCCGCCTGGCCCAGGGCGGTTTCGTGGAGGTCGACCGGGTCTCGCGCACCACCGTCCCGGGCGTGTACGCCGCGGGGGACTGCACGGGCGTCAACATGCTGGCCTCCGTGGCCGCCATGCAGGGGCGGATCGCCATGTGGCACGCCCTGGGCGAGGCCGTGTCCCCGCTCAAGCTGTCCACCGTGGCCTCCACGGTGTTCACCCACCCGGAGCTGGCGGCGGTCGGCGCCAGCGAGGACGACGTCCGCAGCGGCCGCATCGACGGCCGGTCGGTCACCCTGCCGCTGAACACCAACCCGCGCGCCAAGATGAACGAGGTCAAGGACGGCTTCGTCAAACTCATCTGCCGCCAGCACACGGGCATCGTGCTGGGCGGGGTCATCGTCGGTCCGCGCGCCAGCGAGCTCATCCTGGCCGTGTCGGTGGCCGTCCAGCAGCGCCTGACGGTGGACGACCTGGCGCACACGTTCGCGGTGTACCCGTCGCTGTCCGGCAGTGTCACCGAGGCGGCGCGCTCGCTCATGCTCGCCTCGCCCGAGTAGGGGTCCGGTCGGCCCCCGGGGCTCTCCGTGCGCGCGGCCAAGACGTCCACGGCGGGCCCCGACCCATATGTGATTCTGATACCGGAGGCCATAGGATCCGGTCATGATCTGTCCCAAGTGCCAAGGCCACATGCGTACCTTCGACCGGCACGGTGTCCACATCGAGCGCTGCGAGGGCTGCCAGGGCATCTTCCTGGACCGGGGAGAGCTGGAGGCCATCGCCAACGCCGAGCAGCGTCACTACGGTGCCGTGCCGCCGGACCCCTCCATGCCCCCGACCCCTCCGCCGCCCCCGCAGGGCTACCCGGCCCAGGGCGGCTACCCCCCTCGCGGCGGCTACGGCGGTTACAAGGACTCTCCGCGCCCCTACGGCGGCGGCTACAAGGACTCCCCTCGCCCCTACGGCGGCGGCTACAAGGACTCTCCCCGCCCCTACGGCCGCAAGCGTCGCAAGAGCTTCTTCGAAGACCTCTTCGACTGAGGCGGCGGTGCATCCGCTGATCTGTACGCACTGCGGTGCGTGGAACGACGTCCCCGACACGAGCGCGGGGGCGTCGGTCCTGTCGTGCGCGGACTGCGGCCGGACCCGGCCCTACCGGCGCCTCCCGCTGTACTGCGTGTCCGGCCCCAGCGGCACCGGCAAGTCCACGATCGCCGGACTGCTGCTGGAGCGGCTCCAGGACCGGTTCGTCGTCCTCGAACAGGACCTCCTGTGGGTGGGCGGGCTCCGCGACCCCGCCGACGAGCACCGCCTGTTCCGCTCCACCTGGCTGCGCACGGCCGCCATGGTGCAGCAGAACGGCCGTCCGATCGTGCTCTGCGGGACGGTCGTGCCGCCGGAGTTCGAGCCGCTGCCCGAACGGGCGCTGTTCAGTGACGTGCACTACCTGTCGCTGACCTGCGACCCCGGGGTCCTGGCCGCGCGACTGCGGGCCCGCCCGGCCTGGCGCGGGTGGGACGAGGAGCGCATCGTCGAGACGTTGGACTTCGCCGACTGGGTGGTGGAGGCGGCCGACCGCCTCACCCCGCCGCTGGCCCTGCTGGACACCACCACGGCGGGCCCGGCGGACACCGCGGCCGAGGTCGCCGACTGGGTCGAGCGCCTCGACGCCGTGGCGCGTCGCTAGGCCGTGTTTTTTGCGGCATTCCGGGCTCGCGGCCGCCAGGGCCGTCTCTCGCCGCGCCTCTGCGCTCGTGAAGCACAACGGGGCTGAATGTCGCACATCGTCGTGCGAGAGACGACCTGACGACCGCGAGCTCATCCGAAAGCCTTCAGAAAAACACGGCCTAGCCAATCCGGGACGCACTTGTGGCACAACTTCTGGGACGGTCCTGACCTGGGGCAGTGCCGATCGACGTCGACACCGTCGGACGGCGTCCCAGTTCCAAGGAAGTGGGACGGCCTGGCCGGCCGCCTACATAGCCGCCTGTTCTTCGGCGGAAGCTACGGCGACTCCCGGTGGGCGAAGCTACCGCCGTCCGAACGAGACCGTTGTCCGCTGAGGGTCCGCGCCCAGGGCTCGTCGACGTCGGCCAGGCCGAGGGTCAGCGTGACATTTTCGAGCATACCGGCGCCGAACCAGCGCCGGACCGCAGCGTCGTCGTGGTTCAGGAGCTCACTGACGAGTTCGACCTGCCTGGCATAGCACGTGCGCAACGCCTCAGCCACGAGCGGCTCATCGGCTGCGCAACTGGCCTGCATGAGGAACCGCATGACGTCCCGGTCCTCGATCAGGGTGCTGTAGGCGGACCGGATCGCACGCATCACCGCCTCCGGCTGCCGGTGCGGCCCGGCCTCATCGGCGCCGGCTTCGGCGCCGGTCAGAGCATCCGAGATCAGCTCGGACACGTGGAGGACGGCACCGGCGAACAATGCCTCCTTGCTGGCGAACAGGCGGTAGACGTAGGGCTGAGAGATTTCGGCCCGTTCGGCGATCTCACCAGTGGTCGTGCCGTAGTAACCCTTGCGCGCAAAGCAGGCCACGGCAGCGTCCAGCACGACTCGACGGCGTTGATCGCTCTTCACTCTGGAGCCAGGGGCGGGCATGTCTCCCAGTCTCTCACTGCGGAGTGGGACAGGGTGCGACGGGGCAGGACGGGTGGGTGACCCGTCTCACCCCGTCGAACCGGGATCAACGCTCCGAGGGCCACGACACGTCTTGGCCGCCGGCCGCCTCGTCGGGGGTCATGGCCTCGATGGCCACGAGAGGATTCCAGTAGTCGACGAACTGCTCGACGAGGCCCGCCTCGTCGAGGCGGATCACCGTGATGACTGTCTGCTCGTACGGCTTGCCGGTGCTGAGGGCGATTCCCTCCGAGCGGTATTCGGCGACCGCGGTCCGGGGGTCGGCCGTCTCGATGAACTTCACGTCGACGAACTTCACGTCGAAGGTCTGCGGGAAGCCGCGCATGTGGGCGATCAGCGCCTCGCGTCCCTGCACCAGGGTAGGCACACCGGCGGGGGCGAAGGGGAACTCGACCGTGCCGTCCGCTGCGTACAGCTCGATCCACTCGTCGATCTGGCCGGACGACACCAGCCGAAGGTGCTCTGCCAGGGCGTGCTGTGCGGGGGTGAGCTCGCGGGTCGGGTTGACGCTCATGCATACTCCTCTGTTAGTGGTTGAACAATAACAAACGTAACAGGGAGACCTCCGAGGAGAAAGGGTGAGGGCCGTCACGGCCCAGCCAGGACAGAGGTCGGTAGTCCGACTCTGGTTTGGGAGGTGCAGCGCAGGAGCGGCACCGTTTGGATGACGGCTGTGTCCCGGGAAGTCACCACGTCCGCGCACGCGCACGACCTCGGGCGTACTGCTCTCGCGGCCCATCTCATGGGCGTCGATCACGACTCGGACCTAGTACTCCAGTGCGGTTTCGTGATCTACCCAGCGGATTTGTCGGCGGATCGTCGTCGGTCGTGGCTGCGGCGGGCTGTTGCCTGGTGGCGTCTGCGCCAGTGGGACCAGTGCAGCAGTCTGCCCGCGGTCACGGCCGGCGCCGTGAGGACGGCGGCGAGCAGGTGGCGGATCTCGGGGACGGCACTCGGCGGCCCTCCAACCTCCCGTGTCACCAACCTCTCAGGTCAGTACACCTAGGCACTGGTGACACGACGACGGTCCCGGGGCGGATGGGCGGATTCAAGGGGTCCTCGCAACACCTCGTTGATCACACGAGTGTATGCAGACGCTCGGCTGGGGTTTCCCAGCCGAGCGTCTTGCGTGGCCGACCATTCAGCTCCTGAGCGACATGCTCCAGATCCAGCGGGCCGTGCACCGATAGGTCGGTGCCCTTGGGGAAGTACTGGCGCAACAGCCCGTTCGTGTTCTCGTTCGAGCCCCGCTGCCAGGGCGAGGCCGGGTCGCAGAAGAACACCGGTACCCCCGTAGCCACCGAGAACGCCTTGTGGCCGGCCATCTCGCTTCCCTGGTCCCAGGTCAGCGACCCGCGCAGATGCTCGGGCAGCGAGGCGACCAGGGCGCTCAGAACACCTCCGACAGCCTCGGCGGTGTGCTCGCCGGGCACGTGCCCCAGCATCACGTACCGGGTGGAGCGCTCGACCAGGGTGATGATCGCGGACTTGTTCTGCGCGCCCGTGATCAGATCCCCCTCCCAGTGTCCCGGCACGGCACGGTCTTCGACCTCGGCGGGACGCTCGCTGATCATCACCATCGGATCGGCGAACCGGCTCTGGCGCCGCTCACCCGTTCGGTGGGTTCTGCGCCGGATCCGGCCGGTGCGCAGCGCCGCGCTCACCTCACGTTTGAGCCCGCCGCGGGCCTGGACGTAAAGGGCCTGGTAGATCGTCTCGTGGCTCACACGCATGTCCTCGTCCTGGGGGTGGTCCGAGCAGACCCGTTTGCTGATCTGCTCCGGTGACCACCGTTTCCGCAAACCCGTGGCGACGTAGTCCCGCAAAGCGCCCGGAGCGGCGAGCTTGGCGGGTTTGGGACGCGCCCTGCGTGCGACCGCCCGGCGCTGGGCCGCATAGGCACCATAAGAGCCGTCCGTGTTGCTGTGGCGGTCGAGTTCGCGCTTGATCGTCGAGGCCGGGCGTCCCAACGCCCGGCCGATGGCCTGCAGGCTCCGTCCGGCTCGGTGCAGGTCCGCGATCTTCTCCCGGTCGGGCAGGGTCAAGAAGCGCTGGTGGACCGGTCTTTCGAGCGAGGCCACGGTCGGCGCGGGGGTGGTCATGGACTCCATCGTGGTCTGTCCGGTGGAGTAGTCGACCCGGCGCCCGTCAGGGTAGAACCGGGAGTTGCCCGATCTGCGGACCCCGTGGTCCCAGTCACGGGCGGTGCGCTCGTTGATCCCGACTCGCCGTGCGGCCTCGCGGCGGGGCACAGAGTTCTTGCGCAGGCGTTCGTACTCCTCCCGTGCCGGGTGTGGCCGTGGCCGGCGCTGGGAGCGCAGTCCGGCCTGGCGGGCCCAGCCGAACGCGGTGTTGCGGTTGATGCCCAGGGATCGGGCGACCTCGGTGACGTTGCCGTCATCGGCCATCTGTTCCAGGAACCGTTCCCGCAGCCGGGCCAGTTCCTGCTTGGAAAACGACACGGTGGCCGCAACCTCCCCAAAGTCAGGGTGTTGCGACCACCGCTAGAACCCAAGATGCCCCGGGGCCGTCGTCGTGTCAGGCGGGTGTGCGTCGGTCAGAAGTCGAAGCCGCCGAAGTCGCCGCCTCCGCCGAAGTCACCGCCGAAGTCGCCGCCCATGTCTCCGCCCATGTCGCCGCCCATCATGCCGCCGCCGAGCATCGAGCCCATCATGGAGCCCATCATCATGCCGGTGAACATGCCCATCATCATGTCCATCCCGAAGTAGCCGCCGGCGTAGGGCTGGTAGGCCGGGCCCGCGTCGTAGTAGGGCCGGCGCTCGCCGTTGACCTCGACCAGGCGCACGTCGGGCTGTCCGCCCGTGCGCACGGCCTGGGCGCAGGCGTCGCACGCCGTGACCGACCTGGCGGAGCCGCCGGGCGGAGCCCAGTCGACGTCCGTGGTGGACGGGCCGTGCTGCGGGTTGAAGAAGCAGGGGCCCCGCCGCGCGGGCACCTCATGGCCGTTCAACCGTGCCCGGGTGGCCGTCATGTAGTAGCGGCCGTCCTCCAGCGCACCGGTGACCGCGCGCACCTGCTCGGGTTCCTGGAGGGTGTCGAGCAGCGACTTGGCCTGGTCGTAGGAGTCCATGGCCCGGGAGTAGTCGGTGCGGGTGTCGTCGTCGACCGCGGAGAGGTCGATCTCCAGCCGCGCGACGTCCTCGCCCAGCCGGACGACGTCCTCGGTGGCCATCTGCTTGATCTCGGCGAGCTGTTTGGCCTTCTCCGCCGCCCGCTTCTTGCGCTGGTTGTAGACGAACCAGCCGCCGCCCGCGACGAGCAGCACGAGGATGACGAGCAGGACCACGCCCGAGGTGGCGCTCGCGGCGGCGTCGTCCTCGACGGTCTCGATCGCCTCGGGCACGGCCGCGAGGGTCGTGATCTGGTTGTTCTCGCCCGCGGCGAGCGCGGCCTCGCGGATCGCCTCGGTGTCCTCGACGTTGGGCGACAGGACACGGAAGGCGTCGCTGCCGGCGAGGACGCCGTAGACGCCGTCGCCGACCTCGCCCATGACGGGTTCGAGATAGGTCTCCAGACCGGCTTCGGAGCCGACCGTTCCGGAGGGCAGGATCACGTAGTAGACGGGGACGTCGGAGCCGTCGGCGGCGGACTCCAGCGCGCTCTCGTCGGCGGCCGGGATCTCGTCGGCGATGGTGGGGTCGATGAAGACACCATCGTTCTCCAGCTCGGCGACGATGTCCTGGGCTTCGGGTGCCTCGGCCTGGGCGTCAGCCGCGGCGGGCACCGCCGAGGCGGTCATCACCGCCGCCGCGAGTCCGGCGGTCAGCACTGTGGGTGTTACCAAGCGGCGCAACATGTCGTTCCTCTCGCCTCCCTCACCCGTAGGGACGAACGAGGCACCTGGACAGTTCCCGTCGCCGCCGGTGTCTCACCGCACGCACGCACGGTGTCCCACCGCACGCACGCGCGCGACGGCCCGCCGGAAGGATCCGGCGGGCCGTCGCGGTGGTGTCGGGCCGGGTCAGGTGGTGCCGGACCCGGCCTTCTCCTTCACGTCCGACGCGGTGGAGCCGGAGTCCTCGTCGGCGGCCTCCGCGGCCTCGACGTCGGCGGCCTCCGTCTCCTCGTCGAGCGGCACGAAGCCGGTCACGCCGCGGGGAGCGTGGTAGCGGGCGACGTCCAGGATGCCCTCGCGCTTGGCGACGATCGCCGGGATGAACGCCTGGCCGGCCACGTTGGTGGCGGTGCGGCCCATGTCCAGGATCGGGTCGACGGCCAGCAGCAGGCCGACGCCCTCCAGGGGCAGGCCCACGGTGGACAGGGTCAGGGTCAGCATGACGGTCGCGCCGGTGGTGCCGGCGGTGGCGGCCGAGCCGATGACCGAGACGAACACGATCAGCAGGTAGTCGGTGATCGCCAGGTCGACGCCGAAGAACTGGGCGACGAAGATCGCCGAGATCGCCGGGTAGATCGCGGCGCAGCCGTCCATCTTGGTGGTCGCGCCGAAGGGCACCGCGAACGCGGAGTAGTGGCGCGGCACGCCGAAGTTCTGCTCGGCGACGCGCTGGGTCACGGGCAGGGTGCCGAGCGAGGAGCGCGAGACGAAGCCGAGCTGGGCGGCGGGCCACACACCCGTCAGGTACTTGATCGGAGAGAGCCCGTTGACGAAGGCGAGCAGCGGGTAGACGACGAACACCACGAGGGCCAGGCCGACGTAGATGGTGACGGAGAACTGCCCGAGCGCGCCGATGGTGGTCCAGCCGTAGCTGTAGACCGCGTTGCCCAGCAGGCCGACGGTGCCGATCGGCGCGAGGCGGATGACCCACCACAGGGCCTTGAGCACGACCTCCAGGGCCGAGGCGGTGAAGTTGATGAACGGCTCGGCGGCCTTGCCGACCTTCACCGCGGCGATGCCCAGGACCACGGCGATCACGATGAGCTGGAGCACGTTGAACGACAGCGAGGTCGTCAGCGAGCCGTCGTCGGCGGCCGAGGTGTCGGCGGCCAGACCGAGGAAGTTGGCCGGGACGATGCTCTCGATGAACGCCAGCCAGGACCCGGTGGTGCTGGGCTCGGCGGCGGTGGAGGCGTCCACCCCGCTGTTGAGGCCCGGACGGAAGACCAGGCCGAGGGTGATGCCGATGCCGACCGCGATCAGCGCGGTGACGGCGAACCAGAGCAGCGTCTTCCAGGCCAGCCGGGCGGCGTTGGCGACGTTGCGCAGGTTGGCGATGGAGGAGATGACGGCGAGGACGATCAGCGGCGGCACGATCGTGCGCAGCAGGGCGACGAAGGTCGAGCCGACGGTCTCCAGGGTGACGGCCAACCAGTTGGGCTCACCGTCGCCGACGGGGCCGATCTGGAGGGCGACGACGCCCAGGAGAAGACCGAGGACCAGGCCGGCGAGGACCTGGGCGGAGAACGGGAAGCGTGGACGCTTGCGCTTGACGGTGGTCTGCGCGGACACGGCAGGTGACTCCAGTGGTGTGGAAGACAGCCGGGCGCATGTGAACGACGGCGCGGACCGCGCCGTGGGACAGAAGAGCCCGGCTCAGGGGATGGGGCGGGATCACCGCGGAAGGGTGATCTGGGGATGGGTACGGGTGAGCGGCGCGCAGCCCGGACGGGCGCGCGTGAACCTAGCTACACGCGTGGCTGTCGAAGCGGCACAGGTCGATGTGCCACCTTCGTGTCAGTCCCCAGATGTTCGTCACAATGAAGAACAATAACCGTGGTCCCCTCTTTGTTCCATACGTGTCATGGGATGAATCTCGGACGAGGGGACGACAACACCGGCTGTGCGGGGCCTCCTGGGGCCCGAGGGGCACAGGTGTGCGGCGAGGATCACCCTCGACGCGGCCTCAGGTGAGACAATCCAGGAAAACACCGTTACGGGGTGACAGAGATGGCTACCGTTGGTGATGAGAACGATCCGACGACCGGAGGCAGCGACATGTCTGTTCCAACCGTGGCCGAGCGCCCGGTCTCCGAGTTCGGCGAGGTGAAGCTCCCCATGCCTCCGCCGGAGGGCTTCACCGCCGACGACCTTGACCGCATCCCGGATCTTCCGCCGCACACCGAACTCATCGACGGAAGCCTTGTACTCGTGAGTCCCCAGAGGCTGTTTCACATGCTGTTCCTCGAACTGTTGGGAGACGAGCTGAAGGCGCATGCCCCCAGCGGTCTTCGGCTGGGGAGGGAGTTCTCGGTCAAACTCGCCGAGCGGCAGCGGCCGGAACCGGACCTGATGCTGGTCAAGAGGGACGCCTTTCAGAGACTGGGCCAGACGTGGTTTCCGCCCGAGGCGGTGGAACTCGCGGTTGAGGTGGTCTCTCCAGAGTCGGAGATCAGGGACCGGGAGCGTAAGCCTGAGCTCTACGCCCGCGCCGGTGTCCGCTTCTTCTGGAGGGTCGAGCAGGACGGGGACGACGCGGTGGTCTACGAGTACGAGAAGGACCCGGCCAGCCCTTCCGGTGACTACGGTCGGCCGACCGTCCACCGAGGGAAGCTCAAGACATCCGCTCCCGTGAAGCTGGAGTTCGACCTGACCGACATCCTTCAGCGTTGACCTGGAACGTCGGAGGGGGACACCGGCTCCTCGGTGCCTCCCCCTTCCGTGTGTCCTGACGCGTCAGGCGTCCTTGATCTCGCAGACCACCGCGCCGTTGCCGACGGTCTCGCCCCGGGCGACCTTGAGCCCCGCGACCGTGCCCGCCTTGTGCGCGGTCAGCGGCTGCTCCATCTTCATCGCCTCGATGACCACGACCGTGTCGCCCTCGGCGACCGCCTGGCCCTCCTCGGCCACCAGCTTGACCACCGTGCCCTGCATCGGCGAGACCAGCGCGTCACCGCTGACCGCGGCCGCGCCCGACCCGCCCCTGCGCGCGGTGCGCTTGCGGCGCCCGCCGCCCGCCTCGGCCGGAGCCGACGCCGCGGCGCCCAGGCCCGCCGGCAGCACGACCTCCAGGCGCTTGCCGCCCACCTCGACGGTGACCGTCTCGCGCTCGGCCGCGGCGGGCTCGCCGGGCGTGCCCGCCCACGGCGCGATGGTGTTGTCGAACTCCGTCTCGATCCACCGCGTGTAGACCCCGAACTCCTGCTCCGGGTCGGCCGGCGCGAAGGCCGGATCGGACACGACCGCCTGGTGGAAGGGGATGACCGTGGGCATCCCGCCCACGGTGAACTCCGCCAGCGCCCGGCGGGACCGCTCCAGCGCCTCCTGCCTGGTCCGCCCCGACACGATCAGCTTGGCCACCATCGAGTCGAAGGCCTGCGGGACGGTGAAGCCCGCCTCGCAGCCGGTGTCCACCCGCACGCCCGGCCCGCCCGGCAGGGACAGCTCGGTGATGGTGCCGGGCGCGGGCATGAAGCCCCGGCCCGCGTCCTCGGCGTTGATCCGGAACTCGAAGGAGTGCCCGCGCACCGGGGGGTCGGTGAAGCCCAGCTCCTCGCCGTCGGCGACCCGGAACATCTCCCGGACCAGGTCCACGCCCGTGACCTCCTCGGTCACCGGGTGCTCGACCTGGAGCCGGGTGTTGACCTCCAGGAAGGAGATCGTGCCGTCCACCCCGACCAGGAACTCACAGGTGCCCGCGCCCACGTACCCGGCCTCGGCCAGGATGGCCTTGGACGCCGCGTACAGCTTCTCGTTCTGCTCCGGCGTCAGGAACGGGGCCGGGGCCTCCTCCACGAGCTTCTGGTGGCGGCGCTGCAACGAGCAGTCGCGGGTGGAGACCACCACGACGTTGCCGTGGGTGTCGGCCAGGCACTGGGTCTCGACGTGGCGGGGCTTGTCGAGGTAGCGCTCCACGAAGCACTCCCCGCGCCCGAACGCGGTGACGGCCTCGCGCACCGCCGACTCGTAGGCGTCGGGGACCTCGGCCAGGGTGTGGGCGACCTTGAGGCCGCGACCGCCGCCGCCGAAGGCGGCCTTGATCGCGATGGGCAGCCCGTGCTCCTCGGCGAAGGCCACCACCTCCTCGGCCGACTCCACCGGGTCGGGCGTGCCCGCCACCAGCGGGGCGCCGACCTTCTGCGCGATGTGGCGCGCCTGGACCTTGTCGCCCAGGGCGGTGATCGCGGACGGGGGCGGGCCGATCCAGGTCAGCCCGGCGTCGATGACCGCCTGGGCGAAGTCGGCGTTCTCGGCCAGGAACCCGTAGCCGGGGTGGACGGCGTCGGCGCCGGACTCGGACGCCACGGCCAGGAGCTTGGCGATGTCGAGGTAGGAGTCGGCGGGGGTGGACCCGCCCAGTCCGTAGGCCTCGTCGGCGACCTTGACGTGGAGCGCGTCCAGGTCGGGTTCGGCGTAGACGGCGACGCTGCCCAGGTCGGCGTCGCGACAGGCGCGGGCGATCCGGACGGCGATCTCGCCGCGGTTGGCGATCAGAACTTTACGCACGGTGGGAAATCCTCCTGCTGTGGCGTGGGACGGTCACACGCCGGACGCTCGACGAGTCGGTGCTGTGTTCGCGGGGCACGGGGCGTCACCGCAGGCTCCGGCGCCAGGCGCCGGGACCGGGGCGCAGCCCGGTCCGCAGTCCCCGCGAGCGGTCGCGCCAACCGGAGGCGGGCGCGGACCGCACGGGCGCCTCGGCGGCGGCCCGGGCGGCGGCCGCGCGGGCACTGAGCACGGCGGTGAGCGCCGCGAGCTCCTCGGCGGTCGGTTCGCCCCGGACCACGACCAGGTGGGGCGGTCTCTCGTGCGCGGTCACAGCGGAATGTTCCCGTGCTTCTTGGGCGGCAGCTGCTCACGCTTGTTGCGCAGCGCCTTGAGTGCCTTGCCGACCTGGTCGCGGGTCTCGGACGGCAGGATGACACCGTCCACGTAGCCGCGCTCGGCCGCGGAGTAGGGGTTGAGCAGCGTGTCCTCGTACTCGCCGACCAGGCGCGCGCGCTCGGCCTCCACGTCCTCGGCCTCGGCCAGCGTGCGCCGGTGCAGGATGTTGACGGCGCCCTGGGCGCCCATGACCGCGATCTGGGCGGTCGGCCAGGCCAGGTTGACGTCCGCGCCCAGGTGCTTGGAGCCCATGACGTCGTAGGCGCCGCCGAAGGCCTTGCGGGTGATCACGGTGATGAGCGGGACGGTGGCCTCGGCGTAGGCGTACAGCAGCTTGGCGCCCCGGCGGATGATGCCGTCCCACTCCTGGTCGGTCCCGGGCAGGAACCCGGGCACGTCCACGAAGGTCAGGACGGGGACGTTGAACGCGTCGCAGGTGCGCACGAAGCGCGCGGCCTTCTCGGAGGCGTCGATGTCCAGGCAGCCGGCGAAGCTCATCGGCTGGTTGGCCACCACGCCGACGGACTGGCCGTCCACGCGCCCGAAGCCCACCACGATGTTGGTGGCGAACAGGGCGTGGACCTCCAGGAAGTCACCGTCGTCCAGGACCGCCTCCACGACCTGCTTCATGTCGTAGGGCTGGTTCGCCGAGTCCGGGATGAAGGTGTCCAGCGCCAGGTCGGTGTCGGTCGCCTCGGGGCCTCCGGGGGACTCCGCCGGCAGGACCGGGGCCTCCTCCAGGTTGTTGTCCGGCAGGTGGGAGAGCAGGGTCCTGACGTAGTCGATGGCGTCCTGCTCGTCGGCGCCCATGTAGTGGGCCACGCCCGACCGGGTGTTGTGCGTGCGCGCCCCGCCGAGCTCCTCCATCGACACGTCCTCGCCGGTGACCGTCTTGATGACGTCCGGGCCGGTGATGAACATCTGGGAGGTCTCGTCGACCATGACGACGAAGTCGGTCAGGGCGGGGGAGTAGACGTGTCCGCCGGCCGCCGCGCCCATGATCAGGGAGATCTGCGGGATGACGCCGGAGGCGTGGGTGTTGCGCTTGAAGATCTCGGCGTAGAGCCCGAGCGCGACCACCCCCTCCTGGATGCGCGCGCCGCCGCCCTCGTTGATGCCCACCACCGGGCACCCGTTGGTGAGGGCGTGGTCCAGGACCTTGCAGATCTTTTCGCCGTAGACCTCGCCCAGCGATCCGCCGAAGACGGTGACGTCCTGGCTGAAGACGGCGACGGGGCGTCCGTCGACCGTGCCGTGGCCGGTGACGACGCCATCTCCGTAGGGGCGGTTGCGGTCCAGACCGAAGTTGGTCGATCGGTGTCGGGCGAGGGCGTCGAACTCCACGAACGAGCCGGGATCGAGGAGTGCGTCGATCCGCTCACGTGCGGTCATCTTGCCTTTGGCGTGCTGTTTCTCGACGGCTCGCGCGGACCCGGCATGGACGGCTTCGTACCTGCGCCGTTGCAGGTCGGCGAGCTTGCCCGCGGTGGTGTGGATGTCGATCTCAGCCGCGGACAGCGGTTCAGGGGCTTCGTTGGCCATAACAGCTCAGGTTAGCCCGCGGGGCTCGGCGGCCGGGCACCTGGCCCACGGTTTCCCGACGCGTCCCGCGGCGCGGCCCACGTGCGGTGACACGCCCCCGCCCGAGGGGGAATGGTCCGCCGTGGATCCGAAAACGGCGTGATCCAATGTTCATGACGGGCCGGACGCAACAATTATTAACGCCTTGGCAAAACCGTCGAAATACACCCCCGCGCACCGGTCCACGTGCGCGATCTCTGTATGGTCGGGCCTATGACAGCGGTAAGCGCAGAACGCGACAGTGCCCGGCAGGAAGTCCCCGAGCAGCTTCGGAATGACGTCAAACTGCTCGGAGAGATGCTCGGAACGGTCCTCGCCGAAAGCGGCGGCGCGGACCTCCTCTCCGACGTCGAACGGCTCCGGCACGCCGTGATCGGGGCCCGGGACGGCGCGGTCACCACCGAGGAGATCACCGCGATCGTCGCCGCGTGGCCGCTGGAGCGCGCCAAGCAGGTCGCGCGGGCGTTCACGGTCTACTTCCACCTGGCGAACCTGGCCGAGGAACACCAGCGCATGCGCGCCCTGCGCGAACGCGACGACGCCGCGAACCCGCCTCGGGAGTCGCTCGCGGCGGCGGTGCGCGCCATTCGCGAGTCCGACGGCGAGGAGCGGCTCGACGAGCTGATCGCGGGGATGGAGTTCCACCCCGTGCTCACCGCGCACCCCACCGAGGCCCGCCGCCGCGCCGTCTCCACCTCCATCCTGCGGATCAGCGCCCAGCTGGACGCCTGGCACTCCTCCCACGAGGGCAGCTCCGCCGCCGCCGAGGCGCACCGGCGCCTTCTGGAGGAGATCGACCTCCTCTGGCGCACCTCGCAGCTGCGCTACACCAAGCTCGACCCGCTCGACGAGGTGCGCACCGCGCTCGCCGCGTTCGACGAGACGATCTTCGACGTCATCCCGCACGTGTACCGGACCCTCGACGCGGCGGTCGACCCCGAGGGGACCGGCGTGCGCGCCCCGCGCGCGACCCCGTTCGTGCGCTACGGCACCTGGATCGGCGGTGACCGCGACGGCAACCCGTTCGTCACCTCCGAGGTGACCCGCGAGGCCATGAACATCCAGTCCGAGCACGTGCTCATCGGCCTGGAACGGGCCTGCGACAAGGTGGCGCGCACCCTCACCGCGTACTCGAACCTCACCCCGGCCGCCCCGGCGCTGCTCGACGCCCTGGTCAGCGGCAAGGCGGGCCACCCCTCGCTGATGGCGCAGATCACCAGCCGCTCGCCCAACGAGCCGCACCGCCAGCTCCTGCTGCTGGCCGCGGCCCGGCTGCGCGCCACCCGTGAGCGCGACGCCGACCTGGCCTACCCGAACGCCGACGCCTTCCTCGCCGACCTGCACCTGGTCCAGGACTCGCTCGTGGCCGCCGGCGCCGTCCGCCAGGCCTACGGCGAGCTCCAGCACCTCATCTGGCAGGCGCAGACCTTCGGCTTCCACCTGGCCGAGCTGGAGATCCGCCAGCACAGCGAGGTCCACGCGGCCGCGCTGGCCGAGCTGCGCGCCGGCGGTCCGCGTTCGGAGCGCACCGAGGAGGTCCTGGACACCATCCGGGTGATCGCCTGGATCCAGGAGCGCTTCGGTGTGGAGGCGTGCCGCCGCTACATCGTCAGCTTCACCCGCTCGGCCGAGGACATCGAGGCCGTGTACGAACTCGTGGAGCACGCGCTGGGGGAGCGGCGGCGGATCGTCCTGGACGTCATCCCGCTGTTCGAGACCGGTGCGGACCTGGACGCCTCGCCGCACGTGCTGGACGGCATGCTCAAGCTGCCGCCGGTGCAGCGGCGCCTGGCGGAGTCCGACCGGCGGATCGAGGTCATGCTGGGCTACAGCGACTCCGCCAAGGACGTCGGCCCGGTGAGCGCGACCCTGCGCCTGTACGACGCCCAGGCCCGTCTGGCCGCGTGGGCGGCCGAGCACGACGTGCGCCTGACCCTCTTCCACGGCCGGGGCGGTTCCCTGGGCCGCGGCGGCGGTCCGGCCAGCCGGGCGCTGCTCGCCCAGGCGCCCGGGTCCGTGGGCGGCCGCTTCAAGGTGACCGAGCAGGGCGAGGTCATCTTCGCCCGCTACGGCCAGGCGGCGATCGCCCGCCGGCACGTGGAGCAGGTCGGCCACGCGGTGCTGATGGCCTCCACCGACAGCGTGCAGGAGCGCGAGCGCGCCGCCGCCGAGCGGTACCGGCCGCACGCCGACCGCATCGCGGCCGCCGCCCAGGAGGCGTACCTGGAGCTCATCAACACCGAGGAGTTCGCGGTGTGGTTCTCCCGGGTCAGCCCGCTGGAGGAGCTGGGCGAGCTGCGCCTGGGCTCGCGTCCGGCCCGCCGCGGGGCCGCTCGCGGTCTGGGCGACCTGCGCGCCATCCCGTGGGTGTTCGCGTGGACGCAGACCCGCGTCAACCTGCCCGGCTGGTTCGGCCTGGGCACCGGTCTGGCCGCCGTGGAGGACCTGGAGGTGCTGCGGGCCGCCTACCGCGAGTGGCCGATGTTCGCCTCGCTGCTGGACAACGCGGAGATGAGCCTGGCCAAGACGGACCGGACCATCGCCGAGCGCTACCTCGCGCTGGGCGGCCGGGAGGAGCTGAGCGAGCGGGTCCTGGCCGAGTACGACCGCACCCGCGACCTCGTGCTCAAGGTGACCGGGCACAGCCGCCTGCTGGAGAACCGCGCCGTGCTCTCGCGCGCCGTGGACCTGCGCAACCCGTACGTGGACGCGCTCTCGCACCTGCAGCTGCGCGCCCTGGAGGCGCTGCGCGGCGAGGAGGCGGACTCCCTGTCGGAGCAGGACCAGCAGCACCTGGAGCGTCTGCTCCTGCTGTCGGTCAACGGCGTGGCCGCCGGCCTGCAGAACACCGGCTGACACCGGACGCGTCGGCGCCCCCGTACCCGTCCGGGTGCGGGGGCGCCGACGTGCCGTGCGCGGGCCGGATCGGGGCCGGGCCCGGTTCAGGCAGGGAAGCCGGAGGTGTCGAGTGTGAGGTCGAACGGCTCGGGCAGGTGGATGTCCTTGCCGAACGGGACCTTCACCACGCTGGTGTACGTGCCGTTCTCCGGCCCGGAGAAGAGCGTGACCTCCCCCCGGCCGGTGGCGGGGTCCCACCGGTCCACCAGGAGGTACAGCGGGATCTGTGCGTGCGCGTAGCCCCGGAGCTTTGCCTTGCGGTCCCTGTCCGCTGTGCTTCTCGACGTCACCTCGACGACGAGGAGGGCATCGCTCGCCGAATGCTCGGGCCCACGATCCATGACAGAGCCCGGAAGCACCACCAGGTCCGGGATGTACAGACTGCCGCTCTCTGGTATCCGCAGGTCGATGTTCTGATGGACGGTGCACTCGCCGATCCGGCTTCCATCGCGGAACTTCTCGCGGAAGAGCCGTGTCTGGAGCTGGTCGATGATTTCGCTGTGCTCGTCCTTGGGGGGAGTCACGATGTGGATGTCGCCTTCGATGATCTCGGCCCGCCAGCCCTCGGGCAGGTCCAGCTGTTCCCAGGCGCGCAACACGACTTCCCAGTGGGACGGCACGGTGTCCACTGTCTCCGCTTCTGCTTCCGCTTCCGCGATACTCATCTGCCGCGTCACCTCCGGTAACTGAACGTAGCAACCCGCGATCATCGCTGTGCTGCTTTCAGGGTAACCGGCGGCCTTCCGGGGCACAGGGTTTCCGGCGGGGGTTTCGGCGCTGGTGTAATAAGCCCATGTCCAGTGACACCGAGACCTTCCCGCGCCCGCCGCTCGACGCCGCGGCGCTCAACGCCGCACTCGTCCGCCCCGGGAGGATGTGGCGCGGCGTCGAGGTGGTGCCCGCCGTGGGATCGACCAACTCCGAACTGGTGGCGCGCTCGGCGACGGGCGCACCCCACGGCACCGTGCTGGTGACCGAGCACCAGACCGCCGGACGCGGGCGGCTGGGGCGCGTGTTCACCACGCCGGACCGCGCCGCGCTGACCTTCTCCGTGCTTCTGCGCCCCCGGGTCCCGACCAACGCGCTGGGGTGGATCCCCGTGATCATGGGCGTGGCCGCGGTCGGCGCGGTGCGGAGCGTGACCGGTGTGCGGGCCGTCCTGAAGTGGCCCAACGACGTCCTCGTCACCGCGGCGGAGCGCGCGGGGGGAGCCGGGAGCGCGGGGGCCGACGGCGACGGCGGGGACCACGGCGCCGCCGGGACCGCCGAGAACGACGGCAAGCTCGCGGGCATCCTGTCCGAGGCGGACTTCTCCGCCCCCGACGCCCTCGGGGTGGTGGTGGGGATCGGCCTCAACGTCTCCCAGGACCGCTGCGAACTGCCCGTGGACACCGCGGTCTCCCTGCGGAGCGAGGGCGCCGCCGATCTGGACCGGGGCCGCCTGCTCACCGAGCTGCTGCGGGAGTTCGAGGAGCTCTACACCCCCTGGTCGGCCGCCGGCGGCGACGCGGGCGCGTGCGGCCTGGCCGCGGCCTACCGTGAACTCTGCGTGACCATCGGCCGAAGGGTACGTGTCCACCTGCCCGGCGACGGGCTGCTGGAGGGGGTCGCGGCCGGCGTCGACGGCGACGCCCGCCTGTTGGTCGACGGCCCCGCGGGGCGGACGGCGCTGAGCGCGGGCGACGTCGTCCACGTGCGTCCGGGCGGCTGAGCCCCACCGGCGGTTGTCCACAAGCGGTCGTCGGCGGTCTCCCGCGTTGGGGCGGCTTGTGCCATCATCACCGTTATGGCTATCGCGGACCGTTATCTCTCCGATGACGAAGAACTCGTCCACGTCGCCCGCCAGCACTGGACCGTCCTGGTAGGCGAGTGCGTGGCACTGCTGCTCATCGTCGCGGCCGTCGGGGCAGCGCTGTGGTTCCTCCCCTGGGACCAGGACTGGAGCCTGATCGCCGCGGCCGCGGTGGCCGGCGTCGGTCTGCTCGCCGCGATCGTCTTCTGCTTCGTGCCCATGCTCAAGTGGTCGACCACCGTCTACATCCTGACCAACCAGCGCCTGATGATGCGCGACGGAATCGTGTCCAGGCAGGGCCGGGACATCCCCCTCAGCCGGGTCAACGACGTCTCCTTCGCCATCTCGCTCTGGGAACGCCTCATGCGGTACGGAACTTTGTCCGTACAGTCGGCGTCCGAGCAGGAGGGCATGGTCCTGCGTCGGGTCCCCAGACCCCAGTGGTTCCAGTCCGAGATCTACCGCCAGGTCAACGCCGTCCACACGGCCCGGAGACCGGATGTTCCTCCGGGTCCGCGGGGATGACCGGCCGCCATCGGTGAGCGCCCGCCCCCTCGCGGGGAGTAACCACGGGCGTAAGCTGGTACTGAACCGGTGCCGCACCGCCGGCCGGTTGACGAAGTGCTCGCTCCCCACAGCCGTGGGGACGGTCCTGTGAAAGAGAACGAATGCCGTCGCGTCCTGACCCGAAAGCGATCGAAACCGTCCTGCTGGGCGGTGAAGCGGTCTACACCAGGGAACAGGCGATCGAACTCGCCGGTGCCGAGCCCGAACTCGCCGGGCGCGTCTGGCGTGCCCTCGGCTTCCCAGCCCTGGGCGACGACTCCGTCATCTTCGCGGAGAGCGACGTCGAGGCCCTGCGCATCACCAACTCGCTGTTGCAGGAGGGCGTGCTCGACGAGGAGGGCGTGGTCCGCTTCGCCCGCGCCATGGGGCAGACCATGGCCCGGCTGGCCGACTGGCAGACCAGCATCCTGAGCACCCTCATCTTCAAGGACGGCGACGTCTCCGCCGCCAGTCCGCTGATGAACCACGTCAAGGAGCTGCTGCCGGACGTGGAGCGGCTGCTGCTGCACATCTGGCGCCGCCAGCTCGCCGCCTCCACCGCGCGCACGCTGGCGGTGATGTCCAACGGTGACGACGTGGTGCCCAACTACTACCCGCTCATCGTCGGATTCGCCGACCTGGTCTCCTTCACCACCCTGAGCCGCGAACTCGACGAGGTCGAGCTGGCGGGGGTCGTGGAGGGCTTCGAGGCCACCGCGGCGGACATCATCGCCTCCGGCGGCGGACGCGTGGTCAAGACCCTCGGCGACGAGGTCCTCTACGTGGCCGACGCCCCCCAGCAGGCGGCCGACATCGCGCTGCGGCTGGCGTCGGGGGTCAAGACGCACGTGGAGGTGCCCGACGTCAGGGTCGGTGTGGCCTACGGGCCGGTGCTGACCCTGCACGGGGACGTCTTCGGCACGACCGTCAACCGCTCCAGCCGCCTGACCTCCTTCGCCCGGCCCGGCACCGTCCTCATCGACGACGCCCTGGCGGAGAGCCTCACCGACGACGAAGGGCTCCAGGTGGTCAAGGTCCGCGCCCGTCACGCGCACGGCCTCGGACTCATCCAGCCCTACGCCCTGCGCCGCAACTTCGAGCCCGGCGGGCACTGAGGCGGGGATGGGCGTGTGCGGGCCCGGCCTGGGGGATAAGGTCGACGTGGCAGGACCAGTAGGACCGGGGCCCTCCCCGGTCAACGACTCAGACGTCAGGCGGTGAGCCCGTGCATGACTCCTCCCCCGTCCAGCGCCTTCGTACCTCAGGCCTCTTCAGCCTGGAGGGCGGCGAGTTCGACGTCGAGAACAACGTGTGGATCGTCGGGGACCGCGAGCACGCGATCGTCATCGACGCCGCCCACGACCACGAGGCCATCGCCCGGGGACTGGGCGACCGCGAACTGATGGCCATCGTGTCCACCCACGGGCACAGCGATCACGTCAACGCGGCGGTCTCCCTGGCCGACCTCACGGACTCGCCCATCCTGCTCCACCCCGACGACGCCGAGCTCTGGCACCAGGTCCACCCCGCGCGTGAGCCCGATGCCCCGCTGCTGCACGGCGAGGTGCTGCGGGTGGGCGGCATGGAGCTGGCGGTCCTGCACACACCGGGGCACACCCCGGGCGGTGTGAGCCTGTACGCGGCCGAACTCGGCGTGGTCTTCACCGGCGACACCCTCTTCCCGGGCGGACCGGGGGCCACGGGGCAGCCGTTCTCGGACTTCCCGACGATCATCGCCTCCATCCGCGACCACCTGGTGAACCTGCCAGGGGAGACGGTCGTTCACCCCGGCCACGGCGAGTCCACGACCATCGCCGAGGCCGCCGCGCACCTGGACGACTGGGCCTCGCGGGGCTTCTGACCCGTGCGGGGCCGGTCCCGGCCCTGTCGCCTTCTCCGACGGTCCGCGCGTTCCGTGCGGGCGGGCCGTCCGCACACACGGGCCGTCCCACGCATCCCCATGCCCTGCTGAGCGCATCGCGGCTCGGCGCCGCAGGTCATACCCCCTGACTAAAGAAATATTTAGTGACAGAACAGCCTATTGTGGTGCCGGTTAAGTGCTGTTAGGTTCGCCACCGTGGTGAACGACGACACAGAATCCCCCGCCGGCATCGGCGCGCGGCTCCGCCGTCGCCGGCGCGCCCTCCAGCTCACGCTGCGGGACGTGGCCGACCAGAGCGGCCTGACCGAGGGCTACCTGTCGCAGATCGAACGCGACCAGGCCAACGCGAGCGTGCGCGCCCTCCAACGGCTCTGCGCGGTCCTCAAGCTCAACGTCGGGGACCTCTTCGACCAGGAGGCCGCCTCGGCCAGCGCCGTCCTGCGCTTTCGCGACACCCGCGGTATGTCCTTCGGCGAGGGCGCGACCAAGGTCAAGCTCACGCCCTCCGCCTTCGACCACCTCGAAGTCCTCCTCGGCCACTTCGCCCCGGGCGGCTCCACCGGCGTGGAGCCCTACACCCACGGCGACTCCGAGGAACTGCTCCTGGTCCTGTCCGGCGAGGTGGAGGTGTGGGTCGGCGACGAGCACCACCGGCTCGGCGCCCTCGACTCGGTCCACTACCGCAGCAGCGAGCCGCACCGCGTCGTCGAGACGTCGGGACGCGACGAGGCCCGGGTGCTCTGGGCGATCGCCCCGCCCACGTACTGAGCACCGCGGCCGGGTCCCGCCCGGCCGCCCACCGGCCGCCCCCGGGCCGCCGGTCCACACGAGGGGAGATGTCCGATGACCGCCTATCGCAACGGTGGGGTCTCGCACTGGATGCGGGCGACCGACCCGTCGGCCGCGAGCGCCGCGGACCCCTCCGCGGACCCCTCCGCGGGGACCGCCCCGCGGCCCCGCGCGGAACCCGACCACGGACCCGCGCCGCTTCCCGAGGAGCGCCAGGACCTGGTCATCGTCGGCGGCGGACTGACCGGGCTCTGGGCGGCCTACCAGGCCGCCGTCGAGGATCCCGACCGGTCCATCACCGTGCTGGAGGCCGAACACGTCGGCTACGGCGCCTCCGGGCGCAACGGCGGCTGGATGTCCACGCTGCTGCCCGGCAACCGCGCCGTCTACGCCAGGGCCGCCCGGGCCCGGGGTCGCGACGGCGCCGCCGAGGTCAGGGCCTTCCAGCGCGAGATGAACACGACCATCGACGACACCCTGCGCGTCCTGGCCGAGGAGGGTATCGACGCCGACCAGCACCAGGGCGGCCACCTCCAGGTCGCCACCACCCCCGCCGCGCTCAAGCGGCTGGAGCGGGCGCACGCCGCCGACCTGGCCCACGGCTACCACGCGTCGGAACTCGACCTCCTCGACGCCGACCAGGTCGGCGAGCGCGTGGCCGTCGCCCCGGCACTGGGCGGGCTGTACTACCGGCCCACCGCCCGGGTCGACCCGGCCAAGCTCACCCGCGGCCTGGCGCGCGCCGTGCGGGACAGGGGCGTGCGCGTGCTCGAAGGCACCCGCGTCATGCGCGTCGCCGCCGGAAGGGTGACGACCGCGCGGGGCGATGTGCGCGCCACCACGGTCCTGTGCTGCCTGGAGGCCTACTCCGGTCAGGTGGAGGGCGACGTGCCCGGCCTGGGGCGGCGCGAGGTCATCCCCGTCAACTCCTCGATGATCGTCACCGCCCCGCTCCCGGACGCGGTCTGGGCGCGGATCGGGTGGGACGGCCGCGAGTGCCTGAGCGACGCCGCGCACACGTTCGTCTACGCCCAGCGCACCGAGGACGGCCGCATCGCGATCGGCGGGCGCGGCACGCCCTACTCCTACGCCTCGGGCACCCCCGGCCAGGGTGAGGTCGACGCCCGTACCGTGCGCACGCTGCACGACCGGCTCCGCTTCTTCTTCCCCGGCGTGGACCTGCCCGTCGCACACGCCTGGCGCGGCGCGATCGGGGTCACCCGGGACTGGTGCGCCGGCGTCTTCTTCGACCCGGGGGCGCGCGTCGGCGTCGTGCGCGGGTTCGCCGGCCACGGCGTGACCGCGACCCGCCTGGCGGCGCTGACCCTGCTGGACCGCGCGGCCGAGCGCGACACCCCGCTCACCCGGCTGCCGTGGAACGACCACGACTCCGGCCACTGGGAGCCCGAACCGATCCGATGGGTCGGCGTGCACGCCATGTACCGGCTGTTCGGGGCCGCCGACCGCTGGGAGGAGAGCAGGCACTCCCAGGAGACCTCCCTCATCGCCCGCTTCGGAGCGAGGCTGGCGGGCCTGAGCGAATGACGTCGACGGGGCAACGGCCCCGCCGCCGCTCAGGGGGCGGACTTCTCCCACACGGACACGTGCTCGGTGCTCTCGTGCGTGAACGGCTCGCGGTTCCAGCCCGCCCAGCGCTCCACGAGCCGCATCCCGGCGATACGCGCCATGAGGTCCAGCTCGGACGGCCACACGTAGCGGAACGGGATCGACCAGACCGAGCCCTTCCCGCCGTCCACGGTGACGTAGTTGGAGCTCATCGCCTGGGTGGCGCAGTCGTAGACGTCGAAGGCCCACTTCGTGGCGCTCTGCCCGAACGGCAGCACGTGTTGTCCGGCGGGCAGCCGCCTCAGCTCGGGCACACCCACCTCCACCACGAACCGGCCGCCCGGCCGCAGGTGGGCGGCGGCGTTCTCGAAGCACGCCACCTGCGAGTCCTGGGTGGTGAGGTTGCCGATCGTGTTGAACACCAGGTACACCAGGGACCGGTTGCCCTCGACCCGCGTGGTCGCGAAGTCCCCGATCGTGGTGCCGACCGCGTCCGCGCCCGGCTTGGCGCGCAGCCGGTCGACCATCGCCCGCGACATGTCGATGCCGTGGACCGGGACACCGCGCCGAGCCAGCGGCAGGGCGATCCGCCCCGTGCCCACACCGAACTCCAGTGCGGCCCCGTCCCCGGCCAGCTCCGCCAGCAGGTCGACCGCAGGGGTGACCGCCTCGGGGGTGAACATGTCGGCCGCCGAGTCGTCGTAGTCGGCGGCGATCTCCTCGCTGAAATACCCGTCGTCGTGGCTCACCCGGGGACCGTAACCCGGCCGCGCGCGGCCCCGCACCTGGTTTTCACGCCCCGGCCGGGCCCGCCCGGCGGGGTCCGGCCGGTCATCCCGAGCGGCCCCCGGACAGTTCGGTCCCGGGCTCGGTGGTGGCCAGGCCGTTTCCGGGTTCGTCCAGCCATACCCGCTGGCCCTCGGGGGCGATCGTCACCCCGCACCGGGAGTGCTCAGGGCGGCCCGCCTCCTGCCACCAGGTGTAGGCCGAGGCCAGTTCGTCGAAGTCCTCGCGCTCTTGGGGAGCGCTGGTCTGCTCATGAGGTGGGTAGCGCCCACTTCGTGGCGGAGCCCGGTGATCCATGCCAGACATGCTGGCCCCCCGGGGTCACGGTGAGGCCGAACGCGCTCCAGTCGGGTCGCCTGTTCGCCTCCCACCAGACGTGGGCGTCTTCGGCGACGGTCCACAACCGGCGGGGGCCGCCCTGTTCCACGAAGGCCGGGCGTGCGCCCGCAGGGTTCACGTGCTCCGCCCAGGAACCATCCAAGGTGATCAGACCGGTGATCTCGCCGCCCTGGTCGTCACGTGCCCAGTAGGGGCGCACGTCCGGGAGAGCGAGCTGGAGCACGAAGGTGAAGGCTCGGTCGTGCAACGCGTCGACGCCGATCGTGGGGAGGAAGGTGTCGTAGCTGCCCTCCTCCGTGTCCTGGGCCTGGATGTCGCCGGCTTTGGCGAAGCCCGGTCGTGCCCACATGAACCCGGCCCACTGAGGCAGGAACCGGCCCTCGGCGGTGCCGTCGCGGACTTCGGCCAAGACCATGGCACCACCGAGTGCTCCGGCCACGTTCGCGAGGATCTTGCCGCCGTCGCAGGTCTGTTCCACCCACGCGTAGGGCACATGAGGCGTGGAGCATGTGGCCATGATGCGGTCGTAGGGGGCGTTTCCAAGCCACCCTTGGCGGCCGTCGACGGTGTGAACGGCCGGGTTCAGGCCGACGGTGGCGAGGCGCTGACGGGCCTTGTCCGTCAGGTCGGCGTCGATGTCGATCGTCGTGACGTACTGGGCTCCCAACCGGCGACTCAGCAGAGCAGCGTTGAAGCCCGTTCCGGTGCCGATCTCCAGCACGCGGTGCCCGTCGCGGACGTCCAGCGTTTCCAGCAGGCGCGCCATGAGACCGGGTGCCGTTGAGGAACTGGTCGCGTGTCCCTCGCCCCTCTCGGAAGTCACCACCTCCTCGACCGGACGTTCGTTCAGTTGGGTGATGAGCGTGGTGTCGCTGTAGACCAACGCCAGCCAGGTGTCGCGCTGGGACGAGTCGGTGCCGTCGTGGAGCCGGTATTCCGTGGCCCCCTGGCCATCGGTGTAGGTGGCGAGGTAGGGGATGAAGGTCTCCCGGGGCACAGCGGCGAACGCTTCCTGCCATGCCTGCGTCCTGATCTCGCCTTTGGTGCGAAGCTCCTCGGCGAGCCGCGCGGCGCGGGTCTGCGGTGTCTGGTCAGTCATCCCTTGCCCTTCTGCAACACGTCGGAGATCGGTTGGACGGTCATCCCGAGCGGTCGCCGGACTGTGCCGCACCGGGTTCGGCGGCGGTCAGGCCGTTTCCGGGCTCGTCCAGCCATACCCGTTGGCCCTCGCGGGTGATCGTCACCCCGAACCGGGAGTGCTCCGGGCGGCCCACCTCCTGCCACCAGGTGTAGGCCGAGGCCAGTTCGTCGAACAGGTGGCGCGGGCCGTGCTGGCGGACCGAGTAGTCGTGCGGGCCGGGACGGATCCGCCACGAGGCCCACGAGCCCGAGCCCGGGTCCATCAGGTACACCGTGTAGCGCGGGTTGCCGGGAACGTCGTCGTCGAAGACCAGGAGGTCCTTCACTCCCGGCACTCGCAGTCCGATCGCGAAGCTCGCATCGAAGTCCCCGACCGGCTCGTACGGGTGCAGGTCCGTCACCGAAGCGGTGAACTCGTGATCGGGGCGGACGCGCTCGTCGAGCGACCCGTGCGGGGTTCGCTGGCCGCGCACCCACATGAACCCCGCGTTGCCGCCGAACCTGCCGGAGGCCGATGTTCCGTCCGCGTCGACACGGAGCCGCAGGAGTGTGCCGTTGTGGAAGCTCGTGCCCCACGGCGTGACGATCCGCCCGCCGGGCACGGTCTGCTCCACCCAGGGATAGGGGACGCGCTGGACGGCGGCGGTCGCCAGTACCCGGTCATAGGGGGCGTCGGGTGGGTAGCCCTCCTCTCCGTCCCCCAAGATCACACGGACACCACGCCCCTCCAGAGCTCTGTCGGCCTGGGCGGCGATGGTCGGATCGATCTCTACCGACGTCACGTTCCCGTGACCGGCCCGGTCGGCGAGCAGTGCGGCGTTCCATCCGGTTCCGGTGCCGATTTCCAGCACCCGCTGACCGGGGGACAGGTCGGTGGCGACGAGCATCATCGCCACGACGCTCGGCATGGACGCCGACGACGACCGGTATCCGCGACCGGACGACCGGCCGTCGTCGATCTGCGTGATCACGGGCTGATCGGCGTAGCAGGCACGCAGCCACGCGTCGGGGGCGTCGGCCCGCTCGATGGCGGTCTCGTCGTCTCCGTCCCCGATCCAGATCCGGTCCGGCACGAAATGGTGGCGGGGCACCCGTCGGAAGGCGTCGCGCCAGGAGGAGGGGGCGACCTCCTCGGCGAGGTTCGCGAGGAGGTCTTCGGGGCTGGTCACTTGTCGTCGCGCTCGTGCTTGCCGCCACCGCTGCCGCCGTCGTTGGGGGTGGGCGGAGGGATGGGGCGGTCGGGCTTGTGGCCGTCGCTGGTGGAGGAGTCTTCGCGCTTACCCATGGGGTTCTCCTACGGTGTGAAGAGGGCTTGAGTCGACGGTAGCTCGGTGAACACGCTGTGTCATGGCCACGTCCGATGTCGGTCGCGATCGTGTGTCTCGGGGTGGGGCGGGTAGAGCCGACGATGCGAGCTGGTCAGGAAGTGGTGCGGAGGGTGTCGATAAGGCGGCCGATGTCGGCGGCCTCGTGGTCGGCGCCGATGGTCAGGGCCAGGCGATGGACCTCGGTGAGTGAGACCAGCAGGTCGGCGATGAGCACGGACACCGGGGGCGTCCCTGCATCGGTGAGGGCGTTGGCGGGGTGGGCCAGGTCGGGCCGGTGGCGGAGGAGGGCCCGGACGGCGGCCGACAGGTCGGCGGTCTCGGCAGGCAGGGGTGGTAGGTCCTCGCGGCAGGCGGGAACCGATCGTGTTCGGCAGCGAGCGGAGAAGGCGGGCACGGTGCCGGTGGGCCGTGTGCGTCGGGGGAGAGTCGTGGGCTCGAACTGTGTCCGTGGGGGCATCGGTGGTCCTCTCGCCGCGTCGTCTGGACTGTGTGGGTAGGCGTCTCTGGGCTGGTGGTGGGGCTCGGCCGGGGAAGGTCGCCGAGCCCCGGTTCGGGGCGGGTCATGCTCGGTGCGGGCACGGAGTGTGCAGGGTGGGGTTGATCGAGGTCCACGAGCAACGAGAGACCGGACATCGCCAGTAGGAGGCCGGGTCTGTGCGGGCGATGGTGGTCTCGGCCCGGCGAATCTGGGCGTGCAGTCCGTTCGGGGTGGGGTCCGAGAGGGGCGGCAGGTCAGCGTCGCCCTGGTAGAAGGCGAAGAAGCGGCGGGCTCCCGGACCCCACATGACCCACCAAAGGCGGTGGTGGTGTGCGTGGAGCTGCTGGGCGGCGGAGTACTGCGCATGGTCGTCGCTCGCGTCCCAAGCCACCGAGATCACCGCTCCTCCTCGCTCGGGTGCGGGCGCTTCGAAAGGCGATTGGTCACGCCGGCCCGGCATGGACTCAGGATGTGCGGCTGGGGGCGAGTTCCTCCACCATCCGCGCAGTTCCGGTAAACACCTGACTCAGAGTGGAATCCTGGCGTAATCTCTCGCGCATGGCGGAACCCCCTTTTCCGGAAACGCTCACCAAGTTCCGAGAGCTGAACGGGCTCTCCCAGAAACAACTCGCGTCGCGCGTCGCCGCGTCTGTTGCGGCGGTTTCCAGATGGACGAACGGCCACTCGGTTCCCAAACTCCCCATGGCGGAAGTTCTGGACACGGAGTTGGGGGCACAGGGAAGATTGCTGGCCGCGTGGCGTCAGGTGGCCTTGAGGACGATGCTGCCCGAGTGGGCGCGGTCGCTCGCGAATATCGAGACGACGGCGCGTGCTGTCCAGATCGTGTCGCCGGTGCTCGTACCTGGGTACCTCCAGAGCGGGTCGTACGCGACTGCCGTGTTCCGATCCGGTCTGCCGTTCGCTTCCGACGAGGAGATTGCCCGCCTCACCAAACTCCGAGTGCAGCGGCTCGAACAGTTGCCACGGCTCCGCGTCTCAGCGATATTCCCGGTGACGGCGTTGACCGGCGTGGGCGAGGAGGCCAGGAAAGAGCAGGTCTCGCGTTTGCTGGACCTCGTCGGCTCGGGACAGGTGGAGGTCCACCTGGTGCCCGAGGGCTCGATTCTGCTGGAGCCTCCGTCCCCGATGATGGCGTTCCGGCTGCACTCCGGGGAACTGGTGATCACGAGCGACAACGCAGACGGTAACGTCATCCACGCGGCCCACACGCACGAGCGTTTGCACGCGCTCATGACGGGGGCCCTGGCGATGGCGCTTCCTGCTCGACACTCACTTGAAGCACTCAGGGAACTGGCATGAACGACTGGCACAAGAGCAGCTACAGTCCCAACGGGGCGAACTGTGTGGAGGCACGAGAGCATGCAGGGGGTGCGGACGTGCGCGACACGCAGAACCGGGAACTCGGTCACATCACGGTTCCGGCGGGCCAGTGGATCGCGCTGCTGGCTGGGTTGGGGCATGGCCAGTCACAGGCCGCTGACCAATGAGTTGCTGCGTTGAGGGGAGTCGTATGAACGACTGGCACAAGAGTAGCTATAGCCCCAATGGCTCGAACTGTGTCGAGGTCGCTGAGGGTGTCACCACGGCGGTGCGGGACACCCAGAACCGCGAGCTGGGCCAGTTGGACTTCGCCAGCGGCGAGTGGGCCGCGCTGGTGGGATCCCTCCGAGCCCACGGCTAGCGCCCACACGCGTCAGGGCAGTGCTTCCACGGGAGGCACTGCCCTTCTTCATGTCCGCTGTGGCGGCGTGTGCAAATGCTTTCAATTCGGGCGAAGGGGATACTTCTGGCGTGAGTTGAGAAAGGGTGGCGACCTTTTCTCGCATGTGCCCTGAGCTGGGGCTATGCGACGTGGCGTGAAGTTTTTCGAGCCCGCCTCGAAGAAAAGTTCGCATTCGCGTCGCGCGTGCCCTACTCTTCTACCCAAACACACAACTTCATACACGGAGACCCCGCGACGGTAGCTACCGCCCGGGGTCGTGGCCAGCAATTACAAACCTTTAACCAGAAGGATTGCCAGCATGCGCGATTATAGCGCGGCCTTCCTCGCCCTTGTCATGGGCACCGTGAAGGCCCTCCTCACCCCTGCTCGCGGACGGCACGCCGCCGCCCGCCGACGCCGCTCCACCCGCGTCCGCCGGTACGCTCCGCTCCCCACGATCGAGCCCGCGCCGAAGCAGGAACTCCGCGCGCCCCGCCTCGCCCGTCCGAGCGAAACCCTCCCGGCCGACGACATCGCGCTCGTGCGCCCCTACTACCTCGCCCAGGAGCGCCGCCGCGCGCAGGAACACGACCTCGACCGGATCCAGGCGCGGGCGAACGCCCGCCTCCAGGCGTGGATCCCGCAGCAGCGCTGCGGCCCGTCGACCCCCGGCGACCTCCTCGCGGCACCGAGCGACCCCGTGTCCACCGGCCCGAGCGCACGAGTGCGCGTGGGGGCGGGCGTATGAGCACGGCGGCGATCACCCTCCCGGCCTACCTCTGGCCCCACCGCTCCTACCCGGGTGACCTGCGCGAACTCTCCCAGGTCCGGGCGGACCTCGCGAGGGACCTGTGGGGCCTCGGACCGGCCGACCTCCTCGACACCGTCCGGCTGGTGACCAGCGAAATCTTCGCCAACGCCGCCAAGTACGCCCGTCCGGGCGCACGCGTGGACCGGGTCATGTCGCTCTCCCAGGGCCGAACACTGCGGATCGGGATCTTCGACGCCGGTGACGGCCCCACCCGTCCACGCATCCCGACCGAACGCACCGAGGCGGCGTGGGACTGGGCCGAAGGGCAGCGCGGCCTGCTCATGGTCTCCCGACTCGCCACCGGTTGGGGCTGCCATGCCCTCCCGGAATGGCCGGGCTTTCGTACCCAGGTCTGGGCGACCTTCGACGTCTGGGCGGACGACGAAGCACCGGTTCAGGAGTAGTGACCCCGTACACACAAAGGCCCGTGGCCGGAGGGGGAACTCCGGCCACGGGCTCCGGGTGTGGGTCCCCGGGTCAGGGCCCCTCAGGGGGGCGCCGGGTGTTGGGCGCGATCGGGGTGTCCTTCGGTCGCCGTCCGATCTTCGAGCCCAGCCATACCAGCGGGTCGTACTTGCGGTCGGCCACCCGCTCCTTGAGCGGGATGAGGGCGTTGTCGGTGATGTGGATGTTCTCCGGGCACACCTCAGTGCAGCACTTGGTGATGTTGCAGTAGCCCATCCCGAACTCCTCGTCGGCGATCCTGCGCCGGTCCGCGGTGTCCTCGGGATGCATCTCCAACTCCGCCACCCGCATCAGGAAGCGGGGACCCGAGAAGTGCTCCTTGTTCTCGTCGTGGTCACGGATCACGTGGCACACGTTGTTGCACAGGAAGCACTCGATGCACTTGCGGAACTCCTGCGAGCGCTCGACGTCCACCTGCTTCATCCGGAAGTCACCGGGCGAGGTCGCCGGGTCCGGCGTGAACGAGGGGATCTCCCGCGCCTTCTGGTAGTTGTACGACACGTCGCACACCAGGTCGCGGATGACGGGGAAGGTGCGCATCGGCGTCACCGTCACCACCTCGTCCTCCTCGAACACGCTCATGCGCGTCATGCACGACAATCTGGGCTTGCCGTTGATCTCGACCGAACACGACCCGCACTTGCCCGCCTTGCAGTTCCACCGCACGGCGAGGTCGGGGGTCTGGGTCGCCTGGAGCCGGTGCAGCACGTCCAGGACGACCTCGCCCTCGTTGACGTCCACCTCGTACTCGGTCAGGGCACCTTCGCCCGCGCCCCGCCACACCCGGAACGTCCGCTTGCTCATGACCGGTCCTCCTCGGTCGATCCGTCAGTGCCGTCAGTGCCGTCAGTGCCGTCAGTGCCGTTCCCGCCGTCGCTCTCGTCGGTGCCGCCGCCGTGCCCGGCCGCGCCGCGTGCCTCGTCCGTGCCGCCGGCCCCGTCCGAGGCGAACCGCTCACTGGTCTCGCCCGCCTCGGTCTCGGTGTCCACGGCCCCCGTCGACGCCGCGGCCGTCCCGGGCCCCTCGCCCGGGACCTCGCCCGGACCCTCACCGCCCACGTCACCGGACTCGTCGCCCGCGGCGGGAGCCGTCTCGCCCGGCTCCCCGGTGACTTCGGCGGCGACCTCCTCGGGCAGCTCCTCCTTGGTCAGGTACTTCGCCAGCTCGTCGTTGCCGAACCCGGACATCAGCTCGGCCGGGATGTCGGCGACCGGGCGGCGCGACAGCTCCACGCCGCCGTCCGGGCCGACCCGGACCCGCAGGTTCACCCGCCGCCACTCGGCCGACATGTCCGGATGGTCCTCGCGGGTGTGGCCCCCGCGCGACTCCGTGCGCTCCAGCGCCGACCGGGTGATCGCCTGCGACACCAGCAGCATGTTGGGCAGCGCCAGGGCCAGGTGCCAGCCGGGGTTGTACACCCGCTCGCCGGGCGCGCTCAGCAGCCGCGCCCGCCGCCGCATCTCGTCGAGCCGGGTCAGCGCGCTCTCCATCTCGCCCTCGCGCCGGATGATGCCGACCAGGTCGTTCATCGTGTCCTGCAACTCGCCGTGCAGCGTGTACGGGTTCTCGCCGTCCCCCTGCTTGAGCAGGGCCAGCGCGTCGGCGGCCGCCCGCGAGGCGGCCTCGTCCAGGACCTCGCCCGGAGCCCGCGCGCCCGCCGTCCCGTCGACGTAGGCGGCGGCGCCCAGGCCGGCGCGGCGGCCGAACACCAACAGGTCCGACAACGAGTTGCCGCCCAGGCGGTTGGACCCGTGCATGCCGCCCGCCACCTCTCCGGCGGCGAACAGGCCGGGCACGTCCGAGGCGGCGGTGTCGGCGTCCACCCGCACACCGCCCATCACGTAGTGGCAGGTCGGGCCCACCTCCATCGGCTCGGCGGTGATGTCCACGTCCGCCAGCTCCTTGAACTGGTGGTGCATGGACGGCAGCCGCCGCCGGATCTCCTCGGCGGGCATGCGCGTGGACACGTCCAGGAACACCCCGCCGTGCGGTGACCCGCGTCCGGCCTTGACCTCGGCGTTGATCGCCCGGGCCACCTCGTCGCGGGGGAGCAGCTCCGGCGGCCTGCGATGGTTCGCCGGGTCGGTGTACCAGCCGTCGGCCTCCTCCTCGGTCTGCGCGTACTGGGCGCGGAAGACGTCCGGCACGTAGTCGAACATGAAGCGGCGTCCCTCGGAGTTGCGGAGCACCCCGCCGTCGCCGCGCACCGACTCCGTGACGAGGATGCCCTTGACCGACGGCGGCCAGACCATTCCCGTGGGGTGGAACTGCACGAACTCCATGTTGATCAGGCTCGCCCCGGCGCGCAGCGCCAGCGCGTGGCCGTCACCGGTGTACTCCCAGGAGTTGGACGTGGTCCGGAACGCCTTGCCGATGCCGCCGGTGGCCAGGATGACCGCGGGCGCCTCGAACAGGACGAAACCGCCGTCGGCCCGGCGGTAGCCGAACGCCCCGGCCACCGCTCCGGAGGCGTCGGTGACCAGCTCGGTGATCGCGGTCTCGGCGAACACCCGCAGCATCGCGTCGGGGTCGCCCGTTTCGGCGGCGTCGGCCTGCTGGAGGGCGACGATCCGCTGTTGCAGCGTGCGGATCATCTCCAGGCCGGTCCGGTCGCCCACGTGGGCCAGGCGCGGGTACTCGTGCCCGCCGAAGTTGCGCTGGCTGATGCGCCCGTCGGGCGTGCGGTCGAACAGCGCTCCCCAGTACTCCAGCTCCAGGATGCGCTCGGGGGCCTCGCGGGCGTGCAGCTCGGCCATGCGCGGGTCGTTGAGGAACTTGCCGCCGCGGATGGTGTCGCGAAAGTGCACGGTCCAGGTGTCGTCGGCGTTGGCGTTGCCCAGAGCGGCGGCCGCGCCGCCCTCGGCCATGACCGTGTGCGCCTTGCCGAACAGCGACTTCGAGATGACCGCGGTCCGCTTGCCCTGCTCGCGCGCGGCGATGGCGGCGCGGAGCCCGGCTCCGCCCGCACCGATGACCACGACGTCGTAGGCGTGGCGGGTGATGTCCGGTTCCGTGGTGGGGGGCATGTCTGGCTGGTGTCCTTCCCCGGTGCTCAGTTGATGATCCTCAGGTCGGTGATGGTGCCGCTCGCGACCAGTGCGATGTAGGCGTCGGTGATCATCAGGGACGCGATGCTGAACCAGCCGAACCACATGTGCCGGTTGTTGATCACCGACATCCGGGACCACAGCCAGTACTGGACGGGGTGGCGGCCGAAGCTGCGCAGGCGCCCGCCGAACACGTGCCGGCAGGAGTGGCAGCTGAGCGTGTAGCCCCACAGGAGCACCACGTTGGCGAGCATGATGAGGTTGCCGACGCCGATGCCGAACCCGCCCTCGGTGCCGTGGAAGTAGGGGACGGCCATGTCCCAGGTATTGATGAGGGAGATGGCGAAGGCCGCGTAGAAGAAGTACCGGTGGCCGTTCTGCGGGAGCATCAGCGGCCGGGTCTCACCGGTGTAGGTCCGGTGCGGCTCGCGCACGGCGCACGCGGTGGGCGCCTGCCAGATCGAGCGGTAGTAGGCCTTGCGGTAGTAGTAGCAGGTCACCCGGAACAGCAGCAGGATCGGCAGGCTGAGGACGGCGTACGGGAGGAAGAACGGGAACTCGAAGGGCAGCCGCCCGAGGAGCGCCGAGTCCGGTACGCACTGCTGCGCCAGGCACGGTGAGTAGAACGGGGTCAGGTAGTGGTGCTCCTGGACCCAGTAGTGGTCCTGCTGGAAGACCCGCACCGCCCCGTAGACGAGGAAGGTGGCCAGCCCCAGTGTCGTGAGCACGGGGCCCACCCACCACTGGTCCGTGCGCAGTGTGCGTTGGGGGATGCGCATCCGGCCGCCGCCGGGGCGCGTGCTGTCAGTCGAGGTCACCGTGGTCTCCACCTCCTGTGGAGAGGGCCTCGGCCGTGCGGGCGGGACGCGGGACCGCCGCTGGTGGCCGTGGCTGCTCTCCGCGTGTGCTGGACGGCTCTGGGAGAAGCAGAAGCGAACCGGTCTGCAACGCAACGCTAGGGCGTTGTGATCACGGTCACGTCCCGGTGCGGGGGGCATGTGGAAGATATGAATGTGAAATAGGCCACTCTTGTCTGCCTATTTGTCCACGTGCGCCATTGTCTATGGCGGTATCGCATCTTGTGCGTGTTTTGTTCAATGGGGAGGCGAATGGTAATGGATGTGGCTGTTGGGAGATGGCCTACCGGTCCTCGCCGGAGCCCTCCGCCTCACTCGCTCCCTCGCGGGCGTCGGCACTGGTGATCAGCACCTCCAGGTCCGGTCCCAGCTGCTCCGGGGTGAGCCCGAGCAGGTACCCGTAGAGGTGGCGCTGGAAGGCCTCTGCCGAGTGCGAGGGCACCACGTCCTTGCGGCGCGCCAGCGCGACCGTTCGGAGCAGGCGCGGCCGGGCCAGCGGGGTGCCGCGCAGCCCGTAGCGGTTCTTCAGCACCATGCTCGGGACCACGGCCAGCCCCAGGCCGGCCTCCACGAACCGCAGCACCGCGTCCATCTCCCCGCCCTCCACGGCCAGCTCGGGCTCGAAGCCCGACGCCCGGCACGCGCGCAGGGTCGCCTCGCGCACGTCGTAGCCGCGCCGGAACATCACCAGTGGGCGCCCCTGCAGCTCCGTGATGCGCATCGAGGCCCGGCCGTTGGGGGAGGGCTGGGCCTTGGGGCTGGCCACGACGAGGTTCTCCCGCAGGATGGGTGTGGTGGAGAAGTCCGGATCGCTGCTCTGCAGCGGCAGGATGATCAGCGCCAGGTCCAGCTCACCGCGCCCGAGGTCGCGGACGAGGTCGCGCGATCCGCTCTCCTCCACCTGGAGTTCGATGCCGGGGAAGCGGGTATGGAAATCCGAGAGGACATCGGCCAGCAGCCCCGCGCACAGCGAGGGGGTGGCCCCGAGCCGCACGCGGCCCCGGCGCACGCCGGCCAGCTCCGCCACCTCGCGGCGGGCGGTCTCCAGGTCGGTGAGCATGCGCTGGGCCAGCGGCAACAGCGCCTCGCCCGCCGGCGTGAGTGTGATATTCCCCCGGGCACGACTGAATAACGGCGCGCCCAACTCCCGCTCAAGGCTGCGGATCTGTTTGCTCAAGCTCGGCTGGGCGACGCGCGAAAGCTCGGCTGCGCGGGTGAAATGGCGTGTGCGGGCCACGGCGACGAAGTAGGCGAGCTGCTGGAACTGCATGCTCCATAGCCTACGGCTATGGACACCAGGGTCCCGATGACTTGGACGTCGGACTTAACTCAAATTTAAAGTGGCAGACTGTGGCGAACAGTACCTTGACCAAGAAGCGGTCTACGGCCTACGGGTCCACGGTGGCTCTCAAATCCGCGATGGCGGTCACCGGGGCGATCCTCGTGCTGTATTTGATCGCGCACATGTACGGCAACCTGAAGATCTTTTCAGGGCAGGAGGCCTTCGACGGCTACGCGCACTCGCTGCGCGAGATCGGATACCCCCTCCTGCCCGAGAGCGGTTTCCTGTGGATCTTCCGCCTCGTCCTGCTGGCGAGCGTCCTGATCCACATCTACGCCGCGGTGACGCTGTGGGCCCGCGCCCGCAGGGCACGTCCCGCGGCCGAGCGCTACCAGGTGACGAAGCGGGTGCAGCGCACCTATGCCTCCTACACCATGCGCTGGGGCGGCGTGCTCGTCGCGCTCTTCGTGATCTTCCATATCCTGCACCTGACGACGAACAACATCGCGCCCGGCGGGCGGTCCGACAGCCCCTACGAGCGGCTCGTCAACGGCTTCCAGCCCGAGTTCTGGTACGTGACGCTGTTCTACGTGGCGTCGGTCATCGCGGTCGGCTTCCACCTGCGGCACGGCATCTGGAGTGGCCTGGCCACGCTCGGTGTCAACACGGCCGGACGGCAGGGGCTGATCAACGCGATCGCGGTGGGCATCTCGCTGATCGTGGCCGTCGGCTTCCTGCTCCCGCCCCTGGCGGTCACCTTTGGACTGGTGGGTTAATTGTCTGAGAACGATCTCTACATCGAGGGCGCCCCGATCCGGGACGAGAAGGCCCCGGAGGGGCCGATCAACGAGCGCTGGGACAAGCGCCGCTTCTCGGCCAAGCTGGTCAACCCCGCGAACCGGCGCAAGCTCTCCGTGATCATCGTCGGCACCGGCCTCGCCGGCGCCTCCGCGGCCGCCACCCTGGGTGAGGCCGGCTACAACGTCACGTCCTTCTGCTACCAGGACAGCCCGCGGCGCGCGCACAGCATCGCGGCCCAGGGCGGCATCAACGCGGCGAAGAACTACCGCAACGACGGCGACAGCATCTACCGGCTGTTCTACGACACGGTCAAGGGCGGCGACTTCCGCTCCCGCGAGTCGAACGTCTACCGCCTGGCCCAGACCAGTGTCGAGATCATCGACCAGTGCGTGGCCCAGGGCGTGCCCTTCGCCCGCGAGTACGGCGGTCTGCTCGACAACCGCTCCTTCGGCGGCGTGCAGGTCTCCCGTACCTTCTACGCGCGCGGCCAGACGGGCCAGCAGCTGCTCATCGGCGCCTACCAGGCGCTGGAGCGCCAGATCGCCGCGGGCACCGTCCAGATGAACACCCGCCACGAGATGCTCGAGGTCATCGTGGTGGACGGCAAGGCGCGCGGCATCATCGCCCGTGACATGGTCACCGGCGAGATCGAGACGCACTTCGCCGACGCGGTGGTTCTGGCCACCGGCGGTTACGGCAACGTGTTCTTCCTGTCGACCAACGCGATGGGCTGCAACGTCACGGCCGCCTGGCGCGCGCACCGCAAGGGCGCGCTCTTCGCCAACCCGTGCTACACGCAGATCCACCCGACCTGCATCCCGGTCAGCGGCGAGTACCAGTCGAAGCTGACCCTGATGAGCGAGTCGCTGCGCAACGACGGCCGCATCTGGGTGCCGAAGAAGGGCGGGGACGACCGCGACCCGCGGCAGATCCCCGAGGCCGAGCGCGACTACTACCTGGAGCGCATCTACCCGGCCTTCGGCAACCTGGTGCCGCGTGACATCGCCTCCCGTGCCGCCAAGAACGTGTGCGACGAGGGCCGCGGTGTGGGCCCCGGCGGTCTGGGCGTGTACCTGGACTTCGCCGACGCGATCGAGCGCATGGGGCGGAGTGCCGTCGAGGCCAAGTACGGCAACCTGTTCGACATGTACCAGCGCATCACCGGCGAGAACCCGTACGAGCTTCCGATGCGCATCTACCCGGCCGTGCACTACACCATGGGCGGGCTGTGGGTCGACTACGACCTCCAGAGCTCCATCCCGGGCCTGTTCGTGACCGGTGAGGCCAACTTCTCCGACCACGGCGCCAACCGCCTGGGCGCCAGCGCGCTGATGCAGGGTCTGGCGGACGGCTACTTCGTCCTGCCGAACACGATCAACGACTACCTGGCCGCCGGTCCCTTCGAGGCGATCGATGAGGAGCACCCCGAGGCCGCCGCGGCCAAGGCCGAGGTCACCTCGCGCATCGACAAGCTGCTCTCCATCCAGGGCTCCCGCACGGTCGACTCCTTCCACAAGGAGCTCGGCCACATCATGTGGGAGTACTGCGGCATGGAGCGCAGTGAAGAGGGCCTCTCCAAGGCCATCGAGCTCATCCGTGCGCTCAAGGCGGAGTTCTGGCGCGACGTCAAGGTCCTCGGTGAGAACGAGGAGCTCAACCAGGCGCTGGAGAAGGCCGGCCGTGTGGCCGACTTCCTGGAGCTCGGCGAGCTGATGTGCATCGACGCCCTGCACCGCCGTGAGTCCTGCGGTGGGCACTTCCGCGCCGAGAGCCAGACCGAGGACGGTGAGGCGCTCCGTCACGACGACGAGTTCGCCTACGTCGCGGCGTGGGAGTTCGGTGGCGAGGACAGCAAGCCCGTACTCCACAAGGAAGACCTGGAGTACGAGTACGTCGAGATGAAGCAGCGGAGCTACAAGTGAACATCACCCTGCGAGTGTGGCGCCAGAAGGGCCGTGACGACGAGGGCCGGATGGTCACCTACAAGCTCACGGACGTCTCGCCCGACATGTCCTTCCTGGAGATGCTCGACGTTCTCAACGAGAAGCTCACTCTGGAGAACGAGGACCCGGTCGCGTTCGACCACGACTGCCGCGAGGGCATCTGCGGTGCCTGTGGCGTCGTGATCGACGGCGAGGCGCACGGCCCGGAGGTCACCACCACCTGCCAGCTGCACATGCGCAGCTTCAAGGACGGCGACACCATCACCGTGGAGCCGTGGCGGGCCAAGGCCTTCCCGGTCATCAAGGACCTGGTCGTGGACCGGGGCGCGTTCGACCGCATCATCCAGGCGGGCGGCTACATCAGCGCTCCGACGGGTACCGCCCCGGACGCCCACGCCAACCCGATCCCGAAGCCGGACGCCGACCGCGCGTTCGACGCCGCGACCTGCATCGGCTGCGGCGCCTGCGTGGCGGCCTGCCCGAACGCCTCCGGCATGCTGTTCACCGCCGCGAAGGTCACCCACCTCGGCATGGTCCCGCAGGGGCAGCCGGAGCGGGCCTCGCGCGTGGTGAAGATGATCAACCAGCACGACGAGGAGGACTTCGGCGGCTGCACCAACATCGGTGAGTGCGCCGCGGTCTGCCCGAAGGGCATCCCGCTGGACACGATCTCCCAGCTCAACCGCGACCTGCTGGGCTCGCTCAGCAAGGGCGTCGGCTAGCCGGCCCGTCGCCCGCCATCGCCCATGGGGCGCTGAGCGGGGGTGGGTCACCACCCTCGGTCGCACCGGGGCCGTCCTCCTTCGGGAGGGCGGCCCCTGCTCATTCCTCCCGTGGCCACTCTGCGAGCCCGCGGAGCAACCCGGCGTCCTCCCTGGCGATGCGCCGCGCTCGCTCCCTCACCTGAGCGGTCCGGCCGCCGGTGAGGTGTTCGTGCATGAGCCACACGTTGTGCTCCAGCGGCTGGACGGTGTCCACGACGAGGCGCTCATCGGACCAGTCGGCGAAGCCGGCCCGGCGGGCCTGGACCGACTCCCAGGAGGGTTCGGGGAAACCGGGGATGTCGCGGGCGCGGCGCTCCAGCCTGTGGCGGTGCACCACGGGGTCGGAGCACACGACCTCCACGAAGTGCGGGCGCAGGCCGTGCCGGTCGGCGAGGCGGCGCCACTGCGCACGGGCCTCGTCGGCGTCGTTGACCGCATCGATGATGACGGACCGGCTCTGGTCGAGGAGTTCGGCGGCCATGGCCTCCACCACGACGTAGGCGGCCAGCCCGGTGGGCTGGTCCCGGTCCACGCCCGCGCGCCACAGGGCCGCCTCGACCGGGTCGACGGACAGCACCGGCGTGTCGTGTTCCCGTCCGAAGGCACGGGCGAGGGCGCTCTTGCCGGTGCCCGGAAGCCCGCTCATGACGATCAGCATGCGGCCAGTGTGCCAGCGCGGTCGGTCACTCGGTGGGCCGTTTGAGCACACGGGTGATCTGGTCCAGGCGGGACAGGCGGCCGTCGTCGGCCATCTCGCCGAACATGTAGATCTCGGTGTCCATCCGGCGGCCGTTGATCGTGGCGCGGACGGTGTAGCGGGCACTGACGCGCCGGCCCTCGACCACGGTCTCCTGCACCTCCAGGTCGGTCTCGGGGGCCTTGCGGCGGACCGCACGGGCGTGGGCGAGCAGGCGCCGCCGGTCCTGTGCGACGCCGTCGCTGAGGAACATGTAGTCCGGGGTGAAGTAGCGGTCCACGACCGCCTCAGGGTCCTCGGCAGCGGACACCATCTCCTTCGGGTAGCGGGTCAGGTAGAGGTGCAGGCTCTCCGCGGTCGTGGTCATGGTGCCTCCGTTAACTTTGACAGTGCTGTCAAAGTTAATGCCCATGATTAAACTTGACAAGGTGTCCGAGAAAACGACGCGGCGCCGCAGGTCGGACGCCGAACAGAGCGAGAGGGCCGTCGTCGCCGCGGCCGTACGGGTCCTGGGCGAGCGGCCGGGTGCGAGCATGCGCGACGTCGCCGAGGAGGCGGGCGTCAGCCGCCAGACCGTCTACGCCCACTTCCCCTCACGGGAGGCGCTCCTGGCGGCGGTCCTGGACCACTTCACCGCGCAGGTTCTGGACGAGGCCCGGGAGTTCGACACCGCGGAGGGGTCCGCCCGCGACGCGCTTCTGGGCTTCCTGGACGGCGGATGGGACCTCTTCGCCCGGCACTCCGGCCTGGTGCGCGCGGCGGCCGCGGCCGCGTCTCCCGGACGCGAGGACGATCTGCACGCGCCGTTCCGGGAGATCCTGGAACGGCTGGTGCGCAGGGGACAGGAGAACGGCGAGTTCGACTCCGCGCTGTCCGCGGAGTGGCTCGTCGCCGCCCTGGTCGCCCTCGCGCACGCGGCAGGAGAAGAGGTGCACGCCGGGCGGTCCGGCCCCGGCACCGCCGTGGCGGCGCTGCGCGAGAGCGCCGTGCGGCTCCTGGGCGCTCAGGCCGAGGAACCGCGCAGCAGGCAGTAGGTCGACGGGTAGCGCGCGTCGTTGAGCACGCGCACGACGCGGAAGTCGAACCGCTCGTAGTAGCCGAGGTTGGCCGAGTTCATCGTCTCCAGGTACACCGGCAGACCGTCGGCGTCGGCCCGGGCCAGGCCCGCGCGCAGCAGTCGCGACCCCACACCGGTGCCGCGCGCGACCGGGTCGGTGCCGAGTAAGGCCAGGTACCAGTGCGGTTCCTCCGGCCGGCTGTGCGCCAGCTCGCCGAAATAGCGCACGAGATCGGGGATACGGGACAGGCCGATCAGGGGGACCAGGTGGGGAAGGGCGCGCAACAGGAAGGAGGCGTCCTCGGGCCCGCCCTCCGGCGGCTCCCACAGCGCCGCGCCCCGGATCACCCCGCCGGTCTCGACCACGGAGGCGTCGGCGCGCGGGATGTGGCCGAACCCGGCGACGACGGCACTGAGCCTGACCGTGCGGGCCATACGCGTGTCGTCGTCGGGGAACAGCCACCGCGGGAGCGGATCGTTGGCGAAGGCGCGGCCGAGTACCCGTGCCACGCCCGGCACGTCGTTCATGGTCGCGGTGCGAACGGCCTCGGCCGTTGACGTGGGGGGCATACGCGACGCCTCTTCCCTAGTTCCAGGGGGCTGCTGGGTCACCGCTCATGGTAGATCACGGATTCATCACGAGGGGGCGGCTTTCCAGGAACCGTCCGGGCCGGTCTCAGGCCGGGTCACGGCGCAGGAAGGTCGTGGTGCCCACGCCCGGGTGCTCGACCTCGCGCACGACGTCGAAACCGAAGCGTTCGTAGAAGCCCACGCTCTTGTCGTTGAGCGTCTGGGTGAACACCGGCAGCGCCTCGGAGTCGGCCCGGTCCAGCTCGGCGGTCAGCAGGCCGCCCGCGACGCCCCGGCCCTCGACCGCCGGATCCACCCCGAGCGCGGCCAGGTACAGGTGGGGCTCCTGCGGTGCGGCGAGCTTCCACTCGGCGAACACGCGCACGAACGGGCCCAGGTTGCCGCGTCCGATCAGCGACATCCAGTGCGGCCATGCCCGCAGCGCCACCAACTGGCCCTCCGGGTTGCTGTGGGGCGGCGCCCACAGCGCCGCCGCGCGGATGGTGGGGGAGTCCTCGGGGCCGTCGGACATCGTGGTCACCCGCGTCTCGCCCGCGGGCACGTAGCCGAACCCGGACACCAGCGCGAAGAAGCGGCGGACGCGCGCCATGCGCAGGTCCTCGTCAGGGAAGAGCCACCGCAGGAACGGGTCGTCGTAGAAGCTCCGACTCAGGACCCGGGCGATCCCGGGTACGTCCTCCATCGTGGCGAAACGGGCTGTGGACGTGACGGTCGAACTCATCCGCACACTCTCTGGTAGGGGGCCTTGCGCACATGGTAGATCACGGGAGGATCACGGAAGCGGCGTCGCGGGTGTGGCAGAGGTCATGCCGGCGACGGGCTGGTCGAACACGTGCGCGCGGACCCACGCGTGCATCGCCACCGCCGCGGCCGCTCCGGCGTTGATGGAGCGGGTCGACCCGAACTGCGCGATGGACAGGACCGCCTCGCACACCTCCCGGACGCCCTCCGAGAGCCCGGGTCCCTCCTGGCCGAACACCAGGACCGCCTCGCGGGGCAGGGGGTAGGTCTCCAGCGGCACCGAGCCCGGCAGGTTGTCGATCCCGATCAGCGGCAGGCCCAGCCCGCCCGCCCACGCCACCAGCGCGGCGGGGTCGGGGTGGTGGTGGACGTGCTGGTAGCGGTCGGTGACCATGGCGCCCCGCCGGTTCCAGCGGCGCCGCCCCACGATGTGCACGGCGGCGCATCCGAAGGCGTTGGCGGTGCGCACGACGGACCCGATGTTGAAGTCGTGCTCCCAGTTCTCCACGGCGACGTGGAACGGGTGGCGCACGGTGTCCAGGTCGGCGACGATAGCCTCGCGGCGCCAGTACCGGTAGTGGTCGACGACGTTGCGCCGATCGCCCTCGGCCAGCAGGACGGGGTCGTAGTGGTCGCCCTCGGGCCAGGGGCCCGTCCAGGGGCCCACACCGACCTCGCGGGTCTCGTCGTGCTCGTTCATCTCATCCAGCTTACGGACGCCTCCGGCCGGACCGCCCGGGCCCGCCCGGGCCCGCCCGCGCGGACGGCCCGCCCCCGGCGGAGCGAGACGGGAGGCGGGGACCCTCATCCGGCGTTCTGCCGCGACCGGCGCACGGTGAGCAGGCCCGCCCGCCAGCCCAGCATGGTCGCGGCGAGGAACACGGACGTGACGACGACGAAGCTCAGCGGGGCGTTCTCCCCGGTGGCCAGGCGCAGCGCCATCGCGCCCGCCACCGTCACCGCCCACACGAAGACACCGGTCGGCCAGATCCGGTCAGGCATCCGCCACGCCTGGGTGACGATCCACCCCAGCGCCATCGCCGCCGCGAACGGCCACGCGGTCCCGGCGATCCCCGCCAGGGCGGTTCCGGAGCCGTGGTCGGTCCGGCCGATCACGACGAAGGCCAGGACACAGAGCAGGTCGGCCGCCAGTGCGAGCGGCACCGCATAGGAACGCATGGGTTCAGGCTAGGTCGCCGACCAGGGCTCGCCGCATCGGGGCACGCCCCACCGGGCCGGGGCGAGGATTCCTCGTGCCCGGATCGGAACCACTCGGCTACCACGGGTGTCCTATACGGTCGGTTGGCACCGATCCCCCGAACAGAACAGGGTTGCACCCGGCATGAGCGTTCCCCCGTCGCCCATGGAGCCGCAGTCTCCGGTACTGGAGGGCGTACCGCCCCTCGAAGCAGGCGATCCCCGGTACGTCGGCCCGTTCCGCACGGTGGGCCGCCTGGGGTCCGGTGGCATGGGAGTGGTCTACGCGGCGCTGGACGATGGCGACGCTCCGGCCGCGGTCAAGCGCGTGCACCATACCTTCGCCACCGATACCGAGTTCCGTACCCGGTTCGCCCGTGAGGTGGACCTGGTCCGCCGGGTCCGCGCGGCCTGTGTGCCCCGCTTCCTGGACGCGGACACCAGGGCCGACGTGCCATGGCTGGCGACCGAGTACGTACCGGGCCGCACCCTGGGCCACCACGTGCGCGAGCGCGGCCCGCTCACCGGTGATGCCCTGACGGCCTTCGCGCTGGGGGTGGCCGAGGCCCTGGCCGCGATCCATGCCCAGGGGGTGGTGCACCGCGACCTCAAGCCGGGCAACGTGATCCTGGCGCTGGACGGGCCCAAGGTCCTGGACTTCGGTATCGCTCGGGCGGTGGAGGAGACCGCCCTGACCAGGACGGGCGGGCTGGTCGGAACCCCGGGCTGGATGGCACCGGAGCAGTACCGGCAAGAGCCCGTGACGGACCGCTCCGACGTCTTCTCCTGGGCCGGTCTGGTGGCCTACGCCGCCACCGGCCGGGGCCCGTTCGGTTCGGGTACCTCGGGCGTCCTGGCCGCTCGGATCATCTCCGAGCCGCCCTCGCTGGAAGGTGTGCCCGCGGACCTGCGGGGCCTGTTGGAGCGCGCCCTGGCCAAGGCCCCGGAGCCCAGGCCCGCGGCGCGGGAGCTACGGGACTCGCTCACCCTGGCGCTCGCACCCGGCGGCGGACCGGACGCCGAGCCGACGGCCGTCATGGGCGTGGCCTGGACCGGTGTGGCCGATCGCGCCGCTACGCCTCGGGGATGGACCGCGCACGCGGCGCCCCGGCGGCCGTGGGTGGTCCGTCGTCGCCGCCCGCTCGCGGTGGCCGCAGGCGCGCTCATTCTCGGCCTGGTGGCCGGGGTGGGCCTGCCCGCGCTGCTGGGCGAGGAGGCCGACGGCGCCGGTGCCGGCGAACCCGGCGCGGCCGGGGACAGCACATCGGTGGAGGGCGCGGCCGGGGAGGGGGCGACCGGGGAGGGCGCGGCCGGGGAGGGGGCGACATCGGAGGCCACGGGCGGCTCCGTCGCAGACGACGTCCCCGAGGAGTACCGCGACCTCTACGAGAACGGACGGGTCGAGGTGACGCCGGTGTCCGGTACGGAGCTGATCAGCACTCTGGTCCCTGCCTCCGGAATGGGCGGGGAGCGGCTGGAGCACCTGAGGATCACCTTCGAGGAGAGCGTCGTCATCACCAACGAGCCTCCCGTTCCGGAGTTCTCCACCCGGGTGGAGTACCTCCCCGACTTCGGGGAGGCACGGGTGCACACCAACGACTTCGCACGCGCCTCGGGGCCCACCACCGACGAAGAGCCTCTCCCCATCGACCGTCCCGGTAGTGCGGGCGTTCTCGCTGAGGTCGGCCCGAACGAGCGGACGGCGGAGTTCACCGTGACGTTCTTCGGGTATCCCGCCGCCGGCGTCGTCTACTACATGCCTCAGCGGGCCATGGAGGACGGCCGGGCCGAACCCGGCTACCCGGGCGGGGCCTGTTACGAGATGGTCGACGGACCACCGGGACCGGACCCTCGCGGGCTTGAGCTCACGCCGTACGACGCCACCGCCGCCGGCGGTGTCCCCGCGGACGGCTGCGCCTGGTCCGCCGACTCCCAGTGACTCCACGGAAAGGTCGCACATGAGCGCACCACACTCTCCCTTCGACCGGGACCACCTGCCCCCCGGAGTGGACCCGCCGGCCAAGGGCGACCCCCGGGACGTGGGCGAGTACCGGATCGTGGGCCGTATCGGCACCGGCGGGATGGGGGCCGTCTACGCGGGCGTGGGCCCCCAGGGAGGCTGCGCCGCGGTCAAGGTGATCCACCCGCAGTTCGCCGCTGACCCGGAGTTTCTGGCCCGCTTCGCCCGCGAGGTGGAACTGGTGTCCCGGGTCCGCGCGACCTGCACGGCGGCGTTCCACGGCGCGGACGTGCGCGCGGCGACGCCGTGGCTGGCCACCGAGTACGTACGCGGGCGTACGCTGCGCCAGCACGTCCAGGAGAACGGGCCGTTGAACGGTGGCGTCCTGGTGGCCCTCGCCGTCGGCCTGGCGGAGGCCCTCACGGCCATCCACGAGGCGGGCGTCATCCACCGCGACCTCAAGCCGGGCAACGTGATCCTGTCTCCGGAGGGGCCGAAGGTGCTCGACTTCGGCATCGCTCGGGCGATCGACGCGACCGCGCTCACCCAGACGGGCGGGCTGGTCGGTACCCCGGGCTGGATCGCCCCCGAGCAGTTCCTGGGCGCCGACGCCACCGAGCGCTCGGACATGTTCGCCTGGGGCGGGATGGTCGCCTTCGCCGCCACCGGGCGCAACCCGTTCGGGACCGGGAACGCGGAGGCGCTGGTCCACCGCACCCGTACGGAGGAGCCTGACCTGGACGGGATCCCGGAAGAGTTGGCCGCCCTCGTCCGCCGGGCGATGGACAAGGAACCCGGGCGACGTCCCACCGCCGAGCAGGTCCTCGTGGAGCTGATCGGCGATCGGACGGCGACCCGTGTCGGGGCCGCGGACCAGGTCCCGCCCACGCGACTGGTCCCGGAGTTCCTCGCGACCGAGTGGTGCGGCGTGACCGCGCCCGACGCCCGGCGCGTCCGGCGTCCCCGGCGCGGCCTCCTGGCCGCGACCGCGGTCGCGAGTACGGCGGGGGTACTGGTCCTGGCGCTCCTGGCGGCGTGGCTGCTCGACCTCCCCGGTTCCGGTGCGGGGGCGGACGGGCAGGAGGAGGCGGGCACGGGCGGTTCAATGGGAGAGGACGCGGCGGACCCGGCGGACGCGGCGGACGCGGCGGACCCGGAGACGGAGATTCCCGTGGAGGACGGTCCGGCCATGCTCGCCCGAGCTGTCGACCTGGCCCTGGGAGCGTCCAGCTTCGACACCTACTCTCTGACCTTCTCGGGTCCCCCCAGCGCGTATCCGAGGCGCTACCGGTACTCCGAGTCCCCGCAGCCCCTGTACCTGTACACCAGGTGGAGCGGGCCCATGCTGGGCGAGGTCCTGGAGATCGGTGACCGGCCGGACGACGTCATCCACCGCGTCATCTCCGTCGACTCCTTGGCCCTGGGCCTCGAGGACGGAGGGTACTTCCGTGATCCCGACGGGACCGCCGAGTACGACGGGCCCCTCGACCGCGGCGTGCTGGTGGAGGAACTCGCGTGGATCGCAGACGAGGGCGTGGTGGTCGACTACCTCGGAGAGAGCGCGCTGCCCGAGAACTCGGACGCCATGCTGGAGGGCGCCGCGGACCTCGGCCGGATCGCAGGAGCGACGGGGCACCAGTACAGCGGTTCCTTCGACCGGGACTTCGCGTACGAGTTCGAGGTCACGTCCCCCGGCGAGTACGGATACACCTTCGACGTGTGGCTGGACGAGGACGGTTATCCGCTGCTCCACCAGTTGTTCTACGAACCGGTGGGCGATGCCATGGGGCAGACCAGCACGAGGACCGTCACCTACCTCAGCTTCAACGAGCCCGTGGACATCGAGGTCCCGGACGAGTCCGAGATCGCCGCCAGCCGGGAGGAGATGGACGGAGCCGGTACCTGACGGGCCGGGCCCGACCCGCCGGGGGCGCGAACCCATCGACCACCGGCCCTGTTCTACGGTTCTGTCCGAACGAGCCACCACGACAAGACGAGGTCCCCCAACCATGAACGTCGTTTCGCCGGCCGCGTCGCCGGAGGGCGCCTCGCCCCTCGCGTCCGGTGACCCCCGCCACCTCGGCCCCTTCCGGCTGGCGGGCCGACTGGGCTCCGGCGGCATGGGCGTGGTCTACGCGGCACTGGACGACCGCGACCACCCGGCCGCGGTCAAGTGCGTGCACGGCATCTACGCCACCGACGCCGAGTTCCGTGCCCGGTTCGCCCGGGAGGTCGACCTGGCGAGCCGGGTCCGCGCGGCCTGCGTCCCCCGCTTCCTGGGCGCGGACACCGCCGCCGACGTGCCGTGGCTGGCCACGGAGTACGTCCCCGGTCGCACCCTGGGCCGCCATGTGCGCGAGCGCGGTCCGCTCACCGGCGCCGCGGTGGCCGCCTTCGCGATGGGGGTCGCCGAGGCCCTGACCGCGATCCACGCCCAGGGCGTGGTGCACCGCGACCTCAAGCCCGGGAACGTGATCCTGGCTCCCGACGGGCCCAAGGTCCTGGACTTCGGGATCGCGCGGGCCGTGGAGGAGACGGCCCTGACCCACACGGGCGGCCTGGTCGGCACCCCCGGGTGGATCGCGCCGGAGCAGTACCGGGGCGCTTCCGCGATGGACCGCTCCGACGTGTTCGCGTGGGCCGGACTGGTGGCCTTCGCCGCCACCGGACGCGGCCCCTTCGGCGAGGGCACCTCGGACGTGCTGGCCTCGCGCATCATCTCCGAGCCGCCCTCGCTGGAGGGTGTGCCCCTGGGTCTGCGGGACCTGCTGGAGCGTGCGCTGGACAAGGACCCGGAGCGCCGGCCCACCGCGCGGGCCCTGTGGGAGGAGCTGATCCGACGGCTCGCCCCGGCGGGCGCGCCGGTGACCGATCCGTCCGCGCTGATGCGGACCGCCTGGACCGGCGTGGCCGATCCCGTCGACGGGCGTCCGGCCTGGGCGGCGCACGCGGCGCCCAGGCGCCCGTGGGTGGTCCGCCGCCGACGCCCGCTGTCGATCGTCGGCGGGGCGCTCGCCCTCGCCCTGGTGGCGGGGACCGGGGCGGCCGTCCTGCTGCGCGAGGAGGAACCGCAGGGCGGTACCGGCGGCGGAACCGGTCAGACCGCGGAGGAGGTCGCCGCGGACGGGGTTCCCGAGGAGTACGCGGAGCTCTACGAGACGGGCGAGGTCCGGGTGGATCCGGTCGCGGCCGACGAGGAGCTGTCCCTGGTGCGCGTTCTCGCCCCGGCCGAGGGCGGGACGGGGGGAGAGGGCCTGGAGCAGCTCCGGCTCACCTTCCTCGACGCCCAGGAGACCGGTAGCGAGGCGAACGCCATGGAGCTCACGGTCCGGGCGGAGTACCTGCCCGACTTCGGTGACCTGCGCCTGCACAGCAACGACTTCGCCTTCGTGACGGTGACCGGCGTTCCGGAGGCGTCCGACCTCCAACGCCCCAGCAGTACGGGAGTGCTCGCCACGCTCAGCCCGCAGGACCCCGTGGCCGAGTTCGAGATGACCTACATCCAAACCGACCGGAACGCCCCGATCAACAACCCCTACACCCAGGGGGTCGCCTTCTACCTTCCGGGCGATGCGGTGCCCGAGGACGGGCCGGCCGTCCCCGAGAGTCTCGGCGGTGTCTGCTCCGAAAACAACGGACAGAGCCTTGTGTTCCGGTTGAGCGCCTACGACCCCGTCGCCGCCACGGGAGTCCCCGTGGACGGTTGTGACTTCACGATCCCCATCGAGTGAACACCAGTCAGGAGACGAACCAGGTGACCCCCACGCGTCCCCCGTTCGACAGAGACCACCTTCCGCCGGGGATCGATCCGCCGGGCCCGCAGGACCCGGAGGCGTTGGGCCGGTACCGCGTGGTCGGCCGGATCGGTGCGGGCGGCATGGGCGCGGTCTACGCGGGCGTGGACGAGGCGGGCGGCTGCGCGGCGGTGAAGGTGATCCACCCGCAGTTCGCGGCCGATGCCGTGTTCCTGGCCCGCTTCGCGCGGGAGGTGGACCTGGTCTCGCGGGTGCGGGGCACGTGCACGGCCACCTTCTACGATGCCGACGTGCGGGCGGGGACTCCGTGGCTGGCCACGGAGTACGTGCGGGGCCTGCCGTTGCGCGGCCATGTCCGTGAACACGGTGTGCTCACGGACGGTGTGCTGCTGGCGCTGGCGGTCGGGCTGGCCGAAGGGCTGGCCGCGATCCACGCGGCCGGGGTGGTGCACCGCGACCTCAAGCCCGGCAACGTCATCATGTCTCCGGCCGGGCCCAAGGTCCTGGACTTCGGCATCGCTCGGACCGTGGACGGGACGGCCCTGACGAAGACCGGTGGTCTGGTCGGTACGCCCGGCTGGGCGGCGCCGGAGCTGTTCGAGGGCGTGCAGGCCACGGACCGCTCGGACATGTTCGCGTGGGGCGGCATGGTGGCCTTCGCCGCCACCGGCCGCAACCCCTTCGGCACCGGTGGCGCGGACGTGCTCATCCACCGCACCCGACGGGAGGAACCCGACCTGGACGGGGTCCCGCCGGAGCTGATGGACCTGGTCCGGCGGGCGTTGGACAAGGATCCGGATCGGCGGCCCACGGCGGAGCGGGCTCTGACCGAACTGACCTCGCGGTGGAACGCCACGCGTGTCCAGCCGCTGCCGCACGATCTCCCGGCCCACGACCAGACGTCGCCGCCGACGGCGGGCTTCGGTCCGGCCCAGGCCACCGAGATCGTTCCCGCCCTGCTGGCGACCGAGTGGCGCGGGATCACGGCGCCCGAACCCCGCAGGGTCCGCCGTTCTCGCAGAGGGCCGGTCATCGCTGTCACCGCGACGGCGGCCGCCCTGGTCGCGGCCCTGGTGGCGGTATGGCTGGTCGTGGACCCGTCGATCCCCGGCGCGGACGACCCGTCGGCCGCGGGGTCGGACGGTGGCGGTGACGCCGCGGGCGGTGAGGACGCGGGCGGGGGCGAGAACGGTTCGGGCGGTGGCGAGGTGACGGTGGAGGACGGACCGGCCCGAGTCGAGCAGGCACGTCGGCTCGCTCTGGACGCCACCGGTTTCGAGGCCTTCCTCGGTGCGACGACCGGCGGGGGCGAGGGATCGGAGAGCTACGAGCTCTACTGGTACGAGGAGGACCCCCAGCCGGTCTATCTCCAGAGCCCTGAATTCCCCGGTCCCGGCCACACCGATGTCATGTACCTGGGGGAGGGGTTGAACGACACGCTCTTCCGGGACACCGTCCACCTGACCGCGGACCCGGTGGTCGGTCCGTACTACCGCGACCCCGGGGCCGACCCCTCCAGGACGGCCGGCGTCGACCGGGAACGGCTGGTCCACGACCTCGACCTGGCGGCGGAGGCCGAAGGCGGCGTCGAGTACCTCGACACGAGCGAAGCACCGGCGACCCTGCTGTACCCGCCGGAGCGGATGGGCGGCATGGACGCCCTGCGGGGGATCAGCGGGCACCACTACTCAGGCGTCTACACCAAGGAGGTGCTCGCTTCCGGGAACACGAGCCTGGGGATGGTCGAGCACACCTTCGACCTGTGGACCGACGACGAGGGGTACCCCCTGTTGTTCACCGTCTACTCCGAGCCCGACTACGGCGACGGTCAGGGTCCGCGGCCCGGCACCGAGACCGTGGTCTACGTCAGCTTCAACGAGGACGTGGACATCGAGGTACCTGACGAGTCCGAGATCGAGCCGGCAAGACCGTCCACCTTCTGATCCGCCCCGCCCGCCGGTGCCGGTCACCGGCGGGCGGCGTCAACCGTCCCTGAGCGCGCGGACCGGCATCCCCACGCCCCCGCGGTTCATGACGCTCCCTTTCTTCGGGCGACCTGCTGAAGTTGCCCCGCGTGGATGTCGCTCACCCACTCCCAGCCAGGCTTGGGCGAGTCGATCCGCGGGTCGTCGGGAGCACCGCCGTCACGCAGGGCATGTACGTACGCGCGGTCCTGCTCGATCCGGGCGTGTACCTGATCGGCTCCGCAGACGGACCCGTGACCGGGGACGAGGACATCCACGTCGTCCGCCACGTTTTCGAGCAGTCGCAGCCCGCCGAGGTAGTCCTCGACCGGGTCACCGGTGCCGTCGAAGTCGCCGAGCATCGGAACGAACACATCGGACAGCATGTCGCCGGCGACGAGCACCCCGCGTTCCTCGATCAACAGCGCCGCATGGCCCGGGGCATGCGCCGGGTGCTCGATGATCCGGACTTCAGGGCCATCCCAAGGAATCCGCACGGTTCCGGCAGGCAGACCGGTGATGAGGCCGTAGAGGTCCAGCGGTGTCTCCTCGGCGATTTCCGGCGGTAGCCCCTCGGCGGCGCGGGCCTTCCAGCCCGCGTCCGACCGCACATCCCGCATGTCGGCCGCGCAGCGGGCCGTGCCGTAACGGGGCACTTCGCCGAGGTCGGCGTGCCAGAGCACGTGATCCCAATCAGGATGCGTCGAGAAGCCCGCCACGACGGGCCGGCCCATCCCGGACAGGTCGTTCGCGAGGCAGGTCAGTTCGTCGCCGGTCAGCCCGGGGTCGATGAGCAACACGCCGGCCCGGCCTCGCACGACAACGGTGTTGTTCTGGAGCAACTCGCTTCGGTGGATCAGCACACCTTCCGCGATCTGCGTCAGCATGGCGGCCCTGCCTTTCTTCGTGGGTCGACCGAGCCGTGACGGCTCGGTGAGGTCGGCAGCTCCAGCCGCACCGCGCGGCGCGAGCGTCCGCACCGGGACTACTCCGTGCCGTCGGCCGGCAGGCGCGCCGGCAGCCCGAGCCGCGGGAACCGGTCGTCGTGGAACGTGAGGATCTCGGTGATCGCCCCGCCGGTGACGCGCAGGACGTCGATCGTCAACGGGAGGTACGCGCCCTCCTGCCGCTGCCAGAGGTAGAAGGCGAGGGCGGGCTGCCGGTTCACGGTGGTCTGGACGGCGCGCAGGCCCTTCATGCCCTCGAAGCCGCTCTCGACCAGGTAGTTCACCACCGTGTCGCGGCCGACATGCAGGCCCGGCGTGGGCGGCATCGAGAAACGGACGTCGTCGCGCAGCATCGAGGCGAGCGCCGTGACGTCCGTGGACACGCTGGCCTCGGTGTAGCGGCGCACCAGCTCACGCGTTTGGGCGTCCTCCTCGCGGCCGGTCCAGTCCTGCCGCTCGGCGGGCAGGTGCTCCCGCATGCCGGCTCGGGCTCGCTGCAGCGCGCTGTTCACGGAGTTGACGGAGTCCCCCAGGAGCTCCGCGACGTCCTTCGCCCGCCAGCCGAGCACATCCCGCAGGATCAACACGGCCCGCGGGCGCGGCGCGAGGTGCTGGACCGCGACCAGGTAGGCCAGCTCGATCGTCTCCCGCGCGACGGCGACGGCCTCCGGCTCGTCCGCGTCGCCCGCGGGCAGCTCGTCGAGCAGCCGGTCCGGGTAGGGCTGTAGCCACAGCACCTCGCCGCCGGTCGCAGGCTCCGGGCGGCGCTTGGCGAGCAGGTCCAGGCAGGCGTTGGTGGCGATCCGATACAACCAGGCCCGGAACGTCGACCGGCCCTCGAAGGTCTCCCGCCGCCGCCAGGCACGCATGAACGTCTCCTGCACGGTGTCCTCGGCGTCCTCGAACGACGCGAGCATCCGGTAGCAGTGCACGTGCAGCTCCCGCCGGTGCCGCTCCGCGAGTCCCGAGAACGCCGGTTCGTCGACCTCGTCCAGGCCGATCACGCCCCTCTCCTCCAGCCGCGTGTCCGCACCCATCACGTCGTCCTTCCGTCATCGTGTCCCGACGCAGGTATGACGGGGGCGGGCGCGAAAACTCATCACCGGTGCCGGACGCGCCCTCCCGCGTCCGGCACCGGTCGGCCTCGGCCTACTCGCCCCGCAGGCCCTCCTTGAGGAACCGCACCTGCAACAGCAGCAGGTTCTCCGCCACCACCGGGTCCGACGGCGAGTGCGTCACCCCCGACAGCGGCAGCACCGTGTGCGGCTTCCCGGCCGCGAGCAGGGCCGAGGACATCCGCTGGGTGTGCGCGAACACCACGTTGTCGTCGGAGAGCCCGTGGATCATCATCAGCGGGCGCTCCAGCTTGCCCGCGTCCTCCAGCAGCGAACTGCGTTCGTAGGCCTCCGGCTCTCTCTCGGGCGTGCCCAGGTAGCGCTCGGTGTAGTGCGTGTCGTACAGCCGCCAGTCGATCACCGGCGCCCCCGCCACCGCGGCGTGGAACACGTCCGGGCGGCGCAGCACCGCCAGCGCCGCCAGGTAGCCGCCGAACGACCAGCCGTGGATGCCCACCCGCGAGGTGTCGAGGCAGTCGAACCGCTCGGCCGCGTCCCGCAGCGCGTCCACCTGGTCCTCCAGGACCGGGGAGGCGAGGTCCAGGTGCACGGACTGCTCCCACTCCACGCCCAGTCCGGGGGTGCCCCGGCCGTCGGCGATGAGCACCGCGAACCCCTGCTCGGCGAACCACTGCGCGCTCAGGTAGGCGCCGCGCGCGTTGAGCACCCGCTGCGCGTGCGGACCGCCGTAGGGGGCCATCAGCACCGGCAGCGGGCGCCCGCCGTCCCGGTACCAGGACGGCAGCACCAGCGCGCAGGGGATCTGCCGCTCGCCGGCGCGCCACGTGGTCACCCGCGGGTCCGGCAGGTCCGGGGCCTCCGCCAGGCTGGCGATCTCACTGACGCCGCGCCGGGTCTCCGAGCTCGCCTCGCGCAGCACCAGCGTGCGCACGCCCGGGAAGTCCAGCGACCGGTGCTGCACGACCATCGTGTCGCCGCGCAGCCGTCCCGACCGGACCCCGCTGTGCGCCTCGGCGTCGGTGGTCTGCGAGCAGCCGTGGCCGGGCAGCTCCACCGGCGCCGCCAGCCCCGTGCCCAGGTCCACCAGCCACAGCGACACGTCCGCGGGCCGCCCCGCGGGCGAGCCCGAGTACAGGATCCGGTCGCCGTCCACGTCCACCACGCCGCGCACGTAGACGTCGGCCGGGCTGACCGGCCGTCCGTCCGCGTACACCCGGCGGGCGCCGCCGTCGGCGTCCCGGGCGATCCACACCAGGGCCCCGCCGGAGGTGTGGGCCGGCACGCCCGGCATGATCTCCACCCACACGTCGTCGGTGTCCGTGCGGATCTCGGCCACCAGCCCGGTGGCCGGGTCGGCGCTGAACAGGGTGAGGGTGCGCTGGTCCCGGCTCTGCCCGGTGAACACGATCGTCGGGTTGCCGTCCGGGCCCGTGGTCCAGCCCGCCGTGGGCAGGTAGGGCAGGGCCTCGTGGTCCCACTCCACCCACACCGGGTCGGGCGGCCCCGACCGCCGGTGCTCGGCGGCGGAGGCCACCGGCAGCACGGCCAGGCGCACACCCGGGTTCTCCGTGCCCGCGGCCGGGTAGCGCAGCGAGGTCGGCTCCTGTCCGGGACTGGCCGGGTCGTCCACGTACCAGCGCTGGACCGCGGACTCGTCGACCCGGGTGGCCAGCAGGGCCGAGCCGTCGGGCGCCCACCAGAACCCGCGGATCCGGTCCATCTCCTCGGCGGCGACGAAGTCCGCCAGGCCCCACGTCACGTGCTCGCCGTCGTCCTGGGCGAGGATCCGGTCACCGTGGTCGTCCGCGGCGCCCGCGATGTCGATGACCCGCAGCGCCCCTCCGCTGACGTAGGCCACGCGGTCGCCCCGGGGGGAGACCCGGGGGTCGACCACCGGCGTGGTGGCGGGCAGCTCGCGCGGATCGGTGTCGTCGCCCACCAGGTCGACGTAGAACAACCGCCCCGACAGCGTGAACACCGCGCGGGTGAACGCCTCGTCCACGGAGTAGGACACGATGCCGCCGCCGCTCTCGCGCAACCGCTCCCGGCGGGCGCGCTCCTCGGGCGGCAGGTTCTCGTCGTCGGCGCCCAGGGTGTGGGGATCGGCCAGGACCGCGTCCGTGCCGCGTTCGGCGTCGTGGACCCACAGGCAGGTGGCGGTGTCGACACCGTCGCGTCCCCGGAGGAAGGCGACACGGCCCCCGTCCGGTGAGATCTGGAAGGCACGCGGCACACCGGTGGTGAAGCGACGGGTTCGGGCGAGTTGGCGAGGAAAGCTCATGGTGCGATTGTGGCCCACATCGGCGCGGGTCGGGGCGCGCGGCCACGGCGTGCGGGAGTGGTTGCGGGGGAACACGCCCTTGTGGCCGGTATTGTTCGCAAGGTGATGGACAGGCGACTCATGATGGTGCACGCGCACCCCGACGACGAGAGCATCGTCACCGGTGCCACGCTGGCGAAGTACGCGGCCGAGGGGGCCGAGGTCACTCTGGTGACCTGCACCCTGGGCGAGGAGGGCGAGGTCATTCCCGACGACCTCGCGCACCTGGCCGCCGACCGCGAGGACGCCCTCGGTGAGTACCGCGTCGGCGAACTGGACAAGGCCTGCGTCGCGCTGGGAGTGCGCGACCACCGCTTCCTCGGCGGGGCCGGCCACTACCGGGACTCCGGGATGATGGGCGGTCCGGCCAACGACCACCCCCGGGCGTTCTGGGGCGCCGACCCGGAGGAGGCCGCGCGCCTGCTGGCCGAGCTCATCCGCGAGGTCCGCCCGCACGTGGTCGTCGGCTACGACGAGCACGGCGGCTACGGCCACCCCGACCACGTCCAGGCCCACCGGGTCACCCGCCGGGCCTGCGTCAAGGCCGCCGAGCGCGCGATGCCCGGGACCCCCTGGCAGGTCCGCAAGCTCTACGCGATCGCCCAGCCGGTGTCGCGGATCGAGGCGGTCGTCGAACGCATGGCCGAGGAGGCCGGCCCGTTCACGCCGCCCACCCAGGTGTCCGACATCGCGCGCGGCACCCCGGACGCCCTGGTGACCACGCGCGTGGACGCGAGCGACCACTGGGCCGCCAAGACCCTGGCCATGCGCGCGCACGCCACCCAGATCACCGTGCACGGCGAGCGGTTCGCGCTGTCGAACGGCATCGCCCAGGAGATCGACGCCGTCGAGTACTACACGCTCCTCATGGGGCCGACGCCGCGCGTCCAACCGGGCGAGTACGAGACCGACCTCTTCGCGGGTCTGTGAGCCGCCCGGTGAGCGGCACCGTGGGGGGCGCCCCGGGATCCGGGGCCGAGGGCGGGCCGGCCGCCGCCCCGAGCGCGGACACGGCACGCCGGTCCGCGGCCGTGTCCGCCGTGCTCACGGTCCTGACGTGCGTCGTCGTGCTCGCGCTCGGCGCCGCGGTCGGCCTGGTCGGCTCGTTCGGCGCGGGCTGGCTCACCCGCTACTGGGACGCCGGGGCGCTCGCCCAGATCCTGGCGGGGGCGGGCCTGCTCGTCTTCCTGGCGCTGCTCTACGGCGCCTGCCGCCTGGTGGCCTGGGGGAGTAGGCGCCCGTCGGCCGCGCTGGCGTTCGCCGTCGGCTACCTGGCCACGCTCGTGGTCCTGGTCGTCTACGTCCCCGGCGGCGACGTCGTCATCACCGGCCACCTCATGCACTACGGGTACCTCTTCGGCACCATGCTCGTGCTCGTGATCGCCGTCGTGCACAGCGGCCTGAGCCGACTGCCGAGCCCACCGCCCGCGCGGTAGGGCGCGGGCGGGCGGCGGAGGTCAGCCCCAGAACCGCAGCAGCAGCTGGCCGTGGAAGATCATGCCGGAGACGGCCGGGTTGGGCAGGATCCGCTCCAGCAGCGAGTACAGCAGGCCGAAGAACCACTGGTTGACGGTCGGGAACCAGAGCACCGCGAAGACGGCCACGGAGCCGAACAGCGCGTTGATCCGGGCGGTGCGGACCCAGCGGCCCCGGAGGAACGCGGCCAGCACCTCGAAGCCGTCGAGCCCGGGGACCGGAAGCAGGTTGACCAGCGCGGCCGTCAGGTTCGCGAAGCACAGGAACGCCAGCGCGGCGATCGCCCAGTTCGTGGTGTCGTTGCCCGGCGGCACCAGGATCGACACGGCCACGGCGAACACGGCCGCGAGCAGGAGGCTGGCCAGCGGCCCCGCGAGCGCGACCGCGACGCGGCGGCCCGGCGTGCGGATCCGGTCCCAGTCGACGTAGGTGGGCGGCCCCGTCATGCCGAACGCGCCCAGCCCGAGGTAGAGCACCGGCAGGACCAGGCCCGCGAACGCCTCGCGGTAGGCGAAGGGGTTGAACCGCAGGTAGCCGCCGCCGCGCAGCGAGCGGTCCCCGGCCAGGTGGGCGGCGAGCGCGTGGGCGAACTCGTGCACCGCGACCGAGACGATCCAGCCCAGCAGGATGAACAGCGGAGGGATCAGCGGGGTGACGGCGGTGCCCTCCGCCACCCAGTCCATCTCGACCGCGCGCCAGGACAGCCAGCCGGCGAATCCGGCCAGGCCCAGCAGCAGCACGAATACCGGGCTGGGCAGGAAGTCCGCCCAACCGGGGGTGCGCTCGGCCGTCTCGGCACCGGCCGTCTCGGCACCGGCCGCGACGGCCTCGGCCGCCGGCGCGGGCCCCTCCGACGGCGCCTTCTCCGACGGCGCGTCCCCCGTGTCGTCGAGGCCGTCCCGGCCCGGTACGTTCAGCGCGTCCTCGGGCATCTTCTCCCACGGGTCGACGCCGCGTGCCTGGTCCGGTGCGGGCTCGGGCGCGTCGGTCGTCTCCGCCTCGTGCGGCGGTTCGGGCGTGGGCATGGCGCTCCTGCTGGTCGCGGGTCGTTCGCGCTCCAGAGTAGGCCCTGGTCCGCACCCGGTCGCAGCGGGTCGTGTTCGGCGGGGCGGCGGCCGCCCGGTCTCGCGCGTCGGGGAATCCCGGAACTGTCGCAGGCGGCTGCCAGCATGGGGTTCCACCCGACGGAGGAGCATCCCATGTCGTTCCAGGCCTACCTCGACACCATCGAGGACAAGACCGGACTCGTTCCGCGCGCGCTCGTGGATCTGGCGAAGGAGCGGGGCTACGACGCCTCCTCGGTCAAGGCCGGCACCATCGTCCAGTGGCTGGCCGACGACTACGGGCTCGGCCGCGGCCACGCGATGGCGCTGGTCCACGTCATCAAGAAGGGTCCGCGGATCAGCGCCGAGCACGTGGGCACCGACGGCACCCACCGCGACGATTCGACCGACCTCTGGCTCGACGGCAAGGCGACCCGCCCCACCGGTCCGGGTTCGTCCGAAGGCCTGCGGAAGGACACGGACTAGGGCGTGTTTTTCTGCAGGCTTTCGGGTGAGCTCGCGGTCGTCAGGCCGTCTCTCGCAAGACGATGTGCGAAGTTCAGCCTGGTGGTGCTTCACGAGCACAGAGGCGCAGCGAGAGGCGGTCCTGGCGGCCGTGAGCCCGGAATGCTGTAAAAAACACGGCCTAGACGACGGCCCTGGGCGCCACGGCGGACTGGTGCAGGCACGCGATCGCGAACGCCCGGCCGGGGACGGTCAGTTCGCGGTGGCCGTCGCCGTCGTCCTCGGTGAGCAGCCCCAGCGTCTCCAGGAGCCAGCCCACCGCCATCACGATCGCGCGCAGCTGGTCCGAGGCGGCGTCGGCGGTCCGGCGGTGCGCGGCCGCGTGCCGGCCCGCCGCCACCGGCGGCTCCACCGGCACCCACCCGTACTCGGTGAGCGTGCGCTCGGCCGCGGTCACGTCGGACTCGCCCCGCCGGGCGTGCGACCCGGCCCCCTGCGGTGAGCGCGTGAGCAGCAGGCCCAGGAAGGTCTCCGCGGCCGCCTGCTCCACACCCCCGGTCCGGCACAGCGTCTGGGTCGCGGCCCGCCACAGCGCCTCGGGATCCTCCCGCAGCTGGCGTCCGCGCCGGGTCAGCACCAGCCTGCGGCCCGACCGCCGGACCGCGCGCATGGAGCGCAGGACCTGGTGCAGGGAGATCAGCTGGGTGGCGTCGGTCTCGCTGCGCGGCGGTTCGGGCGAGGTGTGCCAGCCGAAGTCCGCGCACATCTGCCGCACCACGCTGGGCGCGATGTACCCGATCTGGGTGAGCACGATCCCGTCCGCCGCCAGGTCCAGCAGCCGCTGGAGCGGCGCCATGGCCCGCTCGGCGGAGCGCGGCGCGTCCGCCCCGGCGATGATCTCCCCGACCAGCGGCCACAGGCGCTCCCGGTGCGGGTGCGCGGACGAGCCCAGCCAGGCCCGGACCCGCTCCTCGCGGACGCGGTCCAGATGGCTGAGCCCCTGGTGGTCGGGCCGGGTCAGGAACGACCGGGTGAAGCGCTCCTGGGCCGGACGCCAGCCGAGCTTGCCCGGCCGCACGTCGCCCAGCGAGATCGCCAGCTCCAGCGCGGCCGCGGTCTCGTGCCGGGCCCGGATCTCGGCGTCGCCGACCGCGGTGCCCCACGTCAGCTCGGGCAGGTCCGGCGGCTCCACCCCGGACTCCCACATCAGCCGCTCGAACATGGCCAGTCCCGCGTCGTGGTCGCGCGCGTAGACGCCCAGCACGGTCGTGGTCTCGGGCGACTTGCAGATCTGGGCGTAGCGGTGCAGCTGGAGGAGGTCGAAGAGCTGGCTGAGCGAGCGGGCGGCGAGCCGCTGGTCCTGCGCCGCTCCCTGGAACCGCACCGGCAGCTCGAACCAGCAGAACCGCTGCACGGCGTGCTGGTCGATCCGTTCCAGCTCCTGGCCGGGCGCCAACGCGTCCAGTGCGAGCCGGGCCATGCCGGCGGACCGCTCGTCCCTGCGCGCCAACTCGGCGAGGGCGGACGCGACGGCTTCGCGCATGATGGCGCTCACCACCTCCTGAGGGGGATCGAGCTGTGGCTGAGCCGACTCTTACCCCGGACGGGCCGAAAGATGCCTGTGTTCAGGCACGACATGAGCTCTCAGGAGGCCTGGGGCGGCCCTCCGCCGCGCCGCCGCGGTGGGACGGGGGGAACGACACGGCTCGCGGCGATGTCGGACTCGGCGACCTCCACCGACGACCCGTCGCGGCGCCGCAGGGTGAGGACGTGGTCCGCCCAGGACTCCATGACTCCGACGATATCGGTGAAGCCGCCCTCGGGGAGGCGGATCCGCACCGACACGCGCTGACCGACGTCGTTCGGGACGACGCGGTGGACGAGACGTCCTCCCAAGTGCATGGAACCCGACCCCCGATTGTGCGCTGGCTGTTCGTCGACGCCATACTAGGAGGACGACATCTGTGCCAATTGCTTGCAGAGCCCGGAGCAGCGCGGACGGCGCCCGCACGCCGCTCCGTCCCGTGGCCCTGAAGGTCCCCGCCTCCCCCGTGGACAGCGGGGGTGAGACAAGGAGTACGACGTGACCTACGTCATCGCGCAGCCCTGCGTTGATGTGCTGGACAAGGCGTGCATTGACGAGTGCCCCGTGGACTGCATCTACGAGGGCGACCGGATGCTGTACATCCACCCGGACGAGTGCGTCGACTGCGGTGCGTGCGAGCCGGTCTGCCCTGTCGAGGCCATCTACTACGAGGACGACCTGCCCGAGCAGTGGTCGGAGTACTACAAGGCCAACGTCGACTTCTTCGACGACCTCGGCTCGCCTGGTGGTGCCTCGAAGGTCGGCAAGATCGACCGCGACCACCCGCTCGTAGCCAAGCTCCCGCCGCAGGCCGAGTAGCGAGCGGGACCGTCCGGCCCCCACCCCTATGGCGCAGAGGGTGCGTGGACGCGCGGACGCCAGATCGTGACGCGTCGCGTCGACCCCTACGCGGGGGTCGGCGCGACGCTTGTCGTGAGCAACCGACACTGGAGTGTGCACCGATGGCTGACCGGCGACCCGTGACCGACCGGCTCCCCACCTTTCCCTGGGACCGGCTGGCGCCCTACAAGGCGACGGCGGCCGCGCACCCCGACGGCATCGCCGACCTGTCGGTGGGCACACCGGTGGATCCGGTGCCCGCCTCCGTCCAGAGCGCCCTGGCGGCGTCCTCCGACACCCCCGGCTACCCGCTCACGTGGGGTACCGCCGAGCTGCGCTCGTCCATCGGGGCGTGGCTGGAGCGCCGCCACGGGGTCCGTGTCGCCGAGGGCGCCGTCCTGCCCACCGTGGGCTCCAAGGAACTGGTCGCCTGGCTGCCCACCCTGCTCGGGCTGGGCGCCGGCGACACCGTCGTCCACCCCGAACTCGCCTACCCCACCTACGACATCGGCGCCCGCCTGGCCGGGGCCACTCCGGTCCCCGCCGACGGGCTGGCCTCCCTGGGCCCCGCGCCCGTCCGGCTCGTGTGGGTCAACTCGCCCAGCAACCCGACCGGACGCGTGCTGGGCACCGCCCACCTGCGCAAGGTCGTGGCGTGGGCGCGCGAGCGCGGCGCGATCGTGGCCTCCGACGAGTGCTACCTCGACCTGGGCTGGGACGGCGCCGAGCCGCTGTCGATCCTGCACCCCGACGTGTGCGGGGACTCCCACGACAACCTGCTCGCCGTGCACTCGCTGTCCAAGCGCTCCAACCTCGCCGGCTACCGCGCCGCCTTCGTGGCGGGCGACCCCGCGCTGGTCGGTGAACTGCTGGCGGTGCGCAAGCACGCGGGCATGATCGTCCCGGCCCCGGTCCAGGCCGCCATGCGCGCCGCGCTGGACGACGACTCCCACGCCGCGGAGCAGAAGGAGCGCTACCGCGCCCGAAGGGCCCGCCTGCGGGCGGCGTTCGAGGACGCGGGCTGGCGCATCGAGCACTCCGACGCGGGCCTGTACCTGTGGGCGAGCCACCCCGAGCACGACGCCTGGGGCGCGGTCGCCGAGCTCGCCGAGCGCGGCGTCCTGGTGGCCCCTGGCGAGTTCTACGGCGCCGCCGGGTCCGGGCACGTGCGCGTGGCCTTCACGGCCACCGACGAGCGCGTCGAGGCCGCCGCCAAGCGGGTCGGGCACTCTTAGACCGGGGCGCCCCGAGACCGGGGCGCCCCGCGGGGTCACTTCAGCAGGAGACGGCCTCCGGTGTCGGACACGGTGGTCCACGCGGCCGTGCCGGGGCCGCCGTCGCCGGCGTGCCAGCGCTGGTCGCCGTAGGTGACCGTGGAGAGCCCGTACTCGTCGGCGTGGGTGACGGCCCAGATCGCCATCGCCCAGCCGAGGTCGCCCGTCCGCGACCCGGTGACCTCGGGCAGGGCCGTGGGGTCGGTGCCGAACACGCGGGCCATCTCGGTGCGCGCGGCGTCGGCGTCGGCGCCCTCGGCCCGGATCACGTCCAGGCCCTCGGTGTCGAACCAGCAGGTCACGGCCGGACCGCGGGTGCCGGTGAACACCTCGGCCATCCGCTCGGACAGCCCCTCGTGCTGGTCATAGGCGAAGCCGTCGGCGCTGCGCTGGACCGCCTGCGCGGCCTCGTACACCGGCAGGGTCTGCCAGCCGTCGATCTCGGAGAGCTCGTCGTAGAACGAGGCGCTG